>JBMPOY010000010.1:0-197737 GCA_049340365.1 Undibacterium sp. Ji67W | reverse complement strand
GCTACGAACCCCTGCATGCCCAGATGATCAGCCGCAGCACGACCTACCGCTACCAGCTCATCAATAACATCAGCGTCCTGACAGAGATCGACGGCCCTTTAGCCAATGGCCCCAAGCATAGCCCGGAAGATTCTGATATCACAAAGCTGGTGTGGGATGCTAGGGGGCGCTATATTAAGGCCGTCACCCAGCCGGGCGGCGAGGTGCAAACCTTGGCTTACGATCCAGCGACCGGACTCCTTAAAGAAGTCACGAATAGCCTTGGATACAGCACCCGATTTATCTTTAATCCGCGCCTGCAATTAGTCGCCACCTACAGCGGTGGCCCAGGCTGGAAGCAAACCCGAGGGCAAAGCTTTCGTTACGACGTAATGGGCAACACCACAGAAATCGGAGCAAGTGAACAGCTTAACGAGCAAAGCATTGCACAACACCAGACACCGGATCAGTTTAAGGCAAGCGTCAAACTCGCCTACGACGCTGCCGATCGTCCGCAATGGTACGCCAACCAATTGGGGGTATTGTCCATGCTCCACTACGACACCGAAAGTCGCCTGATTCAGAAAGGCCGCTATAGCAATAGCATGGCACAAGTAGAAAGCTACCAGTACGACAATACCGCTCACCAACAAGATCAGCTCACGCGCTTACAAGACAACAAAGGCGCAGCCTACCACTTTACCTACGGCACAACAGGTGCGATGGAGCAGATCACCGATGCTCTGGGTCGTGTCACTGCCTTATCTAGGTTGACCAGGCCAGCGGATACCCAACAGCACACAGGGAATAGCACAATTAGCCGTACACCTGCTCCCGCCCAGAGCGTACGCCAGGTTGCAGATGACTTTGGACGCGTGATCGCCACCATCAGCGCCGACAGTGGCACCACCCTCAGAAGCTTTGATGCTGCCAACCACATGATCGCCAGCACCGATGTCCACGGCAATCAGGCGAACTACTTCTATGACATACAAGGACGCCTCCTGCGACAAACAATTACCGACGCCAGAACTAAACAAAGTACAGACACCACATGGACGTATCAAGGCTCACACCTGCTTGCCATGCACCATCCCACACAAAGCGAACGCTATGAGTATGACCAACGCGGCCTGCGCACGGCCCGTATCGTCACCCTCCATACCCCCGCTGGTGAACGCACCCACATCACGCGCTACCAATTTGACGATCAGGGCACCCTGCAAAGCACCAGCCTGCCCGATGGCAGCGACCTTGTGTTTGAACGCAATGGACAAGGCCAGGTGACCAGTGTCAAACGTGAACGCATCGCCACCTCCTGGTTACGCTGGCTTAGTCCAACGCAAACCATCGTCAAAGACCTGCAACGTGATCTCATTGGCTTAAAACACGCTATCACCGGTAACGGCATCGAAGCCCGTGCAGAACGCAGCCGCGAAGGCGCACTGGGGCGCCTCGTCTACCGCAAAGTTCAATCTCAAAGCAACAGCGTTTTAAGTCTGAATACCAAAACGCCAGTCGATGCGGTATTGGGAATCCGCACTGCGCATGCGGCACCAGCGATACCGGTGATACCGGCGACACCTTCCAACTTACCGGGTGCGCTGGGTGTTCCGCGTGATCCAATGGCTGTGTTGGATCACCGCTATCTGTGGGACAGACAAGGAAACTTATTGCATACCGCAAGTCCGCACATATCACAAACAACACAAATATCACAAACCCAACAACAAAGCTTTGCCTACGATGGTCGTGATCGTCTCATCGCTGTTGCCAGTATCCGTGGCGATCAACCCTCCGCGAGTCGCTATTTTTATGATCGCAGCAGTCGCCGCGTACTCAGTCAGGAAAACATCCCCGACCAACAAGATCTGCACACCAATACCCAACAAAGCACCTATGCATCCGGCACGCATCGTTTGCTTAGCCAGGGTGACAAAACAGCGCACTACAACGCCAACGGCCAACCCGTCAGTATGGGTGAACGCGAATACGCGTGGGATGCCTTAGGCAGACTGGTTGCCGTTCGTCAGGCTGAACGTCAACTCGCCAGTTACACCTACAATCATCGCGGCGAACGTATCCTCAAGCAAACCGCAACCGAGACCCAGGCCTACCTCTATGAGGATCAACAACTCGCTGCTGAACTCGACGCTGAGGGCCAACTCACCCGCCAATACATCAACATGGGTGAACAAAGCCTGGCACTCATTGACACCCCAAAAGGACAAGCACTCGCCACCCCTCATCCCTCGACGCTGAGCACCATCACACACGACCTGCACACGCTCATCGACATCTGGTTTGGCAAGGCAGAACAACTGGTGTGGCTACACAATAACCACCTGGGCGCTCCCGAGGCGGCCACCAATGCAGAGGGCCAGCTAATCTGGAAAGCCGCCTACGCCCCGTTTGGTCAGGCAGATGTCACCAGTCAGCACTTTACCCTCAACCTGCGCCTGCCCGGCCAATACGAAGACAACGAAACCGGTCTCTACTACAACCGCCAGCGTTATTACGCACCCAGCTTAGGCCAATACCTCAGCCCCGACCCCGCTGGCAACCCCGACGGCCCGAACGGTTACAGCTACGTCAGAAATAACCCGCTCAAATACATCGACCCGGATGGGCTGATTCTGTTTGCGTTTGATGGGACGGGGAATACGAATGATCAACCTTGGCTGACAGACAACGGGAGTTCATTCTCCAACGTCTGGAAGTTTGACCAACTTTATAACGATGGAAAAGCAAAGTACATTACAGGTGTAGGCACCATCCATAAAGACGAACAATACGGCGACATCTATGCACCGGTGGGGGATATGGGATTTAATTTCAGTGGTGTTGCCCGCATTAACCGCATGGTGCAATATTTTAATGACGAGGCCGATGGGTATGGTGGCCAGGGTGTGATGGATGTCGATATTATTGGTTTTAGTCGCGGCGCGTCCGAAGCGAGAGACTTTGCCAATCAAATCGTTGCGAAATCTAAAAAAGATGCAGACGGTAATTACTGGTACGGCTATAAAGACAAAAAAGGCAAAGATCAGTGCCAGGAGGTGAATTTCAGATTCATGGGGTTGTGGGATACCGTATTGAGCACCAACGCTGGCAGAGCCTATAACCTGGCGATTCCTGATCAATTTACTTATGTGGCGCAGGCAGTCGCACTCAATGAATATCGCGGCGATACATTTCATCCTTATGGCTCCATCGGCGCATTTCCGCTGGAGTCGATCATGCAGGGGCAGTCGAGCCCGGTACCGACTCCCGGAGCAACCCGGATAGAAATGGGTTTCATCGGTGCGCATGCCGATATTGGCGGCGGCTTTGCAGAAGGTGAAAATCAGTTACCTCAAGTAGCTTTGGCATGGATGGTGAAACAAGCCAAGGATGCAGGCGTTCAAATGGGCGATGCTCAAGTCTTGCATGCCATCATTAACAAGCCGGTGATTCACGATAAGAGCGACAGTATCAAAACCGGCCTACCTGAACAAAATGCCGAGGACAGACAAATACGTTACCGGGATGGTTTAACGAGTACCCAAAGAGAGATGGCATTCACCTCTGGCATGAGCTATGCCGATACTCAACAGAACAATCTCATCAACTACTTAGCAAAAGACGATCCGGCGAGAAAGAATTTTGTGACAGGCCGTGTCGATATGAAGACCTATTTGGAGTGGCTCAGAAGCCACGGTTACGATCTTGGTGATTTACAGGTGCAAGAATGAAAATACTGAAAAGAAAATTAACGGTTGTATTGACGATGATCCCTTTGATCGCCGCTTGCACGAATTTATCCCATCGCAAACACGATCCGCAACGTCGCTTCAGGGGCATGGGCTGTGTTTTGGTTATCGATGCAATGCGCGACGTCGAGGTGTTCGGACTGGAATTCTATGATGATCGTGGATCTGAGATTTATGGGAAAGCAGTACAAAACCTACGTAATCAATCAATGTTTGCCTTGGGTGGGATTTATGTACCAGTAACAGTGCGAGCAACATGGAGAGAAGGCAGAGGATGGGATGATCAGAAAAAAATATGGAATGAGGGGGTGATCATTGGTGACTACACTTTCCCGGTGGCAGAGCGTATTCCAGATGAAGTGCTAAATGATATTCGCGAGCACGGAGGCAATTTGCGCCTCAAGTTCCGGGTGCAATCGGATGGCGTATTGTTTGGCTGGGATATTGAACGAGCACTACCGATACCAAACTGTAACACGCGCGAGGTGTTAACTTGCATGGCGACGCATTTATTTAGTCCCGGAGGTGATTTCAAAGAGGCTTACATCAGTAGAGGAAAAGTCGTTGAAAAAGGCTGGTACATCGATAAACAAACCGGGCAAAAAATCGAGACTGATTATTGAATCGGTATTTTCTTTCAACATCATTTCTAACCCCGTCAAACCCAGTGATTCATTATAAAAGCGACAGCATCAAAACCGGTGCCCCTGAGCAAAATGCTGAAGACAGGCAGATCCATTACCGGGATGGTTTAACGACGACCCAACGGAATATGGCATTCACATCAGGCATGAGTTATGCGGATACCCAGAACGGCAATCTCATCAACTATTTAGCAAAAGACGACCCGGCCAGAAAGAATTTTGTGACAGGCCGTGTCGATATGAAGGCCTATCTGGAGTGGCTCAGAAGCCACGGTTACGATCTTGGCGATTTACAGGTGCAAGAATGAAAATACTGAAAAGAAAATTAACGGTTGTATTGGCGATGATCCCTTTGATCACCGCTTGCACGAATTTATCCGATCACAAAGGCGATCCGCAGCGTCGTTTCAGGGGAATGGGGTGTGTATTGGTCGTTGATGCGATGCGTGACGTCGAGGTGTTGGGACTGGAATTCTATGACGATCGTGGCTATAAAATCTATGGAAAAGCGACACAAAATTTACGCAATCAATCAATGTTTGCTTTGGGTGGGATTTATGTACCAGTAACAGTACGAGCAACATGGCGTGATAGTACTAAATCTATTTGGGGCAAAATGGACATGGAGTTTAATGGCAACATCATCGGTGACTACACTTTCCCGGTGGCAGAGCGTATCCCAGAAGAAGTGCTAAACGATATTCGCGAGCACGGAGGCAACTTGCGACTCAAGTTCCGGGTTAAATCGGATGGCGTATTGTTTGGCTGGGATATTGAACGAGCAGGTCGTAATTTATCCGTCCATTCTAATCCTGGTGGCGATTTCAAAGAGGCTCACATCAGTAGAGGAAAAGTCGTTGAAAAAGGCTGGTACATCGATAAACAAACCGGGCAAAAAATCGAGACTGATTATTGAATCGATATCTTCTTCCAACATCATTTCAAACCCAGTCAAACCCAGTGATTCATGATAAGAGCGACAGCATCAAAACCGGTGCCCCGGAGCAAAATGCTGAAGAGAGGCAGATCCATTACCGGGATGGTTTAACGAGTACCCAAAGAGAGATGGCATTCACCTCTGGCATGAGCTATGCCGATACTCAACAGAACAATCTCATCAACTACTTAGCAAAAGACGATCCGGCGAGAAAGAATTTTGTGACAGGCCGTGTCGATATGAAGACCTATTTGGAGTGGCTCAGAAGCCACGGTTACGATCTTGGTGATTTACAGGTGCAAGAATGAAAATACTGAAAAGAAAATTAACGGTTGTATTGACGATGATCCCTTTGATCGCCGCTTGCACGAATTTATCCCATCGCAAACACGATCCGCAACGTCGCTTCAGGGGCATGGGCTGTGTTTTGGTTATCGATGCAATGCGCGACGTCGAGGTGTTGGGACTGGAATTCTATGACGATCGTGGATATGAAATCTATGGAAAAGCGACACAAAACTTACGCAATCGCTCAATATTTGCTTTGGGTGGGATTTATGTACCAGTAACAGTACGAGCAACATGGCGTGATAGTACTAAATCTGTTTGGGGGAAAATGGACATGGAGTTTAATGGCAACATCATTGGTGACTACACTTTCCCAGTGGCAGAGCGTATTCCAGATGAAGTGCTAAATGATATTCGCGAGCACGGAGGCAATTTGCGCCTCAAGTTCCGGGTGCAATCGGATGGTGTATTGTTTGGCTGGGATATTGAACGAGTAGGTCGTAATTTATCTGTCCATTCTAATCCTGGTGGCGATTTCAAAGAGGCTCATATCAGTGGAGGAAAAGTCGTTGAAAAAGGCTGGTACATCGATAAACAAACCGGGCAAAAAATCGAGACTGATTATTGATGACTGAATTCCTCATTCGCCATTTCATTCTATATCTGGCTCACGTCAATGGCTAAATGAATGGTGAAGTCGATGTTTATGCCAGCATAACGACCAATCAAACGCGATTGCAGTATTATCATTTCATGGCGGATACATTGAGACCTGAAGCCGATATTCACATCATTATGGATGGTAATCAGCTAAATAACCTTTATGACGCTTATCTCAACAGCCCTAGTTACTGCGCGAAAAAGAGTTTTTTTGGAGAAGCCCTGCACGCGCTGGCCGATACCTACAGCCATGCGAAAACAGACGATACTCCTTATCGCGGAGTCGATCTTGGTTTGGGCATCGGTCATGGACTGAACGACTCTGATCCAGACTATACATTTAACCGCTGGGGTTATGGCGTCCTCGTCAACAAACTATTTTCCGGTAGCCAACCCAATGCAGATAATGGTGGTACCTACTGGGGAACCAATGGGGATCGAACGTTGAGTGCGGAACAGGCATTACTCAATGAATTTTCTAAGCAAGAGACCTGGAGTCACGATAAAGGTCATGATATTTTGAGTCTAGCAGACACATTAACAGCGTTTAATCAAACTGGCGAGAGTGAACAATATAGCTTTTCTTGGGACGATCAAGGTAATCAAATCAGAACGAAACACATTGAAGTTAATCATGGTAGCGTTGACTCGATCAATGCCGCGTTCAGTAAAAAATTAGATATTCTGGATGCCGCGTTAGAGGAGATGGGAATTAATGTGAATCTGAAAGATCCGGCATGGGCTTATAACGAATCGCTCGCTGCCGATAATCGTACCAAAGCGCTTGGCAGTTTAAGTTGCGATGAAAAAAACGATGCTGGCGAATTTAAATATGCAGGAACGATACTGCCGTCCAAAGCCTGTCCTCGTCCTCCTAACCCTTGAGAATATCTATGAAAAGACGACAATTTATTTTTGCAGGTAGCGCTGGTGCGATCAGCTTGCTCGGCATCAGTGCGAGTCAGGCAAGCAACGTTGGACAAGCGATGACGGACGCCGTTTTACGCCTGAATCCTGCGATAAAGCCAGAGGAGCGCGATGAAAAGCGAATATATACGGCGATCAATACGCCTGATGCCTTATGGCAAACGAACGTGTGTGGTGTGACTGTTCCTACAATGCCCAATGAGCCGAAAGAACTTGTTCTAGTTGAAGCATACTTACATCAACTAGCCAGTAAAGATAGTGTTCCGATACTATCTTCTCCGAGTGTGCGACGAGATATACAAGCTACATCAAAAAATGGTTTTTACCTTTACTTCCAAACATCATTTGCATTTTTGAGATTGCCTAATATTCGGCCAAAAAATTTCGTATCAACGACGGGTGCTTACATGAACTGTGGCATTAACGAAGGTTACATATCTGATGCTATACCAAAAAATTCTATGTCAATTGATTATCGAAAGTTTGCCCTGATCCAAGGCGATAAAGTGAGCTACCCGACTCATAGGTTAGAGGTTCCGCAAAATAAAGATGGTGGAATACTACCGGATCAATCCTATCTGAAAAAACTTACCGAAGCTGAAATGTGGCCGCAGAAAGATAGTAGAAGTGATTTTTTTACTATATACGAAACGCTCTACTATGACCTTCCATTGCGCCCAATCCGGTTTCGTTTGGAATTGCCGCCGATGATCATCCAGGGAATCGAAGTGCCTTTGCCGACATGTTTCTTTGAACCATTTGACCATCTAAATAATAAATTTATTGATTCATGAAAGTAAGCTGGTTCACGCTCGAATAAATGACTGATTATAGCTACAACAGCCTGCAACAACGCATCAGCAAAATCGTACAAGGTAAAACAACTTACTTCTTGTGGCTGCAAAATCAACTCGTCGCCGAAATCAACACCGACGGCAAGATCAGCACCCAATACCTGTACTTTAACGAAGGCCAGACCAGCACGCCAATCGCAAAACTCGATGCCGATGCTACCTACTTCATCCAGACCGATCACCGTGCAGCTCCCATCGCCATGACCGATGCCAGCCAACACATCGTCTGGAAAGCCAACATCAGCGAATGGGGACGCGTCACGTTTGATCAGAATGAAAGTACCAATAAAAAACAATCACGTGAACACAAACAAGTCACCTTAAATATTCGCTTACCCGGCCAATACTACGACGCCGAAACCGGCCTGCACGACAACTGGCATCGCACCTACAACCCAGGCACAGGCCGCTATCTCACCCCCGCGGCTACCGCGATGGCCCGGATGCGTACTTGTATGCGCAAGGCGATCCACTAAATAAGATTGATCCGACGGGGTTGTATCAAAGCGATATTCATTACTATATGACGTTCTTTTTAGCCGTTGCTGCGGGCATGGACGTTGGCGATGCACGTGTTTTGGCGTTAGCCGCTCAATATGTGGACGACAATCCTCTTACTGAACCAATGAATCTAAAAAGCGGCTTAGACGACGATCATAGAGCGCGCCTCTTGTCTTATCACTTTACGATGATACCTTCAACTGTTGATCCAAAAACAGGTTTGATAAAAGGTGGCGTCGATGATTACGGCACGCCGAGTGATAATGCCGATTTCATCAATCCTCAAAATACTCAGCTCGATCGCCTTTACTCAGCGGTATCTAAAGTCAATGGCGAAACTAACTTGAGCAACAATGCATGTACCAAGCTCCAATTTATGGGGGAATATTTACATGCATTTGAAGATACATTTGCACATAGGGATTCAAACAACCACCCATTTGCATTGGATATAGGTTTAGGTCATGGAGGATATGGAAGCAATCCAGACTACACCTATAACCATCTTGCTCCTATGCCGTTTCCGGGAGCAATGAATTGGAATCACAATGAAGAAAGAACTCTGGAAACGGAAAAGGAAGTATTTGAGAAGTTAAAAAGTTTTGGTGATTCATCCAAGGCAAAAAGAATTACTGATATTGAACAAATCCTCAAAGACTTTAATGCGATACCAGAAAACGAAGGGGATGGATTTGATCCAAAAAATCCTTCGACAAGTAAAAAAATATCTTTATTGCAGTCAATTTTGCAAGGTTGGAGCGATCTAAATCCTAGTCTAAAGGACATAAATTTAGTAAATCCTCAATCGCCGAATTATATGGGATACCTAAAGTCAACTGCGCAGAAAAATCGAAACACGAACCTTTGCGATAAAAGTGAGAAAGCATTAGACCAATTAAATTATCCGGGTACTATTCTCCCAACTTGTACTTGAAAGAAAAAAAATGGAAAAATTTATTTTCTTAGCAGCTTTATTTCTAATTTCTACAGAATCGAATCTGTCAATCGCAAATGACTGCATTTCGATTCAGCATGAAAATAACCCACATTGGATGACTGTATATATTCAAAGCTCAGGTAGTTATTGTTTGAATTTTGATTTAGTACAGCAACAAGTTTTTGACATTCATTCGATGAATTATCGTCGACCTTCCGAAGCTCTTTTGGAAATAAGTGATTCAAAGCCTAGCTCTCATAAATTATCAAATAAAGCGATATTTAGTGATAACCCAATGGAAGAAAATATTTTTGATATTGACATGAAAAACCATATATTAAAATCTGATATTGAGGATTCGACAGGTTTGAGGTCGCTTGGCGGAATACGTCATGTCTTTGTGAGAAATGGATCCATCATTGTTCCTGGCGCGAAGGAAGCTACGGCCGTCAGTCTCGAAAATGGTGACGGTGAAATTAGAGTCACCAGTTTGCCATCATATGCAAACATAAGACGAGTTGGCTATCCGGATTATGAAGATTTGCCTGCGTCAGAAACGCTCGATAAAAAAGCTCCCACTTACCAGGCTACAAATAATTTGGTGGATAAGATGGCCATAAAAGCCGGTTGGCGGGGCGTCATTATGGGTGGAGCTGGAAACATCATCAGAAATAGTACGATCGACGTTGACGGACACACAGCGATTTACATGTATGGCCCAGGTAGTATCATTGAAAACAATACCATCATTATTCATGGTCAAGGTGAAGCCAAAGCCTACGATGCGGCGATTAAGTTAAGAGATGCAGATGGCGCTGTTGTTCGCAATAACAAAATTATTTATAAAGGATTTTGGTTTGGAAAAGCACCAGCGGCGATCAATCTGCTTGATTCTTCTGATGTGAACATATCTGAAAATATTGTTGAAAACTTTAAACAGTTAGTCAGATCAAACGGTGAGAGTCATTTTACAGAGAGTGGAAACGTGATCAAATAGTTTATTCACACCTGCTTGCCATGCACCATCCCACACAAAGCGAACGCTATGAGTATGGCCAACGCGGCCTGCGTACCGCCCGTATCGTCACCCTCCATACCCCCGCTGGTGAACGCACCCACATCACGCGCTACCAATTTGACGATCAGGGCACCCTGCAAAGCACCAGCCTGCCCGACGGCAGCGACCTTGTGTTTGAACGCAATGGACAAGGCCAGGTGACCAGTGTCAAACGTGAACGCATCGCCACCTCCTGGTTACGCTGGCTTAGTCCAACGCAAACCATCGCCAAAGACCTGCAACGTGATCTCATTGGCTTAAAACACGCTATCACCGGTAACGGCATCGAAGCCCGTGCAGAACGCAGCCGCGAAGGCGCACTGGGGCGCCTCGTCTACCGCAAAGTTCAATCTCAAAGCAACAGCGTTTTAAGTATGAACACTGAAACGCCAATCAATGCGGTATTGGGAATCCGCACTGCGCATGCGGCACCAGCGATACCGGTGATACCGGCGAGACCGTCCAACTTACCCGGTGCACTGGGTGTTCCGCGTGATCCAATGGCTGTGTTGGATCACCGCTATCTGTGGGACAGACAAGGGAACTTATTGCATACCGCAAGCCCGCACATATCACAAACAGCACAAACAGCACAAACAGCACAAACAGCACAAGCATCACAATCCCAACAACAAAGCTTTGCCTACGATGGCCGTGATCGTCTCATCGCTGTTGCCAGTATCCGTGGCGATCAACCCTCCGCGAGTCGCTATTTTTATGATCGCAGCAGTCGCCGCGTACTCAGTCAGGAAAAC
Organism: Undibacterium sp. Ji67W; assembly: GCA_049340365.1. Lineage (GTDB taxonomy): Bacteria > Pseudomonadota > Gammaproteobacteria > Burkholderiales > Burkholderiaceae_D > Undibacterium. The sequence goes on along the minus strand of JBMPOY010000010.1, from coordinate 186,446 downwards.
ATCCTCGACCAATAAGATCTGCACACCAATAAGTACCTTAATGATTATTCAGATTCCGTTGATCATGCGACTCCTTTCGACATCGATATTGTCGGTTTTAGCCGTGGTGCTGCGCAGGCACGTGACTTTGCCAATCAAATCGTTGCCCATTTTGAGAATGGCTATTACGGATACCGGAATCAGAAGGGAGAATGGCAATGCCAGAAAGTGAATTTCCGCTTCATGGGATTGTTTGATACCCAAAAGTACATCGCGTACAAATCCAACCCAAACACGCGTGACAGCATTTCTGGAACGGTAGATATGAAGGGATAATCCAACATTCAGAACTTTGCTTCGCAGTGGCCGAGTGATGCTGTGTTGTCACAGAAAATGTAAAAAAATAATAAATAAAGAAAAAGAAAGCTACAGCATGTTACGCAACGTTACGTTGCGCATATAATTCGAACCGCCAATGGCAATTGGATGGTTCATTTAATGTGCGTAAGGGGGCGATGTGTGTGGTTTTGCGGGATTAATTCAAACTTCTGGTGCAGAAGTTCAGTTATCAGATCAAGTGGCTTTAATGCTGCGTTTCCTTGCACATCGCGGGCCCGACCATGCATGTGTCGTACACGATGAGTTCTGCGCACTTGGACATGTTCGTTTGGCGATGATGGATCCGCAAAATGGTGATCAACCTTGCAGTGATTTAAGTGGTCGATATTGGCTGGCCTACAACGGAGAGGTCTATAACTATCGATCTCTCCGACGTGAACTTCTTCAATTTCACGATGATTTCAGGACGGATTGTGATACTGAAGTCGTTCTCAAATCACTAATAACGTGGGGTAAAGATGCGCTGTCACGCTTCAATGGTGGTTTTTCAATCGCCTTCTACGATCGCTTAGAACAACGTCTTTTACTGGCAAGAGATCGCTATGGAAAACGTCCATTGTTTTTTACGCAGCAGCACCTTGGTTTGGCCTTTTCGTCAGAGCTAAAAGCATTTATGGCTCTGCATCATTTTCGATTTGAATTCAATCCGGTAAGTTTGGCGGAAGTGTTTTTCAGCGGCGCCCTGATCGGAGGAGAGACGGTATTTAAAGGCGTGTACGAAGTACAGCCGGGCACTGTCTTAGAGTGGAAAAGCAATGTGTTTGTCTCGCAACGGTACATTAGTTTGACGGTCAACGAGCCTAATTTTTCCGGCACCTATGCTGATGCTTGCGAAGAGTTACGTCAGCGTTTGGGGTATGCGACACTGCTACGTCATCGCAGCGATAAAGATCTGGGTATCCTTCTTAGTGGTGGTCTTGATTCTGGCATCGTTGCAGTTGAAACACACAAACAATCGGGAAGTGCAAAACGTGCATTCTCCGTTGCATTTGACCATGCTAAATTTGATGAGTCATCTATGCAAAGGCAGATGGCAGATTATTGTGGCTATTTACACGCAAGTCTTTACGCAGATTCGCAGGCGATTGCGTTGGCTTTGCATCAGGCTGTGTGGCACGCTGAGACGCCATTTAATTGTAGTGCGCCAGTTCCCATGCTGCTTCTTGCCAACATGGTGAAACAGTCAGGGGTATCAGCGGTCCTGACAGGTGAAGGTGCTGATGAGGCCTTCCTAGGTTACGATCTTTTTAAAGAAGTAAGACTTCGTTCAAGTCGGGATGGTAACAGGTTAACACAATTATTCGATCTTTATCAGAAATGGGGTGCCACTGATCTGAAACGGGTTGAGCTAAGTGTGGAACGTCACGATAAGCTTGAGCATCCATTTTTTTCGCATTTAATACGTTTTAGTAATAGCCGGCTTTCTTGTCGGTTATTACGCAGATCCATGTCACTGAATGAATTTGGTGATAGATGGCGACAATCCCAGCCTACGTTGAATGGCTTAACGCCGATGCAACGCGCGCGGCAAATAGAATATCGATTACTTCTTTCTGGTTATTTGCTGAGTTCGCAAGGTGACCGAATGTTTGCTGCTTATGGAGTCGAGAATCGCTCTCCATTTTTGGATAATGATGTCGTCGACTTTGCTCTTTCACTACCGGAAGAATGGTGTTTAAACGCTACCTTGGAAGAAAAATCTATTCTGCGTGCGGCCTATCGAACGCAACTGCCAGAGGTTGTCGTTAGTAGACGAAAACAATCATATTTGTCTCCCGACTTACATCTCATCAAATCAATAAGTGGTGAAAAATTGATTGATGAGTACTTAAATGCTCGCTCGCTCGCAAACCTGGAATGGCTTGATGCAGACTATGCGCAGATGATTCTTGAGCGTTGCCGAAAATCTCCAATTACCGAATTGACGAGTGTGGATAGCCAGTCGGTACTACTGATGTTGACGACAAGTATATTGCATCGACAATTTATTAGTGGTGAACATGTCCCGCTCGTTCCAATTCATCACGTTCGCATCAAGCACATGGCGATAGATAATTTCTAAAAAAGATCAATGAACCATTCAAATCAACCATCTGAGTTTTTGCCAGAGATCGCATCACTCAAGCAAAAACCTCCATTTCGTTTTATTGATTATGTCGAGAGTTTAGATATCGGGCAAGGAAGTATTGTCGCATGGATGGCAGAGCATGATGAGCAGAGCTTTCGTCCAAAAGAATATGTGCCACCCTATGTCGTGCTAGAGGCTCTTGCGCAGGCGAGTAGTTTTCTGGTGATGTCACAGTTGGCGACGCGGCGCGGATATGTTGTTGGTTTCGATTCAATAAATTTTTCTTACCCTATTTCGTGTAAGCCACTGCGCCTGCAGGCGAAGCTTTTACAAGTGAGCCATCCCTTTTACACCATTGATATTGGAGCAAGCTGCGAAGGTCACGTAGTGGCAGAAGGACAGTTGCGTGTTTATGTAGAAATTTAATGTGAGAAATGATGAACGAAACGATTTCCCCCGATCTTTTTTTGAGACAAAAAAAGCCATTTTTGTTTATTGATAATGCCATGTTAGAGAACGATGGAAAAAAAATAGTTGGCTATCGATACTTTGACATCCGTGAGAAATATTTCGCTGGTCATTTTCCTGATGAACCGATAGTGCCTGGTGTGTTGCTATTAGAGGCGATGGCGCAGCTATGCAGATTGTGGATGAATCATGATGTTGGGCAGCCGATGCATGGCTATCTGGCCCAAATTTACTCGGCAAATTTTAATCGCCAAATTCGTCCGGGCGACAAGGTTCGCATTGAAGCACGGCGTGTGCCGCGAGAAATTGCTACCAATTTAGAGGGTACGCGTATCGAAAATTTTAAATGCACTGTCTATCTTGGTGACACACGTTGCGCACGCGCAGAAATAGTTTTACATCAAAGTTTAAAAACCGATTCTTTTAACCAGAAGGGAAATTCAAGCTATGAACACGCATTGGACTAAACACAGCATTCTGCACTATATCAAACAAGAGCTTTTGCTTGAACGTCTTGAGTTAGCGGAAATGGGTTTTACATTGGAATCAATCTCCGATGATGCATTCTTGTTGGATGAAAGTGATTTAGGTCTGGACTCTGTCGATGTCTTGGATTTATTGGTTGGCGTTGAGCGAAAATTTGGCTTCAAGTTCGAAGAAATCAACAAAAACTTTATCGAAACTACTTGTCATTCTCTCGGACAACTGACCGATTACATATTAAATCGGCTTCAACAATTCAATCGGGAAATCGATAAATCATGCGCTTAAAAAAAATAGCGGTAATGTTGAAATGGAAGGGTTTATGAACGATCCAATTTTTGAATCAATTAGTGTGGTTGGGGTTGGTTCATATTCTCCCGGTGAACCGATCACGAATGCCCGCATTGAGGAAATTTTGAATGTACCCGTCAGTACTATGATGCGCTTTTTTGGTGTTAAGAGTCGCTATTTTGCAGTTTCCCCCGAAACGGGAATACCGCTGGAGGAAGGGTTGAATTGTCTGGAAATGGCGGCTCGCGCAGGTGATGCAGCTATACGTAGCGCAAACATTGACGTGAAAGATGTCGACTTTCTGATTACAGCAACGGCTACGCCAGATCATGATTTGCCACCGTTTCCTTTTGAACTACAAAAAAGATTAGGAATAGATCAGTGCCAGATACTCGACATTCGTGGCGGTTGTGCTGCAAGCATGCAGGGATTGAAAATAGCGCAAGCGATGTTGCAAGCGAATCAATGCCATTGCGTATTAATTTGTGGTGCAGATTTTTTATCAGATAAATTTTATACACCGCTATTGAATAAAACAGATTTGCGCACTGAACAGGTGATGAATGCTGCCGTGTTCGGGGATGGTGCAGGTGCCATCGTACTTAAACGCAAATCCTCTGACAATACAGGACTAACAGGTTTAGATATTGATTTTTTGAACGTAACTTCCTCCTTTACAAATTTAAATACCGGTTTTCATCTGACCCATGGCGTCCCAGCGCATGATCACCGATCTATGAAGAAAGCATTGCCACAGGTAGTCGACCTTATGCGAAAAGAGTTTTTGTCACACATCAGTTCCGTAGATAACATCGATTTGCTCATTGTACCGCAGGCAAACGGCGCTCTGATGGAACTTAACCAAAGTCATCCTCTGGATGCCAAGCAATTCTACGTTGGCGATGAAACAGGTAACGCACCTGCGGCAGCAATTTTCCGCGCCATTGATATTGCATTAAAGCGAGGCGTGCTGATCCCTGGTGTCACGCGAGTTGGGATTATGGCACTTGAATCTGCGTCGTGGCTTTATGCAATCGGACTTTTGCAAGGATCGAAGAAATGAGAGTCTTGATTTTAGATGCAGACAGTCATTTGGGATCTGCATTAGCGAGCAGTTTTTTTGAAGTTGGTCATGAAGTCGTGCTTCATACACGTAGCGAATATCCAGCATTTAGTACGATGTCCGGTGTTGAACATGTCGTTACTTCCGATCCAGCTGAAAAACTTGTTGACTGGTTTGATTCACGCAAAGCACCGCAATGTATTGTTTTTAATCTTAAAGCAAAAGATGAATTTGGCGTGCTGCGAGACGATGGCGACATGGAGGAACTCATCACTCAGTTAAGCGAAGATTTACCCGGCTTCTTACGTGAGTTGCAAGCATTTGCGTTGCTGTTGGCACGCGCTGGGGAGGGCGTGATTTGGGTACTGGTGCAAGAAGAAAGTGCCGCTTACTATGTACCGGTTCCTATTTCTTCGATTGTCTCCAAGGCACGAATTGCTGCTGTAAAAAGTATAGCCAAAGAAGTTGCTAGATTTGAGGTGAAAGTCAATGCTATTTCACTGCAGGCATATCGTGAGCAATTATCTGATGGCGAATGGAAATCCGCGCGCGATGGGTTAAAAGCCTTCGCTCTCAAATTTAAGCCCATAAACGCTAACGAAATTGCTGACACCATTTGTCGTCTTAGTGAAGTTCCAAGTCTTCCTATTGTCGGTATGGTGCTTTCTCTCGGCGTCGGTATGCCGGAATTTAATATTTAGGTGGATGAGATGCAAACAGTTCTGATTACTGGAGGAACGCGTGGTATTGGTCTCGCTGTTGCTGAACAACTGGCGGCCGAAGGATGGCAAATTGCTGTCAGCTTTCGGGACAATATTGAGTCAGCAAAACAATGTGAAGAACGTTGGAAACGTCGTGGTTACGCTTTTCAATTATTTCAATCTGATCTCGCTGATTCTGAATCGACCCGATGTCTTCCTGCGAAAGTAGTGGAAGCATGCGGCCGTCTTGATGCACTTGTTAATAATGCTGGCATGACTGATGATGGTTCATTTCTGTCTATGGAATCTGCGCGCTTTGAACGCGTACTCAACACAAATCTCATTGGGACAATGCGTTTGACTTCAGCAGCGTTACCATTTTTATTGAAAAGTGAAAATCCGATGATCGTTAATGTCGCATCGCTCGCGGGTGTCGTTGGTAAAGAGGGGCAAGTGGGATATGCAATGAGCAAAGGTGGGCTCATCGGATTCACGCAATTGTTGACGCGTAAATACGGCAAGCTCGGATTGCAAGTCAATGCAGTTGCACCAGGTTTTATTAACACGGATATGGTGAGCGAACTTAGTTCTAGCATGTATGAACATATTCTGAAGGGGACGGCAGCGAACCGCATGGGCGAGCCCGGCGAGGTGGCAGCTGCGGTTTCATTTCTTCTTCGTCCAGGTTATGTGCGTGGTACGACGCTCAAAATCGATGGTGGTTTTAAACGTTAAAAAATTAAGTTGACTTATGTCTGGCAAAATTTTATCTCCCCATGCAATCGTTATTAGTGGGATTGGCATATGCACACCATTGGGACGCGATGAGGAAAGCTTCACCAACGCCGTACTTTCTGGTTCTAATTGCTTTTCGCATGCAAGCTCCTTTGACGGTAGCCAATTAGTTAGTGATCTCGTTTCGGAATTCGCGCCCAATGATACTGAATTTGGACTGTCGCATGAGACTTTGCATATGGCAGATCGAGGCGCTTGGTTTGCGCTTGCTTGTGTACGTGATGCCGTCGCTGCCGCTAAACTAGATTTGAAGCAGGTTTCACCAGAGCGGCTCACTGTGGTCGTGGGTACATCACATAGTGGTATCCAACACATAGAGAAAATTTTTAAAAAAATTCTGACAAAGCGGATGAAACTCATTTTTCCGCATGAAGTATGGGCAGCGCTTACCGATCATGCCGCAATTTTGGTTTGTCGAGAGTTGCAATCACTTGGCTCGCGCGTGACCGTTTCTTCGGCATGTGCTTCAAGTAATACTGCACTCGGAATGGCATATGATTTACTGCGGCAGGATCGGGCTGATCTTGTTGTAGTTGTAGGTACTGATACCATATCAGAATCTATCGTCGCAGGATTTAATTGCCTACGTGCAATGAGTCAGCAACCCGCGGCACCTTTTTCAACTCCATCTGGAATTTCTTTAGGCGAAGGTGCAGGCGCGGTTGTGTTGGAGAGATTATCTCAGGCGCAACAAAGAGGAGTCGTGCCTCGCGCTGAATTATTGGGGTATGCCTTGTCTGGCGACGCGTATCATGAAACAGCGACTGACCTTGAAGGCCGCGGAATAGAGGCTGCGGTGTATGGGGCATTGGCCAATGCTGGGCTGCATCCTTCTGACATCGATTATGTCTCGGCACATGGCACCGGAACTGACGCCAATGATATTCCAGAGTCACTTGCCACCGCACGCATATTTGGTGACGGTATCTCAACAAGTTCACCAAAATCGTTTCTTGGTCACACTTTGGGCGCTAGTGGTATTCTCGAATTGCTGTTGACAGTCTTGTTGGCTGAACGCGGCATGCTACCACCGACACTTAATTTTAAAGGAACACGCCCAGGGCGTGCTGATCTGGATTACATTCCCAATGCGGCTCGTCCTGGAAAATGCGAGACCTTTATTTGCAATAATTATGGCTTTGGTGGAAATAACTCTTCAATCGTGGTTTCTCGAAGCATCGGTAAGTACACGCCGCAGCTTAGTCAACGCAGACGTGCCGTGCTTTCTGGATATGGCTTACATTTACCTGGCGGCGTGACACGAGCTAATTGGTTGACTTATATTTTATCGGGTAAAACGACGGCTATTTGGGACGATAAGAGTGCTTGTAAGGTAGCAAAAATTGAGCCGCTGCCATTCACCGGTAAGTTGCGACCGTTCGCGCGTTCCTCACCGATGATTAAATTTGCTATTAAAGCAGTCGATGAATTGATTGAAAGTACTGATTTATATGACACCTTGCTTGATGATCCGTTAGAAAATGGATTGATTGGCGGTGTCACATATAGCGCGCATCGTTCACTAGAAAAATTTATGGAAAGCGTCTTTGTGGATGGTGCCGCGTTTGCAAGCGCAACGCACTTTCCTATGACGACAATGAATGCGGCTGCAGGCCAGGTTTCGATTGCATATGGAATTAAAGGTTTCAATACGACTATGTGTGGTTCGGCTGCCGCGATTGACTACGCATTGCGATTGGTAGAGTTTGGGCGTCAGCAACGCGTTATTACTTTTGGCGCAGATGAATTGACACCAGATTTAATTTCGTTGGGATGTGTCTTGGGTTTACAGGCGACAGAAAGTGACAATGGGCTGCAATGCGGTTATGCGTTTGCAGAAGGTGCAGTTGCACTTTTATTTGAGCAAGAAACAAGCGCATCTGCAAACGGGCGTCGCATTTTGGCTGAGGTTGCTGGGCATGCTTTGACGCAAGATGGGGCCGGGTATTCGACACCTTCGGAAGGTGAAGGGATTGCTCGCGCAATTAGGTTGGCATTGAAAGAGGCGAATTTAGATGTGAATTCGATACATAGCATTTGTATTGCCCATGAAGGAAATACATTACGATGGTTCGCTCAGGAGAAGGCAATAAGTACGGTGTTTGGTGGCTTTTCACCACAACGACTCGATCCGACCCCAACCTATGGTCATGCGTTTTCTGCCTTGTTGCCTATGTTATTTGCTCTTGCCGCTGAGGCAGTTCTGGGAAACGTACCGACAGTGGAAAAGGGACAAGCCTCGCTTGTCGTTTACACGTCAGTAGGTGGAGACCATTTTGCTGCAGTCGTGGTGCCTGCATGACACAGCTGACAATGATGGAATGGCTTATCAGCTATGCCGACACAGACGCTGGTGGCGTTGTGTACCACGGACGTTACATTGAGCAAGCTGAGCGAAGCAGGCATCGACTTTTGCTAGATATTAACCATCCATTCTCAAAAATTGAAACTGAAAGCATCTGTCTTTTGGTAGTTCGCGCTATCAATGCAAACTATCAAAAGCCTGCGTTTCTCGGACAAAAGTTGCAGGTCGCCACTAGGATTCAAAAACTGTCTGAAGCGTATTCTATATGGGAGACAAGATTTGAATATCAGTCGGAATGCCTGTGTCTGATCGCTGCTAAGTTGGTCTGTCTTTCGGCGCAAACACGCACACTCAGAACCATGCCAGAGAACCTGTATCAATCACTATTAACATTGACTGATAGAGAATGCTGTGCAGTTTCTTAAGCCACCTTCGGTTGGTGCAGATGGCATTGCTGTATGGGTTTTGGGGCTAAAGTCTACCGCCGCTTTAGATGTTGGATTGAGCGTGTTATCGGTAGCGGAAAGTGACCGTGCAAAAGCGATAGCCCGAGAAAGCAAAAGGCAGGAATTTATTGCTGCTCGGGTCGCATTACGCCTGTTAATAGCTCGATATATCGGTATCGATCCCAAGACGATAGAGTTTGATCGCACAACTGGCCCCCTCAACGTTAGCGGTTACCCGATTAAATGCTCGGTTGCTCATCGTCATGGACGTGTCGCTGTTGCCATAAGCCCCCATTATCATTTCGGAATTGATTTGGAAAAATTCCGACACCGGGAAAATGAGCTGTCGGGATTTGAGATTTTATTTGATAGACAATACGTGCCTAATGTTGAGTCAGGAACTTTTCTCGCTGCATGGTGCGAGTTGGAGGCACTGACAAAACTGCGAGGCACGCATCTGCCAAAAGCTCTTACAGAGTGGCGACAGATTCTGAATGCTATTGGTCTGCCAGGTATTTTACCTGCTGATCGAATACATAATGAGGTGAGGTTTTCACATTGGGAACCGTTTCCAATGTGGAGGCTTGTGCTTGCTTCTTGTAAGGCTGCAACGATCAATATTCAGATTGATGAATAATCCGAAATTTATACATTATGAGGTTTGGGAATTTATTTTGAATTCTGTTGGCGAAACATGACGACGTACACGCATGTATTTTATCTACTCAACACATCTAATCGGTATTGACTGAAACTAATTTTGAAGTTTAGAAAGCATTATTGCAAATTAAATCGCTCACAATAAGTTCAGAAACAAAAGAGAAGAAAGGCTATGTGTTAATGTAGCAGTCCAAGAGGATCAAGTTAAATTCTCTTTGTGAGGTTCTTGGCCGAATAACACTCTCTTTGTTGACCAGTCAGCCAAGCGAACCACTAGTTTTGGTATCCAGCGGCGGAAATTATAATAATGGGGCGGACGCCACTGCCCAAAATGGACCGATATTCCAAGTGCTGATCGCCAAGATACCCGCAGGACATTCATCTATACATCTCAATCCCTTGACCTCTGCAATTTCCGCGCGTGCTACGAATTTGCTAAGCAGCGCTCAGGCAACATCTCCGACAGCAACCCTGACTTCTGCGACAAGCTCGGTACAAACCTTGTTTGCCCTTTCTGATTTCAGCTCCGATCCTTTCACTGTTGGACCAAAATGCAAAATCGAGCTACACGTTCGCACCACATGATCCACACGCCTTGGCGACATTTAATATCGGTAATAAACCATATGGATTTTTGTTGAATGGCGGCTATGACGGCAATTATGTTTTTTACCAAATTGCGATCATTGATTTGAATGCGATGCTAGCTGCGCCGACCACGGGTCGATGGACAAATGCAGATTTGTTCATCGATCCTAAAATCACCACTTTGATTGGCTATTGATCGAGACTTTCATCAATCTTGTGATTGATTCAGGTAAATGTAAAGGGCAACTTTTAATGGATAAAAGCTGCCCTTTTTTTGTATAGATTTATTTACCGAACGAATCTTTCAATGTCGTAATCCGATTAAACACTGGCTTCCCAACTACGCTATCAACGCGATCAGCGACGAAGTAGCCGTGGCGTTCGAATTGCAGGCGGGTATCTGGGGTGACGTTGGCGACGCCCGGTTCGACAAAGGCGCGGATGGTTTCTAAGGATGAAGGGTTCAACAAGGTCATGAAATCTTTGCCGCCGGCATCAGGGTTGGCGTCGGTAAACAGGCGGTCGTACAGGCGCACTTCGGCTTCAAGCGCGTCAGCGGCGTTGACCCAGTGGATGTTGCCTTTGACTTTGTAATAGGCGCTGCCTTCGGTGCCGGATTTGCTGTCGGCAAAGTAGTTGCAATGGACGGCAATAACCTTACCGTTTTCATCTTTGTCGCAGCCTGTGCATTCAACGACGTAGCCGTAACGCAGACGGACTTTATTGCCAGGGAACAGGCGGAAGTAGCCTTTAACGGGTTCTTCCATGAAGTCTTCTTGCTCTATCCACAGTTCTTTGCCGATCGTGAATTCACGGTTGCCAAGTTCTGGATGATGTGGATGAATCGGCGCTGTGCACGCAATGTTTTCACCTTCAGGGAAATTGTCGATGATGAGCTTCAATGGGCGCAATACCGCCGTCGCACGTGAGGCTTTGGGGTCGAGGTCTTCGCGCAGGCAGCCTTCTAAGGTGCTGTAGTCGATCCAGCCATCAGAGCGCGTCACGCCGATGCGCTCGCAGAAAGCCTGGATAGATTCTGGTGTGTAACCGCGACGGCGGATACCAACGATGGTTGGCATACGTGGGTCATCCCAGCCGCTGACGATGTTGTCTTCCACCAGTTTGCGCAGTTTACGTTTGCTGGTGACGACGTAGGTCAGATTCAGACGTGCGAATTCGTATTGGCGTGGAACAGGACGATGAACGAAGCCACCTTGCGCCGCGTGTTCGATGATCCAGTCGTAGAACGGGCGGTGATCCTGGAACTCTAAGGTGCAAATCGAATGCGAGATGTTTTCGATCGCGTCTTCCAGCGGATGTGCGTAGTCGTACATCGGGTAGATACACCAAGCGTCGCCGGTGCGGTGGTGATGCGCGTGACGGATGCGGTAGATCGCTGGGTCACGCATGTTCATGTTGGGTGAGGCCATGTCGATCTTGGCGCGCACGATGTGTTCGCCATCTTTAAATTCACCAGCTTTCATACGGCGGAATAAATCTAAAGATTCTGCCGGGGCACGATCGCGGAAAGGCGAGTTCACACCTGGCTTAGAAAAGTCACCACGATTAGCAGCCATATCTTCAGCGGATTGGCTATCGACGTAGGCGTGGCCAGCTTCGATCAGGTATTCAGCAATGGCGTAAAACTTGTCGAAATAGTCGCTGGCAAAATACAAATGATTGCCGCCACCGTTGGATGCTGGTTGCTGCCAGTCAAAACCCAGCCACTTAACGCTGTCCATGATGGAATCAACGTATTCCTGGTCTTCTTTTTCTGGGTTGGTATCATCAAAGCGCAGATGACAACGGCCAGCGTAATCGCGTGCCAGACCAAAATTGAGACATATCGACTTGGCATGACCAATGTGCAGATAGCCGTTAGGTTCTGGTGGGAAACGCGTAATCACGCCAGGCATGCCTTCACGTTGGTAAGTGCCAGCAGCCTGATCGTTGTCGATAATGGCGCGCAAAAAGTTGGAAACCGGTGCGTCGGTTGCTGCTGCGGCTGGCTTGTTGTCTTTGCTCATAAATTGTACTGGTCAATATTAGGTTGAATACGAATAACGAAAATAGCGGGACTGAAGATTTGCTTTTGCGGCTCAACGTGGGCTGAACAGGCCGTTAGCGCGGTTTATCGCACGATGACGTGCATGGCGCACCTGAGCAGCTCCGGGGGCGCATACGCGAACCTCAGTAGTTCCTTCACGGGATAAACTGCATTTTACCGTAGCGCAGCACAGAAAGTACGTTTGTTTGCGTTTTGATAGCGAAGTCAAGCATCGATGCACGTGTTAGAGTAACTTTTGCTTAAAAAATAAGCGGAAATTTGTGAGTAGCCATATTTTTTTGACATGATCTTTATTCACGCGGGCAACGAGGTGTGTGGCATGAGAGATTCGATTGACCGCTCTTTTGTCTGATGTCTTAATTGTTCACTGGTAATGTTCAGTAGTAATGTTCAGTAGTAATGTTTAGTAGCAATGCACAATATCAATGCGCACTAAACTCAACCCGATTGCGGCCTTTGTGCTTTGCTTCGTAAAGGGCAGCATCGGCGCGTATCATCATTTCCAAAATGCTGTCCGGGTGCCGGTATTCGGTGACACCAAAACTGGCGGTGAGTGTACCGACCATGTGGAACGGATGGCTAGCAATTGTTTCGCGTAATTTTTCTGCAATGACTATCGATGCTTGTACCGAGGTTTCACGGAAAATCACCAGAAACTCCTCACCGCCCCAGCGTCCTGCGGCATCGATACTGCGAATGTTTTCTTGCAAAATGATACCGATACTTACCAGTACCTGATCGCCCACTGAATGGCCATAGGTATCGTTGACGGCTTTGAATTTATCGACGTCGATAATCGCAATCGAGAAGCTGCCACCATAACGCTGACTGCGCTGGTGTTCTTCTTCAAGGATGGTCTCTAATTTGAATCGGTTGAATAAGCCTGTGAGACGGTCGGTATTGGACAGATATTCCAGATCGAGGTTTTTTAATTCTAACTCACGTGTGCGTTCTGCCACGAGGTGTTCAAGATTGGTATTCACTTCGAGCATTTTTTCATGGCTGTTCTGCACTTCGGCAGCCATCAGGTTGAAGCCTTCTTCAAGATCTTGCAATTCGCCACCGGAATCCGCTTTGATTCGGGTGCCAAATTCACCTTTAGCCATACTATGAACACCATCAATCAGACGCGACAGTGGCTGCGTCAGATCGCGGCTCATACGTAGTGCAAGAATAGAAGCGGCGGCGGTTCCGATGATGCCAATCAGCAGAGTAAAAAATACAAACAAGGTTTTCTCTTGTTTGCTGGATGCAGTGCTTAACTCAAGATAAACAAAGCCAAGTAATTTGGTCTTGTTCAATGATTCGCTTTGAGGGTGATCGATCAGCTCAAAGCTATCTGAAGCAGGTATCCCCTGATAGATCGGCATGCCAAAAATAAAGCTGCTGTGCTTTCCTTTAAGGATTTTTCCTTGTAGTGCAGCGCTACTATAGGTGGCGTCAATATTATCTGGTTTGCCGCTGGTGGCCAGTACGTGATCGAAGGCATCGGTCACGATGACTGCCTGGGCATCCTCTTCTTTCATAGTTGCTTGTGTCAATGCCTGCAAGACGTCCCGATTGCCTGAAAATGCACCGTATTCACAGGCACTACTCAGATGTCGCGCGATCAGTGCGCCACGCTCTTTTAACGCCCCATCAATTTCTGTCATACCGACGATCACGACCATTATCGTCAACAAGATCGTGATAGTCCACACTGGTGCCAGGGCCAGAAAAAGAATACGTTGAGAGAGCTGCCATTGTTTCATTGGGCGTGCTCCGTAAGATGTTTAAGTTTGTATTGCAATTCAGGTTCAGGAGCGATCCCAATATTGAGCGAACGCGCCACCTGGGGATTGGTCGTAATTGAAAAATATTTAGGAAACTGTGGCGCAGGAAGATTGCCGCTTGCAGGGAGATTGGCGATAATTTCTGCAACTTGTTGGCTGATCTGATTTGGCAGACTATAAATGGCTGCAAGAGCACCAGCTTTAACATAGGACGCTGAAAAACCAAATAGCGGAATTTGTTGCCGGTAACTGGTGAGCAAAATGCTGGGAATATTATTCCTATTGTAAATGCGTGCATCTGGCACGGCTAACACCGCATCGCTGATAGAGAGCAATTTGCGTAAAGCGCTCAGTAGTTCGGCATCTTCAGAAATAGTTTCAATATTGAGTGTAACATCCGATTCTTTTGCCGCGGTTTGTAGACCAGGAATGATGTCGACTGACTCTTTGCCTAGCAATATACCGACGCGGGGATGACCTGGCATGCTGACTCGGATCAGACCAAACTGCCGGGCCCATGATTGATCGACAAATACGGCTGAAAATCTGCGGCTATCTTGTAATCGGTTATTTTGTTTTACGGCTTTCACATAGCTACTTTGTGGTACTAGCACATTGAGTACAGGCATCGCTGGCGGCTTTTGTGCCATTGCTACCATGGCAGATGATCCGACCGCGATTAAAATTTGGCTATTGGTGTTGCGCGGCAAATCGTCGGGACTTAATCTATTGAGCGCAATGATTTTAACAGTGAGTCGATTGCTGCTTGACTGCGCCAATATATTGCCCAAATCGATCGCGAACTCTGAATACGCGCCACCTTCTTCACTCAATAAAATAGTGACGCCGTCAACCGCATAACTGGTACTTGCAAACCCCAAAAAAATAGCAAAAACAAAGGCTTTCAGCATCTGTATCGATGATGATTGCTTGCGAAGATTCAAGCAAAACCATTGCATGCGTCAGAAATCCATCTTGAGGTTGATGCGTGCCAGGCGACCTGGAACCTCATTATCGTGACGGTATTCAAAATAATGTGAGTTAGCAATATTCTGAACGATGAAAGCTATTTCGGTCTGGCGTCCAGAAAATAAAAAGCGTCGTGAGATTTTTCCGTCAAAACGCTTATTTCCATCAATGTAATAGCCTCGTCCCTGACCAGGGTTGTAGTCGGTCTGATTGAGCTTTGTTTTGGCAATTTGATAGGCAATCAGGCTACTGCGCCATTCTTCATTCAATTGATGGGTCAGCATCAAGTGATGATTGTAAGAGGGGAGTGAACCACTGTATATCACGCCATTCACATCGTCGCTTTTTACACTTCCTCCGGACAGACCATAAGTGAGATGTGTTTTTTCTGTGATTGGGGCCTTAATTTGTAATTCGTAACCGCGCATTAAGGCGTTGCCTGCATTTAAATTTCCACTTTGTGAAGATTTATGATTCTTGACGTCAATCAGGTCGTTATAGTTGTCATGAAATAGACGGAAATCGATATCCACTTTTCCGATTTTTCCGATGTAGCCAAGATCGATGGATTTGACACGTTCCGGTTTTAGTTCTGGTAAATTTGGATATTGATCTGGTGCTCGCCAATATTCCTCATAGACTTTTTCATACACTGACGGCGAGCGTGTCGCCCGCGAATACCCGATACGTATCGTGTGTTCTGGCGTAACGTGCCAATTGAGAGCTATACGAGGTGTGAATTCGGTTCCAGTGTAAGAATTATTTTCCCACATTGCGCCAGCGTTCAATAGCATGTCCGGACGCACATGCCATTCCAGATTGCTAAATAAACGTCCCAAGCGATATTTAAAATCACCAAATAAATAAGTGTTATCTTCTACCCCCAGGTAATACGGTGCATAAGTGACGTCTTGCCTTACGCTGCCACCCCAGACGACACGTGTCGATTCAGAAGGTGAGAACGTGTGTTGGATTTCGAGATCATCGCGCTTAAATGAGGCATCCCCATTTTGTATGCCATCAGAATCTAGTAAGCGCGCATTGATTCGTTCTTCAGTATGAAATGCTTTGATAGTCAATTCACCGCCGCCTTCGAGCGCACGCCGCCAGTTAACCATTTCGAAATGATTATTTGATGTGCGGGTGATGGACGCAAAATTGTCATACTCGCCAGCTTGTCTGGAGCCACCGTTATATCCAAATTGGAATTCCAGAGTGTCATGAGCACTTGCTTGATAGTCACCTCTGAAATTAAAAATCTGGATATTTTTATTGTCGAATTTATTTAATGTCCAGAAAATGTTTCGAGAGGTGGGATTGTGAATTTTGTCATTTTCACCAGTATCTTTTCGTTCACTGGCGGTGATCTGGTAAGTCAGATCACCAGTTTTACCCCCATATCGAAAGACGCCTTCTGTTCTCCCGGTCCCATAGGTGAAAGATGCAGAAGCGCCCTGAGATTCGGCCGGATGACGCGTAATGATATTAATGACACCAAGGTAGGAATTGGCTCCATAACTGGCTGAATCTGGGCCACGTACAACTTCAATCCGTTCTATGTCATCCAATACAACAGGTAAGTCGCTCCAGTTCACCCCACCAAATAATCCTGAATAGACTGATCGGCCATCTACCAATACCTGCATCCGATCTGAAGTCGTGCTGGTTACCATACCGTGATAGGCAACTGTACTGTCAGCCGAATAAAAATTGGGGTCAGCGTGGTATCCGACATACATGCCCGGAACCAGACGGAATATCTCGGATAAATCCCATGCACCGGAATCACGTATCATTTGTCGGTCTAAAACAGTTACTGCAACCGGCGCTTCGCTGATGGGCTGTGTCAGACGAGATGCACTCAATACAACGGGAATATCATCGAGAAATATTGATTCATCGCTCTTATTTTCTGCGTGTACGACTTGACAGCTAGCGGCTAAGAGAAGAAAAATGCTTAGTCTGGCAGGCGTTGATGCTGATAAATAGATAACTTTTTTGTGATGTGAAATCGACAAAATTATTTCCTAAAAAACAGTGTCGTGCTGATTAGCAATGTAAATTGGCTGTATTCAATTCAAGCATAAATGTGTCCGTAAAGAAAATCGACAACTTTTCTGTCATCGTGAATTTATTTGATTAAAAAACCACTATTCACGATCAAATATTTTAATTTTTACAACTAAAGTGATGCCACTTCTCGGTGATAGAGGATGAAGCGTGAAAACGAGCTGCGAATTTGTATGACGTAAAGTCTATAAACCGCCGACCTGACACGGTAGAATAGCGGGATGACTACAGAACTGAGTATTTCTCCCGCAACCGGAGACCAAGCAGTAGCTGCTACCCCCGCAGTACCTCGCGACCCACAATTTGTTCACTTGCGCATCCATTCGGAATATTCGATTGTGGATGGCTTGGTGCGCATTGACGATGTGATCAAGGCAGCAGTGAAGGATAAACAGCCAGCCATGGCGATCACCGATCTGGCGAATTTGTTCGCGATGGTGAAGTTTTACAAAGCGGCGCGCGGCAAAGGAATTAAGCCTATCGCCGGATGTGATGCATGGATAACTAATGATGTTGACCGTGACAAGCCTTCACGCCTGATGTTGTTGGTGAAAAACCGCAAAGGTTATCTGCAATTGTGTGAGTTGTTGGCACAGGCATGGTTGACTAACCAGCATCGTGGCCGCGCTGAAATTCGTTATGAATGGTTGCAAAAAATCCACGAAGACGGTGAAGGCGGTGGTCTGATCGCCTTATCTGGCGCACATTTTGGTGATGTTGGCGTGGCGATAGATAATGGCAATCATGAGTTAGCAGAACGTTGTGCTCAACGCTGGGATAGTATTTTCCCTGATCATTTTTACATCGAAATTCAACGTGCCGGCCAGCCCAACATGGAAAACCATGTGCGTGCTGCGGTGGCCTTGGCAAACAGACTCAAGTTGCCGGTCGTAGCGACGCATCCCGTGCAGTTTATCAGCAAGGATGATTACACCGCGCATGAGGCGCGAGTTTGTATTTCTGACGGTGATATGCTGGCCAACGGCCGTCGTGTACGTCGTTTTAATGACCAGCAATGCTTTAAAACCCAGGAAGAAATGGCGACATTGTTTGCTGACATGCCAGGCGTACTGCAAAATTCAGTTGAAATTGCTAAACGCTGTAATTTGACCCTGGAACTAGGCAAGCCAAAATTGCCGGATTTCCCTACGCCTGACGGCATGACGCTGAACGATTTCCTCGTTTATGAAGCAAAACGTGGACTGGAATTCCGTTTAGAGCACTTATTTCCGAATCCGGAAAAGCGCGAAAAAGAACGCGCGCGCTATGAAGTACGTCTGAAGTTTGAAACTGACACCATTATCAAAATGGGTTTTCCCGGTTACTTCCTGATCGTGGCGGACTTTATTCAATGGGCAAAAAACAATGGTGTGCCTGTTGGGCCTGGTCGTGGTTCAGGTGCTGGTTCGCTGGTGGCGTATTCCCTCCTGATTACCGATCTCGATCCGTTGCAATACAACCTGCTGTTCGAACGTTTCTTAAATCCAGAGCGGGTATCCATGCCCGACTTTGATATTGATTTTTGCCAGGAAGGCCGTGACCGCGTTATTCAATACGTCAAAGACCGTTATGGGAAAGATGCTGTATCGCAGATTGCGACCTTCGGAACCATGGCGGCTAAAGGGGCGATCCGCGACGTTGGTCGGGTACTGGATTTTGGCTACATGTTCTGTGATGGCGTCTCCAAGCTG
Organism: Undibacterium sp. Ji67W; assembly: GCA_049340365.1. Classification (GTDB taxonomy): domain Bacteria; phylum Pseudomonadota; class Gammaproteobacteria; order Burkholderiales; family Burkholderiaceae_D; genus Undibacterium. The sequence continues at coordinate 167,630 of JBMPOY010000010.1, read as the reverse complement.
ATTCCGTTTAAACCTGGCAAGCAAGTCACGATTGCGGAAGCGATTGTAGAGGAGCCTTTGCTGGCAGAACGTCAGGAAAACGAAGAAGAAGTCAAAACCCTGCTTGATCTGGCACAGCAGGTTGAAGGTATTACCCGTAACATCGGTATGCACGCCGGTGGTGTGTTGATTGCGCCAGGTAAGCTGACCGATTTCTGCCCGCTGTACACGCAGGGTGGTGATTCTGGCGTGGTGTCGCAATATGATAAAGACGACGTCGAAGCCGTCGGTCTGGTGAAGTTCGACTTTTTGGGGCTGACGACACTAACGATTCTTGATCGCGCCGTGCGCTACATCAAAATGCTGGATCCAGCGATGGCTGATTTTGATCTGGCTAAATTGCCACTCGATGACCGCGCATCGTATGAATTGCTGACCAAGGCTAAAACGGTTGCGGTGTTCCAGCTGGAAAGCCGCGGCATGCAAGGCATGCTGAAAGATGCACGCCCCGATCGCTTTGAAGACATTATTGCGCTGGTGGCTTTGTATCGTCCGGGTCCGATGGATCTGATTCCAGATTTCTGTAAGCGTAAGCATGGTGAGAAGTTTGATTACCCCGATCCGCGTACGGAAGGTATTTTGTCTGAAACTTACGGCATCATGGTGTATCAGGAACAGGTGATGCAGATGGCGCAGGTGGTTGGTGGCTATTCATTGGGTGGCGCTGACTTATTGCGTCGCGCGATGGGTAAAAAGAAAGCCGAAGAAATGGCCGAGCATCGCCAGATCTTCCGTGACGGTGCCGCCAAAGATGGTTTGTCGCAGCAAAAAGCCGATGAAATTTTCGATTTGATGGAAAAATTCGCGGGCTATGGTTTTAATAAATCTCATGCTGCCGCATATGCTTTGTTGTCGTATCACACCGCCTATCTCAAAGCTCATCACCCTGCCGCGTTTATGGCAGCCAATATGTCGCTGGCGATGGATGATACGGACAAGGTCAAAATTCTGGTTGAGGATGCGATTGACGTCTGTAAGCTCAAAATGCTGCCGCCAGATATCAATCAATCGGACTACCGCTTTGTTCCGGTCGGTGAACCTGGTAAAAAATCAAATCAGATTCGTTACGGCCTCGGTGCTGTTAAAGGTTCAGGCCAGAATGCGATTGAAAACATCGTTGCTTCACGCGTTGCCGATGGTCCATTTAAAGATCTGTTTGACTTTTGTAAGCGCGTCGATAAACGTCAGGTCAATCGCCGTACTATCGAATCCTTGATACGCGCCGGTGCCATGGATTGTCTCGGCAAAGACCGTGCGGTCTTATTGGCGACGGTGAGTCTGGCAATTGAAGCTGCGGAGCAGGCAGATAAAGCCGCGAATCAAGTTAGTTTGTTCGGTGACGATGATGATCTGATCCCGCCACCGCAATACATCGACGTACCGCATTGGTCAGATAAAAAGCGTTTGACGGAAGAAAAACTGGCACTCGGTTTTTATCTGTCGGGACATCTGTTTGATTCCTACGCGCCAGAAGTGCGCCAATTCATCAAAACCACGTTGGCAAAGGTAGAACCTTCACGTGATTTACGTTTAATCTGCGGCATCATCACTGGCGTCCGCACCCAAATGACGCAGCGTGGCAAGTTGATGGTGGTGACTTTGGACGATAGCACTGCTGTGGTTGAAGTGACGGTCTATAGCGAACTGATGGAAGAGTTCAAATCCTTGCTCAAAGAGGATGAATTCTTAGCGGTGTTGGGTAAAGTATCTGAAGATCGCTTCTCGGGGGGATTGCGTATTTCAGCAGAAAAAGTCATGGATATTGGCCGTGCGCGGGTGCAGTTCTCACAAGGTTTGCGCCTGACGTTGACTGATAAAGCTGATACCAAAAAACTGCAAGAGCTGTTAAAACCACATCTGAATGCTGAAGGCTGCCCAGTATTGATCAATTATAAAAATGCAACTGCCAGCGCTGAGTTATATTTGTCAGATCAATGGCGGGTGAATCCCGATGACAACCTGCGCCTGAATCTTGGCGAATGGTTGTCTCCTAAAAATGTCACTATCGATTACAACTAATGTATGACGATGAACCCTGAATTGACATCACATCAGATCAAGCCAGACACAACGACGGCGTTAGCGCCTGAATGGCGTCGCGCTTTGCCTGAACGCATTTTGATGTGCCTACCTTTTACTTTGTTTTTCCCTGTCGGAATTATGTACACCGGCATTTTGCTGTTTTACATAGGGTTGGTTATTGCGGGTGAATGGCGGAATAAATTAGACAATGTGCGTGGTAATCCCCTGTTGGTGCCAATTCTGCTTCTATCGTTGGTGAGTGTCGTCATCGGGCTGACACAAGAAAAACCACCAGAAATTGCGCAAGAATTCTGGCCGGGTTTTGGACATTATCAGACCTATCTTTTCCTATTGCCTTATCTGAGCCTGCGTTCAGGAGAATGGCAGCAAAAGGCCCTCAATATCTTTTTTGTCGGTGCAGTACTGGCATCGACTTTGTTTGTCGCAAATGCCTTGCACGTGTTACCTGATAACACGCTATTCCACAGTTACGTGCATTATCTCGGCAATAAATCCATTTTGTTAGGGATGTTGTTGGCGATTGCGGCTGGCTGGATGTTGCACGAATTACGACTACGCAAAGATCACCGTTGGCTGCGTACTGTGGTTTTACTCTATGTTATTGCTGCTTTGATTTTGTTGTCCAAAACACGTTCCGCCAGTCTGATGTTTTTCCTGATGTGCGGTCTGATGCTGATGCGTAATTTCAATTGGTCCTGGCGTAGTCTGACGTTGCCGCTGTTGTTGGTCGTCTCTCTGTATGGTGGTTGGAAAATTGCTATCAATCTGCCACCACCGCAGACATGTGTGATTAATGATGCGCATGTCGCTCCATGGGAAGTTATCAAGATCCGCACTGTTTGCACGATACAGCAAGTCAGAGATTTTTCTGAAGGCCGTAAAATTGGTGACGATGGTATGCGCCTCGAAATTTACAAAATCACTTCTGGCATGATCGCTGAACAAGCGTGGACTGGTCATGGCATTGCATCCTGGATGCCGGAATACCAAAAGCGTTCACAAGGCTTAAGTAGCAACACTATGACAACGCCGCACAATGATTATTTGTTGTATGCCACTGAATTAGGCGTCGCTGGTTTGTTTGCCTTGATCGGCATCTGGCTTATGCAATTGCGTATAGCGTATCGTATGTCAAAAAGCGCCGAGATATCGATTCGTAATCGCGCCATGTTACTGGCGATGCTGACATCCGCGATGATGCTGGGCGGTATGTTTAATGCGATTTTAAGAGATGGCGTGTTTGGGATGGCATTCATGATTTTGCTGGCAATACCTTTGGCTGGAGTGCGTCGGTCAAGCTAGCAGATGTTGCGCAGGTGACTCTTCATCACGTGGTTTATGTTGCAATTCAATAACACGTATTGTTCTGCTGCTGGTACCAATGGCAGCAGATGTAGGATTTTTTTTCGGATCTATGAGATTAATTAATAAAGAAACTATCGCCGTTTTCCGCCGTCTTTGGGACGACATACAACCGTATCGCAACAGAATATGGTGGGCGTTTGCGACCATGCTGGGTACTGCGTTGACCGAGGTGATGTTTCCTAAAGTGCTGGGATATATTCTTGATCACGGTTTTAAAGGTGGACAAACGCATCTTGCTTTGTGGATGGTGCCGGTGGCCATTATTGGCATATTTTTGTTGCGTGGCTTATGTACTTTTACCACCAGCTACATTATGACCTGGGTTTCAACCAAGTTACAAAATCAATTGCGGGCAAAAGTATTTGATCGTATTTTGAATGTGCCTATCAGTTTTTATCATTCAGAATCAAGTGGGCGCATCATTAATACGATTATGTTTGAAACACAGCAAATCGTTGAGATGCTCAAAGTGTCGATGACGACTTTGTTTAGAGATTCACTAACCGTCATCGTTTTATTGGCCGCTTTATTATGGCGCGATTGGCAATTAACCATCATCGCCTTGATTTTGATGCCTGTGATGGCGTATCTGGTACGTGGCGTTAGCAAGCGCTTGCGTCGTCTGAATCAAAATCAACTGAGCGTCAATAACGAGTTGACGCAGATCATTGAAGAAGCGACGCGTGCCAGTCAGGTCATCCGTATTTTTGGTGGACAAAAGTACGAACAGGATCGTTTTGAAGCAAAGAATGAAAAACTACGTGGTTATGCAATGCGCACCACTGTGGCTGTTGCATCGACGACACCACTAACGCAATTAGCCGCCGCATTTGCAGTGGCAGTCGTCATTATGGTGGCCGTATCGCAAGCGACAAAAAATGCGACGACAGTAGGACACTTTGTTGAATTCGTTAGTTTGATGATGTTATTGCTGACACCATTAAAACGTCTCGCGGACCTGAATGGGCCTATGCAACGCGGCATGGCCGCATCGGAATCTGTGTTTGCTTTAATTGACACCGATGCCGAGACCGATGGTGGTCAAACGCTCGCTACAAGAGCCCAAGGGCAGCTCGAATTTGTACACACCAGCTTCTCTTATCCAGAACAAGAACAAGAGGCTTTGAAGGATATCAACCTCAGCATTCAACCTGGAGAGACTATTGCTTTAGTGGGTATGTCTGGTGGCGGTAAAACTTCTCTGGTAAATCTGGTTCCTCGCTTTTATTCGCCAGTTACGGGCGATATTTTGCTTGATGGGCGTTCATTGAAGGATATTTCATTAGCCAGCTTACGTCAGCAAATTGCGATGGTGAGTCAGAACGTGGTCTTGTTTGATGATACCGTTGCTGCCAATATTGCTTATGGTGATTCAGCACCTGATCAACAAAGGATTGATGATGCGGTTCGCGCAGCGCATTTAAGTGACGTGGTGCGTGATTTGCCAGATGGGTTGAACACTTTGATTGGTGATAATGGCATGCGTTTATCTGGTGGCCAGCGACAGCGTTTAGCTATTGCCCGTGCGATTTACAAAGACGCCCCAATTCTGATTTTGGACGAGGCAACTTCGGCGCTCGATAGCGAATCGGAACGTGCAGTGCAAGCGGCACTGGATGGCTTAATGGAAGGTCGCACCACACTGGTTATCGCACATCGCTTGTCTACCATAGAACGTGCCAATCGTATTGCTGTGCTGGTTGGTGGCGAGATTGTTGAGATTGGCAGCCACGCTGAGTTATTACAAAAAGAGGGTGTCTACGCCAATTTATACCGTATGCAGTTTGCGGAATAAACATCCCTCAGATCATCATAAATAAGCAATGAGGAGATATTGAATCATGACCATGCCAATTTCCCGTTTTCCGGTGCCGGAATTATCTGCTTTGCCAGACGATATTCGCGAAAAAATCCTCGCCGTACAGGAAAAGGCTGGATTTGTTCCGAATGTATTTTTAACACTCGCTCACCGGCCCGATGAGTTTCGTGCGTTCTTTGCTTATCACGACGCGTTGATGCTTAAAAAAACTGGGAATCTGAGCAAGGCTGATCGTGAAATGATTGTTACCGCGACCAGTGCAAAAAATAATTGTTTGTATTGTGTAGTCGCCCATGGTGCGATTTTGCGCATTTATTCTAAAAATGCCTTAGTTGCAGATCAGGTCGCCGTGAATCATTTGAAGGCCGATATCACACTGCGTGAGAAAGCGATGTTAGATTTCGCGATCAAAGTTTGTCTTGACTCGCAAACCGTTGGTGATAGTGATTATGAGGTCTTGCGGCAGCACGGTTTTGACGATGAAGATATCTGGGATATTGCTGCCATCACGGCATTTTTTGGTCTTTCGAATCGCATGGCGAACGTGATATCAATGCGCCCGAATGACGAATTTTTCTTGATGGGACGTAGTCCACGATGAGTTTGTACGGTAATTCAGGGCTGGCAAAGAAAAAGCGCCTGCTGATCATCAGTCCGAATTGGATTGGCGATATGGTCATGGCGCAGCCTCTTTTGCAGCTTTTAAAACTGCAATACCCGGATTATGCTATTGAAGTGCTTGCACCGACTTCGGTAGCGCCTGTTTTGAAAGCGATGGTAGAAGTTGACACGATACTCGAGACACCATTCAAACATGGCGCTTTGCAGTTGCGTGAACGCTGGCACTACGCGCAGATGCTGCGTCAACGTGGGTATGAGGCTGCGTACATTTTGCCAAACACCTTAAAATTCGCTCTACTGCCATGGATGGCAGGAATCAAGAAAAGAGTCGGATACAAAGGTGAAAGTCGTTATGGCTTAATTAACCTCATGCATTTTGACGACAAGGCGAGGCCACGGGCGATGGTTCCTTTCTACGCTGCATTGGCATTTTCCCCGTCAGCGCAGGCGCCTGCACATGTGCCAAAACCACGTTTGTCGGTGCAGGATGAACAAACTTATGTCGCGCTAAGTCAGGTTGGACTATCCGCAACCCAGCCGCTGATCTGTTTTGCTCCTGGTGCTGAATTTGGGAATGCTAAACGCTGGCCAGCAAGTCACTTTGCTGCGTTGGCAAACACGATTTTGCAACATCACCCAGAAGTACAGATTGCCTTATTAGGCTCCCCCAAAGATGTACTGGTGTGCGATGAAATCCAAGCCTTGTCTCCACAAGTGTATCAACTGGCTGGCAAAACTCGCCTTGATCAGGCGGTCGCATTAATGTCTTCATCGCTGGCGGTGGTGAGTAATGATTCTGGCTTACTTCACATCGCGTCGGCGCTAAACCGGCCAGTGATGGCAATCTATGGTTCTACTGATCCTGATCATGCGCCACCATTTTCTGATGTTGCCCATTCGTTTTCTTTGCGCCTGCCTTGCTCACCGTGTAAACAACGCGAATGTCCCTTGGTGCACCATGATTGTATGCAAAAGTTGAATGCAGATCTGGTTTGGCAAGCACTTAAACCTTTGTTGGCCGATGTCAACGTTCCCCATTGAAGTCGCAAAAAATGATGCAGCAAACCCGTGTTTTAATGGAACGTGCCGCTGGCGAGAGCTTGCCTGATTGGGATGTCTTACATGCTTCTTATCAGTTACATCACTTTGCCAAAGGTCAGGATGTTTTTTCGGCGGGTGAATGGCAGCCCTATATTTATGTCGTTCGTAGCGGTATCGTTAAATTGACGTATCTCAGTGAGAACGGTCAGGAATGGATTAAGTCTTTCATTGGTGAAGGTGATTTTTTCGCTTGTCCGAATGTGCTGATTGCTGGCCTCAAGACCGATTATTTTGCAACAGCATTAGAGGATAGCGAGATAGAACAATTTGATTCCGAATCCATGAAAAAGCTTACCGATCAACATCCGGCCTGGCAAAAAGCTATACGGCAATTATTGGAATGGCATATCGTCAGAAAAGAGCTCCGTGAACGCGAGTTATTGACCATGGCACCTGACGCTCGGTATCAGTCATTTCTAAAATCCTACCCAAATATTGCTTCACGGATACAACTGAAAGACATCGCACAGTACCTCGGTGTGACACCCGAAGCATTAAGCAGAATTCGAAAACGATTGCAAATGTGAATCTTCGTAAAGATGGCGAATTGCTATTTCATTTCAGTTACAATATCAAGAAATCGTGCGAGTTGTGGTCGGGTTTTGGATTCGTGTAAATTGCAGTGATTTTCCGGATACCGAAAAACCTTGGACCAACCTTGATTGCGGTTTTATTTGCAGGGCGGTTCGTCAACGTACTTGTTGCATTCAAATTGTGAATCGACCATGAAACTCTTGAAATGCTTATTGAGTCTCGCACTGCTGTTAGTGCAGCTTTGCCCTTCCTTTATCTCTTCCGTCTACGCACTTGAAAAAGTTAATTTGCAACTCAAGTGGACCCATGAATTTCAGTTTGCTGGTTATTATGCAGCCAAGGAAAAGGGCTATTACGATCAAGTTGGTTTGGACGTCAACATCCGCGAAGCCGATCCCTCCCTTGATGTCAATGAAGAAGTAGTAAGCGGGCGTGCCCAATATGGTGTTGGAACTAGTAGCTTGATTCTGGAAAGAAAAGCAGGAAAACCATTGGTGGTATTGGCGGTCATTTTTCAACACTCACCGCAGATAATTCTGCTCAGAAATGGGTCAACTGCTCAAAGCGTTCATGACATCAAAGGCAAGCGCCTGATGTTAGAGCCACAATCTGATGAGCTCGTTGCTTATCTGAAAGCGGAAGGTATCTCCCTAAACAACATCACTATGCAAAAGCATAGTTTTGATGTGCAGGATTTGGTCGACGGTTTAACAGATGCCATGTCCGCTTATTCTTTCAGCGAACCCTATTATCTTGATCGGGCAAAGTTTGATTATCAGGCGTTTACGCCGCGTTCCGATGGAATTGATTTTTATGGTGATAATTTTTTCACGTCGGAAGCAGAAATTAATCAACATCCGGAACGTGTCAAAGCGTTCAGAGACGCCAGTTTACGTGGCTGGGATTATGCTCTCGCTCATCCGGATGAAATAATTGATTTGATACTTAAAAAATACCCAAATAAAAATAGGCCAAATACACGGGAGTTCTTACGCTTTGAAGCGGATAAAGTGTCCGAATTGATGCGCAGCGATCTCCTGGCAACAGGGTATATGAATCCGGGGCGCTGGCGGCACATTGCTGACACGTATGCTGGCTTGGGTATGCTCCCGCCCGATTTTTCTTTGGATCATTTCTTATATGAGCCTAACCCTGCAATCAATTTTAAATTAATCTATAGCATCATCGCTGCAACCTTGTTGTTTGCATGTGTTGCTGGAGTCATTACTTTTTATATCTTACGCGTCAATCGTCGTTTGGCGCAAAGTCTGGATGAATTAAAAGCGGGAGAACTTAAACTTAAATTACTTTCAATGGCGATTGAACATAGCCCGACTTCGGTGATTATTACCGGACCTGACACCAGGATCAGGTATGTAAATTCTCAATTCACCAAAGAAACCGGATACTCGGCGGATGATGCCTATGGAAAAACGCCCCGATTTTTGCAGTCTGGTTTAACCAGAATGGAAACATATCAAAATATGTGGGCGCATTTATCGCAAGGAAAATTATGGAGTGGCGAGTTAATCAATCGCCGTAAATCTGGCGAAGTTTACTGGGAAGAGGCACACATTTCTCCGGTCAACGATGAAAATGGCAAACTGACGCATTATGTTGCGGTCAAGCTCGATATCACTGAGCGTAAACACGCGAGTGATCGCTTAGCGCATATGGCGCATCATGATGGTCTGACTAATCTGCCGAACCGGATTTTGTTTTTTGAGCGTGTAGAGCAAGGTTTGGCACTCGCCAGAAGAAATCACACCAAATTAGCATTGATGTTTATTGATCTTGATCGGTTTAAACCGATCAATGATAATTTTGGACATGCAGTGGGTGACGTCATTTTGCAAGAAGTCGCAAAACGTATGCTCGATTGCGTACGCGAGGCTGATACCGTTGGCCGTATTGGTGGCGATGAGTTTATTGGTTTGATGCTCGATATTGGAGATATCGAAAATGCAGAAGTGCTCGCCACCAAAATATGTAAAACGTTGAGCATTCCTTTTAATGTTTCTGGACATCTCCATCATCTTTCAGCCAGTATTGGTGTCGCCGTTTATCCAGACCATGGACATGATGAAATTAGCCTCGCAAAGAGTGCTGATCTGGCGATGTATTACGCTAAAGCGAGTGGCCGCAATAATGTCAAAATTTTTCAAAGCGACATGAAAAATTTGTCTATAGAACAGTAACCCAATATCCCAATTTTCAATGTAGAAATGCTATTGCCACTGAACAGAGGTTGGACTTTATTTAATCTACGGCTCAGTACTGTGAGCAATAGCAAATAAAGTCCGTGTTACTTTTGGATGAGTTTGTCGCCTGAATTATTTTTCAAAAATGTAGGTTCCTGGCGCAGCACCTAAATCTGCATCATTTGATGGCTGAACGGCTTTGATCTGTTTCTCATCGGAATGATTTTTTAGCCACTGCTGCCAGAATATCCACCAGGAGCCTTGTTCCTTGAGCGCTTCAAATTGCCACTCATCCGGGTCGCTATAGGTTTTAGTACGCATGTTCTGTGGCAGGTATTGGTAGCTGCGATGTGCATGTCCAGGCTCTGACACAATACCGGCATTATGTCCGCCGGAAGCGAGTACAAATTCAATGGGGGCGTCGGTCAAGACATGGATTTTATATACTGAGCGCCATGGTGATACATGGTCTTTGACGGTTCCGACGACAAACATAGGGACACGAATGTCATTGAGTGCAATAGCATGACCGTGAACTTCATAGTGACCACGGGCCAGCTCATTATGTAAAAAAAGTTGCTTCAGATATTCACTGTGCATGCGATACGGTAAGCGAGTTGTGTCAGCATTCCATGACATGAGATCGTTAGGTTGTGCGCGTAAGCCAAGTTGATATTCCCGCATAATTTTTGACCAGATCAAGTCACGCGAATTGAGTAGCTGGAATGAGCCGGACATTTGCTTTCCATCCAGATAGCCTTGCTTCCACATCAACGCATCGAGCATTGCGAGCTGACTTTCGTCGATAAACAAACCCAGCTCACCTGGTTCGCTGAAATCAGTTTGTGCTGCGAGGAGGGTCACACTGGCGATGTTCGCAATCGTAGTATGCTCTGCTTTGGCATTATCATTTTCTTTGGCAAGAGCCGCAGCACCTATCGATAATAAAGTACCGCCGAGGCAGTAACCGACAGTATGAATGGCGCGACCTTTGACAGCGCGATTTACTTCACCCAGAGCAGAATACAGTCCTTGATCCAGATAATCATTCATCCCTAAATTACGGTCATCCTTATTTGGGTTTTTCCAGGAAATCATGAATACCGTATGACCTTGTTCCACCAGAAAGCGCACCATCGAATTGTGGTGCGATAAATCCAGAATGTAGTACTTCATGATCCATGAAGGAACAATCAGGATAGGTTCTGCAAATACTTTGCTGGTTTGCGGCGCATACTGAATTAATTCGATCAGATGATTGCGGAAGATCACTTTACCAGGGGTCAATGCCACATCTTTTCCTGGTTGATAGCCAGGTTGTACTTCCGCGTCTTTATCTTCATTGTTATTCGGAATTTCCAATCCCAAATCCTGTAGCAAATGCACCAGACCCGAAGTGAGGTTTTTGCCGCCGCTGGCAGTACTGGCCGCAATCACTTCAGGGTTGAGGACTGGAATATTGGATGGTGAAACGACGTCGAGTAATTGTCTGGCCATGAAGTTGACCACATCTTCGTGATGTTCAGTCATTCCACGTACACCACAGGTTGCATGTTGCCAAAAATCCTGCGCTTGCAAAAATGCTTTGCTCATCACATTAAATGGCCATTGCTCCCAGCCTTTGTCGGCAAAGCGCGTGTCGCCCGAATTGATCGTCAGCACAGCAGGATCTGCCTCATACGATGCGGAGTCCCCATTGTGCAGCAAATTTTTTCTTAAAAATCCAGGCCATTCAGCGTTTTGTCGCTGTAGCAGTCCGACTAACTCCATTTGCTTACCTGGCGAAGTCGCCAGATGCATCGCCCAATCCATCCATGCCAGACTGATACTGGCTGGTGAAATACCTCCGGTTAATTTGGCGATATGGTTTTGTAAAGCCATATCGAGCGGATTGATGGTGTGTTCATCGCCGCACGCAACGCAAAAATCCGCGCCAGGTGTGGTTGATCGGGTGTTTGCGATGATCGGTAATGCGCTAACTGAGTTATTGCTCATCTGGATTCCTTAAGTGGGGTTTCTTGATTGTTGCAAAAATTATCAATGATGGACTTGATTCGGATCAATTTGATTGTGCATGCACAGCAATACACTACGATGACTATCTTTAGGTACTTCTATGTCAAATCCTGTTTTCTCTTTGTTATTTGTATCAAATTCGACCTTAAATACGGTCAAGTCTGATAGTGAGCAAGCTTATGTAAGCGTAATAAAGCGCCCGAAAAGCTGTCAATTGAAATCATTTGCAAGAAGTTTGATCTGCATCAAGCTTGCGTTGCTGAGTGTGCCTGCATGGTCGGCTGAGTCTTTACAACAAGCCTGGGATATCGCTCTACAGCGGGATCACACGCTTGCCGCGTCGCAATATAAGCAACAGTCTGCGCAGCATCAGGTGAATGCTGCACAAGCCAATTACCTTCCCAAAGTGGCGGTAGAAACCGGTTATCTACGCACGGAATATGAACCAGCTGCCAAACTGAATATTCCGGCTTTACCCTTTCTGAAGGGTGTGGCTCTGCCATTTGCACAGGATTCAGCGTATTACGGTGGTGTGACCGTCTCAGCACCGATTTTTACCAGCGGAAAAATTTCTTCCGGTGTGGCAGCAGCCAAGGCGATGGCAGATGCGACCGAGGCGAATGCCAATCTGACTCGCAGTGAACTCAAATTGGCGATTGCTCAATCTTATATTGCCGTTCTACGCGCAGAGCACGCAGTGACGGTAACCGCCAGCTATATCAGCGCTGTTCAGCGCCATGAGACGGATGTTCAGGAGCTGTTCGATCATGGTTACGCAGCCAAACACGATTTATTAGCGACGCAAGTCACGCTCGCCAATGCGCGGCAATTGGGATTGCAAGCAAGCAATGCACTCGAATTAGCGCGTGCAGCATACAACCGTTGGATGGGGCGCCCCTATGAGCAAGGGGTGCAGTTGCAAGACATCGTGATTTCAACGGTCATTGACGACAAAAATAATCTCAGCTCTTTGCTGGCATCGGCAAGCGAGCAACGTCAAGAGTTACAAGCACTCTCTAAGCAAAGTGAAGCATATAAGAACCAGGCGGCGAGTGTTCGTGCCGGTCATTTGCCGCAAATTGGCATTAGTGGTGGCTACAGCAAACTCGAAAACAAATATCTGGCTGAAGATAAAGGCTGGTGGATTGGTGTGGTGATGAAGTGGGATTTGTTTGATGGTGGCTTGATCAGGCATCAGGCATCGGCTTTAGCCGCCAATGCACAAGCAGTGTCAGAAATGGAACAAGACACCCGTGAGCGTATTGCTTTGCAAGTGCGGCAATCCTGGTTATCCCATCAAGAAGCCAATGCCCGCATGCAGTTAGTGAATAAAGCCGTAGAGCAAGCAGATGAAAGTCTGGCGTTAGCACGTGAACGCTATCGTTCTGGTTTGGCACCGAATAGCGAAGTATTGGATGCTGAAACCAGTCGCTTACAAGCTTATTCAAATCGCGACAATGCGATCTATGACCGTGAGTTATCGCGTCTGCAATTGCAACATGCCGCGGGTAGTCTGTAAGCATTCTTATGAGCATTTTGTACTCAATAAAATAATCCGTAAAGCAAGAATACGTAGGAAGATAAATGGAAAATAAAAATAAACTCTTAGGCCCAGTCCTCATCGGCATTGCTGCTGCAGTGATTGGTATCGGCGTGTTTTATTATTTTGCCGAAAGCCGCAAATTGCCTGAAGGCTTGATCGCAGCCAATGGGCGCATCGAAGGGGACCGCATTGTTGCCGCAGCCAAATATCCGGGACGTGTAAGTAAAATGTTTGCCAAAGAAGGTGATACAGTCAAAGCTGGCGCGGTGGTCGCGCAACTGGAGGACGAAAGTTTTCAGGCCAAAGTAGAACAAGCACGTCAGGCTTTTACTGGCGCTGATGCGCAATTAAAAGCGGCGCAAGCGAACCTTGATATCGCCCAACGCGAAGTGCCTATGGGCGTCAGCGTTGCCGATGCCAGTGTAAGTCAGGCGCAGGCCATGTGGGCCAAAGCCACTGCGGTCGAATCACAGGCGAAGCTGGATGCGGCAAGAAACAAAGATTTGTTTGAACGTGGCGTGATAGAACGTCATCGCTATGAACAAGCAGACCTCGCGTGGCAAGTTGCGCAGTCTGATGTTAAAGCGGCGCAGGAAGCGATAAATCGCGCTAAGCAAGGCTCAGCGCAAGCAGGGTTGGGGAACGATAAAATCAAAGCTAAACAACAAGATGTCGACGCCCTTCGTGCGCAGCGTGATCGCGCTGCTGCTGCGGTAACGGAAGCAGAATCGGTACTCTCTGATCTGGTGATCAAATCACCAGGCACTGGGGTAGTCCTGACCCGCTTGCGTGAACCCGGTGAGGTTGTCATGCCTGGTGGCTCCGTCGTCGAAATCGTTGATTTAGACCATTTGTATTTAAAAGTCTACGTGCCGGAATCAAAAATCGGTCAATTGCGTCTGGGTTTGCCTGTCAGAATTTATATCGATGCCCAGCCCGATCAATTTTATGAAGCAACTGTCAGCTATATTTCTTCGCGTGCTGAGTTCACGCCAAAGGAAGTACAAACGACTGATGAACGCGTCAAGCTGGTGTATGCGGTGAAATTAGTCATTGCCAAAAATCCTGACCATAAGTTGACGCCCGGCATTCCTGCTGATGCGGTGATACGTTGGAAAGAAAGCGTCGCATGGCAAAAACCACGTTGGAACTGATGCCCACTCCGACGATGAATGCTGTGAATACCAACAAACCACTTAATGCCCAAGTGGCAGACTCTGCACGTCCAGTGGTGGATGTGAAGAATCTCATGAAGCGTTATGGCGATAGTATAGCCATGGACGGTATCAGTCTGCAGGTACAAGCGGGGGAAATTTACGGTCTTATCGGCCCCGATGGTGCCGGTAAAAGCAGCTTATTAAAAGTGGTCGCCGGAGTGCTGGCCCACGACGCCGGTGATTTGCGAGTGTTCGATTGCCTGATTGATTCTGAAAAATCCAGCGAATTGGTGAAAGACAGAATTGGTTTGATGCCGCAAGGTTTGGGGCAGAATTTGTATGGCGATTTATCGGTAGAAGAAAATATCGATTATTTTGGCGGACTGCGTTTGCTCAGCAAGCAAGAGCTAAGTTCTCGTAAAGAAGCGTTGCTGCGCAGCACTCGTTTGGATAAGTTTCGCGATCGTCCGATGAAAAATTTATCCGGTGGGATGAAGCAAAAATTAGGACTGGTTTGCACACTGATTCATGAACCAAAACTGGTCATTCTTGATGAACCGACGACCGGTGTTGATCCGGTATCGCGGCGCGAATTCTGGAGTATCTTAGCGCGACTGTTGAAAGAAAAAGGCATCACGGCCTTGGTATCGACTGCATATATGGACGAGGCCAGCCGCTTCCATCGTGTTTCCTTAATGCATGCCGGAAAAGTTCTTGCTTCTGGTGACCCTGAACAAATCAAAGCATTAGCCGTCGGCACGATCGTCAGCACTACTTGCGTTCAGATAGCGCAACAAGTTGATGCAGTAAAGCGTCTCTCACAACACTTCCCGCAAATGGAAGTGCTGGGACAAGAGATGCGTATGTTTGTCGATCAGGCCGATAATGCTGTCGCAACAAAAGAAGTGATGCAATGTCTGGACGGCATTCCTCAGCAGCATTCCGAGGTACTAGAACCCGAATTAGAAGACGTTTTTATTGCCTTGTTGCGCCAAAAACATCTCGATAACGCTGATCAGAAAAAGGCCCTGCAACCCGCAGAAGTGTCAGCAAGCCAGCGCCATCCTGATCAGGGTTTAGCAATTGAAGCAGAAAATTTAAGCCGTACATTTGGCGCATTTAAGGCAGTGGATCAGGTCAGCTTTAAAGTACCGCAAGGTGAAATTTTTGGTTTGTTAGGTGCCAATGGCGCTGGCAAAAGTACCGTGATCAAAATGCTGACAGGTATTTTGAGTCAGACCTCAGGTAAAGGTAATGTCGCCGGCGCTGACGTGCGTACTTCCGGACGCCAGATCCGTGAACGTATCGGCTATATGTCGCAGGCTTTTTCTTTGTATCTGGATTTGTCGGTACTGGAAAATATACGTCTCTATGCAGGTATCTATGGTCTGACCCGCAAAGAAACGGCAGCCCGCATGGATTGGATACTCGATATGGCTGGCTTACGTCCGTTTGGCAAAGCTTTAACGGGCAGTTTGCCTATGGGCTTGAGACAACGTCTGGCTTTGGGCTGTGCTTTGATTCACAGACCGCAAGTACTATTTTTGGATGAACCAACTTCCGGCGTTGACCCGATAGGCCGCAGAGCGTTTTGGGAAGTTTTATTCCAATTGTCGCGTGAGGAAAACGTGACGATCTTAGTAACGACGCACTACATGTCAGAGGCCGAGCATTGCGATCACATCGCGCTCATGTATGCGGGCCGTGTGGTGGCTGATGCATCACCAGAAAAACTGAAAGAACATGTTGAAGCCGAGGCCGGAAAATTGGTTGAGATCCAAACCCCGGATCCACAAGCTGCACTTGATCTGTTGCAAGCTGATGGTTACACCAGTGCGGCTTTGTTCGGGCCGCGGATACATGTGTTGTTACTTGATCCGGAAGCTGATGCAGCTAAAATTTCAGAGATGTTAAAGCCGCTAGGCACACTCAAGATTGCTCCAAAAAAATTATCCATGGAAGACGTGTTTGTACACATCGTGACCAAGCTTGAGGCACAAGATGCGCAAAACGTACAGGCGAAAGGAGGGCGACCATGAATCTTCGTCGTATCCGCGTGGTTGCCTACAAAGAATGGCGCGAAATTATTCGCGATCGCCTGTTCTTTGCGTTGGCATTTATTGTACCGTCGTTATTAATGCTCTTATTTGGCTATGGCTTGTCATTGGATGTCGAAAATATTCCGCTCGCAATCGTTGACTATGATCAGTCAGTGAGTTCGCGAGATTATGCACATCATTTTACCGACTCACGCTATTTTTCGTTTCAAGGTTATGCGCAGCGTGAAAAAGACGTAGAAAAACTGCTGATCGATAATAGTCTGCGCGCTGTCATTGTGATTCCACCGCAATTTGGTGAAAACTTGCGCGGTGGCAGATCAGCCGATGTTCAAACCTGGATTGATGGCACTTTTCCGTTTCGTGCGTTGACGGCGAAAGGCTATGTGAAGGCAATTAACGCCGCAATTAATCTCGATAATCTGGCGACTTATATTTCCAGTTTGACAGGCGTGAGTGAAGATCGTATTCGTGCCGCTGCACAACCGGTGAAATTAGAAACTCGCTATTTATATAATCAGGAAGTCAAAAGTATCTGGTCGATGGCGCCCAAATTGATCATGGTAATTTTAATGTTGTCACCACCATTTCTTACTGCATTGGGCGTTGTCAGAGAAAAGGAATCGGGGGCAATTTATAACGTCTATTCATCGACTTTGTCTCGCGGCGAATATCTGATCGGCAAGCTCTTGCCGTATGTGGGTATTTCGGTTGTGAACGCCTGTGCTTTGACGGCATTTGCTTTATTGTTATTCGGGGCACCATTCAGAGGTGACCCTTTATTCTTTTTACTATCGACCATCCTGTATGTGATTTGTACGACGGGTATCGGTTTGCTGGTGTCAGTGGTTGTTAATACGCAGGTGGCGGCAATGGTGGGGACGTCGATTGTAACGGTAGTTCCGGCGGTTTTGTATTCAGGAATGATTATTCCTATTCCGTCGTTGTCTGCGACAGCTGCTGTGATTGCGCATATTTTACCGGGTATGTATTACTCAGAAATTGTGATCGGTAGCTTTTTAAAAGGCGTGGGCTTTACCTCGTTATGGATGGATATGTTGATTTTGGCGCTCTATGCCACGGTCTTGTTTACGGCTGGATTTCTGGCGTTTCATAAACGTCCGGATCGTTGATGCGTGGAGAGAAAGAAATGAATTTTTTTTACAACCGTGTCTGGTGGAGTCGCTTACAGGCAATGACCTGGAAAGAGTTGCTGCAATTATTGCGTGATCCTATTTTGCTGGTATTTGTTTTATATGCGTTTACTGCGGACATTTACAATGCTGCATCCGGTGTCTCGTTTCAACTCAATAACGCAGCGTTGGTGTTATTTGACCTTGATCGTTCCGCTGCTTCGCGCGAATTAGCCGGCCGCTTTATGCCGCCGGAATTTCGCTGGATAGGTGGAATTAATCATGCAGAACAAGGTCAAAAGCTGCTAGACGATGGTAAGGCAATGGCGGTGCTGGATATTCCTCCGGGGTTTGGTGCTGCCATGTCGCGTGGGGAGAACAAAGCAGTGCAATTGCAGATTGATGCTGCCAATTCTGTGCAAGGGTTTTTGATGTCGGTTGATGCGACACAAATTATCGCCCGCTATGGCCTGGAGCAAGCTGCGGTACGTTTGGGTGTTGATAGTTCGGCGGCAATTGATGCTCCCGCCATCAACAATGCAACGCGTGTCTGGTTTAACCCAAATCAGAACGATGCCTGGTTTATGGGAATTTCCGAGTTGCTTAACGTGGTGACTTTGTTCTCTATGTTGCTACCAGCCGCAGCAATGGTCAGAGAGAAAGAGCGCGGAACAATTGAGCAATTACTTGTCTCACCGTTGTCACCTTTGCAGATTATGATACCCAAAATCATTGCGATGGTTGCGGTGATTTTAGGCGGTACTGCCTTAGGTTTATTTGGTATTTTGGTGCCGGTATTTTCAATACCAGTGGCGGGTAGTTTGTTCTTGTTTTTTGTTTTAAGTACCTTGTACATCAGCACTTTGGCAGGAATAGGAATACTCATTGCAACGGTGACCAATAACATGGCGCAGGCTGGCATGATGGTGATTCTGATTTTGGCACCGATGATGTTTTTGTCCGGTGCGTGGACGCCACCAGAAGCGATGCCTGCACTGATGCGTTTGGGCATGTACACGTCGCCTTTGTATTACTACATCAATGCCAGTTATGGCATTTTGCTCAAAGGTGCCGGGGTGATGGTGCTGTGGCCGATGTTTGTCGGGATATTGTTAATTGGCATGCTGGTCAGTGTTACGACCATCATCAGGTTTAAAAAGCAGTTTGGTTGAGAATGCACAAGTAATACGTAGGCAAAACACAAGCAAAATACAAGCAAAATACAAATATCAAATTGAATTCGTCACTTCTTGAAAGTAGGGAATAACATGTCTGAAAATAAGTCAGTTTTTTCTTTGCAGGGTAAGCGCGGCTTGATTATTGGTCTGGCCAACGAACATAGTATTGCGTACGGCTGTGCTTTGGTCGCACATCAACTTGGGGCTGAACTGATGGTCTCTTGTGTGAATCAAAAGGCTGAACCATATGTTAAACCATTGGCTGATCAAATCAATGCGACCTTGGTCACTTGCAATGTGGAGGAAGACGGTGCTTTAGAAAGTCTGGTGGCGCAGGCCGTAGCGCGATTTGGTCAATTAGATTTTGTGATTCACTCGATTGCCTGGGCACCTTTGGATGATTTGCATGGCCGAGTGATTGATAGTTCCAGTAACGGATTTTTACGTTCCATGAACGTTTCTTGCCATTCATTTGCCCAGGTAGCGAAATTATGTGAGCCACATTTAAGCCCGGACGCCAGCCTCATCACGATGAGTTATCTGGGGGCTGATGAAGCGGTTGCCCATTACGGCTTGATGGGGCCGGTCAAGGCCGCATTGGAATCGCTAGTGCGTTATCTGGCCACAGAATTGGGCGAGAAAGGTATTCGGGTTCATGCGATTTCGCCGGGTCCAATTCCTACCCGTGCCGCTTCTGGATTATTAGAATTTGATGCGTTGATGGAAAAAGCGATCCAACGTTCTCCACTCAAACGTTTGGTCACACTCGAAGAAGTGGGGCAATTGGCGGCATTTTTGATCAGCAATGCATCGTCAGGCATGACAGGGCAAACCTTGTATGTCGATGGCGGCTATCACATCGTGAACTAACGCGGTGTGAATGATGCAAAGTTGCCTTCGCTGCGTTATGACCCCTGACCGCACAGCAGTGGTGCTTTCGTTGCGGCAACGTTGTGTAAGTCCGTTAAAAGTACCAGTAAACATTATTTCAGTTTCATCACGGAGAATGAACAATGAACGATCCAGTGTATCCGGTCAATAACGACCAAGAAACGATTTCCAATGTGATTTATGACGATATCACGATCGGCCAAACGGCCAGTCAGACTCGTACGCTGACACAAGCCGATATTCAGGCTTTTGCGTCGATTTCAGGTGATGTCAATCCAGCGCATCTGGATAAAGAATATGCTGAGAACACTTTATTCCATGGCGTAATTGCTCATGGTATGTGGGGTGGTGCTTTGATTTCGACGATTCTGGGTACCCGTCTGCCAGGGCCTGGAACGATTTATCTGGAGCAAAATCTGCACTTCGCCAGACCGGTTCGTATTGGCGATACCTTGACGATTTCGGCAACTGTGATTGCGAAAGATGATGAGAAAAAGCGTGTCACACTTGATTGTGAGATCGTAAATCAACACGGCGTCAAAGTCGTGTATGGCAACGCACTCGTGATTGCGCCAACCGAACGTGTGACGCGTCAGCGGACAGTATTACCGACCATGGCCTTGTTTGATCTCGGTGCAAGACAAAAAGCCTTGATCGATAGCGTTGCTGACCTTCCTGCGATCCGTTGTGCTGTCGTGCATCCATGCGATGCTGATTCTTTGCAAGGTGCTTTAGATGCGGCAAAGCAGGGTTTGATTATTCCCGTTTTGATTGCGCCTAAAGCTAAGCTGTTAGCGGTCGCTCGGGCAGCTGGACTCGACATCAGCGGTGTCGAAATCATTGACGTAGCACATAGTCACGCTGCCGCTGATAAAGCCGTAGAAATGGCCGCAGCAGGTGAAGTCGAAGCCCTGATGAAAGGCAGCTTGCATACGGACGAATTGATGTCGGCGGTTGTACGCTGCGCAGGCTTGAAAACCAAATTCCGCTTGTCGCATGTGTTCCATCTCGATGTGCCTATGTACCACAAGGTATTGCTGCTCACCGATGCTGCATTGAATATCGCACCAACATTGATGGAAAAAGCAGATATTCTGCAAAACGTGATTAATCTCGCTCAAGCATTAAAAATCGCGCAACCCAAAGTCGCGTTGTTATCCGCAGTGGAAACCGTCAATCCCAAAATGTCTTCAACAATTGATGCTGCTGCTTTGTGCAAAATGGTGCAGCGTAAGCAAATTAAAGGCGGCATTGTTGATGGACCTCTGGCGTTTGATAATGCGATTTCTGCTGACGCTGCACGCATCAAAGGTATCGATTCACCAGTGGCAGGGGACGTGGATATTCTGATGGTACCTGATTTAGAATCGGGCAATATGTTGGCTAAGCAATTTGAGTATCTGGCAGGAGCGGCAACTTGTGGGGTAGTGTTGGGCGCACGGGTTCCAATTGCTTTGACGAGTCGTGCTGATGGTCCTAGTTCGCGCGTTGCTTCGGCTGCCTTGGTCAAACTGCTGGCGAATGAATACAGAAAGAATGCCCCATGAACCAACACGCCATTCTGGCCGTCAATGCGGGATCATCTTCGATCAAATTTGCGTTATATCCTGTGCATCACACTCTGGTGGATGCAGCGGATACCTCCGGCGTGGTAGAAGGTCTGGAACCTGGCGGCGAGGCAAGCATCAGCCTTGCTATCCGAGGTGAGAAACAAGTGTTTCCTTTGCTTGGCGATGCGAAGGACGAAAAGGAGAAATTTGCGCTTGCATTAAACAGCTTACGTTTGTTGTTGGAGCGGCACAGCCAGGAGATGACAGTGGTCGCTGTCGCACATCGTATTGTGCATGGTGGTGATCGATACGCCCAGTCGGTGGTCATTGATGCGAACATAATGACCTATTTGCAAAGCCTCAATTCACTGGCACCTCTGCATCAACCGCACAATCTGGAAGGCGTATTCGCGTTTCAAAAAGCTTATCCGGATTTGCCTCAGATTGCGTGCTTTGATACGGGTTTTCATGCCAATTTGCCGCTTAATGAACGTACCGTGGCACTCCCGTTGGCCTTACGCGAAACAGGAATTCGTCGCTATGGATTTCATGGTTTGTCTTATCGTTACGTATCTGGTCGTTTAACCCAACGCTCGGGCAAGGCAAAGCAACGCGTCATCATGGCGCATCTGGGCAATGGTGCGAGCGCCTGTGCGATGTTGAATGGTCAAAGTATCGCTACCACCATGGGCTTTTCTGCTTTAGATGGTTTAATGATGGGAACGCGCTGTGGCGCGCTTGATCCGGGTATTTTGCTCCATTTATTGCAGGCTGGATGGGATGCAAAACGCATAGAAAAAACCTTGTATAAAGAATCGGGCTTACTCGGTGTTTCTGGTGTGTCAGCAGATATGCGCACCTTGAGGCAAAGCAAAGATCCGCAGGCACAAGCAGCAATTGACATGTTTGTTTATCGCGTCATCAGAGAATCGGGTGCCTTGGCCGCTTGTCTGAACGGGGTTGACGTGCTCGCTTTTACCGGTGGGATCGGTGAGCATGATGCGCAGTTACGCGCTGATGTAGTAGCAGGACTAGGGTATCTGGGTTTGAGGATAGACCCGGAAAAAAATCTGGCTGCCCGCGGTAATGCAATTGCCGCGATTCACGCCGACGACAGTCAGCAGGAAATTTGGGTGATTCCTACCGACGAAGGACGAATTGCCGCGATGGATGCTGCCGCGATTTTAAGTTCAGCCGGTCATGAAATCTGAGAATTAAGCCACTCATCGCTTAAGCGACTTTAGCGACAAGAATGGCGGTGGATTAAAGAGCGGGCGTAAGAATGCCAATGACGGTTTTTTAGAAAGTTGGAAAATCGTGATTGGCACAAGAATTCCTATGCCAGTACCGAGTATCAAATGGATTGCCGCATTGTCGAGATGCAGAAATTTAATCAATACAATACGCACACCACTGCCTGCCAGAATATGCATTAAAAAGATAGGCATAGAACAGGTGCCAAGCAGTGTCAGAAATTTAAATATGCTGACTTCAGCTTTTGCCAATACAAATCCCAGGCTGCACACCAGCGTGGTTCCTGATAAAGCCAGCGGGAGGGCAAGTACAGACTGATCTGAATAAATCAAACCCAGTTTGACATGAAATAACCACGCCAGGCTCGCAAATAGCAGTCCGCTGATGCCGCAGACCATTGATGCGTGTTCATGGATGACGTCTTTCCAGACGCGTACTTGCGAACCAAGGTAAAAATAAATCAGATATGTTGCTAAAAAATCGACTGGAAATGGTAGCTGTACGTAAAAACGCGATACCCACAATGCCACCAATGCCAGTGGCACCAGATAGGCGGTGATACCACGTCGTTCTCTGTAAATCAACGCCATCAACACGAACACAATGAAGAGCACGTAAAGAAACCAGAATTGCGCACGTGGTTGCCATAGCAAAGACAGTACATCACCCACACTGGTTTTTGCCGTGGTAAATCGCGATAAAAATACTTCCGTAAAGCCTTGAAGCATTGACCACAACACATAGGGGTAGAAGACGGTATCAACTTTATCTAAGATCAGGCGCTGACGTCCGTACTTGTCCAGAGAGGGAATGAAAAATATTCCCGACAACAAAAAAAACAGAGGCATGTGAAAGCTGTAAATGATGCTGTCGATCAGCTTGAACAGGCCCTCGTCCATCGCCATGCCAGCATGGTAGGCACCGCGACTGACGTGACCGTAGACGACCAGCAAGATGCCTAAGCCTTTAGCGTAATCTACCCAATGGTCGCGGTTTTGCATGTTGAAAATGGAAAGGAAAGAAGATGGTCAGCGATGCCAGGTATTGTATGCTCACCATCTTGCCTTCACACCATTTTAGATAATTTTTTCTTACATTTTTAACTAGTTTTTACACTTTAGGACTTATCCCAAATTATCCCCGCAAGGCATGGTGACGAAGATAGTGCGAATAGTCCGGCAAGGAGTTATAGCGCAGGATGCTATCACCAGCTTGCACTATCACTTCCCAAAAGTCCTGCAGCTTTATTCCATTGCATCGGCACACCTTGGATTTGCAGTGGTGGCAGCAGGCGCTGCATAGGACCCCAGACGGTTTCTTCGAGAACTGGTGAACGGTCGACGTCAGTCTCTGGTGCAAAAGGTAAGCCGGCTTGCTGAGGCATGGAACCAGCAATAAGCAACTCAGCAGTCCTGGCAAGTGATAAGCGCATTTCGCTCCCAAGGCCATGTTGGTATCGCTGCTGCAATCCACGGATGACGGCAGTTGCGATCATGTAGCCAGTTGCGTGATCTAAGGCTTGAACCGGGAGGGGCCTAGGCTGTGTTTTACCGTAGTGATGCATACCAACATCGGCAATCCCGCAGCTCATTTGTACCAGACTATCAAAGCCGCGGCGGTACTGCCAAGGGCCGCTATGGCCGTAGGCATTCAAACTGACATCGATCAAGGACGGATTTAACTGGCGACGACGTTCAGCATCGAGGCCCAATTCCGCCAGAGCATCGGCGCGATAGCCATGTACCAGTACATCGGCTTGGCTGAGTAGCCGTTCAAAGTGCTTTCTGTCCTCTGGATTTTTGAGATTTAGTCGCGAACGGCGTTTGCCAATGGTGAGTTCGGCTAAAAGACTTGGTTCGTCCCATTCTGGCGGATCGATTCGCAATACGTCAGCACCGTATCCGGCCAGGAAACGTGTTGCTACGGGTCCTGCAATGATCCGGGTTAAGTCAAGTATGCGTATGCCTTCTAGAGGGCGGCAAGGGTTAATTTGCCAACCCTGTTTTCCATCACTGACATATGTTTGGACGTGGATGAGCTTTTCGTTGGAAATCGCTTTTCCTTGCGGATGCGCTTGCCAGCTTTGTCTGTTCCGCATTATTGCAGCGCAACCGCTTTTTTCAACAATTGCATTTTCAAGGTCTTCGGACTGCCAGCTCAGTACAGATTTACTAATTGCTGTTTTATCCGCAGCCGTTCCCAATACGGCAAGAGCAGCTGTACGGTGGAGCGGAGCATTGGTGTGTAAACGTATCCAACCATCGGCAGTTTGGTAGACACCGGCAATAGCGTCCCAGCTTGGCGGTAACGTCCAGCCACAAGGGCGTATCGAAGAGTCAAACCAGAATGAGCTCAGCCTTCTGTCAACCAGTAAATGTGGTACCTCGGTCCCAGAATGTGCGATTAATTCGCATAATGCCTGCCCGGCACTAGCGACAGATGCTGTTGCCAGTTCTGTGACTGCGAAAGCGGATGGTAATTCACCTGTTGCCGTTAGTTCAATCCCCTGTAATGTGTTTGCTATCGCATTGGGAAATGAGTTAAAAGCATTCCTGATTTCTTGAATAAAGTAGGCGACTGAATGAGGTTCTTGCTTGTTGAGCGTGGAAGTAGTTTCTGGCATGAGTCACTTTCAATATGTGGATGCTTGCTTCCTGAGTTAGCGAAGTACGCGCTTGACGATTTAGTCAATGTTCGTATCTGGCTCTGCTGACAAAAATTTTGAGGCCGCCGTAAAATACGGTCATACGTCGAAAAATCCCTACGAATTTTTTCCCGGCGCGGAGCCACATTGCACAGACAACACGTGAGTTTTAGTCTGTTTTCCCGTCGCCCCGGGCAAAACGATGTATTTTGTAAAACTATATCATTTGCTGAAAGCTTTACTTGATTATGATGAAAAAGAAAAAACATTCTGCTGTCGTATCTCGCATAGCTTTGATGCTTTATTCTGCGGGCTCGATGTTGGTCAATGATGTGTTCGGGGCAACCTCGACGTCTGCCAATACCAACGCTAGTATTCGTGCAGGTCGCCCAGGTGCCACGGTATTTACTTTAATGTGCGCAGAATGCCATATCACTGGGATCAGCGGTGCTCCAAAAATTAACGATAAAACTGCGTGGACGGCACGTTTAAAGCAAAGCCCTGACACCTTGGTAGAACATGCATTACACGGCTATAAAATGATGCCAGCCCGGGGTTCATGTAGCAGTTGTTCCGATACAGAAATCAAAGCTGCAGTTGAATACATGTTGGAAAAAGTAAGGTAGTAAATGACATGAATAAGGGACGTGGTTTTTTTGCATAACGACGATTGATTTGGCTCAACGGTTTTTTTGACTTCAGCTTGAGAATTACAGATCAAATATTTATCAAAGCGTAATTTCTGGTATGGTGAATGACTGAGGACAGTTTGTCGTTTTATACTCATCATTTATCTTAGGCTTACTTTGTTATTGTGCGAATAATCAAACTTTATCATCAGCAGCGTCATCAAAGGCGCTTAGTGATCAGCTGGATCGCCGCCTTGGCGATCTTGTTGAATGGTTTGATACCTTTGATTTCACAGGTCCTGGATCATACCGTATTTAGTGACCGCGTCAGAGCGACAGAATGGCGCGAGGTTTGTTCTGCCACTGGAAGTAAATGGGTCCCCCTCAGCACCGCAGAAAAATCTACCAATTTACCAACGTTATTACACTCGAAATATTGCGATTACTGTTTTACTCATGCTGCTTCATTTGCTTTGCAGCCAAACAATGATTTAAGTTTTTTTATTCCAGCTGTCGTTTTTCATCATTTCTCGCAATCAAGTCTGCAATTTTTAGTGGTTGCCGCCTGGCTTGCACCTGCGGTGCGTGCGCCACCAATTCTTCTATCTTTCTGATTGGCCTTGTGCCAGCTTACAGATCAGCCACAAAACGCTGAGTGGCAACGCTCTTTTTAGTTTGTGCATAAAAACGAGGGTTTTTACCTGATATGGGTTACTACCCATCGTTTCTGATCTTTGATCTGCCAAAGAATAATTTTTGTCATGCATAGAGCCTGTCTCTGTATGACAAGGTATGGGATAGAGTAAATTATGAAAACCACATCAACAGTATTAAAGCGCCGCCATCTTTTACCACGCCAAACGATGGCTGCTGATGATTTACAAGTGTTATGGCGAATAGAAAAAGGCGCTTTGCGCATCGATAGTCAAACGGGAACGGAAGCCGCCAGTTTTGTTCGTTTGGCTTTGCCGGGTGATTTGTTGGGAATGGAACAATTTGTTGGTGTTTCTGATACGTTGACGATTCGTGCGATCACTGAGGTGAGCTTGTCGCCCGTTTCTTATCTGGATGACCGGCAACTGACAAAATTATTGATGTCCGCCGTTTCTACCAGTTATCAACGATGCCGGGAGGCAGTCAGTTTAAGATCTGGTTCAGTTGATGAGAGAGTCAAGCGCTTACTGCGTTTATTAGCTGAGGACAGTGAGGTCGACGCAAATAAAGCGAGTTCCTGTGTGTTGCCGAGCCTGGGAAATATTGCAGAAATAATTCATTCCACCAGAGAGACGGTGTGCAGAGTATTAAACAGCTTAAAAGAAGCACGTTTGCTTGCATATGGTGATCCTGAAAAAATGAAATGCAGGCATTTAGAAAACCGCGAACATTTATTTCAGCTATCAGAATAAAACCTTAAAACATCTGCACAAGGTTTTACGTTGCAAGTGTAACTCGCACTGATTAGATTTCAATTGGTCATGGCTGGTCACGGCTGGTTACGGCTGGTTACACTTGCAAAATTTTTTCTGCAATTTGCGTATCGTTAATGATTTTAGCGAGGGTACGCTTTTGAAGTTTTTCACATCGGGCATCGTCGATAAATTTAACCACCAGCAGTAAAAGCTGCCAGGAAGTTCGCAATTTGTTTGCCCGTGTCTGTTTTAAGCGTTGACCGCGCTCGCCTATGGCATGAAAACATCAAAAAATTTCCGTGTGGAAATTGCTATGATTTATTTCTTTTTAATTGTAAATCAGTGCTTTCTATTTACATGAGTCTTCATTAGAATCAATTACTTGAGGCAAGACAATTTTGTCGATTTGTTGAGGAGACGCTATGAAAAAATTGATTAAAAGCGCTGTAGTTGGTCTGGCTCTCGTGGCTGGTATTTCTGCTGCATACGCTGAGGGTGTTGATACGTCTGTAGAGGGTATTTTTAATGCACTGACTTCAAGTGCAAATTTGCAAGCAACGGTAGATAGTCTGGTTGCTGGTGGTGCGAATCCACAATCCATCGTGTCGGTTGCTGCTGCGGCTGGTATTCCACTCGATGCGGTAAAGCAATTGCAAGTCTGCACAAATTCTGCCGCTGCTGATGCAACTGTATTGAGCGCTTCTTGCCTCAGACAAAAAAGTGTCGTGACCGCTTACGCTGCTGGCGTGAACGATCCGATGAAATTTTTGCCTGCCTCTGCTGCTGGTAAACAAAACAAGCAAGAAACAAAAACTGAATTTAAATAATCTTAATTCATCAGTTCTACTCAAATTTTTGATTTGAAGAAAAGGCAGCGCACACATCGGTGGCGCTGTTTTTTTTTGATTTTTTTCGGCTATACGGTTCAATGCTTGTGGTGTTTTATTTTCTTAAAGGAATGAGTAAAGCGCGCAGGTTATTGTGATCGATTTCATACATCAATTCTAATAATCGCCCAATTTCACCCTTAGGAAATCCCTCGCGTGCAAACCATCCCAGATAGTGCCCAGGCAGGTCGCCGATCAGTCTGTCCTTGTATTTGCCATACGGCATTTTGAGGGTCAACAATCGTTGTAAGTCGTCGGCTTGCATGGTTTTTTCAAACATAGCTTAGTTATCGTCCAATTTATTGACCGATTTTTTGGGGACGGAGGCGCTCGTGGCTGGCATCTCTGCGCTATCTGGCTTATTGGCGTCACTCACCTCCGCTTTGATGGCAGGCAGTTGTGCCACTTTGCTACTGCTATCTTTTTTGTCGGTATCCGGCTCGTTTGGATATTTAGTTGCATCAAGATAGCGCTCTACCAAATCAAAGAATTGGCTATAAAATTGTCCGGTAGCGATGGTTTCACTGGCGACTTTGACCAAGGAATCGTCAGTCGAGCCGAACGGTAACGACACGGATCCTATAGCACTGACACCAATGCTGGCGGAATTATTACTTTTCTTTAGTGAGTAACGGTCGCGGATCGCATTGGCGAACATGGTCGAGCTGTTGCTACCTTTGCTATCAGGTACACAAACGACATTAAACTCGATTTCAGCGTGGGTTTCGGCGTCGTGCTGGTATTTGCGGCGACCTTTGATATTGGTCGGCTTCCACTCGTTGATGACGTAGCCCTGACTGAGCAAGGCGCGACGGGATGCTTCACAGGCAGCTTGTTCGGTGCCGGGAAAACTGCGCGTAAAAACGCCAGTCTCACCAAATTCTTCATGCTGGAGGCCCGCAGTCTTGGTGCTGGAACAGGCGCTCAAGCCAGACAATAAGAGTGCGAGGGGAATCAATAAAAAGCGACGAACCATGTTGTAATCTAAACCAAGTGTTGTGCAGGGCGAGCGCCCTTCTGTTTATGCTAATGCTTCTTTAGCGGCTTCTTCGGGTGTTAGACCATCAAAAAATAAATCGGTGAACCATTCAATTTGCTCTTCGATATGGTCTTGCGCCTGCGCAATAGTAGCGCCTCCCGCGACTAGAAATCCTTCTACTTCGATACACCAGGCGATCAGTGCTTCCGTTTCTGGATCGATATCATTCTTTTTTGCCATGGTGTGGTCCTCTTTAAATGCTTTTGATCAATGGATTTGATCTTTTTTTACAAAAACTGTGCGTATTTTAACTTGTCACTGGTATTTACATTGTTACCAGTTGTTGGTGCTTAGTTTCATCAACCCAGAATCCGGTCGCTCTGTCAGAAACTTCCGGCAAACTGGTAACGCTGACCAGGGTGCCACATGGTCACAATCGTGGCGATTTTTCCTTGGGAACGCGTTTTTCTGTGTAATACCAGACATGCTTCTTTGATAGAAATATGCAACATCTCAGCGACTTGCTTTCCTGGCATGACGGCCTCTATACGGTAATCGACCCCTTGCAAAGGGGCGACTGCCACCAGATATTCATTCGGCGTCATACTGCTAAAATCTTGCGCTAAGTAATCTGGCGTCACGCTGGAATTGACCCATCGGTCCTCTACCTGAATCGCCATGTCGTTTTCAAAATGCACAATCACTGAATGAAACAGACGATGTCCGGCTTTGACATGAAATTCTTGCGCAAGTTGCTCAGAAGCGGGAATTTCTTTTAAAAGGTGTAATTCGCTGCGATGAATGTGTCCACGCAGGCGAATCTCTTCGGCAATGCTTTTAATTTCAACCAGTGTTGCCTGGTATTTTTGCTGGGCAACATAGGTACCTGAACCCTGAATGCGGTTCAAAATCTGTTCACTTGTTAGCTCGCGAACCGCCCGATTCACGGTCATGCGCGAAACGCCAAATTGCTCGGCCAACATCGCTTCCGAGGGAATGGCGTCGCCTTCTTTCCAGGTACCTGTCTGGATTTCCTTGAGCAGATAGTCTTTAATGGTCTGGAAGGCAGGTGAGGGTGATTGAACTTTTGACACGATTATCCTAATGAAGTAGCGCTCGTATTGTCTCATTAAAAATCCGCTTGCAAAAGTTGTATATACAACTTAAAATTTCTTTCGACGTGTGATGGCAATGAATTTTTGCTATACCTCGGGCTTTGATCGCCCTGATCGCCCTGATCGGCTTGGAGGTCAGTTTTTCTTATTTTTACTACGATTTTTTTTTGATATCCCCGGAGAGAGACAAAATGACAAATAGCCTTCAAAACGATGCGCGCTGGGATGCCAGCCGTGTCATCCATGCACCGACTGGTGCTGAAAAAGTATGTAAAACCTGGGTGGCGGAAGCTGCGTATCGCATGATTCAGAACAATTTGGATCCAGCAGTGGCAGAAAATCCTAAACATCTGGTCGTGTACGGTGGTATTGGCCGTGCGGCGCGCAACTGGGAATGTTTTGATCAGATTCTGGCGTCGTTGAAGGAATTGGGCGAAGATGAAACTTTGCTGATTCAATCCGGCAAACCGGTCGGCGTGTTCAAAACTCATGAAGACGCACCGCGTGTTTTGATCGCGAATTCAAACCTGGTACCGAAGTGGGCAAATTGGGAACACTTCAATGAACTCGACCGCAAAGGCTTGTTCATGTACGGACAGATGACTGCAGGTAGCTGGATTTATATCGGCACCCAAGGGATTGTTCAGGGTACCTATGAAACCTTTGCAGAAGCTGGCCGTCAGCACTTCAATGGTGATTGGGGCGGCCGCTGGATTCTGACTGCTGGTTTAGGTGGTATGGGCGGCGCACAGCCATTGGCTGCAAGTTTTGCCGGTGCGGTTTCTTTAAATATTGAATGCCAACAAAGCAGTATTGATTTCCGCCTGCGTACCCGCTACGTCGATAAACAAGCCAAAGATCTGGACGATGCACTTGCATTAATTAAACATCATTGCGACCGCAAAGAAGCGGTATCGATTGCCTTGCTGGGCAATGCTGCTGAAATTTTGCCAGAACTGGTTAAGCGTGCGAAAGCGGGTGGTATGAAGCCAGATCTGGTGACCGATCAGACTTCCGCTCATGATTTGATTAATGGTTACCTGCCTATCGGCTGGAGCGTTGAACAATGGAAAGCAGCACAACATGATGCCACCCAACATGCCAAACTGACTGCGGATGCAGCGCAGGCGTGTGCGGTCCACGTGCAAGCGATGTTGGATTTCCATGCGATGGGAATCCCTACCGTCGATTACGGCAATAACATCCGTCAGGTGGCGTTTGACACCGGCGTTAAAAATGCCTTTGATTTCCCGGGCTTTGTTCCAGCGTACATTCGTCCTCTGTTCTGCGATGGTAAAGGCCCATTCCGTTGGGTAGCCTTGTCTGGCGATCCAGAAGATATTCGTAAAACGGATGCCAAGATTAAAGAACTGTTCCCGCACAATAAAGGCGTACACAAATGGCTGGACATGGCAGGTGAACGTATTGCGTTCCAGGGTTTGCCAGCGCGGATTTGCTGGTTAGGTCTGGGCGAGCGCCATATTGCTGGTCTGGCATTTAATGAAATGGTTAAGAATGGCGAACTCAAAGCGCCTATCGTGATTGGTCGGGATCATCTGGATACTGGCTCTGTCTCTAGTCCAAATCGTGAAACCGAAGGTATGAAAGATGGCACTGATGCTGTTTCTGACTGGCCTTTGCTGAACGCTTTGCTCAATACCGCTGGCGGTGCAAGCTGGGTTTCTCTGCATCATGGTGGTGGCGTTGGTATGGGATATTCGCAACATTCGGGCATGGTGATCGTTGCTGATGGTACTGAGGCCGCTGCTAAACGTCTGGCACGTGTGTTAGTCAATGATTGTGGTTCTGGCGTTATGCGTCATGCGGATGCGGGCTACGAACAGGCCGTTGCATGCGCCAAACGTGAAGGCCTGAATCTGCCGATGATTAAGTAAAACATTAGAAAAAATAAAGAGAGAAAAATAATGACTAAGCATTTTGAAATGCATCCGGGTGAATTTAGCCTGTCCGATTTGCGTGCCATCTGGAATGCGCCGCAACCGCTGAAATTGACGCCAGGTGCGTATGCCGCGATTAATGCATCGGCTGACACCATCCATAAAATTGTTGCAAAAGGTGATGCGGCTTACGGGATCAATACGGGTTTTGGTAAATTAGCCAAAACCCGTATCCCTGATGAACAATTAGAGCTGTTGCAGCGCAATCTGATTTTGTCGCATTCGGTAGGCTCGGGTGAATTGATTTCCGATGAAGTTGTACGCCTGATTTTAGCAATGAAAATCGCCAGTCTGGCACGTGGCTTCTCTGGCATTCGTGCATCGGTGATTGATAGCATGATTGCGATGTATAACGCAGGCATCATGCCGACCATTCCGGTCAAAGGTTCAGTCGGTGCTTCCGGTGATCTGGCGCCTTTGTCACACATGACGCTGGCATTGCTGGGTGAAGGTGACGTGCGCGTCAGCGGCAAGTTGGTTCCGGCTAAAGAAGCCCTCGCGCAAGCCGGTATTACGCCAGTTGTATTGGCAGCGAAAGAAGGTCTGGCACTGATTAATGGAACGCAGGTATCTACTGCGCTGGCGCTGAACGGCTTGTTCCTTGCAGAGCGTTTGTTAGAGGCTGCAACGATTACTGGTGCTTTGTCAGTGGACGCCGCTAAAGGTAGCGATGCGCCATTCGATGCACGCATACACACTAGCCGCGGTCAGCCAGGTCAAATTGCTACTGCGGCGATTTATCGTGAGTTACTTAAAGGTAGCGAAATTCGTTTGTCGCATCTGGTTAATGATGAGCGCGTGCAAGATCCGTACTGCTTGCGTTGCCAACCGCAAGTCATGGGCGCCTGCCTTGACATCATCAATAATGCAGCACGAACTTTGCTGATCGAAGCCAATGCAGTGACCGATAATCCATTGGTGTTTGTCGAAACCGGTGAAGTCATTTCTGGTGGTAACTTCCACGCAGAACCTGTTGCGTTTGCGGCAGATACGCTGGCATTGGCGATTGCTGAAATCGGTTCGATTTCTGAACGCCGTATCGCTTTACTGATCGATTCGTCCATCTCGGGCTTGCCACCATTCCTGGTGCCATCATCTGGTTTGAATTCTGGCTTTATGATTGCCCATGTGACTGCGGCTGCGTTGGCTTCAGAAAATAAATCCCACGCTCACCCGTCTAGCGTTGATACGATTCCGACATCGGCCAATCAGGAAGATCACGTCAGTATGGCGACGTTTGGTGCGCGTCGTTTGCACGAAATGGCACACAATACGGCTACCATTGTTGGTATAGAATTGTTAGCGGCAGCGCAGGGTGTGGATTTCCATGCGCCACTCAAAACGTCGGAGATGCTGACCCAAGTGCACCAGTCTTTGCGAGGCAAAGTGGCGTTCTACGATAAAGATCGCTTTTTTGCACCAGATATCGAAGCGGCAAAAGAACTGGTCGTCTCTGGCAGTTTGAGTGCACAATGTCAACAACTGTACCAACACTTATATTTAGCCTAAGTTGATCTGAAAATCTGATTATGCGTAAATGGACCCAGCAGGACTATCACACCATGCCATGGAAAAATGGCGGCGGCAGCACGACTGAGCTGGCGATTTTTCCTTCTGATGCCACGCTGGATAATTTTGTCTGGCGTTTGAGTACTGCAACGGTGAATACTGATGGACCATTTTCGCATTTTGCTCAGATAGATCGTACGCTGGCTATTTTGTCTGGTGCAGGATTGATTTTGCATACCGATGATGGCCAGCAGGAGCCTGCTGCAAACGTGCAGTTGACGCAGGCAAGCTCCCCGCATCGATTTGCCGGTGAATTACCGATCAACGCTGAATTGATTGAGGACACCGTCCTTGATCTGAACATGATGACGCGACGGGATGTGTGTAGTCACTACATGCAAAGACTTTCAGCCGGTGAGCACTTTGTCGCTGCTGGTGATGCACAACAATTGCTGCTGTATTGCGCTAAAGGCACGGCCACGCTGAGTTCTGGTGAGCAAATCATTGCAGGTGACCTGTGTTTATTTGAAGAACGTCACGAGCATGAAGGCATTATTTTAGGATTTTCCGCGGATGAAGGTTCGGACGTATATCTGATCCGCGTCCACTTTTTAAATATGGGACAAAGCTGATGCCGCATTGGGACAGTTTATGGAAAAACCTGCATCTGGCAACCATGACCGATGGTTACGGTGAGATACGAGATGCGGCAATCGCTGTGAGTAACGGCAAAATTGCCTGGTTAGGTGCAGCGGCTGATTTACCAAAAGATTGCAGCGCTAATGTCATCCACGATGGGGCTGGTTGCTGGCTGACACCAGGTCTGATCGATTGTCATACCCATCTGGTCTATGCCGGTAATCGCAGTAATGAATTTGAGGCGCGTTTAAATGGCGTCGCCTATGAAGAAATCGCCCGCCAGGGTGGTGGTATAGTGTCTACCGTCAACGCTACACGCGCCGCCAGTGAAGATGATCTGTTTCAAGCCTGTTTACCACGTTTAAAAAATCTGTTATCCGAAGGTGTAACGACGCTGGAAATTAAATCCGGCTATGGTCTTGATCTGGAAACAGAAGCGCGTATTTTGCGTGTAGCGCGGCGGATAGGGCGTGAGTTTCCGGTACGAGTCAACACCACGTTTTTGGGGGCACATGCGGTTCCACCAGAATACACAGGCCGCTCAGACGATTACATCAGCCTGGTTTGTGACGTGATGCTCCCGGCACTGCATGCGGAAGGTCTGGTAGATGCAGTGGATGTGTTTTGCGAAAAAATTGGCTTTACTCCCGCACAAACTGAGCGGGTATTTCAGGCGGCACAATCCCTTGGTTTGCCAGTTAAACTGCATGCTGAGCAATTGTCCGATCAGGGGGGAGCAGGGTTGACCGCACGTTATCAGGGTTTATCTGCCGATCATCTCGAATATTTGTCAGACGAAGGTATTGCCGCGATGGCTGAGCACGGCACGGTTGCCGTGTTGTTACCTGGCGCTTTCTACTTTTTGCGTGAAACGAAATACCCACCGCTGGCTGCGTTGCGTGCAGCAGGCGTACCGATTGCCCTGGCGACCGATTGCAATCCGGGTACTTCACCCATGACTTCGTTGTTATTGACCATGAACATGGCTTGCACAATTTTCCGTATGACGCCTTTAGAAGCGTTGCAGGGAATCACCTGTAACGCGGCGCGTGCTCTGGGTCTTTCAGCGGAAATTGGAACCCTGGAAGTAGGGAAAGCAGCCGATTTTGTGATTTGGAACATAGATCGTCCTGCTGATCTGGCTTATTTTATCGGCGGTAATCCTGCACAGATGAAAATTGTATCTGGATGTCATGTCTGAAGTGCAATTTTTTAAATATTATTCGCTAGTATTCAAGGCTGAGACATGCCAATCCAGCAATTTGATTTGACATTTATTAACCCCGCTATGGCGGGGTTTGTTTTTTTAATCAGTACTTGAGACGTATAATGTTGCAAAAAAATGAATGATGTACTTTGCATAAGATTTTTTCAAATCAAGCAGTGATGCTTGTCTGCTGTTGACGCAAAGTATGCTCTGAATAGCTATCAATTCGCTCGAGGTAAACCGTGACGACATCCACTCCTGAAACTAAGGCTGCAATCCCAATCTGGCGTCGTTGGCATCTGGTGCGAATCGTCGGGATCGTCGTGGGATTGATTATATTGCTGGCGATCCTGAGCTGGGCATTGTTGCCTGGATACGTCAAGCGTATCGCTTCTGAACAATCGCAAGCCCAGATAGGCCGCAAACTTGACATAGATGAGATGCATTTCTCGCCATTTCAAGTGGCACTGACAGCAAATGGAGTCCGTTTATACGAAGCAGATCAAAAGACCGTCGCGTTTGCTGTTAAAGAATTGGTGATTAAACTATCACTGAGTTCGGTATTGCATCAGGCTTTGGTTCTCAGTGAATTGCAGTTAAGCGCTGCCGACGTCCATCTGATGCGCTTGAGCGCCGACGGGCATGGTCTGTATAACTTCAGCGATATTCTCGACAAAATTGCCGCGATGCCAAAAAGTGATAGTCCCTTTCACTTTGCGATGGCAAATATTCAGGTCAAAAATAGTGCGATTGATCTCGATGACAAGGTATTGGCAAAACAATTCAAGATCACCGATCTGAATATGGGTGTTCCCTTTATTTCGAATTTCCCTAAAGCGATTGATAGTTTTGTTGATCCTCATCTTTCTGGGCGAATTAATGGCGCGGGTTTTGCACTCAATGCACGCGCCAAACCGTTCTCGAAAAGCCTCGATACGGTATTGGCGGTCGATCTCGAACAGCTGGATCTGGTGCAATACGTTGCCTACGTGCCAGTTGCTTTGCCCGTGCAGATTGCTCGCGCTAAATTGAGCACCCGGTTAGACCTGAGCTTTAAGCGCGAACCACAGGCGCAAGTCTTGTTGAGTGGCGAAGTTCATTTGCAGGGCGTAGAGATCAAAGATAGTCAAGCCGCGGACTTACTGAAACTGGCTGACTTGCACGCCCAAATCAAGCAATTTGATGTCATGACAACGAGTGCAGAATTGACCCAATTGCATTTAACTTCACCACAAGTGTGGATGGACTTCTCTGCAAAGAATGGCTTTAACTGGGTAAATTTAACAACGCCTGATACTAAAAATGTAGCGCAAAGCAAAGTCGCAAAGGTGACACCGGATAAAAATCTGCAAGTGGCTGCAACACCCGCACCAGCGTTACCATTGATCCGCATCCATGATTTCCAAATCCAGGGCGGGGAAGTTCATCTTTCTGACGCTGTTCATGCCCAACCTGCACAAACGCTGGAATTGCAACATCTGGTATTGCAGGTAAAAAATTTGAGTACCGCCAAGGACGCTCCGGCAGCGCCCGTGAAACTGACTGTCGATACCAATACCGATGAAAAAATTGATTTTGAAGGTGATCTCCAGGCATTGACGGGTCAGCTCAAAGGTAAGCTGGCGTTGAATGAGATTGAGTTGTCGCACTTTCAAAATTTTGTAGCACCATTTTTGCACGCCAATCTGAGTGCTAAGCTCAATGCAAAAACCGAGCTTGAATTCAATTCTGAGAAATTCTTGCTCAATGACTTGTCTGTTAATCTGGATCAATTGCGTTTGCAAGGTAAGGGAGATGAGGGAAGCATCGCCTTTGAATCGCTGTTAATCGAAAAAGGGGGGCTCGATACCAAGGCAAGAACCTTGACGTTTCCGACAGTAACCTTGAGTGGTGTGAAAACAGATTTACGTCGTGACAAACAAGCGATTCTTGGAGTTCAGCATTGGCTGGGCTTGAGCGGCAATACAGGGCAGACCGCATCTGGTTCTGCTAAATCTCGGGCCGCAGCATCTGCATGGACAGTGAGTCTGGATCAGTTCGACTTGAAAGATAGTGAAATTTCTTTTAGCGATCTTTCTGTGAAGCCGGTCGTGAAACTCAATGCCAACGGCATTAATCTGAGCCTCAGCCAATTCAAGAGCGATTTATCACAGACTTTCAAACTGAGTTTGAAGTCCCATTTTAATCGCAAAGGCCAATTCAATTTTAATGCGCAGGCCACGCCGCAATTAAAGCAGTTCAATCTGGCATTAGACGCCCAGAGTTTGCCGGTAGCCGCTTTTTATCCGTACTTTTCACAGTTGCTGAATGTGGAAATTACCAAGGGGCGTGCTAGTGCCAAAGGAAAGCTCGATATCAATGATGTCTTGCTGGATCAAAGGCAATTTGTGTACAACGGCAGTCTCAGTTTTAACGATTTTAAAATCTATGAAAATGGCAGTGATGATGACTTCTTAGAATGGAAGGATATTAATTTTGATGGTATTAATGCCAAGGTAGGTGGCGCCCAGCCAGTTATCAATTTGAAAAAACTGACTCTGAATGATTTTTTTGCGCGACTGGTTTTGTCCGATAAGGCGCGACTGAATTTGCAGGATATTCTGGTCAAAAATAGCGCGGTAAATACACCTGTAAAGGCATCTGTGACTACAGGATTGGGGAGCGTGGCAACTGCTGAAGTTCCCGTATCCGCATCGGTCTCATCAGTGGCGGGGACTCCTAAAGTAGCGGACAAAGCTGCAATGTCGATGATCATGCGTATAGCGCAAACCGAATTGCATGGCGGAAATATTAATTTTACCGACAATTTCATTAAACCAAATTACCATGCAAATTTGACCAATCTGAGCGGGAATATTGGTCTGATTGCTTCGGATCAGCCGCAACCAGCTAATCTGGAATTGCACGGAACAGTGGATGACGATGCGCCTTTATTGATATCTGGCGCGATCAATCCATTGGCATCACCTATTTTTTTGGATATTACTGGCAGCGCCAATGGTTTGGAACTGACCCGTTTGACACCTTATTCTGCCAAATATGCTGGTTATCCGATTGAAAAAGGCAAACTGTCTATGCAAGTCAGTTACCACGTTGAAAATCAACAATTGAAAGCAGAAAATTCCATCACACTCGATCAGTTAACTTTTGGCGAACACGTAGATGGACCGAATGTGACCAAGTTGCCAGTCATGCTGGCGGTGGCATTGTTGCGTGACAACGATGGGCGAATCGCGATCAACTTGCCGATTTCAGGTTCTTTAAGCGATCCTCAGTTTTCTGTTGGTGGGATTATCTTCAAAGTGTTTGTCAATCTGATCACCAAAGCGGTGACGTCGCCATTTGCTTTACTCGGTTCGATGTTTGGTGGTAGCGAGGAATTGTCCTATGTTGAATTTAATCCGGGTCTTGCGGTGCTGACGCCATCCGCAACAACAAAACTAGATAATTTGGCGAAAGCACTCAATAACCGTTCAGGATTGAAACTCGATATTGTTGGTCGCGTTGATCCCGAAAGTGACAGCGTCGGCATCCGGAAAAGTGCATTGGAAACGAAATTACGCGATGTTAAATGGCGCGAACTTCACCAAAAAGATCGCAGTATTAAATTGACAGATATCGAGTTGAATGCGGATGAACGTAACAAATATCTGCAAATAGTTTATCAGTCTGAAAAATTTGACAAACCACGCAATATGTTAGGCATAGCAAAAACGCTGCCCATCAATGAGGCGGAGGCCTTCATTCTGAAGAATATGGTAGTTTCAGCAGATGACCTGCGGATATTAGCGCAACAGCGAGAGGATGTGGTTCGAGATTATCTCGAAAATGCCGGTAAGGTCCAACGTGACCGTTTGTACTTGATTGCACCGAAGCTGGATGGCTCTGGTATCAAGGATAAAGGGGCAGCAAATCGTGTTGATTTTTCTTTGAAATGAGACATGAAAGAAGTGTAGGGATAAGACGCCTCTTTTTATGTTTCAGAATGTTTTTTTTATGCAACCTGAAGACCTTCTTTGCTTGTTCTCAAACTTTGCGAACAAATTATTGATGCAAGCAGGCAAATCTGGTTGTTTTGGAATGAGTCTTGATTTATGCTGACTCAATCGATTCGTTACTTTTGTGTAGGGAGAAACAATGACATCTGCAAACCTGGCTAATATTTTGTATGTTGAGGATGATCCTGATATTCAAACGGTGGCTCAGATTGCTTTGGAAGTTGTTGGCGGATTTGCCCTAAAAACATGTAGCTCGGGGATGCAGGCACTTAATGAGATAAATTCTGGGTTTGTGCCAGATCTCCTCCTGTTGGATGTCATGATGCCCAATATGGATGGACCAACAACATTGGCCGAGTTACGCAAATTACCTTCGACCGAGAAGACGCCCGTCATTTTTATGACGGCGAAGGTACAATCGTCGGAACTCGATTATTACAAGTCTTTGGGCGCGATCGGGGTCATCGCCAAGCCATTTGATCCTATGGAATTGTCAACGCAGGTCATGAAGCTTTGGCGGGAAAGGGTATAGATGACCGAGAAAAATGATAGCTTACAAGAGAAGCTGCGTGCTTTGGAGGCTGTTTTTTTACAGAAACTGCCGTCCAAGTTTGATGAGATTAACTCGGCTTTAGAACTATTTCAGCACGAGCCTGAGAATAAGGACGCCTTGACCGTCTTGCATCGTCACCTGCATACCATGGCAGGTTCTGCTGGTACCTTTGGTTTTGCTGAGCTGGGCGTGCAAGCAAGGGTATTTGAGTCTAAGCTCAAACCTTGGCTGGTGAACGGCCGCCCAGAACAAAGCGAATTGAATGCATTTGCAACTGAAGTGAGCCAATATTTTACGTTGGCACGTGGTCGACTCAATACGATGGCAAGCCAGGAGAGTGATTTTGTCGACGAAAGGCCAGAAGTTGTCCAAACCGACCATACTTCAAGCCTGATTTATCTGGTTGATGAAGATAACGAACAACAACAAGCGATTACAACGCAATTAGAACATTTTGGTTATGAAGTTGTGTGTATTGCGCACCTCAAAGATCTCGCAGTGGCTGTTGCAACACGCCGTCCCGATGTGATTGTGATTGAGTTGAGTTTTCCGGAAGGTAAGATTTCGGGCGTCGATGAGATCAAAAAAATTGAGCAATTGCAACGCTTGAGAATTCCTACGATTTTTGTTTCTAAATCGAGTAGTTTCGAATCTCGCTTATTAGCCGTCCGTGCTCACGGTGATGGTTATTTTACTAAGCCTTTGGATGTGGTCGCGGTCACTGAACGCATCGATACTATTTTGCAACATGGCGAAAACAATGGTTATCGCATTTTGATCGTTGACGACGATACAGTCACTTCCAAATTTTATGGGACGATTTTGCGCGATGCTGGAATGAATGTGCGCTTACTCAGTGATCCTACTCAGATATTATCAGTGATGACGGATTTTCGTCCGGAACTGCTGCTGCTTGACGTGTATATGCCAGTTTGTAGCGGTGTGGAGTTGTCGCACCTCATACGCCAGGACAATTCGTACGTGGACGTGCCTATCGTTTTTCTGTCCAGTGAAGCAGATTTAGATAAGCAACTGGAAGCGGTTCGGGCTGGCGCCGATGATTTCATTACTAAACCAGTGTCGCCAGAATATCTGATCTCTTCACTATCCACTCGTGCTGAGCGGTATCGTTCTTTACGTGCCTTGATTATGCGCGATGGCCTGACGAGTTTATTAAACCATACGGCAATCAAAGAACAGTTAGCCTCAGAGATTTTGCAGGCAGGGCGCAATGGTTCTCATCTTGCGCTGGCGATGATTGATTTGGATAACTTTAAGCAAATCAATGACAGCTACGGTCAC
Organism: Undibacterium sp. Ji67W; assembly: GCA_049340365.1. Taxonomy (GTDB): domain Bacteria; phylum Pseudomonadota; class Gammaproteobacteria; order Burkholderiales; family Burkholderiaceae_D; genus Undibacterium. Next base: position 126,299 of record JBMPOY010000010.1, on the reverse strand, counting down.
GCAACTGGAGATCAGGTATTGCGCACTCTGGCTCGCTTATTGCGTCAGCGTTTGCGTCGTAGCGATATCGTCGGTCGTTATGGTGGTGAAGAATTTGCGATCATCTTCCCCGACACGACAGCCAGCACTGCACGTAAAGTATTGGATCAGGTGCGGATTGCGTTTGCAAAAATCCGCCAACATTCTGAAGATATTGAGTTTTCTGTGACTTTCTCTGGTGGCGTTGCAGACTTGTCGGCGACGAAAGATGCCGATCAATTGTTTGAAGTAGCCGACTCTGCGATGTACGTTTCTAAACAAAGTGGTCGTAACCGGATTACGCTGGCATAAACTTCCATCGTTTAAATTTACCCAAAAAAAAGCCTGAATCAAGTTCAGGCTTTTTTTTGCGTGGTTGACGCTTATATCTCAGAACACGAACAATAGATCGTTTTGCCCGATCTTCTTATGCGATCTAAGCGATTTTGTCTAATCCAGATGCCTTAATTTTGGATTCCAAAGCTTTACCTTTACGGGCCCGTTTATTGATGTGGATACTCAGTGCGGTGGCGCTGAGATTCACTTCTTGCCCTTTGCCTCCGCGACCAACGCCAGAGACCTTAACACCCTTCTGGCTAATGGCTTGAGCGCCGATCAGTGTTTCTTTGTCTTCCAATTCCATCAAAATCACACCGCGTCCACCACTGGACAATTGCTTGATTTCAGCCAGTCCGAAAACCAATAAACGGCCTTTTTCTGACAAGCAGGCAATAGCGCTGGCGTCGTCGCCGATAACAGCTGGTGGCAATGGTAAATCGGACTCTTCAAGAGTCATGAACGCTTTACCTGCTTTCATGCGACCGACCATATCGCCGACCTTCGCAGTGAATCCATAACCGGCGCTGGATGCAAGGAGCAGGCCTGTTTCATTATTCCCAGCGAAGTAATGCAATATTTTGCTGCCGCTCGCAAGATCGATCAGCGTCGTGATAGGTACGCCATCACCACGTGCGCCGGGCAGGGCGGATACTGCTACTGAGTAGACGCGGCCGTTGGAACCAAATACTAATAAGTTGTCGACGGTACGACATTCAAAGGTGCCATACAGGCTATCCCCCGCTTTGAACGTAAATTGTGCTGCTTCATGACCATGGCCGGTACGTGCACGCACCCAGCCTTTTTCTGAGATGACGACGGTGACTGGCTCATCAATCACTTTTTGTTCGATGGAAGCACGCGCTGCCTCTTCAATCAATGTGCGACGTGCATCGCCAAACTGTTTGGCATCCGCTTCGATCTCTTTGATCAGCATTTTTTTCATGGATGTCGGGTTGTCCAGCAAATCGTGCAAGGTGGCTTTTTCTTTGCGCAATTCAGCCAGTTCTTGTTGGATTTTGATGGTTTCCAGACGCGCTAACTGACGCAGGCGTATTTCTAAAATGTCTTCTGCCTGACGGTCGGAGAGTTTAAATGCCTGTATCAACGCTGGCTTTGGATCATCCGATTCACGGATGATCCGTATGACTTCATCGATATTGAGCAACACTGCTTCGCGACCTTCGAGGATATGGATTCGGTCGTCAACTTTCTTCAGGCGGAATTGTGTGCGGCGCGTCACAGTGGTAAAACGGAACGCAATCCATTCGCGCAGGATATCCAGCAATCCTTTTTGGCGTGGGCGTCCATCGCCACCGATCATCACCAGATTGATTGATGCAGAGGTTTCCAGCGACGTATGCGCCAATAACATTTGCATGAATTCAGCCTGATCCTGATTTTTGGATTTTGGCTCTAAAACAAGGCGTACGGGCGCATCTTTACCAGATTCATCGCGTACCGTATCGAGCACAGACAAAATCACTTGTTTTAAGCTGATTTGTTCTGGCGACAATGTTTTCTTACCAGCTTTTATTTTGGGATTGGTTAGCTCTTCGATTTCTTCCAGTACTTTTTGTGAAGAGGTGCCCGGTGGCAGTTCGGTTACTACTGCTTGCCACTGGCCACGTGCCATTTCTTCGATTTTCCAGCGGGCACGCACTTTCATGCTTCCGCGGCCGGTCGCGTACATTTCGGCAATTGTTGCAGCCGGTGTAATGATCTGACCACCGCCCGGGAAATCTGGTCCCGGTATCATTTCCATCAATTCTGCATGATTTAATGCCGGATTACGTATCAAGGCGACTGCTGCTTTGGCAACTTCGGTCAGATTATGCGAAGGAATTTCTGTCGCTAAACCCACTGCAATCCCAGAGGCACCATTCAATAAAACGAAAGGCAGGCGACTCGGTAGTAGTTTTGGTTCTTCCGTGGTGCCATCATAGTTAGGCTGAAAATCAACAGTACCCTGATCGATTTCATCCATCAGTAATTTAGAAATCGGCGTCAGTCGCGCTTCTGTATATCGCATCGCCGCGGCGCCATCGCCATCGCGGGAACCGAAGTTACCCTGACCATCGATCAATGGGTAGCGTAAAGAAAAATCTTGTGCCATCCGCACCAGTGCGTCATAGACAGATTGATCGCCGTGTGGGTGCAATTTACCGAGCACGTCACCGACCACTGCAGCAGATTTACGTGGTTTGGCTGAAGAGTTCAGTCCCAGCTCGTTCATCGCATATAGAATGCGGCGCTGAACTGGTTTTTGACCATCGCAGACATCCGGCAATGCACGTCCTTTGACGACCGAAATAGCGTAATCCAGATACGCTCGTTCTGCAAAGGTTGCCAGCGTCAAGGCTTCGCCCTCATTGGGCGGTGGTACTTGTTCAAATAAATTCGCTTGTTCGCTCATAGTGTTTAATTTTTTAAAACCTAATTCAATGTGATTCTGGTGTTTTGTGGGAGGACGAGTTCAATCGCGCCCCCCTTGCGCAATATTGCTGATCAGATATCGGCCTCGACCGCGTTACCATGCTCTTCTATCCAAGAGCGACGGGCGGCTGCTTCGCCTTTTCCCATCAGCATATTGAAGCGCGCTTCAGAAAAATCCTGATCAAATTCACCGAGAGAAACCGGCAATAAACGGCGTGTATCTGGATTCATGGTGGTTTCCCATAATTGGGATGCGTTCATTTCACCCAGACCTTTAAAACGAGAAATCGCCCAAGCGCCGTCTTTGATACCGTCTTTACGCAATTTGTCTTCAATAGCATTCAGCTCGCCAGCGTCCAGGGCATAGATTTTTTGCGCGGGCTTTTTGCCGCGAGCAGGCGCATCCACACGGAACAAAGGCGGACGTGCAACACAAATATGGCCGCGGGCGATCAATTGTGGAAAGTGTTTGAAAAACAGGGTCAACAACAAAACCTGAATATGTGAACCATCGACGTCTGCATCGGACAAAATGCAAATTTTGCCGTAGCGCAGATTGCTCAAATCGGGATTATCGTTCGGGCCATGCGGGTCAACCCCGATTGCTACGGCGATATCGTGAATCTCATTATTCGCAAACAGACGATCACGTTCGGATTCCCATGAGTTCAGCACTTTACCGCGCAGCGGTAAAATTGCCTGGAACTCTTTATCGCGGCCCATCTTAGCGGAACCACCCGCGGAATCACCTTCGACTAAGAAAATCTCATTGCGGGTAATGTCACTCGATTCGCAATCGGTCAGCTTGCCAGGCAAGACAGCGACGCCAGAGGATTTTTTCTTTTCGACTTTTTGCGCAGAACGCAAACGTGATTGCGCTTGTTTGATTACTAGCTCAGCGAGTTTTTTGCCGTACTCGACATGGGAGTTCAGCCACAATTCTAGTGGTGGTTTGGTAAAGGAGGACACCAGACGCACCGCATCGCGTGAATTCAAACGTTCTTTGATCTGCCCCTGGAATTGTGGATCCAGTACTTTGGCAGATAACACAAAAGAAACACGTGCAAAGACATCTTCTGGCAATAGCTTCACGCCTTTCGGTAAGAGGGAGTGCATTTCTGCAAAACTCTTGACGGCACCAAACAGGCCTTCACGTAAACCGGATTCATGCGTACCACCGGCAGGGGTCGGAATCAGATTGACGTAAGATTCGCGCACCACATTGCCTTCTTCCGTCCACGCCACGACCCAGGATGCGCCTTCACCTTCGGCAAAGCCTTCGCTGTCCGAGTTTGCAAATTGTTCGCCTTCAAACAAAGGAATCAGCGGTTCGCCATGAGAAGAATGTGCCAGCGCTTCGGTTAAATAGCCACGCAAGCCCTGGTCGTATTGCCATGTCTGGCTTTCGCCGGTCTTGGCATTGGTCAGTGTGACTTTGACGCCTGGCAGCAAAACTGCTTTAGAGCGCAATAAGCGTTGTAATTCCGCAAATGGGATATTGGCAGAGTCAAAATATTTAGCATCTGGCCAGATGCTGACGCGGGTACCGTTCTTTTTATCGCCGCGTCCTAAGGGTTGGCTTCGTAAAGGCTCGATGACGTCACCATCAGCGAATGTCAGCTGATGCATACCGGCTTCGCGCCATACGGTAATTTCCAGGCGCTTGGACAAGGCATTTGTGACTGAGACGCCAACCCCGTGCAAACCACCGGAAAATGCATAAGCACCACCTGAACCTTTGTCGAATTTGCCGCCAGCATGCAGACGGGTAAACACGATTTCTACGGTAGGCACACCTTCTTCAGGATGCAAACCGACTGGAATACCGCGTCCGTCATCTTCAACGGTAACGCTGCTATCGGCATTGAGGGTGACCAGGATGTTTTTACAATGGCCGCCTAAAGCTTCGTCTGATGCATTGTCGATTACCTCCTGAATGATATGTAAGGGGTTTTCGGTTCGGGTGTACATGCCTGGTCTTTGTTTGACCGGCTCCAGGCCTTTTAAGACGCGGATAGACGATTCGCTATAGTCGGATGGGGAAGTATTTTTTTTAGTGGCCATGCAAATAGAAATCTGTTGTTTTGGTTGAAATGTAATGGTATTTTGCAATTATTTAGTCAGGCGTACATAATTTCAATGTATTCTTCCGTACGTTTTGACAGCTATTGTAGCTGCAATGTGTAGATGGATAAACGATGTCACAAAAAACTCCAACGATCGCGATCAGACTGCTTGGATTTTCCGCTAAAGATGAAGAAACTTTTTTCAATGTGCTTGCCGTTGCACGGGAGAAAGGATATCGCTATGCGTGCCTGAAACCAGGGTCAGTGCAAGATCCCGATATGTATATTGTCAATGCGGAACAGCTTTCTGCACTGGCGACTTTATCAGATCTGCACCCCGGAGACGCGCAACCAGTGTTGTTAATTGGTAAAACCGATGTGGAATTGCCTTATCAGACCATGCCAAGACCTATTCGTTGGCGCAAAATCTTCGATGTACTGGATGATTTGGTCAGTAGACGGGAACTGCTGCTGACTACCTTAGGTGCTCATAATACAGTGTCTGTGCATGAGCGTCGCCGCACAAAACGTCTGGATCTGGATTTAACCGATCCAGCTGTGTACGACCGTATGCGTAAGCAACCAATGGCAAAGGGCGGTATTCTGGTGGTGGATAAAGACACTCAGTTCAGGGAATATGTTGCCGCTGTGATGGATCCGTATGGCTACACAGTTACGCTGGCATCTGATGAGCGTAGCGCATTGTTGCTCGATAAAAACAATCAGCACGCCTTAACCTTGATTAATACTTCTACCCCGAATGTCGATCCTTATCGACTGTGTGATGGCTTAAAAAGACAGAATGAAGGCTTGAAAACTTCGGTTATTTTATTAATCGACAAGTCCTTTGAGTACAAGATAAGTCTCGCTGATCGGGTCAAATGCGCCGGTTTTTTGGTTAAACCATTGTCGCGCCGGGTGTTATTACGTACTTTGAAGAAATATTTGCAGCTTGCGCACTAACCAAGCGCACTGGTCGCGTATTTTGCGATTTGTGCGCTTTATCTGTGGCTTAGTGCAACCAGTCTCATTACGGCATCGCCGCCCAGTGCGCTTTATTTGCTAAGCAGCCGCATTCCTCTTTCCAGTCCTTCTATCGTGACCGGAAACATGCGATTGTTCATGACTTGCCGAATAACCGAAATTGATTGACGGTATTGCCACAGGCCTTCCGGCTCTGGATTGAGCCAGATGTACTTGGGGAATGTCGTTGCAAAGCGTTGCAGCCAGACTGCTCCCGCTTCTTCGTTGTTGTATTCTACTGAGCCACCAGGTTGCAGAATTTCATAGGGGCTCATGGTCGCATCGCCGACAAAAATTAACTTGGTATCAGGCGGATATTTACGCAGAATGTCCCACGTGGGAAATTTTTCGGCATGGCGACGGCGGTTGTTTTTCCATAAATAATCATAGACGCAATTGTGGAAGTAAAAGAATTCCATATTTTTAAATTCGGTCTTCGCGGCCGAAAACAACTCTTCGGTCTGTGCAATATGGTCATCCATCGTGCCACCAACATCCAACAACATCAGCACTTTAATATTATTTTTACGTTCAGGCTGCATCTTGATATCAAGATAGCCCGCATTGTTGGCGGTCGCTTTGATGGTGGCATCGAGCGCCAATTCTTCTTCCGCGCCTTGACGTGCAAATTTGCGTAAGCGTCTCAGGGCGACTTTGATGTTGCGCGTACCCAGCTCTCGCTCGGCATCGTAATCTTTAAACGCGCGTTCTTCCCAAACTTTGACGGCGCTGCGGTTACCGCCTTTACCGCCGATGCGGATACCTTCAGGGTTCGAGCCGCCATTACCAAAAGGGGAGGTGCCGCCAGTACCTATCCATTTGCTGCCGCCTTCGTGGCGTTCTTTTTGTTCTTTTAAAAGTTCTTTGAGGCGATCCATGAGTTTGTCGTAGCCAAACTTTTCGATAGCGGCTTTTTGTTCGTCAGTTAATTCGCGTTCGAGGCGTTTGGTCAGCCAATCTAAAGGAATCTCCGGATGCTTTTCAAAAATAGTGTCTATGCCTTTGAAGTACATGCCAAAGGCCTTATCAAATTTGTCGTAATGCGCTTCATCCTTGACCATGATGGTACGCGATAGAAAGTAAAAGTCGTCCAGCGACATGCTGATCAGACCTTTATCCAGGGCTTCTAATAACATCAGAAATTCTTTAATCGACACCGGAATTTTGGCGTCTTTCAAGCTAAAGAAAAAATCAATCAGCACTTGTTTTACTCTCCATCGCGTTAGCTGCTGAGCCGCTTATATTGCGTATTTGCTTTGCATGTATTGCAAATTCTTTTTTACGCCCGGCCATTCATGTTCCAGAATACTATAAACCACGGTATCGCGGATACGGCCATCTGACGTGATAGTGTGGTTGCGCAGGATACCATCACGCTTTGCGCCAAGGCGTTCGATGGCGGACTGCGACCTGCGATTGAAATAATCAGTACGAAATTCAACCGCAATGCACTTAAACACTTCAAAAGCATGCGTTAACAATAATAACTTGCATTCAGTATTGATGCCGGTACGTTGCACTGATTGCGAATACCAGGTGTGGCCGATTTCCAATCGCTTATTCGCTGATTCCATTCGGAAATAGCGGGTAGAGCCAACCAGTTTTCCGCTCGCCTTTTCACGTATGGCAAAGGGGATGGCGGTTTGTTGATGTTGCATCTCGAGTGCAGCATCCAGCCACTGTTGCGTATTTTCCGGTGAGGGAACAGAGGTGAAAAAGAGTTTCCAGAGTTCGCCATCGGCCACCGCGCTTTGGATTTCCGGTAAATGTTCCTGCGTCAGTGGTTCAAGCGTGACGTAGGTGCCGGACAACTGTATCGGGGTACATTGCATAATCGTTTCTTTCATTGAATTGGTTTGATAAAAATGCAAAAAAGGATCTATTTCTTCACGAATTACGCATGACTTTCGCATAATTTTTCTACCTTGTTGCATAACAGATGCGAAAAAATGATCAAAACAGTTTGATCACAGGTTTGATAGGAGGTTATAATCTTCTATTCACTCAGAACAACAGTAATGCTTGCTAACGAAAATAAAAGCCGTTATACTGCAAAGCTGTATAGAATTTTGCGGCGTGGCATTTAATCAAATGTTTTGACCTCGTCGCTTTGACCACGTTTAGGAAATCTCATGGCAAATACCGCACAAGCACGCAAACGTGCTCGTCAAGCAGTTAAACAAAACGCACATAACTCCAGCCAACGCTCGACTCTGCGTACAGCAATCAAAGCTGTTCGTAAAGCTATCGAAGCTGGTGATAAAGCTGCTGCTGCAACAATTTTTCAAGCATCTGTATCGACTATCGATCGTATCGCTGACAAAAAAATCATTCACAAGAACAAAGCTGCTCGCCATAAGAGCCGTTTAGCTTCTGCTCTGAAAGCATTGGCTTAATAGCTTTTATTTATCTGCCAGCTCTTGGGCTGTGTACTAAGAGCGTAGGTTTTTAGAACAATTCGCAGATAAATTCAGATGTGAAAAAAAAACCGCAACTTGTTGCGGTTTTTTGCTTTCCGTGTGTTTTCTTTGATTAACTGTTTTCTCGTTTACTTCTGCTTTTGCATCGGGTTTTTGTTTTGCTCAAGCCTTTAATAGAAATCTAGGCGATGCAGCAGATAAAATCATTGCGTTTGATGCGTCTTGATCAACCGACCCAAGCTTGCGCTTTTCAGATCGGTTGTTGGCGTTTACTTTTTGAGCTAATCCGATTACTTCAGCGGTAATCCTTCAATCTTCGTTCCTGGCTTAATATTTTTTTGTTTAAACCAGCCTAAATTCATTTCAAGTGCGTAATTGACGTTTCGGTTTCCGCAATGAGAATCCAAGGTTTCTGGAAGCATATCTTCAATATTCACGATTTTGCCTTCCTGATCGATAAAGGCAACGGATAAAGGTATTAGTGTGTTTTTCATCCACATGCAGACTTTTGCGGGGGCGCCAAAATCGAAAATCATGCCTTCGTTGCTCCCCATTTTTGTTCTTGACATCAATCCTTGCTCACGCTCAGCTGGAGATGCTGCGACTTCGGCCTGGATGACATAAATTCCTGCTGATAATTGTTTAACGGGTAATTTTCCTTGTGTTTGCGCTTGTGTGACCGTGCTTATCAGTGCCAACGAGGCTGCGCCGAGCAGTTGCATTGCGATAGTGGAGAATTTTGTCATAGCCAATGAAGGAATAAAATTTTAAAAGCCGTATCCTACAGCAAAAAAAAAGGGCAGGAAAAGCTCCTGCCCTTATTTTTGATTTAACAAGTACTTATTTTGATGTTGCAGCAGAGGAGGCTGCGGTGTCAGCAGCTTCTTTTTTGTGCTTTTTGTGTTTTTTAGCTTTTTTTGCTGGCGCAGCTGCGTCAGTTGCCGATGCTGCGGTTGGGGCTGTAGGAGCGGCAGGAGCTTGAGCGAAAACGGCAGAAGCAAACAGGCCAGCAATTAAAGCGGCGATCAATTTTTTCATTTTAAGTCCTTCAAAAAAAGCATTTATTTGGAAGTACGATGAGTGCGATTCCATTGAATCAATGATGACAACGTGTTGAGCGCACATCGGTTGACAATTTTCAAAGAAAAGAAAAAGTATATAAAAGAAAAGGTAAATTTATTGGTCCGTTTTTTGGGTTGCATATCGGAATTACATCTGCACTTCTTGCCATTCACCGGGCATTAAAGGGTTGCTTGCGAGTGAAAATCCACCTATACCAGTCCGTATCAATCGCAAAGTAGGTAAGCCTACAGCTGCTGTCATACGTCTAACCTGACGATTTTTTCCTTCTGATAGCACTAAGCAAAGCCAACTAGTCGGAATATTGGCGCGCTGGCGAATTGGCGGATCACGTTCCCAAAGCCATTCTGGTGTCTGTATATGTTTGACAATGCAGGCTTGCGTGGTGAAATCGCCTAAATCTAGTGGCTCGGACAATTTTTTCAGTATCTCAGGGGTAGGTGTGCCTTCAACTTGCACTAGATAGGTCTTAGCTTGCTTATGATCGGGATGACTGATGCGGTTTTGCAGTTTGCCGTCGTCAGTCAGCAAAATTAATCCCTCGCTATCCGCATCAAGGCGGCCAGCTGGGTATATATTGGGGATATCAAGATAATCTGCCAAAGTCTCCCTGGTTGGGTGGGCAGAAAATTGACACATGACGTTAAAAGGCTTGTTGAGTAAGATCAGTTTCATGGCAATATGGTAACCGCAAATTTGGTAAACTGATGGCATCTAGTAAAATTCTAGTGCATAATACGAAATGAAGGTCTTGTGTCTTATATAAGAGTTAATAAGACTTAGTTAGTAAGGCTTAGTTACTAAGAATTAATTGCGAAGTGCAAAAGGCAGAGACGGAAACTGGCAACACAGTGTTAATATCGCCATCGCTGTTTGCATTAGCACGCAAGGCATATTTGAGAATAGCGCAATTTGCTTATTCATCCAACTACGGAGAAAACGATGTATCAACATATTCAAGTTCCTGCTGAAGGTAAAAAAATTACCGTCAATGCTGATTTCTCGCTGAACGTTCCTGACAATCCGATTATCCCGTTTATTGAGGGTGATGGAACTGGCGTGGATATCAGCCCTGTCATGATCAAAGTAGTGGATGCAGCCGTTGCAAAAGCTTACGCTGGTAAACGTAAAATCAGCTGGATGGAAATCTATGCTGGTGAAAAATCAACTAAAGTTTATGGCCCAGACGTCTGGTTGCCAGAAGAAACACTGAAAGTCTTGAAAGACTACGTTGTTTCTATTAAAGGTCCTCTGACAACGCCAGTCGGCGGCGGTATCCGCTCCCTGAACGTTGCTTTGCGTCAAGAGTTGGATCTGTACGTTTGCTTGCGCCCAGTCCGTTATTTCAAAGGCGTGCCATCCCCAGTTCGTGAGCCAGAAAAAACTGACATGGTGATCTTCCGTGAAAACTCTGAAGATATCTACGCTGGTATCGAATTTGCAGAAGGCTCTGATCAAGTTAAAAAACTGATCAAGTTCCTGCAAGATGAAATGGGCGTGAAAAAAATCCGCTTCCCAGAATCTTCTGGTATCGGCGTAAAACCAGTATCCCGCGAAGGTACAGAGCGTCTGGTACGTAAAGCAATTCAGTACGCAATCGACAATGACAAGCCATCCGTGACGATCGTTCACAAGGGTAATATCATGAAGTACACTGAAGGTGGCTTCCGTGATTGGGCATATGCATTGGCACAAAAAGAATTCGGCGCAGAGTTGATCGATGGCGGTCCATGGTGCAAATTCAAGAATCCAAAAACAGGTAAAGATATCGTTGTTAAGGATTCGATTGCTGATGCGTTCTTGCAACAAATTTTGTTGCGTCCAGCTGAATACAGCGTTATTGCTACATTGAACCTGAACGGCGATTACATCTCTGACGCGCTGGCTGCACAAGTTGGTGGTATCGGTATCGCTCCTGGCGCTAACTTGTCTGACTCTATCGCAATGTTCGAAGCAACGCACGGTACAGCACCAAAATACGCAGGTAAAGATTACGTGAACCCAGGTTCTTTGATCTTGTCTGCTGAAATGATGCTGCGCCACATGGGCTGGACTGAAGCTGCAGATTTGCTGATCTCTTCAACAGAAAAGGCAATCACAGCGAAGAAAGTAACTTACGATTTCGCACGTTTGATGGAAGGTGCTACGCAAGTATCTTGCTCAGGCTTCGGCGATGTTATGATCGAAAATATGTAATAGCATCAAGTAGAAATGGGCGAGCCCATTTCTCTGATGAAAAAACCGGCGTAAGCCGGTTTTTTATTTGTCGCCAAATTTTGTCTCAATAGAAACCAATATACCTATCGTGAAGACTGGTGCGCTGGAGGAAATAGGGCGATGGGGTTCTTGCCCAAATGTTCGTTGAAATGCTCCTTGGCAAGGATCATTTCGGTCTTAAGGATATTTTTAATCTGTGTGATTATCACAACAATAAAAAAACCCCACCGAAGTGGGGTTTTCAAAAATACCACAACCCAAAATTAAGGGTTTTGAATGTTAGAAGCTTGCTTGCCTTTAGGGCCTTGCGTGACTTCGAACGACACTTTTTGACCTTCTTTCAGAGTCTTGAAGCCGTTCATTTGGATTGCGGAAAAGTGGGCGAACAAATCCTCACCACCGTCGTCCGGAGTGATAAAGCCAAAGCCTTTGGAATCATTGAACCACTTGACGGTACCTGTTGCCATAATGCATCTTTCAAATAGAAACTAATCACACGAGCCGTAAAAGCAAGAAAACTAGCGACATGCTGGCCTTCCCTTAACTTGCCCCCTTCTTATTGACGAATAACTACTATTCATGTCAATAAATATCATTCTTGGCGGAAAAAAAACTAAAGTCAAGAAACTTTTTATAGGTGCTGTTGTATTGTTGTATTTTTAACTTAATTTCTTAAATTTGTCTCAAATCTAACACTACAAAATAGTTTTGCTCTACTTTCAGCAAAAAGCTTGATCTATCGAAAATGATCACCATCTGTGAAAAGTCTTGAAAGAGGGTAACATTTGATCAGCGATGAAATAAGGTGCTTTTATTCGCTTATTATTTGCCTCTGGATTGAATCAACGTACTAGAATAGACGTATGGGAACTAAGCATGAAAACGGTACGATATTGGAGCGGCAGGCACAAAAGCTCAAGCCACCATCGATGTACCAGGTAATTTTATTAAACGATGACTATACTCCTATGGAGTTCGTCGTCGCCATTGTTCAGGAATACTTTAACAAAGACCGTGAGACTGCCATGCAGATCATGCTTAAAGTTCACCGGGACGGTAAAGGCGTATGTGGCGTATATTCTAAAGATATTGCACTGACTAAAGTTGAACTCGTTTTGACACACGCTCGTAAGGCAGGACATCCCCTGCAATGTGTGATGGAGGAAGTATGATTGCGCAAGAATTAGAAGTCAGTTTGCACATGGCCTTTGTAGAGGCCAGACAAGCTCGTTATGAATTCATCACTGTTGAGCATTTATTGCTCGCATTGCTTGATAATCCCTCGGCAGCAGAGGTGATGCGGGCTTGCGCAGTCAATATTGATGATTTGCGCAAAACACTTGGTAATTTTATTACCGATAACACCCCTACGGTTTCTGGTACTAACGAGGTTGATACCCAGCCCACACTTGGCTTCCAGCGCGTTATCCAGCGTGCGATTATGCACGTACAGTCTTCATCCAACGGCAAAAAAGAAGTCACTGGTGCAAATGTTCTCGTCGCGATCTTTGGAGAAAAAGATTCGCACGCTGTGTATTATCTGCACCAACAAGGCGTAACGCGCCTTGACGTGGTCAACTTCATTTCGCATGGTGTGCGGAAAGACAATCTGAATGAGCCACAAAAATCGCCTGAGGGTGGTGAAGAGGGTCATGCTGACGTGCAGTCCAAAGAAAGCCCTCTGGATCAATTCACACAAAATTTGAATAAACAAGCCGCTGAAGGCAAAATCGACCCGTTGATTGGTCGTGATAGCGAAGTGGAGCGTGTGATTCAAATCTTATGCCGTCGCCGCAAAAATAATCCTTTACTCGTAGGTGAAGCAGGGGTAGGTAAAACCGCAATTGCAGAAGGTCTTGCGTTGCGCATTACTGAGGGCGATGTGCCAGAGATTTTGCAGACAGCGGTCGTATACTCTCTCGATATGGGCGCTTTGCTGGCTGGAACCAAGTATCGCGGTGATTTTGAGTTGCGCCTCAAAGGTGTACTCAAGCAATTGAAAGATACGCCTAACGGTATTTTGTTCATTGATGAAATCCACACTATTATCGGTGCGGGCTCCGCTTCTGGCGGCACCTTGGATGCTTCTAACTTGTTGAAACCGGCCTTGTCGAGCGGCCAATTGAAATGCATCGGAGCGACCACTTACACCGAATACCGTGGTGTGTTTGAAAAAGATCACGCCTTGTCACGTCGTTTCCAGAAAATCGATGTGAATGAACCAACGGTAGAACAAACCGTGCAAATTTTGCGTGGCTTGAAGTCGAAGTTTGAAGAACATCACAATGTGAAATATTCCGCTTCTGCCTTGACGACCGCAGCAGAGTTGTCGGCACGCTTTATCAATGATCGCCATTTGCCTGATAAGGCGATTGACGTGATCGATGAGGCCGGTGCAGCACAGCGTATTTTGCCGAAATCCAAGCAAAAGAAAACAATTGGTAAAGCCGATATCGAAGACATCATTTCGAAAATCGCCCGTATTCCGCCGCAAACGGTCAATCAAGATGACCGCAGCAAGTTGCAGACCATTGATCGCGACCTCAAAAATGTGGTCTTTGGTCAGGAACCTGCAATTGATGCTTTGTCTTCTGCCATCAAGATGGCGCGTGCTGGTTTGGGTAAAACAGATAAGCCTATTGGCTCGTTCCTGTTCTCAGGTCCGACGGGTGTTGGTAAGACAGAAGTCGCCAAACAGCTCGCCTTCACCTTGGGTATCGAGTTGATCCGGTTCGATATGTCCGAATACATGGAGCGCCATGCGGTCAGCCGTCTGATCGGTGCGCCTCCAGGCTATGTTGGTTTTGATCAGGGCGGTTTGCTGACTGAGGCAATTACCAAAAAGCCACACGCAGTCTTGTTGTTGGATGAAATTGAAAAAGCCCATCCTGATGTATTTAATATCTTGTTACAGGTGATGGATCATGGCACCTTGACCGATAACAATGGTCGTAAATCTGATTTCCGTAATGTGATCATCATTATGACCACAAACGCGGGTGCAGAAAGCTTGCAGAAGCGTTCTATTGGCTTTAACGATAGTAAAGAAGCCGGTGATGAAATGGCTGATATCAAGCGTATGTTCACGCCTGAGTTCCGCAATCGTCTGGATGCCATTATCAGTTTCCGTCCATTGGATGAAGAAATTATCTTGCGCGTAGTCGACAAGTTCCTGATGCAACTCGAAGAACAATTGCATGAGAAAAAAGTTGAAGCGACTTTTACCGATAATTTACGTAAGTTCCTGGCGAAAAAAGGTTTTGATCCATTGATGGGCGCGCGTCCGATGGCGCGTCTGATTCAGGATATGATCCGTAAGGCGCTGGCAGACGAACTGTTGTTTGGTAAGCTGGTTTCTGGTGGTCGCGTCATTGTCGATTTGGACGACAAGGATATAATTAAGTTAGAGTTCTCTGAAGGTGACGCTGCACCGCCAGAGGCGTCACAGGAAATCGTGGAAGTCGAGTGAAGCTTTGGTTGGTCGTTTAGCTGTCTGAGTATTTCGTCGTTAAAACCGGGTGTTTTCGTGTTGCGGAGGAAAAATGGCTAGCCTGATACTACCGTTGTATGTACTTGAATACACACCTAAAACCATAGATTCGGTGCTTTCACCCGCTGCCCTGGAAGGAAAAGAGGTAGAGGTGGACGTCTACGATAGAAGGGATGTGACAAAGAAACATACCGGTATCGGGCGCAGGATCAAAGGTGAAAGCGATCTTTTCCGGGTGCGCGTTGCGATTGAGTCCGGACACCATGAGGATGAATGGAGTTATACCATTCTCAGGGAATCTGCAGGTCGTAGTCGTAAAGCAAGAAAATAAGCGCAAGATAAAAAATCCCCGTGGTTTCTACGGGGATTTTTTTCACCTTTTATTTTTTTTGGTGAATGAAGTGGTCGATATCAGATCATCACTGAGTTGGCTGTTTTATCCGCCATTGCCACCGTGTCATCCACACTGATGCCAGAAGAATACGCTGGCATTAAACCTGACGCGACGCCTTGATCAAGAATGTCCTGCACTTGATCTTTCAGCCTGGCAAAAATTAGTTGCCGGTTTTGATTGGCCACCAGCTTGGATAAATCGGCTAAGGCCTGAAGGCTGGAGCTATCGAGGTCATACGACTCTTCAAGGCTGACGATGAAACTATGGACGCTATTGTCTGCCGCCGCAATGCCATGACGTATTTCTGTTGTGATACGTTCTGCATTAGCGAAGAACATGGGTGTTTCAGGTCGGAAAATGATGATACCTGGTACTGATTTCGCCTCCGGATGTTTTTGCATGCTGACAAAGTCGTGACTACTACCCAAACGCCCAAGCACTGTCACGTTGGCATTGGCGATGCGCCGTAACATCAGTGCAATACTGAGCGCGATTGCTGCCAACAAACCATCCAGCACGCCCAGTATCACAACGCCGGCAATCGCAACGAAAACCACAATCACGTCCCGGCGCCAGACCATGTAAGGCTTGAACGCGTTCAGACTCAAAGAGTGTGAGACTGCATGAATAACGATTGCCGCCAATACTGGCTCGGGAATGAGCTCTATCAACGGGAGTAGTGTCCAGACCATTACCAATACCGTCAACGCGGCGCACAAGCCCGCTAATTTGGATTGTGCTCCGGCCGCTTCATTGGCCGATGTTGCTGAGTAACCCGCTCCCACAGGCATACCGTGGAAGAGGCCGGAAACGATATTACTAATGCCGAAGGCAAACAGGTCACGATTGGCCGAAGTCTGATCGCCATGCTTTAGCGCATAGGTTCGAATTGAGCTATAGGATTCGGCATACAAAATCATGACCATCGCTAGCGCTAACTCACCCAGCCTTGCCCATTCATTGTGTTTTAGTGGTGGTAAGCCGGGGACGGGTAATTGCAATTGCATACTGCCGACCAGGTGTATGCCATATTGTTCAAGGTGCATAAAATGCCCGGCGGCAATACCACAGGCGATCGTGGTCAGGCCGCCTGGTATTTTCGGAAAACGTGCCAGGCTAAACAACATCGCCAGTGCAACAATCCCGACAAGGATGCCATTTATATTCCACCGGGCAACTTGTGAACCAATATCAGCGACGTAATACAGAAAATTAGTTTCCGTCGAATGGATGTCGACGATTTTAGAAAACTGTTTGACGGTAATCGTGAGTGCCAATGCAAACGCAAAACCGCGCAAAACAGGCTTTGCGACAAATTCTGAGACACTGCCTATCTTTGCAAGGCTGGCCAGAACAAAGAATATCCCGCTTAGTATGATCAGGCCAAACGCCAGTGCCATGCGATGTTGAGGATCACCATTCGCCATCGATGCGGTGGCAGCTGCCATTACGGCAGCAGACGAAGACGTGGCCGAGACAATGGCAAAGCGACTGCTACCCAACAATCCGTAGCATAACAAGCCTGCAAATAGCGCGAGTACGCCAGCTTGTGGGGGTAAGTTGCCTATGCTCGAATAAGCTACCGCTTCGGGCAACAATAAGCCCGCAATGGAAAGACCAGCAATAACGTCCTGAACGCTCAATGTCGGCATTTGCAGCCGTAGTCCGGACCATCTGAGTTCCATACTTTGTCACCTTTCTGGTGGTGCATCAAACAGACTAACCGGGTGTTTCAATATCTTGTTTTCAGCCCGCCATCAGAGTGTTGGTGCTCAAACTGATTTCGATACTCCCTATGAGTATGTTTAAAGTATCTATGCCAGTTCTGGATAAGAAGTTAAAAATAAAAACATGCAGGGGAGTATCTTTAGGTGTGAAGAATTAGTGTTTGCCAGTACTACCAAAGCCACCTTCACCGCGTTCGCTGTCACCGAACTCTTCAACGATATTGAAACCGACTTGCAATACCGGAACGATGATTAACTGCGCCAGACGTTCCATTGGGTTCAAGATAAAATCGTTTTGACCACGGTTCCAGGTCGATACCATCAATTGTCCTTGGTAGTCAGAATCAATCAGACCAACCAGATTACCCAAAACGATGCCGTGTTTATGGCCCATGCCGCTGCGTGGCAAGATCATTGCCGCGTAAGCTGGATCGCCAATGTGGATGGCTAACCCGGTCGGAATTAAGACGGTTTCACCTGGTTTGATGGTGATTGCATCGTCGATACAAGCGCGCAGATCAAGACCCGCACTGCCAGGTGTGCCATAGGCTGGCAATTGGTCTTGCATGCGTGGATCAAGGATTTTGAGGTCGATTTTTTTCATATTTTTCAAACAGTGCTTTGGAAATAGATGTGGCATTGCAATTAGCGATGCCATGGAGTATTGGTTTTTTAAGCGGATCGCGAGCTCAGACACCAATTTTGTCGCAAGCGTTTGTTTGTCTGCGCGTCCCAATTCAGCATGACCATGGGCGTCGAACAACACCAGCTCATTGTCATCTTTGCCAAAGGTATGGTGACCTATATTGCCCACCAATAAGGGAATATTTTTCTTGACGCGTTTGGCAGCACCGTACTGCAATAAATTTTCTGATTCAGCGGCAAAGCCAACGCAATACGGTGCATCAGGTAACGCCGCGACCAGTGCCAGAATATCTGGATTCTGCGCAAATTCTAATTGCGGTGTGTCGCTGTCACAGGTCTTTTTAATTTTTTGATCGCTGGCATTCGCGACGCGCCAATCTGCCACAGCTGCGACAGCAATGAAAGCGTCCTGCATCTGTGTTTTTAAAGCGCTCATCACGGCATCATGCATTTGCTGCGCTGTTTGCACGTTCACACGTTGTACGCCATACGGTTGCGCGAGAGCGGTTGGTCCTGATATCAAGGTCACCTTGGCACCGGCTTCCCACGCCGCTTGTGCAATCGCATAACCCATTTTGCCAGACGATAAATTGGTGATGCCACGCACAGGATCGATAGGTTCAAAGGTGGGGCCTGCGGTAATTAGTATGTGCTTACCTGCCAAAGACTTGGACTGAAACGACGCAATGATCTCAGTGAGTAATTGCTCTGGCTCTAACATGCGTCCCATACCGATTTCGCCACAAGCCTGATCTCCTGAGCCGGGGCCCAACACTTGTATGCCATCTGCTTTGATTTGGGCGACGTTGCGTTGCGTGGCAGGGTTTTGCCACATCTCTACATTCATCGCTGGTGCGATCAGCAAAGGTACATGGGCTGGACGCGCAACACATAAGGTAGAAAGCAAGTCATCACATGCGCCATGCGCAAGTTTGAACATGAAATCGGTACTACACGGTGCGATCACAATCGCATCGGCGTCACGCGTCAGATCGATGTGTGGCATGTTGTTGTGGATACGCGCATCCCATTGATCTGTGTAGACCGTATTACCGGACAAGGCCTGCATGGTGACCGGCGTAATAAATTGCGTTGCCGCATTGGTCATCACTACTTGCACTGACGCACCGGCTTTGCCTAACGCGCGGGTCAGTTCGGCGACCTTATAGCAGGCGACACCGCCAGTCAGACCGAGAACGATTTTTTTTCCAGCCAGACGCAGACTCATGATGCCGACTCCTTATTTTTTGACGCGGCGCAGTTCATCCAGAATGAACAATGCTGCACCCAGACAGATTGCGCTATCGGCCAGATTAAAGGCCGGGAAGTGATAGATGTCCTGATAATGGAAATCCAGAAAATCAACAACATGACCATACATCAGACGGTCAATTACATTACCCAAAGCGCCGCCCATAATCAATGATAATGCCCAGCAGAATAATTTTTGGCTGCTATGACGGCTCAACAGATAAGTGATGTATGCCGCCGCAATCAAACCAAGTGCAGTAAATACGTAACGCTGCCATCCCGATTCTGCTGCCAGGAAGCTAAATGCCGCCCCTTTGTTGTACACCAGCACCAGATTAAAAAACGAAGTGACGCTCATAGATTCGGCATAGGCGAATAATTTGGTGATGGTGATCTTACTGACCTGATCGAGCAAAATGACAATCGCAGCAAGACCTAGCCAAGGCACCAGCGAAGAGCCGTAAGAGCGTGAAGAGTTAGAGCCTGCCGAAAAATTAGAACGTTTTTTAGTCGCCATGAGTTTTAATTAAAAAGAGGTGAATCGCTCAATGTGCTTTTGCGTGTATTTGCACTTAGATATTTGCTTTGATCGTATCATTAATAGAAAAGACCGGGCAGCAGTCCGGTCTTTTCTCTGATGACGATGTTGTGCTTACCAGATAAATTTAAAACAATCAGGCAAAGCGACGTGTTTCGCCTGCACCAAACAAATTGCTGACGCAGCGACCGCACAAACCGCTATGGTCTGCGTGGCTGCCGACATCCGCACGATAATGCCAGCAACGCTCGCATTTTTCGTACTTAGATGGCGTAACAACGACGGTTTCAGCTGCCTCATCCGTGACTTGTTCAACATTTGCCGCCGACGTAATCAATGCGAACTTCAAATCATCGGCAAAGCTGTTCAATACCTCAAACTTGGCGCCACTGGCTTTGATTACTACTTCGGCTTGCAGGGATGAACCAATGCCACCAGCAACACGTACTTCCTCCAATTGCTTGGTCACGTCGTTACGGACAGCACGCAAAGCTGCGAATTTTTCCAGCAATACGGCGCTTGCTTCAATCTCTGGCAACGCATAGTAAGTTTGCGTGAAGATGGTTTCATCGCTGGCGCTGTATGCCTCAGGCGTGGCAAAGAATTGCCATGCTTCTTCAGCAGTGAACGACAACATCGGTGCCATCAGACGCAACAAAGCTTGGGTGATATGCCAGATTGCCGTTTGTGCGGAGCGACGCGCAGTTGATGTGGTACCGCTGGTGTACAAACGATCTTTCAGAATATCGAGGTAAAAGCCACCCAGATCTTCGGAGCAATACGATTGCAGTTTGCTGACCACAGGATGGAATTCAAACTGTTGGTAGTGAGCAAGTACTTCGCTTTGCAGCACAGCCATGTTCGCAATCGCATAGCGATCAATTTCCAACATGTCCGCAATCGCCACCGCATCTTTGTTGATATCGAAATCAGAAGTGTTCGCTAACAAGAAACGCAAGGTGTTACGGATACGACGATACGATTCCGTCACGCGTTTCAGAATTTCATCAGAGATCGACAATTCGCCAGAGTAATCCGTAGACGCCACCCATAAACGCAGAATGTCAGCGCCCAATGTGTCAGAAATTTTCTGTGGCGCAACGACATTGCCCTTGGATTTGGACATCTTTTTGCCTTCGCCATCGACCACAAAGCCGTGTGTCAGCAACGCTTTGTAAGGCGCATGACCGTCCAACATCGATGCGGTTAGCAATGACGAATGGAACCAGCCGCGATGCTGATCGGAACCTTCCAGGTACAGATCTGCCGGGTAAGCAGATTGTTCTTTATGTGAGCCGCGCAGAACGGTTTTATGCGTCACACCAGAATCAAACCAGACGTCCAGCGTATCGCGGTTTTTGACATACATCGCAGCTTCATCGCCCAATAAATCGGCGGCTTCGATTTTATGCCAGGCTTCGATGCCTTCGACTTCGATACGTTTAGCGATGATTTCCAGCAATTCTGGCGTACGTGGATGTAATTGGCCGGTTTCTTTGTGTAAGAAGAAGGCCATCGGTACGCCCCATTGACGCTGACGTGACAAAGTCCAGTCAGGACGATTCGCAATCATGCCGTGCAAGCGTGCTTTACCCCAGCTTGGGAAGAAGGCTGTTTCATCAATCGCTTTGAGCGCGGTTTCACGCAGGCTGGTTGCACCATCGTTAGGGATGTTGTCCATACTTGCGAACCATTGTGATGTCGCGCGATAGATAATCGGTGTTTTATGACGCCAGCAGTGCATGTAGCTGTGGTCAAACATTTTCAATGAGAACAAAGCACCGGCTTCACGCAATTTATCGCAAATTGGCTTGGATGCTTCCCAGATTGTCATGCCGGCGAAGAATGGTAGTGTAGACGCGAACTTACCATCACCCATCACTGGCGCGATGATGTCGTCGTCTTTCATGCCATGCGTTTTGCATGACTGGAAATCTTCGATACCGTAGGCTGGTGCCGAGTGAACGACGCCGGTACCGCTGTCGAGCGTCACGTAGTCGCCCATGTAGACCGGAGAAAATCGATCGTAGCCCGCATCCAAGGCTGCAAAAGGATGTTTGAATTTGATTTCAGATAAAGCCGCACCGAGGCAGGTCGCAATGACTTTGCCTTCGAGTTCATATTTCGCCAGACTGCTGTCAACCAGATCTTGCGCCATGATCAACAACAAAGGCGCACCATCACGCGTGGTTTCTACCAGCGCGTACGTGATTTCAGGATGCATGTTCAACGCCTGATTTGACGGGATGGTCCACGGCGTCGTGGTCCAGATCACGCAGAAACCCTTGTCATGCGGCAGTTTGTCTAGTTTAAATGCTGCTGCGAGTTTGTCATTTTCAGCAAATGGAAAACCCACGTCGATCGATGGATCACGTTTGTTTTCGTATTCCACTTCCGCTTCCGCCAAGGCAGAGCCGCAGTCGAAACACCAGTTGACTGGCTTTAAACCACGATACACATAGCCTTTTTCCAGCAATTGACCAAGTGCGCGTAACTCATCCGCTTCATTGCTGAAGTTCATGGTTTTGTATGGATTATCCCATTCACCCAAGACACCCAGACGGATGAAGTCAGCTTTTTGACGGAGGATCTGTTCTTCAGCATACGCACGTGCTTTGGATTGGACTTCATTGACTGGTAAATTTTTACCAAACAGTTTTTCGATCTGGATCTCGATCGGCATACCGTGGCAATCCCAGCCTGGTACATACGGCGCATCAAACCCTGCCATGCTGCGGGCTTTGATGATCATGTCTTTCAGAATTTTGTTAACCGCATGGCCGATATGAATATCGCCATTGGCATACGGTGGGCCATCATGCAGAATAAATTTTGGACGGCCAGCACTGGCTTTGCGAATACGTTGGTAGATATTTTTTTCTTGCCATTCTTTGAC
Organism: Undibacterium sp. Ji67W; assembly: GCA_049340365.1. GTDB lineage: Bacteria > Pseudomonadota > Gammaproteobacteria > Burkholderiales > Burkholderiaceae_D > Undibacterium. The sequence goes on along the minus strand of JBMPOY010000010.1, from coordinate 103,762 downwards.
CCATTTTGGCTCGCGTTTTGCCAGATCGCCACGCATGGGGAAAGGTGTTTCGGTCATATTGACCGGGTATTTGTTCGCAGCTTTGGCTGTTTTATTTTCAGACATGATGAATTTTCTTTAAAAAATAGAGGGAGAAGAAACTGCAATGTGTTTCTTCAAATTCGGTCGGTGGCGTTACTGGCGGGTATGCGGGCGGTTGCCGCGAAATAAGCACGTGCTTGCGCAGCATCGTTATCGATGGCTGCTGTTAAGGTCGCCAGATCGCTGTATTTTTCTTCATCGCGCAATTTCTGTAAGAACTCGATTTGCACGACTTTTCCATAGGCATTACCTTGATAGTCGAAGACATGCGTTTCCAATAACACGCGTCCGCTATCATCGACGGTAGGGCGCACGCCCAGACTGGCAACTGCTGGCAGAGGTTGGTCAGACAATCCATGTACTTGCACAATGAAAATACCCGTCAACGCAGGACGATGATGTGCAATGCGCAAATTGAGCGTAGGAAAACCTATCGTGCGTCCCAGTTTTTGGCCATGAACCACATGTCCCGAAATCCGGTAAGGGTGGCCAAGTAAATCATTCGCTTCGCTAAAATCACCAGCAGCCAATGCAGCACGCACGGCAGACGAAGAAATTCTGACGCCTTTGTTTTGTACCGCAGGCAAGGTAACCACTTCAAAGCCGAATTGTTTCCCAGCTTCTTCTAAGGTGTTGATATTGCCAGCACGTTTGGCGCCAAAGCAAAAATCTTCGCCAACCATGAGCCATTTCACATGCAAGCCATCGACCAATACTTGTTGAATGAATTCTTGCGGTGTCAAAGAAGCGAAATGCGCGTTGAAATGCTCAACGATCACTCGATCTACACCGGCCTTTTTCAGGGACGATAAATTGTCACGCAGATTGGCGATGCGGGTTGGTGCTAAAGCAAGGTTGCCAGCCAGTTTTGCAAAAAAAGCACGTGGATGCGGCTCGAAGGTCATGACCGCTGATTCCAGCCCCAAACGGTCTGCTGCAGCGCGTAAATGGGCGAGCAACGTCTGGTGCCCCAGATGTACACCGTCAAAATTGCCTATCGCCAGTGCACAAGGTGCACGGGAGGCTGCATTGGGGAGTCCGCGAAATACCTTCATTGTTTCCAGAAAACTGCTGCAAAGCGGTAGATTATAAATGCTTTCGCTCTGAATAGCCCCGTTTGGGCTTCAATTCGGCTTTAAAAACCTCATTCTCATCCTTGCTTTGCGCATATCCGTGTGGATATCGCCGCAAATGAGACTGTGACCGATGGGTTTATGAAGACCTCATTCGCCTTTGCCCTGATTTTTAGCAGCGAAAAAGCGATATTAAGTGTTGAATTTACAAAAAATGTCGAAAACTTAGTAGTAATATTTAACAATCAGTGATGGTGCGACCAGGTGACGCTATCAGAACTCAGAAACGACTCTACCGCGTCTTTATTGCCGGTCGCATGTTTCATCACTTCGCCACAGGTGCAAATGCCCTGGTACGGTTGAATATGGGAGCAGGCGGACACTTTTTGCAAAAACACTTGCACGGATTTGCTGCATTTTTTACATTTAAAGGTCAGGATACGGGCTGGTTTATTCATGGTAAATCAATTCAAAATAAAGATAGCTGGCGCAGAGTTGATTGACTGCGCCAGTCAGTAAGGCTCAATGAGGCTCAATAAGGTTCAATTTTAAAGCATTACTTTAGTTTCAGACGCCAGAGTGAAGTTACTTCTTTTACCCTCGCCGCGTGCAATGGGTCTGTGACGTCGGTCGATTTTGGATGCTGCGGTTTAATGTCCAGTTTGCCAATCACCGTCAGGCCGCCGGCATCGATCCAGCTGAAAAACTCTTCTGCACTCCGCAGCCCGAGATGTTGTGCGAAATCGGACATGATCAGCCAGGCTTCGCCATGGGGTTCCATATGGTCCGCAACACCAGCTAAAAAGCTTTTCAACATATGACTATCGGGGTCATACACCGCATATTCTATCGGTGAGTTGGGGCGGGCTGGCACCCATGGCGGGTTACATACGACCAATGGAGCGCGACCTGCTGGAAATAGGTCAGCTTCCTGCAAAGTAACTTGTTCGCTATAGCCGAGATTGCTTAAGTTCTCACGGGCGCAGGCAAGAGCCCGTGGATCTTGATCTGTGGCGATAATTTTCTTGACACCACGCTTCGCCAGTACGGCTGACAAAACACCAGTACCAACGCCGATATCAAAAGCAAGCTCAGTCGAAGGTAAGGGCGCTTTGGCGAGCAAATCAATGTATTCCCCCCGCACTGGTGAAAATACGCCGTAATAAGGATGAATTTTCGCGTCCAGTGCTTTAATCGCCACGCCATTTTTACGCCACTCATGCGCACCAATCAAACCCAACAACTCACGCAAAGACGCTACGAACGCATCTTTTGGCTCGCCATAGACTTCAGTGCAGGCGAGTTTGACGTCCGGTGCACGGCGTAAAGAAATGCTGTAATCGGCTTCAAAAGGTATCAGCAACATCGCCAGTACGCGGGCGCGCTGTGATTGTGCTTGCCGGTGCAAGTGAAACGCCTCGCTGGCGCTAGTCGGCACTTTGGCTTTTTTGTTAGCAGGCTTTTTATCAATACGGCGTGCCAGCGATTGCAATAATTGCTTGCCGTTATGAAAATCGCCACGCCATAACAAGGCCGTACCCTCACACGCCAATTTGTAAGCGGTTTCCGTGTTCATCCTGTCATCCGCGATCTGCACGCGTTTTGGCGGCGGTGCGCCATTTTCAGCATGCCAGCGGCATGAGCGGGCTTCGTCGTTTTCTATCCAGTGCAATTGCGGGGAGGGGGAATTCATGATTTTCTTATGGTAGTCGCCGGATTTGCGTGGCGAGTTGGGTGATGTTCTTAATTAAGCACGGAGTGTAGCAAAGAAATCGCCGGAATTTGAGCGATAAGGCAGGACTTTGACAAAAATCTGCCCGTATTACCGAATAATAAATTGTTTATACCTAAAGGGATTTTGCTCTTTTTGAGCATATGTTAGGCTCCCACTCGACATCTATTCGTACTCTGTTCCGACGAATTTTTTAATCAGGCATCCCACAATTTCTGGACAACCATGCAAAAACATTTCCATCGTGCAGCCATTGCTGCTTTGATTTCTTCTTCGTTGATTACTTCTGTGAGTTTTGCTCAAAGCGCGGCGAAACCAGATGCGTCAGTGTTAACGTCAGCGTCAACTACAAAAGAAGCAAAAGCTTTTGTGGCAATAAAGCAAGAATTTTTGAATGCACTGTGGAAGCAAGATCCTGACATGGCAATGGCAGCGGGTAAGTATACCGATGCAGCTCGTCTGGTTATCCCCGATCAGGCAGGTCGCGATCAATATCTGGCATTTGCTGATCTTTGGTTAAGCCGCCTGGATAAAGTGGATGTGAAGTCATTGCCCGTCAATGAACAAACCGATTTGGTACTGATGCGTAACTACCTCGAAGGGACTCGTTGGTACCTTACCCAGTTCCGCGAGTTCGAGTGGAATCCTACTCAGCACAATATTGCCGGTGGTTTTGATGCCATTCTGAATACCGATTTTGCGCCTAAATCTAAGCGCATCAAAATGGCGATACAACGTTTGCAAGCTGTTCCTGTGTATTATGCAGCAGCGAAAGCGAGCATTCATGCGCCAACGATGGAGCACACACAATTGGCGATACGTCAAAGTGCCGGTGCCATCTCGGTTTTAGCTGAATTAGAGAAGGCTGCCGCCAAAGAAAAATTGACACCTCGTGAACAACAAGCCTTGAGTTCTGGTTTAAAAAACGCACGTGATGCCGTGAATGATTACGTCACATTTTTAACAGATACCGCAAAAAATCTGACACCAGAAACTGCGCGCTCTTTCCGTATTGGTAAAGAGTTATATGAAGGCAAATTCAAAGCCGATATCCGCTCGTCATTGACCGCAGAACAAACTTATCAACGCGCACTGGCCGCAAAAGATGAAGCCCACCGCAATATGGAGAAACTGGCCGATCAGCTGTGGACTAAAACCATGGGAGATCAACCTAAGCCAGAAGATCGCGCTAAAAAAATTGCCATGGTGATTGCGAAATTATCGGAACAACATATTAAAGGTGAAGACTTATTTCCGGCGATCCGCCAGCAATTGCCAGTGTTGGAGAAATGGATCAAAGATCACGATCTGTTAGCGCTTGATACCAAGAAGCCATTGATCGTTCGTGAAACACCAGAATACGAACGCGGCGTCACCATTGCCTCAATTGAAGCACCGGGCATTTTCCGTCCGCATGACAATACTTATTTTAATGTGACGCCATTTGATGGGCAGTCAGCGGAAAAAATAGAAAGTACGTTGCGTGAATATAATCACTGGGTATTGCAGATTTTATGTATCCATGAAGCGATTCCCGGTCACTACACACAATTGCAACACGCCAATCAATCACCTTCTGTGATCAAAACCTTGTTTGGTAATGGTGCCATGATCGAAGGCTGGGCTGTCTATAGTGAACGCATGATGCTGGAATCTGGCTATGGTGAAAATTCACCCGAAATGTGGCTGATGTATTACAAATGGAACTTGCGTACCGTCTGCAATACCATCCTCGACTACAGCGTGCATGTGTTGGGGATGAGCGAAGCCGACGCCAAAGATTTGTTAATTAATCAGGCTTTCCAGACGCAGGCCGAGGCTGATGGCAAATGGCAGCGCGTGCAATATTCATCGGTGCAATTGGCGAGCTATTTCAGTGGCTTCAGTGAAATCCTTGATTTGCGTGAGCAGCTGAAAAAACAGCAGGGCGAGAAGTTCAAGCTCAAGCAATTCCACGAGCAGTTCTTGAGCTATGGTAGTGCTCCGGTGGGGATGATTAAAAATATGATGTTGAGTGGAGAAGCGAAGTAATTTCGTAAGTTCGGGGCAGACCACTCTTGCATTTGCGTTAGAGGGGAGTATTCGTCGTGATTTTTTTAGGGGGAGTGTAACCCGCAAATCACGATGAGCATTTCAACTTCGATACAAATTGATTGCCCTTCGTAGAAACAAGCCGGGGTGGCCCGGCAGCCACTTACTTTTCTTTGCTTCGCCAAAGCAAAGTAAGCAAAAGAAAGGCGACGCTGAGACTTTGCCCTGCGGGTGCCGTCACTGCGTGTCGGCACAATTTGTGCATCACAAAAAATGGGAAAGCGTCGAAACTCGCTACGCTCAGACAGCGACGCTTTCTTTTCCATTTTCTGTGAAGCACAAATTGCTTTGTCTAAAGCGGTGACGGGCAAAAGCGATATTGCTTCGGACTTTGGTGATTTTGTGTTAACCGGGCGCAAGCGGTCAATTTCTGCCAAACGTACGTACAGCGCGGGTTGCCCCGCTCTACAACTTCAAAAACCTCACCCCTTATCCGCTTTCCCTGCCGCATTGGCAAAGCGACTTAGTAATTTATCGATCATCCAAGGCTGTCGATTGTCGTCTTCTGCTTGCTCCTTACGCCGAATCGCATTACGCACGACGTGGGCACCGATATAGCGTAGGGGTTCAGGTGGGAAGTGACCTAGCGGCCCTTTGGCCAATGGGCTGCGGGTCCAGGCGTTGTCTTGTTCCAGTAGGAGTGAAGACAAAATCTGCCCGCCCATATAGCTGGGGCCTACACCATTACCTGAATAGCCAAAACCGTAAAAAATATTCTCGGCACCATTGAGTTTTCCAAAAAATGGAAAGCCAGTCGCGGAGCGATCAGAGGGACCATTCCAGCTTGCCGTCACGGGCACATCCTTTAAGGCCGGGAAGAAGCGATGGAGGTTCTGCGTTAATTGATCTTGATAAACAGAAGGGCGATCAAATGCAGGGGCAATTTGATTGCGCCATGCAAAGGTATTACCACCTTTACCGAGCATTAAGCGTCCGTCGCTGGTATTGCGGTAGTAGTAGACGAAGGTTCGCGAGTCGAGCACAGAAATGCCATCCGTCAGGCCTATTTGTTTTAACAGATCAGGACATTTTTCAGTAATGATCATGTCACTGGATACCACCGCAATGCTACGTTCAAATTGCGGAAAAAAACTTGCCATCCAGGCGTTCATTGCCAGCACCATTTTTCCGGCTTGCATGACACCAGCAGGAGTCTGGATCGTCACCGTAGAACCCGGTGTGAAGCGTATCATCGGTGTGCGCTCAAAAATGGTGATGCCCATATTGAGCGCCACTTTGCGTAAACCACGAACCAGTTTGCCCGGGTCCACCGTGGCGGCGTAAGGCGAAAAAACACCTTGCATATTCAAATTCGAACCGCTGCGTTTGGCGACTTCTTTTGGGGGTAAATGGCGATATGAATCGAGGCCAACGCCATTCAATGCCTGCATCACTGCATCCATGCTGCCTGCTTGTGCTGCATTGGTCGCGGTATAGAGCGTGCCGTCCATGCGTAAATCCGCATTGATACGTTGGTCACGGCAGAAATCGGCAATGTGTTGCACTGCATCTTCCGATGCTTTCACCAGGCGTACAGCTTCTGCTTCACCAAATAAGCGAAGCAAGGTAAAAAATTTGGCCGACCATGTGAGCACGCAGCCACCATTACGGCCGCTGGCACCTGCGCCGCACAGATCCTGTTCCAATATGCTGATGCTAAGCGCAGGATTTTGCTGTTTGGTTTGAATGGCTGTCCACAAGCCCGTAAAGCCGCCGCCGATGATACAAATATCGCTAGTATGTTTTCCTTGTAAGGCGGGAGCGAGTTCTCCGTCTTGCATTAAGGCTTGTTCTATCCAGAATGGTCGCATGAGATTTTTGTATTTCTTTATTTCTGTATTTCAGATAGCTTGTCGGTGTGCGTCAGACTGACGATGACTCAGTTCAGCATTTTTCATGTGCCTGGCAAAGTAAATAAAATCGGGTGTTTGCTTTGTTGCTGATTTTGCCGCGTCGTCCCATCGACGAAGTGCGATCGCATCCGCTGCAAATGGACGGTTGATAAACTCATCCGCTTGTTCTGCATTGAAAACACCGCCTTGCAAAGCCAGACTGCGCTGAGAGTCTGCAGACAAACTGTCGTAATAGGCAGGTTCAACGGCGCATAAATAACGCTTGGCATCGACGTGTAATTTAATCGGCTCCAGAACGGCGTCACCAAACAAAAAGCGCATGTAAGGCAAACAACGATATTGGTGTACATCGTCCTTGCCAAAGCTGGTTGGCGTAGGGCCGATATCGTGCAATAAATGTCCAATGTCGTGTAATAAGGCGGCAACGATTAATTCATCGCTGGCGCCAGCTTCTTCTGCTAAGGCCGCAGATTGCAATGCGTGCTGTAATTGCGTGACGGGTTCGCCATCGTATTGTTCGTCGCCGCGACGTTCAAATAACGCGATGATATCGGTCATGTTGACGTTAGATGCCTGCGTCATTTTCCATCCCACGGTAAAGAGTAAGTTTTGGTATTGCAGAAGCTTTTCATCGCTTCTAAAACACCTTCTTTGTAACCAAGGCCAGAATCTTTGATGCCACCAAACGGCGTCAATTCAAGGCGATAACCTGGCACCTCACGCACATTGACGGTACCGACTTCCAGCTCCGCGACAAAGCGGGTGATGTAGTCGAGGAGGTTGGTGCAAACGGCAGACGACAAGCCGTATGGTGTCGAGTTAGAAATGCGGATTGCATCGTCAATATCTTTGCAACGGATCACTGGCGATACGGGGCCAAACGTTTCTTCTGCCACTAAAGTGCAATCGTAAGGTACGTGATCTAAAACCGTTGGTGAGTACAATGCGCCTTCGCGGATGTTGCCAACAATGAGTTGCGCGCCGCACTTAATTGCATCATTCACTTTTTGTTCGAAATTGATTGCTGCAGCTTCATCAATCACCGTACCCATGTCTGTGTTGCTATCCATCGGGTTGCCGTATTTGATCGCCTTCGTTTTTTCTGTGAGCAAGCGGACAAACTCATCGGCGACCGCTTCATGCACGATCATGCGCTTGACAGCGGTGCAGCGTTGGCCAGAATTTTTATAAGAACCGGATACCGCCAGTGTTGCTGCTTCTTCCAGATCGGCATCTTCCATCACGATTAATGGATCATTGCCGCCAAGTTCCAGTACCTGACGTTTGTAGACGGCTTTGCCAGCGATGTATTTACCGATTTGTACGCCACCGGTAAAGGTCACCAGATCCATATCGGCATTGATCAACATCTCATCAGCGATTTCACGCGGGTCGCCAGTGATGACAGAAAACATCTCTGGCGGCAAACCTGCCTCATATAAGATATCTGCAAGTAAGAGTGCAGAAAATGGTGTCTTTTCGGAAGGTTTTAACACCATGCGATTATTGGTCGCAATTGATGGAGCGACTTTATGCGCAACTTGATTCAATGGATGATTGAATGGCGTAATTGCAGATATCGCGCCCAGTAAGGGCTCACGCAAAGTAAATACTTTACGTTGCTTACCATGCGGCGTCAGATCACAGGAAAATACCTGACCATCGTCGACCAGCGTCTGATTCGCCGCAAACAAGAACACATCGCAGGCGCGTCCTACTTCATACATCGTATCTTTTTTGCAGAGACCGGATTCAGCCGTGATCAAATCGGAAATGATATCGGCATTTTCACGCAACAACTGACTGGCACGCAGCAAAATTTGATTGCGTTGATAGCGTGTGAGTGTGGCTTTGTAGGCTTTGGCTTGTTGAAATGCGCTTTTTACATCTGCCACTGTCGCTTTGGTGATGGTGCCTAACAAGGCATTGTTGTAGGGATTAAAAACTTCAATCCGCCGATCATTATTGATCAGTTTGCCAGCAACGCGCATAGGCTGATGTAAAGCCGATGCGGGCTGTCCATGTTGGGCTGCTACTAAGATTGCCTTAAAATCTTGAATTAACTTCACACTACTCTCCGGGGAAATGAAAACACCAGGCATTTCAGGCCTGGTGTTCTAATGCGTTAGGTGTTCTCAACCAAATTCAACGCCAGATGCAAAACGTCAAAATTGCGCAAACGGTGATTGTCGGGGAGCGCCTTGGTTTTGCGATTCAACATCACTGGTACTGCTTGCTCAGAAATGCCGCCATGTGAGCGCAATGGGAGTTTGAGTTCTGATAAATCATGACGATGACGGCTGGTACCTAAAACGACCAGACGTTGGCTGACCACTACCAGATCGCCGATACGATCTTCTGGCAACTCAAAACGAGCACTGGCCTCAGAGCGTGTCAATACGGCTTCTAAATCTTGCATGCGATGCAGATGCAGCAAAATATGGTCGGCCTGAGATTGGTCATTAATGTAAATCGTGGCATACGAACCAAGCGCGCCATGATGCACCACATAAGGATCGGTAATCGGCAAAATAACGCGTGTGCTACCAGCGCCAAAGTGTGTATCCATTTGATCTTGCAAATAAATCACATTCGCGTTTCCACAAGCATCTGTCTTGGCATTCATGCCGTGATCAGCTGTCACGGCAATGACTGCGCCAAGACTGTCTAGCAGACTCAGATAGTGATCCATCATCGCGTAAAACGCATTGGCGCCTGGTGTGCCTGGCGCATACTTATGTTGGATGTAATCGGTAGTGGATAAGTACATCAGGTCAGGGCGCTCTTTTTCTAGCAGTTTGACACCTGCCGCAAAGACGAATTCTGATAATTCGGCGCTGTACACTGATGGCAAATCCATCTCGACTAATTTAAGCACGTTTTCGATGCCGTTCTCAGAGAGCGTCGCCTGATCAGCTTTTTCTGCGGAGAAGCAAATGCCTTGCATGTGGTGACCGAGCAAACTACGCAATTTATCTTTGGCAGTGACGACAGCTAATTTAGCGCCAGCTTTGGAGAACGCGGACAATACTGTTTCTGCACGCAAATACTTCGCATCATTCATCATGACTTCAGTATTAGTTTCAGTGTCCAGAAAATAGTTGCCGCAGATGCCGTGCACTGAAGGTGGAACACCAGTCACGATTGACAGGTTATTCGGATTGGTGAAACTTGGTACCACGCAATCGCCCATTAATACGGTACCTTGTTCACCCATTTTTTTAAAAAAAGGCGCAACACCCGCTTGTATCGCTTGATTGATGTACTCCTGCTCGCAACCGTCTATGCATACGATCACTACCGGCTGTTGCATCCATTGGTAGTTACGACCATTGACGCTGATTTCTTTTACTGACATAAAATTCCTACAGGTTGATGCAACTGTTTTTAAATAATCTGGGATGAATGCATGGAAACGCCACGTTATGGAGCGTCGCGTTCTTTTTAATTCACGACATTGATCGCTTGATGTGATTTATGCATACGTTGACGACTATCGATCACGTGCTGCCGCATCATGTTTCCGGCAGCATCTATATTGCCAGCGGCGATCAATTCAACGATTTCTCTGTGTTCGTGGATAGAAATTGGCAAGGTACCTTGTTGTTCCAAAGAATTTCTACGATAGAGATTTAATTCTTTCACCAGGCGACGATAGGTGGTTAGTAATTTCTCGTTGCCAGTCATCTTCACAAGCACATCATGGAATTCCAGATTCAGTAAAGAGTAGGACGAGACATTTTTCTTTTCAGCCAATTTTTCCATCTTGTCGACCATGCCGCGTAACTCTTTGAGTTGCGCAGGAGTAATTGTCTTGGCCAATTTACGACCGACTAGTTCATCCAGTGCTTCGCGAATTTCGTAGATTTCATCGGCTTCTTCGATAGAAATTTGTCGTACATAAACGCCACAATTTTTCTCTTGTCTGACCAGGCCTGTTTCTTCTAATGAGCGAAATGCTTCGCGTACCGGGCCGCGCGACACGCCCAGCATTTCTGCCAGAGAGGCTTCATTGAGTTTGGTGCCAGCACTGATTTCACCCGCTAGTATCATGCGCTCAATTTCAATTTGCGCCAGAGTAGAGAGTGAGGCTTGCTGTATGAGTGCGGTAGGTTTTGTGGTTTTTTGCATGGCCGTCAATGATTGTTTTTATCGATGTTCGTACTTTAAATCATGCTCATTAAGATTGTCAACAAAATACAAAATACAATCTACAATGTAATGATCCTGTCATAAATCAAACCTACTATTCGTCCGTTGTTGTTGCATTAAAAACGAGTTGATGGCGCAGGAAAACGTGGTGTCTGGTAGCCCGATGGTTGCTCGAAAGCGGGTTTGTTCAGACAACCAATAATATTTATATGACAGGAAAGAGAATCGCGATGAACCCTTCACGTAAGCTTTTTTTGAAAATGTGTTCTGCTACGCTGGTTGCAGGATCAATGTTGATGTCTGGCGTGGCACACGCAGACAACAAAACAACGTTACTGGTCTATACCGCTATCGAAACCGATGCGATGAAGTTGTATAAAGATGGGTTTGAAAAAGCTTATCCAAATATCGAAATTCGTTGGGTACGCGATTCCACAGGCGTCGTGACTTCTAAATTGCTGGCGGAAAAAAATAATCCGCAAGCAGACGTCGTGCTGGGTTTGGCTGCAACTAGTCTTGTGCTGTTGAAGCAAGAAGGCATGCTGACGCCTTATCAACCAAAAGGCTTCAAAGAATTAACCGCAGCTTACTCTGATAGCGCACAACCACCATCATGGGTTGGTATGGACGTATGGGGCGCGGCAATTTGCTTCAACACAGTAGAAGCTAAAAAGCAAAACCTGCCAAAACCAGAAAGCTGGAAAGATCTGCTCAATCCTATCTACAAAGGCAAAATCAGTATGCCGCATCCTGCATCGAGCGGCACCGGCTATCTGGACGTGAGTGCATGGCTGCAAAATATGGGTGAAGCAGCGGGCTGGAAATACATGGATGGCTTGCATGACAACATCGCGCAGTACACGCACTCTGGTTCTAAGCCGTGCAAACAAGCTGGTTCCGGCGAATTCCCGATTGGTATTTCTTTTGAATTCCGTGCGCATCAAGTCATGCGTAGTGGCGCTCCGATTGAAATGATTTTCCCTAAAGAAGGTCTGGGTTGGGATATTGAAGCAACGGGCATCATGAAGGGTACTAAAAACCTGGAGGCAGCACAAAAATTGGCCGACTGGATGGCAAGTAAAGAATCGAACCAAATCAGCACTAACTGGTGGGCGATTGTTGCTTACCCAGGCCTGGCGAAAAAATTGGAAGGCATTCCTGACGGTTACGAAAAAATGCTGGTGAAAAATGACTTCAACTGGGCAGCGAAAAACCGTGAACGCATTTTGACCGAATGGAATAACCGTTATAACAGCAAAGCAGAACCTAAGCCTTAATACCGGTGTTAAATGAATGAATGTCGAAGAGCTGGCGTATTTTCTGAGACATTCATTGCTTTTGTTTGATACCGGATTTTTTCTGCTAAGGCAACGTCCGGTAGTAATTTCATCGCAGCTGATGCAGAGGCATCAAAAACAAAGAAAAAAATTCATGGAACACAGCGCTGATTATCTGGTACTCAAAGGTATATCCAAATCGTTCGGTCATTTCAATGCCTTGAATGATATCAATCTCAATATCGCAGAGGGCGAATTCGTTTGTTTTCTTGGTCCGTCCGGATGTGGAAAGACAACGTTGCTCCGCATTATTGCCGGTTTGGAAACTCAGAATCAGGGGCAGATTATTCAACAAGGGAAAGATATTTCCTTTGTTAAACCAGTAAAACGTGATTACGGCATTGTGTTTCAATCCTATGCGCTGTTTCCTAATTTAAGCATTGCTGAAAATATTGCCTATGGTCTGGTCAATCGCCGTCAATCTTCGTCGGTAATTAAAGCCCGCGTGACAGATTTATTGCAATTGGCCGGCTTGCCAGATAGTGGTGATAAATATCCTGGCCAATTGTCCGGCGGTCAGCAGCAACGTATTGCGTTGGCACGTGCATTGGCGATGGCACCCGGCTTATTGCTATTGGATGAACCTTTATCTGCGCTGGATGCGTTGGAACGTGTTCGTCTGCGCACAGAGATTCGTCAGTTACAGCAGCGTCTTGGTGTGACAACAATTATGGTGACGCATGATCAGGAAGAAGCCTTGACTATGGCAGATCGCATCGTTGTTATGAACCACGGTGTGATCGAGCAAATTGGCACGCCAGAACAGATTTATTTGCAACCACGCACACCGTTTGTTGCCTCCTTTGTGGGTAAAGTGAATGTCTTGCGCGCTAGCGCCTTGGGTGCGGGGCGCTTCCGCATTGGCATTTTGGAATTTGATTGTCCGGTATGGGGTGATAAATTTGCCGCTGGTCAAGCCGTTAAAGTGTACTTGCGACCAGAAGATATCGTTGTTCATCCCGATCAGCCTGGTCTGCCGTCGAGTAGCGCGCGGCCACGCGGCACCATCATGAAAATGGAATTTCTAGGCGCTTATTGTCACGCCTGTATTGAGGTGGAAGGTCTGGATAAGCAATCTGTAACGGCGGCAATTTCTTTGAGCGATGTGCATCAAAATGACATAAAAGCCGGTGCTAAGGTCATTCTTGAATTGGTGCCTGCCAAAGCGAGCATATTTTCCGTGACAAAAGAGGCGAGCGCCGTCAATGCGGAGGCGGCATGAGTCGATCTGGAAGTTTGCCATTGCCAGTTGCCAATCAACATCATTCGAAAGCGACTGAAGCGATGCGTGCTCATCTTCAGCCAACCGACAGGTGGGTGCAGATTCTGTTGCTGTTGATTTGCGGCGGCTTGGTCGTATTCTTGTTGTTTCCGGTTGCCACTATTCTTCTCAAAAGCTTTCAGGATAAAGATGGGGCTTTCGTTGGCTTGCAACAATTTACCACGTATTTTGCGAGCAAATCGCTGCGCTCGTCTGTTCTGCATACCTTGTTCGTAGCCACTACCGTCACGGTACTGGTAATCCCGGCAGCGTTTATGTTTGCCTACGGTTTAACCCGTAGTAGTATGCCTGGCAAATCACTGTTCCGTACGATCGCCTTAATTCCGATTCTGGCACCATCTTTATTGGCTGGTATTTCATTGATACAGTGGTTTGGTAATCAAGGTATTTTGAAAAACTGGTTAGGAGGGGTTTCTATCTACGGTCCATTTGGTATTGTGCTCAGTGAATTTTATGGCGTTTTCCCGCATGCTTTGATGATCTTATTGACGGCATTGAGTCTGGTGGATGGACGTTTGTATGAAGTCGCATCGTCATTGGGTACCAGTCGTTGGCGTCGGTTTGTCACGATTACTTTGCCTGGTGCTAAATATGGTTTGATCAGTGCAGCACTAGTGGTGTTTACCTACACGTTTAATGATTTTGGTGTGCCTAAAGTGATTGGCGGTAACTTCAATGTACTGGCGATCGATGTCTATCAATTAGCAATTGGTCAGCAAGATTTTAATAAAAGTGCAGTGGTCAGTTTGCTCTTATTGACGCCAGCCTTATTTGCATTCGCAATTGATTTAAGAATACGCAAAAAATTACAAGCGCACATGTCAGTGCGCGCAAAAGCCTTTGTGCCCAAAAAACGTCCACTGTTTGATGCCTTAATGTTTGTGTATTGCAGCGTAATTGCAGTTTATCTGGTGGCGGTATTGGGCATGGCAATTTACAGCTCGTTCATCAAGCTTTGGCCTTACAACCTGACGATGAGTTTAGACCATTACAAATATGGACTGGTGGAGGGCGGCATCTTAGAAGCTTATTTCAATAGTTTGAAGATGGCAGGCTTAGCAGCTGTGGGTGGTGTGGTGACAGTATTTATTGCTGCCTACATCACGGAAAAAACTAAAGGCGCTGAAGGCCTGCGTTCTGCGATTCGCCTTCTCGCCGTGCTGCCTATGGGTGTACCGGGTCTGGTATTGGGTCTTGGTTATATCTTCTTTTTTAATCATCCGCAGAATCCCTTAAATATGCTGTATCACACGATGAGTATCTTGGTGATTTCGACCATCATCCATTACTACACGTCTAGTCATTTGACGGCAGTCACAGCGTTGAAGTCGATTGATAATGAATTTGAAGCGGTGTCGGCATCTTTAAAAGTGCCGCTGTACAAAACTTTTTTCCGCGTGACGGTGCCAGTATGTTTGCCAGCGATTCTGGATATTGCACGTTACTTTTTTGTGAATGCGATGACGACTGTATCGGCGGTGGTGTTTTTGTATTCGCCCGATACGACGCTGGCATCGGTCGCTATTCTTGATCTGGAAGAGGCTGGCGATGTTGGGCCGGCTGCTGCCATGGCGAGTTTGATTGTGTTGACCTCAGTAGTCGTGTGTTTGCTGTATGCATTGCTGACGCGCGTATTGCTGAAAAAGACGCAGGCATGGCGTACTGAATAAGTCTTGCAGAACGTCTTTGACAACGTAATTTTAAAAAACAAAAATTGAACATTGAGGGGAATGAATATGAGTTTAGTTAGCCGCGATCCAGTTTTATTGACACCAGGACCTTTGACAACATCGTTGCAAACGAAAAGTGCCATGCTGCGTGACTGGGGATCATGGGATGCTGCATTCAATGCGGTGACGGCAAAGGTCAGACGGCAATTATTGAAAATCATTCATGGTGAAGAAACCCATGTTTGCGTACCTATGCAAGGCAGTGGTACGTTTTCTGTTGAAGCTGCTATCAATACTTTAGTGCCACGTAACGGACATGTGCTAGTCCTGATCAATGGTGCGTATGGTAAGCGTATGGCGCGGCTGACGGAAATGATGGGGCGTCGCGTCAGTGTTTTCGAAACACCAGAAGACGTGCCGACGACCGCAGAGGATGTCGAACGTTTGCTTGCGGCTGACAGCTCTATCACACACGTAGGTTTGATCCATTGCGAAACAAGCACCGGTATTTTGAATCCGCTGGATGAGATTGCTGCTGTTGTTGCTCGCCACGGTAAAGGATTGATCCTTGATGCAATGAGCTCGTTTGGCGCTTTAGAAATTGACGCACACAAAATTCAGTTTGATGCCGTTATTGCTGCCAGCGGTAAATGTATTGAAGGTCCACCAGGGATGGGTTTTGTACTGGTCAGAAAATCCGTTTTAGAAAAATGTGCTGGTCATTCCACTTCCTTGTCACTCGATTTGTACGACCAATGGGTGTACATGGAAAAAACGACGCAATGGCGTTTTACACCGCCGACGCATATTCTGGTGGCTTTGCATACAGCCTTAAATCAGTTTGAAGCAGAAGGCGGCCAGCCTGCGCGTTTGCAGCGTTATACCAATAACTACCAAACCTTGATGTCTGGTCTGGAAGAGTTGGGTCTGCAATCTTTTTTGCGACCAGAAATTCAGGCACCGATCATCGTGACTGTACATGCACCGGAAAATGCGAAATATGATTTCAACACTTTCTATGAGAGTGTGCGTAGTAAAGGCTTTGTTTTGTACCCTGGCAAATTGACTCAGGCTGAGACGTTCAGGGTTGGTTGTATAGGTGCGATCGGAAAGCAAGAAATGCGTTCGGCGATTCATGCAATCAAGGATGCTTTATCCGAGATGGTGTAAACGGATGGCGGTTGCCTGTTTAGATTTTTGAAAAAAACAGGATAATCCGCCTATTTCAAGCAAACAACAAAAGCAACGCACGTTGCGCTTGCATGCATACTGACAAAGAAAAACAGAACCAAAAAGACTAATAGGAGAACCCCAACTTTGATTGAATCACAATTATCGTGACGTTCTCTCGCTGTCTATCGGGTATCTATTGAGTGTCTGTTTTTCTTTTTTTAATGTTTTTTAGGTTTTTGTCGGTGTCTGTCGTTGCTTCCATTATTTACTCAGCAAAAGCGCCTTCAATAATCCCGCCGCTGGCCCTTTATTGGCCCAGGTTTGTGTCAGGTCCAGATCGCCGTTGGTGCTGACAATGATAAGAATATTTCCGGATTGCACGTCGACTAAATTTAAAATGCGGATGCCAGCGATCCAGCCCTGGCGTTCAACGATTAAGGTTGGATTTTTTTCGTCAGCGCCATTAAATGGATAAACCCAGACGCCCAGTGCGCCGCCGACGGCGTTCGGTTTGATCATCTCTGCGCGTGATTTTGCGGAGATATATTTGCCTTTGATGAATGCACGGTCAAACGCTAACAAATCTTTTAAAGTGCCAAACGATGATCCTGCAGCACCATAACTTGCAAAGTTCACTTCTGGTTCTGCTTGCCCACCGAGGCTGCCGTGGACATGTTCCGGGTTGTCTGGCATAGCAGCCGTATAAAAGCCAGAACTACTCATTCCAGCAGGTGCAAAAATTCTTTGTTGCAATAGTTGAGCGTATGGTTGTTTGGTCATTTTTTCCAGCAATGCGCCAAGCACCATGTAATCACAATTGTTGTAATCAAACGTTGTTCCCGGTTGGCTGTTTATTGGTCCGGCACACATGCCGGTCGCAAATTTTTGCATGTTATCGCCGTTATTGGCGTTCAGCATGTGGAAAGTAGGTACGGCATTGTCGTTAAATAGCCCGGAATAATGCGTCATCAATTGACGGATTGTTACGGTGCGTACGGCTGGGTTAGGATAATCAGGCCAATAAGTGCCAAGTGGCTGATCAAGTTGCAGATGGCCAGCCTCGACTTCTTGCATCAGCATAATGGCCGTCATCTCTTTCGTAATCGAAGCAAAACGGAAAGTCCGGTTCACGTCGCCAAAATTACCAATGCTTGCTTTGTACAGCAGTTTGTCGCCGCGGGCTGCAACGATTGCGCCTTGAAAACCGCCTTGTTGCAAGGCAACTGCAGCCGTTTCAATATCATCTTTAGTTTTGGCTTCGGCTGCTAATGCTACGTTACTGACTGCGCTCAGGCTGGATAAGACCAGGGTAGCGGTGCCCAGATAAAGGCGGCAGTACTGTTGGAATCGGGACATGGACGCTCTCCGTATGAGAATGCTAAGGTTATTGCGGTGGCATCTAACACTTGTTAAAGACCTAAGCTCGGTCGCTAGTGTAGCAAATCATCTGGGTGCCGTGGAAATTGCCACAGAAATTCAAGCGTGTCGTGGTTAGCCTGGCAGGTCAGGCGTTTGACCCGAAAAATAAGATCAGAAAGTAAATTGACCTGACAAATTTACCTTGTGTCAAAATTATCGGTTGATAGCCGATATATAATGCCGCACCATGAATTTAATCAGAACTCTCGCTTCCATTAGTGGCATGACCATGTTGTCGCGCGTTACCGGCCTGGCCCGGGATGTGCTCTTTTCAACGTATTTTGGTGCTAATGCTATGACGGATGCCTACAATATTGCATTCCGTATTCCTAATTTATTACGTCGCTTGTTTGCGGAAGGGGCATTTTCGCAAGCATTTGTGCCGATTCTGGCTGAATATAAAACGCAGCAGGGCAATACAGCGACCAAAGCATTAGTCGATCACGTTGGAACGCTACTGACCTGGGCCTTGTTGCTGACTTGCATGCTAGGGATTATTGGCGCGCCAGTGATTCTTTATTTTGCTGCGAATGGCTTGTTGAAAAAACCTGAGATCTTTAGTGCCACTGTGCTGATGACGCGCATTATGTTTCCTTACATCGGATTTATGTCGATGGTGGCGCTGGCAGGTGGGATTCTGAATACCTGGCGCGAATTTAAAATACCTGCATTTACTCCGGTTATTTATAACCTGACGTCGATCGCATTCATGTTGGGGCTGTCACGTTGGATGGAAACGCCAATATATGGTCAGGCAATTGGCGTGTTTGTTGGTGGTTTGTTGCAGTTGTGGATACAAGTTCCGGCGCTGGTCAAGATTGGCATGTTACCGCGCATAGGATGGCGGCCCGCAACCGCATGGCAAGACGAAGGTGTGCGACGCATTATACGCAATATGCTTCCGGCAATCGTTGCGGTATCTGCCTCTCAGATCAGTATTCTGATTAATACCAGTCTGGCTTCAGGAATGGTCGCTGGCAGTACGACGTGGTTGGTGAATGCTGATCGCTTAATGGAATTCCCGACCGCGCTGCTTGGCGTGGCGCTGGGCACGATTCTGTTGCCGGGTTTATCGAAAGCCAATGCTGATGGTGATACGGCGGAATATTCTGCTTTGCTCGATTGGGGCTTACGCCTGACCTTCTTGCTGGCAATGCCGGCTGGTGTGGCATTGGCAACGATTCCAATTCCGTTGACAGCAACCTTGTTTCATCATGGCGCTTTCGACGCACATGCGGTGCAAATGACCTCGAATGCTTTGGTCGCTTACGGATTAGGTCTGATTGGCTTGATCGTGGTCAAAATTCTTGCCCCGGGCTTCTATGCACGTCAGGACATTCGTACACCCGTCAAAATTGCAGTGAGTGTAATGATCGCAACGCAGTTGATGAATCTTATTTTTGTGCCTAAGTTTGCCCATGCCGGGCTGGCCTTGTCGGTGGGATTGGGCGCTTGTGTCAACGCCAGCTTTTTGTTTATTGGCTTGCGCCGCCGAGGGATCTTTCATCCGCACAAAGGCTGGGGCTTATTTTTGTTGAAATTAGCTGCTGCCTTGTTACTGATGGCTTTTGTGTCATTATGGATATCTGATCAGTTTGATTGGTTGGCGATGAAGCACACACCCTTACATCGGATTGGGGCTTTATTTGTATTGATTCTGGCATCCGTTGTGACCTACTTCTCAGCCTTAGGTCTCATGGGTTTTCGTCCACGTGATTTCCGTAAAGTAGCAAAGATCTAAAATAGCAAGTAATGACGCATCTGCTTTCATGATGCGACATGCTGTTACAAGTTGATTGCATGCCCAGGTCATCCTTTTTACACCCGATCCCGTTGTTGAAGTATGTTTCAATGGATGTAAAAAGGAAGGGTATCATGAAAAAAATCTTCTTCGCAGTTTGTGCTTTTGTTGCTGCCAGCACCTCGTTTGCGCAAGGAGTCGGTGTTTCAGTGTCAGTTGGTGAACCTGGTTTTTACGGCCAGATTGATATCGGACATGTTGCTCCGCCCGCATTGATTTACTCAACTCCTGTCTTAGTTGCTCGCCCCGCTTATGGTTACGTTGAGCAACCATTATATTTACGGGTTCCTCCGGAACATGTCAGATACTGGAGTCGCTATTGTGACGCGTATCATGCTTGTGGTCGTCATGTGTATTTTGTGCAAGATCATTGGTATAACAATGTTTACGCACCGCAATACCGTATGCACGCCCATGAATGGTATGGTGAGCATGATCGCTATGAAGATCATGCACGTTATGATCGTTACGACGAGCATCGCGAACACAGATACGAAGATCGCCATGATGACAGGCGAGACTGGCATCATGAATATCGCGGTAACGAACATGATGAATACCGCTATCGTTAAGCTGAGTTAATTTTAAGAGATGATTTTCAAGTCATCAAAAAAAAGGCCAAAATTAAAAAAGGAGCGCTTCAATATGGCGCTCCTTTTTTATAAAATCACGTTAATTTTTTAAACAAAGTGACAAACGTAATCCAGTGTTTCTAAAGTTTCGATTTCAAAGCTCGAGTTCGCCGGAACATGAAATTGCTGGCCACCCTCATAGGTATTCCATGTGTCTTCATCCTTGAGCCTGATCTTGCATTTACCTGCGTTCAGCTCCATGACTTCCGCTGCGGCTGTATTAAAAACAAGACTGGATGGGAAGATGACGCCGATGGTCTTTTTGCTTCCGTCAGCAAACAAAACTGTGTGTGAAACACATTTTCCATCAAAAAAAAGATTTGCTTTTTTGATGACGCTGACTTGATCAAATTGTGTACTCATAATGGGCTTTCAATGGTGAAGAACGTATAGCTGTTGAGCGATTAGTGATGCAATAAAAATCTCTTCCATCATGCTATGTTACAGCGCATAGATCAACCCTGATCAATGAAGTATCTGACAAATGTCGCTAATTTTCATCCTCTAAAAATTCTTCAAAAAAAGTAACTTCATACAGTTGCAATTTAAGTGTTTTGTTACAAGAAACATTTTTTAACCGTCATCTTTTTCAATGTTTGCGGCGTTGTTGCGATATGTGCATTGCGTTTTATTGAGATCACCTATGTCGTCACAAAAAACGGAAAAGTGTGTTGTTTTACGATGACTGGTATTTCTTTTCTATTGATCATTTGCTTAAGCTTAAAACGTCATTGGATAGCAGCCATCATTGAAAATCGGTGTCTGGTGATTGATGTTCCGATGCTTCAAATTTAAAAAATAGTTTTCATTAAGGGGTAATTTATGAATTCCCAAACCACAAAAATTGCATTGATTTGTACTTCTGCGGTGGCGGCCTTGAGCTTGTCGGCATGCGGTGGTGGCACTGTGAGTATTGGTATCGATGACGGCGGAACGTTCGTTCCTGTTGCTATCGTCAGTAGCTACAACGATATCAATTTTTTGCAGAACGTCAATGGGATGTCATCAGGCATTGCCAGCATCGCAAACTATGGCCCGGGTGGTCAGACTGGTTCTGTCACATTTGGTCCGGTTGGTATGCAAACGATGTCTGGATATGCTGTGAGCCCTAACGGTAACGTCTATTGGGGTAACAATGTCTATGCAGCTTTAGGATTCGATACAAACTCGAATGATGCCTATGCCCCAGCATTGGCAATGATATGTAATGCTGTGGTAGGTGGAAGCGTCGGCAATTCCAACATTGTTTCGACCGATGTGTTGGTAAGCACGAATGCCGTTCCTGTCTACAGTGGTCTACAACTAGCAGGATTGAGGTTTTCGCAGTATTTTGAAAACTGCCAGGCTGGCGGTACAAATCCTCCACAAGTAGGCGGCAATAATTTGACCTTCAATGCGGATGGTAGTGCGACGATTATTACTGTCAATGGTGGTTCTCAGGTGAATGGTGTTCTCACCCTGACACCAACCCAAGTGAATGCAGCGTTGCAAGGATTGCCTGTGCAGACATATGGGCCGTTTGGTTACTACACGACGTTATCGGCTTATCAATACAAAAACGCTTCCGGGCTGACTGGTTATGCCGTGGTGGAGCATGGTAGTTACATGCCGATCAATTTGAGGAATGGTTATGTGGCGGTCTGGTATTGATGGTTTTTTTAGTGTTGTGCCGGACGGCATCAGCATAATACAGGGCAAACTATCTTGAGTTACGATGGCACAAAAAAAACCTGCGCATGTTTTTGCGCAGGTTTTTTTTGACGGAAAAATTACTGTCCGCGTTTTGCGCGTGCGTTGGCTGCAATCCGCATACGCAGTGCATTGAGCTTGATAAAGCCACCAGCATCTGCCTGGTTGTACGCACCACCATCTTCATCAAATGTCGCGATGTTCATATCGAACAAAGAATCTGTTTTTGAATCGCGTGAAACTGTAATCACATTGCCTTTATACAGCTTCAGACGCACCCAGCCGTTAACTGTTTGTTGGGTATGATCAATCAGTGTTTGCAGCGCCAGACGCTCAGGTGCCCACCAGTAGCCGTTGTAAATCATGCTGGCGTAACGGGGCATCAAGTCATCTTTCAGATGTGCTACTTCGCGATCGAGAGTAATGGATTCAATCGCACGATGCGCACGCAACATGATGGTGCCACCTGGTGTTTCATAACAGCCACGTGATTTCATGCCTACGTAGCGATTTTCGACCAGATCCAAACGGCCAATGCCATGTTTGCCGCCGAGGCGGTTTAATTCTGTCAGTACAGTCGCTGGAGACATGCGTACGCCATTCAAAGCAACGATGTCGCCACGTTCGAATTCGATGTCCAGATATTCAGGTGCATCCGGTGCTTGTTCCGGGCTGCAAGTCCAACGCCACATGCTTTCTTCGGCTTCAGCACTTGGGTTTTCCAGGTGACGACCTTCGAAGCTGATGTGCAATAAGTTGGCATCCATGGAATACGGAGCGCCGCCATTTTTGTGTTTCTGATCGATTTCTATGCCTGCATCTTCGGCATATTTCATTAATTTTTCACGGGACAGCAGATCCCATTCTCGCCATGGAGCGATGATTTTGACACCTGGCATTAACGCATAAGCGCCGAGTTCAAAACGTACCTGGTCATTGCCTTTGCCGGTCGCACCATGAGAGATCGCGTCAGCGCCAGTTTCTTTGGCGATGTCGATCAGACGTTTGGCGATCAATGGGCGGGCGATAGAAGTACCCAGCAAGTATTCGCCTTCGTAAATCGTGTTTGCACGGAACATAGGGAAGACGAAATCACGCACGAATTCTTCACGCACGTCATCAATGTAAATATTTTCTGGCTTGATACCGAATTTAATTGCTTTGGCGCGTGCTGGTTCCAGCTCTTCGCCTTGACCCAGATCAGCGGTGAAGGTAACGATTTCGCACTGATAATTATCTTGCAGCCATTTCAGAATGACGGAGGTATCCAGACCGCCAGAATAGGCGAGGACGACTTTTTTAATATCGCTCATGATGTACTTTCGAAAAAAATGCGATCAATCAAACTTAGGTATTTATTTAGGTGTCTTGCATTATTCCAGGCTCAGAGACGCCAGACCAGAACTGCAGCAATTAGCGAATTTCGCCGACGACCAGATATTCCAATAATGCTTTTTGTACGTGTAAACGGTTTTCAGCTTCGTCCCACACTACCGATTGTGGTCCGTCAATCACGCCAGCAGAAACCTCTTCGCCACGATGGGCTGGCAGGCAGTGCATGAACAGCGCATCGGGGTTGGCGCGGGCCATTTTTTCTTCGTCCACGATCCAACCATCAAAGGCTTTCAAACGCGCCAGATTTTCAGCTTCATAACCCATACTTGTCCAGACATCGGTATTGACCAGGTCAACGCCAGCACAGGCATCCGATGGGTTCTCAAAGACGGTGTATTGCGACGGATCAGCCGTGACTAAAGACATATCCATGTCATAGCCTTTTGGCGTAGAAATATGCAAGTGGAAATTGAACACCTGCGCCGCCTGCAACCAGGAATACAGCATATTGTTGGCGTCACCGACCCAGGCGACTTTTTTGCCGGTGATAGAACCGCGATGCTCAATATAGGTGAAGACGTCCGCCAGAACCTGACAAGGGTGGTGCTGATTGGTCAGACCATTAATGACAGGTACGCGGGAATTTGCCGCAAAGCGTTCTATCATTTCCTGTTCAAACGTGCGGATCATGATGATGTCGCACATGCGTGACATAACTTGCCCTGCATCCTCTACGGGTTCGCCACGACCGAGTTGGCTATCGCGGGTGTTGAGGTAAATCGCGGCGCCACCAAGCTGATGCATGCCAGCCTCAAAAGAAAGGCGGGTACGGGTGGAATTTTTCTCAAAGACCATGACCAGCGTTCTATCCAACAAAGGATGGTAGGTCTGATAAGCCTTAAACCGTTGTTTAATGATGCGGGCACGCTGCATCACATATTCGAACTCGGTCAGCGTGAAGTCGGAGAATTGCAGGAAGTGTTTGATAGCCATAAATAAAAACGGGCAGCATTTAAAGTTGCCGCCACTGGTCGTAACTGCTTAATTATAAGGGATTAAAATCACTTTCCCATATTAAATTCTGGGAATATCGAATTTCAACAGTATTTTGCTTTGTTTGGATTAAAAAAAATCTCCAAGTAGATAAATTTAACACAGACGTTTTAACTTAGCCTGATTTGTTAATTTTCGTCAATTAGTAAAAAAACGTAAATCTGCTTAATAAACTTGTAATTCTGCCAGTGTTTAATTGCAACATCGTATTTATAATGGCAACTCTGTACTGACAGAAAACTGTCTGCTAAGTGTAGTCGTCCGATCCGGACACTACGCCGGGCTGATACCCTAAACAATATTACAATTTCATCTATCTACTATGAGTGCACTCTTAGCCGGACTGACCGTCCTGATTATCGGCGATAGCCACATGTCTACACCAGATTATCTGATCACGACTTTGCATGATGACCTGATGAATAAAGGCGCGGTTGTCTATTCATTTGGCGCGTGTGGTGTGGCTGCGGGCGAATGGATGGTAAAGACCCAGTCTTCCTGCGGTGGAGCAGAGCGGATTAAAGATGGTCCGGTTGAGGTGAAAAGCGGCCAGGACGCCATGACGCGTCCATTTAATGAGTTGGTCAAGACTTATAAACCAAATCTGGTCGTTGTTGTGAATGCTGACACGATGGCTTCATACAATCAGCCAGAATTGCAAAAAAACTGGATATGGCAACAGGTTTCGCGGTTAACCAAAGGCATTAAAAAGAACGAAGTGAGCTGCGTCTGGGTTGGTCCAGCCTGGGGTACTGAAGGCGGTAAGTTCGGTAAAACCTATGCCCGCGCTAAAGAAATGTCTGGTTACCTGTCAGAAATCGTTGCGCCATGTACATACGTTGATTCTCTGAGCTTTTCTCAGCCAGGAGAATGGGGCACGATTGATGGTCAGCATTTTGACGGTGCAGGTTATAAATCCTGGGGCGCAGCTATTGGTAACTTTATTTCGTCACCAACCGTCTTGAAAACAATTAAGCATTAATCTGATTCGCGCATCAGCTCCGATCCAGAGCTGATGCGTTTTAGTTCCAACAGTCATTTCGATGACTGGTTTTATTGTTCGCTTCATCGTCATTTGTCCGGCATTAACAGAATAGTTTTGGTCGCATTGCTACTTGATTTGAAAGTGGCGACCAAAACACCCCCCCAATTATTGATTATTGATTCGAAAAAATGAAAAAACTGATACTGGCCTGTCTTGCAACTATATGTTCAATGGCTGCTTATGCGGATAACCCGTTGTATGAAACTGGTCCGGGACAAGATTCTTCTTTTGTTCGTTTTTTAAATGCCAGCGGTGATAAAGCGACCGTGGTAAATGGATCAGCCAAAGTAAATTTAGACGCCAAATCAGAAGGGCGTGTTTCACGTTTCTATCCAGTAAAAGCGGGTGATAAATTAACAGCAACGGTGCAAGTTGGCTCAGTCAAAACGTCCGTCGAAGTCATAGCGAAACCCGGAGAATTCGTTACCATCGCGATACTGAATAAAGGCGCTGGGTTGGAAAGTATGCTGGTACGCGAAACACCGACCGATTTCAATGCCATGCGTGCTTCCATTTCTTTAATGAACGTCGATACGAGTTGTGCGGCCGCTAGTCTGACAGGTGGCGCTAAAAATGCCATGATATTTGAAGCAGTCAAACCAGCCAGTACCGCGCGTCGCCTGGTGAACCCTGTTAGTCTTAAAGTGCAGGGCAATTGCGGCACTGAGACAGCAGGTGCTGCAGTCGATATGTCGCAACTGCAAGCAGGTGAACGTTACAGTGTAATTGTGATTCCTGCTAAAAAAGGTCATCAGACTTTCTTTGTACGCGATTCTACTTCTTAATCTGAGTCAGTATATTCGCCATGGTATTTGCATCCCTAGAGTTTCTGACGCTCTTTTTACCGCTTTTTTTTGCGTTTTATCTGATCACACCGCAGCGATTTCGTAACCATACCTTACTGATCGGTAGCTGGTTATTTTATGCGTGGTGGACGCCGAAATTTTTGCTGCTGATCATTGCCTTGACTATCCTGGCATGGGGCGCGGCGATATTGATTGATAAAGCACATGACGAGCGTTTAAAAACTCGCCTGATGGTGGCGACCATTGTATTAAATCTGGCATCGCTGGTTTGGTATAAGTACACCAACATGGTGATTGCCTCTCTCAATACGATATTGACCGGACATGATTTGCCAGAGATTCCATGGGTCAAGTTGATGTTACCAATTGGCTTGTCGTTTACGGTATTGCATGCCATTTCTTATGTCGTCGATGTCCGTCGTAAAACGGTACCGGCGCAATACAGCATCATTTCTTTTAGTGCATACATGGCGATGTTCCCGCATCTGATTGCAGGACCTATCGTACGTTATAAAATCATCGACAAAGAATTACGCGAACGTGTTTTTTCTTTAGATAAGTTCAGCATGGGCGTTCGGCGCTTCATGATCGGCTTTTCCATGAAAGTGTTGATTGCTGATACGCTGGTTCCAGTCGTGACCTTGGTCTTCGGCATGAAAAATCCCGGCTTTCAGGATGCATGGGTCGGTTGTATTGCGTACACTTTTCAGCTTTACTTTGATTTTGCTGGCTATAGTGCGATGGCAATCGGTCTGGGTTTGATGCTGGGTTTTGATTTTGCAGAAAACTTTAATCATCCCTACCTTGCGGTCTCGATTCAGGATTTCTGGCGGCGTTGGCATATGACCTTATCGTCGTGGTTGCGCGATTATTTGTACATCAGCCTGGGTGGCAATCGTCAGGGTGCAGGCCGCACTTATGTGAATCTGATGTTGACGATGGCTATCGGTGGCTTGTGGCATGGTGGCGATAACTGGAATTATCTCATCTGGGGCTTTATCCAGGGCGCTGCTTTGTGTTGCGACCGTGCGTTCACACAACGTGGATTGTCGATGCCCAATTATGCTTCGCGTACCTTGACCATGTTGACCGTCATGTTTGCCTGGACGGTATTTCGCGCGTCTGGTTTTGATCATGCGCTGGATATGTGGGCTGGTCAATTAGGTTTGCACGGCATGGCGATGGCGGACGAAGTGATTTTGGCTTTACGCCCAAGTATTTTGCTCACCTTTGCGATTGGCCTAATCTGCGTAATTTATCCAGCAACGCCTATCGGTAAACGCGGCGGATTGGGCATCATGAGCTGGAGCATGGTGTGGCCAGTCATCACATTCGCGTATGCGATTGTCGTGCTGGCAGGACAAAAAGCCATTCCGTTTTTATACTTTCAGTTTTAAGGAAAAAACATGAGCGAATCTTTTTCCTTTGACGCCAAAAAAGCGGGTGCGTGGCGCTATGTTCCGGCCGTATCCTTTGCTGCCATCATGCTGACCGGTCTGGTTGTCAGTGTTTCTTCTTTAATGAATGTGTCGCAAAAGACATGGCAAGAGATGGCACCTGTACAACGTATTGTGCAAGGTGAGTCGACTCGTCGCTTCACCACGCAGTTAAATGAACATTTTTTGTGGAGTAAACCATTCGCCAAAATTCAGCGTGCAGTAGATTGGAATATTGCACGTGATGCGGGCGCCGCGGTTAGTGCCGGATGCACAGATTGGTTTTTTCTGAATGACGAGTTGAACACCGTTGATGGTGGTTCGCAAAATGCGAACGCACGCGCTTATATGGTGGGGCAGGTTGCACATCTGCTCAAACAACGTGGCGTGAGTCTGGTGGTCGCAGTTGTACCTGACAAAACCCGCATAGAACAAGAACATCTGTGCGGGGTTCATCGACCAGCAGCATTTGCGCAGCGCGCCGAAATGTGGATCAATACGCTTAGAAAGAATCAGGTTGAAGTCATCGACCTGCGTGAAGCACTGGAGTCAGTCAAAACAGAACGTTATTATCGTACCGATTCACATTGGAATGAGACCGGTGCTGATACCGCAGCGTTGGCGATTGCACGTCGTTTGCAAGATTTACAGTTGGCAGATAAAACCGATTTAAAACCAGCACCTGGTGCGATTAAAACCGTTACCGAAGAACGCCCTGGTGATTTGTTCCGTGTGTCAAATCTGGAAGGTGTGCCACTGTGGTTGCGTCCTCCCGTTGAAAAAGTCGCCAGCAGCACCGTGGCACCAGTCGCTAACAAGAGCAATGATTTGTTTGGTGACGGCGGTCTTCCATCGATCGCTTTGGTGGGAACTTCATTTAGCCTGCGTGGCAATTTTGTGCCGTTTATGAGCCAACATCTGGGCGTACCAGTCGCTAATCTGGCAAAAGACGGCGGCGATTTTGACGGCGCGGCGATGACTTATCTGCAAAGTAAAGCGTTTCAGCAGGAACCACCTAAAGTCGTGCTCTGGGAAGTGCCGGAACGCATGCTGCAAAAACCGTTCAAAGAGAGTGAACGGCAATGGTTGGAGAAGTTGAAACAGGGACAGCTTTGAAGCGCATCGACGCTTTCTGAGAAGTTCTGTAGGGCGGGTGCAGCCCGCCAGCCAACGCAATGGCAGGAGAGGCATCCACCCTACGAGTCTCTACAACATCAATGCGGCTTGTATCCCATCGTTTGTTGAGATTCGTGTACCAACTGTTCAAACATCTGGTGCCGCATCGGCGAGATTGCGCCGCTTTTTACAGCTTCTAAAATCGCACAATTTGGTTCGGCATGATGGTGGCAATTGTAGAATTTACAGTTGCCGAGATGTGGTAAAAATTCTGGAAATGCGCGTTCCAGCATGCCTTCGCTTAGGTGATGCAAACCAAATTCCTGAAAGCCGGGTGAATCAATCACATACGAATTCTCGTCCATGTGATACAGACGCGTAAACGTGGTTGTATGTTTTCCGGTGTCTAATGCCGCAGAGATCTCGCGTGTCGCGATTTCTGCGTCGGGTATCAGCAAATTGATCAGGGATGATTTACCCATTCCCGATTGACCAATCAGAATAGTACTTTGGCCTTGCATTAGTTTGGTCAGGAGCGAGCGGGTACCTTCCGGATCGCCTTTGGCTGAAACCTCATGCACCGGATAGCCCAGTTTTGCGTACAAACCAACGCGCTGACGGGCTTTTTCCAGCGATTCAGTCACGTCGACTTTGTTCAGAATTAAATGCGGCTTAATGCCAGACGATTCCGCAGCAACTAAGGCACGCGATACCAGATCATCGGTAAAGCTAGGTTCGGTGGCGACCACAATCAAGAGTTGCGTCAAGTTTGCCGCCAGCATCTTAGATTTGTACTGGTCAGAGCGGTACAGCAAAGTTTTGCGGTCGGTGATCGCTTCGATGACGCCTTGATTTTTGGACGTGAGGGCAAACTCTACAATATCACCAACGGAGACATCGCTTTTTTTTCCGCGTGTGACGCAATGTAGTTTTTGCTGGCTGCCGTCAATCTCGGCCTGAATCAGATAATGGCGGCCATGCGCAGCAATGACCAGACCTTGCAAACGTGCCATCAGGAAAAGCTCTGCTCAAAAACCGCATCAATCTTAGCCGCGCAGATAAAGTCATTGACTGAAATGCCGCCTTTGCCGTCATTCACCGTATGTGTATCGAATTTGATCACGCAACGGTTATAGGTAACGATTAATTCTGGGTGATGATCTTCAGCGTGAATGACGTAGGCAATCGCGTTAATAAACGACAGCGTTTCGTAATAGTTTTTGAAGTTGTATGTTTTCACGATCCGTGGGCCATCTTGCTCCCAACCGGGTGTCGCTGCGAAATAGGCCGCCAGCTTGGAATCAGCAAGGCCAGTTTCTGTATGCTGAGATTTGATCGCAAGTAAATCTGTGGTCTTAATCATGGTGTCTTCCTTTATTTGCTTATTTCTTACTTATTTTTAATTTGTTTCAGGCTGTCAGCAATTTGTTGATGCGCACGCTCGCTGGTGGATGAGAATCGTAAAATGCCGAGTGCAACGGGTCTGGCGTCAATGTTGATGCATTATCTTCATACAGTTTGACCAGCGCTGCAACCAGGTCATTTGCATTGGTATGATGGGCGGCAAACGCATCGGCTTCAAATTCATGTTTGCGGGAACTGATCGAGGTCAATGGCGAAAACAAAAACGTAAAGACCGGCAAGCTCAACATAAATAAAATCAGTGCCATCGCATCATTTTTTGCCAACAACATAGGATCAACACCCAGTCCAGTATAAAACCAGACTTGCTGTTTCAGATAACCAAGCAATGCTAAAAATGCCAGCGACACGCCAAAAATCACGACCATACGTTTGACGATGTGTTTGAGCTTAAAATGCCCCAATTCATGCGCCAGTACTGCTTCGATTTCTTCTGGTGCAAGGCGGGCAATCAGCGTATCAAAAAACACAATGCGCTTCGCTGCGCCAAAACCTGAAAAATAGGCATTGCCATGTGCGCTACGCTTGGAGCCATCCATCACAAACAAGCCTTTAGAAGCAAAACCTACTCTTTGCATTAAACCTTCAATGCGGCTACGCAGGCTATCATCTTCTAATGGCGTAAATTTATTAAAAATCGGCGCAATCACGCTAGGGTAAATCAACATCATCAACAGTTGAAAACCACTCCAGACTACCCAAGCGTACAGCCACCACAGCGCACCGGACTTATCCATCAACGTCAACACCACCCAGATCAAAGGCAAACCAATCACTGCACCCAAGGCGGTGCTTTTCAGCATATCACCGAAAAACAGGGCAGGGGTCATCTTATTAAAGCCAAACTTTTGTTCCAGCACAAATTGCGAGTAATACGAGAATGGCAAATCCAGTAATCCGCTGACAACAGCAAATGCCGCCAACAAGCCAATTTGGTACAGCATGCCGGGACCAGTCAGGTTGAGTACCGTTACCGACAAGAGTTGCAGTCCACCAAACAAAGTGAAACCCATTAGCACCACAGCGTTAAAAAGCAGTGAAACCAAGCCGAATTTAGTCTTGGCGATGCTGTAATCAGCCGCCTTTTGATGCGCTTCCAGGGGGATTTTAGACGAGAATTCTGGCGGTACAGCAGATCTATGTAAGAGTATGTGACGAATCTGGCGCGAGCCCAGCCAGAACTGCACAATAAGAGTCATCAGCAGAAAGCCGATGAAGAAAACCGAAAAGGTAACTGAATTCATGGGAAAATGTGGCATTCGTAAAAAAGCTAAGGAAGAATTATGTCACAAGCTACCGACATTCAAGCAAACACTAACACTACAATCCGCCCAAATGAGATGAATCTGATCTGGGTCGACATGGAAATGACCGGTTTAGAGCCAGATACTGACAAAATCATTGAAGTAGCGGTCGTGGTCACGGACTCACAATTGAATGTATTGGCAGAAGGTCCGGTGTTTGCTATCCATCAATCTGACGAAACGCTGGATAAAATGGATGCCTGGAACAAAGGCACCCACGGTCGTTCCGGTCTGATCGATAGAGTGAAGGCATCCACAGTCACTGAAGCCGAAGCAGAGCAAGCACTGATAGAGTTTTTAAAACCTTACGTGCCAGCAGGTAAATCACCAATGTGCGGAAATACCATCGGTCAGGACCGCCGTTTCATGGTACGTGGCATGCCAAAACTGGAAGCGTATTTCCATTATCGCAATTTGGACGTCTCGACGCTCAAAGAGCTTTGCCGCCGTTGGAAGCCGGAATTGTTGGCGGGTTTTAAGAAGCAGCAGAAGCACACGGCGCTGGCTGACATTGTTGAATCGATTGAAGAATTAAAATACTACCGTCAACATTTTATTAAAGAGTAAGGTGGCTTTTAGATTGAGAGTGTTGTTTGACCGTGTCTTTAGATGTGGCGGGTTGCACCCGCCCTGCAAAAGAATGTAAAAAAGCGCCGACATCGGCGCTTTTTTACTGGTAGGGAGTATTTGAATCCATGCTCTTGTGAAGCTTATTTCATCAAGACATTAAGAAAAAATTGAAGGATACTCCCCCATGTTGGCATCAAACCTAATTAAACACCCAACAATTCAACTTCAAAAATCAAGGTCGCGTTTGGTGGAATCACACCGCCTGCGCCGCGTGGGCCGTAGCCTAAGCTCGATGGGATAGTCAGGATACGTGTGCCGCCAATTTTCATGCCTTGTACGCCTTCATCCCAGCCCTTGATCACATGACCAGCACCGAGTGGGAAGGAGAAAGGGTCATTGCGGTCTTTGCTGGAATCAAATTTTTTGCCAGCGCTGCCATCAGGATTTTGCAACCAGCCTGTGTAATGCACGACAACGTGGTTGCCAGCTTGTGCTTCTGCGCCTTCGCCAACAACTTTATCTTCGTACTGTAAACCGCTTACGGTAGTGATCGTGCTCATGGGATTCCTTTAATCTCGAAAAAAAGTGGGACAATTGTAGAACAAAATTCCTGTTATCGCTTTTATTTACGATGCAATTGCGCTGATCGCGCTCTTAATAATGGCTTTATTTCTCAAAAGAAATAAATTGCTTATCGAATTATTATTAAAAAATGGCGAAAAATAAGAAAACTATAAGCTTAATCAAACACTATCGCTCTATGCACGGTAAAATGCTGGCTTATTTCTTTTATTAGCGGTCTTTGTTCATGCGTAGTCGTTCTTTGTTGGCATCCTTGCTGGTTGGTCTTCTCTTTCCTTTTTTCAGTCCTGCGGCACAAGCAAATGTGGTTGTGGTATTGAATTCTCGTGATGCGACCGTAACGCTCCTTGATCAAACGACATACAAAGAAATCAGCACTTTCCCGGTCGGCAAAGAACCCCATCATCTGATGGCGACGCCAGACAACAAATCATTGATCATTGCCAATGCGGTCGGTGATGAGTTGGTGTTCCTCGATCCGGTCAGCGGACAAATTCAACGCCGCATCAAAGATATTGCCGATCCTTATCAAATTGGCTTCTCGCCAGATCAAAAATGGTTTGTTTCGAACTCATTGCGTTTAGATCGTGTTGATTTTTATCGCTATGACGGTAAAGATTTGAAATTAGCAAGCCGTGTACCATTAGCCAAATTACCTAGTCACATGGCTTTCGACAAAGCGAGCACCACAGTATTTATTACCCAGCAGGGTAGCGATCAGGTGTCAGCGATTGATCTGGCGACCCAAAAAGTAAAATGGACTATCCCGGTGGGAAAATTACCGGCTGGTATTGCCATGACACCAGACGATAAATACTTATTGGTTGGCATCATGGGCAGTAATTATGTTGAAGTCATTGATTGGCGCACCCAAAAAACCGTAAAGAAAATCACGGCTGGTGTGGGCACTCATAATTTCCGTGCAATGGGTGATAAACGGCATATCTTTGTTTCAAATCGTACTTCGAATGAAATCAATATCATCGACCAGCAAACTTTAGAAAACATCGGCAGCATTGCTGTTCCAGGTGGCCCGGATTGTATGGAGGTCAGCGCTGACGGAAAAACTTTGTGGACCACATTGCGCTGGATTAAAAAAGTCGCCGTGATCGATATTCCATCCAGAAAAGTCATCAAGCTGATTCCTGTTGGACGATCACCGCACGGAGTGTACTTTGCCAATCGCGCACCGGACATGTAAAGTTATTCTGAGCATCCAGCGTCCCGCCCAGTGTCTGTTGAAGTGGGTGTTGGTAGCCTCGACACTACTCATTGCCAGTAGTGTCACCGCAGCGGGTAACGTTGATCCTAACGTCTGTAAAGCAACCGTCTATCTGACTTTTGATACGGGTAGTCAATCACAGGCGCAGTTGGTTGCCAATACGCTGCGTCAACATCACATCAAAGCCAGTTTTTTTCTGGCGAATGAAAAAACCATCAATGACGATTATTCGCTAGACCCGAACTGGGCAACCTATTGGAAAAGTTTAGCGAATGAGGGGCATGCGTTTGGTACGCATACCTTCGATCATGTCTATGTGGTCAAAGATTTAGCCGATGGACGTTTTGTCGTCAAGCCACAATTTGGTGCCCATGCGGGTAAAGAATTAATCTGGACACCACAACAATATTGCGAAGAATTGCGTCGTGTCGATGAACGATTTCTACAATTGACCGGTCATAAGCTTGATCCACTCTGGCGCGCTCCCGGCGGTAAGCTCACGCCGAATTTGCTCAAAGCCGGTGAGTCTTGCGGTTATCGCCATGTCGCTTGGGCACCCGCGGGATTTTCTGGCGATGAATTATCGAGCGAAAAATTCAGTAATCCGGTGTTATTGAAGCGGGTGCTTGATCATTTACGCGATGGCGATATTTTTATGGCGCATCTGGGTATCTGGTCGCGTAAGCAAGCGTGGATGCCAGAAAATCTGGAACCTTTAATCACTGGTCTGGAACAAAAAGGCTATTGTTTTGCGACCTTGCGCGAACATCCGGCTTATCGAAAATAGTCAATACGCCAGACCAAACACGAAGTTAGAAGAAGGCATGAATTTTTCAGAACTAATGACAACGCTGCAAGCGTGGATTTTTGAAACCATCGTACAACCCGCCATGTTTTATCTTGGCTTGGGCGAATTTGTTGAAGATTCGTTTGAAGGCGTGGAGTGGTTTATTTTTGGCGTACTGCAATTGATCGTGCTGTTTATCATTTTACGGCCATTAGAATCTCTGATACCTGTACAAAAAATTGAAAATCGCTATGCGCGATGGAATGATTTTATCTACACCGCCTTGCATCGGCTCGGTGCTTTCTCGATATTAATCTTTTTTGTGCTTGACCCCTTGCTGGATAAATTGACGGCGGTCTTGCATTTTGAAGGTGTCAACCCACTCAATCTGGAAAACATGTGGTCGGGGTTTTTGACTTACCCGGCGCTGTTATTTTTTGCGTATCTGGTGGTATTGGATTTTTTTGATTACTGGTATCACCGCGCCGAACATCAGTTTGACTGGTGGTGGGGCTTGCATAGTCTGCACCACAGCCAGCGCGATATGAATTTATGGAGTGATAACCGCAATCATTTACTCGACGACTTTCTGCGCGATGTGTATATGGGAGTCATTGCGATTGTGATTGGCGTGCAACCAGGACAATACGTGATGTTGGTGATGGCATCGCAAATGTTGCAGAGCTTGCAGCATGCGAATATCAGAGTACATTTTGGCAAAATTGGTGAATACTTCCTGGTGTCGCCACGCTTTCATCGTACCCACCATGCGATCGGCATAGGGCATGAAACCAAAGGCAAGGGCACCTTGGGGGGACATAATTTTGCGGTGCTGTTTCCGATATGGGATGTGATGTTTGGTACTGCGTACTTTAGTAAAGAATTTGCATTGACCGGCATACGTGATCAATTGCCAGCGCCGGAAGGGTGCTCGCGTGAATATGGTACTGGCTTTTGGTCGCAGCAATGGCTGGGCTTAAAGCGTATGTGCGGCCTGCAAAAATAATGCAAAAATAAGCGAAGGATAAGCAAGCATGAGTATCGCCAAAGTAAGTGTTTCGTGGGGAAGAGCCGTTGCCTCGCAATTACATATCCGTATGTTGATGCTGACATTTTTGCCGTTTATCGCTGCATTATTGTTGTGGAGTGTGGCGATGTGGTTTGGCATGCAAGCGCTGATCGACTTTGTTCAAGAATGGTTCAATACCCATCAAAGTTTTCAGACCGCAGGTGACGTGCTCGGTATGCTGGGTTTGTTAGCATTTAAAGCCATGGTCGTGCCACTGGTGGCGATGTGGTTGTTGTTGCCCGTCATGGTTTTTACAGCCTTGTTGTGCATCGGTCTGTTTGCCATGCCGGCAATTAGCAAACATGTTGGCGGCAAGTATTATCCTGAGTTAGAGCAAAAACGTGGCGGCTCGGTGTTTGGCAGTTTATGGTTCTCGCTCAGCTCGTTTTTGATTTTTGCAGTAATCTGGCTGGTAACCTTACCTTTGACTTTGTTTCCTGTGATCAGTCTGGTGTTGCAACCTTTGTTGTGGGGTTGGCTGACTTATAGAGTGATCGTGTATGACGCTTTGGCGGCGCATGCTGACGTTGATGAGCGTAAGGCCTTGATACAGCAACACCGCTGGTCTTTGTTATTCATCGGCACTGTGGCTGGTTTATTTGGTGCGGCACCTGGATTGTTATGGTTAGGTGGCGTTATTTCGGTCATGTTTTTACCTGTCATTGCAGGCGCGGCAATTTGGTTATATGTACTGGTATTTGTGTTTACTGGTTTGTGGTTCCAACATTTTTGTCTGGCAGCGCTGGAGCAGCAGAGGCTCCTGGCTCAGACAACATAACAACGAGAGCAGATTATGGCGATAGGCATCATTATCATAGGCGATGAAATTCTGTCAGGCAAACGCGAAGACAAACATTTATCGAAGTTTATTCAGATACTGACGGAACGCGGTTTGCAATTGGATTGGGCAGAATACGTCGGCGACAACCGAGA
Source organism: Undibacterium sp. Ji67W (assembly GCA_049340365.1). Taxonomy (GTDB): domain Bacteria; phylum Pseudomonadota; class Gammaproteobacteria; order Burkholderiales; family Burkholderiaceae_D; genus Undibacterium. The sequence goes on along the minus strand of JBMPOY010000010.1, from coordinate 67,097 downwards.
ACGTATCATCGCCACCTTGCAGCGTAGCTTTGCATCAGGCGATATCGTGTTTTCAACTGGTGGCATCGGTGCAACACCGGACGATCATACGCGCCAGTGTGCTGCACTGGCCTTGGATGTTGACATTGCTTTGCATCCGGAAGCCAAACGTCTGATTCAAGAACGTATCATGGATACCGCCGCTGAAGCGGGTAAAACGGTCGACCTCAATACGCCCGATAATTTGCATAGACTCAAGATGGGTGAATTTCCGGTGGGATCAGAATTGATCCCGAATCCATTTAATAAGATTCCGGGCTTTGCGATCAAGCAGCATTATTTTGTGCCAGGTTTTCCAGTCATGGCCTGGCCGATGATGGAATGGGTGTTGGACACGCATTACTCACATCTGTTTCACCAACAAGCACGCGCTGAGAAAGCCGTGATCGTCTATGAAGCCATAGAATCTGTACTGACACCAATGATGGAGCAGTTGGAAGCCGAGTTCCCTTTAATCAAAGTCTTCAGCTTACCTAGCGTTGCGACAGAAACACAGCGCCGTCATATCGAACTGGGTGTCAAAGGTGATCCGCAACAGGTAGAATCTGCGTTCGCAAAAATGTGTGCAGGTCTGGATCAATTGCAATCCGAATACCTGCCGATTCCATCTAAGTAATTCAATCGCCTTAAGCCTGAAGCCAAATGAAAAAAATTAAATTCACGTTGTTTTCTTTACGCGATTTGTTAGTTGCATTTGGCCCGATGATCCTGGCGATCGTGATTATCGCTGGCGCTGCGTATTACCTTGTTGATCCGGCACCGAAGCGCGTAATTGAACTTTCTGCCGGCCCGGCAAATAGTTCTTACCAGCGTTTCGCCAAACAGTATGCATCGGAGTTGGCCAAGAATAAAGTGACCCTGCATATCAATCCCTCTCAGGGGTCGCAAGAGAATTTGCAAAAAATCAGTGACCCCGATTCGGATATTCAGATTGGCTTTGTGCGCAGTGGTTCTGCTGATGCGCAAATGGCGGAAGAAAAAGGCTTAGTGTCACTAGGTAGTTTGTTTTACGAGCCGATCTGGATTTTTTATCACAGCAAAAAAGAGTTCGATACCATCAGCCAATTCAAAGGCAAGCGTATCAACCTTGGTGCCGAAGGCAATGGCATGTACCGCATGTTTTTGCAGATTTTGAGCGTCAATAACATGCAAGATACTGACGTGCAAATTCAACGTCTGGATGATGCGGAAGCGACCAAGGCATTTTTAAACGGTAAGCTCGATGCACTGGTATTTAGCTCCGCCAGTGACTCACCGCTGGTACAGCAACTGCTCCAGACACCGGATGTACGCTTGTTCGATTTTGTGCAAGCGGAAGCATACACCCGCCGCTTCCCATTTTTATCCAGCGTCGTATTACCGCGAGGGATAGTAGACATAGGGCGTGACATTCCAGCACGAGATTATCACCTGATTGCCCCTACCGCGACATTAGTTGCGCATGAAAGCTTGCATCCGGCATTGATGGGGTTGTTATTGCAGGCAGCGCGTAAAATTCACAGTAAAGCAGATTGGTTTAGTGATCAGGGGGAATTTCCATCAGATAAATACACGGAAATTCCTGTTGCGGCGGAAGCCGAGAAATTTTACAAAAATGGCCCGCCAATGTTGCAACGCTATATGAGCTTCTGGATGGCGAACTTTTTTGATCGCATGTGGGTGGTGTTGATAACTGCTGGCGCTTTGTTGCTGCCGCTGTCTAAAGTGATACCGCCGCTCTACGTATGGCGTATCCGTTCACGCATTTATCGTTGGTATGGACAATTGCGCATCGCCGAGCAATTCATCGATGAAGCAGGGGAGAACTCGCCGATACACAGCTTGCAAAAACAAATGCGGCACCTTGATGAGATCGAGGAAAAAGTCAATAACACCAGCTTACCCTTGTCGTATATGGAAGAGCTGTACCATTTACGCAGCCACATCCATTTTGTGCGTGATCGTTTGCAAGAGCGTTTGCGGGCTGCAGAGACGGCGCAGCAAGTTTAACCATCATACGATGAGAAATGCGTTGAAATCATCCTCGCCCACAAGCGCGAGAGCTTAGAGTGGGTGCAAGCCACCAACTCTGTCTCATTGCCATCACCACGATGCTATCGCTTTATTATCCAATCGCCGCCACAAATATATCCAATGTGCGACGTAAGGACTGATCATCCAGATGCAATAACTGATCACCGACATACCATTCAAACATACTGCTGTCTGGTAACGCTGTAGCGACCGCGTTATTAAACAGCCAGATACCGTGTTTCTGAGCGATACGATTACGGATAGCAATTGCCTTTTCTGCTGAAACTGGCAAGTGCACATGCAGCATATTTGCCTGTGGCTGGGACGGGTTCGTGCGCAACTGCGGATAGTTGCGTAGGTGCTCAAACAGCTCCTGAGTGCGTTTAAAGTAGTCTGACATTGCCGCAAGTCGCTCATCAAATTGCATGGCAGCCGACACCACGTAAGGCGTGCGGCGGAATACGTTCCCGCCTAAGCGATGGTTCCACACCTTTGCTTTTGCCAGAAATTCTTTTTTACCCAACAGCATCGCGCCACCAAGACCTGCCATCCCTTTGTAAAAAGAGACATAGACCGTATCGAAACCCTGTGCAATTTCTTGCCAGGTTTTGCCATAGTAAGCGGCTGCTTCCCATAATCTGGCACCGTCCATGTGCAAATGAATATCCTGTTCATGGCAATGCGTTTTGATGGCTTCAAGCTCGTCCCATGCGGGCAATTGACCGCCAATTTCCCGCATCGGTAATTCAATTTGTAAAGCGGCCAATGGCTCGGCCTGGGTTTGGATATCTTTGTATGTCCAGGGGCGATGTGGTTGGCCTAGCGTGATCGATTGAAAATGTTGCAAAGTTTGAAAATTACTACGCTCATGAATCAGAATATGCGAGCTGGCGTGTAGCCCAACCAAAGGGTTACCGCGCTCCTGGCAAGCTAGCCTGAGCGCAGTGGCTTGGGTCATCGTGCCGGTAATGCAAAACAATCCGGCTTCCATGCCCAGTAAGGTGGCGACTTTTTGTTCGAAGGCTTGAACCGTTGCACCTTCCCCATACACATCGTTTTCAACCTGATGTTGTGCGCACCATGCCGCCATGTTGGCAAAACTTTCTGCCGGAGAGAGCGCTTTATGACCTGCCAGATGGGTATGACAAGAATTCTTTAATTTTGATAATTCAGCATCGGTCAAGATTTTCTCCTGAAAATTGGGGCTTCGAAAAATTTTTTATTGCAGTATGCCACGAGACTAAATTACGACGAAATGTCTCTCAGAGTGAGCTAGAATCAACGTTTTCCAGATTTCATTTCGCCAGACTATGACTACCCAGCTGCCGTTTGCACCAGAATTTAAAACACCCTATGAAAGCGGAAATCGCAACCAGACCACGCATTGGGATGATTGCATCCGGTTTTATCAAGAGTTAGCGCAACAGTTCCCACGGATTCTGCATTTCTTTGAAATCGGGCAATCCGATGCCGGACGGCCTTTATTTGCAGGTGTGATCACCGCCGATGGTGAATTCGATCGTGCGAACTTGCAGGCGCAAGGGCGACCTGTGTTTTTTAACAACAACGGCATCCATCCTGGTGAACCTGAAGGCGTGGACGCCTGCATGGCATTGGTCAGAGATTTTTGTTTCCAGCCTGAACGTTTGGCTGCTTTGGGCAAAACAGTGTTCTTGTTTATCCCTATGTATAACGTCGATGGCAGTCTGAATCGTCAGAATACCTCCCGTGTCAATCAGGAGGGGCCAGAGAGCTTTGGCTTCCGCGGTAACAGCCTGCATCTGGATCTGAATCGTGATTTTATTAAGTGCGATAGCTTAAATGCCCAAGCTTTCAATCGCTTTTTCAGCGCCTGGAGCCCTGATGTCATGGTCGATACCCACACCTCCAACGGTGCTGATTATCATTACACCATGACCCTGATTCAGACGCAAACTGACAAGCTGGGCTACGGTTTAGGACCATTCCTTAAAGACACGATGTTGCCAGCCATCTATACCGAGATGGCGCAACGCGGCTGGCCGACTTGCCCGTATGTGAATCCAATTAAAGATATTCCTGACCACGGCATTGAAGATTTTTTAGAAACACCGCGCTTTTCAACGGGTTATGCCACCCTGCATCACACCATTGGTTTTATGCCAGAAACGCATATGTTGAAGCCCTTTGCGGATCGTTACGAGTCCATGCGTGCCCTCGTGGAAACCGTTTTAAACTTCACCGTCGCCAATGCAACGCAAATTCAGCAACTGCGCGCACAAGCCAGGGCGGCGGCAGCCCGGAACCAGAAAGTGGCAGTTCACTGGTCAGCAGACCACGTGAAAAAGTCCAGCTTCTTATTCAAAGGCTACAAAGCTGTGTATAGTCCTAGCGTCATCGGACACTATACGCGCTTGTCGTATGACCGCAGCCAGCCATGGGAAAAACCTATCCCTTACTTTAATCACTTTGTTGCTGACATCAATGTTGTGCAGCCGAAAGCCTATTTGGTGCCACAGTCCTGGCGTGCGGTGATAGAACGCCTGCAATGGAATGGTGTGCAAATGCAGCGTTTGAGCGCCGATCAAGTGATGCAGGCGGAAACCTATCGCGTGCTTTCTGTCACCTCGCGCCCCCATGCGTATGAAGGACACATGTTCCATGACGAAGTGAACCTGCAAAGCCAGCAAGAACAAGTGCAGGTGCTGGCCGGCGACTATCTGATTTCACTCGATCAGCCACAGGCACGTTACATCGTCGAAACATTGGAACCACAGGCGCACGACAGTTTCTTCCGCTGGGGCTTTTTCAATAGCTGTCTGGAGAAAAAAGAAGCGTATTCCGATTACGTGTTTGAAGATACCGCCGCAGAAATCCTGCGCGACGAACCCAGCACCCGTGCTGCGTTTGAAGCCTGGAAGCAAGTCAACCCTGATTTGTTAGAAGACCAGACCACCGTGCTGGACTTTATTTTCACGCACTGCCAACGCTTTAAAGAACCTGAATGGAATCGTTATCCGGTGTTGCGTCTTTTTTAATGAAAATACGGCGAAACATTATTCCATTTAGTTACAATTTTGGCGAAAACATAATAGAATCTTTGTTTGCATTAATCTCATCAACCCCTTTTGAAAAGGTAGTGTATGGCAAAGTTAGTGGATTATCTGAATCAACTTGATCAAAGCGCTGATGCACGCGAAGCGCATACAAATGATCCGGTAAAAGCAATGACGGATTATGGTTTGACCCATGAAGAGCAAGCTGCGATTAAGTCTGGCAATAAGTCACATGTTGCAAAAGTTGCTGGTATAGCAGAGGCAGACGTACCTAATATTCAGTCTACTGAAGCGACACCTGAGTAATTTATTTATTTACATAGTTAATCTGACGTTAATATGAAATTTTTATCCGCGAGGCTACAGCTCGTTGTTTCGCTATTAACAGTCGGATTGACTATGCCAGTTTATTCTACCGGCAGTCAAACACCAATAAATCCTGACCAGGTACTAGACCAAGTTGCGGTTTATTTAAGAAACTCACCGGAGCTAGCGGCTCCTTTGTTGGCAGAGCTTAAATCTCATGAGTCGGAGTTGAGTCAAAAACAGACCGATCGATTTTACCTCGAACAACTTTCACTGCTTGCATTTCGCGGCAAATATGCTGATGCAGTTAACATTATTCAAAAACGCATTCAAGACGTTAAAAACGTCAACGTAAAATCGCGATACTTGTACTATTTATCCGATGATTTCTCACAACTCGGCAGACATGAAGACGCTTTAAAAGTTATAAATCAAGCCGTAGCTTTATTGCCAGAGGTGACTGATTCAAACGCGACAATTGGAATCTTACAAGGTGCAGTGACCGTATTTAGTGCAGTGCATGCATATGATGATGCGCTCTTGTATGCGGATCGTCTTTATCAATTAAATTTCCCCGATGTTAAATTTGCAAAATGCATTGGCATCGGCGATCGGATGGAAATTTATTTTTCCAGTGGTCAACATGCTCAAGCACGAAAAATTATTCCTGAGTTGATTAGCATTTGTACTGAGGCTGACTATAAGATTGTCATAGCCATCGCAAGGGCTTTATCTTCAATAAATTTGATTGATTCAGGGAGCGTTGAAAAAGGCATTGTTGATGGCGAGGACTCGTTACGTTATTTTGCTAGTATTGGTGAATCAAGTAATTATGTTTCTAGTTTGGAGGAAGCCATTGCCAGAGCTTACTTTGCTCAAAAAAAATATGCTGAGGCTGAGCATTTTGGTGAGTTAGCCTTGGAGCATGCAAATCAAGGAAAATTTTATGATTTGCTCGAAAAAGCCAATGAGACCATGTCCAAGATCAAGCAAGCTCAAGGGCAATATGTAATTGCGTTAGAGTATGCGAATACTGCATTGAAGCTCAAAAATAATTTGCTGGATCAACAGCTGCAAAAAAATATCGCTTACCAACGTGTCAAATTCGATATGCAAGACAAGGCTAATCAACTGACCTTGCTTGAACAAAAAAACAAACTGCTTTCGATAGAAAAACAATTAGATAAAAAAAATAACGAAGTCTTGTTGTTGTTTATTGGCCTGATTGTTGTCGCTTTGTTGTTGGTCGGTGTATGGCTGTGGAAAGTCATACAGCAAAAAAATATTTTCAAGCGTCATGCCCAAATCGACGCGCTGACGCAGATCAGTAATCGCAGGCACTTTATGGCAACCAGTACCGCGGCAGTTGCCGAGCGTACAGCGCCTATCAGTATGATTTTGTTTGATATGGATTTCTTTAAAAAAATTAACGATAATTTTGGTCACCCGACGGGTGATTGGGTCCTGATCCATGTATGTCAGGCAGTCAGCGAAGTTTTGCGTAAGGGTGATCTGCTTGGTCGGCTGGGCGGAGAAGAGTTTGCGATTTGTATGCCTGCGGCGGATACCCATGTCGCCAAACAATTGGCAGAACGTTGCCGTGCGGCCATTGCTGCCATCGATACTGAGGCGAGTGGTTTTCGTTTTCCTTTGACCGCCAGTTTTGGTATTGCTACCATTGATACCCATACCGTCAGCACCTTTGAAGCGTTGATGGAATCTGCTGACAAAGCGCTTTACAAGTCTAAAGCTGATGGCCGTAATTGTGTCTCAGTATTTGAGTAATTAACCTATCATTACCGACCAGAAATTTCTATTATGAATGACCAAAAAGCGGGGCAACTTGTATGCGTAGGTACGGGCATGCGTATGGCGGGGCAATTGACGCCCCTCGCAAAGAGTTATATCGAGTCATTTGATGTCGTCATTGCCGCCGTGCCGAATATTTTTACGCGTCAGTGGTTACAGAGTATTGCGAAAGAATATGTGTGTCTGAATGGCCATTATGAAGACACAAAAATTGATGGTAAAAACCGCCGCGACACTTACCGTCGTATGGCAGACACGATTCTGAAAGAAGTCCGCGCTGGCAAGCGCGTTTGCGCGGCTTTTTACGGGCATCCTGGCATCTTTGCTTGTATCTCACACATGGCAATTGCCGATGCGCGTAAAGAGGGGTACGCCGCGCATATGGAGCCAGGTATCTCAGCGCTGGATTGTCTGGTAGCAGACATTGGAATAGACCCTGGTGCAAAGGGCATGCAATCGATGGAAGCAACGCAGTTCATGATTTATGAACGGTTGATTGATCCGAGCGCCATGTTCATCGTCTGGCAAATCGGTATCGCTGGTGATTTAACCTTAAAGCGTTACGACACTGAACCGGCGCACTTGCAAATTATTACCGACAAATTGGCGCTCACCTATTCGCTTAATCATGAGGTGATCTTGTATGAAGCAGCGACGCATCCTTTAGAGCAAACCCGCATTGAAAAAATTCGTCTTGGCGATTTGCCAAAGGCGAGTTTGAAACAAATTACGACCCTGGTGATTCCGGCAGAGCAGGTTTTAAAAGTGGATCAGAAAGTGATGGATCAGTTGAAGGCGTTGGAATTGGCACGTGCTGCGGCAAAAGTGGCGACTGAGGTGACATAATTTGTAGGACGGGTGCTGCCTGCAACTACCATAGCGAGTGTGTTTTTACACAATCAGAAGCGCAAATTGTGAGGCATAAAGAATGGGGAGCTCATCTTAGCTCCCCATTTTTTTAACATTGCTATTGATTGCTGTTTGCCTGAATGCCTGATCAATACGTGTATTTCAACTCAGCGTAGGCGGTTCTTTGCGGGAATGGATGGTACAAATAATATTTTTGATTATTGATATTATCTATTCCGGCAGCGACGCTCCATTGATGGTTGACTTGATAGTGAACACGCGCGTCAGCGACAAAGAATGGCTGGAAACCTTGATAAGTGCCTGGATAAACATCCGTATTATCGACCGTGGCATATTGGCGCCCTGTATAGCGCCCAGCTAAGGTATAAGCCCAACGCGCATCTGGTCGGTACGTTGCCACCATCGTCGCGCGCCAGTCTGGTACGTAAGGTGTGTGCTTGCCGACGGACGTTGCACCAGCGATTGTTGGTACATAGCTGCTATTGGCCAGAATCACCGCATCAACAAAGGTCAGGCTCGCAGATAGCTGCAAACCTTGAATAAATGCGTTGTCTTTTTCTGCGACCAACTCTATCCCACGTTGACGGGTTTTATCCACATTTTGTGTGAATGAAACAGGCGTGGAATAACCAACGATATTCGATGTCTGAGAAATCAAGGCATCGGAAACAAATTCACCAAACACAGAAACTCGTACCCGGCTGTCTTTGGTTTTGCGTTCAAATGCGAATTCGCTCGATAGAACGTCTTCTGGTTTGAGATAAGGATTTGCTTGTGTAAAGGTCGTGCCCGTCTGGACGTTTTGGTATAACTCGCCAACCGTAGGGAAGCGTAAGGCGCGACCGAGAGAACCAGTGATTTGCCAGCTTTCCGATGCTTTCCACGCCAGGGTAGCTTTTGGCGACAGACCATTTTGGGAAACGCCAGGTTGATTGACCGGGAAACCTGTCCCATTTGCAGCGATAGCGTAGTTATAACCATCGAGCGCTTTCCATTGTTCATAACGGCCGCCGATGGTGGCAGTTAACATTGTATTGATACGCCATTCGTCTTGTATCCAAAGCGCATTGGTCTGTGTTTTTCCGAGAGAGTTACTATACAAAGCACCGTTGCTGCCATTGAGCCAGTCTGTTGTATTGTAAGTCGGGCTGACTAATTTGAATTGATCAGCGTGGACTCCAAAACTCAATGTGTGGGAACCTTGATTTGCGTCTGGACGATAGGTCGCTTTGGCATCAACGGTGGTCCAGCCGGTTCCACTCGCATCTGCAATGCGGCCCGCGCCCGCGGTCAGTGCAGCAGGATATGGACCTGTAGAAGAACGCGTCAGATCGGTTGCATAATTGACGTTGCTGATCACCGCATTCCAATCCCAGGCACCGGTAGTTTTGCTATTGAGCGCCAGACTTTGCATCCAGTGAGTTTGTTCGGTGCTATTGCTACCAAATTGACTAGCGATAGTGGCTGCGCTATAGGCATAGCCACCGACATTGACGTTACCAGTTGTTGCACCGTAATAGGGAGCGCCACTGGCATCACGTAGATAGGAGGCAGCCTTACCATTCGCCGAATTTTGCCAGTAACCGAGCATATAGCTGAGCGTGGTTTCGGCATTGAAGTCATAGGCTAATTTGACTTTAGCGGTGTCTTGCACAGTGTGGTTCAGATTCCCTGCGCTGATCACCTGGATGGCACCGCCAGTGCGGTTGTAGTCGGCGGTTGCGCCAGTGATGACCGGTGCGTTGGCTGCTGCGGCTTTGCTGGATTGCGACAGCGTGCCGAACGTAATCGGTTGACTAAAGCTGTCAAGGTGGTTGGCACTGACAAACCAGGAAAACGCGCCTTGACGATCACCGATAGTGGCGTTCAGACTACCCGATTTGAAATTGCTGCTAGTGCCATATGAGTCAAAATTTTGCGACGATAAATTGATTTTTGCTGTCGCTTCAAATTGTCGCGGCATGCGGGTATTCATCTGGATAACAGCACCATAAGAATTACCTGCATAGGCTGCAGAAAACGGACCGTACATGACATCGATGCTGTCGATTTCTTCGGGAGAAACCATAAACCACTGTGGCGAGCCATTACCATTATTGTTATTGACCAGGCTCGAAAGCATGACGCCATCAGCAAAAATTAAAGTACGTGCGCTCGCATTCACGCCCGTCGTACGGGACGTGACTGGTGCTGCCGTATCGCCATTAAATCGTTTGCGTACCATGATGCTAGGGATATATTTCAAGGCATCTTCGACATTGGTAACATTGGTCGTTTCGTTCAGTTCTTTGGCCGTGACTGTTTCTATGGTCGCCGGAGAAGCAGTGACCGGCTTGGTCGCCGATGTACCTGTGACCACCACGACCTGCGCATCCGGTTCTGCGTTATCGGTGGTTTGCGCTATTGCCGTCGTCGTCAGACAGGCTATGATGGCGCTAATGGCACTCACCATAGGACGTAATGTCGAAGTGTGAAATTGCTTATTTGCTGGTTTTATTGAAGAAGTGGTGACGGATTTTTTCATGATTCAATTCAAAAAACGAATAATAAATGCGAATAAAAATGGCGTGCATAAAGTGATCATTTCAGTCATTCAAAGAAGGAGAGAAATGTCTTGATGTACAAATGAATGACAAGCTTTACTTGCCCAGGCTACGCGCTAAAAAGTGGCGTTTTATGGTGCCAGGCGAAGAACGCGAGGGGGTGCTCGTGGTTGTGATGAAAACCAGGCAAATAGAGGAACAGAAGATTCATAGAATGCTACTGGATAGTGAAATCTTGCTTGTATGCCAGGCACAAAAATGCTTGCCATATCTGGCATGAGAAATGAACCTGCATGGGTGAAACAGTAGTGACAATGGGTAAAATGCCAATGTGATTTGCGCGGAAAATTATCCGTTGATCGCGCGATCAGACTAACATCGCCAACCGCATTGCTGGTGCTGCATATACTTGCTTCAACCTGATGAACATCGCTCAGCAGCGCACTCGATATCGCCGGTGCAAGCGTGAGCATCAGCATCGCCAACATAGCGATACCGAAGATCAAATTGCGAGTAAATGCATGACATTTCATTGGCGGTTGTACGCGATGAATCTTTTAAAAGGATGAAAAAACTGCTGACCTGACGCAGGTTTGGAACTTGAACATCAGATCAGCTTTGCGTCAATCAGAACGCGACTTTGACGCCAACAGAAGCGGTGTAACGTGGCGCCAGTTGCACACCACGGACGTTTTGATAAATAGGCGCTTGTACAAAAGCGTAGACAGAAACCGTATCACTTGCTACCGCTAAAACACCCGGGCTGATATAGGCCAGTGTGCCACCCGTGCTGACGGTGTCGGCATTGTCTCCCGTGTCATGCTGTACATATTTGGCATTGAATTGCACCATCGGTTTGAATTTTTCAAAGCCGTTATAGCGTAAGCCACCGTTGATATTTACTCCTGTACCCGGTTTATATTGATCGCTGGAATTGAGTGCTGTTTGCACGATTGCTTGCGTAAAATAAGACCAGTCAGTATTCAGACTATCAGCATATGAAACACCAAGGATCAAATCGGTGGTGCCTGTACCAGGCTGCAATCCACGATCAATTGGTGCCGGACCTGGGCTTGTGGCATCGGTTGAAGTACCCGTTAAGGTATGGCTGCCTGTCGCTAATTTGGCACCGAATAAGACACCGAATTTATGTGTTTCAGACAAGCCGATATAACGTCCCATGATTTTGACGTCACCTATACCTGAGGTTTGTGAATCATATTGACCGCCTCCTGCGCCCGCTGTTGTGCCATCTGAGGCTGTGCCCAAAGTGTTATGGTTACGGTTGATATAGGGCACCTGCAGCTTGACTTCCCAGTTCCCGCCATTGGAGTAATCCAGACCCACTGTGACGTAATTATTTTTGGTAAATTTCTCTACCTCTTGAGGCCCCGTGCTATTGACGAATTGACTGGCGACTGCGGGGTTAATTGTACTGGTTCCGGAGCGCAATTGATTTTGATTCAGATAATCGTAACGCACATCTAATTTAAAACCTGGCTGACCGGTCGTATTTGTGCCGTCCCAGTCCGGACTTAAGGTGCAACCGCAGCTTGCGCAAGCATGTGCCAATACTGGAAACAGGAGAGCAATACTGGTCGCCAAAAGGCTGACTTTTTTGAGGTTCATGGTTTTTCCCTGTGAATATTTTTGAAAGATTATTGTTGTTTTTAGTTTAGTGCTGGTGCATATGTTCGTGCGCGGTTGCGGGAACAATTTCAATTCCTGGTGCCGGGTACTTTAATTCATTTTTATTTTGTCCTTCTTGCGGCAGTTGTACCCACTCCAAACTTCCTTTTTCACATTGTTGAGTAACTTTGAAGTACAGTTTTCCCGGAGAATCAGGCAGTTTTACATGGATAGAAAACTCATCGTAGTAGGCGTCTGGCAATGGTCCACCAACCCAGCTGATTTCACGCACATCGCTGCTGATGGTTTTGCCGTGTGATGTATAAGGTGTCGCCAGTGCTTCTATTTTTGTGGATAGTTGCCAGCCTGCTTTTGGCATAGGCTTGGCGCCGGCGACGTTTTCCGGAATGCTGATTTTGATCAGATTAGTGGCGCTGCCATCGCATCCATGACCGACTTTAAACGTCAGTTTTTGATAAGCGCCTGTGGTTGCAGTAGCCTGATCGATAGTGATATGTGCAGCGGCAAGTTGGGAGAAGAATATGCCAGCAATTGTTATTGCTGCTCGGCGAATGATGATAGAGTGTTTCATGATTGGACCTTCAAATAGAAAGTTGTCGAAGCCGCTGCAATACGCTGCAATTTGATATGAGCTGGCGGTGTCTGTGATTTTTTATTTTCTTCCTCAAGCAGAGCCTGATTCAAATGAAACACATAGCCATGCCATACAGCCAGCGCACACATTGCTGCCACATTAAAGCTACGTAATACGCTGAAACAAATACCGGCATTGATACTGAATTTTGATCGTTGCGCATTCATGATCATCGTCTGCCTTGAAGGATGTTGATTAATATTGATTAATGTTGATGTTCCGGCATAGACGTTTGAGTCAGAGGCTTGACGACGGCATTGACATTAACGGTCTCACGTTTTTTGTCTTTGTTTTCAAATACCAGGGTCAGCGGGATCACATCACCGACTTTTGCCTGGGCGTTTAAGCCCATTAACATGACGTGATAACCACCAGGTTTTAACTCCACTGTTTTATTGGCTGGCAGATCCAGACCGTTGACTTCACGCATTTTCATGACGTTGTCGACCATTTCCATTTGATGCACTTCTGCCGATGCGGCAGCATTGGTATGAACTTCAATCAGGCGTGTATTTTGTGGCGAGCTCAATTGCATAAATGCGCCAGTTGCTTTTTGCTGCGCAACTGTTGCTCGGACCCATGGATCAGTCACTTTGACTTGTGCCTGGGCGGCGAGGGCGGTGACGGACAGAATACCGCTGATAACAATTTGATTGAAGATTTTCATGATGTTTCCTTAGCTTGATTGAGTTTGAATTAAAGTCTGAATGTCGGCAGCACATTGTTCTGCGCTTTGTTCGTGTTTGAAGGCGAGGCGAATCTTGTTGTTGGTATCGTAGAGGTAACTGATCGCTGTGTGGTCCATGCTGTAGGAACTACCACTGGGAACCTTTTTGTAAAAGACGCGGAATGCTTTCGCAACCTCCTGGGTTTGTTCCAGAGTCCCATACAGTCCCAGAAATGTCGGATCAAACGCATGCATGTACTCTGCCAGCAATGGCTGGGTATCGCGTTCCGGATCGACGGTAATAAAAATAACCTGAAGTTGCTTGCCGTCAGCACCTAACTGCTGGCGTATATGGAGTGCGCGGGTCAAGGCCGTGGGGCAAATGTCAGGGCATTGTGTATAGCCAAAAAACAGCAATACGTATTTGCCTTTGAATTGGCTCAAAGAATAGGTTTTGCCATCGTGGCCAGTCAAATGAAAATCACCTCCATAGCCGGCCCCAGTAATATCGATGCCGTTAAAGACCGGCGTGTTACGTTTGCATGCGCTTAGAGACAGGCAAGCGATGCCAAGCATGCTCAGCATGCCTAGTGTGTTACGTCGTATTGAATTCATTGTTTGCTTCTGTTGCACGATGAATCCCGCTTAGCGAATCAGGATCAGCGATTGCTCGCTAGTACAAAAAACCGTAAAACCTTAAGAATGAACAATGTGCAGACGGAATTGGCATTGAATCTAAAAGATAGATTTCAGATCAAGAACCCAATTTTTGAATGACCAGCGATTTATTCCCGGTTACGGCAGGTATCAGTTTATCTGCGGATGACAGATAATCCATAACAAAGTCTCAAGCAGAGGCAGGTGGGGCGCGTGCATGCGCAGTTGCCCATGAAAATAAAGGGCTAGGAGAATGATAAAACAAGGCAGGATAAACATCATGCCCCTCTATGACCGCAACGTGCAGACTGTCAGGAAAGGGTAATGCCAGGTTGCCAGCATGCGTGACGCAACATTGGCAATGCTGCATATGATGCAACACCGATTGCAGCGGGTCTTGTGCTGGAAATTGGTTTTGCAGAGAAGCAGATGTTGCCTGAGCTGATGTTATTTTGGTGCCCTGGGTCGTGCAGATTTCAGCAAAGCCAGGCAAGCCAGTCTTGGCGTTTATTAAATCAAACGCTTGAGAAATCGAAGGCGCAAGCGCATTGATCAGTATCGCAAAACATGCGATCCAGATATGCCACTTGCGGGAGTTCAAAAAATTTCTCATGCGCGGATTATAACCAAGACCGTGAATAAAAGTTTGAATCTACATCAAAATAATGTCGTATTGCTCTTGATGAAACATATTCTCAACCTGCAAGGAGATCGGTTTGCCGATGAAATCACCCAACATGGTCAGGTGTTGTGATTCTTCTTCGAGGAACATATCGACCACGATTTGCGAAGCCATGATGCGGAATTCACGCGGATTAAATTGCTTTGCCTCACGTAATAATTCGCGCAAAATTTCATAACAAATCGTGCGTGCGGTTTTGACCTGACCTTTGCCAGAGCACGCCGGGCAGGTTTCACATAAAATGTGGGCCAGCGATTCGCGGGTGCGTTTGCGGGTGACCTCAACCAATCCCAGCGCGGAGAAGCCAGAGACCGACAATTTAGTGCGGTCACGTGACAGGGCTTTATTTAGTTCTGCCAATACTGCGGTTTTATGTTCTTCATTCTCCATATCGATAATATCGAGAATGATGATACCCCCCAGATTGCGCAAGCGTAGTTGACGTGCAATGGCATGTGCGGCTTCCAGATTGGTTTTGAAGATAGTGTCATCAAAGTTGCGGCCAGCGACAAAACTACCGGTGTTGACGTCAATGGTGGTCATGGCTTCGGTTTGATCGATGATCAGGTAGCCGCCAGATTTGAGGTCAACCCGACGTCCCAGAGCGCGTTCGATCTCTTCTTCGACACCATATAAATCAAATAGTGGACGCTCGCCAGTGTAGTGCTGAAGTTTAGGAATGACCGACGGCATATAGCGGACCGCAAATTCCTGCAACATCAAATAATTCTCACGAGAATCGACCTGGATGCTGTCGGTTTCTTCATTGACAAAGTCGCGCAACACACGTTGTGCCAGATTCAGATCCTGGTGGAGCAGGGTAGTTGGTGGCTGGGTTTTTGCTAGCTGGGTGATGGTCGACCAGGTGCGGCGCAAATAATCTACGTCGGCCTTCAGGTCTTCATTGGAGGCATCTTCTGCCATGGTGCGGACGATGAAGCCGCCTTTTTCATCTGGCTGTTGCAAGCTCTGGACTTTACTGCGTAAGGCTTCACGCTCTTGTTCATTCTCGATTTTTTGAGAAATGCCGATGTGTGAATCTTGCGGCAAATAGACAAGCATACGGCCGGCGATAGAAATCTGCGTCGACAATCGCGCACCTTTGGTACCGATAGGGTCTTTAATGACCTGAACCGTAATGGCTTGTCCATCGAACAGCAGTTTTTCGATGGGGGTCAGCGGAGTAGACGAATTTCCTTCTGGCGGGCGAGCATCCCAGATATCGGCAATGTGCAAAAACGCCGCACGTTCGAGACCAATATCGATGAATGCCGATTGCATGCCGGGGAGTACCCGGACCACTTTTCCGAGGTAGATATTACCAACCAGACCGCGGGATAAAGTTCGCTCTATGTGTAATTCTTGGACCGCACCTTGAAAAATCAGAGCCACGCGGGTTTCTTGCGGTGTGATGTTGATGAGGAGGTTTTCGCTCATGAAATTCAGAAATTAAGGGATAAAAATTCCAGACTGACGTAACACTTTGCAAGTCTCAAATAACGGTAGTCCCATGATGCCAGAATAACTGCCATTGATGTGGGAAATAAAGCGTGCTGCAACACCTTGTATACCATACCCACCGGCTTTATCGTAGGGTTCGGTGGTCAGGCAGTAGGCGTGAATTTGTGTTTCGGTCAGAGGCGCGAAGCTGACTTCGGAGGTTTGGGTAATCGCCTCTATTCCGTGTGCGTGTTGTACCGCCAGACTGGTCAGAACCTGATGTGTTTTGCCAGCGAGTTGGCTCAGCATATGGATAGCCTCATCCCGGTTTGCTGGCTTGCCTAAAATCTGCTGATCCAGAACGACGGTGGTGTCGGCGGCTAAAATGGGTCGTGGAAGTAGCTTGCGCATTTGCATCACTTTCCATGCCATCGCAGCTTTCTCTTGGGTGACGCGGCTGACATAGTCGTACGGTAGTTCACCTGGTAAGACGACTTCGGTCACATCTGGGCCACGCGGCGCCGCATCACGCAACAGCAGTAAATCAAATTCTATACCAACCTGATGCAACAATTCGCGGCGGCGCGGGCTCTTGGATGCCAGATAAATTTTATTTTCTTGGTGCATATCGATGTAATTTTTTATTTATACTCGATGGTAGGGATGATTCTGGGTGATTGTCCAGGCACGGTACAGTTGTTCTGCCAGAATGACCCTGACCATGCCATGTGGCAAAGTGAGGCTGGAAATCCGGATCAGGCCGTCTGCATTGGCTTTGAAGCCAGCATCCAGACCATCAGCACCACCAATGACAAACACTACATCGCGACCATCTTGTTGCCAGTGATTTAAGTTTTGCGACAAAGCGATGCTGGTCCAATCTTTGCCGCGCTCATCAAGTGCAATCACACGCGCATTTTTGGGAATCACGGCTTCAATTTTTGCACGTTCTAAAGCCATGACCGTTTCAGCGGTTTTGCTGCCGGAGCGTTCGATTGGTTTTATTTCTTTCAGATGGATACGAATTTCAGGAGGCATACGTTTCGCATATTCCTGAAATGCAGTTTCTATCCAATCTGGCATTTTATGGCCGACAGCGGCGATGATGAGTTGCATGGTAATACTTTAATTGAAATTCTGTATGAAGAATAAAATGGTATAGCCTGATGTTGCCAAGTATAACGCCAGTCAAGCAAATGGCTGCACGAGGCAGCCATTGTTTTATCTATTGAGCACAAAAGCAGTCGATATTCTGCCGCTTATGTAGCTCCTTATTCTGCTGTTTTTTTACGTGCCGGACGTTTTGCAGCTGCTTGCTTAGCGGAAGCTACTGCGGTTTTCGTTGCAGCAACTTTCACGCGGCCACCGGTTGGGATTTTCGCTGGTTTGACGGTGCTGCCATCAGCCGCTTTGCGAGTTGCAGGCTTGCGAGCTGGTTTTGCATCGCCATCAACTGCTTTGGTTGCGCGCGGTTTGCGGGCTGGTTTCTTTTCATCATCCAGTGTGGTCTGGATTGCCATCATGTCATGAGTGACTTCCAGTGGTGCTGCTTTGCCAGTTGTTTTGCGAGGAGCACGCTTTGGTTTTTCTGCGTCTGCATCTGCCGCGCTAGTGCGTTTAGCGGTGCGTTTTTCAGCGCCGAGTTTGACTGGCTTGTCACCCCACAACTCTTCTAACCGATAGTATGCGCGGATCGCCGGTTGCATGATATGGACGACCATGTCGCCCAGATCGACCAGTACCCATTCGCCAGTGGTTTCACCTTCGACGCTGACGATGTTGCCGCCGGCTTCTTTGACTTTGTCACGAACTGATGCGGCCAAGGCCTTCGTCTGACGGTTAGAAGTACCAGAAGCAACCAGAACGCGGTCAAATAAACTGGTGATGTGGGTTGTGTCGAACAGCTGTATGTCTTGACCTTTGACATCTTCCAAAGCGTCAACGACCAGAGTTTGTAATTTTTTGATATCCATTTTTTTAATAAATTGAATGTTGTTGTATGTAGTCTAGCACCTTGTGAGGGACTAGCAATCTCATTGTCGGGTTATGCTGTTTTAATTCAGTGCGCAGTCGGGTTGCCGACACATCTACCGCCAGACCAGGTTCTAAAGCGGCTCCGCCATGCGGTCTGGATCGTAATTCCTTACCACTCATGAGCCGGTTTTGCCACTCTTTAGCAACTTCTTGTGAAGCTATTTTTAAGCTATATCCGGGGCGTGCCGCGGCACATAAATTAGCTACCTCGAATAAATCACGCCATTGATGCCAGGTGTGCAGATTCAATAATTGGTCTGCGCCCATCGCAAAATTAAGCGATGATTCTGCTCCTAGTTCTTCACGCAGTTGTCTGAGTGTATCAATGGTGTAACTACTTTGCTGTCGTTCTGCGCGTTGGATTTCCTGCTCGTCAATATAAAGCGGGCAGTCTGTCCAATCTTCAAAAGCCAGTTTCAGCATACTGACTCTTTGCTCTGATGTAGCCGTCAGAGCGGATTTTTGCCACGGTTGCCCGGCTGGAATAATACGTAATTCATCCGGCATGAGCAGTTGTGTCAAGCTGCTCGCTAAGGCAATGTGTCCTATGTGTACCGGGTCAAAACTACCACCCAATACAAGCACACAGCGTGGTTGAAGGTTACTTATACCCATTCCCTGTGCGCCAGAAAATCACTTGCTAATTTTGCTTCTGCACTACCACCTTCTGGTGTCCAGTTGTAGCGCCATTTGACAATTGGCGGCATCGACATCAGGATGGATTCGGTTCTGCCGCCTGATTGCAGGCCAAAATGCGTGCCGCGATCAAACACCAGATTAAATTCTACGTAGCGTCCACGTCGATACGCCTGGAAGTCACGCTCTTGTTCACCATAGACTAGACCATGACGCTTTTCAAGAATAGGGCGATAAGCTGGTACAAAAGCATCACCGACCGCCCGCGTCATCGCAAAGCTGCTGGCAAAATCGAGCTCATTAAAATCGTCATAAAAAATACCACCCACACCACGTGCTTCTTTGCGGTGTTTCAGGTAGAAGTACTCATCGCACCATTTCTTAAAGCGCGGATGTAAGTCTGCGCCAAAAGGTGAAACGGCATCTTTGCAAGTTTGATGAAAATGTCGTGCGTCTTCTTCAAAACCATAATACGGCGTTAAATCCATACCGCCACCGAACCACCATACAGGTGCTTGTTCTTCTGCATGGGTAATGAAGAAGCGTACATTCATGTGTACGGTCGGTGCATAGGGATTGCGCGGGTGCAATACCAGTGAAACGCCCATGGCCTCCCATTTTCTTCCAGCTAATTCAGGACGGCTGGCAGCAGCTGAGGGTGGTAAATTATTTCCCATAACGTGGGAAAAATTCACACCACCGCGTTCAAATACCTGTCCTTCTTCAATTACGCGGGAAATGCCGCCGCCACCTTCAGGGCGTTCCCAGCTATCGGTTAAAAATTGTTTACCGTCGACTTCTTCCAGCGCGGCAACGATGCCTGCTTGTAGAGATAAAAAGTAATTTTTAACAGCTTGTGTATCCGTCATTCTGTTGCCTTCATTAAAAAGCAAGACGGGCTGGACACTGTCCAGCCCCCATTATTGTACAGGACTTGAGCCGAAAAGCTCATTGTTGTTAGAGCTTAGTGCTTTCTGTTCAATGCACGCCAGCCAATGTCGTGACGGTACTGCGCGCCATCAAAGTGGATTCTTTCCACGACATCATAGGCATGTTTTTGCGCCAGCTTGACTGTGTCACCTAAACCAACTACGCACAAAACGCGGCCGCCGTTCGATAACAAGGTTTTTTCGTTCAGTACGGTGCCTGCATGGAAAGTCACGCTGTCTGTTGACTCTGCCGGAATGCCGGTAATCTTATCGCCTTTACGTGGCGCATCTGGATAACCTGCTGCAGCCATGACAACGCCCATTGCTGTGCGCCTGTCCCATTCCAGTTCTACTGTGTCGAGCGTGCCATTGACGGCATGTTCCATCACGTGCAGTAAGTCGGTTTTCAAACGCGCCATAATAGGCTGTGTTTCAGGGTCACCCATACGGCAGTTAAATTCCAAAGTCTTAGGATTGCCGTGCTCATCGATCATCAGACCAGCGTACAGGAAACCAGTAAACACGATACCGTCCTTTGCCATGCCTTGCACGGTCGGGTCAATGATCTCGCGCATCACGCGGGCATGTAGTTGTGGCGTGACGATAGGGGCAGGGGAGTAGGCGCCCATGCCACCGGTATTCGGACCTTCGTCATTGTCGAGCAGACGTTTATGGTCCTGGCTGGTCGCTAATGGCAAAATGTTCTTGCCATCTACCATCACGATAAAACTGGCTTCTTCACCGACCAAAAATTCTTCGATGACAACGCGTGCGCCCGCATCGCCGAGTTTATTGTCAGACAACATCATATCGACCGCATCATGTGCTTCAGCCAACGTCATGGCAACGACGACGCCTTTGCCTGCGGCCAAGCCGTCTGCTTTGATTACGATAGGCGCGCCTTTGGCGTTGATGTAATCGTGTGCAGCTTGCAGATCTGAAAAAGTATGGTATTCCGCCGTCGGAATCGCATGTTTTTTCATGAAAGCTTTAGCGAAATCCTTAGAGCTTTCAAGTTGTGCTGCTTCTTTCGTCGGGCCGAAAATTTTCAGACCACGATCGCGGAAAATATTCACGATACCGGCTGCCAGCGGCACTTCAGGACCAACCACGGTTAAGCCTATGTGCTCTTGCTCAACAAAATCCGCCAATGCGACTGGATCGGTAATGTTGATATTTTTGAGCCGGATATCACTGGCAGTACCGCCATTACCAGGTGCGACAAAGATCGTTTGTACGCGTTCTGATTGAGCCAGTTTCCAGGCGAGTGCGTGTTCACGGCCACCCGAGCCGACAACGAGAATTTTCATATTATTCTTCTACGATGGCGTTGGTATAAATTTCTTGTACGTCGTCCAGATTTTCCAATGCGTCCAGCAATTTTTGCATTTTGATGGCGTCTTCGCCAGTGAATACGGTTTCTGCATCTGGTTTCATGAGGACTTCGGCGACTTCAGGTTTGAAGCCTGCGGCTTCTAACGCTGAACGGATATCCGATAAGCTAAAAGGGGCGCACAAGACTTCGATACCGCCCTCGTCATCCGTAATAACGTCGTCAGCACCGGCCTCCAGCGCGGCTTCCATCAGGGCGTCTTCATTGGTGCCTGGTGCAAACAACATCTGTCCGCAATGCTTGAACATGAAAGCAACAGAGCCTTCCGTGCCCATGTTGCCCCCGTATTTGTTGAAAGCGTGGCGAACTTCAGCCACGGTACGTACGCGATTGTCTGTCATGCAATCGACGATCAGTGCGGCACCACCAATGCCGTAGCCTTCGTAGCGAACTTCTTCGTAATTTGCGCCTTCCAATGTGCCTGCACCGCGTTGGATCGCACGGGTGACGTTTTCTTTCGGCATATTGGCATCGGCTGCCTTATCCACGGCGAGGCGCAAACGTGGGTTGGAGTCGACATCTTCGCCACCCATACGAGCTGCGACGGTAATTTCTTTAATCAGACGGGTCCAGATTTTGCCGCGTTTTGCATCAGTTGCCGCTTTTTTGTGCTTAATATTGGCCCATTTACTATGTCCTGCCATGATCGCTCTTTCCTGAATCGGCAAGAATGCCCCCTTAGGGTGGCAGTTTTGCCTGGCTTAGTTTGATATTGAAGACGGGCATTTTACCATATTGGCACTGCAGAAATTCTCGAAATAACTTGCTTTCAATACTGTCTTTGACGCACATCGGTAAAAACGTGCAACCTTAGTCAACGTAATCTCATGGCACTGCATTCAGTGGTATCGCTTTTTTATCGGAATGATGTATTCGTATCGGTATTTATCTGAGCTTTTTTCTGAGTATTTACCTTAGAGTCAGTTTGTGCTGGCTGTCGACTTTGGAATAATCGTTGAAATAGCTGCTGAATTTGAATGTCCGACTTCTCGTTGTTCAAGTGCCGGAGAGTTTCAGTTGATTCCATCATGACTTTATTTGCTAGTCTGGGACGTGGCCTCGCATTTTCAGAGAACTGCAGACGAGGGGAGTACATTTCCATGATTTTTTGCTCGTTGTAAAAGGAATACAAATGGTAAGCAAAACGACATTTGCAAATCGTTAAGTAAAGTCAAATTCAGGGTGTTTTCGACTTCTGGATTGTGATGAATTGTTATATTTTTTCCATGTGGAAATTTAACAAATATTCTTTGTTGAGATTTGGCTATTTTGCTAATAAATTTGTATTTAATTCTGATTTCCAGATAACGCCTTACAATTGCGCTCATGAAAGCACAACTCAATCCCTCTTTTTCGCGCAAACATTATCTTGGTGGTCTATTGATTGCTTTGACTGGCGCGATTCTATTTTCAACCAAAGCTATCGTCGCCAAGCTGATTTATCGTTACCACGTGGATGCGGTGACGTTAATTGGCTTCCGTATGGCTTTTTCTTTGCCCTTATTTGCTGCCATTGCGCTCTGGCAGATGAGCAAATCACCAGCATTACTTAAATCTGAACGTTGGCGGCTGATTGGTCTTGGCCTGGTTGGATATTATTTATCATCATTTTTGGATTTTCTGGGACTGCAATACATCACAGCCGGTTTAGAACGCTTGATTTTATTTTTGACGCCATCGTTTGTCTTAATTATGTCTGCGCTATTTTTTAAGCGAAAAGTGTCTACACTGGAACTGGCAGCACTCGTTGTGAGTTACTTTGGCATCGTTTTGGTTTTCTTACATGACCTGAAATTCGGTGGGGATAATGTCTTGCTAGGTTCCGTCATGGTGCTTGGCGCGGCAATATCGTATGCTGTTTATTTGATCCAATCCGGACAAATGGTCACAAAGGTGGGGTCGCTTCGTCTTGTGTCTTATGCGATGTGCGTTTCTAGTGCAGCTTGTATTGGACAGTTTTTTATCTTGCGTCCGGTATCTGTGTTGATTCAGCCGACGGCTGTCTACTGGCTTTCGCTGGTCAATGCGGTGTTTTGCACGGTATTACCGGTGTTTATGACCATGATTGCAGTAAAGCGAATTGGTGCTGCTACCGCTTCACAGGCTGGCATGATAGGACCGGTATCGACCTTATTTTTGGGGGCTTTTTTTCTTGATGAGGCGATTACGGTATGGCAATTGGGAGGTACAGCCCTGGTGATGGGAGGGATGTACTTATTGTCGAAAAAGAAGGCTTAAAGAGAACATTGAAAGTGCGGACATGGTAAAAGCAGTCAGAATGTCGGAAACAGGCGGTCCAGACGTCATGGTGTATGCGGATATAGAGCTTGGTATGCCAGGTGTTGGCGAGGTGTTGGTACGGCATAAGGCCTGTGGTTTGAATTACATTGATGTTTACTTCAGAACTGGTTTGTATCCACAAAGTTTACCGGCTGGTTTAGGAATGGAAGCTGCGGGTATTGTTGAAGCGGTTGGTCCGGGGGTGAATTACGTCGCTGTTGGTGATCGCGTCGCTTATGCGGGGCGTCCGATAGGTGCTTATTCTGAAGCGCGCATCATGCCAGCAGATAATCTGGTGCGACTGCCTGATAGCATTTCTTTTGACACAGCTGCTGCCATGATGTTGCAAGGTTTGACGGTGCAATATCTGTTTCACAGAACTTTCCCTTTGCAGGGTGGTGAAACAATTTTGTTTCATGCTGCGGCTGGCGGTGTCGGTTTGATTGCCTGTCAGTGGGCTCGCGCTATTGGTGTGACGATGATAGGCACCGTCGGATCTGATGAAAAAGCCGCACTCGCCAAAGAACATGGTTGTACGCATGTGATTAACTATAACACTGAGAATTTTGTTCAGCGCGTGAGAGAAATTACCGAAGGAAAAGGGGTGCCAGTTGTGTATGATTCCATAGGCAAAGATACCTTTACGGGTTCCTTGGATTGCCTCGCTCCTTTGGGGATGATGGTTAGTTTTGGTAATGCGTCAGGACCGGTTCCATCGTTTGCATTGAACGAATTAGCCTCGCGTGGCTCCTTATTCATTACACGTCCGAGCCTGATGAATTACACCGCGAAGCGTGCTGATCTCGAAATGATGGCAGCGCACCTATTTGCGATGGTAGAAAGTGGCAAAATCAAAATTGATATTCGCCAACGCTATCCCCTAAGCAAGGTTGCGCAAGCGCATCGCGACTTAGAGGCGCGAAAAACAACAGGTTCTACATTATTAATTCCATAAGGCAATAGATATGGCTCAGAATAACGCGGATTTGCCAACTGGTACTAGTTCCAGTCCGAAGTTTGGTCGTTTGCTCGTCGTCTTGTTTGTTGCAGTCATGTTGATTTTAGTCGTGACAATGGCAAGCGAAGCGTATTACTCCCCTTAGTTTTAGCTTTATTTGTATTTTTTTAAATGTGAGTCATGGACACCATTCCTTTAAACACTGCTAAGAAAAGTGAATTTTCTAGTTCCAGTCGCTTGCTCTTGCTGCAAAGCCTGGTGCCGATTGCGACGAATCTGGTGTCGTCGCAACTAGAAGCGTTTGCGTCGCGATTGACTCAAGCCCTGTTTGTGGTTTCCGACCAGACCGTCAGACCTGAGGAGGCTGCCAGTAGTTTTTTGGCGCATCAGTTACTAAAACGTAATCCTGGTGGCTTTTATAAAATACTCACATCGCAAATTAATGCAGTGCTGACGAAAGAAGTCAGTGTGGTCAATACCCGGAAAAAGGCAAAAGCAGCTTCGGAATCCCAGGACTTTTCTCTCGTCAGTTTTGAAGAGATGGAAAATAAAGTATTGACCAATAATCTCAGCAATGCGCTCGAAGTCAATAATGCCGATCAGTTGGTCGCGCTCAATATTCGCATCGGGCATGTACTGAGACGTACCCCGATCAGTGTTTCACAAAACCCATTTCGCCCGGAATTGTTTGTCAGTGCAGTGATTCACGCCTGGTCTGAATTTGAGTCAAGCAAAGAAACTCAACATTTAATATTGCGGCTTCTGCAACCAGAGCTGTTTTTGCAGCTCAATAATGTATATCAAGGTTTGAACGATGCTTTGATTGAACGCGGTATCCTGGCCGACATTGATAAAGCGAAGCGAGAAGAAAAAAAGCGCTTTACACGTAGCCGTCAGAACGATCTGGATGTGCAAGACCCGTATCTCGAAAATAAGTTACGCAATATTTTTTCTGTTTCCCGACAAGAGGATAAAGCCGAGCGCGAAGCCTCGTTCAACTCTACCTATGCGGCTGATCAGGAGCGAGATCTCGCTGAAGGGCGCGCGAGCTTAGGTGATGCGAATAGCTGGTCAGATGCACCGCAGGAACAATCATATGCCAGAGAAAAAAGCGCAGGGACGGTTACCATTGATCGCGAGTTTTTTAATTATCTGACTGGCTTGCAGCGCTCTCAAGTAAGTGCAGACATGCCGCCTGAAAGTACCCATTTGCGTCAGCTTTCGCAACATGCGTCAGGTGGCGAATTGACGCATATCGACCAAAATACCATCGAGTTGTTGGCGCGTATTTTTGATTACGTGTTCAACGACCCCAGTATCCCTGATGAAATCAAAGGTTTGATCGGGCAGTTGCAGATACCGACCCTCAAGGTTGCCTTGATGGATAAGGATTTCTTCTTTAAAGACAACCACCCTGCACGTGTTTTGATCGACACCTTAGCTAAATCTAGCGTCTTCTTTGGTGGTGATACGAATGCAGAAGATCCTTTATTCCAGATGATTGAGGGAATCGTAGAAAAAGTTCAACAAGACTTTGATCAACAGATTGATCTGTTTTCTGATGTTGTTGCTGATCTTGAAGCATTTCTCAAAGAAGAGGAGCAGAGCGCTGAGCAATCCATCGTTGAACCTGTAGCGCAAGCTCTCAAGCAAGAAAAAATGCGTCTGGCACGTGAATTTGCCGAAAACGACGTGGCGATGCGGGTAGAGACAGGAGAAGTTGCTGGCTTTCTTGAAGAATTTTTGCTGGATCAATGGATCAGAATTTTAACCATTGCCCACAACGTCAAGGAAGAAAAACCCAATGCACTTGAAAATGCATTGCGTACCATGGATGACCTGATCTGGAGCTTGAAACCGAAAAATAGTTCGGAGGAGCGCAAGGAACTTGTCAGTAAGCTGCCATCCATGCTGACCTTGCTCAATGCCTGGTTGAATGCGATTAAATGGGATGAGCCAGAGCGTGTTCTGTTTTTCTCCAAACTGGCTGAGCGTCATGCTGCCATTGCCAGAGCACCCTTAGAATTGTCGCCAAGGCGCCAGTTGGAGATTGCTGTTAACATCGCCCAGCGCGCTAGTGAAAAACGCTTGAATCGGCATGTTCAGGATCAACAAGAACATATTCCTGATGAATGTGTGCAACTGGTGGAAGAATTAGAGCGTGGCGTTTGGGTAGATTTTACGACCAGTGCCGGAGTGACAACCCGTTTTAAACTCGCATGGGTGAGCCCGAAACGAACCAGATATATATTTACGAATCGTCAGGGGCACGATTCGTTCTCCATTTCCAGCGAAGAGTTAGTAGCGCAGTTCCGCAGTGGAGGTGCGGTATTGATATCTGCTGCTTCTGTGGTCGATCGCGCTTTGGTTGAAGCCTTGCGCGATCCTCCGGCTTAATTTATTTGTTGTCTTTATTGTCTTTATTGAGCGGCAGTTCTACGGTGGTAGTGCTGCCGTTTTTACCAGGGAAACCTTGCAATGCACTTTCAATCAGATAAGGCATTTGTTTGGAAATTTCTGGTTCTCTTTGTTCACTGCTTACTTTGATTGAAGCTAGTTTTTTGTTGTTTGCAAAGTCACTGATCTCGATCTCTAACTGGTGTAGATAGTAGCGGGTAACACTGACATCTATTGGTCCGGAAAGACGTCTGCCGTAAAACGGGAAATAGGGGTCATACAGATAGGCGCGACGGAAATGCATGCCCCAATAAGGATCATACATTGCAGGATGCCAAGGGCTTGAGTATTGTAATTCGCTGATTGAAGTCCCGTATTGCATGCCAATTTTAAGTGCAGGCGTTGCACCAACGGCAATTTCTTTGAAGCCGTGTAAGCCAAGTTGCGCTCTTAACTCTTCTTCATAAAATTTGTATTCAGGATTATTTTCCTGCGCAGGTAAACGTTCCAAAATATACGATTTATCCTGATTTCCTTGTGGCCATTCATGGAAAACACTCACCTGACTGCTATAAGTTGTTGCACATCCAGTCAGCAGCATGCTGGCAGTAATGATAGCGGCACTTAAAAAACGTTTCATTTCAACTCCTTCTCTTTGATCGAAAACGACGCAATGTGGCGATTCGCGTTCCAACATTGCCGATAGTTCTCGCACTCTTTTTGCAGATAAAAAGTCCACAAGAATTTGACTATTTTTCGCTTGGGTCAATTTGCCATTTGCTGCTGTTCAGAGCGACAAATGATTGCATCTGGATGCAAATGATTACTATGATAAGACAATTTATGACAATCTCTATTTCAGCTTGTAACTTTATGACTATGACGAAACACAATAGTTCCACCCTTTTCAATGAAGCGCTTCGTGTTTTGACTGAAGTTAGCAGCTATCGAGTTTGTTTATTTGCGAGGAAATCGCTTAAATAGAATTGAAGGAACGAGAGAATCTGAGCTTAATCGGCTATTTTGCAAGCGTTTTGCGCTTACTGCCTGTTGAATTGGTAAAATGTCGACCTGAGCAAAGTTCATAAAACTTTGATAAAGGACTGACTTAATAGCTCGAAACTGGCATGATGGCTTTTTGGTAGCCGGGTTTTAGCAGCATAGATTGCTGCCAGTCGCTATGAGAGTTATTTTGTCTTAGTCCCGTGATATTCACTTTTTTTCAAGAGACATTCATCCCATGAGTAACGATATCGCCGCTACCCCACCAACCATTTTCCGCAAAGACTATGTTGCCCCAGGCTTCTGGGTTGATACAGTTGAAATGGGTTTTGATCTGGATTTGCATGAAACCCATGTTGCGACGCGCATTACTATGCGGCGCAACCACGATAGTGCAGAAAAGGATCTGGTCTTGTTTGGTGCTTCACTCAAGCTCTTGCAGTTACGTATGAATGGCATCAATTTGAAAAAATCCGCCTATACGATAGACGGCGAAGTCATGCGCATTCCGAACGCGCCCGATGAAGTGACCTTAGAAATTGAAACGCTGATCAAGCCACTCAAGAATACTTCCTTGTCTGGTTTATACGCATCGAACGGCAATTTCATCACTCAATGTGAAGCAGAAGGTTTCCGTAAGATCACCTGGTTCCCGGATCGTCCCGATGTGATGGCTAAATATACGGTCATGTTACGCGCTAATAAGAAAAAATTCCCAATTTTACTGGGTAACGGCAATCTGGTTGAAGAAGGTGATCTGGGCGATGGCCGTCATTTTGCCAAATGGGAAGATCCATTCAAAAAGCCTTCGTATTTGTTTGCACTTGTTGCAGGTAAATTGGTGTGCCAGGAAGAAAATTACACTCTCAAATCTGGTCGTTCAGTCCTGCTGCAAGTGTGGGTAGAAGACGGTAATCTGGACAAAACCCAACATGCGATGGATTCCCTGAAAAACAGTATCCGTTGGGATGAAGAGCGCTTTGGTCTGGAACTCGATCTGGATCGCTTTATGATCGTGGCGACCAGCGATTTCAATATGGGCGCAATGGAAAATAAGGGTCTGAATATTTTCAATACCAAATACGTTTTGGCAAATTCTCGCATTGCAACGGACGTTGATTACGCCGGTATCGAATCGGTGGTTGGTCATGAGTACTTCCATAACTGGACAGGTAACCGCGTTACTTGCCGCGACTGGTTCCAATTATCCTTAAAAGAAGGTCTGACCGTATTCCGTGATCAGGAATTTTCTGCTGATCTGGTCGGTACAACAACCGGCCGTGCGGTGAAACGTATTGAAGATGTGCGCGTTTTGCGTCAAGTCCAGTTCTCGGAAGATGCAGGACCAATGGCGCATCCGGTACGCCCAGATTCTTTCGTCGAAATCAATAATTTCTACACAGTGACGATCTATGAAAAGGGATCGGAAGTGGTGCGTATGTATTACACGCTGCTGGGTCACGAAGGTTTCCGCAAAGGTATGGATTTGTACTTTGCTCGCCATGACGGACAAGCGGTGGAGTGTGATGATTTCCGTGCTGCGATGGCTGATTCCAGTGGCCGTGATCTGACACAGTTTGAACGTTGGTACAGCCAATCTGGCACACCACGTATCAAGACAGAAACAGCCTATGATGCAGAAACGCAAACCTACAGATTGACGTTGGTACAGTCATGCCCTCCAACGCCTGGACAGGAAGAAAAGCTGCCATTCCATATCCCTGTAGCCATGGGATTATTGGATGCTGAAGGTAAGGATATTGCCCTGCATTGTGATGCGTATCCAGCTTTGGCGGGCTCGACCAATCTGATATTGGAATTGACCGAAGCCAGCCAGACCTTTACATTCACTGGTGTTGCCGCAAAACCCGTTCCTTCCTTGCTCCGTAATTTCTCGGCTCCGGTGATTTTGGATATTGAGTATAGTGATGAAGAACTCGGCTTGTTGTTAGCCAATGACAGTGATCCGTTTAACCGTTGGGAGGCTGGTCAGCGTCTGGCAACCCGTCGCCTGGTGAAATTGACCAAAGCAGTGCAGGCTGGAGAATATCTGGAACTCGACAGCATGTTCATCGAAGCCTTGCGCGCTACATTGGTGAATGAGACGTTGGACCCATCGTTCCGTGAGCTGGTATTGACTTTGCCGTCGGAAGCAATGATTGCTGAAGAGTTTGAAATCGTTGATCCGCAAGCGATCCACACTGCGCGCCAGTTCGTTCGCGCTACCTTAACGCAGCATTTACGTGCCGAATTTTTGGCGGCTTATGAAGCGAATCTGACACCAGGTAAGTACGTGCCCGACGCGCCATCAATGGCTAAGCGCGCATTGAAAAATCTGGCTCTGTCCTACTTGTCTGCATGGTCTGATGACAGCACATTTGAGCTTGCACAAGCGCAGTTTGATGAAGCGGAAAACATGACTGACAGATTGGCTGCCTTGTCGGCGCTGACTAACTTTAATGGCAACGAAGTGCAATCAAATGCCGCTGCCAAAGCCTTGAAGAAATTCTATAAAGAGTTTAAAAAAGAAGCGCTGGTCATCGATAAATGGTTCATGCTGCAAGCAATATCGGATACGACGGATGTGGCAAAAGTGCGTGAACTGATGCAGCACAAAGCATTTACTTTGACTAACCCTAATCGCGCACGCAGCTTGACGTTCAGCTTCTGTAATGCCAATCCTTCATGCTTCCATGCTGCTGATGGCAGTGGTTATGCTCTGTGGGCAGAATTGGTGATTGAACTTAATAAAATCAATCCGCAAGTGGCTGCACGGTTGGCCCGAAGCCTGGATCGTTGGAAAAAATATCCACTACATTTGCAAGAACACATGAAGCTGGCATTGGAAAAAGTGGCAGCAACCAAGAAATTGTCGAAAGACGTAGCGGAAGTGGTTGGCAAAGCGTTGGCTGCCTGATAGAGCGATAAATACATTTTTTTGCCGATCCTCTTAAAGATCAGTTTGACTTTGATTATGGCGGAACGGCAAAAATCCCTAGTTGATTTTTTTATGAAAGAATGAGATGAAACGTGTCAGTCTGACCCAGTATCTGGTTGAAGAGCAGCGCCTCAATAACTCTATCCCAGCAGAATTGCGCTTGTTGATCGAAGTCGTTGCACGCGCTTGCAAAACAATTAGCCACGCTGTTGGTAAAGGTGCTCTCGGCGAAGTTTTAGGCAGCGCCGGTAGCGAAAACGTACAAGGTGAAGTGCAAAAGAAACTCGATATTTTGTCGAACGAAATTTTATTAGAAGCCAATGAATGGGGCGGCCACCTGGCAGCGATGGCATCGGAAGAAATGGAAACTATCCATCAAATCCCAAATCGCTATCCAAAGGGCGAATACATGCTGTTGTTCGATCCACTTGATGGTTCCAGCAATATCGATGTCAATGTTTCTATTGGTACGATTTTCTCCGTGTTAAAAGCACCTGAAGGAATGACTACACCAACAGAACAAGATTTCATGCAACCAGGTAGCAAGCAAGTTGCGGCAGGTTACGCTGTCTATGGTCCTCAAACCGTGCTGGTATTGACGACTGGAAATGGCGTGAACTGTTTTACGCTAGATCGCGAAATGGGCTCATGGGTGTTGACGCAGCGTAATATGCAAATTCCTTCTGACACCAAAGAATTTGCCATCAATGCTTCCAATACACGTCACTGGTATCCACCAGTCACGCGTTATGTTGATGAAATGCTTGCTGGTTCTACCGGCCCACGTGGCAAAGAATTTAATATGCGTTGGATTGCTTCGATGGTTGCAGACGTACACCGTATTTTGAATCGCGGCGGTATTTTCATGTATCCGGCAGATAAGCGTGAACCTGATAAAGCAGGTAAATTGCGTCTGATGTATGAAGCTAATCCTATGTCTTTCATCGTTGAACAAGCCGGTGGTGCATCAACCAACGGCAAGCAACGTATGCTTGATATTCAACCGACAGCTTTGCATCAACGTGTTGCAGTGTTTCTGGGGTCTAAAAACGAAGTAGAGCGTGTTACGCAATATCATCAGGAATAATCCGGGTGCGGATTTTATTTCAATGAGTACAAAAAAACCGCGATCTTTCGCGGTTTTTTTATCCCTGCCAGATTGTTGATTTAGAGATCGTTACGAGCTTCATTTTTATTCATAAACAATAAGCGCCCACCAATCGCTTTGTCGATATTGTTCATGGCTTTTTTCATCGCATCGTATTCTGCCGGCGCACACCATGCTTTCGTTGATGTAGAACCCCAAGTACGGTTGACACTGTATGTATTTCCATGGCGTTGATAAACGGCATCGAAGAAAACATCTCCTTCTTTGATGTGAACATCTTTAGGCACGAATAACACTTTTAATTCGGGTGCCAGATTGATTTCTACTTCATCTTCGATGGCAAAAGCATCGCATTTGAAATCTGATTTTCTGTCTTTTTCTGTAAAACGACGCAGAATGCTACCTGCTGCAATCGGGCCTTGCAGTGCGACGTAAAAGTTGATTGTGCTTGCTTCTGGCTGTGACATAAAATTACTGACTTTTTCAGTATAGCGATACGATAATTTGAGTGGGTCATCAGAAGGCAGAACCTTGAATTCAGACGTTCCATGCATGCCAGAATTAGCCAAAGTTTTGCGCGCCCAATCACTTTCTTTCCCGGGGCCTATACCATCAAGGAAAGTCTTCACAGAAACAGCCGCCAACCCATATCCGGTAATGTCTGTCGTGCGAACCGCCGAGCCATCAACTGCCAGATCGACTTTGGTCTGACGTAGCATTTTAAATCCGCCAGTAGAAATCGGTGGTGTTTGACTCACTTCTTTAAAATTTTTGGTGACTAAAACCGTGTGACTCGTATCCATTTCCGGCAATAAGCCGTAAGGTGTTTGATCCGAGGTTGAATCCAGAAATAAATTCAAACTTGGTACATAGTTAATTGCATGATTGAAATTAAAAACCGGAATCGGCAACATCGTGTAGGAGTCGGTGCTGGCATTGATCAATACTTGCGAGGCTGGGATGCCACTCGCTTCGAGCAATGCTTCTAAGATCGTTGCATGGTCTTTGCAGTCGCCATAACGCTTTTCTAAAATGGTTTTAGTGTCATTCGGGACAAAACCACCATCGCCGATATAACTCGCAACATAGCGGATATTCTTTCGTACCCAGTCGTAGATTGCTTTTGCTTTATCTGCGTCAGTGATGCGGCCTTGCACTAATGATGCTGCTAATGCCTGTACCTCTGGCGTTATGCGGGCTTTTTCTGAAGCGCCAATCTGGTAAGCATCAGCGATGGCTTTCAAGTCTTTAAAGCTGCTGACCATGATATACGGTGTTTGACGCCAGGCATTCACTATATTCGGATCACTGGTTTTGGTATCCGTGCTGTGATGCGTCCACTTAATGGTGTGTATCCCGCTTGAAATCTGGTCTTCAGTTTTATCAAGCTCATTGCTTGCAACGTGCAATGCCATATTCTCCGGATAATGCAGAGAATAAGAGGTATTATCGCGGATGACATCGCGGTTATAGTATGCACTGTGCGAGTCGCCACCTGGTAAGTCAAGCTTGGTTTGCTTTTGACGATAGTGCAGATGGATGGCATCTCCGGGTGATAGCTTGGAAAACGTGATCTGATATAACTTTCTGTGCGGGTAGGAGATACCACCCAGCATGCCGTCTTGCAGCTTGATATCAGATGCTGGTACTTTGATTTTCTCTCCGTTGGCGCGTATGGTTTCTGCTTCAATTATTTCTAGTTCTTGCTTGTCCTGGTCAAAACTCAGATACTGCTGACCGAGACCATTGGCACCTTGCTGATCGACGCCACGCCAGATGTATTCTTCATCAAGGACACTGGTACTATCTGCATTGATGGTCAGATCCGTATGCTGAAACAACGAACGGTAATGTCCTTCGCCTTCAGCATAGGTGGCGAGTGGCAGAGCGAAAATCGATGCAATACTAAAGGCGAGCAGCTTTTTATTTTTGACCATGTTTATGCTTCACTGACGAGTTTAAGAAATGTAAGAAATTATTTTTGCGAGCATACCAAAAAGCTTCAATTGACCAGAAACATGTTTAAACGGACATCTATGCTATTTAGCGCAGTGTTTGTTGTGCAATAAATAATTTACACGATCTTATGTAGAAATAGTCATTAAGTCATCATCTTTATTCAGCTATTGCAGTATATAGAGCAACTGGATGACGTACTGCGTGGTTAAATCGCCACCAGTGTTGACCTGTCTGTGGTTCTGCAATATCGACGGCTTCGCCCATTTGTGGCGTGCTGATTTTGACACCGTGGCGTTTGGCGAGATCGACGATGCGTTCAAATGGTTCGTACCACGCGTGCAACGATAAATCAAACGTGCCGTTATGGATGGGGAGCAGATGCTTTCCACCTAAATCGAGATGTGCTTGCAGTGACTCTTCCGGTTGCATGTGGACATCCGGCCAGAGCTTGTTATATGCACCGGTTTCCATCAGCGTTAAATCGAAGGGGCCAAGGCGTTCACCGATTTCTTTGAAGCCTTTGAAATAGCCAGAGTCACCACTAAAAAAAATCTTTAATTCTGGTGTCAGAATGCTCCATGAAGCCCACAGTGTATGATCGCGATCGCTCAATTTACGACCCGAAAAATGTTGTGCTGGTGTCGCCACAAAGCGTATTCCATGTACCGCCGTTTCTTGCCACCAGTCTAATTGCTGGATTTTATCCGCAGCAATTCCCCACTTGATTAATCTGTCACCAACCCCGGTCGTGGTCAGGAAGTGTTCAGTTTTGTCCGCTAATGCGAGAACCGCGGCATGATCCAGGTGGTCATAGTGGTCATGCGACAAAATCACTGCTTTAATTGGCGGTAATTCGGCAATGCTGATTGGTGGCTGATGAAAACGTTTTGGCCCCATCCACTGAAAAGGTGAGGCGCGTTCCGAAAATACTGGATCA
Source organism: Undibacterium sp. Ji67W (assembly GCA_049340365.1). Taxonomy (GTDB): domain Bacteria; phylum Pseudomonadota; class Gammaproteobacteria; order Burkholderiales; family Burkholderiaceae_D; genus Undibacterium. The sequence goes on along the minus strand of JBMPOY010000010.1, from coordinate 32,181 downwards.
GTCAAAAAGAATTCACCCTGCAATTTCAAAAGAACGGTTGAATGTCCAAGCCGGAATAGGGTGGCGTCTGGAGCGTTGAGCAATTGTGAGTGACTCAACTCGTAGACCGGAATACTCCCTTCGGGAACCGTATTTTTGGGCTTGTTAAACAAAAAACGCCACGCCAGTGAGAGATTCTTAAAAAAGTCCGGCTCACGCATTTGTTTATGATTGCTGAACTTCGGCCCTTGCCTTTTTGAATTGAACTGTGGAGTTGCGCTGATCGTTACCTCCGGAGTTGTCTTTACTGAGGTATTCAAAGTCATTTTTTTCCCCGATTTTACTCATATTACAATTTGCCAATCTTTGATCGCTGCCAATTCGGCACCATTTTTTTTGCTGAATCTTCTTATACTACATTTGGGAAAAATCTGCTTTTTTTCAGCACTTTGTGACAGGGCAGTTAAAGATGAAGTAAAAACAGCCCGGAAAATGCTTGAGGCATTACCGGGCAACTAAGGCAACTAAACTGATCAGAAAATCGTTGATTAATAGCCAACAGTAAAGCGTTGACGTATATGTGCTGGGCGCTCTGATTCGTTGATCATGGCGACGGCATAATCTTCGACAGAGATATGGCTTTTTCCGTCTGCTGCAATGAGTAACTGATCTGTGCCGAGACGGAACTGGTTAGTGCGCTGGCCTGGCGCAATCATGGCTGATGGGCTTAACATGGTCCAGTTCAATTCCGTTTCAGCACGCAATATATTCAGGGCTTGGCGTGCGCCTTCAGCTGAGGCACGATACGCGTCCGGAAAGTCTGGCGTATCAATCACTTGCAATCCTGGCGCGACCTCTAAAGATCCTGCACCACCGACGACCAACAAACGCTTTGCTTGTGCATTTTTTACTGCTTGAATGATGTTTTTTATCCCCGACACATAATAGCCGAGCACGTCGCCGTTGGCATGGCCACTGAATGCGGTGATGATGGCATCAAATCCTTGCAATTGTTCACTCAATTGCGGCACGTTTTGCACGTCGGTTGCTTTGACGGTCAGTTGTGCTGAAGCGCTGATTTTTTCTGGACGAGAAACCAGTGCTGTTACCTGATGTTGACGTGATAAAGCTTCTTTCAATAATGCAGAACCAATAAAGCCAGATGCGCCGATTAATGCGATGTTCATGATGTTTTCTCCGATAGGTGTTGAATCCCGCGATTCATTGAGACGAAGTTTGACAGTAAAGATTGACTAGATAAACGAGTAAATCAATAATTCATTGTTTTAAAATTCTTATCAATCAATGTTAAGATAAATGCGCGTTTTTGACCTTCAGACGGATACCTATGTTGAGCCCGGATCAGATTGACTTAAATATGCTGACTATTTTTGATACGGTAGTAGAGGCGGGCAGCTTTACTGCTGCCGCAGATCGGTTAGATGTCGCCAAAGCAAAAGTCAGCATCAGCATTAGCCGCCTTGAACAACAATTATCTTGCTCATTATTCACCCGGACAACGCGAAAAATTGTCCTCACAGAAGCAGGACGGCTTTTGCACGAGCAATGTCAGCCTTTATTGCATGGTCTGCGCGACGCACTCACCTTAGTGAGTAGCGAACAAGCTAACAACAGTGAATTGACGGGGATTTTGCGCGTATCCGCCACTGTCAATCAGGCAGCGCAATCACTCGCTCCCGCGTTGGCGCATTTTGCGCAGTTGCATCCGCGCCTACGCATTGACTTGCGCACTGGAGATCGCATCAGCGATCTGGTGGCTGACGGTATTGATCTTTCGTTTCGCATGGGTTGGTTACGCGATTCGTCACAGAGAGCAATCAAGCTTGGCGAATTTAAGCAAGTGATGGTGGCTGCACCTGCGTATTTAAAAAAGCACGGCATGCCCCAACACTTACAAGACCTCAGGCAGCATGAATGGCTAGCTTTGTCTTTGTTGCAGACCCCCTTAACCTGGAAACTCACCGATAGCCTCGGTCATGTTGAGACTCTACATATGAAATCGCGGATACAAGTTGATTCGCCAAGTGCACTGTTGTCGTTGGTGCAAAACGGTGCCGGTATTTCTGTGATGGATGCCATGACCTCGCAAGCGGCGATCGAGAGCGGTAAGCTGGCTCGCTTATTTTCTGAGTGGTCTCTGCCTGTCGGTGGAATTTATGCAGTGCTACCTCCGGGGCGACTGGTACCTGCAAAAGTCAGGGCATTTATTGACTTTTATCGTGCGTATATTTGAGGTGAAAAATTACTTTAAAAAATACGTCCAGGTGACAAAATTCCATTGATGTTATGGGGTTTCTAAAGCGTCAAAGCATCTTGCAACATCAGGTGAAATGCAAGGAATTCTGAATTCAAATTTTGGTAGTGTGCCTCTCTAAAAAATTATTTATAGAAATTTTAAATTATTGATTGACACATTAAAATTAAGGCGCTTACAATTCGGCCATTGCGTTTTATAGGAGTTCCATTGTGGACTGTAGTAGTTGTAGTTATCAATTGAATGGATGGGGTAGCCCCGTCATTTCCGCACACTCCTGATAGACCAGCTCTTATCTTTAGCGTGCGCAATGCAGGCTAAGTTTCCCGACGATTTCTTCGTCAGCAAATACTCCCATCTCTAAGCTTTTTTCGTTCAAATAAATTCGCATTCTTGCGCTCGGCCACGGCTTTCTGTTTGTTGCCCCGTGTCCGTCGTGTCAGTGTTTGCCGTTTTTATTTGCGTGCGTTTTTTTAATTCGCCACGTGCGAGGCTGTCGTTCGCCTGTACGTTGTGAATTCTTGTTGCGGAGGATTTTGCAATGGAATGGTACGTACTCATCAATGGCGCTCGTCATGCGCTAAACAATAGCGATGCCGATACACATATCGGTCGTTGCTTCAATCTAATGACACATGTTTTTCCAGCGGCGGTTCCGATTGTCGGCGTTGTTGTTGGTGTAATTAAGCGTGTTCTTACACGTCACAACGAATAAGAATGAGGAGGTCAACATGACACTCATTGATTTAGCATCTTTTGTATTTCAGCAAATCTCAATCCCACATCGGGAAGCGGTCGTGAAAGTCGCTGCCAAAAATATCGCGCCGCTGTATCACATCCGTACCGTCTTCCGTGATGATGATATTCAGTATGTCGAAACCCTGGTACGTCAGTCATTGACAGCAATAGGCGGCGCAATAGAACGTTTTGACTACACTTCGCAAGACGAGCAAGGTTTGGCTGCATTTGATGTGGAAGTACGTTGTGCAGAAAATGCTCGTAATCATTTGGTCCAGATGATAAGTCGCCTGGGTCTGGAGAGCAGCGTACGAAGTATTCGTTGGAACGTCGTTGTTGAAAATGTTGGGTAATGAATTGAGTAACAGTATGGGGATGGTTTTCATCCTCATGCAAAGCTAGTCTGCACTAATGCGCAGAATCCGATTAACGAACAGGGAGTCAACATGACTGATGACAGTAGTTGTAGAACATCCTTAAAAATTTTTTATTGGTTAAAGAAGTGCAGAGTGGTGAAACGTGAATCCACGTTGAATCGGACATCATCAGTTTGATTCTAGGATCAGGCGAACTGTTATGGCACTTCACTTAATTTGGAGCAGAATATCATGAATTTCGCATACCTCGTTAGTGGCTTACCAGAAGTTTATCCACAAATTTCACTCGAAAAAGAAGACAAAACCCACCGTACATTAGGTGACATGTTTTTAACATCAATCAAATGGTTGAACGCGCATCGTCCGTTTCAGCGCTAATTTCATCATTGATGTTGATGTTGATTTTACTTTGAAGTATTTTCAATACTAAGCGGGATTTTCCTGCACATATCGAATACATCGACATGAATTTTGTATGTCGATGTATTCGTTCTTATTTTTCTTTAGGCTTTACGCAATACTGCCTTTGTGATTGACCGATGAACCTGCATTTGGGACACTAATTCTTCAACAGAAGTTCGAGCGATTGGAGTGGCTCATAGAAAATTTTCAGTCAGAGCAGCCTCAAGAATATTGGCGGAGGTATTTTATTTTCCTGTTTTTTCTTTATTCTGATCTTGGTTTTGTTCCTGCTCCTGTTTCCAATCATCGGCGAGGGCAACCGCTTGTTCTACCTGTTCTTTCGACATTTTTTGTGACACGTAATCGCGATAGATAGCGGCATCATCATAGTCGCCTGCTAGCGATAACCATTTGTAGGCTTCTGTCAAATTGACCGGCATCCCTTTGCCTTTGAAATTCATCAGACCAAGCTGATATTGTGCGCTGGCGTTGTTCTGATCTGCGGCACTGCTGAATAATTCTTGTGCCTTTTTGTAATTCAGAGGGACGCCATTACCAGTCACGTACAGTACACCCAGAGAATATTGCGCATCGGCATATCCTTGCGTTGCAGCTTTATCAAACCATGAGACAGCAATACCATAATTAGGTATCAATCCGGCTTTGCCTTTTGCATACATTCTACCCAGATTGACCTCGGCGCGTACATTGCCCTGCGCAGCGGCTTTCTCAAATAAGCTCAGTGCGGTCTTTTCATCTTCATCAACGCCTTCGCCTTTCAGATACATGATCCCAAGACTGGTTTGTGCTTCCGCATCGCCATTATCCGCGGCTGCCTGAAACGCTTCAGCAGCAGCTGAAAAATCATTGTCTTGATACTTGCTCACACCATCTTCGTTCTCGTCGGCATAGGCAAAATGTAAAGCAATGCCCATTGTGCCTATCACAGCAACAGTTGCGAGACTGAAAGGAAATTTGTATTTGCGGGGATTCATTTTTTGCTCCATGGAGAAAGCATGGAAATTTATTGTAGTCGGATTTTTGAAATATTGTAGGTTAGATCGCCAATATTTTCTTAAAGGACAATAAAAATTCTTCTTATTCCGGATTTTTCATTATTGTGCAGGTGATATTGACTAAATTCTGTTGCGAGAAGGAAGCCAGAATCGAGTTTCTTCGATTTTGTGATGAGCTTACTGATAATATTATCTTCAATTTATACAGCGTCACCTTGATGGTCATCATTTCAAATGAAATTATTCAAACACCTACAATTACTGTGCTGTTTTTTGATGCTATTGCTCACAAGCATGCTACAGGCGACAGAACTTAAAACCGTCGAAAGTAATGAGAAGACCGATGAAGCAAGGTTAACAGTGTTTAATCGCGATATTGTAGTGTTTCGCAGCACTGTTCTGGGGATGCATCCGTTCGAGAGAGCGACGCGGGCTCAGGCGCGGATTGCCCAACAAACCGAAATGTCCGGAGAGCATCATGCAAAGGCGGTAGCGGTGGCACCCGGGATGTTAATACAAATTGATGGCGCTGGCAGTTTTTATATCTCACCCGAAGACATTGATCCATTTCAGCAAGAAACACTAGAAAGTGTGACGGAGAATGCGGTAAAAGCCTTGAATCAATCATTGGCCCATAGCCTGAGCAGCATATTACACGCGCTGGGTTACACTGCATTAGCAACGCTCATTTTTGCGGGTGCCATCTGGTTATTGATCAAATTGCGTCGGATGGTGATGCGTAGATTAGTTAACTTTGCACATGAAAAAATGGCGGAGTTGAATGATGTTGGCGCACTATTGATCCGCAGAGATCGGATTAATTGGATGTTGCGGAAGACGCTTCAGTTGCTTACCTGGCTGATTATTCTTTTACTCGGTTATCAGTGGTTGGGTGTCATCATGTCGCAGTTTCCGTTTACTCGCCCTTGGGGGGAGCATCTGAACGGATATCTTTTCGGTCTTGTTTTGATGTTAGGCAGTGCGATTTTAAAGGCGATCCCTGATCTGTTCGTTGCCTGTGTCATTTTTGCTCTGGCCAAATTATTCGCCAAGGGCATGAACCATTTTTTTGATCTGGTACAGAATCGTTCAATAGAAATTTCATGGCTAGATGCGGATCTGGTTGGTCCTACCCGACGAATCGCCGTTATCGCGGTCTGGCTGTTTGCATTGGCGATGGCTTATCCGTATTTACCTGGTTCCGGGACTGAGGCGTTTAAAGGTGTGTCTGTACTGGTTGGTTTGATGTTGTCGATGGGCGCGTCCAGCCTGGTTGGACAAGCCGCCAGTGGGTTGATACTGACGTATTCACGAGTCTACCGCAAAGGTGAATTTATCCGTATCGGCGAGCATGACGGAACGATTACCGAGCTTGGCATGTTTAGTACTCGGATACGCAATGGCATGGGCGTCGAGCTGACGCTGCCGAATTCTTACGTGCTGAGTAGCGTCACCAAAAATTATTCACGCGTAGTTTCTGGTGATGGTTTTGTAGTCGATACTAAAGTGACGATCGGGTATGACACGCCGTGGCGGCAAGTGCAGGCAATGTTGATTGAGGCGGCGCACAGAACGCCAGGCATTTTGCCTGAGCCTTCACCTAAGGTATTTCAAACGGCGCTATCAGATTTTTATCCGGAGTATTTGCTAGTCTGTCAGGCAATTCCGACCGACCCGCGACCTCGCGCAGAAGTGATGAATCAACTTCATGCCAACATTCAGGATGTGTTCAATGAATATGGAGTACAGATTATGTCTCCACATTATCTTGGTGATCCAGAAAGAGAAAAAGTTGTTGTCAAGAGCAACTGGTATAAGGAGCCCGCATCACCTCCATAGGCATATTTCGCTTAAATATGAGCAATGAAATCGGAGGAGAGGTATTTTTGCAAATGGATAACGCAAGGTCATTTCGTGGTCATAAAAAGTAATTAAGCTACACGCAATTTTGCAGTTGCTTAAAAGAAACTTATAAACAATTTACTTTAACCACTGAATGAAGCGTTGATTAAACCATGAAAACCTCCCCTTCGAAATCTAAGCCGGGTCAGCCCGGCCACTTTCCTTTGTTGGTAATGTCCGCAGCATGTTTAATGGCTTTCTCCTCTTTTGCCGCAGCGCAGTCGACGGCAGTCGTCGCAAGTGCTGATAATCAGGTATCCAAGGATGCAAAGAAAACCGATGGGCTGGACAATAGCGTTTCTACAGTAGAAATATCTTCCCAAAGTACACGTTCATCAGTCTCTTTGCGTGCAAAGGAGCTTCAAAGTCAATTGCCCGGGACTAACCCTTTAAAAGGCATAGAAACCTTGCCAGGTGTGAGCTTTTCTACTGCTGACCCATGGGGAAATAATGAGCAGAATCTAACCTTGTTTGTGCATGGTTTTAGTGGACAACAATTGGGTTACACCATGGACGGTGTGCCGCTTGGTGACCAACAATACGGTAACTACAATGGCTTGTCACCACAGCGTGCAGTGATCAGTGAAAACGTACGCAATGTCGTCTTGTCCTCTGGCGCCGGTGATTTGGCGACGCCATCAACCAGCAATCTGGGTGGCACGATTGAAGTTTTTTCCAGTGATCCTTTAGCCACCAGAACAACGAGTGTCCAACAAACTGTTGGTAGCTATAGCACGTCGCGTACGTTTGTCCGTTTTGATACAGGTAATTTTGGTGATGGCAACAGCGCTTACATTTCTGGCTTGCATCATGAAGCGCGTGCCTGGGACTTTGATGGCAGACAAGGTGGTAATCAATTCAACGGAAAATTTGTTCATAATACCGAGACTGGTAAGCTGACCGTATTTGCCAATTACAGCGATAAAATAGAACCTAATGAGGATGCTACCGTTCACGTGGCAGGCGAAACCAGCGCGCCATACACACGCCCATTTCTGTACCCCAACTTTGGTGCAGCTTTAGCGTATTTGTCGCCAGCCGGTGGCACGCCTGCAGCGGATGGATCTAACTACCATAACTATTACAGTGACGCGCAACGTACAGATTTTTTGACATATGCAAAATACGACTGGAATCTGAATCAGACTACCACCTGGACGAATCAAGTCTACTTCCATCATGATGATGGTGTTGGTGTGGTTGCAGGTCCTATCGGTGCGGCAGGTTTGCCCGCTTTGTTTGGTGTTTACTTCCCTAATCAAAATCTGAAACAGATTTTTGGTAACTCCGGTTATGCAACCCGTGCTACCGAATATGTCATTAATCGACCCGGTATCATTTCCAATGTACGTATGGACTTGGGTGATCATCAACTGGAATTGGGTGGCTGGTGGGAGCATAATAATTCTTCCACGTATCGTCGCTGGTTTGCATTGGACGTGAACAATCCAAGTACGCCGTATCAACGTCCAAGTAATCCTTTGATCACCCAATACGGCAGCAATATAACGAACGATGTGGTGCAATTGTATGTTCAAGATGAATGGCGCGTAAAGCCGAACCTTGCTTTGCAAGCTGGTTTCAAATCGAGTCTGCAATTTGCCGAAGGCTTGTTCCCTGTGCAGCCTTTGCCTGGTGCAATTGCGGGAGGTTCAACCGCTTTGCCGGTCGGGAAGATTGATACCAAAAAATGGTTCTTGCCTGAGTTAGGTGTCTTGTGGGATATCAACCCGCGTGATCAATTTTTCGCCAATATTCAAAAAAATATGCGCCAGTTTGTGACTTATGGCGCGGGTGGTGCATCTCCGTGGAGTCTGGCCAGCCAGTCTGCATTTGACTTGTTTAAGAATACCGCGCAGCCAGAAACATCGGTCACCTATGAAATGGGTATTCGCGGCAAACGCGATGTGCAGTTAGGTGCATTGGATAAAATTGATGGTCAGGTGAACATCTATCATGTTGATTTCAGCAATCGTATTTTGCAAATCAGCCCAACAGCAGTGATTACGGCAATTGTTGGTGGTAACCCTGTCCTCGCTAACGTCGGTAGCGTGACTACGGATGGTATTGATATTGCTGGCACGTTGCATTTCGGTAAAAACTTTAGTTTCTACAATGCTTTGTCATATAACCGTTCGGTCTACCAAGACAACTACACCAATGGCAACGCTGTCGTACAAACATCTGGTAAGCAAGTGCCGGGTGCGCCGCAATGGATGAATAAGTTCGTGGCAACGGCAACATTTGGGGATATCGAAACACAATTGACGGGTGATTATGTTGGTCGTCGCTATGCGACTTACACCAATGATTTGTATGTCGGTGGCTACTTCATGATGAATCTCGGTGTCACCGCGAAATTACCATCCTTGTCCACCGGCTTGATGAAAAATGCCAAACTGCGTTTGAATGTGACTAACTTGAATCAACGAACAGGTGCGACAGCTGTTGTCGTTGGTGCAGCAAGTGGTACATACAATACGTATCCAATTGCTCCTCGCCAGTTCTTTGTGACCTTTGGAGCAGAATTTTAATCGAAAGTGGGCATGACGCAGTTTCGCAGGAAGTTTTTAAAGACCGCAGTCAATAGTGCTGCGGTCGTGTATGCGGGTGCATGGAGCGGGATCACTACCGCAGCCACGGAGTCAAAAGCAGAGCCAAAAAATAAAGGGCGCAAGATAGACTTGTTCGGGCATCGCGGGGCACCAGCTTTGCGTCCTGAACATACTTTAGCATCATATGCAAAAGCCATTGTGGATGGCGCCGATTATATCGAACCCGATCTGGTCATTACCAAAGATGGCGTTTTAGTTGCCCGACACGAAGCATTGTTGAGTGAGACGACGGACGTTGCACAGCGTCCCGAGTTTGCGCATAAAAAAATTACTAAAACCATCGATGGTGAGACCCGTAATGGTTGGTATGCAGAAGACTTTACGTTGGCAGAGTTAAAGACCTTGCGTGCGGTGGAACGATTACCAACAGTCCGGCCGCAAAACACACAGTACGACGGAATGTTTCAAATTTTGACCTGGGATGAAATTATCGATTTTGCCGCAGCGACTGCAGCAACTACCGGTAAAGTCATCGGCTTGATTCCTGAGTTAAAACATTCTACGTATTTTGCTGGTCTGGGTTTGCCACTTGAAGATCGTTTTTTGAAAAGTATAGATGCCCACGAATATACGCGCCGCTGCCCATTAGAAATTCAATCGTTTGAAATTGCCAATTTGAAGTACTTGCGTAGTTTGATAGGACGACGCCCGAATACGCGCCTGATGCAACTGGTGTACAAGGGTGATGCACGTCCTGCTGATGTGGTCGCAGCAGGTGGTACGCTGACATTTGAGCGAATGTGCAGTGCGCAGGGGTTGCGGGACATTGCAGTTTATGCCGATGTTGTGGCGCCGCCTCACAGGGCGGTGATTCCGGTTCAGGCCAATGGAAAATTGGCTAAACCGACGTCTTTGGTAGCCAATGCGCATGCGGCTGGTTTGTTGGTGCATACCTACACCTTCCGTCCCGAGAATTGCTTTTTTGCGGCAAATTTCCGCAACGGTGATGGACCAAATACACGTAATGAGGCTGGTTCGATTGCCGAAATCAGAACTTATCTCGCTGCGGGCATTGACGGTTTCTTCTCGGACGATTCAGCCGTTGCACGTAAGGCGATTTCGGGATAAATCGCCTTAGTAGCATAGAAGACAAAGCCAATATCTTTGCTGTCAGATATTGGCTTTTTTATTTTTCTTTGAAAGGATCAGCCTGCGGTTTCAGTGCTAACTTTATCCCAATCGTTTTCATCATCATATTGAATCAGCCAATTTACTGCTTTGTGCCACTCGTGCACAGCGTCTGCATGCAGTCTGCCCGGCACGGGCTTTGCTGTGATCTGTGCATGTCGGACTGCCCAGTGCAAGCGATACAATAAATCTGCCCAATCCAGAATATCGGATTTGCTGCGTGTTTTGATCTTACTCACCAGCGAATCTGGTGTATCAGGCATATTCTCCAGTAACGCTACAAACTCAGTGTCTGGAGATAGACCGTCAGGCATGCCAATATTCTTTTGTAAGCCACATGCCCAGACCAAAAATCGCAAGGCTTCACCAGTCATGCTGAGCAAGTCTTGGGTAGCTGCTGATTCTTTTGTGGTGGTACTGAAAATATATTCTTGCTCGTTAGCGCTGAAACAAGCGTGTAATTGCTTTGCTTCAATATCGTTACGCAAATCGGCTTGCTGTGACGGGGCGGAAAGAGAAAATTGCCGGATCAGACGCAGTGCGGTTATACGTTGTGCCAGGACATCTGTACTACGTAGGCATATTTCGTCTTCGCTTTCGATCAGAGGCAACTGGAGGTTAATGCGGATACCACGTTTATGCAGCACCAGTTCTGATAATTCTTTGCGCAGTTCTGGAGATTTCATAATCAACCGGAAGAAAAAAGGTCACAGATTGTACCAGTGCTGAGCGCGACGCTGTGGCAAGTTTTTCTTCCGGGATGAATGATTTGATTAGTTTTGAGCCAGCGTTTCAGTATTCACAGTTTTGGCTTGCTTGCGGCGATTGAAAAACATCACGATGCCCACTAGCAATAGTAAAGGTAAGCACAAAGGGGCGACTGCCAGTGCCAAAGCGATTGCAATAGCTGCAAATACGAAAATTAACAAAGCGGAAACACCTGCTAAAACCGCACTAGTAACGATCACGGCAAATATACATGCAAGGGCCGCGATGATAATCCCGACAAATGCTGCACCAAAGCCAACAACGCCAGTAACTTCTTCGTCATTGATGATAATGGTGTGTGGCGAAGAAAAATAGAGAGAGCAAGTGGCTGCTATCATTACCAATACCAGCAAAATAAGCAGATTAGGTGTTGTTGTTTTCATGATGATCTCTCCCTTGAGTTGTCAATAAAATGTTTTTGTTGATGAAACCATCTTATTCGTTGGATCGATCGGTATCAATTCGCATGCGACAGGCGGTAAAAACCTCGTGATGAAGTGCTTGAAAAGTGGAATATTCACGTGGTATGACTTAGATAGTTTCAGACATCTATTTGCTTTTCATAGGGAAAGGGGATGCGTAAGCCCTAGGCAATTTCTCGAACCTGTCAGGTGCAGCAAATCGGGCTTTTATATGGCTTAAAAACAACTTTTTATGCCATAAACCTTTGTTCGATCACCTTGACTGCCTCAGCCACACCATTTTCTTGTTTCATGGCTGTCGCAATTTTCTCCGCGGTATGAGCGAAACCAGGATTATCCCGGAGGTATCTGATCTGACCTGCTAGCTGTCTGGCAGTCAGGCTGCGGCGTTTGCTGAATTTGCCACCTATCCCTAATCGATGTAATTCACGTCCCCAATGTTCTTGCTCGCTGAGGTGAGCAACAACAATGGATGGTTTCCCTGCCAGAGTGGCCGATTGCGTTGTTCCTGCGCCCCCGTGATGCACAATCGCACTGCAATGAGGGAAAATCAAATGATGTGGTGCGGCAGAAACAAACAAAACCTCCTCATTTGACTTGAAACCGCATTCCTGCCACGACGGACTCTGGATAATGGCGCGGCAACCAGCCAGTTTTGCGGCTTGAGTCAAGAGGTGCAATGTAGCGGTTTGATTGACAAAATCTTGCGGCATCCAGCTACCAAATGTCATGTACACAGGCGCATCTCCAGCGCAAAGGAAGTTATTTAAAGCACCTGGCAGCGTCCCTTCCATGCTCAGATTGGGGGTATCGAGAAAGCCGCAAACTTCAACTGATGAAGGCCAGTCCGGCTGGCGTGGACAAAATTGCGGGCTGACCGCTTGTAAAGTTAGCGACGGTGACAGCCATACTTGTGTCATTAAGTCTTGAACCGGGGGCATGCCCAGTTGTCGTCGCAGACGGTTTGGGAAATGCAGGATGACGCGATTGATGCTCACTTTGGTTAGCCACCAGATGAGCCGATGCCCCCATTTTCCAAGTGCATTGAAGCCGAGCGGATTGCTGTAATCGCTTGGTACGACGACATTGGCAAGAACGACACTAACATAGGGCTTTTGTTCTTTTTCAGCAGCGATATGTAAAGGGTACATAAAAAAATGACCGATCAGCACATCGTTGTCTTTGCTGAGTTGTTGGGCTGCCAGGAACATTTGATCTTCAACCGGCGCAAAACCTCTTTCCAAAATGGTCGCAATTTGTTTCATTGGATCACGGATCGTATAGACCAACTCCGCAATTTTTTCAGCTTCCGCCAGATTCACCACCGGCGAGGCAATCAATTTAATCTTGACACCATTGGCAGACGTGACGTGTGCATAGGTGCCGCTATCAAAGCATGTGATGAACAGAGTTACATCATGACCGGCTACTTGCAATCCTTCCGCGAGTGCCAGGAATGGGCGTATGTCACCGTGACTTCCCCATGTCTGCATGCCTATTTTCATTGTTTATCACACCTCAAATAACGTTTTATGATCGCTCACGGACGATTACAGTCCATCCAAATTTTCCAACACGTTTTGTGCTTGCATTTGAAAATCAGTAATCGACTTTGCATCCATCTTTTCTAGCTGCCGGTATGCCATACCAATCCGTGGATTTTTTGCCAGCACTGCTTTATTACGCTCAAAAAAATCCCAATACAAGGCATTAAAAGGGCAGGCATTTTCTCCGATACGGGATTTTTTATCGTAGTAGCAGCCTTTGCAATAGTCGCTCATTTTATCGATATATGCTGCGCTTGACACATACGGCTTGGTTGCCAGCAGGCCGCCGTCGGCAAATTGACTCATGCCTATGGTATTTGGAAGTTCGACCCATTCAAATGCGTCGATATAAACACCCAGATACCATTGATGCACCGCTGTCGGATTAAGACCAGCAAGCAAAGAAAAATTTCCGATGACCATCAATCGTTGAATATGATGTGCATGCGCTTGCTCCAACGATTGCGTAATTGCATGGGACAGGCAATTCATTTTAGTTTTGCCGGTCCAGAACCATTGAGGTAGTTCGCGTTGATGTTGAAAGAAATTCTTTTCTGCATACTCAGGCATATTAGCCCAATACACACCACGTATATATTCACGCCAGCCTAAAATTTGACGGATATATCCCTCAGCGGCGGCCAGTGGAACCTGACCTGCCCGATAAGCATCTTCTACCCGTTTTACCACCTCATGTGGTGTCAGCATTTTCACGTTGAGCGCAAACGAGAGAAGAGAGTGAAATAAGCGCCACGCTTTGGTATGCATGGCATCCTGAAAATCCCCGAAGTGCGGTAGCGCATGCGCAACAAAGCCTTCAAGTTGTTGTAAAGCCTCTTGGCGGTTTAATGCCCACGCAAAGGCGTCTGCCTGTGCTTGTCCAAAACTCGCGACACCGGCATTGACGATGCTTTGCCATAGCGCTGAATGATCGTGTCTGGATCTTATATCGGCAGGCTCAACGGGTATTCCTTTCCAGGCTTTACGATTGTCGTGATCAAAATTCCATTGATCTCCAACTGGTTTCTTGTCGTCCATTAATATTTGATGTTGTACACGCATCTGACGGTAAAAATATTCCATCAACCATTGTTTCCGTCCTGCAAAGATTTCGGCTGCCTGTCCACGATGCGTATAAAAATGCTCGCTATCGACCATGCGCCAGGGGATCGTCGATGTACGCCCATGTTGGTAGAGTTGTTGATCCAGACGCCATTCATCTGGTGCCTGATATTCAACCGTATCGACCTTATATTGCGCGATCAATGCATCGATATTGGCAGGGATAGCATGTAAATTTTTCGGATCGTCAATCTTGAAGTAATGAACGTGATGACCCAGTGCTTTTAACTGACGTGCCATATCTCGCATAGCTGCAAAAATCGCCAGAATTTTTTGAGCATGGTGCAGCACATAGTCGGTTTCTTGCCTGACTTCCATCAGAACGTAAATCTTGGTGTTATCCACGTCCTTGAACCAGGAATGTTGAATATTTAATTGATCGCCAAGTAGCAGTCTGATCGTCGTCATAGTGTTTGTCTTTTTTAAAATGTATTCCATAAGCGTTGATACGATCCGTCGCGGTCATGGTCATGCATTTGTTTTTGAATGTTGAATCGTCGGCCATTTCGTGGGTCGGTTCCACGCCCGGCAATATAGAGCCAATTCCCCTGATTGCTGTAGACATCGTAATCAATTAAGGATGCCTCAAACCATGCGGCACCCGCGCGCCAATCGCATTCCAGATCGTAAATCAGATAGCTGGCGACAATCTGTCTTAAGCGGTTGGATAAATATCCTGTGCTATAGAGTTCTCTCATGCCCGCATTGACCAAAGGCTCTTCCGTTTTCGCCAGGCACCATTGTTCAAATCTATCTTCGTGATGCGTCGGGGTTGATGCTTGATTCAAGCCACTTGCCGCATAGAGCTTGCGCCCGTATTGACGATGTAAAAAACGAAAATAATCGCGCCAGAGTAGCTCGAACCAAATCCAGTAACTTCCTTCATTGGCACCGTGATGTGCTTCAAACTCTTTTAACTCTTGGTAAATCTGGCGTGCGGAAAGGGCACCCGATGCCAACCATGGCGCAAACTTCGTTGAATAATCATGCCCTGATAAATGGTTGCGGGTGAGCTTATAAGTGTGCGGAAGTTTTTTCGCCAAATAATTCTGCAAATGGTTGCGGGCGGCACTCGCGCTACCGGAAAACGCCGGTAAATAATACGGAAACGAAGAGCGCGGATCATCGCTTAACCGTGTTGGCATCGACGCGACTGGTGCCGCTAACGTTCCCGATTTAGGATGTTTAGTCTCTAATTGCATCCAGCGGGCAGCAACAGCGTTGAAATTATCAGGCAATGCCGGAATTCGCGCTGGCTTTGGTGTAGGTGATCGTGGTCTCACACCTTCGGCTTCAATGAGCTGGCGGAATTGGGTGAAAACCTGGGGCAGGGCATCTGCCGTGAACGGCAAATCTGCAGGGTCAAGTAAGCTCGAATGCCATACGGTATGCACATGCAAACCTGTGGAACGCAATGCATTTACCTCGTCTTGCTCATAGGGCGCAGCTATTTCTTCACAATAAACTGTTTTAGCATTGATCTCACTCGCCAATTGCGGCAAACATGCTGCGGCACTGCCATGAAGTTCGAGCATGGTGTTACCGCTCGCCTCTAATTGCATTCTCACTTCGGTTAGTGCAGCGGCGATAAACTGCTGACGATGTCCGTAACTTTGTGGGAGCCTACACCGTTGTCGCGAATCGAAAACATTAATCACACTGCCGTGGCAATACACAAAGATGATTTTTTCTGCGGCTTGACATGCTTTTACCAGGGCGGGATTGTCATCAATACGCAAGTCATTACGAAACCAATAGATAACAATTTCTTGAGAGCTCGATTGACTAGGTTGCGTTTGCGATGAGGTATTTATTATTGTTGATTTCAGCATGCCTTACCTTTGCTGGCGCTGCGGCAACGCTCCGAGCAGTATTTCACTTCATTCCAAACTTTTTCCCATTTTTTTCGCCATGCAAAAGGGCGGAGACAAGACGGACAAAGCTTAGTTGGTAAATCGGCTTTTTTTCGCATGCGCATGATGGTGATCCTGACCAATTTAAGCAAACATAGCTGTATGCAATTCTTCGATTATAACAACGGATGAGAATTAACACTTGTAACGGGTCGTTCTCGCAATGAGCAAGTTTGATTGGTAAAAGGATAAAAAATCGTATTTAGAAATCTTTAAATCGGATTTTTTTGATATATGATAATTGAACAATGTTTTGATGAAAGTATGCGCAAAGTAGTTCTCTTTTTAATCCTACCGATTGGTCATCATGAGAAAAATACTGACATTTATTCTTTGCTTATGTTTCTTGAGCAATCTTCAGGCACAAGAAAATCAGGGTGTCACTTCGAATGGCTTCCTTAGCGATTACTCTAAATTGGTGCTTGATCCTCGTTCCGCAAATAATTATTTTCATTACGCTCCGCCCGAAGCCAGAGGGCGCAAGGTGGGTAAGATTTATTTTCAGGCTATAAAAAGCTACCCCGAAGATAAGCAGTTTGAGCTGATTGACAGACCCACTGTCGATGCCATGATGGAAAAGCTTGATCAGATTTTGCGTAAAAAATTAAAAGAAAAAAACTTGCTCGCCGACGCGCCAGAGCAAGCTGACACGATAGTGCAAATCGCAGCGACTGAAGCCAGAACAGTCGACGCTGGTCGTGAGGTCATTGATTACATTCCATTGCGTTTGTTAAGCAAACCTATCAAGGATGCAGCGATGGGAAAACAACAGCAAATCGTCGTGACGCTAGAAATGTTGATGCGTGACGCTAAAACCAATCAGATCGTATTCGAAGCGGTGCATCACTCCGCTGGTAAAAACATAGGCCGCACTGGCGATGCCAAATTGCAGGCAAATATGAAATCTCTGGAACCAGTGGTTGATGTGTGGACGAATAAAATTGTGAATGAAATTGCGGATCCGAAATGAACAAGCTAAATCCTATTCTAACAGGGGCTTCGTTTAATCCGATTGATTGCTTTTATTCGCCAAAAGATTTTTCTTATTTATTGATCTAAGAAGTTTTTTAGTCGTTCACCTAAAAAACTGACTAGTGCGTTGATACGCGGCGCAAGTTTCTCTTGTTTGTAAAACACAGCCCAGACGGGTTGACTCCAGGACAGTGTGATATTTTCCAGAATCGGAACCAGTAACCCTTTTTTTATGTCATCTGCTGTTAAAAAATGCGCGAGACAAACAATGCCTGCACCATGCAAAGCCATGTGGCGAAGTGTTTCTCCGCTTGAAACTGCAATAAGTGGATGTGTCACATGATGATCACCATTGTCTTGGGTAAGTGGCCACATGTTGAGTGAGGCTGGTGAGGTAAATCCTAGTAAGCGATGAGCGTTGAGATCGTTGACGGTTTTAGGTATGCCGTGGCGCTCAAGATATTCTGGCGATGCCAGAATACGCAAACGGCTCGTTCCTAATCGCCGGGCATTGAGCGTCGAATCTGGGAGTACGCCAATTCTGATTGCTAAATCAACTCTCTCTTCAATCAGGTCAATCACGGTTTCGCCGCTGATCAATTCCAAACGTAGTAAAGGATATGTTTCCATAAACTCAGTGATCAATGGCGCTACTAAATGATCTAATACCGGTGTTGCTGCACTAACCCGAACCAGACCTGAGGGTTGCGATAATCGCTCATTCATGCAGTCTTCTAGGTCGTCTAATTCTGAGAGAATTTTTCGGGCACGCGTCAGCAGCCAGTGCCCCTCTTCAGTCATATCTAGGCGTCGGGTTGTGCGGGTCAGTAAGGATGTACCCAGTTGCGCTTCCAAACGTGAGATAGCGCGACTTATTCCGGACGGTGTTTGGCTCAAGCGCTCGGCGGCGGCCGAAAATGATCCAGTATCTATCACCGCAACAAACGCAATCAGCGATTCAATATTCAACATTTGTGATCCCCAGTCAAAAGTATATTGTAACCAGGCGAATTTTTCTTTGGTAATAAAACGCGCAAACTGCGACACCTCAACTACAACCTGAAAGAAAAATCATGCCTTTAGCTCTCTGGGCGCTAACCCTCAGTGCCTTTGCTATCGGGACCACAGAATTTGTTATTGTTGGTCTCATTCCTACCATTGCCAACAGCCTTCGCGTTTCTGTGCCCTCCGCTGGCTTATTAGTGAGTCTGTACGCATTAGGCGTCGCTATTGGCGCGCCTGTATTGACGGCGCTGACTGGTCGCGTACACCGCAAGCTTCTTTTATTGGCGTTAATGGCTTTGTTTACGATTGGAAATTTAATTGCATGGCATGCACCCGGCTATGAAACGCTTGTTGTTGCGAGAGTCTTGACTGGGTTGGCACATGGTGTTTTCTTCTCTATCGGCTCAACGATCGCTACTAGTCTGGTATCTAAAGAGAAAGCGGCGAGCGCGATTGCTGTCATGTTTACTGGCCTGACTGTAGCGCTGGTCACTGGCGTACCGCTTGGTACGTTTTTTGGTCAGACATTTGGTTGGCAGTCGACTTTTCTTGCAGTCTCTTTCTTAGGACTGATTGCTTTTGTAGGTAGTTGGATTTTGGTGCCGGAGACGCTTAACCATAATCGACCTGCATCTTTATTGACCCAACTAGCGGTGCTTAAGAAACCACGTCTATTACTTATTTATTCGATGACTGCACTGGGTTACGGTGGCTCGTTCGTTGCGTTCACTTACCTTGCATCTATTTTGCAAAACGTTTCTGGGTTCTCTGCTCAAAATGTAAGTGTAGTCATGCTAATTTATGGTATATCGGTTGCTTTTGGTAACGTTTGGGGTGGAACATTGGCTGACAAAAAGGGGCCGATTCGTGCACTTCAAATTGTATTTGCGTTACTGGCGCTCGTCTTGTTTTTCCTGACTTTTACTGCGTCATCTATGTGGTTATCATTATTGACGGTATTGGTCTGGGGAGCGGTCGCATTTGGAAATGTACCTGGCTTGCAAGTCTATGTTGTCCAGCGTGCAGAACTTGACGCACCTCAGGCTGTTGACGTTGCCTCCGGTTTAAATATAGCCGCTTTTAATATTGGCATCGCTGGCGGAGCATGGGGTGGAGGTTTGATTGTGGAGCACCTGGGTTTAATGGCGACGCCATGGATAGGATCAATCGTTGTTCTATTTGCTTTGGTCTTAACGACGTTGGCAGGGCGTTTAGATGTTAAAGACGGCATAGCTTCTCATCTGCATCCCACTAATTCTGTATAACCGCTGTAGACGCCGTAAAACTATGTCCGCTGGAAATGAGGTGCTCAGCGGGCGATTATTTCGTCAACACAAAAAAATGAACAATGACGAAAGCAGTAACATGCTCAAAGTATTCGACATATGCATGGAATAAACAAGAAGCCCCTGAACAATTGCTTGTTCAGGGGCTTCTTTATATCCTGGCGGAGAAGGGGGGATTCGAACCCCCGGTAGGGATAAACCTACGCACGCTTTCCAGGCGTGTGACTTAAACCACTCATCCACCTCTCCTGCTTTTCGTCTTTGCAATCTTGCCGCATCAGCGAAGCTCGCTATTCTAGCAAACTATTTCTTCAGATGGAAGCTTTAGCCATGAATTATTCAAGAATCATGCGCCAATCCAGGGTAAACCTTGTTGACACCAGCCGCCCACAGTTTTTCTATGGCCTTGTTGATCCTTGTCACCTTCAAAGCCTTGCAAGATATCAAAGCAATTTGTGTAAGCATTTTCTGTTGCAAGTTTGGCAGCGTGGCGTGAGCGTACTCCAGAGCGGCATAGGAATAAGATAACGGTCTCTTTGTTTGCCGAAACTGATTGCAATTGGAGCAAAAAATCAGGATTTGGTGTGCCGCCAGGATAGACATTCCACTGTACAGCAAAATGTTGGTTTTCGTTAATGGCAACTTTGCCTACCCAGTCGCGTTCGGCATTCGTTCTTACGTCTACTAATAGCACGGATGAATCGGCTTGCAATAAGTCGTAGGCTTCGGTTGGCGTGAGTGCGCCGGCATAGGGCAGCGCTTGTTCTTGTCCACGTTGACGACCGGTTTGCAATAGAGCGAGGCTAGACATGTTGAAATCTCAAAAAAAAAAAGGGAACGTTCCTGATGTTGATTATGCATGAGGAGTATTTTTTGTGCACGGTGCTTAATTTACCTATTTTACCAATTGCGCTTACACAGGAATCAGTTTTCTGAGTATATTCAATTCTGGTGCTGGTTTGCCGAACAAATAGCCTTGGAAAGCGTGACAATCCTGGCTTTGCAAGAAAGCGAGTTGTGCTTCGGTTTCTACACCCTCTGCAATGACTGCCAGCCCTAAGCTTTTACCCAGGCCAATGATGGTACGGGTAATTGCCGCGTCATTTGGGTCGATCAAGATATCTCTGACGAAAGACTGGTCAATTTTTAGTTGGTCCAGTGGGAGACGTTTTAAATAGCTCAAAGAAGAATAACCAGTTCCGAAATCGTCGAGTGAGAAGCAAACGCCATGTGCTTTGAGTTGATTCATTTTGCCTATGGTTTCTTCTATGTCGTCGACCAATAGGCTTTCAGTGAGTTCTAACTTGAGTTTGCGAGCGTCAATGCCGATTTCTTGAATGGTCGATAAAACGCCAGCGACAAAGTCTGGTTGTCGAAATTGTTTGGCACTGACATTGACTGCCATTGTTAAACTAGCAGTATGAGGATCGCGTCCCCACGCTTGCAATTGTTGGCACGCTGTTTTGAGTATCCAGGTGCCGAGGGGAATAATGAGCCCGGATTCTTCGGCAAGCGGAATAAAGTCTGCCGGAGAAATCATGCCCTTCAGTGGATGTTGCCAGCGCAGCAGTGCTTCGGCACCGATCAGTTTGCCTGCGCTATTGACCTGTGGTTGGTAGTACAACAAAAACTGTTGCTGGTAAATGCCGGTCCGCATGTCCGCTTCCATAGTTGCCCTTGCTGTCACAATATTGAGCATGTTCGGATCAAAAAAACATAATGTGTCTCCGCCAGATGCTTTGGCTTCGTACATTGCGACTTCGACTTGCTTGAGCAATTCGTCGGCGGAATCGGTGTCGGCGCTAAAAAAATTGATGCCTATGCTGGCGGTGGTGCGATACTCGTGACCATCGATAAAATACGGCTGTTTGAGCTTCTCGATAATGTGACTGGCGCTGGTTTTTGCTTCAATTGCGGTCTCTCTCAGATTGTTGCTGATGTCTTCCATTATCAGTGCAAATTCGTCACCACCGATACGCGCTAAGGTAGCTGCTTTGCCGACGCATTCAGAAAGGCGCTTGGCAACTTGTTGCAATAGCATATCGCCAGTGCCGTGACCGTTAATATCGTTGATGGTTTTGAAGTTGTCCAGGTCAAGGAAGAAAATAGCACCGTGCCGTTTGGTGCGCGAATTGCCCGCGAGGGCATGTTGTAAGCGATCGAGTAACAAGCGGCGATTTGCCAATCCTGTGAGTGGGTCGTGGTAGGCGAGATGTTCGAGTTTGGCCTCGGTTGCTTTACGTTGCGTTATATCAAGCATAGTGCCGACATAATTGATGATGCTTCCATCATGCGATCTGACTGCGGTAATGGTCAACCATTCTGGATAAATTTCACCGTTTTTTCTACGATTCCAGATTTCACCTTGCCAGAATCCATATGTTTGCAGTTGTTCAGACATATCGTTGTAATAGCTCGCACCGTGCATGCCTGATTTCAGCAGGCTAGTCGTCTTACCTAATGCTTCTTCGCGAGAGTAACCGGTGATCCGCGTAAAGGCCTGATTGACTCGAAGGATGTTGCGGTGTTGATCGGTAATCACCATTCCTTCCTGTCCCTCAAACGCAATCGCGGCGACGCGCAAATCATCTTCTATCTGTTTGCGCTCGGTAATGTTTTGTATTGTGCCTATGCGCCGGATTAGCTCACCATTCGAACTTCTGTCGAGAGCAATTTGAGAGTGAATCCAGATAATTTCTCCATCGATGCGTAAACGGAATTCAACTGCGCAAAACTGTGTCAGACTTTCTTTCCAATGCCGGATGACTTTTTTCTGGTCATCCGGATGAATTTTTTTGTAGATGGTTTGGCAGTCAACTTTGCTTCCTACCGGGAGCTGCAGGATGCGATATGCCTCATTGGAGCAATGAATCTGGTCGTAGTTTTCAGCGATCCAGCTACCCGTTGCAGAGATACTTTGGGCGCGACTCAGATCCGCTTCTCTCGCAGCAACTTCTCTGGTTCTGTCGGCGACTATTGTTTCCAGATTGCGCTTTTGCATGCGAGTATTGAGTAATAGCTTGACCAGACATGCAAGCATCAGGCTAACCAAAAAGACAATGCTGCATTTCACATATAAGCCTGTCAATGGCTGATTGGTATTGCTATTGACGACATCCAGGTACCACACAGTGTTGGGTAAGCTGAGTTTTTGCCGGACCGTATTTAGGCCATCGAAATGCGCACTTTTATCGATGCTTTGTTTGTTGCCGGTTGCGGGATCTATCCGCCATAATTCATATTCGTGACCGCGCTGCGCCATAATGGGCAGGCCAGCTTCTTTCAGTATCGATTCTAATGTAATGACGACCGATACCATGCCCCAAAACTGTTGTTGACCAGACCCTAATTTTAAAAAGATCGGTAAACGTCCGATGATGCCAACGCTGCCGCGTTTGAGCATCAATGGTCCTGCAAGCGTCAGTTGACTGGTGTTTTTCGCTAAAAGTGCTTCGGTTTTTCTTGCCGGATCGGTGAGTAAATTAATCCCTATTCCATATTTGCGCCAGTATGCTGGTACCACGTTACTGGTAATGCCGTCTGGTGCCAGGTAGAGCGCCGAAATGCCCGGGTGATATTCAAGTAAATGATCGGCAAAAGAATCGAAATCATCGACCTTGCCTTCACGATCTTTGACCAAAGAGGCGACTGCATAGGTCGCAGATAGCGCGTGTGTGAGCTTGTCCTCTATGGTGTGAACCTGCAAGCTGGCTAGTTCAGTAGTCAATAAGCGATCTTCGATCACTGCGCTTTTTTCTAAGCGAATGATCAGTGTGATACCGATACTGACGGCCACAAAGAAGGTCAATATCGCACAGATATGTGAATTGAGCGAAAATCTTCTGTTGATAGGTGGCATGGGACATCAATTCAAATGTGGACTGGCCGGAAAGAAACGTATGTAATTGCGAGCTTGTGTAAATGTGGCAATTTTCCCGTTCATCGACGAGAAATAAATAGGTCATTTAAGATAGCCAGTTGAGAAATGAGAGTCAATCGCATCTCCTGCTTATCGGCATCGAGTCTGATGAGCATCAATCATTTGACTGCAGCACCACCAAAGCTTTGAACTAAAACGGTTTGTTCGCATCATTATTGAAGATACTGATGCTCGCACCAAAATGAGGATGCATGATTCACTAAAAGAAAATTGCATTAAATCGGTGCAAAAAATATTTATGCGCACCAAAATAGTGAGTGTTTCGCGCGAGAATGAAAGGCATATTTGCTTTTTTTATATACTCATTCATAAAAAAACAAGGGTTTACCGAAAAATCTATTTGTTTTTGGCGGAACTGGAAGGTGGCATAGTTTCTGCTATGATTGATAATTGAGTTTAGCCGCTGCATGAAGTTTGATGAAAAATAGCATTTCTGATGCTTTTAAATTATCAAATAATATAGCTGGCACAGGGCTCAGCAATTTCCGAATTTATTTTTAGCTCTATTTGAGGAGTTTCACATGGCAATGACAGCCGCAGAAGTCTTGAAAATGGCGAAAGACAACGAAGTTAAATTCGTTGATTTCCGCTTTGCTGATACCCGAGGCAAAGAACAGCACGTAACTGTTCCAGTTTCCCAATTCGATATCGATAAATTCGAATCTGGTCACGCATTCGACGGCTCGTCCATCGCCGGCTGGAAAGGGATTGAAGCTTCCGACATGTTGCTGATGCCTGATCCAAACACAGCGAACATCGATCCGTTCATGGAAGAAACTACATTGTTTATGCAATGTGACGTGATCGAGCCATCTGATGGTAAAGGTTATGACCGTGATCCACGTTCTATCGCTAAACGTGCAGAGGCTTACCTGAAATCTTCCGGTATCGGTGACACAGCTTACTTCGGTCCAGAACCAGAATTCTTCATTTTTGACGGCGTACGTTGGAAAATCGATATGTCTGGCTGCTTCGTGAAGATTGATTCCGAAGAAGCCTCCTGGACAACAGGCGAAAAACTCGAAGGCGGCAACACTGGTCACCGTCCAACTGTTAAAGGCGGCTACTTCCCAGTACCACCAGTTGATAGTTTCCAGGACATGCGTTCTGAAATGTGCCTGATTCTGGAATCCCTGGGTATTCCAGTTGAAGTGCATCACCATGAAGTTGCTGGCGCTGGTCAAAATGAAATCGGCACCAAGTTCTCTACGTTGGTTGAGCGCGCTGACTGGACACAAAATCTGAAATATGTTGTTTGGAACGTAGCACATACCTACGGTAAAACAGCGACTTTCATGCCTAAACCTATCGTTGGTGACAACGGTTCTGGTATGCACGTACATCAATCGATCTGGAAAGATGGCAAAAACCTGTTTGCAGGCGACGGCTATGCTGGCTTGTCTGATTTCGCTCTGTACTACATCGGCGGTATCATCAAACATGCTAAAGCATTGAATGCGATCACTAACCCGGGCACTAACTCTTACAAACGTTTGGTCCCAGGTTACGAAGCACCAGTGAAATTGGCTTACTCTGCGCGTAACCGTTCTGCTTCGATCCGTATTCCTTACGTTGCGAATCCAAAAGGTCGTCGCGTTGAAGCGCGTTTCCCAGATCCACTGGCAAACCCATATCTGTGCTTCGCTGCATTGATGATGGCGGGTTTGGATGGCGTGCAAAACAAGATACACCCAGGTGAAGCGGCAACCAAAGATCTGTACCATCTGCCACCAGAAGAGGATGCATTGATCCCAACAGTGTGCTCTTCTCTGGAAGAGGCGTTGGATGCATTGAACAAAGACCGTGAGTTCCTGACACGCGGCGGTGTATTCAGCGACAGTATGATCGATGCTTACATTGAATTGAAAATGCAAGATGTACAGCGTATGCGCATGACCACTCACCCGGTTGAGTTCGACATGTACTACTCTCTGTAATATTCTGCGTATGTAAAAAAAGCGGGGGCAACCCCGCTTTTTTTTAGTCTTGACGCTGGTTCACCTCAAATTGCATTTCTTCAGCTTGTATTTCCTTTGCACATCCTTTGTTACAACTGGTAAGCTAGAATTGTGCGACGGCGCTGCTTCGAATACACTACAAGTCTGTTTGTGACTATTGACTGATTATGAAGAAAATATTGACTGGCATTATTGCCCTGCTCTTAGTGCAAAGTCTGGCTTATGCGCAGAGTGAGGTTTTTTTGTGTGTTGATGCAAACGGTAAAAAAGAGTACAAAAATACCGGTGCCACCAAAGGATGCAGCAGGATCGAATTGCAAGGCATTACCGTCGTACCCGCGCCAGTGTTGCCGGCTAAAAAAGTACAGGGTAAATCAGCATCGAGTCCGGCGGATTTTCCTAAAGTAGATGATTCTACTCAAAAGGCACGCGATTCTGATCGTAAGCAAATTTTGCAGGATGAGCTTAAGGCAGAACAAAAGAAATTAGATGATTTGAAAAAAGACTACAACAATGGCGAGCCTGAGCGTTTGGGTAGCGAGCGTAACTACGCAAAATACCTTGAACGGACTGCTGGGATGAAAGATGATATCGCCCGCAGCACTAAAAATATCGAGGCGCTGCAGCGCGAACTCAGCAACTTAAAATAGTGTGAAAGTCAGAATGTTTTCGGGATTTAAAATTCAGGCATGATGTTTGCGTAAAGGTCGCTGTATGCGGCCTTTTTTTTCGGGATCATTTTGGAAAACTCTCTTCACTCATTTGCCGGACTTGACTTGTTGACCTCCGCGGTCATTATTCTCAATGCCAATGGATGCATTGTATTCGTCAATGCTGCTGCCGAAAATTTGCTCGATAGCTCTTTGAAAGCACTGGCGAATCAGAAATTAACCGATTTATTTTTAAACCCTAAAGAATTGCTTGCGGTATTTGATCAGGCCATTTCGCACCAATTTGCGGATAAACGCCAGGATTTGACCCTGGAACGTGTGGGGCGCGA
The DNA here is from genome assembly GCA_049340365.1 of Undibacterium sp. Ji67W. GTDB lineage: Bacteria > Pseudomonadota > Gammaproteobacteria > Burkholderiales > Burkholderiaceae_D > Undibacterium. Next base: position 5,816 of record JBMPOY010000010.1, on the reverse strand, counting down.
GCCTTTACATGTGCATAGTATTGTGACCGCGTTAGATATTCCAGAAACGCCGGTATTGATTGAGTTTCGAGAAAACGTACAGCAACTCAAACTGGACCGCGAGGAGCGGATGCTGGATCAGAGTAAGGCAAACAAAGAGCTGATCCGTAATCTTGCGCATGAAATCAAAAATCCTTTAGGTGGTATTCGTGGTGCCGCCCAATTGCTCGAGTTGGAGTTGCCTGAGCGTCAGCTCAAAGAGTTGCGAGAATACACGCAAGTCATCATTAAAGAGGCAGATCGTCTGCAAACATTGGTGGATCGCCTGCTGGCACCGCACCGACTTCCGCATATTGTGACGGATGTCAATATTCACGAAGTTTGCGAACGGGTCAGAAGTTTAATTGTGGCAGAGTTTCCGCAGGGTTTAACCATACATCGTGATTATGATTTGTCGATTCCTGAATTTCGTGGTGATAAAGAACAACTCATTCAATCGGTGTTGAATATCGCCCATAATGCTGCCCAGGCATTGGGCGAGCGTATACGTCATGGTGACGCAATGCTGACTTTTAAGTCCAGAGTGGTGCGTCAGATCACGGTGGCCAAGGTGCGCTACAGGCTGGCATTAGACTTGCATATCATTGATAACGGACCTGGAATCCCTCCTGAAATTCGCAACCGTATTTTCTACCCTTTGGTATCCGGTAGAGATGGTGGTAGTGGTTTGGGTTTAACGCTGGCGCAGAATTTTGTTGAGCAACACATGGGTGTCATCGAATGTGAAAGCCGTCCAGGGTGTACCGATTTCAGAATCCTGATCCCACTCCCTTGAAGCAAGAGAGTGATAGAGGGAGTGTATAGTGTGGCATCAAAAGTGCCATCATTCATTGCTACGTTGAAACCAGAGATGAAGATAAAAATATGAAACCAATTTGGATAGTGGATGACGATGATTCAATTCGTTGGGTGTTGGAAAAAGCATTAGCCCGGGAAAATCTGAGCACCAAAAGCTTTACCAATGCGCGAGATGCGATGCAGGCTTTGCAATCCGAATCTCCGCAAGTGTTGGTTTCCGATATACGTATGCACGGCGCATCCGGACTCGAGTTGTTGCAAACGGTTAAAGCCAAACACCCCGGCTTGCCAGTGATTATTATGACTGCGTTTTCTGATCTGGATTCTGCTGTCGCAGCGTTTCAGGGCGGGGCTTTCGAATATCTGGCGAAACCTTTTGATCTCGATAAAGCGGTGGAACTCATACGCCGCGCATTGGATGAAAGTCTGCGTGAAGCCAGTGTTGAACAAACCATCTCAGAAACACCTGAAATACTCGGTCAGGCACCCGCAATGCAGGATGTATTTCGGGCGATTGGACGACTGTCGCAGTCCCATGTCACCGTTTTGATTACGGGGGAATCAGGTAGTGGTAAGGAATTGGTGGCCCGTGCCTTGCACAAGCACAGTCCCCGTGCGAGTCAGCCATTCATTGCCTTGAATACGGCTGCTATTCCTAAGGATTTATTGGAGTCTGAATTGTTTGGGCATGAACGTGGCGCCTTTACCGGTGCGCAAACCACCCGTCGCGGCCGGTTTGAGCAGGCCGAGGGTGGCACGCTGTTTCTCGATGAAATTGGTGATATGCCATTCGATTTGCAGACGCGCTTGTTGCGTGTTTTGTCTGATGGCCACTTTTATCGGGTCGGTGGTCACCAACCCATGAAGGCCAATGTCAGGGTGATCGCGGCGACACATCAGAATCTGGAGTTGCGTGTACGTGATGGTTTGTTCCGCGAAGATTTGTATCACCGTCTGAATGTCATCCGCCTACGCTTGCCTAGCTTGCGCGAGCGACGTGAGGATATTCCTTTACTGACCAAGTTTTTCCTCGCGCAAAGTGCCAAGCAATTGGGGGTTGATGTTAAACGGTTGTCGGAACCAGCCTTGCAATTGTTATCTGGTATGGATTTTCCTGGGAATGTGCGCCAATTAGAAAATTTGTGTAACTGGATTACCGTTATGGCGCCAGGGCAAACGGTTGAGATTCTCGATCTGCCACAAGATTTGCTCCCCGTCACAACGCCGACGAATCCGGTGTCGGAATTCAAGAAAGTCGACGCTGGTAAGTCTGACGCGCTTCATGCAACCGGGCATGCCGTGAGCGGTGGGCTAGTATCGCACGAAGCTCCGCAGTATCAGCTTCAGGCCGATTGGCGCAATCTGCTTGAGACCGAAGCGATGGCAATGTTGGTAGATGGTCAGCCTGATGTGATTGTCAAGCTGGAGCGGATTTTTGAGTCGATCGTCATTCGGGCGGCGTTGAAGTTCACTCATGGCAGGAAAAATGATGCTGCTATACGTCTTGGAATAGGGCGCAATACCATTACCAGAAAGATTCAGGAATTAGGGATCGATGGTGCAAAAGATGACTGAGGTGAGCAAAAATGCCTCAATTTTTTAAGGATTCGTTTTCTTCTGAATAAAAAGTTTTGTAGGGCACCAATATCAGAGTATGATTTTTGATAGCAAACTGCTTTTTTTAGTTTTGTCTGCGGACAGTAAAGAGAAAAGCTAATCATGCTGGCATATGTATTTCTTTCAGGATACAGGCTTAACGCGATTCTTTTGTGCTGTCACCCTATCAGGAGATGCCCCTATGAAGTTCGAAACTCTGTTTCAGCAGCAAAATGCCTTGCCTTCAATCCCTAAGGTAGTGCAAGAGGTAATCGAAAGTTTTAACAATGACAGTGTGTCGATCGAGGAGATTTCAAAAAAACTTTCCGCCGATCAGGTCATCAGCGCAAAGCTATTAAGATTAGCGAACTCTTCCTATTACCATGCATCAAGAAGTGTCGGCACAGTGGACGACGCTGTTCTGATGTTAGGTTTTATGACGGTTCGAACCTTAGTGGTCAGTAGCGGTTTGACTGGCGGCTTTAAGTCGATGCCAGGGATTGATCTCAAGCAATTCTGGCGCTATAGCCTGCATACCGCTGTGGTCGCGAAATGGCTCGCAAAACAAACCCATGGTAATTCTGATTTTGCGTTTACCGTGGGTTTAATGCATGCAATAGGTCAATTGGTCATGCATGCAGGGATGCCGGAAGAGGCGCTTCAAGTGGATAAAATCGCTGGTACTTTAGATGCGCGCCGTAGTGGTGTCGAGCGTAATTCGTTTGGCTATGATTTTTACGATGTTGGTGCAGAGCTCGCAAAACGTTGGAGATTTCCAGACACATTTTCGACCACGATTAAATCTTGCGCTGAGCCTTTGGTTCAGCAAAGTTTTGAACCAATTGCGGGGATCGTTCATATCGCTGCGTGGCGTGCCCGTGCAGCAGAGAACGGCTTTACTCCAGAAGAGTTAGAAGCCACCTTGCCAGTCGACGTTTTGCAAAAACTAGGCCTCAAGCCTGAGCTCATTCTGAAGGAAATGCCACCCTTGAATGAGTTGAGTGCTGGTTTGGATGATCTGCTGAATTAAAAAGCCTTTTTCTGAAATCGGCAGTTTATTTTAGTTGGCACCTAACTAGATAGAAACGTTCATATGCACCACGGAATTTAACGTCGCGCATATGAATGTTTTTGTTTTCAGAGTTCTATTATTGAGTTGACGCCACCAAGGCTGGAATTATTTAATGTCCGCTTTCGATATCCAACGCGACAGCTTCAGCAACTTTGATCCCGTCTACACCGGCAGATAAAATCCCGCCGGCGTAACCCGCACCTTCACCAGCTGGATACAAACCCTTTGTATTCATACTTTGCAGGCTATCGTCTTTGCGCTTAATGCGGATAGGGGATGAGGTTCTGGTTTCGATGCCAGTCAGAATGCCGTCTTTCATTGCGAAGCCACGAATTTTCTTATCAAATTCAGGAATTGCTTCACGGATCGCGGTAATTGCGAACTCTGGTAATGCTTGCGCCAGATCGCCAAGCGTCACACCTGGCTTATAAGACGGTATCACTTCGCCCAATTCTGAAGAAGCTTTACCTTTGACAAAATCGCCGATCAATTGGCCTGGCGCATTGTAATTTTGTCCGCCCAACTCGTAGGCTTTTTCTTCTAGTGCGCGCTGGAAATCAATGCCAGCCAGAGGATGACCAGGATAATCGGCAGGCGTAATACCAACTACGATGGCGCTGTTGGCATTGCGCTCATTACGTGAGTACTGACTCATGCCATTAGTTACAACGCGGCCAGGTTCAGATGTTGCCGCAACGACTGTACCGCCTGGGCACATACAGAAGCTATAGACAGAACGACCATTGCTTGCATGATGTACTAGTTTGTAATCCGCAGCACCCAGTATTTTATTTCCGGCGTTCGGGCCAAAGCGTGCCTTGTCAATCACTGATTGCGGATGTTCTATCCTGAATCCGACTGAAAAAGGTTTTGCTTCTACATAGACACCACGTTCGTAAAGCATTTTGAAGGTATCGCGTGCGCTATGACCAATCGCCAGAACTACATGATCCGTCTCAATATATTCGCCATCATTCACATGCAGGCCATGGACTTGACCGTCGCGAATGTCGATATCAGTGACTCGTTGTTGGAAGCGGATTTCTCCACCAAGTGCCTCGATGCCATTGCGCATCTCTTCAATCATTTTGACCAGACGGAATGTGCCGATATGCGGCTTATTCACATACATGATTTCTTCCGGTGCGCCAGATTTAACGAATTCAGTGAGCACCTTCCTGCCGTAGTGCTTAGGATCTTTGATCTGACTATATAGCTTACCGTCAGAGAATGTCCCAGCACCGCCTTCGCCAAATTGCACATTGGATTCTGGTTGTAGTTCGCGCTTGCGCCATAAACCCCAGGTGTCTTTGGTGCGTTCGCGCACAGTTTTGCCACGTTCGAGCACGATAGGACGGTATCCCATTTCCGCTAACAATAAAGCAGCAAATAAACCGCACGGACCAAACCCTACGACCACCGGACGTTTGAATGGTTTTGCGCCTGCTTTTGCGACGAATTTATAATTTGTGTCAGGAGTGAGGCCGAAATGCGGTCTATTTTTATACTTTGCCAGCAAGCCTGCGTCATTGCTTGTTTCGATATCGACTGTATATATCAGAACGATGGCCGTCTTCTTACGTGCATCATAGCTGCGACGAAATACTGTGAAGTTAAGTAATTCGTGTTCTTCAATATCTAAAAAACTCAAAATTGCTTCTTTTAGCGCAGAATCTGAGTGGTCAAGCGGTAGCTGCAAATCGGTAATGCGTAACATAGTTCGTGTCCAAAAAACTTCGTCGTGGAAGTTAGGTAATTCTTCTAAAAGAGGTATTTTACCCGTTACCGGACTGAAAACAGCGTCTTCTTTTATTTGCAGTTAGCTTGTGACTAATCCTTGGACTTTATTTTTTTGTCTATTTAGTAAAGCGAGGAAAAAATTGCCCAACCCCAGGTTGATGCTCAAATGGTTTGAATGCGATAAATCATTTTCCAAATTCTCCTTGCGTAATACCACTGAACTTTGCTATAGTTCGCCTCCCGCTAAAACGGGAAGCAAGAAGAAAGCAGCAGCCAGCCACTCCGGCGGTTTGATTTGATGGAATTGACGCGAAAGCGACATGTTTTGTCAGAAAGAACAGCAAAAGCAATCAGGGAGTTGACAGGGTAAATAAAGTGCTGCATAATCTCGCTTCTCTGCTGCAAACGAACACAACGCTTCGTTGCTAAATCAGGTAAAAAATACCTCGGTTTGAGCGGAAAAGAATTTAAACCATTCGGTTCTTTAACAATTAACAGTCAATAAATGTGAGCACTTGATGAAAGCGCACCGATGTGTTTTTAACAGATCGGAATGCTTAAAAAATATCAA
>JBMPOY010000009.1:0-198010 GCA_049340365.1 Undibacterium sp. Ji67W | reverse complement strand
CACAGGCAGCGGCGGGTTGAGAGAAAACCAGGGCAGTGATGAAACCCAGAAGTGACAAGACAAAGGTAAGCCTTCTCGTCAAGTTCTGACGAAATGAATTGAGTTGGGTCATGCTTTGTTCCAGGTAAATGTGACGCGACGGTTCGGTGCAAGACAACTTTTTTGCGTACTGACATTGGTACAAGAGGACAGTGGTACTACTGGATCAGCGGCACCTTTACCCTCTGTATCGATGCTTTTGCCTGCTGGGAAGCCATTCTTCTGCAAATAGTCACGTACAGCATTTGCGCGGTCCAATGAAAGTTTGGCGTTGACGCTATCAGAACCAATCTGATCGGTATAGCCGCGTATGGTCATACTACTAAAATCACGAGTTTTTGACTCTTCAATAATTTTGTTAAGCTGACTTTGTGCGGCTGGCTTTAATACCGCAGAGTCAAAATCAAACAAAACGTCAGATGAAACTGTTTCCATAGGAAGTTTGCATGAACCTCCTGAATCACCGTTGCCATCATTCGGGGAAGTTGTTGAGCTGCATCCTGACAAAGGACAATTTGGTGCTTTACCATCACCACCTGCAGGTGGATCTCCTGGATCAGATGGGTTGCCATTGTTACCCATGCCTGGCGAACTGACCGGATTCGTCGGTTCAATTGCATCAGACTGCATTTGCAAGGTGACGTGCGTGACCACCGGGAACCTTCCATCCTTGACTAATTGGGTATGAAATGCATCATCTTTGGGATCTAACCATTTTAGATACACTTTCATCATTTCTTTCACAAACGGCACCTTCATCTCGTAACCGTAAGTAATACGAAGTTTAATTAAATTGGCATCTTGAATATTTTGACCTGATTTAGATCCAATTTTCTTCACATCACGAAAGGCCTGACCTGAATTTGGGATCACTCGGCTTACACCCTTACCTACCGTCGCCTTTAAAGCATCATCACTCCAATCATCAAAACTTTCTTTGGTTGGATTGAGCATTTCAATCCGGCTATTAGTTAGCAAGTCTTTCTGTACGGTGACTAATGTTTGAGCTAACTCGATCGCATCACGACCACCGCCGTACAAGGGGATCAGTGCTTTGTTATAGGCATCTTGCACACTTTTCAGATCTGCATTTCCAACACTGCCAGCGCGTGCTGCCATAAACGCAGCGTGATTGATATTATTTTTTGCAAAGAACAATAAGCTATATTGCAAAATCCCCAGCCCGATCATGGTAATGATGGGACCCACGAATAAAAACTCGACCATCGTCGCGCCAGCTTGCTTTGCACTGCGTACTGATTTGGCGGGCGACAGTGAACGTCCATGCGGCTTCACGGGGTCAAAGTAGCAGTGATTTAAATGATCACCAGACTTCAATGAATTTTCTGCAATTGTGCCAGCGACAAGTTCAAGACAATGGACGGCTTCAGGTCCACCATAACTGAAGCGCCATGGCTTGAGATGATCAACACATTTCACAATTGTCCCACTGCTATCAAGATAAATGACGTCGATAGGAAAACGCATAAACATCGTGTGCACGCTGTTGCAATGGGTCAGCAATAAACCCCAAGTGCCAGGAAAAGATTTGCGAAACATCAGACCGCAAAAGCGCTTCCAAAAATTGTCAGCCAGTGAAATCACCAAGGAAAGACTATTGCCTTGACAAGAAATACTTGCATTCGCTTCTTTTACCAAGAAAGAGTCTTTAGCGTTCGATGCTTCATGAAAATTTTTCATATTCATATCCGTTAAAAACCTGAGTGCATGAACTTCATCGCGATCGGGAAAAAAATCACTACAAAAGTACAAGGAAAAATAAATGCAATGAGTGGAAACAACATTTTCACCGGGGCTTCCATCGCTAATTTCTCTGCACGCAAGAAGCGTTCACTGCGTCTCTGATCAGCCTGCGCCCGCAATACTGGCCCAAGATTCATACCCATAGATTCGGTCTGTATGACCGCAATCGTAAAATTGGTCACGGCAGGTTCCCCAAGCCGTTCCGCCAATGCACGCAGCGATTCTGAACGTCCTTTCCCAGCACGGATATCTCGTAATACACGCTGAAATTCCAGGCGAATGACACCCTTAGGTCCTTTGGCTACAGCTTGGGTCATCGCACCTTGCATATTCAATCCTGCTTCAACGCAGAGAGTGATAATGTCCAGATAAAACGGAAAGGTTTTTAATAATTCACTACGGCGTTTTTTGAGTAGATCGTTCAGCCAGATCGCCGGATATGCCCAACCAAGCAATGCACCCAATGTCATCAGTTGAAGGTAGGTTGAAGGCGACGTGCCGTTAGAATTACGACCAGGATGATCAAAGCTACTGACACCCCATAAGAACAATAACGACATAAATACGGCACACAAAATTCGCGCGCTCATATACTGCGCCGGGCTTATGGTGTAATCAAGCCCACCCTTGCGTAGTCTTGCCAATACAGCCTGATAAATCTTATGTGACAGCAATGGCTCCAAAAAATGCGTTACCCATTGAATCAAAGGCCAAACAAGTCTGAAGCCTAACGGCGGCGGATCTTTATACAATCTGTCTTCTTCAGGAACCTTAGACACACTGCGCGTAAACAGCCACGCAATTAATGCGCAAGATAAACCGACCGCCATTGCAAATAGGAAGATAAAAATTTGATTGTTCATGTCAATCGATAAGAAAAATAGGGCTATTAGCTAAAATGGCGATGTGCTTACACATCAATAGTTACGATCTTGCGGATGACAAAAATCCCAAGAAATTCGAAAATAAATATAACCAATAAGGTCGCCCAACCAATGCGCGAGTGCCAAAGCATGCTCATGGCTTCAGGCTCCATATTATTCAGTACCGCCATCAGCCCCAATGGCAAGGCACCGACCACCCATGCCTGTAATTTTCCCTGTGCCGTCAATGCACGGATTTTGCCCTCCATTTGTAGTCGGCTACGAATGGTATTAGCGGTACGTTCTAAGGTTTCAGCCAGACCACCACCCGTTTCGGTCGCAATACGCATTGCGGATACAACCAAAGTAGTTGTCTGCGTTGGCATACGACGTGCGAGATTGTTGAGACTTTGTTCCAATGTGACACCAAGTCTTTGTTCACGCAAAAGCAAAGAAAATTCCTGGCCTAGTGGTGCATGCGCTTCCGCCACTAATTGAGTGATTGCAGAATTGAGGCCAACACCCGCACGCAAGCCACCTGATAACATCATCAATGCATCAGGTAATTGCTCCTCAAAATGACGCAACCGTCGTTGCCGCATAAATGCATAAAGCAGGCGCGGCATTAACGCCAGAAAAATAAATACAGGCAATGCAATAATCATGCTTCCTGAGACGATCCACGCCAGCAGCGTACCAAGAATCATAATGCCAATATTGACGACAAAAAGCCGACGTGGATCAATGAATAAAAAGAATTCCTGAACCTGAAATTTGGCATTCTCCGTAAAATTAGCCCGATAGCGTTTCATGCTGGTGGTGCCGAGATCGATAACAAACCACGTAAGTAATCCTGCCGATAGTGCAACAATCGAAGCAATCAATAACAAACTGAAGGAGGAATTCATGCGCGCACCTCCTTAGCTAAAAAATCCTGCTCCCAATCAGCGCCTGTTTCTTTACCATAAGGTTTGAATATAGTCATATCCAGTGCGCGGCCAACAGCGCGCAATTCTTCATAAAAGGTCGGCACCATATCGCAGCCGGTGAAATGTCCTTGGACTTTGCTGCCACCTGGGGAAGACGCATCGGAATAGCCTTGAGGGACAAAGCGAAATATTTCTTGCATTTGAATTTTTCCAGATTCCATGCCGGTTAATTCAGTGATAGAAGTGACTTTACGCGAGCCACAAGCAAAACGAGTCTGCTGAACGACTAAATGTACTGCGGACGCAATCTGATCACGTATCGCAGACAGCGGCAGATCCATCCCAGCCATCAGTACCAGGGTTTCAAGACGTGCCATGGCGTCGCGTGGGGTATTCGCGTGCAATGTGGTCAAAGAACCATCGTGACCCGTGTTCATTGCCTGCAGCATGTCAAGCGCTTCCGCACCACGACACTCGCCGACAACAATACGATCTGGTCGCATACGCAAGGTATTCTTAACCAGATCACGAATGAGTACTGCGCCCTTTCCTTCTGCATTTGCCGGACGAGATTCCAGGCTGATCAAATGGGCATGATGCAGTTTCAATTCAGCTGCATCTTCGACCGTGATAATACGTTCGCCCGGAGGAATAAAATTTGAAAGAATATTTAAAAGCGTGGTCTTGCCTGAACCGGTGCCGCCTGAGACGATAATATTTTTGTGTGATTCCACGCAGACCTGTAAGAACTCAGCCATACCAGGACTAATTGCATTAAATTTCACCAGGTCCTCAACGCCTAACTTTCGTTTCGCAAATTTACGAATAGTCAGCGTCGGTCCTTTCAACGCCAATGGTGGGATAATGGCATTGACCCTTGAGCCGTCTTTCAAACGCGCATCAACCATTGGTGAAGATTCGTCGATACGCCTCCCCAAGGGGGCAACAATACGTTCTATCACGCCTAATACAGCACGGTCGCCTGTAAAGGTGAGTGGATGTTTATATAGCTTTCCGCTGCGCTCAATATAAATTTCATCGTAACGATTGACCATAATTTCAGAAACTGTATCGTCATCAAGCAATTCTTCTAGCGGGCCGAGGCCGACGGCTTCATCAAGTACCTGCTTTGCTAATAATTTGTGATTGAGTTCCTTAGGAATGTCGGCAGCCATCGTTTCCATGATCTGACGTATCAGTTGCGAGGTTTCGCTTCGCAGCTTTTCATCCGTCATTGATGAAACATCGTGCCTGCGTAAATCCATGGTTTCTAACAAGCGCGTGTGAATTCTTTTTCGCCATTCAAATTCACGTTCCAACTTATTCGTATCCGGCGCGAGAATCATCGCAAAGGATGGCTTTGCTTTTTCGCTTGAGTCAGCGTCAGACGATAAGTTTGCGGCAGTTGCATGATTTCCAGCTTTAGTTTGTTCATCACTCTGTTCGCGAAGTAGCCGCTCTTGCGTCTCTTCAGCTAAGCGGCGCGATTCTGCCATCATTTCAGTGGCTTGCTGATTGCGAACCGCTGCCGTATCCGAGCGGGATCGGGGTGACGCAGCCTGCACGATTCCTGAGGCTTTACCTATTTCCATAGCGCGTAATTTATATGAACCGATTCCGACGATATCGCTGTCCTTGAGTGGGCCATATTGTGCATCTATACGCTCGCCGTTGACTTGAACACCACCGAATGCGCCCATGTCTTCCAACAAAATACCGTTCGGCGTTAAAAAAATATGCGCATGTTCCTTGCCAATAAGCCATCCTGAGAGCCGGATATCACTTCCATTGCCTTTACCGACAATGCAATCATCAGGAACTTGTAGAAGTTTAGTTTTACCTTCGTTATCGGTAATTTCGATTTGCAACATAATTGCCGCCAATGTTAAAGATTGTAGAAAGAATTTTTTATGTCATCATGGATAGTTAAAGATTTGCGAATTACAACTAGCTATCCATGGACACTATTGTTGAATTACGGCATTGGCTTTAACCATTGAGCAGCCACCCACCCCTTTAATCCATTCGCCTCTACGTAACGCCAACTGCCCTCAGCAGCCATGCTTTGCGCTTGAACGATCTCACCCTCGCTCAGTTGTCTGACGGCAATCGAATTAATATCAGGCATTACTCTTAAAGCCAGATGATTGAGTTGTACGCGGAACTTTTTTGGCTGGCTTGCTGCCGAGTCTGAAGCGGCGTTGGCTTTTTTTTCGTAGACTGGTAACGATAAAATTTTTGCTGATCGTTCCGTTTGAGCGAGTTTGCTGACCGCCAAACGATCTCCATTCTGATTCAACGCGTGTGGTTCAAGATCACTAGCAAGCATCCACCCTTCCAAGCCACCAATCGATACATGACGCCAGATTTGGGAAGAATTTATATTAACCGGTGCAGCACCTAATTGAACGATACCGTTGATTCCCAACACTAACAAAGAGGTAGCATCTAAGCGAGGTTCACTGCGTAAGACGGAACCATCCCTAATGACCCTGAGATCAGAACCAAACGCGCTTTTAGGTTTTCCGTTAGATGCATCTGATGTTTCTGAATCCGATGGCGGTGTGGTGGTTGATGAACTACTACGTTCAACATTTAGAAACTCAGAATCACTTTTTTGATTGAAAAGTGCTGCTTCTTTTTCCGGTTGAAGTGGATTGGACAAATAAGGTGCCTTGCCTAAATTCTCCGTTAAGCGTTGTGTTGTTTTTTCAACGCGGTCTTGCAGTCCAGCTGACTGGCTGCCGACGACTGTCGGAGTAACAAAAATGACCAACTCGGTTTCTTTGTTTTGAAACCGTTTAGAACGAAACAAAGCACCCAATATCGGAATACTCCCCAAACCAGGGACACTATCAATATCGTTGCTGGTCGTTCTTTGTAAGAGCCCGGAAAGAACCATGGTTTCGCCAGAACGAACATTAAATTCTGTGCGTGTCTTTCGTGTCAACAAAGCGGGTCCACCCGCTGTTGTAATAGAGGTATCGATGGAACTGACTTCAGTATCAACAATCGAACGTATAACGCCATTTTGACCAACCTGAGGCTCAACATCGAGTTTGATTCCATAGGGCTTAAATAAGATTGTTACACCATTAATCGTTGACACCGAATACGGGAATTCTCCTCCAGCCAGAAAACTCGCATGAAATCCACTGCGTGTCGATAATTGAGGTTCGGCCAACACCGTTGCTTTGCCGTCCTGTTCCAATAGATTGAGTTGGGCACCAATGCCCAGATTGATACCCGCGGCTATATTTGGCGCCGAATGCAACTGCACACCATTCGTCGACCCATCACTATTCACCAAAGGTAGTCCGCCCGCACCCGCTGGAATATTTGCCGAATACTGTCCGACATTGTTACCGAAGCGAAATGGCGACCAGACTGCACCCATAACCGCACCGCCCATTGCGGACCATTTCAGTCCCATTTCTTTTAATTCGCTTTTCGGAAATTCGACGACTTTCACATCCATCATGACCATTTTTTCCCAGCCTATGGAACTAGTGAAATTCACGATCTGTGGATAACGCTTAGCGAGCAGATTTATCTTCTCTCTATCTTCGTTAGATAACGCATTTCCTTGTACGATGATGTTATCCCCGACAATATTCGAAGTTGCACCGGGGATTCCTGCTAAGAATGCAGCTATTTCGCGCGCAATCCGTGTGGTGTCGCCAGCAACGATGTTGACTTTAATACGTTGATAGCGGCCATCCGAGCTCCAAACGAATAGTGAAGACGTCCCGACGCCATTTGCAAAAATGATGACTTCTTTATCATCTAGCGCAGCAGCCGTCATAATTTGTCCATTCCCAACCGCTAACCTTGCTACGTTTGGCGTAGGAAAAACGCGTGATTCTCCGACAAACATTTCTATTTCCGGGATTTGTCCATCATCCGGTGTTTTTTGTATCGGTGCATAGGGAGGATTATTTTTAGGTGGCTTAATTTTAGGCTTGAGCATTTGTCCATAACCGTTCAGGGCACCACGATTTATCGCATCAGTACCTGTGTTTGATTCTGCAACACCTGCTGGTATGGGTGATCCTGAGATAGTGCTTGATTTACTTGTGTTTGCTGTTGTACTTTCTTGCGCACTTACGTTCGAAAACGAGAGCAGACTCATGGCCACAAAAGGAAATGACAAGACATGCAAATTTATTTTATTACCTAATTTCATAATTATTTTTTCTCTTTTATCTTTTTTTATAAGCATTTGACGATGCGACCGAATTCGCTCTTCGTGCGCGAATTTATGGGCTGTTTGTGCGACCGAATGAATTATTGGATATTGAATTTGCTAATCGGTTTTGACCGGGACCATTCAAATGCGCAGTCTCTGGTGTGATTTCCTTGGCGTTGTAGAACACAGGAATCTTCCTCAATCCGTCCTGAATACTCGCATCAAAACCGGATTTGAGCCCTAATGCAGCTCCGACATCAAAGTTAGGGTCAATCGCAGTACGTTTGTCTTGCGAGTTTCGCAGCAATGCTGTGATTTTTCCGTTTTCGCGAGCGGCGATCAGATACTGCGCTTCCTGCTCAGTCACATTCAGAGTCAACGTTGAATACTCTTTTTTGATACCTTGTGGATCATCGATATTTCGCTGCCCGGTTGCCATGATCTGTGCGTTTTGCAATAACGGGAAAACTAATTTTTTTTCTTTCTGAGTTACCGTGACAATCAAGTCAATCGAATCGCCAGGCTCTAACATTCCGGAAATAGAATTCACTTCGTCAACCGGCACAGTCATTGCACGGTGCCCCGCAGTTACTCTGGTGGAGAAAACAGGCTGTTTTTTGTTTTCTAACAAGCTCCAACTGATCATTTCACCGCTTTTAATATCGTAAGCAATTGATTGCCCATCAATTTGCGAAAATTCATCAGGGCGTAGAGCGTAAGATTGCGCATATTCAACAGGAATCGGACGTACCGCCAAATTTTCACTACTGAGTTTGCTGCCTTTTTTAATGTCAGATTTGGCAACGACCAAGTTAATCGTCTGACCTTTCTTACGATCTTCTATTTCTTGCAATTGAGTCTTCAAATAGCCGCGCGCTGCCAAAGCAGCCAGCAAGCCAATAAAGATCGCCAGACCAAGCACCAGCCAGGTCTTATTTGGTTTAATTTTTTTTAATATCTGAATTTTCATAACTCAACCATTTTTCTAAAAAACTACGTAGGCAACGAAAGTGCGAAGCTAAACTTTTGATACGCGAGCTTGAACGCACTAATCAACTGCCATAGCACGCTGCTGTCATCGACTAATCCGACGCCGAGCGCGAATGCAAATGCGGCGCACACGATCGCGTATTCAACGGAAGATTGGCCGAACTGCGTTTGAAGACAAATTTTTTTTGGTAGCATTCGTATGCTTATTTTTGAATTAAAAATATTTTTCATTGGACGTTCTCCAAGACAGAGACCAGATTTAAAATGACGACACTGGAGCCGGTCTCTGCGTGTTTTATCAATGCGATAGCCTGCTTATTTTTTCCGTTGAAATACAAAGCCTGCTGTGAACCGGAAGCGAATTCCGAGCCTTTTGTTGATTGCCCTTCCTCCAGTTGATAACCTTCATTTTTCAAAGCCCGTAAGACTGCGTCACGATTCACTCCCACGCTATAGGTATTGGTGAAAGTCAAATGCGTGGAATAGCGTTTCCCATCTTTAGATAAAACTTGTTGAAGTAATCGCGATCCGGGCGGCATTTTTGTGAGCCAGTGCTGATTAAGCTCTTCATTTTTCTTCTGATTTAGTGATATCGCTGACGTCTGAGTTACCGCAACGAGGCCGTGACTGCCTTTACCTTCAGCTTCGAATTGGACAGTGATATAGGTATCGCCTTGTAAGCGTCCGAGAACACGTTTTTTCCCTATACGGTCATCCATCAATGGTTCGCCCATTTTCTGATGGAACCATTGAGCTAACTGATCAGGAGATCGGTCAGAAACAAAAGCCTGCATCCGTACTGGAATTCCATTGAAACTAACGTTTTCTCCAGCGTCAAAGACTCTCACATCCTCCGGTAAAGCCACCATAGGCCAAGCCATTTCCGTAGCAAATGACGTTACAGACATTGCCATGCAAAGAAAAAAAAACATCGGTAATACATAGCTTATTCCGGGAATTTTTTTTCCCCATACGGTAAATGTAAGCTGACTCATTGCTTTAACCTGTCTTCCGGAACTACGTCTCGCCAGAATTCAAGTTGTCCAAGCTGGGGGCCTTGTATTCCACCGATCAAATCAACTGCCTGCACATTGAAATTAACCAGGCTGGCGATATTTTTCAGATTACCAGCGGGAAATAACAGGTTATCTCCAGAAAATCGTTGCTCGGCTTGCGCTATGCTGCTTGCCGACCATGGGTCAATCACCAGACTGGTACCGCGATTCATCACCAGATTGATTTTTTCAAATTCTTTATAGGTATTCAATGGACCGGAAAGCGGTTCAATATTAGCGATCGTAACGCTTACGTTGGCCCGATAAATACCATGGGGAACCACTTGCAGTCGCGATGGAAAATCGATGGTTGTATTGAATGGCGCACCATCACTCGCAGAAGAAAAATCTTTTGCAGTATGTGCACTCGTGTTTTCATTACCAAAACTCAAACTAATGTCTTTTCCAAAATTGGCAATCAATGGATGATTTTGCTGATCAACCCACAGTAAATTTTGGTTAGCCTTAAAATTTCCGGCGGTATCATTGGTCTTGATCGCGGCATCGGTGTTACTAAAGAAACGACGACGTACTTCGTCGGCCAGTTGCGCAGGCGGTTTCCAGCCACCCTGCACATCATTCCGGTTAGTTGCATCAAATGCTGCATAACGCCCGGCCATTGTTGTGGCATGCGATATGTCCTGATATTTTCCAATGAGGGGTATAAGCAGGAACAAGGGAATGATCGCAATTGCAGCAACAAAAAATTCGACAAGCGCTTGCCCACGCTGCGCTTGTTTAGGTGCAGGTCGGCAGATTGATTTAAAACGAGAAGTCAATGTTGAGTTCGTGCCCATTATTGCCCACTCCAATTCGGAATCACTATTTCTTCTACAGTAAACCCTGATGGAATTGAAAATAGGTTTGCTGAAGCGACCTGGTTTAACCTCACGCTGTCAGCAATTAAGGTTTGAGCAGGTATCGTCGACTCAAGTAGTAAACCAGCTTTATCCAAATTCAAAGATGAAACAGGAATCGAGCTAATTCCAGCCGGATTGGCCACACAAATTTTTGAGGCTACCGATGCTATGGTATAACTTTGGCACTGCAGGCCAGCGATCCGCTTTTGTTCCCCGGCGACAATCGGTGATACTGGTACATGACCGTTATGAGCAACCGCCGTTTGACTTTGCAAGGCTTTTTCAACCACGGCGCGCTGTTGCGGCGTTAGACGCGCAAACGATTGTGCAACCAATTCGTCGGGGGTGAGCCTCCTTCCGGCATTAAGATGGCGGCTTACATCGCATTGTCCTTTTGCTGTGTGCTTAAGATAATCGATCCTGCACTCACCGATTGCAGAAAATAACAGCGCATATTTGTGGGCGACGCTACGAATTCCGCAGTCACTTTTATCAAGGTAATACAATTCTCCTTCAAATTTTGTCATTGTCACGTTGACGCCGTAATCAATATCGACACTATCGGGGGAGATAATTTTTGGCACGTCTCCGTTTGGTAAAGGAAGAACAGGACGCCCTGCGTAGGCATTGTCACGTGCGCATGCCTCATATTGCTCGCGCATATTGTTGCGCTGAAATTCATTGTCACCACCTACTCCATTCAAATGGACATGCTGGACAATACGAGTACCTGCTTTTTGCGCCGGGTTTTCTTGACCAGCCGTTGCGGTATAACAGAAACCAATGAATAGACTGAATGTCAAAGATTGGAAGAGATAGATTTTTTTCACGGCGAAACCACTCCTTGTAATAACTGCGCTTTTTGAATTGAGTCAGGCGAGCCGATGAGGTGTACCTGCCAATACGGATTAAACAAGCTACCAATCTCGTTTGGCTTTCCTATGCTCTTTCCGTAAATATTTTGGCGGTCTTGAGTTGGCGGGCGCTGAAAGTACACTTCCGATGCTCCTACAGCAACCATCTCTGAGCCACCCGCCGGCGCAGCGTGGTAATCGTTGAGGCCCAACTTATGGGACGGACTTGACGATTGCTTTATTGCTGAACGCCCTTCAGAGGTCATGGTCTGATCTATTGGCCTACGTAATCGAATCGCAAATTTGAGTCGTGGATCATTTTTCTCCTTGGTATCAGTCATTTCAGTGTCTGAGAGGTCATAAAATGATGGGATGCCTGAATAATTCCAGGAGCTGCTGGTAGCAAACGCCGCTGCCGTTGAATCAACGTTTACTACAGTGGAATAATCATAATGAGTGGGATCTGCATCGACTAACGTTGAAATACCGTTAGAACCGGACTGCCCGCCCCAGCCGTCTGGTATTTCTATATTGGCACTACAAAAGATGTCTAACGAATCGGATGGCACCCATTGATGTTCAGACAGAGAATCTATCGCTTTCCATTCATCAAAACGGATCAGTTCTGTCCCACCTCTTCTGGTTAAAACATCTCGTTTTATGAAATTACAATCACCATAAAACCCGACCAAAGTCCAACTGCGCTTGGGTATGAATGAATCAAAATTTGCAGACTTCAAGGCAACTTCTTTAAAGCGTGTACGCCCATCACCAGTGTATCGACGAGAGAAGGCAAGAAAATCAACCAGAGTCAAAGGGATCAGGTCCAAGGTCACGCTGCCATCATTTTGATAGTTAGCATCAACGACTTGCTGCATCACTTTTGCGCGTGCGAATGGCAATCCGGCATAAATCAGGCTTTGCGCAGACTGCAACGCCTTATTCACATCATCAGAAGCCACTTCCAACGCTTCCAGAGTACCCGTCTGAACCAATGGAAAACTAACCCTGCTGCCAGTGACGGCGGCATAATAGGAGGGATAGAAAGGCAGAAATTTGGGATTTAAGGTACTTGAACCAAATGCTGCTAAACTATTCTCATACCGTATCCATGAAGATAAACTGACTAATTGAGCAATCGCCACGGTATTGGCGAGCATGGCTCGATTTGTATAGGCCTGAAAATTTAAAGCACGTGCATGCATCACGCCAGCACTGTAAGCGACGGCGTCAGCAGTATTCACTAGCTTCGTTTTCTCGGCGGACAACTGGCCTGTGTTAAACAAGAAAAAAAGCGCAGCAAGCCCGCCCATCAAGACAAAAAGTCCATAGATGAGAGCTTGTCCTTGCTGCGTTTTTTTTGATTTAACTGCAGGCCAGCCACGCAAGCGGCTGGCAATTTGCATAGTTGAGTAAGTGAGGACGGGAAGAAAAACGATTAACGGGAGTTATCGTTCTTATAGTCGTTCAGACCTTTTTTCTTGGTGCCCTCTCCTACGGCATTGTCTGCAGCAGATTGTGCATTAGTCGTCGCAGTTGCAGCAGATTTGCCGGACACTTCTTCAGCAATACCGGACATCTGACTACGAATTGTTTGACCAAAAAACTGGTATACAGCAATTGCTGCAACCGCGATCAAAGCAACGATAATGATGTATTCAGTCATCCCCTGACCAAATTTTTTCGTTTTTGTTTGCGGCAGACGCATATGATTTCCCCAATAAGCATAAAAGTTATATTCAGTGATTTTGCAAATTAATTAGCTATTAACCAATTAATTTGCAATGTAACTTTTTACATCTTTTTGCGTCAATGCCGAATTACAAACACTTACATCTATTACAAGATTTATATTATATTAATAATTTATTACCAATTAATGGTGTTAAATTTAACGCTTTTGTGGTGTTTTAAAACGAAATTTTGGTCTTGCATTCTCTCTTTATCGTGTCCCGAGAAACGAAGCGCCGCTATACAAAAATTTCGAATTAAAAGTAACGATGACATGCACCCGGTGTCCTATTTTTTAATGAAACGGCATTTACTTCTTAGGTAAAAACCGTATCGACTCCGCATTAAAAATACGTTTTCCGCTGTTTTCTGCAGGAGTAAATTCGCAAGATTTAGCAATACGAAGACTTTCATTATTGAGTTCTTCGTTATCGCTGCCCCACTGCAATTTGGACTCAACAACTTTTCCGCTACTCGATACGTAAATACCGACGACGATACCCAGACCGGGTTCTTTGTCTTCTGCAATGCGTAGTTTTTCTGAGGGTTTGCAACTTGCTTCGTCAAGCTTAGCCGGGCTAACGTAGCCGGTTCCAAATTTCCACTTATATCGAATTAAGCGTTCGCTTGGAATCCAGTTACCAGGAGGGATCACCTGACAGCCAGCAATGGCTTTCATGGCGGTCATATCGAGCATTTTCCAGCCGCTACTTTGAAGTAGTTCAAAGGCGTCAATTTTGCCGTTTTTATCGATCATCAGCTTCAGAGTGGTGTCTCCGTGTAAGCCAAAGGGGATTGCAGGTTTTGGATACGGCGGCACATTGCAGGCTTGAGTAATATCGAAGGTGACATCGTTCTTTTTTGGTTGATCTGCGGTATTGATTGTGTTCGCAGAAGAGTCTGAAGTTACCAATGCTGATGACGCGGAATTTGAAGCCAGAGGTGTTGGCACTATTTGCTGTGCCAAAACAGGTGAGATCGGCATCACGATGCCACTGAGGCACAAGAAGCCATTGGAAAGAATACATTTGAAACGGTGATTCCTCACAACAAAAGTCTTTCGCTTAGTCGACATATTTCCCTCTTGATTGGTCTTATTTTCCCCAAAGAAAGATAATATCTTAATAAAGATAAATTGACATCATTTTAGGATTTCTTTCAGACTACTAATCAGGCTACCAGGCAATCCACATATGCCACCCAGAGATGCACTTTTTTGCCGCAGTGTTTGGATGAATTGAGATTGTTTTGCAAAAACAAGCTTAATTACGGTAACCTTGCCGGCGATGTCTTTTTTCATGCATTTTTGAGCTTTTTTTAAGCTTTTTGTCGAAATGTTGGCGCTATCCTGCGCCACCTGAATGAATTTATGTACTAGAGGGTTAGCACGCGCTCCTTCAAATCTGAAAGTCTGTATGGTAAAAAATACCTTATCGTTATTAAGTATTGCGTTAATACCCGCCTTAGCACCTACGGTTGCGATGGCAGAAAGTGAAGCAACTCCACCGCTCAATTACGCACAACAATCTGTAGCGTCTACGGTGAAGTTCAGCCTTGAATCTGTAAAAATGTCCAGCAATGAACGCATGGGTCTATTGGGTGGAAATTATTTGCTGGAAGTTCAACAAGATGTGTTTCTCGGGCCAGCGGTGTATAGCTCGGTGACCGGCAAGCGCGGTGGTTTATACGTCGGTGGTATTGAGGCGAGCTTGCGCAAAACTGTGTCTCCTTCTTTATCGATTGAACCGGGTATGTACATCGGTGGTGGCGGTGGCGGTAGCGCTGGTGTTGGCGGCGGTTTGATGCTGCGCCCCCATCTTGATCTGATGTTGCGTAACAAAGGTTCATCTTTTGGCTTATCGATTTCACAAGTACGCTTTCCCAGCGGTCATATCACAAGTAATCAAATCGGACTGGTTGCCAGTCTCGATGAAACCTTTATCTACACCCAGCCGGAACTCGCCGGGCAATCGATGCTGAGTTCTGAACGCGGCGGCCTTGGCTTTGATCGTATTATGATCAACGGCGGAAGCTATCAGCCACGTTCTGGCACGACAAAACTCGATGGCAGCACGGCAGGCAAGATTGGCTACGCAGGTTTCCGCGCCGATCATTTTTTAAATGATCATGTGTTTTGGGGTCTGGAAGGCGGTGCTTTTGCGCATGGTTCTTCAGATGGCTATGCTGAAGTCTTAGGTGCTGTAGGCGTCGAATATCCGCTCATTTCAAATAAGCTCAAAGTCGGTGCGATTGCCGCATTGGGGACTGGTGGCGGCGGCAGAATTAATGTCGGTGGTGGTGCATTGGTGAAAGGTGGCGTGTATGCACAATGGCAAATCACCGATCAGGTGTTTGTTGGAGTGGAAGGCGGCATGGCCGATTCACCGAATGGCAATTTCAGGTCTCGTTATGAACTGGTGCAAATAGGAATGAAGTTGGATGGTGCTAATAAATCTTCCCACAGCGATGATCTGCGAAAAATTAACGGTGCTGAATGGGCGCTCGATGGTGCTGATTATTTGAAAGCCGCACGCAAATCAGGGACTAAAGAAAGCTTGCAAACCATCGGCTTTGTGATGAACCGCGACATTACCAGCTCGACTTATCTGACGGCACAGGCGCATAGTGCGCTGCGCGGAAATGCCGGTGGCTTTTCTATCGGCCTGGTTGGTGCAGGTATCCGCTCACCGGAAATTAGTCACGGTGTCTCATTTGGCGTAGAAGGCTTGATCGGTGCCGCTGGTGGTGGCGGTGTTGACTCTCAAGGCGGTGCTGTAGTTCAAGCCATTCCGTATGCGAATTTTGCGTTGAACAAACATATCGGATTGCGTTTGGGTGTTGGTCGCATTCACTCCTTGAAAGGCGAATTTAATTCAAACGTGGCGAATGCAGCGCTGGTGGTTAAGTTTGGATTGCCAAGTCAATAAATAGAATTAAAATAATCGGTGCAGAATATCGCAAGTAGGTTCGGCATTTTAGTCATAACGACCTGCTTGCGATGAGTGATCAACTGGGTGCTTTCACCCACCTTATCTCTTTCGTTGCCACGCTAGTCAAATCACTGGAAAGTCTTCATGAAGCAATGCTATTCCGATTTGCGAGCTGATTGCCATCATTTCAAAACCCGGAAATTCAATTGACGCGCTGACCCCATTGTTTATCGCCAACTTTGGTAGTCAAGGCCTGAATGATGTTATGAGTGGACAAGGATGGCGTTTGATGAGGCCAGAAACTCCACCATAGCTTTGGCTCTTGAATACTGTATTGAAATGGCTGGCGCGGAGTCAAACAGTCAGCAGGCAAGCGCTTTTTTAGGTAACCGTGGGCTTGGTAAAATCTGCCTCAACGACATAACACGCTAGCAATGTGATTAAATAACTCTAGTAATATCAGGACTTACCACTGATTTTGGTCTGGTAACCCTTGATTTATATGGGGTTTTAATTTTTCATTTTAAAAAAATTCACACATTCTCAATCCAAGAAATTTTTATCCTGTAGTCACTCTGTGTCTGAGAATATCGTTCGATCAGCTAGCTATGATAAACTTGAGAGCCTCAGCCTCAGATATATCTGTTCAAACTTATCGGGGCTTTACCAGATCAAGATTCAGAAAAATGACTACTGCAACAGAAATCAATCAACTTTTCCCGCGCCCTTTGTGGCAATGGTTTGAACAAATTTGCGCGATCCCCCATCCTTCCAAGCATGAAGCAGCGCTCAGTGAATTCATCCAGCAATGGGCAAAGAGCCACAATCTGCCTGTGGTCGTCGATCACGTCGGTAACCTGATCATCCGCAAGCCTGCAAGCGCAGGCATGGAAGATCGCAAAACCGTGGTCATTCAGGCGCATCTGGATATGGTTCCGCAAAAGAATGCTGATAAAGTGCATGATTTTGTAACTGATCCTATCCAACCATGGATCGATGGCGAATGGGTTAAAGCGACCGGCACTACACTCGGCTCCGACAATGGTATCGGCATGGCGTCGGCATTAGCAATTCTGGGCTCAGATGAGATCAAACACGGTCCGCTGGAAGTGTTATTGACGGTCGATGAAGAAGCTGGCATGACCGGAGCATTTGGCTTGCAAGCGGGCATGTTGGATGCGGAAATTCTGATCAATACCGATTCAGAACAAGAAGGCGAAATCTACATGGGATGCGCTGGTGGCGTCGATGCCGAGATCACCGTGCCTATGCAATGGCAAGCTGCGGATCAACAACATCAGGCATTTACGCTCAGCATTGCTGGTCTAAAAGGCGGCCACTCCGGTGTCAATATTCATCTGGGTCGTGGCAATGCCAATAAATTGATTGCGCGTTTTTTAGCTGGACACGCGGTAGAACTGAATTTGGCCTTGAGCGAATTTAAAGGCGGATCTTTACGCAATGCGATACCGCGTGAAGCGCAATGCAGCTTTACGATTCCTGCTGATAAAGTGGATCTGCTCAATCAACGTATCGCGCAGTATCTGTCGATTTTACAAGCTGAATTAGCGACGGCGGAACCTGCACTGAAGTTGAACCTGAACAGCGCCGCATTGCCAGCAAATACGATGCAAATCGAAGCGCAGAGAAAGCTCATCAATTTACTCAACGCCTGCCCCAACGGCGTGATACGCATGAGCGATGAAATTGTGGGCGTGACTGAAAGCTCATTAAATTTGGGCGTGGTAACGACGGAAGCGGAGCATGTTACCGTTCTGTGCTTAATTCGTTCGTTGATTGACAGCGGTCGTGAAAACATTGAAAGCACACTACAATCATTAAGTGATCTGGCGGGGGCAGAGATTGTTTTTTCTGGTTGCTACCCAGGCTGGAAGCCAGATACTTCATCTCCTGTCATGGCTATCGTCAAAGAAACGTACGAAAGCATCTATCACAAAGAACCAGAAATCATGGTCATACATGCTGGTCTGGAGTGTGGACTATTTAAAAAGCATTATCCAAAGCTGGACATGGTGTCCATCGGCCCAACGATACGCTTCCCGCATGGACCGGATGAAATGGTCAACATCACGACCGTTGGTCAATATTGGACTTTATTGTTGGCGGTTCTGGAACGCATTCCGGCTAAGGTAGCCTGAAACTCAATCCTGACTAATCGGGGACAACACAATGGGAATCGCTAAAGGTTCCCATTTTTTTGCCGGTGTAAAAAATTTCCTTCATCACTCCTCCTTACTAACATCCGTCGTTGCAACTGGATTTACGATCTCAGGCGTCGCGGTAGGCGCATACTCGACAATAATGCGACTGGTGTCGATAGGGGCAGACCTCTGACTGCTCACGATTTGTTCCGCAACTGCCTTGCGCGGACGGACAGGTTGTGGGTGACGCAGAAAAAACATGTTTGTCTCCTGGTTGCTCGTAAAATCTGGTTAAACGCTTTTGGTGTACCACAGCGAAGGTGAAACGGATATGCCGTCAAACTTGGCAAATACAAGTAGCTACTATATACAATTCAAAAACGCACCATAAATTACAATTGGTAAAAGAGTTTTTGTTTTAGGAACAAGTTTTTTGATAACATTTCAAGCCTTACTCCTTTCATCTATCGAGCGCCACAACATAGGATGAGCGCAGATTGACCTAACATCAGGAACTATCCATGAAAAAAATCTGTATCTCTGCAAGCCTAAGCTTTTTGTTGTGTGCGGCATCGGCATTGACCGCATCCGCCTATGCCGAGAATGTCAGCGTCAAAATCGCACCAGGACTTTGGGAAAGTGACCACGTCATGTTGGTCAATGGTCAGAATATCGTTGAGATGATGCGCAAGCAAATGGAAAAAAGTATGGCGTCAATGACACCTGAGCAGCGCGCAGGCATGGAAAAATCTCTTGCCAATTCAGGAATGAGCGGTAAATCTCAATACTGCGTCACACCTGAGCAAGTAGCAAAAGGCATGGATGTCGAATCCTTCAAGAAAAAAATGGAATCGAGTCAAAAGAACTGCAAAGTCAACGTTATCTCTGCCAGCGAAAAAGGTGGCAAATTCAATGCGGTTTGCAACATGCAAAATGGCTCCACGTCGAATGCCACTGGCGAATACATCGTCAAGAGCGATAAAGAATGGACTTACAACATGGTCAGTGATGGCGTCATGGCTGCCGGAACTGTACCAGGCGCGCCAGCAGGCAAAATGCACGCGACCATTGATGCTCACGCCCGATGGAAAAGCAGTGAATGTGGCAGCATCAAATCTGTAGAATAAATCAACGCGATATGTGTCAAGCAAAATCCGGTCCGGAAACACTTCCTGCCGGATTTTTTCATTTGTGAACACTAATTCCAGCCGCTATAGCTTCACGTTACTAACGCTAACCGCTCTATCAGATTAGCCAGAACACTCACCAGGGTGTAGGATGTCAGCTGTTCTTACCTACTCAGGATTTGTTTTGCAGCACTCCACAACAAGCAATAGCATCACGGCAACAGATAACACCAGTGGCGACACCATCAACGCCGTTGAAGAAACGACAGAAGCAGAAAATCTGGCAATACGCGAACCCCGTTTATGGCGCGATAAAGGCTGGACCGCCCGCGTTATTAAAAATGACGATGACGAAGGCTGGGCAGTCGCCATGCTGAAAGATGGCGAACCAGAGCCAGCACTGGTCGGCCCATGGACCATGGGACGCGATAAAAAAAATCCTAAACCCCTCGATACCAATGCATTTAATACTTTGGTCAAAACAGCATCCGAAGTGATACGCAGGCACGAGCAGCAGCTCCATGCTCAGTTAAACAAAAGTCTGATGTTAAGTACTGACGACGCCGATTACAAAATCATGCTCAATATCGTGCCGGATGAAGATGAACCTTATGCCTATCTGAGCGCCGAAGACGCAGCAGGTAATTTATTGGCAAAAGTCAAAGTCCCGCCACAGTACAAGCTGAACAGGCAAAATGCGTTGAAGTGGGTAGACAATGAATTCCGGCGACCAGAATAAACCACGAGCAATGCCTTTTTAAACATTGGCATCCAATGTAACTGATCGTCTCTGCTCCCCCATTCAGTCTCATGGTCTAGTCTGCAGGCAACACTTAGCATTTAATATTTAATATTTAATATTTAAAATTTAATATTTAAACGACCATCAATAAAAATCATTAAAAAGATTTTTATTGATGGTTTTTTTACATCTTTTTTTGACGTCAATGTAACCCCACTTCAGACGACCAAGAGGACAAGAGCAAGCAATATTATTGCATGAAATTTAATTGACAAAAAACAATCAACCAGAGATACTCAAATTCTTTTCATTGCTCATAGACAATGTCTTAAGCACAAAGCAGGCATAATTTTTCACCCGGATCAGGTTAAAAAATCAGATGATAACGCTTAGTCATATTCGCAAGACCTACCGACAGGGAGGCAATGAAATCAGAGCTTTAGATGGAATTGATTTACATATCGCTCCGGGCGAGTTTGTTGCGATAATGGGACCATCTGGCTCTGGAAAATCCAGCTTATTAAATATTCTTGGTGCGTTAGACCGCCCTGATCAGGGTAGTTACCGCTTACAAGAAGATGAGATCAGTGCGATGGATGATGATGCAGCATCTGATATGCGTAATCGTCGTATTGGTTTTGTATTTCAGTCTTTTCACTTGTTACCGCGTCTCAATGTGTTGGAAAACGTTTTGCTCCCGCAACGTTATGCCAGTACCCGCGATGAGCAAGCAGAACAACGAGCTCACACCTTGCTCGAAAGGGTAGGATTAGGTTCACGGCTACACCATAAACCCGGTGAACTATCAGGCGGCCAATTGCAACGAGCGGCGATTGTACGTGCTTTGCTTAACCAGCCAGCTTTATTATTAGCAGATGAACCTACAGGCAACTTAGATTCTAAAAGTGCTGCCGATGTATTAGGGTTGCTGACCGAACTTAATGCCAACGGGCAGACCTTAGTGCTGGTGACGCATGATATTCATATCGCGAATCAAGCACGGCGCACCATCCATTTGCGCGATGGGAAAATCATCAAGGATGATGTATGAAAACTCACCACGCCACTCTCGCGGCAATCCTGATGCTTGGCTCTTCCAATATCTTGAGCCAGACACAGGCTGTTAAGGTTCCACAAACAACACTTGTATCACGCCCGGTATTATTAACCGGTGAAGTCGTAGCAAACGATTCGCAATACATTTTTATACCTCCCGCAAATTCATCTCCCGTGATGATCAAAAATTTTGTTCCGGAAGGAAGTAAGGTCAAAGCCGGAGATTTACTGTTGCGAATAGAAACCTCCAGCTCAGACAATCTTGAGCAATTGGAAAGCGAAATCCAGAAATTGGATTCAAAAACTAAAATGGATGTTGCCAAGCTTGACGTTGATGCATTAACTACCGAAAAAGAATTTATTGTGGCGAAAGCCGCTTTGGCTAAAGCATTGGTCGATGCAAGTTTGCCTAAGAGTCAGATTTCCGCCTTAGATTTTGATCGTTACCAGGGAGAAAAAGAGCGTGCTCAACGCGATCTGGTCGTCAAACAGCAAGCGTTTGACAATGCAAAATTAGCGGTCAGCAGGCGCCAACAAGATGGCGAACTTGAAAACAAAAAACAACAGATCCGTCTCGCCTTTGCAAAAGCCCAACTTGCGCAGTCCGAAGTCCGGGCACGTCAGGATGGCATTGTCACCCATGCCTATAACGAATGGCGCGGGGAACGTTTTGAAGAAGGCTCCAGTGGTTTTCCAGGCAACCTTGCAGGGCAAGTGATGGGTATGAAGTCGCTGCAAATCCAAGCGTGGGCACTAGAAGCTGACCGCCCTCATCTGGCAGAAAAGCAAACCGTCCAGCTCAGTTTTGATGCGTTACCCGGCTCCATCATCGATGCGCAAATCAGCCATATCGCCAGCGCACCCGGGCCGCGCGCAAACTGGGGAAATGGTCGTTATTTCAAGGTAGACATCGCTTTGCCTGCCGGGCTCCAATTAAAACTTGTCCCGGGCATGAGTGTTCTCATCGAACCCAAAAAAAAGACAAGTGCTCCAGCATCGCCGCAGGGCCGGATCAAAACTGCGCACGAAAAATCACTCAATGACATCAACATTGAAGGTGAAGTGCTTTCGCGTTTGACCTCGCCCATTGCACCGCCGACTGTCAGATACATTTGGAAATACACCTTATCAGAATTGGCGCCGGAGGGCAGTACCATAGAGCCGGGACAAATGTTGGCCGTTTTTCAGGCAGCGGATATTTCTCAGCAGTTAGAGACGCAAAAAAGTGCGCTGAAAGAACAACAAAGAACAATGGAAAAATTCAAACTAAGTCAGGTTGAATTAGAAAAAAGCGATGAGCTGGCAGTTCAGGAAGCAAAAAGCAACGCTGAGAAAGCTGCAAAAAAAGCGATGATGCCAAGAGAATTAATCCGCCGTGTCGATTACGATAAATTGGTCATAGAAAAAAACATGACCACTGAACTTGCAATTCTTGCGGCGAAATTACGTACAGCACAGCAAGATTATCGAAGTGCAGAATACAAAGGCAATCTGGCACAACTTGCGCAAACACAGGACAGCATCAATCTCTATACGAAAGGCCAACAAGCATTGACTATTCATGCACCTCGACGTGGGATGTTACTTTACAAGACTGATTACGAGGGCAATAAATTTACCCCGGGAACACAAATCTGGATGGGCATGTCAGTTGCGACCCTGGCCGATCAAGATAAATTATTTGTCAATGCCAAGGTGCCCGAGGCACAAGCCTCCGGCGTCTTCATTGGTCAGCCAGCACGTGTGACGGTATCCTCTGGAAATGTGCAACTCAATGCCAAAGTAACTGCCTTGGGCAACGTATTCCATGGTAAATCCGCAAAACAAGCCATCATCGTACGAGATATAGAGCTCGAATTTGATAGCCCTCCGAAAGGCTTAAAGCCTGGCTCCGCCGTGCAGGTAAGTTTATCGAAGGCAGCAAACGTTGTAAGCGCACAAGCGCAAACCAAGTCAGAGGCTAAACTATGAAAGCAGGGGTCGTACTCTTCACGATTTTTTTATGTTCTTGTAGCAACGACAATTCTGAGCCAAATGCGACTGAAATATTAAGCGCAAAAGCATGGCAAGAAAATATCAAAGTACATGGCGAAATCAAAGCTGCCAACAACACGCCTCTCAATGTCCCTGGCAACGGTTGGGATTCGCGGATTTTGTTAGAAATGGTGCCTGATGGCAGTGTCGTCAAAAAAGGACAAATCATCGCCAGCTTTGATGCGCCACGCTCACGGATGGATTTATCGCAAGCTGATACAGAATTACTACGTAAAGAGTTGGCCGCCGTCGGACTGACAAATGACGACGCGATGAACCATGCGACGCTCGACGCTGATCGTGCCAAAGTAAAAGCTGATTTGCAATTGAGTCGACGCTATGTCGATGCCGACGTCTCCGTATTTTCGCGCAATCAGATTTTAGATGCTTTGCAAGATGTTGGATTTTTAACTGCAAAACAAACCTATCTGAACTGGAAGAATGGACAAATTCAGGCGCGCACTCATGCGAACCTGGCGTTATTGCAATCACAAAAAGATAGCGTTGAGCTCAAGGCACAACAATTACGAAAAAATTTATCCGGGCTCGATCTGATTGCACCTCATGATGGCGTGTTCAATCTGGTCAAATCATGGGACGGAAGCAAACCACAAATTGGCTCTAATCGCAGACCAGGAGAGGAGATCGGTATGCTGCCCGATCTGTCACATCTGGTAGCAAGTTTCAGCCTTCCAGAAGGCCGCGCATTTGGTTTGAAGACAGGTTTGCCAATCCACGCACGTCTGGCTGGCACCGGTACTGAGATCGAATTAATCGTCACCAAAGTTGGCAGTAGCGCCACGGTTAAATCAAATGAATCGCCAGTTAAATTCAGTGAATTTGAGGCCAACATCCCAGAAGAAATCGTCAACAAACTCGCGCTTAAACCAGGACAGGCGTTGTCAGCAACAGTGAGTGTTATAGAAAAAAAGAATGTCTTAACTGTTCCTAATATTGCCTTGGTACAAGAAGCGGACCATCTCACTGTGTTTACCAGAAACGGTAAGAAAATGACGCAGCAAAAGGTCGAACTGGGTGTACGCGGGGCAATTCGAAGCGAAATCAAAAATGGACTCACGGCAGGACAAGAAATTATATTAACGCCGCCAGAAAAGAAAGCCGATAAAACATGAAGCGAGCATTAATTATAGAAGCAATAGAAGAGCTGCAGCGGCGCAAGTTGCGGACTGGCTTAACCTTATTGGGAATGATTTTTGGTGTTGCCGCAATTGTTGCAATGTTAGCGGTTGGCGAAGGAAGTCAGCGCGAAGCATTGCGTCTGGTCGCAGAACTGGGACTTAATAACATCCTCGTTGAGAGTAAAGGTATTGATGCCGACAAACTTAAAGAAATCCGAACACGTTCACTTGGCCTTTCTGCAGCAGATGCCGACGCGGCTTTACAAGTTGTTCCGGGAGCGCAATCAACGGCGCTTAAGAAAGAAATCAAAGTTGACCTGCTTGCAAGCAACAACAATGTCGTTAGCGCCCGCGCATTTGCAGTCTCGCCAGCCTACGCAGAACATAGCGGCGTGCAAGTTGCACTAGGACGTTGGATTAGTACGGAAGACAGCGCAACGCTGTCCCCGGTATGTGTTTTAGGTCCACGTCTTGCCCATAATTTATTTGGTGAAGCCAATCCGGTTGGGGCTAAACTCAAACTTAATCATGTATGGTTAGAAGTCGTTGGCGTGCTGGCCGATCGCTCTTTAAACAAAAACGAATTTGAAGGTGTCAAACTTGGATTGGATGATGAACGGCTTTTTGTTCCATGGGAAAGCGCCCGGGCACGTTTTCATTTTTCAGAAATCGAAGATGAAGTGGATGGGATCAGTTTGCGCCTGGATGGAAAAGTTGCCCCTGATTTAGCGGCCCGTGTATTGCAAACTTTAGTCAGTCAGAGGCATGCAGGTGTGGATGACACCAATTTAATTGTCCCTATGGGTTTGTACCGCCAACATCAACAAACTCAAAAAATTTTTACGGTTGTGATGAGCTCAATAGCCGCAGTTTCATTGCTGGTAGGTGGTATAGGCATCATGAATATCATGCTCGCAAATGTACTCGAAAGACGTCGGGAAATCGGATTAAAGCGTGCATTGGGTGCGCGCAAAAATGATGTGGTACAACAATTCTTAGCCGAGGCACTGGTGATCGCCTTTTCTGGCGCCTTGCTTGGTTTGGTACTAGGCGCGATCGCTGCGTATAGTATTGCTGCTTTCGCCGGATGGTCGGTCGCGTGGTCACCATTGAGCCTGCTATTGGCTGTCACATTATGTATCGCTGTTGGTATGGGCTTTGGCGTATTCCCTGCCCGCCAGGCAGCGGAACTTGACCCGATTGCCGCCTTGCGAAGCGATGGCTGATATGCCGAAGATACTTTCCGATTGGCGTGATGGATTGCCTTAAGGGGATACTCTCTTGAACAGATGTTCTGTGCATTGGCAATGAGAATGATCAAAGCACAGAATCACTGAACACTCATTAACCTACAACGACACTGCCGTTCGAGATATGAACGCGCTCACCTTCGCGGTATTGAGGTTGCACGGAAGGTTTGAAAGTACGGATCTGACCGTTATCCATTCTTACCTTCACTTCATATACTGTGTTTGTTCGCTCACGCTTTTCGATGGCATTTCCGGCGACCCCGCCACCAACAGCACCTGCTACTGTTGCCAGAGTACGACCATTTCCATTTCCAACCTGATTTCCTAATACGCCGCCCAACAATGCACCAGCAACGGCACCGAGGCCACTTCCGTGATCAGCTTGTACTTCAATTGCGCGGACAGACTCGACGATACCGCAGGTTTCGCAAATTTTGTGAACGACAGGTTCAGGATTCGGTTCATTTTGAGCCAGATTGGTATGCGTAACCGGTACTTCTGCTTTGCGAATTACTTGTCGCTCAGACGGTGGAAGATTTTCTTGTTTAACAATCTTCGGGGTTACAACATCAACATTTGTTTCGCTGGAAGGTAACGCTGAAGCCGCAACATTACTTGCGCTACTTTGCCCAGTTTGATTATCAACTTTTGGCGTGCTGTTTGAATTAGGCAAAACACCTGTCATGGCTGCAATACCAACCAGGCTGGCAAGGATAACAGACACGGCGGCTCCAGCGACGAGAGGATGAATACGTTTGCTTACTTGGTTCTCTGACATGGAATTAGTCCTGTAAATATTGAAAATGGGGCATTGTGTCTATTTAACGTAAGAAAAGTGTTTCAAGTTGACGCCCAAACTGTTTCAATCGTAAGTAGTTGTAACTTAAGTAAAAAAGAAATGTCGACTATTTTAAGAGCAACTGACAATTAAAAAATAAAAAACCGGATATGTTTGCCACAGCGAAACATTCCGGTTTTTCTATTACAACAAAGCGAACAATATCTGATCAATATTCAACAGTGGTTGATCATCGTGATCAGAAGCTATATTGCATACCAACAGAGTAGTTGGTAACAGCTTCTTTATCGCCATCGTACTTGATCTTACGTGTTTCAACTTCACCACGCAGTGCCAGTTTATCGGTCAGTTTGTAAGTCAAACCTGCACCAAAAACCGGCGCTGTAGATGTTGTGCTATCACTACCTGGTGTATCGAAAGCGATGTAATTATTTTTCGCTTTGATTCTCGCCACACCCAGCTTCGCAAAGCCTGTCAATTTGTCGGTCAATGCCTGATTGTACAAGCCAGATAATTCAAAGCCAGTACCGGTTAAGTTGTAAGCATTTAAACCACCAGTTGTATTTTGAGTTCCATTCACGGTACCTAAGGAGAAATAACTCGCTTCAACCGCAAATTTCTCATTGATATTGTAACCGCCTAAGATTTTGTAGGCGCTTGCATTAGTAGTGCAACTGGACTGACCAGTACAATCTTCACTCCAGGACGCTTTACCAACTGTGCCACCAACGTACACTTGGGCAGAAGCGGCAGCGCTCAACATCAAACCAGTAGCGGTCAACAATGCGATCATCAATTTATTTTTCAACATGATTTCTTCCTTTTTTATCAATGTGTATTTAAATTCAACTACACACGAATTGTGTAGCGTATCTTCGGCAGAACTGCTTGTTAGCGAATCACAGACGTAGTCTCGCATCGACAATACACATTGAAAATCAAAATCAAGTAAGTCTCGCCAGGCAGGACAAAAAGAATCTTAATTTAGTACTTTTTTATATTTTTTTATATTTTTGTACCAAAATATAAGACAAAATTACGTAGTAACCCTAATAGATAGCGATCAAAATACTTCACCGGTGAATAGCCCGTCAACAATGACAAGTGCTCTCACCGGATGTGCATTTGCTACTTTTAGCAACGAAATTTTGACAGTCATGTTGTTTCTTAAAAGTTGATTGACCATGAAAACATAAACACTCACAATAAGCCGTTCATGATTGCTGACGTGACTGAAACGACTCCGACCAACTCATTTCGTAAGTAAATAAAATATGAATAAGGCTCAAGCAATGCTAGATGCGTTGCGTTCCAATTATTTGAATGATTTACCTTCGCACATTGATGATCTGGAAAGCCTGGTTTTAAAGCTGGAGTCACAAGGGTTTGAATTAGAAATTTGCCGCGACCTGTATCGACAAATTCATAGTTTAAAAGGTAGTGGTGGTACGTATGGCATGCATGTCATTTCAGATATTTGCCACCCGTTTGAAGACTTAATATCCGGCCTGTTAGAGCATACTGAGTCACTGTATCAAGGCTTCGTCAGCACGGCATTGGAATACATCGATTTACTGCGAAACGTTACGTCTCAGTATCAGCAATCAAAAACTCCGGACGAAGAAATCAGACTCAAGCTACAAGGTCTGAGGAATCGGGCACGACAAAATCCTTATTCTGCATTGGTCATTGAAAGCTCAGATGTCGTCGTCAACATCATTAGAGATGTCTTGAAAATGTATCGGTTTCGCATAGAAGTTGCAAAAGATGGCTACCTTGGTTTAGGCAGGATATTGTCCGAACCATTTGACCTGGTTGTCACTGGCCTGGAGACGCCTCGTATGAATGGTATGGCCTTGATCAGTGCGGCACAACGCCTTGGGGGAAAATCTAAAAATACAAAATGTGTTTTAATCACCGCGTCTCAACTTAAACAAGATGAAGATATACCCGACTTCGTTTTACAGAAAGATGCGCTTTTCCGCGAAAGCTTCAACAAAGTTGTACATCATCTCATGAACTAATATCGGACGAAGATGCATGGCTCACCGCGAGAATAATGTGTTCTCACATGACCTCAAACCTCATCACGCGGTACAATCATCAGATTAACGCTATCAATAACGTAATCCAGTTCAGGTTTTATCTTTCCCAAAGTGACGACATCTCCTGAAACGCACTTTTCAGTTTGCCATAATTTGATCAGGCAAATTGATCTGTTCATTTATGCAAAATAAAAAATTCAACGCGGTATTTAATTCTTACCTGATCTATGTCGGCGTCGCCATCGCATCCGGCGGCGTCGCTCTCTACACGCCTATTATCGTTTCAGAAACTGGCAAGCACTTTTCTGGATTTTGGGCAGCGTCGATTTTATTTGGGCTCAATTTAGGACGAGTCTTGGGTTCATACGCCGGAAGTCGTTTTCCCAAGGCCGCAAATCATCCATGGGCGGTGTCAGGCAATATTTTTTTAGAAGGTGTCGCCTTGTATTGCATGGCATTTTTAGATCATGCATGGGCATTAGCGACACTGGCACTGCTCGCAGGATTAGGCAGTGGTTTGTCGTTTCCAGGATTAAAAAATTATTTATTAAAACTCAGAGAGTTAGATCAATCGGCACTGTTTAGTCGCCTCGCATTTGCAATACGTATGGGTTTAGTGGGAGGTTATCTGACAGCAAGTTGGGTCCCACATGATCATTTGCAACTGGTCTTTTTAATCGTCCTGATCACCTTTATCGCGTATGGTGTGTTTATGCTCATCGCGATGAAAGCGATTGCAAAAAATGAAGCACTATATCTGGCAGCGCAGGTTCAGGTGAACAACGAATCTGACATCGTAACGCAACAGATAAGTGCTAAAAATTCAAACAATGCCAGAACATCGAGAATGGCAGAATTGCCCTTCATGTTTTATTTGTCGAATGCCGTTTTTTGGTGTTTTGCTGTACAACCAATGATAGGTTTCAGCTTACATATTCCTAAATTCACCCCTGATATTCCCGTTTCAACACCATTTTGGCTGGCGGCTTTAGTCATCATTTTTTTCCAGATACCCATCTCAAAACGTGCGATCAGAACCCGTGATCATTTCAAGTTCTTACAAATTGGCTATCTATGTTTATTCGTGAGCTTCGTCGTAATGATACTTTTTGGGCATTCAAGTACTGCAGTTATCACGTCAGCGATCTTGCTTTCGTTCGGACAAGTATTTTATGGGCCGTCACTGGATGTATTAACTGCGCGATTTGCTGACAAGGTCAACGCCGATACCGGGCAACTCATGTCGCGACAAATGCTCTATCAAAGTATGGGTAATATGATTGGTAGTATGGCTGGCGGGGTTTTGTTCGATCTGGCACAAAGTATGCACAATCCTGCCCTCAATTGGTTGATATTGGCCGTAGGGAGCCTGGTAATGGTGGTACTGAGCAAAAACAAGATCCCACGGCTCTACAGAAATGCAGGAAATTTAAACACCACCCTATAATTTACTCTGGATGCTTCGTCCGTCAAGATTTACTGTCATGAGAAGGAATCCGCTATTTTATTGAGTATTTCCACTTAAATTTGCGGTAATGATTTCTTCAAGCTTAGCCAATTAGTAATCACTTCAATATGTTTGTAGTGTTAAACAACGCTAGCAGGTGTCAAAGCACAGCGTATGTAGTTCTGCTGGCGAGTTTGCATACGTTGCAGAATCAAAATAACGGTTTCACTATCCATGGGTTGAAAGCTAAATCCGGACCGGATATGCATCCCACCCTCAGGCGTAGACCAGATATGCTTGAGTTGAATGACCGGCATTTCCAGTGCATTTTCTTCTTCCTCTAAAATGCGCAATTGATACTGTGAATGCGCAATTTTTTCATCAAAAGAAGTCAATAACTGGATACCGCTTTCGCTCATATCTACGACTAATGCTGACAAACTATTGTCCTCACCATCACGATTAAAGACCCAAACAGGAATAAATCCATGTTCCTTAGGCAAACGGAAGAACTGCACTCGCTGAAAACTACGGTTATCTGGCTGGGTCATATTCAATCGAAGTAAAAAGTTACGAAATAGAGCAATACTACGAATACATCATCAAAAAACCTCAACCGCATACGATAGATATTTTTTATTACTACATCGTGACGACTGATGGATGGGAGATTTACGAATGATGTGTTTCGCAACATCCTCTCCTTTACTCTCTATTGAAAGTCACGATCGAATTGCTTACTTAACTTCACCATCCAACTTTGACTGACCTCATGGAAATGATTCTGGACGATCGCATAACCGTGTTTTTCATACAGTTTAATTAATTTATCATTGGTTGCTGCCGTCCAGGTTGTTGCCACCCTTTGTGATTGTGCTTGCATCCAGGCTTCGCCCTGAAGCAACAAAGCACTGGCAAATCCCCGCTGACGATATGCGGGATCAATATAGCTTGTTGAAAATAAGCCTTCGCTTACGCCACTGTCGATAATTTC
Organism: Undibacterium sp. Ji67W; assembly: GCA_049340365.1. GTDB lineage: Bacteria > Pseudomonadota > Gammaproteobacteria > Burkholderiales > Burkholderiaceae_D > Undibacterium. The sequence continues at coordinate 167,011 of JBMPOY010000009.1, read as the reverse complement.
AATGCGAACAATCGTGTGACCGACAATATATCCAGTCTCATCGCCCATCAAAAATACTTGTCCCTGACATTGACTTTGATCGAGATGCCAGAGTACACGGGCTTTTAACCAATCGACGGAATACATCGTATCTGCAAATTCCTGACTTTCAACTTCAATGAGCGTCTGACGCATTCTTGATGCAACTAAAGTGAGCTCTTGATCAGAATCTGGGTTCAAAGGTCGAATCTGACTTAGCAAATCAACATCTCTGTTCAACAAATCAGGTTCATATTCAGTTAAGTGTACGCTTCGCATTGGTAATCCTAGTTTTTAACAATATCAGGCTATCGTCTTTTGAAATTAAACCTGCAAAACTTTGTATCGACTACTGACAGAAACTGACAATACATCTCCTTATTATAGCCATGCGTTAGCGCCTTTCGATGAACAGATCGGCGACACCTTTTAATGTTGTTCAATATTTGGAGATAAATCATGACAGACCCTAATTTCGTACTTTTATATGTAAGCCAACCAGCCGTCAGTGCGCAGTTTTATTCTGTTCTGTTAGGACACGAACCAATTGAAAGCTCACCAACATTTGCCATGTTTGCGCTTTCTTCTGGCGTAATGTTGGGCTTATGGGGTAAAGATGGCGTATTGCCAAATGCATCGTTGACCGGTGGTGGTGCAGAGATAGCCATTGCCGTTAAAAGCAATACCGAGGTAGATGCGCTTTACCAGTTATGGTGCTCGCGTGGCCTGGTCATGATTCAAACACCTTGTGAGTTGGATTTTGGATATACGTTTGTCGCGCAAGACCCTGATGCCCATAGGATCAGAGTATTTTCACCATCGTCAATCGTCGCTCAAAGTGCATAGCGTTAACGGGGCGCATCTTATATAAAAAAAGCCAGTCAGAAAAAATCTGACTGGCTTTTTTATTTATGTTGAATGAATCTGAGACTTAAGCTTCACCCAGATATGCTGCCTGAACCTTAGGATCGTCCAGCATATCTTTAGCATTACCGCTCATGGTGATCAAACCTGAATCCATCACATAACCACGGTGCGCCGCCTGCAGAGCCAGTTTCGCATTCTGCTCAACCAGCAAAATAGTCACGCCCTGCGCTGATACGTTGCGAACCACTTCAAAGATTTTTTCGACCATAATAGGCGACAAACCCATCGATGGTTCATCGAGCAATAACAAATTTGGATGGCTCATCAATGCACGAGCCATCGCCAGCATTTGCTGCTCACCACCGGACAAAGTCCCCGCCAACTGCGCCGAACGCTCTTTCAAGCGTGGGAAAACGGAGTACCATTTCTCGATATCTTCATTGATGGCGGCAGTATCATTTCTGGTGTAAGCACCCATCATCAGATTTTCATGGATGGTCATACGGGTGAAAACACCGCGGCCTTCAGGAACCATTGCCAAGTGACTAGTCACCAACTCAAATGATTTTTTACCACGGAGATTTTCACCCAGATAAAAAATATCACCCTCGACTTTGCAGCTAGGCAAAGTGCCGGTAATAGCTTTCAAAGTAGTGGTCTTGCCAGCACCATTGGCACCGATCAAGGTAATCAGCTCACCTTTATTGACTTCAAGATCAATGCCCTTAACAGCCTTGATACCACCATAAGCAACCTTCAGATTGCTGATTTTTAATACGTTCTCAGCCATTAGTGAGCACCTCCCAAGTACGCTTCAATCACTGCCGGATTTTTCTGGATATCTGATGGGATGCCCTCTGCAATCGGCTTACCATATTCGAGCACGGTGATGCGGTCACATAAACCCATCATTAATTTAACGTCATGCTCAATTAGTAACACTGTTTTACCTTCAGCCTTGATCTTAACCAGCAATTCACGCAATGCCAGTTTTTCGGTTGCATTCATACCCGCCGCAGGCTCATCAAGTGCCAGCAATTTTGGTTCAGTTGCCAGTGCACGTGCAATTTCAAGACGGCGTTGATCGCCGTAAGACAAAAACTTGGAAGTACGGTCGGCAAATTGACCGATACCTACAAAGTCCAACAGCTCTTGTGCTCGCTTGCGGGTTTCTGCTTCTTCCTTACGCGCTGCTGCATGGCGGAAAATCGCGCCAAAAACTCCTTGATGAGTACGAATATGACGTCCTACCATGACGTTTTCCAGCGCTGTCATTTCACCGAACAAACGGATATTTTGAAACGTCCGTGCAATCCCTGCTTCCGCTACTTCATGCGGAGCAGATGGCGAATAAGGTTTACCAGCAAGTTCAAACGTACCGGTATCTGGCTGGTACAAACCAGTAATCACATTAAAAAAGGTCGTTTTACCCGCGCCATTAGGACCGATCAAACCGTAGATTTGCCCTTTTTTAATATTAATTCCTACATTTGAAAGTGCTTGCAAACCACCGAAACGCTTATTCACACCTTCAATTTTCAACATTGTTTCTTCAGTCATCTTGATCTTCCTTAAGCTGCCGCTTCGTTCGTTTTAGCGATTCTGTCTTCGTGTTTAGGCGCTGGCCACAAACCCGCAGGACGATTCAACATCACAACCACCATCGTCAGACCGTACAACAACTGACGCAGAACTTCAGCTTCAATCCAGATTTTTCCGAACAAGAGCATTTGGACTGGTTCTACCACGTGACGCAATACTTCAGGCAACGCTGCCAATAAAATTGCGCCAAGGATCACACCAGGAATATGGCCAATACCGCCCAACACCACCATCGCCAACACAACGATAGATTCCATCAACGAGAACGATTCTGGCGAAACGAAGCCCTGGAACGACGCGAACATCGCACCGGATACACCACCAAACGAAGCACCCATGGAGAATGCCAACAGTTTGATGTTACGTGTATTCAGACCCATCGCTTTAGCGGCGATTTCGTCTTCACGGATTGCCACCCATGCGCGTCCTAAACGAGAGTCTTGCAAACGTAATGAGACAAACACGATAAAGATACACAATGCCAGGAACAAGAAATAATAAGCGTTCACTGACGGCATCGTAAAACTGCCAAAATTGACCACCCCACCTTCACCAGCGAGTGAAACACCAAACACGCGGATAGGATCAATCATGTTGATACCTTGTGGGCCATTCGTGAAATTGATTGGAGAATTCATGTTATTCATGAAAATACGCACAATCTCGCCGAAACCCAAGGTCACAATCGCCAGATAGTCACCACGCAGTTTTAATGTCGGAGCTCCCAGTATTGCTCCAGCCATACCAGCAATGGCAGCCGCAAATGGGACGATCACCCAAACAGACAAATGAATACCATTTTTAGTGATTTCTGGCCCACAAACAGCAACTAAAAAGTTACCTAGCGCAGGATAGTTATCGATAAAGGATTCAAGAATCGTTGCAAATTGCTGTGAACCAAAAATTGCCGCCAGATAAGCCCCAGTCGCATAAAACGCGATGTAACCCAAATCCAGCAAACCAGCAAAACCCACCACAATATTCAAGCCCAGCGCCAACATAATGTATAACAGGGCAAAATCAATAATACGTACCCATGAGTTACCAAAGTTCGCTGCCACGAATGGGAACAACAACAGAACTATTGCCAGCAAAGCAAAACTTGTGTAGGCTTTTTTTGGATTAGCTTTTACGTCAAATATAGTCGACATTGATCTTCCCCTTAAGCACGATCAGCAACACGTTCACCCATGATGCCGGATGGACGCAATGTCAGAACAATAATCAAAACCACGAAGGCGAAAATATCTTGGTACTGGCTACCTAAAATACCACCAGTCAAATCACCGATATAACCTGCCCCCAGACTCTCAATGAGGCCAAGCAAAATACCGCCGACCATCGCACCGTAAATATTACCGATACCACCTAAGACAGCGGCAGAGAATGCTTTCAGACCGGGCACAAAACCCATCGCAAATTGTGCAGAAGAATAGTTGGCGGTCCACATCACACCAGCAATCGCTGCCAGAGCGGCACCAATCGCAAATGTTGCGACAATCACTTTATTGGAGTCGACACCCATCAAACCAGCCACACGCGGGTTTTCAGCTGTAGCACGCATAGCGCGACCCATTTTGGTTTTTTCGACCAACAGCACCAGCCCTATCATGGCAATGGTCGCCAGAACCAGTAACAGAATCTGAATTTGAGAAATCACAGCACCGCCAATTTGTACCGGAACGGTTGGCATGATTGGTGGGAATGAAACCGGACTGCGACCCCAGATCATCATCGCAAATGTTTGCACCAGAATAGAAACACCGATCGCTGTAATCAATGGCGCTAAACGCGGTGCATTACGCAAACGACGATAAGCAACACGTTCAATCAGTACGTTAACGGCGATACAAACTGGGATTGCACCAATGATTGCAATCATCAGCATCGCGATACCTGGCATGCCAGGAGCGTATTCTTGTAAAACTTTGAGAATACTCAGACCGGCCATCGCGCCGACCATCAGCACATCGCCGTGAGCGAAATTAATCAGATTGAGGACACCATAAACCATGGTGTAGCCCAGTGCGACTAATGCATACATACTACCTAAGACAAGGCCATTAATAATTTGTTGGATAAGGGTATCCATATTTGCATCTCTCTCTATGAACGAATCGAAATTTCAACTGGCTTGGTACGAAACAGCGGGTAAGCCTTCATACTTTTTTACAGCAAAATTGTTCCTGATAACAAAAACGGCACCCCTATCGAAAAGGTGCCGCTCAAGTTGTAGCGCTTGCTACCTAAAAAGGCGCGTCATCATACTGAGAGTGACAATATTACGTGAATTACACATGATTCAAATCTCCTCTGCAACTTTTGGTAAAAGTTTTTTCTAATATTTAGACTTCTTGAATACGCCATTGAAGTGGCGGCGATTATACCCATCGACAGCCCTATCCTAGTGGTAAAAAAACCACCCGTATCTACGTATTTTCCACAAATACGTCACTTCAGCATACACGCTTTACAAATCGGGGATAGCCCAAATTTGAATGTGCGCCATCATAAACACGAATTCACAAAATAAAATATCGAAAACAAAGAAAAAAACTGATTTAAATCAAATCCGGAAGCCACGCTTGTTGCATGGAGGTTCTACTTAGTACCACTTAATCCTTTTGGCATAGGAAAAGTAACGTTTTCCTCCACACCTTCGAGCGGGCGAACACTGCGTGCTCCAAGTTCACGCAAACGGGCGATTACTTCGTCAACCAACACCTCTGGTGCCGAAGCACCGGCTGTCACACCAACCCTCTGCACGTCCTCAAGCCATTCAGGATTGATCTGAGTGGCATTATCAACCATGTAGGCTGTTGCGCCCATCTTTTCTGCAACTTCGCGCAGACGGTTAGAATTGGAACTATTCGGACTTCCGACGACGATCACTAATTCGACTTGCGGCGCCATAAATTTGACCGCTTCCTGACGATTCGTTGTCGCGTAGCAGATGTCGCCCTTTTTCGGTTCGCTAATCATAGGAAAACGCAATTTCAGCGCGTCGATAATCTCTGCCGTATCATCAACAGAAAGCGTGGTTTGAGATACATATGCCAGCATTTCAGGATTATTTACCTTCAGTTTCGACACGTCTTCTACAGTCTCAACCAGGTACATTCCATCGTCACTTTGCCCCATCGTTCCCTCGACTTCAGGGTGTCCATCGTGACCGATCATAATAATTTCACGGCCCTCGCGTCGCATTTTGACGACTTCCATATGAACCTTCGTGACCAGCGGACAAGTTGCATCAAAAACGGTAACCCCACGTTCTTCTGCTTCTTTGCGAACAGCTTGCGACACACCGTGTGCAGAAAAAATTAAGGTATTCCCAGCCGGAACATCTTCTAAGTTCTCAATAAATATTGCGCCTTTGGTTCTCAAATCATTGACGACATAAGCGTTATGCACAATTTCGTGACGAACATAGATGGGCGCACCAAATTGTTGCAATGCACGTTCAACAATCTCAATTGCGCGATCCACACCAGCACAAAACCCGCGTGGCTGCGCCAACAGAATTTCCTTATCCATATTTTTACAAAATTCCTATGATCTTAGTTTCGAACAAGACAGATTGACCTGCCAAAGGATGATTGAAATCAAAAATGTAACCTTGCTCATCGACCGAACGCAACACACCAGCAAAACGACCGCCTGAAGGCGCAGAAAATTCAACCAGATCGCCAATCACATATTGTTCACCAAAAGCGGAGTTTGCTTTTAAGGTCTCTAATGATACGCGTTGAACCAGTTCGGGATTACGTGGGCCAAAAGCTTTTTCTGGTACCAACTCTTGCGTAACGTGCGAGCCTTCGGCAAACCCTAACAACGTATTTTCTAACTCAGGTGCAAGCTGACCTGTACCCATTTGTAAAGTTGCGGGGCTTTCATTAAAGGTACTGATAATATCTTGACCATCTAATGTTGCAAGGCGGTAATGTAAAGTCAGGTAAGCGTCTTTGGTGACGACAGGAGTATCGGGTGTGGTCATATCTGGTTTAATCAAAATGAAAAGCGTCAACGAATAAGCCAGTATTGTAAGCCAGCTTTTGCTCTTGAAAATTTTTCTCGCATTTCAAACAGGAGAATCAGGTAATGGCAATTAAGGAATGGCCGGAAGATCAGCGCCCCCGTGAAAGATTAATCAAATTTGGTTCAGCGGCTTTGTCAGACGCAGAATTACTTGCCGTATTTTTAAGAACAGGGGTAAGCGGCAAAAGTGCCGTGGATCTTGGGCGAGACATGATTAGTCATTTTGGATCCCTTTCCAAACTATTTAGCGCCAATATCAGAGATTTTTCAGCAATACATGGCCTTGGAAATGCCAAATATGCGCAATTGCACGCTGTTCTGGAACTGGCAAAACGAGCGATCAACGAAGAATTAAAAGTAAATGCCTCACTCTCATCGCCGCAGGCTGTCAAAAACTACTTACAATTACTCTTAGGAAATAAAACCTATGAATCATTTGCGGTATTGTTTCTCGATATCAAAAACAGGTTGATCGTTTCAGAAGAATTATTCCGAGGTACCTTAAATCACGCCAGTGTCTACCCCAGAGAAGTCGTTAAAACGGCGCTGTTTCACAACGCAGCTGCCATCATCCTCGCCCATAACCACCCCTCTGGCTCATGCGAACCCAGTCGTGCTGATATCGATTTGACGAAAAATTTACAACAAGCCATGGGCTTGGTCGATATCAAAGTTCTGGATCATTTTATCGTAGCCAACCCGCACGTGTATTCGTTTGCAGAGCATGGTTTAATGTAGTAAAGTTAAATTGTTAAATATAAAAATACTGAAAGACACAATTGTTTTTCACAAGTCGTTGATAAATCACAGTTTTTTGTTTATACTCTCATTTTTTCCAATTTCGGAAACTATTAAGGAGTTAATCATGGCACGTGTATGCCAAGTGACTGGGAAGGGGCCAATGGTTGGCAACAATGTTTCCCACGCTAATAACAAAACAAAACGTCGCTTTTTGCCAAATCTGCAAAATCGTCGCTTTTTCGTAGAGTCAGAAAACCGTTGGGTTTCTCTGCGTTTGTCCAATGCTGGTCTGCGCGTCATTGACAAAGTCGGCATCGATGCCGTTTTGGCTGACCTGCGTGCTCGCGGCGAAAAAGTTTAAGCTAAACTATTGTTAGGAAAATATCATGGCTAAATCTGGTCGCGACAAAATCAAGCTGGAATCTACAGCTGGTACTGGTCACTTCTACACAACCTCCAAAAACAAGCGCACTATGCCTGAAAAAATGGAGATCATGAAGTTTGATCCAAAAGCACGTAAGCACGTTATCTACAAAGAAACCAAAATTAAATAATTTTGCTTCTTTCTGGAATATAAAAAACCTCGCCAATTTTGCGGGGTTTTTTTATTGTTAAACTTCTAGGGCGGGCGCAACCCGCGAACACGATCAAACGCGCACACTGCGCGGGTTGTACCAGCCCTACGGCTGCTTAACCAAGACCTATCTAAAATGACCTTTGACTTTCAATGCTCCAGATTAGGTCATCCAGTAGACCCAGTACATCGCTGTGCAGAAGAAAAAAAAAGACACCCGGAGGTGTCTTTTGAGAAATTTTTCTTATTAAGCTATCTTGCCAACATTCAGCGAAATTAAGCGTAAGTACGCAGACGGCGAGAAAAATCATGCAGTGTTTGAATACCAGAAGCCTCTGCACGTGTGCACCAGTCTTGCAACTGCTGCACCAACTGTTCACGACTCACGGTAGAGCGTTCCCAGATCAGGCCTAACTCAACGCGCATCTCGTGCATGGTCTTCAATGCTGCGCTATGTGCAAGCACTTCTGACAACTGTTGCTTTTGTGGTGCTTCCAACTTGGTTGGCTCACGTTGCAACAATTTTTTTGTCACCTTCAGGCGCGCCGCTTCAAATTGCGCCTTTTCACGCAAAAAAGCTACTTCGTCACGCCAGGTGCGACGCAATGATTTGGTGTACTTCGCCATCACGTCATAGCGATGCGTAATCACGGCTTGCAAAGTCTCCATATCAATTACTGACTTCACTTCCGCGAATTTGGGTTCCGGAGCGACTTTTTTGACTTTTGCCCAACCGATGGTTTCCATGCAGCGGATATACATCCAGCCGATATCGAATTCATACCATTTTGATGACAATTTTGCCGAGGTGCCAAAAGTATGATGATTGTTGTGCAACTCTTCGCCACCAATCAAAATGCCGATCGGGAAAATATTTGTCGATGCATCAACGCAATCGTAATTGCGATAACCCCAGTAATGACCAATGCCGTTAATAATGCCAGCAGCTGTCACAGGGATCCACATCATCTGCACAGCCCATACTGTGACACCAACGACACCAAACAACAGGAAATCAATAATCAGCATCAAAGCCACACCCTGCCAGCTGAAACGGGTATAGACATTACGTTCCATCCAGTCATCTGGTGTACCGTGACCGTATTTTTGTATTGTTTCTAAGTTTTTAGATTCAATACGGTATAACTCAGCACCTTCTGTTAAGACCTTTTTGATACCGCGCGTTTGCGGGCTATGAGGATCTTCTTCGGTTTCACATTTAGCGTGATGCTTGCGATGTACCGCAGCCCACTCTTTAGTCACCTGGCCCGTTGTCAGCCATAACCAGAAGCGAAAGAAATGACTCGGTATTGCATGCAAATCCAACGCGCGATGCGCCTGGCAGCGATGCAGGAAGATCGTCACACTAGCGATGGTGATATGGGTAACTACCATCGTAAAAATAAAGACTTGCCATCCCGTAGCACGGGTAAAGCCGTTGGACAGAAAATCTACAACTGTATCAATAAATGTACTCAAAATGACATGTACTCCGTTGTTAACGTATGCTTCTTAGCTTATATCACAAAGAAACGAGGGCGAAATTAAATTTAAGCGCGACCGCATTGTACGCGCTTTTAGAGGAAACGCACCAATTTATCGTTATACCTTAGCGAACTGGAGGGACAATAGGATTGCCCGTAGATGCCAAAGTAACCACACGCTGAGGATACGGCAGATTAATTTTATGCTCTTGTATCACTTGCCAGAGTGCGCGATTGACATTCGACAACACGCCAGTACGCCCATTTTCAGGATCGGGAATCCAAAATGCAACACGTAGCTCTAAACCGTCCGTCCCAAATTTCATCAGGTATGCAGCAGGCGCCGGATCTTGGGCTACCCTGTCTACTTTTGCAGTTGCCTCAATTAACAAAGGCAAAATTGCTTCGAGATCAGTCTGGTAAGAAACGATCAGATCCGTCGTCATCACGACGCTACGATCAGTCAGGGAGAAATTCTGTACCGGGCTCGACACCAGCATTTCATTGGGAATCACTGATTCGGCGCCATCAAACCCTTTTAATACCGTGTAGCGGGTATTAATCTGTGTCACCGTGCCATTAAACTTATCTACCGTGATCATGTCGCCGATGGACATACTGCGATCGAGCAAAATAATGAAACCAGACACGTAACTGCTGGTAATTTTTTGCAAACCAAAACCAAGGCCAACACCGAGTGCACCACCAAACACTGACAAGACCGTCAAGTCGATCCCAACAAAAGTCAGACTCACCAGAATAGCCACTAAAATTAACAACGCCCGCCCCACCCTCGACAACACAACCTTGAGCGACGAATGCATGCTCGGCAAGAGCATCAGTCGCGCTTCCAGCGCGGCACTCGCCCACAGCGCAATGACCATCGTTAATACGACTGAAATACTAGCCTGTAAAATATTAAGCAGCGAAACTTTGTTTTTACCTATAGGCAAGACAATGTCATCAAGTGCCGCAAACACGTCTGGCCAAAGTCCTGTGAAATGCAGAACAACACCGACCCAAACCAGACCTGCAAACAATTTTTCAAAGATGGCAAGAAAATTTCCAATTTGGCCGTCACGCGAAAACGTCTTTCGCACCACATAAAAACCGAAGCGAATAATCGCCAAAGAGCCGATGATAGGAAATAATAAGGTCAACAAATGCGTATGCTGCCAACGCCCCAAAATCGCTTCACCAATCAGCAAAAACACCATGTTTAATGCTGGAGAAAGTACCCGGGAAAAACTTTCTACACCTAAGCGCATCACGCCATGAGTTGGTTCACCGTGGGAAAAGAGCCTGCGCAACACACGCGAAAGTTGCCACGCCAATAAGAAGCAAACAACGACTGTACCGACCTGCCATAAAAACTGCGGGGCACGAAAATCATCTGCTAAATCTGAAATCAGTGTCGTGATAATTTGAGCGGTCATAATGTAAATGACAAATAACTCATCTCCGCTGAGTACGGAGATGAATAGATGAAGTGAATTATTTGTTGCGTTCGAGAATGGCGGCGAAGAAACCGTCAGTCTGATGGATGTGTGGATAAAGCTTCAGAAAGTCGCCCATTTCAAGCTCGACTTTTTGCTCGGCTAATACTTTAGAAGCAGGAACCAGGGTAAAGTCTGCGTGTTCCGCCAGGAAAGCATTCACGATATCTTCGTTTTCTTCGTCCAGAATACTGCAAGTTGCATAGACCAGACGACCACCAGGCTTCACCATGCGCGAAGCACTTGCCAAAATCGAAGCCTGCTTGACATTCAATTCAGCCACACCTTCTGGTTTCTGACGCCATTTTACGTCAGGATTACGACGCAGAGTACCCAGACCACTACAAGGTGCATCGACCAAAACGCGGTCAAGCTTGGCTGACAGACGTTTGATTTTTGCATCTTTTTCATGCGCGATCACTACTGGATGCACGTTAGACAAGCCGCTACGCGCCAGACGTGGTTTCAGCTTTGCCAGACGTTTTTCAGAAACGTCGAACGCGTACAGACGACCCGTGTTACGCATCAATGCACCTAAGGCCAGGGTTTTACCGCCAGCTCCAGCACAGAAATCCGCCACCATCTCACCACGGCGAGCGCCCACTAACTGCGCCAGCAATTGACTACCTTCGTCCTGGACTTCGATCGTACCATCTTTGAACAGAGGTAAATTTTGGATCGATGGCTTCTTGATGACGCGCAAACCACTCGCAGAATACGGTGTAGGCTCTGCCAGAATCGGTGCTTGCGCCAAAGACGCGATCACGTCTTCCCGGTTACCTTTGATTGCATTAACGCGTAAATCCAGCGGTGCTGGTGTGTTTAAAGATGTGGTCAATGCCAACGCCTGCTCTTCACCAAAGCGGGTGTTCAATTTATCCCAAATCCAGGCAGGCATGTTGGCCTTCATTGTTACTGGCAAGTGGCTACGGTCAATTTGCATGACGCGCTCCAGCCACGCTGTTTCTTCTTCCGTCAGACCGCCAAGAGAATCAACACCAACAGCGTCCGCCAGACCCAATAAAGTCAAACGACGCATCGCCGAACCGGAACCGGACTCAGAAAAACTGGTGTACACCGACTTATTACGTAACAAGCCATAAATGGCTTCAGCGATGACGCCGCGTTCACGAGATCCAAGCCGTGGATGTTCGCGGAAATAACGCGACAAAGTACCATCCGCAGGGCCGGTAAATCGTAAAATCTCACGCAATACTTCTTCTGCGTGACCAATGATGGCTGGAGGTAATCTCATGGTGTTTCCTTAAAATACGATAGCGGTCAATGTGACCTTTTTTGATCTTCGAGAACTTAAGCACAATATAATCGTTCAGACACAGCAATTCACACCAGTCAATAGTGCAGCAAGCTAAAGCGGTGACGCTAAAAACGATGTTACGTAAGTCTGTCTTTTAGTCGTTGATTCTGACGATATTACCAACGATACTGATCTTACCTTCCACAAACTGACGTACAGCTCGTGGATAAATGATGTGCTCTTGCTCAAGCACGCGTTGAGCCAGACTGTTTTCAGTGTCATCGTTATGAACTGGTACCGCTGCCTGGGCAACAATTGGCCCATGATCCAGCTCTGCAGTCACAAAATGCACAGTTGCCCCATGTAACTTCACTCCGGCTTCCAACGCCTGACGATGCGTTGCCAGGCCAACAAAACTTGGCAGCAATGAAGGGTGAATGTTTAACATGCGCCCCGCATAATGATTCACAAACGCAGGCGTGAGTATCCGCATAAATCCGGCTAAAACAATGATATCGGGCGAAAACTCATCAATTTTCTGCTGAAGTGCAGCATCAAATGCTTCACGCTGAGAAAACTCTTTACTTACCACGACAGCGGTCTGTATGCCCTTGCTTGCAGCATATTCTAAACCACTGGCATCTGTTTTATTGCTGATTACGGCGGCTATCTGAGCTGGCCATTTTTGGTTTACACAAGCATCAACCACCGCTTGCATATTGCTACCACGACCAGAAATGAGGATAACAATCTTTTTCATGGCGGCATTGTACCGCTGTCCGGGCTTAAGCCCCAAATAAAAATGTGAAACAGGTGATTTGTTTCAATAAAAACAATGATGTTGTTCTTTGAGAAAATTTACAAACAATCAACGCGAAGAGAAAAAGGAGAGGAGTAGCATAATTCATTGTGCGGGTGCAACCCGAGCGAATGACATAAGATGTAAGTTTCGGCGTAATCTACTCTCCCCACAAAAGTCAAGGCTGTCAAAGAGTTTGTTCGAAGGTTCTGATTATTCGAAAGAATAAAAAACTCTGAATGCTACTTTCTTCTCAGCCCAAAAATCTGCCGCATCCCGAAATACGTCCAACAACGTCTCACGGGCTTCTTTATCAAATTTAGGACTATCTGGTAATTGCTCCAACACAATGACAAAACCAGACTGCGGTCCAGCCTGGTCGATCAGATCAGTCAGACAATCAGATAAGGCATCCAGATTTCTGCATGTTTTTGGAAAACCAAATGATGCTGCAATTTTGGCGATGACTTGCAAGCGGGTTTCTGCCTCAAGGCAATAAGCATAAAGAAAGTGTTGTCCGGTCTTGGCCGCTTCCGCCTGCAGATCGGGAATATGGAAGGCGCGGATAGACTCCACCATGTTTGGCGACGTGCCTGCGAGTAAATCGATTTTTTCCTCAGTCATAGAATTCATCACTATTCTCTGATACGACGAAAAGTCTGGTAATGGTCATCAGTGTAGTAATACTCACCTGAACTGACGGGATCAGCACCAGCGATAATTCTGCGTATGCCACGATTTCTGGCGCCGGGCGTGGGTACCGTATATTCATGATAGTAACCACGCCTTTGCCGCGGCAAGCGCGATTCGTAGTTGCCAAACGTGACACCATCTTTCGCATACGGAAACGGACCACCTTGCCTGATTAAGTCCAGCGTAGCCTTAGCTTCTCTCGGCAGTTCAGCTACCGAAATATAAGCACTATTATCTTTGGCGACGGAGACCGAAGCAAGGAAAGAAAACAGTAAAAGCAACAAAAAACGCGACAAATATCTTAAGTTAAACATCATAACGCTCAAAAAAAGTAATTTTCAAGAAAGCATTTTAACAATTTAAAGATCATCAAGGATGCATCCAAAATAGACAAATTCACGGCAATTTCTCTGTCAATGCCCTTCCGTGCCGTCTTTGGGCGGAGATGTAAAGAAATTGAGCACATCTTGTTTTCTGACTTGTGTGTCTTTACGACCCAGCTCAATTAGTTCCCTGGTGTAACTGGATTCAAACAACAGATACGAAGCCAGTGCTGATCCACGTGCTTCAGTTGCACCGATGCCACCTAGCATCGTGCGCACTGGTAATGGCAAGCTGTGGGTATGCCGGTTTGCGATATCATCAAGTCGCTCAGAAGGTGCAATGACCAGCAAATTCAGGGGTCTGAGCGGTGTTTTCTCTAGAAATTCAGGAGGTAACATCGACAAAGTTTTGTTAATACGCATGAGTCGTTCGATATCAACTGCAAGGCTATCAAGAAATATACTTGATAAAGCATGCCCTGCAATTTGCGCCAGGCTTGGATAGCGTGCCGTTTCAGTTCTGACTGAAGGCGGCTCTGCCAGGCGTCCCGCACCGACGATGAGTATTTTTTGTGCCCCGAGATGAATTGCCGGAGAAATTGGCGCTAACTGGCGCATAGAACCATCGCCACAGTACTCTAATTGGCCACCCCAATTTAATGGCACTGCAGGAAAAATAAACGGAATCGCTGACGATGCCATCAAATGTGGAACAGCAATAAAATCCCTTTGTGCCAGGCGCTGGCTTCTGACCCAAGGTTCAATATCTGCCAGAGTTTGATAAAAAGTCAGATGTTGCCCGGCAGTATAAGAAGAAGCCGTCACGGCCAGAGCCCGTAAACTTCCGTTTTGCAATGCTGCATCCAGACGCGGCAGATCAAGCATACGGTTCAACAAATCTTCTAAGGGTGAGTTATCGAGTAAAGAATTAGGTGGTGACTTACGCCATTTATTGAGCAACCAGCCAAATGACCACAGCGACAACCACCGCGCGCCACTACGTATGACGCCAAGCGAGTCAGCACGATACACCTGCGCAGCATCAAAGTTTTCCCAAATGCTTAGCACATTGGCGATGGACTCACCAAAATGGTCTGCACGGCAAGCGAGCGCCGTGGCATTAATCGCCCCTGCCGAGGTGCCGCAAATAATACCAAATGGATTCGTTTCGGGCTTCCACGACGCCTCGGTTAATATCTTAGAAATCTCGGACAAAACACCGACCTGGTAAGCAGCGCGAGCGCCGCCGCCAGTCAGAATTAATCCCGTTGTTGCGTTGTGACTCATTCGACTCCAATAAAAAAGGGCAAATCGAGATTTGCCCTAGTGTATTAGTCTGCTAAGAAATTGTCATGCTGCATTGCCGCTCAAAATTGTGATTGATTGTCAAAAACAACAATCGACAACAACCGATTTATTTTGGTTGCATACGAATTGCGCCGTCGAGACGTATCGTTTCGCCATTCATCATCACGTTTTCAATGATTGTTTTCGACAGGTGTGCATATTCTTCTGGCTTACCAAGGCGTGGTGGGAACGGTACCATTTTACCCAAAGCATCTTGCACTTCTTGCGGCATACCCAACAGCATTGGCGTTTCGAAAATGCCAGGTGCAATTGTCATGACACGAATGCCACTACGGGACAAGTCGCGCGCCATCGGCAGAGTCAAACCAACGACAGCTGCTTTAGAAGATGCATAAGCAGCCTGACCGATTTGTCCATCATATGCAGCTACCGATGCGGTGTTGATGATGACACCACGCTCACCTTGTTCTGTGGCATCCATTTTTGCCATCGCATCGGCAACCAAGCGGCACATATTAAAAGTGCCCACCAGATTGATATTCACAACGCGTTGGAATACATCGAGTGGATGCGGGCCATCTTTACCGACAGTTTTGATGGCAGGTGCAACACCCGCGCAATTGACCAGACCACGTACGGTTCCCAATGCCAACGCAGCTTCAACAACGGCTTTGCCATCGGCTTCAGAAGTGACATCGCATTTGACAAATTTGCCGCCCAATTCGGCTGCCAGTTTTTCACCCGCTTCAACCTGAACGTCGGCCAATACAACTTTACCGCCGTTTGCAGCGATCATTTTTGCGGTTGCTGCACCAAGGCCGGAGGCACCGCCAGTGATAATAAATACGCCATTCTGGATTTGCATGTTCTGTCTCTTTCCGTTCGCTGAATAATGAAATAAATTCGCAGTGCCTGGGTACAATCGCCCAACCACCTGCACAGTCTGCTTAAAATTGGCTTAGGTTACCCTAGCTTGCGTTTATCTTAGCGTCTTCGCGTCAAAATAAACAGTTACGCGTACGGTCATCGTATATTACGTTTACGTAAACGTCACATCGATATTATTGCATCTAATTTTTATGATGGAAATAAAAAAAGATGGCGAACAGAGCGTTTCGCCATCTTTTTTCTTCTACTTTATTTGAGATTGACGGTCACTTCATGTGGCAATGAGAACGCCAACGAAATTATTGTTTGATCGTTCGGGCCGCCACTTTCCTATCTTTGGTTGGTGCAGAGGAAAGTAAAGTACTAAGTTTGCTTGCCACTGGCGTTTCAGAACTCGCGACACTGACCGAGACCGGTGTTGCCTCATTCGAAGTCAATAATGTCGTACCGGTTGCAGGCAACAGTGGAACCAATAACAAAGCAACAATATTGATAATTTTGATCAAAGGGTTGACCGCTGGCCCTGCGGTGTCTTTGTAAGGGTCGCCGACGGTGTCACCAGTAACCGCCGCTTTGTGCGCCTCGGAACCTTTGCCGCCAAAGTGACCATCTTCGATGTACTTTTTAGCATTATCCCAGGCGCCGCCACCTGTTGTCATAGAAATTGCGACAAACAAACCAGTGACAATGGTTCCCATTAGCAAACCACCCAAAGCTGCTGGCCCCAACAAAAGCCCCACCAGAATCGGCACGATCACCGGTAACAAGGAAGGCAGGATCATTTCTTTGATCGCTGAGGTGGTCAGCATATCTACCGCTTTATCATACTCAGGCTTACCCGTACCATCCATGATACCTTTGATTTCTTTGAACTGGCGGCGCACTTCAACCACAACAGCACCGGCAGCACGCCCTACCGCCTCCATTGCCATCGCGCCGAACAGGTAAGGAATCAAACCACCTATAAACAAGCCAACGATGACTTGCGGATTGGATAAATCAAACGAGGTAGATTTACCAACCGAATCCAAGGCATGCGTATAGTCGGCAAATAATACGAGCGCCGCTAAGCCAGCAGAACCAATCGCATAACCTTTTGTGACAGCCTTAGTCGTGTTACCAACGGCATCAAGCGGATCAGTAATTGCCCGTACTGAAGCTGGCATTTCCGCCATTTCTGCGATACCGCCCGCATTGTCCGTAATCGGGCCATAGGCATCGAGTGCCACAATAATCCCCGCCATCGACAACATGGCGGTCGCTGCAATCGCAATGCCGTACAGACCTGCTAATGAATACGAAACCAGAATCGCGGCACAGACTGCCAACACTGGCCAGGCAGTTGATTTCATCGATACGCCAAGACCGGCAATAATATTCGTACCATGGCCAGTGGTAGAGGCTTGCGCCACATGCTGTACGGGCTTGAAATCGGTACCGGTATAGTACTCAGTGATGTAGACCATCAATCCAGTGAGCACAATACCCACAACGGTTGAGCCCATCATTTTGTAGCGCATCGCATCATCCGGCCATACTTGCCAGGTCACGATAGCAAAACCGATCAAGGATAAACCGGCCGCCCACCATAAACCAGTGTAAAGTGCCGACATGATTTTTTTACCAGGTTTGGCTTTGACTGCTGAACAACCGACGATCGAAGCAAGAATAGAAACCGCGCCTAACAACAAAGGATACACAATCGCTTCTGTGACTGCATTGGTGATGACGAGCGCTCCCAATAACATGGTGGCAATCAACGTGACGACGTAGGTTTCAAACAAATCCGCCGCCATACCTGCACAATCTCCGACGTTATCGCCGACGTTATCTGCAATTACTGCTGGGTTGCGTGGATCATCTTCAGGAATACCCGCCTCGACTTTACCCACCAGATCGGCGCCAACGTCTGCTCCCTTGGTAAAAATTCCACCACCAAGACGTGCAAAAATGGAGATCAGAGAAGCGCCGAAAGCCAGACCAATTAAAGGCTTGATGACATCATGTTGAGACAGGACTTGTCCCGCACCACTTGGCGCTGAATTCACCAACACCCAATAAAAGATCGTCACGCCTAAAAGTCCCAGACCGACCACCAACATGCCAGTAATAGCACCACCACGAAACGCGACATCCAGTGCTTCATTCATGCCTTTGGTTGCGGCTTGTGCTGTTCTCACATTGGCACGCACCGACACGTTCATCCCGATAAATCCACATGCGCCGGACAACACCGCACCGATGAGAAAACCAACTGCTGTGGTCATACCTAAACCAGGAATCGCGGCAATCGCGATAAAGAGAATAATTCCGACCATGGCAATGGTGCGGTATTGTCTGGCCAGATACGCTGCCGCGCCTTGTTGAATCGCCGCTGCAATTTCCTGCATGCGCGGGTTGCCAGCATCCTGACGCAAAATCCAGCTGCGTGAGACCAGCCCGTAGAGCACGGCAACTACGCCGCATGCGATGACGAACCAAAGACTTGCTGTCATGTTGACTCCTCCTATTGTTATTGTCGGCCTACCTTATGAGTGAGGCTGACTTTTTGACGACAAAGTAAAACCAGATAAAACAAGACCATTTCTTCTTTGCGACACCTTGATCGCAGTCCGCGATCAAACGTGCAGATAAAAAGCACTGCAAACCTTATTTACCAGCAATCTGCCGCCCAATAAAAGGCGTAAAAAAAGCGGACATTCAGTCCGCTTTTTCTTATTCTGCTAATGCTGCAAATGCGCTGTCGCGTATCGTTTCAACCGGACCGACGCCAGCAATCTTGCGATATTTAGGAGCACCTGGTTGGCCAGATTTTGCCCAGTCGCCATAGTAGCCAACTAACACTTTAGTTTGATCGTGGTAGACAGCCAAACGTTTTTTTACAGTTTCTTCTTTGTCGTCATCACGCTGAATCAGATCTTCGCCAGTTTCGTCGTCTTTACCTTCGATTTTTGGCGGATTAAATTTGACGTGATAGCTGCGACCAGAAGCAGGATGCACACGACGGCCACTCATACGGTCAACGATCGCTTCATCTGGTACGTCAATTTCCAACACGTAATCGATGTGAACACCAGCGTCCTTCATTGCGTCAGCTTGAGGAATCGTACGGGGAAAACCATCGAACAGGTAACCATTCGCGCAATCAGCTTGCTTGAGGCGATCTTTTACCAGACCAATGATGATGTCATCCGACACCAAACCACCAGCATCCATCACTTTTTTAGCTTCCAGCCCCAATGGCGTGCCTGCTTTTACTGCTGCACGTAACATGTCGCCAGTAGAAATTTGTGGAATATTGAATTTTTCTTTGATGTAATTGGCTTGAGTGCCTTTGCCAGCACCTGGTGCTCCCAATAAAATAAGACGCATTTTTCTATTTCCTAAGACGAGTTTGAATTTATTTTGTGCATGTACCAACCGGTACATACTGAATTTTTCCTGCTGTTATCTGTACTCCACCTCTTTTCAGCACGTATTTATTTTTTCTTTTGGCGCTGAAAAGTCAGTAATAGCACAGTTTCTTTTCACGAAACTTACCACAAATTTCTGAGTTATTGATGCTTTAGCATGAAATCGTGGCGAAGTTCTTTCATTTTTTAAACAATTTTTGAGAAAAATTGCCTGACTTTTTCTAAATCTTCGGCTGTATCCACCCCTGGCGCAGGGCTTGCAGCGGTCACATGCACCGCAATAGAGTAGCCATGCCACAGTACACGCAACTGTTCTAAGGCTTCGATTTGCTCCAAAGGCGATACCTCAAGCTGCGGATATTTTTTTAGAAAATCGTTGCGGTAAGCATACAAACCGATGTGGCGCAACGGCTGATACTCCGTTGGAAAACGCTGACGATTGGCACCCAATCCGTCAGCAAATCCATCTCGGTGCCACGGAATTGTCGCTCTGGAAAAATATAAAGCACGTGCCTGCTTATCCAGCACAACTTTCACCACATTCGGATTAAATGCGTCCTGCACATCATAAATAGGATGCGCGGCCGTTGCCATAGGAACAGTCGCATTGACCAAGGCAGCCGTAGCCGCAATCAACGCAGGGTCAATCAAAGGTTCATCGCCTTGCACATTCACCACCACAGCATCGTCGGCCAGATTCATACGGGCAGCGACTTCGGCAATCCTATCTGTACCAGACGGATGATCTGCACGGGTCATGCAGACCGGGATACCATGCGCTTCGCAAGCCGCCACAATATCGGCATGGTCAGTCGCCACCATAATGGCACTGGCACCAGAAGCCAATGCACGTTCCGCGGTACGGACGACCATGGGCTTACCAGCAATGTCTGCCAAGGGCTTGTTAGGAAGACGACTCGAAGCGAGACGTGCGGGAATGATGGCGACAAAACTCATGCGGGGTTCCTGATTTTTGCTGAATTTGATTAATTATCGGGCGTCGACTTCTTCCGTCGTCAGCGTGCGTGCCTGTTCTGCCCACATGATAGGAATATCATCGCGAACCGGAAATGCCATTTTGTCGCCATAGCAAATCAATTCTTGTGCGGTTTTGTTGTACACCAATGACCCCTTGCATAAAGGGCAAACTAAAACATCAAGCAGGCGAGCGTCCATGCTTTTTCTCCGAAATCATTTGTAGAAGGGCAGTTGCAAAACCGTTATCCAATTGTGCCTGCACCGGAACAACCCAGATGCGCGCATCGTTTTGCAACACTGGAATTTGACGACATTTTACTGCATCCTTTTCTGTGATCAGAATGCAATCGGCATCTATCTGCGCAAATGTCTGCGCATCGAACTCAAAATGGTCCGCTAAAGGCAGCCTGGCAAACCGCAATCCAGCACCACTCAGCATGCTAAAAAACCGTTGCGGATTGCCAATACCAGCGGCGGCAAGGATTTTTTCAGCACGCAATTCTGGTAGCGGTTTGCGTACTTTTGGGTCGCATAGCTGATAGACATGTTGCGGCAATAATTGCATCCGCACAGCATCCGGAGGCATGCCAGGAACGCTGTCCAAACAGACATCTGCAGCAGCATTGAGTACCGTGAAGTCACGCCGGCGCTGCACTGGTTCGCGCAGAGGCCCGGCTGGTAAGGTCCAACCATTGCCCGTACCGCGCTGATCAAACAGCATGATTTCGATATCTCTGGCGAGAAAATAATGCTGCAAGCCATCGTCAGCAACTAACACATCGATTTCCGGGCGTGTTGCCAACAAACAGCGTGCAACGGCAACGCGGTCGCGCCCAATTGCTACTGGCACACGAGTATGCTGAGCGATCAGCAAAGGCTCGTCACCCACTTGCGCCGCCTGCGATTCTGCATCAAGCACCACCACCCTGTCGGCATGCGCGCCATAGCCGCGCGAGATCACACCAGGTTTGAAACCCGCTGCCTGCAATTGCTGCACCAGCCAGATCACCAACGGGGTTTTACCAGTGCCGCCGACAAAAATATTGCCGACCACCACCACCGGCACGTCAACCCGCGTCTGCGGTTTATAACCAAGGACAAACAAACCGAAACGAAATGAAACGATTAACTGATATAACCTCGACAACGGCCATAAAGCGTATGCCCAAAGACCACGCTTTTGCCAATTTTTCATGATCCATGACTGTAGCCATGATTGTAGCGAAGAGCCCCAACGCGCTTGCATGCAAACACCCACTCACATTTCCGGAAAAAAATTACTCCCCGGCAGTATTACTATAAAAATTTAATCTCGCATTGAAATTAAACAATCTCAGAATAGAAAAACCAGATACTCCCCCTCTCTTTTTACATTCACTTGAGAGAAAGGGCAATCTGGTTTTAAATTGCTGAGCGCTTTTTTTGCCGGTTACGCACGTAAGCTTGCGCCGGCGGCCCCTACTTGGCACTTGAAGCTTGCGCAGCGAACGTAACTTTCGCCATCCCTGCAATGCGAGCCGCTTCCAAAACATCAATGACCGACTGATGCGTTGTGGCGCGATCAGCGTTGATGATCACAATCGGGTCTGGTCGAACGCCAGTCTTGCCTTCATCCAAAACGGCTGCAGCTTTTTTGAGATCGTCTGCCAGGGTAGCCGTATCCAAAAAAGAAACAGCCTGATCATTGATCTTATAACGTCCCTGCGCATCAATACCGATATTAATCTGATTCGGCTTGGTATCTTGTGCTTTCTCAGCATCAGCAGTTGGCAGCGTGATTTGTAATTCGGTAAAACGACTGTACGTCGTAGTAACCATCAAAAAAATCAAGATCACCAGTAACACGTCAATAAACGGAATCAGGTTGATTTCAGGCTCTTCCCTGCCCTTTCCTTTGCGAAAGTTCATGCTTACTTCCTGGCGCTGTGAACAACATCAACAAATTTGACCGCTTGTTGCTCCATGTCGACAACCAGACTGTCAACCAAGGCACGGAAATGGCGATAAGCGACTAAAGATGGCATCGCAATCAGCAAACCAAAACCGGTGTTATACAAAGCAACCGAAATACCGTGCGCCAATTGCGCCGGATTGGCACCCGTTGCCGTTTGCGAACCGAAGATTTCTATCATTCCGACGACAGTGCCAAACAAACCCATCAGCGGCGCCAGAGAAGCGATCGTCCCCAGCGTCGTCAAAAAACGCTCCAGTTCATGCGCCACAGCGCTACCCGCTTCTTCGATTGATTCTTTCATCACGTCACGCGGTGCACTGACGTTACGCAATCCTGCGGCCAATACCTTGCCAAGTGGAGAATTACCTGCCAGCTGATCGATCACTTCTGGTTTAATTTTACCGACCTGATATACGCGTATCACTTCATCTAACAAAGTAGAGGGCAGAATTTTATTTCGACGTAATGAAAGGCTACGTTCTATGATTAACGTTAAAGCGATCACAGAGGCAGTCAACAAAAGATAAATAGGCCAGCCAGCGGCTTGAATGATAGCGAACAAAGGTCACTCCTTGAAGGTTCAGAATTCCAACCCCGCAATGTAGCGTGTTGTGTGCAGTCGGGCAAGTGTACTTTGTTGATTTATCTTTCCACAACCAAAACACAATCAAAAACAGACGTTTTACACAAAAACTGTGCGCAAGCTTGTGGATAAGCTGTACAAAGATAGATAAGTCTTTGAATTTAAAGACAATTAGTCTTTCGCTCAAGAATTAAGCATGCTTTTCAAAAGCAAATAGGCTGCAAAAACTTGGCGTTATTCACTTTTTTCTACACACTTTATGTGGATAAGCTTGTGTACAAGGTCTGTGTATAAGCATAAGCATCTGATTTTAAAGAAATTTATATCTCTGCAAATATTTTAAGCAAAAGCTACTTTTGAAACAAATCACGCTTAAAAATACAGCAAAATTCGACCAGGAGAATAAACCTGTTTGTTTTTCACAAATTATGTGGATAACATTGTGTAAAAGCTGTCACTAGCAACTTAATTATTTGATTTATATAGATAAATCATCTTTGCCCATTTTTTAAGCAAAGCCAGCATTGTGCCTTGAAAAGTATCTTTTAATATCAAAAAAATCATTTTAGTCATAGTCAATTTGATTAAACCTGAGCTTTTGCACAAATAATGTGGACAAGATTGTGAAAAAGCTGAGGAGATCAAATTAAGTATATGATTTATATGACTAATTTTATCGAGCTTAAAATTTGAGCAGAAGCACGAATAGAGCCTGCTTGTGCGTAACTTTGAAATCGAAGAAATTTTTGGAGGAATTTTCCAGTTTTCTGCACAATATTTGTGGATAACGTTGTGCAGAAGCCGATTATAAGTAGTTAAGTATTTGATTTTATTTAAATTTCTTTTACTGCACAGATTTTAATCAATCCACATAATGGAAGATTCTGGAGAAGATATCCACTGTTTATGCACCAAATCTGTGGATAAGTTTGTGTACAAGGCACCCGATAAGCGGCAAAGCCCTTGATTTGTAAGGAAATTTTCATATTGCTCAAGTTATTTGCAATTGAAAAACTAATGAAAATCAATGACTTATAGAAAATGTTTGCATTTGTTTTGACATCTGCTGCGCACAATGACATCCTGATGACCATTTCACGCCACTGTGGAAAGCTTTTTTGTTTTTTCATCTGATGAATACTGACTTTCGTTCACCAACCGCAAACTCCGCGCCATCTGTATTGACAGTGTCGGCGCTCAACAACGCCGTTGCACAGCTGTTGGAGCGAAATATCCCACTGACATGGGTTTCCGGCGAGATTTCCAATTTCACCCGCGCCGCCTCTGGACATTGGTATTTCACCCTCAAGGATAATGCGGCACAGGTACGTGCCGTGATGTTCCGCGGCCGCGCCCAGTATGCCGATTTCCAACCACGTGAAGGTGATAAAGTCGAAGTCAGAGCTTTAGTGACGCTGTACGCCCCACGCGGAGACTATCAACTCAGCGTCGAAGCGATCCGGCGCGCAGGGGTGGGTAATTTGTATGAGGCTTTCTTAAGATTAAAAGCACAACTGACACAAGAAGGCTTGTTCGACCCGGAACGTAAGCGCGCTTTACCAGTTTTTCCTAAGACTGTTGGCATTGTCACCAGTCCACAGGCGGCGGCGCTAAGGGATATTCTGACAGCCCTGAGGCGCCGCGCGCCGCATGTGAATGTGATTTTGTACCCTACTCCGGTACAAGGCGATGGTGCCGGCAACAAGATTGCCCAGGCGATTGCCACCGCAGCTGACCGCGCCGAATGCGACGTGCTGTTAGTTTGTCGTGGTGGTGGCAGTATTGAAGACTTATGGGCTTTTAATGAAGAAATCGTGGCACGCACGATTGCGCATAGCCCCATACCCGTAATTGCTGGTATCGGTCACGAGACCGATTTTACGATTGCTGATTTTGCCGCCGATCTGCGCGCTGCAACCCCAACCGCCGCCGCTGAACTGGCAGTCACGCCACGCAGCGCATGGGTGGATCAATTAGCGCGACAACAAGACCATTTACAACGCAGCATGCAAAGACAATTGGCAACCAAAAGCCAGACGCTGGATTGGTTGTCACGCCGTTTATTGAGCCCCAAAGCCGCCATTGCCGCCAAACGCCAGCAATTAACACAAAGTGCACAGAGTCTGCGTTATGCAAGTGAAATGCCCTTGCAACGAGCACAACATCAACTGCAGCAACTACAACAACGCTGGCATACGGCACGCCCTGATCCGGACAGGCCACGTCAATTGCTTGCGGACTGGCAACGACGCATGACCCAGGCGCAACAACAAGGCATACGCGAGCGCCAGCAAAGCCTGGCGGGTTTACAAGCGCAATTAGAGCTGCTGAACCCCCAACGCACGCTGGAACGCGGTTACGCCATTCTCAGTGATAAGCATGGCAAGGCTTTGCGTTCAAGCACTGAGCTGCAAGCAAACACACAGCTCCACGTCAGACTCGCACAAGGCAGCGCGGACATCAGCGTGACTAGCGTACAGCAAAGCCTGACCGATTAAAAATTGCGCTTAGTCGAGAGCGTGAAACGACAGGGGTAAAGGATTTTGATGCCGGGTAGCTGCAAGCTTTCGCACAAACGCTTACAATGACAGTTTAGCACCACGAATTTTGCCGTTATTTCGACGGTAACCTCTGAAGAAAACTAAAGGACGCAACATGGAACATACCCTACCGGCATTGCCCTATGCACTGGACGCTCTGGCGCCGCACATCTCTCAAGAGACTCTGGAATACCACTACGGTAAGCACCATCAGACTTACGTCACTAATCTGAACAACCTGATCAAAGGTACAGAATTCGAAAATTCCACATTGGAAGAAATCGTTAAGAAATCTTCTGCTGGCATTTTTAACAATGCAGCGCAAATCTGGAACCATACTTTCTACTGGAACGGTCTGAAACCAAACGGCGGCGGCGCTCCTACTGGTGCATTGGCTGCAGCTATCGACGCAAAATGGGGTTCTTTTGACGCATTCAAAGAAGCATTCACTAAATCCTGCATCGGCAACTTTGGTTCTTCCTGGACATGGTTGGTGAAAAAAGCGGACGGTACACTCGACATCGTCAACACATCCAACGCAGCTACACCGTTGACAACAACAGACAAGCCACTGATCACATGCGATCTGTGGGAACATGCTTACTACATCGACTACCGCAATGCACGTCCAAAATACCTGGAAGCATTCTGGGCATTGGCAAACTGGGATTTCGCCGCAGCAAACCTGGCGTAATTCTGATCATTTCGGTGCCCACACCGGAATCGATGAAAAAAACCTGCGTATGCAAAAGCATCGCAGGTTTTTTTTCATCTATCGTCTGACGTATTTATGCGAATATTTAACGATGCACACATTCAAAAAAATTATTTCGAGACAGTTTTAACATGACAACATCTGGCAGCTCTTTTTTACATCGATCCTTACCTGCCATATTTATTTTTATTTGGGCATCTGGCTTTGTCGCTGCCAAATATGGTCTGCCCTATGCCGAGCCACTGACCTTTCTCAGCATGCGCTATCTCGGCGTCGTGATCCTGATGTTGACGCTGGCATTGGTAATGCGAGCCCCGTGGCCAGCCCGCAAAGACTGGCTACACATAGCGATTGCGGGCGTACTGATGCAGGCGGTCTACCTTGGTGGCATCTGGTGTGCGGTCAAATTGGGCATGCCCGCTGGCATGGCGGCGTTGATCGCCAATACTCAACCCATTCTGACTGCCATCATGGGTCCGATCATTGGTGAGCGCATTCGTGGCAAGCAATGGCTAGGTCTGGCTTTCGGTATCGCTGGCGTCGGGCTTGTCGTCGCGAACAAAATATCCGTGGTGCATCTGTCATTGACTAGCGTAGCACTGGCGATCATGGCGTTATTGGCAATGACGTCTGGCACGATTTACCAAAAAAAGACGTGTCCGTCTTTTGATGTACGCACTGGTCAGGTCATCCAGTTTGGTGCCTCGTTGTTAGTGACGATTCCCCTTGCTTTGCTACTTGAAACACAAACGATTTTATGGACGCCGCATTTTTTTATCGCCATGGCATGGTCGATTTTTATCTTGTCTGGCGTTGGGATTTCCGTGTTATATGTGCTGATACGCCACGGCGAAGCAACCAAGGTGACTAGCTATATGTATCTGGTACCCGCAGTAACGGCACTCATGGCATGGCTGATGTTTGGTGAGAAATTTACGCTGACGGCGGTGGTCGGGATGGCGATTGCTTTGATGGGGGTGGCTTTGGTGGTGCGGCCTTCGAGGTGAATCATTTAAAGAGATCAACTTACCTTTTTGAAGAGTCATTTTTAATGCGATGAGGCCACTGCAAATCATCGCAGTGGGCCTCTGAGGTGCGGCATACGAATTCAATCGAGTGTGATTATATGGATCAGACCGATAAATCATCAATCACACTCAACCTCATCTGTCATCACATTTAATCGTCCCGGGAACGGCGAATTCTGGCTGCAGAAAATAACATCAAACCACCAACAAATACACCCAACCACAAATCAGGTGAGGCAACAACATCCCAATTCACTAAATCAGTTTTACTCGCGAGCCGTATCGCCGTAGCGGCTACAGACTGATCAGTCGGATTGACGTAGAAATTCGAGATCAAATTACTTGGAATAATACCGCATAGTCCTCGGAAAAAAAGGATGTAAGAAATGCGATGAACATCAAGACCTAAACTACCTACTCCGTTTAAAATAGTTACGCTGATCGAGATGCCAACAGGTATCAATATCGCCCACATTCCAGCTCGCTTTCTCACCCAGGCTGACACCAGCATTAACCATCCCACCGTTGGCAACGCCCAGGCAACGTAAATGGGGAACCAGGAAAATATGTTCCAGAATTTTCCCCAAATATCCATATCAAAAAAAATCTGTGAAAACAAATTGACACCATGAATTACAAATACAATCCATATGGTGAACATTGATATCAGAGTGGTTGCGGTGAACGCAACCATTACCATCAACGGAAAAGAAATCAGCGCGGTTATCAGTTTAGATACAACTGTCAATTCATCTGAAATTGGTAATGATTTCCAGAAAAAAATACTCCGATCCTTTCGTTCGTCACTCATGCAACTCGTTGCGTATGAGTACATCACCGCTACCATCAGAATAGAAAATAGTGTTACACCTCCCGAAAAATAAGAGGAGCTCATTTCCAACAGCCTTTCTTTTTGAAAGTCATGGAAATAGTCAAGGTTCGAAGTGGCAATGCTCATTCGAAAAAAGAATGGAACTGTAAACAAAATCAATCCGCCCAACACCAAATTAGACCAGAATAACATTGCTTTATTTTCCCAGATCTCGCGCTTCAACAACCATTTCAAGGTGGTCAGTTGTTTCATTATTTTGTTCCCTTCATCGTAGCGACAAACAAGTCCGCAATACTAGGCCGGCGTAGTTCGCCCAGCGCTTGCAATAGGTCAGCGCCAACACCATCAAATAACATCAGGTTTTTGCCAAACATCGAACGTTGATCAATGGGATGCAATGCCTGCGCTTGTTCGACATGCATAGGGCTGACTGCCACTTCGATGAAACGTTGTTCGACTTCTTCCATACTTGCTGACAAGCTGATTTTGCCGTTTTGGATAAACAATAAATCGGTCAGAATATGCTCTACCTCTTCGACCTGATGCGTCGTGATGATGATAGTTTTATTTTGATCAAAATAGTCTTCTAACAAATCCTGATAGAACTGCTTGCGGTACAAAATGTCTAGCCCCAAAGTCGGTTCATCAAGCACCAATAATTTGGCATCAATTGCCATCACTAAAGCCAGATGTAATTGCACCACCATGCCTTTGGACATGGACTTCACTTTCATTTCTGGCGTAAGTTTGGTTTTGGCTAAAAAGCGTTGTGCTTTGTCACGATTAAATTTGGAATGCACACCTTCGACAAAATCGACTGCATCTTTAACTTTGAGCCATGACGGTAAAATCGCCACGTCAGCAATGAAGCAAATTTCTTCCATCAAGGCATCGCGTTGTGTGTGCGGATTGAGTCCCAGCACGCTGAGTTCACCTTCATACGAAGTCAGCCCTAAAATTGCTTTCAAAGTCGTGGTTTTGCCTGAACCATTCGGGCCGATCAAGCCGACGATGCGTCCAGACGGAATATCAAAACTGATTCCATCTACGGCAACTTGCTTGCCATAGGTTTTGCGCAAGTGTTTTGTTGAAACTACCGCATTCATTTTTGTTCTCCTTGTCGGTCGGGCACTACTTTAGATACGTTCAGGCCTGACATTAAATCATCGAGAGACAAACCCAAGCGACGAATACGTTCGCACGTCGCAGGCCATTCTTCTTTTAAAAAACGCTCTCGCTCTGAGATCAATAGCCGTTCAAACGCAGTATCAGTGACGAACATACCAACGCCGCGCCGTTTTTCTATCAGCTCTTGTTCCAATAATTCCTGATACGCTTTTGAGACGGTGATCGGGTTAATCTGGTATTCAGTTGCGACTTGTCGCACCGAAGGCACAGCATCGCCCGGATTTAAAATCCCATCGAGTATCATCGACAGGACCTTTTGCTTCAATTGCCGGTATATCGGCGATTGATCGTGCCAATCGACAGTCATACATCCCCCATAAAATTTGACATTCGCCGCGAATGACCGCTATCAACGAAGATCAAAGTTAGTGTTATACATAACCAACACACCAAATCACTATACATGAGTAAAAAGTTAATTTCAACGGACTTGCTACGAAAAAATTTCCGTTATGAAATTGATTCACTAAATTCATAAGAATTAATGAAAATATTTTTCCACTTTCCATTTCAATTCGCGGAACTTACAATCATCAACTTCAGTCAATACAGCGCACTTTCGGGCTATTGCTCTGAAATTCATCCAGATAAAAATGATTCCAGGCGAATAATTGCCGATGATGAGACCTTCAGGGTGCAGAGCGGCGCAAAAATAGCTACTTGCAAAGCAAGTAGGCTATTAAACGCGCGGAAGTTTTTTTGTATGTCATTCGTATAACTATTAGATTAAAAAGCAACTCCAGGAGCGTTCCACCCATGTCCCCCAAAATTATTACTCTCAGCATCGCACTCGCTTGCAGTGGCGCGTTGGTCAGTCTGACACCACAAAACGTTGCAGCGGCAGTATCAAACAGCAATGTCAGCGCGAACAGTGTTGTTGCTAAAATCAACCCATCCGACCTGACACTGGAACAGTTGTACCGCGCCAAATCCTATACCGGGCAACAGGCAAAGTTATTGAACTTCAGCCATGATGGACGTTATCTGGCCTATGCCTGGAATCCGTTTGATGAACTAGGTTCTGACTTGTACATCTACGACACGCAAACAGGAACCAGCAAACGTATTACTTCCCCGTCAGTGATGAAAGCCTACGACGCACCTGAGGTGTGGGACAGATTCGACAAAAAAGCCAAACAGAAAGAAAAAGAAGAAGCTGAGCGTCAGGCCAAAGCAGAAGCCCAGGCCGCCTATTTACGCGGTGAAAACGTCAATCTCAAACAATGGGAAGAGGCGGAATTAGCGCAAATCAAGAAAGAATTGGCAGAAAAGAAAGCCAAAGAAGCTGCAAAAAAGACCGAGTCCGATGCTGAAGCAGCGAAAGAGAAAGCCGCTGCCGCAGCAGCCGATAAGAACGCAGCTACTGTCAGCGTCGATGCAAAAAAAGAAGATAAAAAAGACGAGAAAGATGCGAAAGCCGATGCAGAAAAAGAAATCTGGGAATTGCGTGACGAGCTGAAAAAGAAAAATGAAAAAGAAAAGCTCAAATCTGGTGATTTGTATCCTGGCATCGACAATCTGATCTGGGCAAACAAAAAGAATGAATTAATTTTTGAGTATCGCGGTGACTTATTCCGTCTCGATGCCGGCACATATAAAATCGAACGTCTGACGCAAACCGATAAGAAAGAGCGCATCGTTAGCTACAACGCAGATGATAAAGGCTACATCTACATGGACGAAAAAAGGCTGTACAGCGCCAGTTTCGACAATAGTGCGATTCGCCAATTGAATCGAGAGCTGATCCATCCAGATGACGCGGATAAAAAATACAAAATCGTGAGCACTGTTCTGAGCGAGAACAAGCAGTGGATGGCGATTTCTGCGGAGGCACCGGACATCAATCCAGAAACAGGCAAGGTCAATCCACCATCTGAGCGCAAAGTCGAGATCATGGATTACAACACCCGTTTCGCCACCGCTAAAAAAGTTGACCGTGAAGTCGCTGATGACAAACGCAAAGTGTTGCCAACTGCCTTGTACATTCGTCGCGTCAGCGATAGCAATACTCGTCAGCCTCAACCTGTGTTCACGAATGAAGGTGGAGATGTCTGGTTTGAAATGAGTGATGTCAGCTGGGCAAAAGATGGTAGCCGTTACACATTCTCGACTTGGGAACGGGAAAAGAATTTGCTGCGCATTTACGTTGGTAAAGCAGATGAAGCCAGCAAGCCTAAAATGGTATTTGAACGCCGCGGAAATGTCGGTCATGAAGTTGTTAACGTCATCTCGCCACAATTTACGCCAGACAGCAAGCAACTCATCGCCATTCTGGACGAACAAGGTTACCGTCAACCCTATGTCATCAATACCGATAGCGGCGCTGCCAAACCAGTATTAAAAGGCGATTTCGAGGCACACCACATTTTCGGCTTCAGTCCAGATAGTAAATTTATGTTTGTGCTTGCCAACAAAGATGATTTTGCAGCGATGAATGCATACAAAGTTGAAATGGCTACAGGAGCAATGACTGCACTGGGTCAGGCAGGCGACTATCACCGCGCCAGTGCAATTGCCGATACCGGCACCGAGTTGGCCAGCGTCGCTGGTCAATGGTCTACTCGTCCAGAATTAAAATTAATTGATACCAGAACGGCTAAAGCAAAAACGCTGACTCAAAGCAATGACCTATTGTGGAATGCCGTCGATATCATGCGTCCGACCCGTTTCAGCTATCCAAACCGTCACGGTGACATGATACAAGCGTATGCATTCAAACCTGAAGGATGGAAAGAAAGTGATCCACGTCCGGCTATCGTCTACACCTACGGCGGACCTTTAGGTGACCGCCACATTATTGAAACGGATAGCTTTCAGCAAACCGCCTACCTGTTTGGCATGTACATGTCAGCAAAACATGGCTACGTAACAGTAGCCGTGGATCCTCGAGGTCATTCAAATTACGGTAGAAAATTCAGTGATGCCAACTGGGAACAACCAGGTAAACCACAAACGGAAGATCTCGAAGATCTTGCGAAATATATGCAACAGCATCTGGGTGTGGACGGCAAGCGTATTGGCCTGACTGGCTGGAGTTTTGGCGGCTTCCAGACCCAATACACGATGTATACCAGCCCAGATACATTTGCTGCGGGGATTGCCGGTGGTGGCCCGACAGAATGGGAAAACTACAATAGCTGGTACACAGGACGCACGCTCGGCAAAACTGAAAGAAACAAACTCAGCCTGCGCCGTTTCTCTCTATTGCCTTTAACATCTGGCTTGAAAAAACCGTTAATGCTGGTTCATGGCATGCAAGACCCTAACGTGTTGTATCAGGATACGGTCAATGTCTATCGTGCCTTGCTGGAAAATGGCAAAGAACAACTGGTTGATCTGTTCCTCGATCCAGACGGGGAACATGGCATGGGCGGCGCAATTAAACCCAAGACCTGGCATAAAAAGTATGAAAGCTTTTTTGTTCAGCATCTTGGTGAAGGAAACCCAGCTAACAAATAATGTTCTTTCTTTTTATTGCGTTTTAATCTAATGAACAGCGCCCTACGCATGGGCGCTGTTTTTTTGTCCGCTTCTGAGGCATCACGAGGGAGATCAATCATCGCTTTCTCACCAAGAGAAGCGATTTAATCGTTAAAAATATATCAGGCTGCAAATTGAAATTTACCGTATAAAATGGCAATTTCAGTTTTGTATCAATTTAATTATTTGCCGATTTTTACTGAACTGCTCAACTTTAAAAATTGAAGGAGAAGGTATGTACACACAGTTGCGCGGCCCTGAACGATTTTTTCGATTTGGACAGTGGGCTATCGCCTTATTGTTTGCTTTTTTCCTGATCAAAGTCGGTGCAAGTCTGATTGCTGATTTACCACTGTTATCAAGATCACCGACGCCAGATGATTTTGTCGATCATGCTGCAAAGCAAAAGATTGAATTACTCATTGCACCTCACCGAAAGCAAATCGTTGCGCTGGAAAATCAACAACGCCTTCTGAACAATCAACTCAGCACAAGTCGTGAAAACTACTTAAAGGACAAGCAAAGCTTTGATAACTGGCGCGCAGCACGCAATAGCACAGAACAATCAGACCAAAATCCAGAAGTCGTCGCAAAAGCGCGCAAACTCGATGTGCAGTTGCAAATGCAACAGCAACTCGAAGATAAAATTAAACAGATCGATCAACAAAAACAAGGCATAGAAGAAAACATACGCCCACAGCAACAGCAACTCGCGGACCTGGAAGTCATTGCAAATCGCGCATACGAAAACGCCCTCTACAAAGACTCACTTAAAGCTTTCGGTATTCGCTTGTTATTCGTAGCACCTCTGTTAGCGATCGCCATCTGGCTGTTTCGTCAGCATCGCAAAAGCCAGCAATGGCCTTTTGTCTGGGGATACATTGTCTTTGCGTTGTTTGCATTTTTCTTTGAACTAGTCCCCTATCTTCCGAGTTTTGGTGGTTACATCCGCTACGGTGTTGGTGCGGCGCTGACATTCATTGGTGGCAAGGCCTTAATCAAATCACTGCAAAACTATCTGGAGAAAAAAAGTTTAGAACAGGCGGCTCCGCAAGAAGAGCGTAAGCACGAGATCCGTTACGAAAAAGCACTTGAATCCATGGCACGTGGACAATGTCCCGGGTGCGACAGAGCGATTCCGGCGATTGAAGGAGTACAAGTCAATTTCTGCATGCACTGTGGCTTAACAACCTACACCAAATGCCATGCATGCGGATTGCGACACAACGCGTTTTATCCGTATTGCCCAACCTGTGGCGTGCCAAGCGATGATCAGAAAAATAAAACTTCAACGTGACATGCTAGCCAATGAATAGATACATGAGATTCTCAAGGTAGTTTCTGCACCAGGCGACAACACGTCATTACACGTCACATTGCCTCACGTTATTCCCTCCCAACAATTCAAATTACGGACGACTCGTTCTTCAGAATGAGTCCATCTGTTTTCGGGAAATTTCACTGCAATGAAACAAAATCTTTAAAATATTTAGTATCTTTTTTATAATTTTAATATAAAAATGCTAAACTTTATAAACAATCAGAACAACGTTTCAACTTTAACCCGGCATGGAAAAAAACATTGCCACATGGAAATTTTGTACTATCCTATACAATCAATACCTAGTAATTTACATTTTTTAACACTATCATCACAACTCAATGTTTCGGGGGAGACCTTTCATGGATCGCTTAGCTATCTACAAAAGTATTGCCGAAGAAGCCAATCAAGGCGACCTTGTGTTTCCTACGCATGTCGAAGAAACCTTAAAGTTAAAGCGTATCCTCGATAATCCCGATTGCCATCTCGAAACAGCAGCAAAATACATCATTGCTGATCCCGTGCTGTCAGCGCGAACGGTAGCAATGTCTAATTCATCGGCATTTAATCGTTCTGGTAAAGACATCAACAACGTTCCTATGGCAATCAGCCGTCTCGGTTTCCGTACCGTCAGAACGCTGGTCAGTGCCACGCTGGTACGTCAGCTCAATAGCCAGTTGAGCGATCCGGTCTTAAAACAAAAGGCGAAACAACTCTGGGAACATTCAGCCCATGTCGCTGCACTGGCGCAGGTTATCGCCAAACATATCACCCGGGTTGATCCGGATACCGCGATGTTTTCTGGCATCGTGCATGAAGTTGGTGGCTTTTATTTAATATCTCGAGCTGAAGAGTTTCCAGGCTTGCTTGATGGGGAACCGGAAATCTGGCGGGAATACAGTGAAAAATTAATTGGTCGCGGCGTAATGAAACAACTGGGTATCCCGGAACACGTGATGAGAGCAGTAGAATTTCTGTGGCAAGGCGTGTCGGCGGTGCCGCCAGTATCTCTGGGTGATACCCTGCTATTAGCGAACGATATTGCCCCCGTCATTTCACCTTTACATGAACAAGAGGGCTTAAATACCAAAAAATTCGCAGACGGTATCGATTTTGAAGTTGACGATACGACCTTGCGAGAAGTCCTCGATGACGCAGATGATGAGATTGAGTCTTTGTCAGCCGCGTTACTGACTTAACTTAGCCGCCACTGGTGGGCAGTATGTATGTCACTGCCCTTTATTTGTCAAATTACAATTCGCCATCCCTTGCGCGCCATCCCGTACATCAGTGCCGCAAACACACCCGTAAATGCCAGTGCGAACGCAAACGAAGAAAAATCTTCACCGAATCGCGTCCCCAATAAAGGCAAGAAGACATTTTTATAAACAGCGTCTCCCCAACCGCTGAAAGCAAGCAAGCATGTCGCAACCCATGAGCCAGCATAAGCGGCAATGGAATTAATACCAAAACTACGTCCGATACCCGGGAAATGTTTGAGATCAATCAGCCAATGAAACGCGGCGACGACCAAATAGGCAGCACCGCTGGTCCAGAGTACAAATGTCGCTGTCCACAATTGCTTATTCATCGGCAACCAGAAAGATAGCAAATATCCCACCACCAGCATGCCAGTACCGACCAGACATAAGGCAAACAATTTGCTTTGTCGCAGAAAGCAAGCGGCCTGAACACCCAACAAAACGCTGGCAAAAGCCGGGAAGGTAGAAAAAATCCCCTCAGGATCATGTGCCTGCCCCGTTACTGTGTCAAAGCTATAAGCAAAGTGACCTAAGAACATCGTATCAATACGGTCGGCCAGGTTTTGTCCCGGTAAAAAAGATCCGTATGCCAATAACGCCAGAGTAGAGGTCACTAAAATCAAAGCCGTCAATATCCAACGCTGCATAAAGGAGCGCACGTACAATACGCACAATCCAGCAAAAGCAAAACAAATGCCAATTCTTTGCAGCACACCTAACAGTCGAAAAGCACGACCATCAATCGTCCATGTTGCAATTAAATGTAACACAACACCGAGACAAAACAACCGTGCAGCCCTCCACAACACTGAGGATCGCAAATCTGTAACATTGGTGCCGCGTTCTAATTGCGGACTCAATGCCAAAGATACCGATAGCCCAACGATAAGCAAAAAGAAAGGAAAAATAAAGTCGGCCGGAGTACATCCATTCCACTCAGAATGTTCCAGCCACGGGAATACATGATCCCAATCACCAGCATTATTGACCAACAACATGGCGGCTACCGTCAGACCGCGAAATATATCTACCGATAAAAAACGGCCTTGTCTTTGCGTTTCCACGTCTTTTGTCTCCATTTTTGTACAAGTAACTTTACAGAAGCATTAATCAATAGTCAGAAAAACTAAGAAATGCTGAGAAATGCTGAGAAATGTTGAGAAGCACCAGTTTCTTGTTTTTATAAAATTTGCCGGGCAAACTATCCGGCTCCGTGCAGCGCAAAACCTGCAACACAAAAAAACCAGAATGTCTTGCTGTCCTACATGTCAATTCATTCCAATACCAATTAACAAGAAAATCATCTTCCTGACATCCTGAAAACGGCTAAGAAGAAACTTCATGATGACAATACCAGTTAATTATGCAACACAGGTTATCCTGCAAAATGCAACATCCACACGCACCTCTCAGAATCGGCATTTTAAGTAAAATTTCCCAGTGTATTAAAGTAAAAAATATGCTCAGTATCTAAACCAGATAGATAATACTGGCACTTAAGTGGCATTGCAAATATAAAACCAGTTGACCTAGATCACGGGCGCTAGTATGTTCTGAATCCTAAGCTTTGCTGTCGACGCTATAAAGATGAAAATTCAAGCCGATCAGCACCATAATAATTTATGCCATTGAGACTATTTTATGACTACTGAAAAGACAGTAAGTGCCCACCCTATGCGTTGGGTACCCACCTTGTATCTGGCAGAAGGCTTGCCGTTTTATGCTGTCGCGTTGGTCGCTGGTCTGATGTATAAAAGTCTTGGTGTTCCCAACGAACAGATTGCACGCTGGACCGGACTGATTGGTCTTGCCTGGGTATTTAAATCCTTGTGGAGCCCTTTTTTAGAAGCCGCAAGCAGTAAAAAACTGATTGTCGTCTCATTTCAACTCATCGGTGGCGTTTGCCTTGGGCTGGTCGCGCTGTCATTACAGATGCCGATGTATTTTGCCTTAAGTATTGCGTTGCTCGGTGTGGTGGCAATCTCCTCGGCAACGCACGATATTGCCGCCGACGGTTTATATATTGCCAGCCTCAGCAATAAGCAGCAGGCAGCTTATGCCGGATGGCAAGGTGCCTTCTTTAATGCGGCTAAATTTATTTCGCTAGGTGGGCTGGTCATTCTGGCGGGCCATTTAGAGAAACAAATGGATGCACATCACGCCTGGATGATCATTTTTGGTATTCTTGGGGTCATGTTGACAGCACTCGGTCTGTATCACAGTTGGGCATTGCCGGGCACTAAAAACACCAATACCGAAGCATCTATGCGTAGCGTGTTCACCACCCTGCTCGACGTGATTATCGATTTTTTCAAAAAGCCTGGTATCTGGCTTGCGATCTCTTTCATCATTTTATTTCGCGCCGGTGAAGGACAAATACAAACGATAGGCCCCTTGTTTTTGCGCGATTCTCGCGAACTCGGCGGTTTAGGTCTGAGTACAGATCAGGTTGGCGTGGTCTATGGAACGGCGGGAACCATCGCTTTTCTGGGAGGTAGTATCCTTGGGGGCTATTTCGCGTCCTGGTTAGGATTGCGTCGTGCCCTCCCCTGGTTGATTGTAGCGATGAATGTGCCCAATCTGGTATTCTTCTTTCTGAGCAGCACGCGGCCTGACAATATGAGTGTGATCGCGACGGCTTTGAGCTTTGAAATGTTTGGCTATGGTTTCGGCTTTGTCGGACTCATACTGTTCATCATGCAAGTCGTGGCTGTTGGCAAGTATCAGACTGCGCATTACGCCTTAGGTACCGGCGTGATGCAATTGGGTTTTGTTTTCTTTAAGATGATCAGCGGTGATATCCAGGTAGCGTTAGGCTATAAAAATTTCTTTGTCTGGGTATTAATCTCTGCCATTCCGGTCCTGGTACTGACACGTTTTGTCAAAATGAAAGACAACGCTTCCACGAGCAATGAAACGATAGTCACGGACCAAAGCTTAGACGCAAAGAGCCAGGCCTGAAGCAATTACACGTGCCTTTAGATCGGCGCACTTAAGGGAATGTTGAGAGTAAATACAGTACCCTTACCGTAAATACTCTCAACGTCCAAATGGCCGCCTAAGGTTTTAGTGGCGATATTGTGTACGATATTCAACCCTAAACCAGTTCCGCCTCGTCCTAATTTAGTAGTGTAAAACGGATCAAAAATACGTGATAAATGATCAGTTTCGATTCCGACCCCATCATCCGCAAACACTAATTGAACCGTATTTTCATCCAGCAGGGACGCGCTTAAACGCATCTCACCTTGATCTTTATCCTCAAATGCATGCGCCAAAGAATTGGTAATCAGATTGGTGACGACTTGCTCTAAAGGACCGGGGTAGCTATCCATGAGTATGCCGTGAGGCACGTCAAAACTAAAGCGGTATGGTGTCATGCGTAACATGGGACTCAACACCGCAGCGACATCGACAATGACGTCGTGCAAATCAAAAGGACGACGTTGATCAGTGGTCTGATCAACGGCAACATGTTTAAAGTTATTGACTAAATCACTGGAACGATTCAAAGCGCGGATTAAAATTGCCGTGCCTTCGTCAGCATCGCTCAGATACTCACTCAGGCTGGATTTACGTAAGCCACCATCAGCAAACATTTGGTTAATGTGCCTGGTTTTTTCACGCAAAGTACTAGCCACAGTGAGACTATTACCAATCGGCGTGTTGAGTTCGTGAGCCACGACGGCGACGATATTTCCCAACGCTTTGAGTTTTTCTGAGCGTACCAATTCATCCTGCGCCAGCTGCAGTTTTTCCATCGCGGAAGCCAGATCATCATTGGCCTTCTTCAGCTCTGCCGTTCGCTCAGTGACGCGGGATTCGAGTTCATCATTGAGTTTACTCAGCGCAGCTCTTGCTTCCACTTGCGGCGTAATATCACGGGCAATTCCTAAAAAGCCGACGACGTTTTCAAATTCATCACGCATCGTTGTGACAACCAGAGAAACGTTTATGCGTTTGCCGCTTTTGTGGATGTACGTCCAATTGGTGAAATCAGACCCATCTCTGATCGCGATAGCCGTAAAAATCTCGATGCCAGCGATATGACGAGAAAACTGTTTGGATAACTGCCTGCTGCGTTCGCGTAATTCTTCTTTATCGTGAAAAGGCGCAGGTGTCAGTCTGCCCAAAAATTCATCTGCGCTATACCCTAACATTTTTTCGGCACCACTATTGAACATGGTGATTTTGCCGTAGACATCAGTCGCGATAATCGACACTTCTGAAGCGGCATCAAGCACCGCCTGTAATTTGCGGCGACTCATCTCTACCTTCACTTCTGACTCAAGTCGCTCAGTAATATCCTTGCAGATAGTCACAATGTGAGAGACGCCATCGATATCCAGAAGTTTCGCTGACAACAATATCACCTTTACCGTGCCATCTTTCGCAAGAATAGATGTCTGAAAATCACTCACATAACCATTTGCTTTGACAATTTTCACCCAACGTTTGCGATTTTCGATATCGAGCCAAATTCCCATTTCTATACTGGTTTTACCGACAGTTTCATCACGCTGATAACCAGTCATACTTTCAAAACCCGCGTTCGCATAGACGATCATGCCATTGTCCAACTTGCTCAGCGTCAGGTAATCCGGCACGGCTTCAAATACCGACTGTAAGCGTTGTGCAGTTTCTCGTTGTTGTTGCTCACTGTGTTTTAATCTGAGGATATCGCGCTCAAGCTGTTCGCCCATTACGTTAAGTGCGCGTCCGACAACGCCAACTTCGTCATCGCCGGTGTGCGCAATGCGCAAGCCATATTCGCCGCGAGATATGGCATTGGCGGCAATTTCGAGTCGTTTCAGATTACGTGTCAGCCACGAACCGAGTAAAGCGATAAAAATAAAAGACAGTAATATTTCAACTGCTGCGATCAAAATTGATTCTTTTAGCAAATGATTACGCGCATCGACGACAAATTGGGTATTGACGCCAAACATCAGATCACCATACGGCAAACCAGCCAATGTCACTGGTAAATGCGCGTCGATGCGAGTTGGACTTTTTGAGATATGGAAGTGCGAAAGATCAGCTGGTAATTCAGTATCCCAACCGTCGGAAACGACTAAGTGGTGATCTTGATTGAACAAGAGAAAATATCCTATACCTTCTTTGCGACGACTCCCCCGAAACACATCGTTAATAGCTGCATAATCTTCTTGAGCCAGCGCTGGTGCAATCGATGCATTCAATAAAACAGAAACTTCTTTTAAGCGAAGATCAACCAATTGCAACATGTGATCATGATTGAGACGCAAGCTATTGGAAACCAAAAAGCTCAGCATGACCACTTCTACCAGAACGCAGCCTAAAACCAATTTCCAACGTAAAGACAATCTCATTACAAATCCAGATACTTTAAGGTTTCAGGAAGGTATTTATCCAATTCAGGCATACTCGATAGCTCGACTTTCCTTACACCACCAAAGCGGCTATTTTTTAAAAACTGTGCCCCGGCGTCGGTATCTGGCAAGTTAAGTAATGCCAATGTGAATGCTTGCCTTTGTTTTTCAGTCAATCGCGAAGAAAACGAGATCATCATATTTGGCAAGGTTTGAGTACGAAAAATTTCCCGACAGCGACGCGCCTGTTCTTCAGGCATTTGATCCAAGGCAAAGTGAGCGGCAATCGTCGCGTCATTTTCCCCCTTCGCGATGGATAGCAAAGCAGCATTCTGATTCAAACTTGGCCTGACAATCAAATCACTTTCGTGAATATGCTCTTGCTGAAGCGCTTTGAATACCGCCAAATTGA
Source organism: Undibacterium sp. Ji67W (assembly GCA_049340365.1). Classification (GTDB taxonomy): domain Bacteria; phylum Pseudomonadota; class Gammaproteobacteria; order Burkholderiales; family Burkholderiaceae_D; genus Undibacterium. The sequence goes on along the minus strand of JBMPOY010000009.1, from coordinate 125,865 downwards.
CTAACACTGCACGGTCAGTGACTGCCAGCTTCTTCCCACGTAGATCGTCCAACTTAACAATATTGGAATTATCCGCCACAAACACCGAACCATACAAATCATTAGTAAATTGAATAGCGGGAATATAGCCCGCTCTTTTCTGCAACAATCTGGACAGATGTGCGGACATGATGAGTACATCATAGTCCTGATGTAAGGACTTTTTTACGATACCTCGTACATCAGTGGCGGTATATACCTCCACCGGAATGCCAGTCTGTTGTTGCAATTGATCACGAACCGGAGCAAACAAGGTGATCAGAACCTGAGGTGAGAGGTAGGGAAGAATGCCGACCTTGATGTTGCGCTGTAATTCAGCGGCGTAGAGCATGGGCGTAGCGAACGCAAAAAGCAAAGCCAGCCAACGAAGACGGATCAATGTCCAGGACATCTAACAAGCTCCATCAAAAATGTGCTTTAAGAATAAGGAGTTCAGCAATTCAGCCTGATCGCTGCGACGAATAATCGCAATTATTGCACGTCAGTTGACCGTGAGCCATAAGCGCACTATGAGGATTTTGCGAAAAACTTGAAAAATGTATTTTTTTGATACATTTGCGTGCTGAAGATCCATTTGGACAGCACACCAGAAGGCAAATGAGAAAAAATTGAAATGCATGAAGATGTTCGTGCTCAGACTCGCAAGGCAACAAGGTGCATTGATGAACACAATAATTGTTGCCTTAAAAGCATACGCTCAGGGTGTACCTTGCATATTGCTATAACTTTAATTTCAATCCCAAACCATTCAAACATTTGACCAGGTAAATCAAAAAAACAATATAAAGCAAACTCGATATCATGCCAACGACTCCAGCCCGCAAGAATGGCAACAGCTCGAGTTGCAAATATTGTGATGAGCTATAAATCAAAAACGGTAACAAATAAATAAATAGCGAGTTTTTTGCCGGTATGAGTAAGAGCTGAAACCTTCCTTCCCAGCGAAAAACATCAATGAAGAGATAAAGTAACAAGGTGACAGTGCTGCAAAACGCAACTGAAAACCACGCCCAGGAAGGCGTTGCATGGATTTTTGAAATTGGGAAAAAACAATGTAAGACGAAGGCAATCAGGAATGCATTGATATTCCAGATCAACAATAAGCGCAGCCGCTTATACTTTTCTGTTGCAGAAGTCACCGGTAAACCGAACAATATATGCGAAACAAAAGCGCCGCAAAGCACCAACATGACATGTGTCAACTGATTCGCCTCGTCACGTAAGCAATGCAGCGCTGAAATTTGTGACATGTAATGCGACTGAAAAAAAACAAACCCAAGCAAACAGAGCACATTGCTCAATAAAATCACGGGTAGCGAAAGACCAAAAAAAATCACCACCAGACTGGCAAACATCGAAGCCCAGCCGATCAAACCAAGTATGCCCCACCAATGTACTTGCAATCCTGACTGACCATCCGCACCACTTCGATAAATCAAAGCTAACGTCAACAAAACAGCAATCCCAAGCCATCGGAAAAGCAAACTGCGGCGCGGAGAAGTTTTACTGGCAACATGCCAGACCATGATCACCGCGACTAATGAAAATGCAGACCATAAATGGATAGAAACAGGCATCGCTTGTTGCTGATAAGCTTCTTCCGCGTTCACCATCATTACACCAATCACTATCAAGGACACTGAGCGCATAAATTGGTGAGCCAACATCTGTGAACGACTTGCCCCGGATTGCTGGCGCTGCCTTAACGACAATGGCAATGAAAGTCCAACAATGAATAAAAATGCTGGAAAAACGAGATCTGCGAGCGACATACCATCGACTTCAGCGGGCATATGCTTTAGCCAGGGTGGGACACCAGCGACACCCGCTAAGTCATTAACAAAGATCATCAATAGAATAGTTAAACCACGGAAGACATCGATACTCAGACTTCGAGCCGCCGTGTTACCTGAAATTCCAGCGTCCTTATTCATCACTATCAATTCAAGCTAATTGGTGACAAGCGTGGCAAAGCAGTCCCTGCTTGAGTAAATGCATAGCAATGTTCTGCAGCTACCTGCAAACATAATTTTTGCCCCGCTTGCAATTGTTGATACGTGACTGGAAATTTAGCGGCCAGTAAATTCTCAGCGCCGGGAAAATTCGCATAAACAATGCAGGTATCACCCAAGTGTTCAACAAAGTTCACATCGACTTTCAACTGATTTTGATCAACGGCAAGTGTATTGCCGATACGCAGATGTTCAGCGCGAATTCCAACAATGATCTTCTCGCCAACGTTGACACCACTGGCGTCGACAAGAATTTGTAAAAGGCTGCCATCGGCTAATTGAACCATTGCTCCTTGTTGAGTGACATTCAATAAGTTTGCACTCAAAAAATTCATCTTTGGTGCACCGAGAAATCCTGCTACAAACAAATTAGCGGGATGTTCGTACAATGCCAATGGCGTACCAACCTGTTCGATAACGCCGCCGTTAAAGACGGCAATACGCTGTCCCAACGTCATCGCTTCTACCTGATCATGCGTGACATAGATCATGGTAGATTGCAATTCTCTATGCATTTTGCTGAGCTCTATGCGCATTTGTACGCGCAGACTGGCGTCAAGATTGGACAATGGTTCGTCAAACAAGAACAATTGTGGTTGACGTACAATCGCGCGGCCGATAGCAACCCGCTGCCGTTGCCCACCCGACAGGTCGCGTGGCTTACGGTCCAGCAGATGAGTGATTTGTAATGCAGCGGCGGCTTTATGGACAGCAGTAGCAATTTCAACCTTAGCCATCGTGGATAAACTCAGACTAAACGCCATATTTTCAAATACCGTCATATGCGGATACAAAGCATATGATTGAAATACCATGGCCAGACCACGTTGTGCTGGTGGCGTGTCATTCACTCTCAAACCGCCAATCAATAAATCACCCTCATCAATCTCTTCCAGCCCAGCAATCATGCGCAACAAGGTTGACTTACCACAGCCTGACGGCCCCACAAACACCATGAATTCGCCATCCTGTATATGCAAATCGATCTGTCGCAATACTTTATTATTGCCATAGGATTTTGCGAGTTGTTGAAGTTTGACGTCGGCCATGATTTGTCTCTGATGATTTATTTTTTTGAAAACGACATATTCAGATCACCAGTTTGATACCCAAAGGCCAGGCTCAAACTGCTGATCTTCTTGTTACAGCGGTCTGAAACTTTCTTAGTTAAATCCGTGGACTGGAATTTTTCCGTCAGCACTAATTTCACCTGCAAACCACGCACGCGCAGCATCGATTGCTGGTGGTGCAAAACCATACGTCATGAGTGCCGGCGCCTGAATATCCAACATTTGGAATGGATTCCATAACACCAGATGCAAATCAGGTTTCCAGCTATCGCGGACTTGCTGGCTGTAACGAATCCGTACTGTAGAAGCCAGAATCACAAAGCGGCCATCTTGTGGCAAAGCGTTCCAGTCAAACCTATTGGCGTCTTCAAAACAAACAGTCTCAACGTCGTACACGCTGCCGAGCATGGCCGTGACTTTTTCGGCAGGAATACCTGCTTCAGATACGCCATCACTCACCACGTCGGCACTGATGACCAGGCGCACCTTACTACCTTTGGCTGGTGCCACTGGATTGCCGCTGACGGTCAACCCACGTTTCCACGCAGACGACATCAAAATACGGTCAGCCATGTCTGACTGATAGGCGGTAGCTTGACATGGATAGGCATCGGTCAGGCTACGCACGCGCGCCAGGCGTAGGGCAATTTCTTCACGGGTAATCTGACCACTCGCAATGACTTCAGTTAAGGCTTCAAGCGTTTCAATTTGGGTTTCTGTCGTCCCCAAGGCCATCACCAGATCAGCACCCGCTAACAAGGCTTTGACGGCGGCATTACCAACGCCGTAGCGACCTGCAATCGCGTGCATATCCATACCATCCGTAATGACAACGCCCTGATAATTCCACTGATCACGCAACAAACCTGTCAGAATAGGCTTAGACATTGTTGCCGGGTTGTCTACATCCAATGCCGGATAAACGATGTGTGCGGTCATCATTGCTGGCGCGTTGCGGCTCACTGCAATCTGGAATGGAGCTAGTTCCAGCGCCTGCAATTGTTCAAGTGATTTATCCACGGTTGGCAAATCGCGATGTGAATCGACATTGGTATCGCCATGGCCTGGGAAGTGTTTGACGCAGCACGCCACGCCTTCTGACAAACTACCGTCCATCCATGCCAGCGCCAATTCGCTTGCACGTTGTGGATCGGAACCAAATGAGCGTTCAGAGATGACCGGATTATCGACGTTATTATTCAAATCCAGTACGGGAGCAAAATTCCAGTTAAAGCCCAACGCCTTCACGCCACGTGCTACGGCTGCGCCAACCTGATAGCATAATTCTGGATCATCACTGGCACCGAGTGACATTGCTGCAGGTGGTTGCGGTACCCAGGTGGCACGCACTACCGCCCCACCCTCCTGATCAACAGCGATCAACGATTCTGGCCCCATCACTTCACGCAAATCTGATGTCAATTTTTTGAGCTGAATTTCATCCGTCATATTGCCGCGAAACAGGCAGATCGCACGGATATGGTGTCGCTTCAAATAGTGCGCGGATTCTTCATCCAGACTGGTGATCGGCATACGTATCATCACCAACTGACCAGCAAGTTGTCGTGCTTCCTCCAGGCTCATTACATACTGTTTGTCTTGCGTCATTTCACTGCTCCATCCATACCGCGCATAAAAAAGCGCTGAGTAAATAAAAAGGCGACCAGAATTGGTGCGACTGTCAAAATTGTTCCCGCTGCGATCACGCGGGTGCTGCTGCCATAGGTGCCTCGCAAATATAAAACACCTGCCGATAAAGGGAAATCTTCAGGCTTGGCGATGATAATCGACGGCCAGATATATTCATTCCACGCTTCCACCGCCGTCAAAATTCCGACCGTCGCCAGCCATGGTGTAATCAATGGTAAAACGATGCGATAAAAAATCGTCCACTCTGTTGCACCATCAACCCGCGCTGCATCTAACAAATCCTGCGGTACCTCGTCAAACGCCTGCTTGAGCAACAAAATAGAAACGGCGGTCACGACATTGGGCAATACCACACCGGTATAGGTATCAACCAGACCTAGTTTTGTCATGCTAATGAAATTGACCAAAAAATTCACTTCCGAGGGCAAAATCATCGTGGCAAGAATGATACCGAGTATTAATTTACTCCCGCGAAATTCCATCCTCGATAAAGGATAGGCCGCCAGCGAACAAATCACTAACTTCCCAAGCACCGTGGCAACGGTAATCAAGAGTGAATTTTTATAAAATGCCAGAATGGGAATCACCCGAAACACTTCAATAAAATTATCCAACGATACGCCTTGCGGCCAAAACGTCGGCGGGAATTCAAACATATTCCCCTTGGTAGAAATGGCGACGACAAATGTCCACCAAAACGGGAAAACGCAAATCACAGCGATCACGCCGAGCACCAGATACTGCGACACGATACGGAGAATTTTATGATGATTCATTTTGGCTACCAATTTCATTCGCGGTGCCTTGGCTTCAGATATTTCAGACACGCAAAGGCAATGCCTATACAGCAAATCGACACAACAAAACTGGCAGCCAAACCACGCGGCAATTTTAAATGTTTTAAACCTTGATCATACGCATAGTAGAGGGCAGTAAACGTCGAGTTCATCGGTCCGCCTTGCGTTAACACATCGACTTCCTGATACGCTTTTAATGCCGCCAATACAGACATGATGCTGCATACCATGATGGTTGGATATAGCATAGGCACGGTAATACGCCAGAAACGTTGCCAACGATTGGCACCATCGAGTATGGCGGCTTCTTGCATCTCTGAAGGTAAAGATTGCAACGCCGCCAGATACATCACCATATACCAGCCCAGACCGCGCCAGAAAGACACAAACATGATGGCAAACAAGGCTAATGCATCATCAGACAACCAACCTAAGGGCGTGTGTATTAAATGTAATTGCAACAGCACATAATTGAGCGTGCCCTGCTCATGAAACATGAAACCCCACATAATTCCCACCACAGAAACGGTCGTCACTACGGGTACATAATACGCGGCACGGAACCAGCGAATCGCAGGCAATTGGTTGTTGACCAGCACCGCCAGACTGATCGCACCGATCTGGGTAAATGGGACGACCAATAAAAAAATCAGCGAATTTTTCAGGCCGGTCAAAAACATATCGTTGCTAAACAAAGCTTGATAATTATCCAGACCAACCCAATGCGTGGTTCGCATCAGACTGAAATCAGTAAAACTGAGATACGAACCGTAAAACACCGGCCAGAATGAAAAAGCCGCCAGCAATAGCAACGCTGGTGCGAGAAAGACGTAGGCAAATTTGGATGAATGGCGGTAATGACTCATGGCCGATGCACCTTGGCTAATTTCTTATTCCAGATCGTGACGGCTTCGTTTAAAGAGGTCTGGATATCCGCTTTTCCCGTCACACCAGCCTCAACCGCTTTTACCAGAAATCGACGTAATTCATCATAGTCATCGATGCCGGCAACATATAAGCTACGTGCTGAATTCATCGAGTTAGCGGCCACGGCAGATGCTAATTCCGCCGCACCGGCATTGACTGGCAATTGTTTGAAGTACGGATTGGCTAACGCCTGTTTGGTGGTTGGCATGACGCCAGCCAAACGGGCAAAAGCAAGTTGACTGCGATCACCTGTCAGGTAACGTGCGAATTCTGCGACGGCTGGCACGTCTTGCGACTTCACACCTTTAGGAATCGCGAAGTGAAACATCCAGCCACCATCGTTAATACCTGTGGGGCCTGCTGGCATAGGAAAAATACCGGTTTGTGCATAAATATCAGGTGCATCAGTTTGTATACGTTTGATCGCCGTGGGAGCACTCACCATGACCGCTAATCGTCCACCCAGATAAGCATCGACGACAGCAGGAAAATTATCTTCAGCGAACAACTTATCTTTTAAAAAACCATTCGCTTTGTAGGTAGCGGCCAGTTTTTTAACTAAAGCAACATGCGCTGGTGAATTAAAAACCGCTTTGCCATCAACGATCAAATCCAGACCTTGCTGCATCATGAAGCCGTCGATTTTACCTAAAGCGGGTGCATAGCCTGGTTTGCCAGTTTTGGCGGCCACCTTGACTGCCAGTGCTAACAGCTCATCCATATTTTGAGGGGCTTGCGTGATTCCGGCTGCTACCAATAGTTGGCGGTTATACGCAATCACATTGACGTTGCTGTAATGTGGAAAGCCATACACTTTTCCATTAAAACGTAAATCTGCTAATGCCGCATCCGTGTAGGGTATCGCTTGCCCCGGCGTGGTTAAATACGCATCCAAGGGTTCCAGCAAGCCATCGCGAGCCATTTCCTCAGCCCAGGGCACACTCAGGTTGACCAGTGCTGGCGGTTTGCCTGCGGCAATAGCCGTGATCAATTTGAGCTGCAAGATGTCCCACGGAAAATCCACCCAGACAATCTGAACACCAGGATGGGTAGCCTCATAATCGCGCACCAGATCATGAAAATAAGGAATAAATTTGGGCTTGAGACTCATGGTCCAGAATTCGATTTTCTGAACCGCAAATGCGGGGGTCTGAAAAGAAAACAGCAAAAAAAAGGCGCAGATGATCTGAGCAAAAACAAGTCTGCCGTCTCGCTTGCGACAGAAAACGATTTTGCTAGAAATGCGCAGATTAAATATACTCCCCCATTTTTTTAAAAAATAGTGCATCTAACCATTACCTTTATTAGAATATTTTTTAATACTGAGAGGGAGTATATTTTTATACATTAAAAAAATTTCACACCAACCTGAAGAGGTTTACTTGGGTTTAGTTGGTTTTAGTCACTTTGCTCAGATGACGTGGCTTATCCGGATCAAGTCCGCGTGCCACTGACAAATTAGCCGCCATCACGTAAAACGCCTGAATCGCCACGATAGGATCAAGGTCAGGCGTTGCTGCAACGGGCAAAGTCAGGTTACGTTCTTTAATGTTGTCCGGTGCTGCCAGTAATACATTCGCACCACGGCCACGCATTTCTTCTGCAAGTTTAATCAAGCCATCTTGTGCTGGACCGCGCGTTGCAAAAATCAATAATGGATAGCCATCATGGATCAGTGCCATAGGACCATGCTTGATCTCAGCGCCACTAAATGCTTCCGCTTGAATCACTGAGGTTTCTTTAAATTTCAATGCTGATTCCAAGGCAACCGGGAAACTGATGCCACGCCCCACCACCATAATGCGTTGTGCTGGCGTCAGAACGTCTAATGCTGGTGACCAATCTAATTGAGTCGCCGCAGTCAGTGCTTCAGGCAATTGTTCGATCGCATCCAAAAACGCTGCATCGTTTTGCCAATGACCTGCGAGACGCGCACCAGCGACCAGAGAAGTAATAAAACTCTTGGTTGCTGCAACACTCAATTCAGGTCCGGCATGCAAAGGCATAGTCCATTGTGCTGCTTGCGCTAAAGGTGAGGTCGCATCATTCACGAGAGCGACCGTCGTTGCGCCACCCTGACTAAAATACGAAATAGGCTCCACCACGTCTGGGCTCTGACCAGATTGGGAAATAGCAATTGCCAACGCATCTTTTGCCAGCAATGGTGCTTTGTTTAAAGTGACCAAGGACATCGGTAAGGATGCGACGATGCGTCCCAGTCTTTGCATGATCAGATACGCAGCGTAGTTCGCTGCATGGTCAGAACTACCACGCGCCACAGTCACGACTGACGTCGGCGGATTGGCGCGCAGATGAGCGCCAAGCTCGGTATAGCGTTCACGATCTTGCGTTAATTGATAAGCGACACGTTCTGCGGAAGAACAGGCTTCTTTAAGCATTTGCGAGGTCAATCTTTTCTCCTTCTACATACACAGCAATGAGGTTGAGCTGACGATCCAGCACAACGAGGTCGGCAAACGCGCCTGCTTTCAAACGGCCACGTTCAGATAATCCGAGGTAATCAGCGGCGTAAGTAGAAACCCGTTTGGAAGCGTCTTCCAGATCGAGTCCGATACTAACCAGATTGCGCAAAGCCTGATCCATGGTCAGGGTGCTACCTGCCAGCGTGCCATCTTCCAGACGCACACCGCCCAAACATTTATGCACCACCTGACGACCAAGCATGTATTGTCCATCAGGCATACCAGAGGCAGCCGTAGAATCAGTCACGCAAAACAAATGAGGAATAGCACGCATCGCGGCTTTAATTGCACCGGGATGTACATGTAATAAATCAGGAATAATTTCCGAAAACTCGGCATGAGCCAGGGCTGCGCCAACCATACCCGGAGCTCGATGATCAAGACGCGACATCGCGTTGTACAAATGAGTAAAGCCCTTAGCGCCATTTTGCAAAGCAGCGACACCATCTTCATACGTGCCCAATGTATGGCCAATCTGTACCTGCATACCCATCGCACACAATTCGCTGACCAGTTGCAAATGGCCGTCCATTTCAGGCGCAACGGTGATGAGTTTAATCGGCGCAATCGCATCAAGATGTTTTACTTGTGCGAGCGAACCAATATCAGCAAAATCGGGCTGCGCACCAAGCTTACCCGGATTAATGTAAGGCCCTTCCAGATGCACGCCAAGCACTCTTGCAGCACCAGCGGGTCTTTGCTCGATCACAGGTTGTATCGCACGCAGTGCCGCTTCAATATCGGCCATTGGCGCGGTCATGGTGGTCGCCAGCAAACTGGTCGTCCCATGCTTGGCATGTTGACGTGCAATCACTTGCACTGCGTCTCCGGCTTCCATGGTGTCTTTGCCACCTGCACCGTGTACATGCAAATCGACAAAGCCAGGCAAAATAAAATACTCTGGTTCAGCAGAAAAATCACTCGCCTCGATGTTTTCAATCTTTTCCGAAAACTGAATTTCACCCTTTACCCAGCCTTCTGGGGTGAGTATTTTTCCTAGCAATTGTTGATTCACACTCATCTGAACAACTCCGCCACGAAGTCGTAGTAATCGCTACGGCAATATGAATGCGAAAGCTCAATCGCGGTGCCATTTGGTAAGTAGCCAACGCGAGTAATGAACAACATGGCAGCACCTTGTTTGATATCTGCCAATCGGGCTTGCTCAGGTGTCGCATTCACTGCGCGAATATGTTGCAACGCGCGGGTCGGCGCGACATTGTGTGATTCTAAATAGCCGTACAAACTATCTGTGACCAATTTTGGGTTTGGCATATACATCGCTGGTACGGTGGTGCTTTCAATCGCCATCACCACGTTATCTGCTGTACGCAAGCGCTTCAGACGAGATACAACGGTATTTGGCGACAAACCCAAAGATAAAATTTCTTCTGGTGATGCAATGCCAGTTTCACGGGAAATCCAGCGTGATCCCGGCACAAAACCGCGTTGGCGCAACTCTTCACTAAAGTTGGTCAGACGGGATAAAGGCTGCTCCAGCTTTGGTGTGATGTAAGTACCAGAGCCATGTTTGCGGGTCAGCAAACCACGCTCACACAACATATCAATGGCTTTACGCGCAGTAACGCGGGAAATCTGCAAAGCCTCTGACAGCATACGCTCTGATGGTAGTGCCTCATCTGGCTGCCACTGTCCGCTATGGATGCCGTTCGCCAGCTTATTTGCCAATTGCAAATACAGCGGCGTAGAGCTCTCGTTATCAGGTTTAAAATCGTCCAGTTGTGTCAGCATTTTTGTCTCTCTTGTTATATTTTTTGCAGATAATGTTGAATCAAAATCAAAGCACCGCTCGCTGAATCTCCCTGCGGTTTTTGCGCTCTTTGTTGCAATTCCATTGGTAAATAATGCGTCATCACTGCGGCCAGACCACCACACAAGGCGATCGGCAATTGTCCGCTAACGTCGAGTGCATGCGACATTGCTTCCACCTCACGACCTGCAGCCAGCATGATTTCGCGCGCCACGTCTACGTCTGCAGCACAACGAATCACGATCGGTGCCAGTTCGGCATAGCGGGTTTGGTTAGCACTGGCGAGCCACGCAAAAACGGCATCTTTATCACCGCCACAATGTGCCAGCACCGCATCCGAGAATGGATTGGTGATAGCGCGACCATCAAGCGTACGTTGCAAATGATTGACCGCATGCAAACCCAACCACGCGCCACTTGCTTCATCACTGGCCGGAAATCCCCAGCCGCCCACTTCGCGTCGCTGACCATCTGCTTGCAGCACTTCACCAACACTACCTGTTCCTAACGCAATGACAACACCTGGTTGTCCAAGATGTGCGCCGAGCAAGGTTGTATAAGCATCTGTTTCCGCCTGTACTACGGCGAAACCAGGATTGAGCGCGATAAACTCAGCAGCCCATTGAACATTATTCACACCAGCCAAGCCACAACCGATGGCGATTGCAGATAATTCTGGCATATCAAGATGAGCCTCCTGAAATGCCTGACGGATGGCGACCAGGATAGAATCCCAGGCATTTTGCCGCCCATGTACCAGACCAGATGGTCCGCCAGCGCCGCGAGCTAGCTCCGTACCACTTTGGTCAGCTAACACCACTCGCGTGCCAGTACCACCACCATCAACACCAATCAGATAGCTAATTTTGTGCGTATGTTCAGCACTTGTAGCTTGGTTCGAAGTCTCCAAAGTTGCCTGCGATGTATGTAAATTATTCATTGATATATTATTAGCGAGCAAATTTTCCGAAACGCAATTTACAATTAAAGTTCTGTTAAACTAAAGTACTTCACTGTAAAGTTTTTTTATAGTGGTTGTCAATAGGTATTTAAGTGGTATTGTATCGAAATAATATTAAGCTCAAATACCTCTTTGTTTTTTGTACGTCCCAATTAAACAAAAACACGGTTTAACGCATCGCATTTCTCCAACCACCTTCCAATCAAACCAGAGCCGTTTATCATCAGAAATCGTAAAAGGTATTCACCGTCAGACGTCCAGAATCTGGATTCGCATTGATACTAATTGCCGGATTGATGCACGCAGAATGCAGTAAGCTGCCGCGATAAACCACCAGCCGATTAAATTTTGCCGGGATCATTCCCAAAAAAGTGAACTGATCATTCGAATCGTCGAAATACCTTTGCAGCGGTCGCTTTGCATTAATTTCTTCATAATAGGTGTCGAGATAATGCTCGCGATTTTCTGCAGTAATCTGCTGAAAGCCCGTTGCATTGTGCCGATAAAAACCGGTACCGCCATGCTGCTGATCGCAAAGATAGAGCAACACTGCCATGTGATGCGGCGTACTGGCGTCAAAATGTGGTGTACATTGCAAAGGTCCTAATTCGTTTGGTGGTGTCGTCACCAGGGAAAACATGCAAACGCTTTTACGAATACCCAATTCAACAGGCACGTCAAAATTCGCTTTGATAATCTGTTCCAACAATCCCGTCAACTCGCTTGAATAAGCTTCAGGCGCTTTGGCACGCAGACCCGGGTAACCTTTGCGCTCCGACACCCCCGGGTAGGCGCTAAATTGACTTCGTGCCGCGATCTCTTTCATCATCACTGGATTTTGTAAAAAATCATCTATGACCAGTGCATGATGCTCACCAAGCATGACGGACTCAATCACAGGTGGCATACGAATGGCAAATAGAGGATCCATAAGACTCCGGAATTCAGATGCAAATTAGCAGCGGCAGTGAGCAACCTATTGTTATACACAAGAAGCACTCAAGCGACTGAACTCTCTTCTGCATGCATGTCAGCCAAAAATATGACCGTTAAATAGCCTGGTCGATGCAAACAGGCTATTTAACGTACCAAACTTCGTTTAGAACTTTGCGCTCAGACTTACACGGTACGTCGTTTCACCCATGAAAGACCAGGCGGGATAACCAATTTGCAGTGAAGGCTTCACCGTAGTGGTGGTCGCTGCTGCGCCGTATTGAATATCATCCGCCTTCAGCAGGTTGGTCGCTTCCAACGTCAAACGAAGCTTGTCGGTGATATTCCAGCCGATACTTGCATCCAAGGTGCCATAAGCGTCATGCATACGATTACCGTACCAACCGGTTTCACGAATCATGTATTGAGAACGCCAGTTGTAGGCAGCGCGCACAAAATACTTTGGACTTTCCCAATATCCAAGCAAGTTCACATTATTTTTTGATGACTGCGTAAAGACGTTCAACTGATCTTGATAGCTGCTTGCTGGCGCCGTCGCATTTGCAAAGGTGTAATTTGCAACTACACCGAAACCGTTATCAAACGCGTGATTGATCTGAGCTTCCACGCCATCAATCTTTCCACCACCGGCGTTGACGTAATGATTCACCGTCCAGCTGTCTTTGCCGCTATCAGGACTCACCACACCAATGCTCTGATTGACTTGGGTGACAGCGGTAATGAAGTTGTTGATGTCTTTATGGAAGTACGTCAATGACATTATGTTACCTTTGCCATAGTAGTACTCAACGCTCAGATCTAACTGCGTCGATTTCATCGGTTTCAAAGCAACACTACCGTAAGTCATCGTTTCATTACCAGCGACGCCATCCTGGTAATTTGATTCACTGGCCAAAAACATGTTATCGAAATTAGGGCGAGTAATTGCTTGCGAAGCAGCTAAGCGTAAAATCGTGTTTTTATTAAGATCGTAGGCAAGATTCAGGCTTGGCAAAATATCGTGATATTTGGCACTTTGCGTCGTTAGCTTATTACTCCAACCGGCATTATTGCCAATATCGCCAGCAGCCAGTGGGCTGCCGTCAAAAACATAGCCTGTTCCCGTCACATCAGTACCAATATAACGGGCGCCGAAGTTCCCATGCCATTGATCTTTTTCAAAGTTAAACATGCCGTAGAGAGCGGTATTTTTCTCTTCTAACTTACCGTAGCCACTGCGGTCGTAAGTCCAGCTTGTGATGTTTTGATTGGTATTAGCCATCATCGCATCAATATTAGGTTTCGGGCTTGTCCAGCCATTCAGACCCATAGCGATGGTTCCACTGTAAAGACTTGCGGTCGGCGCATTAATCGCATTGGCTAAAAAATTCCCTCGATAGGAACTCTTTTCAAATGTGTGATCTGACACGCGGAAACCAGTTTTAAAAGAAGAAATTCCACTTGGCCAATCCAGGTTCAACAACAAATCAGCTTGCGCATAATTTTCTTTATCGCTATTCGGACCACTAGAGGTTGCCCATGCGCCAGCAGGCCCCACAGTTGAAGGCAAATTCGCCAGCGTCACGCCTTGTGGTGACGTTGGTGTCAAAATGATTTGCTTACCTGAAGCATTGACGTTACCAGTCCATCGTGGGAGGTTAGGCCCGGATGTATCACCAGTAAAATAGCTGTAATTCGTGGTTTCGGAGGTGCCGCCATCTGCTTTAGTCGAACCAGCGACAGCATCCAATCTAAATCCGTCGCCCTTGAAAGTGCCATTCAGGGTCAAACTATCCGAACTCATTTTTGCTTTGCGCGCCCACGTCTGCAAGAAAGCATCGTTTGCGGTAGCAGCAGTTGTTGTGCTGGATGTACATACACCCGCGGCATTTGTCACTTTACAGTTATTAAAGCCTAAGTTAGTTGTAGGATCAAATGTGTTTTGAAAAATATATTGGCTGGTATTCGAGTTGTCACCAACGAGCTCCAACTTCATATAATTCAGACCAAGATCAATATCTTTTGTCGGACGAGCCTGCAGATTTAAGTTGAATGCCTGACGCTTACGTTCTTGCACAAAAGTCGTCGGTTCAACGTCGCCAGACCAGGTTGTATCAGATTCGATGCCACGACGAATATACTCACCGCGTTCTACCGCGCCACCGACCAAAACACCGAATGTGTTCGCTTCATTTTTCCAGCTATAGAGTCCGGAAATATCTTTATCTAGCTCAGTACTTACCGAGCCTTTGCCAAGCTTAGTTCCGATAAACGCAGAACCTGACGGCAAATCGAGGGGCTTGCGAGTTTTAACAATCACCGTACCGCCAATACCACCTTCAGTCAAATCTGCCTGAGAGGATTTGTAGACTTCCATCCCACCGATCAATTCCGATGGCAACAAAGAATAATTGAAGGAACGATCAATCGATTGCTGATCATACCAACCGGTCGAAGCAATAGTCTGACCATTCAATGTGGTGTACGTCATTTGTGGATCAGACCCACGCACAGACACTGATGCACCTTGTCCAAATGCGCGACCGACAGATACACCTGGAACACGTCCTAAGGACTCACCCACGTCTGTATCAGGCATTTTACCGATGTCTTCTGCTGATACAGCATCAACGACAGCATTTGAATTTCGCTTGATATTAATTGCATTCTGCATCGATGCACGAATACCTGTCACAACCACTTCTTGTGCCTGGGATTGATCGGCTTGTTGTGCAGATACAGACATTGATGCGCTCATGACCAACAGTGCTACTGCTGACGCAATAGGCGTCAAACCTGGTTTTACATTACGTTGCATTGACTCCCCCAAGATTTTTTATAAATTATTTTTTAAAGAACTTCAATTTACTCAGTGAGTAAATTTTTTCAACACCCGCTACTGGCATTTATCAAGGTCCTTCTTTTCAAAAAAGAAAAGAGAAATGACCAGATAAATCATTCAACAAAATCTATTCCATCGTTAGCTTACCAAGTTACCGATGGAATAGACTCTGAAAAAAAATTGGCGGAGCAGAGATAGCTCCGCCAATTTATGGCTACATCAACTTAAACCGTAATCAGATTACAGTTTTGCGCGAATACCGAAATAAACCTGACGACCATTCTTATAGAAGGCACGTGGTTGATCTGGTGTCGTTGCATATGACTTCAGCATTGGATCATTCAAGTCTTTACCTTCCAATGACAAGCTGATGTTGTCAGTCAGGTTGTAGGTCAGAGAAGCAGATACTGTACCGATCGCATCTTGGTAAATCGCACTATTACGATCCAGACCATTCAGGAATGCAGAGCGATAGCTATACTGCAGACGCGCACTGAACTTCTGGTTTTCAAAATACGCACCAAGATTGTACGAATTCTTAGAAGTACCAACCATGCTGCAGTCACCAGTTGTTGCACATGCTGATCCCGGTGCCTTGCCAGTTTCTTTACCATTAGCGTAGGTGTAGTTGACGTTCACACCGAAGCCATGACCAATATCCTGAACATAAGCCAACTCGAGACCTTTTACTTCAGCAGTCGTATTTAACGCAGCACTCATGTTGTAGTTGGTGTTTTGCTTTTGTGCATTATTGTAAAAAGATTGCACGAAAGAACCATAGGTCACATAAGAATCCATGGACATATTGAACACACCAGCAGACAACAAGGATTTAGGCGCAAAATACCATTCTATGCCTGCATCAAAGTTGGTCGAACGGATAGGTTTCAGATTCGGGTTACCGCCAGAACCAGTCATTTGCGTATCGAGCAAAGTCAATGAAGCGAGTTGACCAAAATCAGGGCGTGCCATAGTACGGCTTACAGCAAAACGACTCACCAGATTGCTAGTCAGATCAACACGGAAATTCGCACTCGGTAAAATATCGGTG
This sequence comes from Undibacterium sp. Ji67W, assembly GCA_049340365.1. GTDB lineage: Bacteria > Pseudomonadota > Gammaproteobacteria > Burkholderiales > Burkholderiaceae_D > Undibacterium. The sequence goes on along the minus strand of JBMPOY010000009.1, from coordinate 109,329 downwards.
TAGCTATTTTCCGTTACGATTGGCGCCCAAGTAGCATTTGGAGAGCCATTTTCAACGTGCTCATTGGTATTGACTAAACGAACGCCAAAGTTTCCTGATACTTTTTCGGCGTTGAAGTTCGCCATCGCATACGCCGCTTGCACGTCTTCTTTAATTTTGAACTCAGACTGATATGAATGCGAGTTAAATGTGACGTTTTTGCTTGCCCAATCAGTCACTGAACTGCCAGTCATTGTCCACGTGTTGTTCAAGACATTTGGCAGACTGGACGTGAATGTCGTCACACCGGTCGGAGCACCAGCAACCGTAGTGCCCGCAGCGGATACGGTGCCATTAAGATTAGTCAGGTCGCGATTATGCGTAGCGGCACGGAAACCGAAATTAACGCTATGTAAAACGTCGTTACCGGTTTTCCAGGTACCATCAACTTGGCCGTAAGTTTCTTTATCTTTCGCCGTAACTTCAGATGCCCAACCACCGATAGGTCCATTAGGACGGTAGCTCAGTTGACCAGAACCCGGAACAACCACTTGTGCTGGCTGACTCAGACCATAGAGAGTGATGCTGCCACCGCTGTAGGCATTCCATACTTCGTAACCAATATCCTTCGTGTAACCAGTACCTTGGGTCTGACCAAGCTTACCCGAGTAGCTCAGCGTATCACTGGCTTTATAATTTACGTCCAAATTAACAAATTTGGAATCACTGTAAGAACCAGGGCGAACCGCGATATCTTGCACGGTAGTTGACATGCTGGAGCAATCCAGGCCTGTTGGGCATGAATTAGGCAGTGTCAGAGAAGTGATAGTATTACCGACGATAGTCCATGAAGAAGGTGCTACACCACCTTTACCAGACCAGCCATTCGTCATTGCTGAATAAGGCGCAAACATCATATTGCGATTGACGTTAGTCGCATCCAGACGGGAATAGAATCCAGACAGATCGAAACTTAATGCAGAGTTGACTTTAAATTGGGCGTCAACCATGCCACCTTTGCGCTCCCGATCTTGCTGGAATTGTGATGTACCAGTCAACAAGGAAATATTCTTGCCCAAGACCTCTGGGTGTGCCTGAACCCAACCGGAACCATCGTAACCGGCTTGCATTTTATCCCACCACAAAAACTCTTGACCGTCACGCAAGAGACTGCGTTTTTCATCAAAAGCCTGCACAAGCAAACCGAAATTACCTTCGTCATTTTTCCAGTTAACCAAGCCACTGAATTGACCGCTTGTTTTTCCTGCAAGACTGGAGTTCACAGCTTCAGCAGAACCTTGTACTGTCAGTTGTTGCTTAAAATCTAATGGCTTACGAGTTTCAATGTCAACGCTACCAGCTGCACCGCCCTCAACCAAATTCGCTTGTGAGCTCTTATGTACAGTCACGCGACCAATCAATTCAGACGGGAATAAAGAATAACTAACACTACGACCACCACCAGAAATATTTGCAGCGTACCAGTCGCCACTCGATACTGTATGTCCATTTAACGTAGTCAAGGTCAAAGCGGATGGCGTGCCGCGCAAAGCAACGCGATCATTTTCACCAAAACCACCCTCAGTACCACCCGCAGTTGCAACGCTAACCCCAGGAATACGCTGCAAAGAGTCTGCCACGTTTTTATCTGGCATTTTGCCCACATCTTCAGCAGTAATAACTTCTACCAGTGACTCAGCATTACGCTTTTGATTAATTGACTGCTGCATCGATGCACGGATACCAGTCACGACAACCTCTTGTGCGGCAGGCTGCTCTGCCTGCTGCGCTTGCGCGGACATCGACGCACTCAGAACCAGCAACGCTACTGCCGAAGCAATAGGCGTCAAACCAGATGTTGAATTATGTTTCATTTACTCCCCCAAGGTTTTTTTAAACGATTTTTTAGTCAAAGCACTTAAATTTACTGAAAAGCCAAGTCCCCACCGACACCAAAAACACCCACTTTTTACTACAAAAAAAATCCACTTAGATGCCACTACAAATAAAGGAAGCAATATTCTTTTTTTGTAAAACTGCCCGGCAACCAAGTCCAAAAAAATCATCAGAAAATTATTTTTTCGTCATGCTCAATTTTGAGAAAAACAGAGAAATTTTTTTGAAATTAACTATGAGTCTTCAACAAATTTTTGTTCACTCACATCCGGAATTTCCAAATTCAACCCTGCCTGATAACAGTGAAAATATATAAAAATTTCGAATGAGCCTCACTTTAAGGACGGTAAAAGTGGTTGTCAAGCGGTATCTACGTGGTATTAATCAAAGACACATTGGTATTAATTATATTGATCAATAAAGTACTACAAGTCTTTGTTTTTATAGGTTTTTATTTAATTTATTTTAAAAGGCGCGATCAAGTGGTCTGTTTAGTTTTCCCAACAAACACATATACATATTTGCGCAATGCATATCAATATCGTATTAATCATTACGGCGCCTGGACAAGCATTCTCAGATCCGCTTTTTTTGAAATGGCATCAGAATTAACTACAATCAGCCGAGTAGAATTCGTAATAAAAAAACGAAGACTTTTTTCTGCCGATCGTATAATTTTCCAAGCGACACAAACATCAAAAAAAAGGGGAAGAAGAGTAGAAAAATACGCTATTTTCAGTAAAATGTAGCGAGCGTATCTAAGTGGTATTAACAAAATACGGTAGAAAGTCAAAGCATCAAAACACTCATATAAAATGGAGTTTTCAAGATGCATAGATGGCGTGTATTTTCAATATTTCGGATTGAAGCCATCCGAAACAACGCCTGAACTGATCAAAATCAATTAAGAAACTACCAGGCAGACTATTTCAAGACTTATCTTTGGCATTATCTCGACTACACTTAACGTCTGACTCGAAAAAAGAGCGCACCTCTATGCCTATCAATTATCTGTCCGCACTCACCTCTCCAAAGCGCTCGGCGCGAAAGAATCTTCATCTGGGCGTAAGCCTTTCTGCGATTGCCGGCGCACTCAACGCGGGGGGGTTTCTGGCCGTCGGGCAGTACACCTCGCACATGACTGGAATGCTGGCAGCAGCGACGGACGATCTTGTACTGGGAAGAATATTGCCGGCGATGGCAGCTTTGTTTTCATTGCTAAGCTTTGCGTCCGGCGCAACCTGCACGGCACTGATCGTGAATTTTGCCAAGCGCAACCATCTGCGCTACATATACACACCGGTATTGCTTCTCGAAGCAATACTTCTTCTTTTTTTTGGACTAATAGGCACCAGACTTCAACAGCACGAAGTCATTACTGTCTCTTTCACCACTGTACTGTTGTGTTACACGATGGGTTTGCAAAACGCCCTGATCACCAAAATTTCGAACGCAGAAATCCGGACAACCCATGTCACAGGATTGGTCACAGATATAGGAATAGAGTTCGGGAAATTAATCTACTGGAACAAAAACAAAGGTGAGTTACATCCATCGGAAGAAGTGGCAGCAAATATGGATAAATTACGCCTCCATCTGCTGTTGGTGGTCTGGTTTTTTATTGGCGGGGTATTGGGTGCATCTGCGTTTAAACACCTGGGATTTATTTCTACTGTTCCACTGTCGATCGCACTCATCATTTTATCTCTGGCACCGAATCTGAAACAGCACTTAAAACAGAGTGAACAAAAACGCTAAAAATGAAAACTCTGCGCCAGCAATCACTGCTTACTGACGCAGCATTTATGATGTTATATTTTAAAATTGCGGTAAATCTGTTAAACGGTTGCCATAAACAACGTCAACTTCAGTACTTAACCCCGGCATGCCGTCTTCATACAGGATTCCAACAACTTTCGGTCCAAGAATGATGGCATTGTCACGCTGAAATTTTGTGACAACTTCGTCGCCATTCGTAATGGTGTCCCATACGGCGGACACATCCACCTCTTGCAGTTGATCAACAACGGCAGGAGGCATCACCTGCCCCCCTTTACTTCGCCCCCAACGCACTTTAGCGATACGTTCGCCACTATCGTCAAACCGGACTGCCTCAATAAAGAAAAGTGCCATGACAATACTCCTTATTTACAACGTACAAAAAACAGAAGGAAGATGGGGTGAATGAAGAAATTACCTCGCAACTGAAGCCGGACATACGAGTCCTCATACAAACTTCAGTAGCGGGAATATTACCAAAGAAATTCAATATCTGGTGCTTTCAGAGGAGTTAAACACGGCGCGGCTTAGCGAGACAAACACCCCTGCAAGGCGCATCCCTGTGAGAAAAATTATTATTTCAGCGCATGTTTAAATGTGTACACAAAGAAAAATTTCCACAGAAAAATATGCATATGAGAGGACGCTTTCTGATTCCGGCTAGCAGAAATAAGTTGCTCTTAGATACTATTAACTATTGCGAGCTTGTTATTTCAGCGCAGGCTGGAATCCAGAGACGTTAAGTATCGGTGATAATGCACGCAAGACCCTAGCTGGATTCCTGCTAAAAAGCACGTAGGAATGACGATAGCCAATGCGGGTTGGCGGGTTGCACCCACGCCGCAAAATTATGGCAATCAAGGGCAATCAATTTGCATATTGAAATTGATTGCCTGAAGAATTGAATTTATTAACTCAACTTTGCTGCATGCTCACGAGTCGCATGGAACGTAATGCCAGGCCAACGCTCTTGTGTCAATTTCAGATTAACGCCAGAAGTCGCGAGATATGCCATGTTACCTGCCGCGTCGTAGGCAATATTGGCGCCGGCGGCAGAACGTTCAAAGTCAGCCATCATTTTCTTGTCGTCGCAGGTAATCCAGCGCGCGCTACTAATGCTGGTACCTTCAAAAACGGCATCAACGCCGTATTCATTTTTGAGACGACTTGCCACCACTTCAAACTGCAACACACCGACTGCACCTAACACCAGATCGCTACTCACGACAGGCTTGAACACCTGGACGGCACCCTCTTCACCCAACTGCTGCAAACCTTTTTGCAGTTGCTTGATTTTCAGCGGATTCAAAATACGTGCCGTACGGAAAAAGTCCGGCGCAAAATAGGGGATACCAGTAAATTGCAGCAATTCACCTTCAGAGAAACTGTCACCGATTTGCATATTGCCGTGGTTCGGCAAACCAATGATATCGCCAGCGTAGGCTTCTTCTACTTGCTCGCGGGAGGACGCCATGAACGTCACTACAGACGAGACTTTAATTTCACGATTGAGGCGCAAATGCTTGAGCTTCATACCGCGTTCAAATCGACCAGAACACACGCGCAAAAACGCGATGCGGTCACGGTGAGCCGGATCCATATTGGCTTGAATCTTGAATACAAAACCTGAGAATGGCAACTCGCGCGATTCAACCGTACGAACAGTTGCATCACGACCACAAGGCGGCGGCGCCCAATCCAGCAAGGCATTTAAAATTTCACGCACACCAAAGTTATTAATCGCTGAGCCAAAGAATACTGGCGTTTGTACACCAGCTAAAAAGTCTTCCAGACTAAACGGATGAGAAGCACCATGCACTAACTCCACTTCCATTTTGAGCTGTTCGATTTCCAGCGGGAACATTTCAACCAGACGCGGATTATCGATGCCTTTAATCACTTCAAATTCCTGATCGGCGCGTTCGCTACCAGGCGTGAACAACAAAATCTCGTCTTTCAGAATGTGGTACACACCTCGGAAAGTTTTCCCCATACCTATCGGCCAGGTCACTGGAGCACATTGAATCTTCAACACTGATTCCAGTTCATCGAGCAATTCCAAAGGATCGCGAGTTTCACGGTCCATTTTATTGACGAAGGTAATGATCGGTGTGTTGCGCATACGGCAAACGTTGAGCAATTTGATCGTTTGCTCTTCCACACCTTTGGCTGCATCAATCACCATCAGCGCCGAATCCACTGCCGTCAATACCCGATACGTATCTTCGGAAAAGTCCTGGTGACCAGGTGTATCGAGCAAATTAACGACGTGATCACGGTATTCAAACTGCATCACCGATGATGCCACCGAAATACCACGTTGCTTTTCGATTTCCATCCAGTCAGAAGTAGCGTGACGACCACTCTTACGCGCCTTGACCGTTCCGGCGAGCTGAATCGCACCAGAAAACATCAGCAGTTTTTCTGTGAGCGTGGTTTTACCCGCATCTGGGTGAGAAATAATGCCGAAAGTACGACGGCGCGCCACTTCGCGGCTGATCAGATCGTTCGATGGCGCCGTAGTGCTCGCAGATTCAATCGCCGTATCTACTACAGAGTCAGACGCTGATGCAGGACTTTCGCCTGAGGATTCGTTCATGGTGTTCATTGCTGGTGCCGCGAAATGGAGGAAAAACGTGCAAGTTTAGCTGGTATTGCGACTGAAGTCGAATTGACAGTAGTACAATTCCATGAACTGGCACAAAAAATAGGCAAAGAATTGGATACTTTTCATGCATAAGCCATCCGAAGCCCAGAACGAATGTTGCGCGAGACGCATCTGCGAGTATTTTTTCGAGCTTTGCTATATGCTAGTCATCTTTGCAAGATATTATGCTTATTTTCTCATTTCTTTCACTTTCTCACCCAAATGAAAAAACTCTTGATTTGTCTTTCCATGCTCACGACAGTGACCCTACCGCAACTCAGTTTTGCCTGGGGTGCCGATGGTCACCAAACCGTCGGCGCGATTGCTGATTCGCTGCTCACAGGTACTAAGGCCGGGGCACAAGTCAAAGCCTTGTTGGGGGATAACACGCTGGAAAAAATATCGGTCTGGGCTGACTGCGTTAAAGGCATATCACCTGAAAAAGATTTTGCCTATACGTCAACTGGTCGTTACCCTGAATGTGCGCCATTTGAAACCGCCGGCGGTATCGCAGCCATGGCCGATTATGTCAAGCGAAATACGGATGATTGTCATCCGGTTGCCGGTGAAGAAAGTTGTCACAAACAATATCATTACGCTGACGTTAGCCTGCAACATTCCCACTATCAACCTGGCTATGTTGGCACCAGCGATCATGACGTTGTTCACGCAATTCGTGCTGCAGCGCTAGTGTTACAAGATAAACCTGCACCCGCACCTTTTAACTTCAAAACCAAGGCTGAGGCTTTGGCGCTCATCACTCATTACATTGGCGATATCCATCAACCCTTGCATGTCGCTTCAGTATTCCTGGATGCGAATGGCCAAATAATCAATCCCGACGATGTTGCGCACAACCAAAATAACAACACTGTCGGTGGCAATGCATTGCAATGCCCATGTGGAAATTTTCACGCACTATGGGATGATGTCCCTATGCTATTCAAACGTGGCCGCATGAACACGACTTTAATCAAAAAAGCCCGTACACTGACACCGACCAAGACATCGATCGATCAGTTGCCAGTTCAATGGGCCGACGACGCAATCGCTGATGCTAAACTGATTTTTGCAGGAACACAATTTAGCAAAAGCACCCAGAACCAATTTGGTAGCAATTGGTCTATTGGCTTGCCGTTAGAATATGAAAAAACGATGCAAAATGTTAAAGAAGACGCCCTAGCCCGTGCAGGCGCCCATTTGGCACAAATATTACAAGCCATTTGGCCTGAATAGTTTTGAAGAAAATAAAGGACTGACTATGAGTTTTCCACTGTTTCGCTGGATAGGTGCAAGTTTCAAATTTTTATGGAATGCACTTGATACCAGCCGTAAGATTTTTCTGAATATCCTGACTTTATTTATCTTGATTGCGATCGCTGTCGGCATCTTCGGTGGCGGTTTGAGTAAATTGGAAGATAAAACATCATTGATCCTTGATTTTAAAGGTCCACTCGTTGAACAACACTCTGGCAACGCGCGCGACGCTTTGCTGGCTGAAGCACAAGGCAATGCAAAAAAATCGACGCAATTGCGTGACATTTTAGCAGTGCTCGATAGTGCCTCTAAAGACACCAAGATTAATAGTGCAGTCTTGTTGCTCGACGAGATGGGCCCGACTGGCTTACCGATGCTGCGCGAAGTTGCGGCTGCAATCGACCGCTTTAAAGCCAGTGGAAAAACCGTCGTTGCCTGGGGCTCAGGCTTTGATCAGCGTCAGTACTTTTTAGCGGCACATGCCAATGAAGTGTATATGCACCCGATGGGATCTGTCATGTTGACAGGGTTTGGCAAATACCGAAATTATTATCGCGATGCATTAGACAAAGTTGGCATCACCGTTAACTTGCTTAAAGTCGGCACTTACAAAAGTTTTGCAGAGCCCTACATCGCCAATGCCCCATCTGAAGCAGCCACCGAAGCGGAGAGTTTTCTCTACAACGCGATGTGGAAAACGTATACCAACAACGTTGAACAAGCACGCAAACTGCCAGTTGGTAGCATCATGCAGGGCATTGATCAATTACCAGAGTTAATGAAAGCAGCTGGTGATGATAGCGCCAAACTGGCATTGAATATGAAGTTGGTCGACGGTTTGAAAACACGCGATGAACTGCGTGAATTAATGCTCAAACGTGGCGCACGTGATGAACAAAATCATACTTTCCGTCAAATCGCATTTGATGACTACCTGGGCCGCCAGAAACCAAAATTGTTTGGTGATGCGGTCGGTGTGATTGTTGCCTCCGGTGAAATCGGTGATGGCAAAGCGCCACCGGGATCCATTGGTGGCTTATCGACTTCTGCCCTGATCCGCAAAGCACGCGAAGACGACAGCATCAAAGCTGTCGTGTTACGTGTCGATTCTCCAGGTGGCAGCGCATTCAGCTCAGAATTAATTCGTCGTGAATTAGAACTGACTCGTAAAGCAGGAAAACCTGTGGTCGTTTCTATGGGCAATGTGGCAGCTTCTGGCGGTTATTGGATTTCGATGTCGTCTGATGAAGTGATCGCCGATGAAGCAACGGTGACAGGCTCTATTGGCGTATTCGCAATTCTGCCAACGGCAGACAAGGCGATAGAAAAATTAGGTATTCATACAGGCGGCACGACTACAACCTGGCTGGCTGATCCGTTTAATCCATTGCGCCCTCTGAATCCTAAATTTGGCGAATTAGTGCAATCGAGTATTAACCATATCTATTCCGAGTTCACTACCAAAGCAGCGGCAGCGCGTAAAACGACACCAGACAAAATCGATGCGGTAGCCCAAGGACGCGTTTGGACAGGTGCTCAGGCAAAGGAACGTGGTCTGGTTGATAAAGTTGGTAGCTATTCCGATGCCATTAACTCAGCTGCAAGCCGGGCAAAATTAGGTAATGACTACCGTATCAGCTATGTCGAACCGGAACTGACCAAGTTTGATCGTATCTTTGATCTGATCGGCTCGCAAGCAGCGCATATTTTGCAAGACCAATTCAAAGTTGCGTTGGTACCAACGGGTATCCCACCTGTTGCCGCAACACAAATTGTGTCTGACTTTGCGTGGTTAGCGGATGTCAATAAAGACGGCAAGGGTTACTCAGCCATTACCCATTGCTTGTGTTCAGCACCATAAAGGAAGAATAAGAATTGAATAGGCAGCAGGGGTAACTCTGCTGCCTTTTTTTTGCTAAATGAAAAATGCAACGAACAAACTGCGTATCTCCTTTTGAAAAACCAAAAAGAGTAGGACTTTTTTATTGGGCGATCTTGAGCAAGTTTTTATCGATGCCGATCAGGTTTCAGGTCAAACATCGCGATTGGTATCAAACGAAACGACGTGTGTTCACTTTCTTAATTCCACGCAATTTCTGAATAATATGGCGTAAATTGAGGAACATAATAAACGGTTCATTCCAGCGCATTTCCCGCCACCATAACGGATAAACGCACCACTTCAACAGGCCCCGCCTGTCTTGGGCATCAATTGCACGGAACACATCCTGTGGGAATAAAGGAATGACTCTCTTTGCTACCGTCTTTTGCGTCAAAGCGTGCTCTTTTATTGCTTCATCATTTCCGAGGAGAATCCGAATTGCCATCGCAAAATCAACGCCAAGGCGCTTACCAAGGTTAATTGTTAAGGTAGGCCGAAAATTCTGTTCAAGCAATATCAGTTCCCCCGTATTTTCTTGTTCAAAAAAGTCGATACCACACAATCCATGAAAGCCCGAAAGCTCCCCAAGTTGGTTCAACATATATTCAAGCTCAGGAAAAACTTTTGCCTCTATTGCTGCTGATGGACCGCAATCTCCCCAAGTACGTGAACGATAATACGAAAACCATGCAATCGGCTTACCTTTTTTAAAGACTGCCGCAGCACTTGCCAGACGCCCGCGAATAAACTCTTGTGCAATGACTTGTCGTTCAACATGAATGCCAGAAAGTGACTCTGCGTGATCAACAATACGCACTGCCAATCCAGCAAAACCTTGTTCCTGCTTAATCACCAATGGATAGCCGAGTCGATGACCAGCTGCTTGTATTTGCAACAGGTCTGAACATAAATCAAAATCCGGAACCTTGATATTTTTATTGCGGCAAGCCTCAATAAATGCGGACTTCGACGTAATGAAGTCGATTCCTGCATCTCCTGCAATTGTCGGGAAATTTTCTTTAACCCAGGTTTCGTTGCGACGCTTTTCTAAAGCATATAACAATGGATCATCACTAATAATGACCCAATCATATTTGTTGGTCTGATTCTGCAAGTGAACGTTGAGATCTGCAACGACTGCATCAACATCATTAGGTGATATAAAAAGACGTTTTACAAAACGGGAATAAGACGGAAAATTATCCGGAACCCCCAACACACAAATCTCACATCCGGCTTCATGTAACAGTGCAGGAAGCCTGGATAAGCCCTCCCAGTAAGCGTAAGTAACAATCAGAACCCGGAAATGACGCATAAATTTTGTCCTTGAGTTTAAAAGCAACAAAACATGGGAATCGGTTTTGTTTTAATGGCAATATTATAGAACAATTTACAACGCAATCATCTTTTTTGCATTGAAGCGATATGTAAGCGTTACTCAAATGCAATTGTCGACCATTTTTAACTACAAAAAACCTGGCATTAAGCAAAATTTGAGCTTGCTTGTTTAAACTTCGATCGTTGTTGCAGAGAAATATATAAACACATAAATACATAAACACATAAATACATCTGCCTCTTTTTTTTTGAGCCACTTCGCGCAACCAATATAGTTGACAGGGTCTGTCAGACCAAAGTGTGACAAATGTCACATAGATTTCGTGGCAAACGATTCTTGTTTGTGAAATATGCATCGGTCAACATAACGACGTTTCTGACGACTTACGAAATACTTTTAGGACTGCGTTATCAGTCTAAGGTGGCGCATTTTCTACCGCTATCGCGTGCCTTGCACAAACAATTTTTTTATAAGTTCTACTTTCTTTTCAAGGAAATCAAATGAACAAGATAACGACGTTGAACAAAATTCTTTTTACATGTATGACCGGATACTGCTTCTGCATTGGTGCCAACGCATCCGTGAATGAGTACCTGATTCGTAACGTTCGTGTTTTTGATGGCCAACGCAGTTTTGAAAACAGAACTGTTCTGATCAGCGATGGGAAAATTAAAAATAACGACTTTCATGGGCCAACACCGGTTACAGCAATTGAAGTCAGTGGCAAAGGCAAAACGCTCTTACCGGGTCTGATTGATTCACATGTCCATGCCTATCAGGATTTCGACCTACCACTACTATTTGGGGTAACTACAGAAATCGATATGTTTACCTCGGTTGCAGTGATGCAGGACTTTAATCGCAAAATGCAACATAAGCAAAATGACGACCAATCCGATGTTATTTCAGCTGGCACACTGGCAACTGCTCCTGGTGGTCATGGTACAGAATATGGCATCCCCATAGAAACCTTGAACAAACCAGAACAAGCACAAGCCTGGGTTGACGCGCGTATTGCGGAAGGTTCGCACTTTATCAAGATTGTGATGGAGGAAGGCAGCGACAAACATCCAATCAACAGTCTCGATCTGACAACGGTGAAGGCACTGATTCAAGCTGCACACAAGCGCAGTCGATTAGCAGTCGTACATGTCAGTAGCCTCAAGGATGCGCAAGCTGCTCTCGATGCGAATGCTGATGGCTTGGTGCATTTATTCACGGGAACAACAATCGGTGATGACGATCTGAAGAAGTTAGTGAAAACAGCGAAAAATACACATGCCTTTATTATTCCTACCTTTTCAGTACTGGAAAGCATTGCAGGAATCAAAGCGGACGACGTTTTACAAGATCAGAGATTGACCAATTTACTCAATGTATCGCAACTACAAGCATTAAAAAAAACGTATGGTAAAACAGAGAATAAATCCATCCTCCGAATACCAAATGTAAGCACAGCAGCGCTGAATGCCGCACAGGTTCCCATCCTCGCCGGCACCGATGCAGGTAATGCTGGTACTCAATATGGCATCAGCTTGCATCATGAATTGGCTTCACTTGTGAATGCTGGTTTAAGCCCGGGTGCAGCACTGACATCCGCAACATCCGTCCCTGCCAAAGCTTTTCATCTCAAAGACAGAGGACGTATAGCAAACGGCTATAAAGCAGATTTGCTATTGGTCGAAGGCAATCCGGAGGCAGATATCAATGCCACCCGCAATATTGTCAACGTCTGGAAAGATGGCAGGCTAGTCAATGATCTGCGCGAACAGAAATTGCTTGCAGTAAGGAAGGAAAATAAAGCGCAAAAAGCAGTGCTTCAATTACCGGCCGATGGTCGTATCAGCTTATTCAGCGAAGAAAAATTAGGCAGCCCTTTTGGAGCAGGCTGGTTTCCATCCAATGATGAGCGCATGGGGGGTAAATCGAGCGTCTCTTTGACACTTTCGGGGACGGAACCAGCTGGACAGCCTGCACTCAATATCGATGCCAAGGTACAATCTGGATTTGCTTACCCATGGGCCGGGGTGGTATTTTTTCCCGGTAGCGATCCTGGGCAAGCAGCAAATCTGAGTGCTGCAAAAAAAATCTCGTTCAAAATAAAAGGAGACGGAAAGCCATACAATATTGGCTTCTACATTCAGGGCAACTATATTCCGATAACAAAGCAACTCAACAGCAGCAATGAGTGGCAGACTGTGAAGCTAATACTCGATGATTTTAAAGGCCTGGATCTAAGTATTGTGACGATGATTACTTTTTATGCTGGACCAGAAATTGAGACTTATCATTTTACAATTGCTGATGTTCGGTTGCTACCAGAATAAAACTAAAGATAAAGCAGGATACTTGTTATCCGTCATCGTTAAAAACAAATGGCGCAAAAATAAAAATCCATCTATTTTTGCGTCAGTGGATGTTGCAGTCATTTTTTCATCTTTTAATTTTCTATGATTTCAGCCAAACAGATCAGCGCTGCGTTTCGATATCCTTGGGTCCCGGACAGTGTCGGCCATGCGCCTTATTTCTGGCTGCTATCATTAGGAATATTCGGATTAAAATATTTCTATCAGGCGCCAACTATTTTTGAGCTTGTTTTAAGCGCGGTCACTCTGTTCGTATTTTTGCCGTGTTACTTTTATAGCTTTTGGGCGCCGCAACGACTGCAATTACTGTGTGCTCTTGCTATTTATCTCGCAGGCATCGCTTGGGCACCATTTAACTTTGGTAGCTCTACGTTCTGTATTTTCGCGTCGTCGATGATAGGACATAAATTACCGACACGTACTTCATACCTATGTCTTTTTGCACTCACTGGTGTCACAAGCCTTCTGAGCTTCGTCTTGCATTTCAACGCAGCATTTTGGATTCCTGCGACCATCTTCAGCGTGACGGCAGGGGTCAGCGTCATTGTAGGAGAAAAATTTAAACGAACCCAAGAGAGCCTTCTGCGAAAACAAGAAGAGGTTGAACATCTGGCTGCATTAGCGGAGCGTGAACGCATCGCCCGTGATATGCATGATGTACTTGGACACAGTCTGTCCGTGATTACGCTCAAGGCTGAGCTGGCACGTAAACTGTTTGATCGGGATAGCGATGCTTGTAAAAAAGAACTGATTGACATAGAACATGCGGCTCGTGTTGCCTTATCCGAGGTTCGTACAGCATTGACTGGCTACCGATCAACTGGCTTAACACATGAGTTGCACTCAGCGCAGGAAGCGCTGGCTGCGGCACAGGTGATCATGACTAAGGAAATAGCAAGCGTCGCCCTGACACCAATGACAGAAAATGTCATCGCTCTCGCGCTCAAAGAAGCAACCACGAATATCATTCGTCACGCGCACGCCAGTGTCTGTCACATTCGACTGACTGAAGACCCTGAGCAGATTACTTTCAGCATTAAAGACGATGGCATTGGCCGCAAAAACTTCAGCATCCATAATCAGGGAAACGGATTAATGGGTATGTCTGAGCGCGTCGCATCGCTGGGAGGCAGGCTCATTATCGAAGCAGAACAAGGAATGACACTCATGCTTCAATTTCCAAACAAGACGAGCGCTAAAGGGTAAGCCGATGATACGAATTATTATTGCTGAAGATCAGGCCATGGTTTCCGGTGCGCTGGCGGCCTTACTTGGAATGGAGCACGATTTACAAGTCGTTGGGCAGGCAAAGAATGGCCAGGAAGCGCTCAACTACTGCCAGCAAGACACTCCCGACATTTTAATCACCGACATTGAAATGCCGGTAATGACTGGCCTTGAACTTGCCGCTGCAATTCAAGAACAGAAGCTGGCTTGCAAAGTGATCATGCTCACGACGTTTGCACGTACTGGCTATTTACGTCGCGCCCTTGCCAGTGGCGTACGCGGCTATATGCTTAAAGATGCGCCTGCAGAAACCCTGGCACAGGCCATACGCACAGTGCATATGGGCGGCAAAGCAATTGCACCAGAACTGGCGATTGAAAGTTGGGGCGGATCACAAGACCCATTAAGTGAGCGAGAGCGTCAGGTTCTTCGTTTGGCGGGAACTGGTTCGACCAGCGCCGAAATTGCCAGGCTAATGTTTTTATCTGAAGGAACAGTGCGAAATTACTTGTCGGAAGCAATAAGTAAATTGAACGCAAAAAATCGTGTAGAAGCCTACCGGATGGCCAGGGATGAAGGCTGGCTATAGCCCGACCAACCAGCATCAATACTCACAATCTGCCGACTCAAAGAATATTCAGAAAACAAAGAGCTGGCAACAATGTTAGCTTAAACCTTAGCGGAGCGGGAGCGATGTCTGATTGATGCCCGCATTGTTGGTGCAACCTCCTCACCTTTGATCAGGCGTGAAATATTCATCGCATCAACAAAGCGTGAAGAACTAGCACTAGCATTCAATAACACTAAGGTCGCTTTTTTCTCTGCCAGTTTTATCCGCATGATCAGACAATTGCCTGCTTCATTCGTGAACCCGGTCTTCGAAAGTAAAATGTCCCAGCCTTTTTTACCGACCAGACGATTGGTATTATGAAACAATCGCTTACGACCTTTGATATCAATGACATCTGATGTGTCAGTCGTAATATCAGTAATCTGTGGATAATGCGATGCTGCCACGGCCATTTTTACCAGATCTGCTGCCGTTGAGGTATTTTCTGGTGACAAACCAGTTGGTTCTTTTATGACCGTATTGGTCATTCCTAACGCTTTGATTTTGACGTTGACCGCCTTCTCAAAAGCCAGATTTCCACCCGGATAAGTTCTTGCCAACGCGGCTGCAGCGCGATTATCAGAAGACATCAAAGCCAATTGCAAGACATCTTTCCGCGGCAAAGTAGCGCCAACAGGAACATGTGACAAACTATGCTTTAGCGTGTCCATGTCAGAATTCTCTATGGAAATCATTTCATCCATATTGGGCTTACTATCTAATATCACCATCGCTGTCATTAGCTTGGTCAACGAAGCAATTGGTGCCACCTCCGTTGCATTCTTTTCTAATAACACTTTACCTGTGCCATCTTCTACCACAAGCACATGCTGTGAATTTAACTGCACGGCCGCAACGCTACCCAGATGCAGAACCAAACAGAGACCAACTAAGCGTTTCAACATTGCTTAATACCTGACTTAATATAAACGTTTTCTACTGCCAGCTTCATTGCCACCCGATACCGCACTACAAACGCATGGGTATCAAGGTTTTACACAAAATGGAAAGTAAGCCAGTCCAGGGTGTTCAAAACATTTCTGTAGAACATCCTAAATTATGACGCAGTAATTAGTATCTTTGCAGATATTTTTAACTTCGATGTAAGTTAAATAGCGATACCAAATGCTATTAACAAATAGTTTCTTGAGACGCAATTAAAGCGCATTGAATTGCAATTTTTTGTTGCAATGCGTTACTTTACCGAAAATTTAAGCGTATTGAAAGAGGCTGAGAAGATTTAAAAAATTAAATAAACACAACGCCAACTTGTCATGATTCTGTCACAAATTGCCTGTAAGGTTCGGGACTCCAAGTTTGGAGTTTAAGGATATGAAAATGAAATTCTTTTTGAAAACTACACTCGTTACTGCAGCAACTCTGTTGACACTCTCTTCCGCAATCGCGGCTGAAATTACTGGCGCAGGATCTAGTTTCGTCTACCCTATCGCGTCGAAATGGGCAGAAGCTTACAAAAAAGCAACTGGCAACAGCCTGAACTACCAATCCATCGGTTCTGGCGGCGGTATCAAACAAATTAAAGCAAACACTGTTGATTTTGGCGCATCTGACATGCCATTGACAGTAGAAGAACTGGACAAAGAAGACTTGCTTCAATTTCCAGTAGTCATGGGCGGCGTGGTTCCAGTCGTACACATCGACGGCGTCAAACCAGGTCAATTGAAATTGACTGGCCAAGTGATCGCAGACATCTACTTAGGTAAAGTAACTAAATGGACTGACGCAGAAATCGCCGCAATCAATCCAGGTGTGAAGTTGCCATCGGAAGACATCACTGTAGTTCACCGTTCTGACGCATCCGGTACCACTTTCTTGTTCTCTGACTACTTGTCTAAAGTAAATGCAGAATTCAAAAAAGTTGTTGGCTCCAGCACTGCAGTTAAATGGCCAGCAGGCTTGGGCGGCAAAGGTAACGAAGGCGTTGCAGCTAACGTTCAACGTATCAACGGTTCTATCGGTTACGTAGAATTTGCTTACGCTAAGAAAAATAACCTGTCTTACACACAATTGAAAAATCGTGAAGGTCAGTTTGTTACACCAGATGCAGATACATTCAAATCTGCTGCTGCTGGTGCTGCATGGGACAAAACACCAGGCTTCGCTGTAGTGTCGACAGACCAACCAGGTAAAGCAAGCTGGCCAATCACAGGTGCGACTTTTGTGTTGGTTCACAAAACTCAGCCAGATGCAGCAAAAATCAAAGAAACGCTGAAGTTCATTGACTGGTCCTACAAAAATGGCACAGCAATGGCAACAGAACTCGATTACATTCCAATGCCTTCCTCCGTTGTTGAATTGATTGAAAAAACCTGGAAAGCACAGATCAAAGACGGTTCCGGTAAAGCTGTTTGGTAATATTGCGTCATCAGGATCGTATGATCCTTATTGGTTTCAAACTGAAACTGAAACTGAAACTGACAAACATCATCTGATATAAAAAAATGGGATTTCACTGTGATGGTGAAATCCCTTTTTGTTGATGAATACCTGATGGACTCACAACAATTACCTATGTTGCTTCGCTGCGATTGGCGGGTTGCAGCCGCCAATATCAATCCTTCGCACAAAAATCAATGCGCAGCACGTCGCTTTGCCTCTTCTTCATACAATTCTTTTTTCGATAATTTACCGACCGGTGTCTTCGGTAATTCGGCCCGGATTTCAATTTCTTGCGGCATTTCATGCTTGCCTAATTTGTCGCGCAAGAACTCTTTGAGCTCATCGAATAACAGTGCACTCTGCCCGGCTTTTAGTTTGATAAACGCCTTTGCAGCCTGACCACGATAATCATCCGGTATCCCGATCACACTGACCTCAGCGACGGACGGATGCTGGTAAATCGCTTCTTCAATATTGCGAGGATAAACGTTATATCCGCCCGACAAAATCATATCTTTGGTGCGATCCACGATGTACACAAAACCATCACTATCCATGTATCCGACATCACCGGTACGGAAATAACCATCGTCGGTAAACGCCTCTTTAGTCGCATCTGGCTTATTCCAATATCCTTTCATAATATTGGCACCAGAGACGCAAATTTCACCACGTTCGCCTAACGCTACATATTTACCGCGTTCATCGATACTTTCAAATTTAAAACGGATGCCCGGCGTCGGCAAACCACACGAACCCGCTTTTCTCACACCATTGGCAGGCGTAAAGGTACCTGTAGGCGAAGTTTCCGTCATACCCCAACCTTCGAGCAAATTACATGAAGTCAATGACTGAAACTTTTGCAAAACTTGTGCGGGTAAAGGTGCTCCGCCTGAATTACAAAATTTTAATGAACTCAGATCAAATTCGGTAATGTGCGGATGTTGAATGATCGCCGCATACATAGTTGGAACACCCGGGAAAACCGTTATCTTTTTTGCGGCTAACTCTTTAACAACAGCATCAACATCAAAGCGCGTATGCAAAACGATTTCTGCTCCCATGCGGATGCCAAAGAGCATATCAACCGTCAGCGCATAAATATGAAATAGCGGCAGCACAGCCAACACGCGCTCTTTGCCTTCTTCAAGTATGCGCGGCTCAACATTGGTGGTCTCTAAAATCTGGCTACATGCGGTTGTCAGATTTGCGTGGGTCAGCATTGCGCCTTTTGGCAAGCCCGTGGTGCCGCCCGTGTATTGGAGTACGGCGATGGTCTCCGCGGGATCGGTTTCTGCGATTGCCTGGTAACGACCATCATTATCGATCAGACTGGCAAATAGTTGATGCTGCGCGTCGAGTGGGATCGCGCTGAGCTGCCCTGCTTTTTGCAAATTAGCGTTGACGGCCTCCGGATATGGCGACATCTCAGCGACGTTACCCACGATGATTTTTTTCAGTCGCGTACGAGATAACATCCCTGCCATTTGTGGATATAGCATAACCATATCCAGGGTCACCAGTAAATCAGTCTGGCTATCTTCGATTTTATGTGCCAGCACTTTTTCTGCATCAAGTGGCGAGTAGTTCACGACCGTTCCGCCTGCTTGCAAAATCGCAAAAAAACAAATGACATAATGCGGCGTATTGGGCAAAAACAAACCGACGTGCACACCGGGCTTGACGCCCAAGGTCTGAAAACCTTTGGTCGCCTGATCGACCAGACGTTGCAATTCACGATACGTAGTTTGTTTACCCATGAACTCCAATGCAGGCTGATCTGCCCATCGTGTAACGGCATCACGCAACAATTGAGGTACTGTGCTGACAGGTAAATTGGCATCCCAATGTACGCCTGCCGGATAAGATTTGACCCACGGTGCTTCGCTCATTTTTGTCTCCTGAATTTTTCATTCTTTTTGGAAAATTAAGCACAACAAATTAATTTCAAATCTATTTTAGTAACCAACGTCCACCCGCTGGCAATATGTGGCAACACGTTTTTAATTTTCGATCTTACTCCCAAATTCATCGTATTTTGTGCCAGATATTTGTATGAATACTGAAAAACAAAGACAAACCAACACTGGCCAGGCGGTAGTTTGTCGCATTCAGTTCACCCTACTTATGAGCCTGGTATTTTTTTAATTCCATCTTACCAATCTGATTTCTGTGCACTTCATCCGGGCCGTCAGCGAGTCGTAGCGTACGTGCTTGCGCATACGCGTAAGCAAGACCAAAGTCATCTGACACGCCACCGCCACCATGCACCTGTATCGCCCAATCAATGACCTGACATGCCATATTTGGCGCTGCGACTTTGATCATGGCAATTTCTTTCGCCGCAGCTTTATTACCAACCGTGTCCATCATTTGTGCAGCATTCAACACCAGAAAGCGTGCCTGATCGATAAGGATACGAGCGTTTGCGATACGCTCCAAAGTTACGCCCTGGTCAGCAACCCGCTTACCGAAGGCGACCCGGTTCAACGAACGTTTACACATATCTTCCAGCGCTCGTTCTGCCAGACCAATCAAACGCATACAGTGATGAATCCGACCAGGGCCTAAGCGACCTTGTGCGATTTCAAAGCCACGGCCTTCACCAAGCAACATATTCGATGCTGGGACCCTGACATTGTCAAATAAGACTTCGCCATGACCATGTGGCGCATCGTCATATCCAAATACTGGCAAAGCGCGCAAAATCGTCACACCTGGAGTATCGCGCGGTACGATGATCATTGATTGTTGCTTATGACGATCGGCATTCTGTGGATCACTTTTACCCATGAAGATAAATACTTTGCAGCGAGGATCATTGGCACCGGAAGACCACCATTTGCGACCGTTGATCACGTACTCGTCGCCATCACGAACAATTGAGGCCTCAATATTGGTCGCGTCTGACGAGGCCACAGCAGGCTCAGTCATCGCAAAGCAAGAACGAATTTCACCGCGCAGCAATGGTTTGAGCCATTGTTCCTGTTGTGCTGCAGTACCATAGCGCGCAAAAACTTCCATATTGCCGGTGTCTGGTGCCGAGCAATTAAAAACTTCAGCCGACCACAATGCACGCCCCATAATTTCACACAAGGGAGCGTATTCCAGATTCGTCAAACCCGCACCGTGAGCGGAGGCTGGCAAAAACAAATTCCATAAGCCAGCATCTCGTGCTTTGGCCTTTAGTTGTTCGACAATATTAGTCGGCACCCAGGCGTCACCCGCCTTACGGTTCGCGGCAATTTCACCAAAAAATGTAGCTTCATTCGGATAAATATACTCATCCATAAAAGCCTGCAAACGCGACTGCAAATCAACGACTTTAGAGCTATATTGAAAATCCATGTGCTTCCTCTTTGATTAAGGGTAGTAACAATACGAAGACTTCTGCGATGACAAATGACCGATACAAAAAATTGTGGACAGCTTTTCGCACGTATCCAATGGGTTCTGCAAACTGTGCATTACACGTAGGTAATCGACTTGGGGTTGTTTAAAATCTCTAGATGGGAGAAATTATTTAAATAAGCCAGCGCCAATCGCGATGCTTGTCCATCACGTTCTGGCTGAACATGGATGCGCGTGACACCGCTATTAACTAAGGTCCAATTAAGTTCAGAAAATTTACTATCAGGTAGGTCAAGAAGATGCTGGCAAATCGCAGAAATCGTGCCGCCTGACGTAAAAACGGCAATGTTTTTAGCACCATCATTCAATGCCAATTGTTTTTTGAAAGCAGTGACACATCGGGTCTGAAACGCGTGCCAGGTTTCGGTGTAATCTGCATCAAACCGACCTGATATCCAACGTGCGATGGCCGCTGAAAAAATATTTTGAAACTCGCGCCCGGCATCTGGCTTGCTTTTCAAAAATTGTTTAATCACTGCGGGATCCTCAAATTCGGGTACATGCTTTACCAACACTTCGTGGTGGTGGTATTCATTAAAACCCTCATCGGTATGCCAGTCAGTCGTATCTAACTTGCCCTCTTCGCAATTCTTCAGCGTCGAGATACAAGCCAATGCCGTCTGCTGATGCCTTTGTAGGGCACCTGTAACGATGCGATGCATACTCAGATCGCGCTCAGCCCACCATTTCCCCAGTTGGCGTGCCTGTTGGATGCCAAGTTCAGATAATTGATCGTAGTTCTGACTACCAAATGAGGCTTGTCCATGTCGTATCAGGTACAGTTGCGCCATTGTTTGTTTCGCTTTCTCTATTTCTGAAATTCCAATTTTGCAAATATGATGTCGAATTTCCACATATCACTGAGCGAGTGTAAATCCAGGCATATAATTGATCAAATGAATAGTTGTTATCCAATATTATTAATTTTATGCATATATCACGCGTCGATCTGAACCTGTTTATTGTATTTGAAGCCATTTATACAGAAGGAACGGTCACGCGTGCCAGTCAACAACTGAACCTAACGCAACCGGCAATCAGTCACGCATTGAATCGCCTGCGCAGCATGTTTGATGACCCCTTGTTCGTCCGTCAAGGCAATAGCATGGTATCAACACCGCTTGCGCGCAGCATTATTGAACCTGTCCGACACGCTTTGCGCGGTTTAGAAATGACGCTGACCGATAATGGGAAATTTGATCCATCGCAGGCACGCAAACAATTTAATCTGGGGCTGCGCGATGTGCTGGAATCAACTGTTTTGCCGCCTCTGCTCGATAGCATGACCCAACAGGCACCCGAAATTAATCTGGCGGCCTTTCAGGTAGAGCGACGTGAATTGGCGAGTGAATTAGCAGCGGGTACTCTCGACGTGGCAATCGACATGCTATTGCCGTTACCGCCAGAAATACGTCGTCAACAGGTCTCGCGGGATAGCACCGTTGTGCTGGCACGCAAAGATCATCCTTTGATTAAGCGCAGCCTCAATTTAGAACACTATTTGCAAGCCGAACACATCCTCGCCAGTTCACGTCGTAAGGGGATGGGTTTGGAGGATTTTGAGCTTAGCCGTTTAGGCTTACAAAGACGGATACGCCTGCGTTGTCAACATTATTTTGCTGCTTGCAGGGTTGTCAGCCAGACTGATTTATTGCTAACAATGCCAGAAGCCTATGCATGTATCGTTAACCAACAATTTACTAATCAAATTCTGGCCTTCCCTTTGACTATGCCCTCATGGGATGTCTATCTCTATTGGCATCAAAATCTGGATGGCGACCCGGCAAATTGTTGGCTCAGGGAGCAAATAATGCAGGCATTTCAATAGCTTCTGCTAATTAGTCCATTGTAAAAAAAATCCGCCAATTTACATGTTGGCGGATTTTTTGATGTCACGATAGCATCCATGATGCTAACGACGACATGATGGCGACCTGCGCGTTGTTCTTCGATTTATTTTTTCTTTTCTGGCTCATCTGGTAACAAGCATGCATCGACAATTTGCAAATCATTATCTTTAGCAAAACTGACCACAAAATGATAGGCCAAAGGTTCAATCTCACGAATAGCCTCATTGACGACGACGGATCGCACACCATTCAACAAAATCGGGCGAACATACGGGGAATACTGCAAATGAGAATTACGTCCGCCGTCAGGACTAAAGCATGACATGGCGCCACAAAGCCGCTCCGCCCAATCGCTGGGGCGGAACTGTCTTCCATCACTGGTGATACCCTGGATGAAAAATTCTTTAATTGGCTCAGAATGAATTTTATTGGAATCGGCCATGTGCTCGGCTCGCTGTGAAGCAAAATTGAAAAAAGCAAAATATCATTATGTGACACTCAGCTTTCTAGATAATCAGTATTATATCTTATAGAAGACTTGGATCGAAACCTCCGATACATTTTAATACGGTAACGATGCACGTTAAGCAAGACACGCCCTCAATATAGTGTATTTTGACACTTAGTAAAGCTCACGTAATCAATGAAAAGAAAATTAAGGTGACAGCCTGACAACGACAAACAAAGAAGCCGCTAAATAGCGGCTTCTTTGTTCAACTTATCACTTAAATCCAAATCGCGAAGGAGAGCAACAGCAATAACAGCATCCACAGCAATAAGGCACGCCACACCAGACCAACGGCACTTTGCAACGCACGTGGCGATGCTTCTGCCCCCGGCTGACTTTCTAATTCCAGACTGTCAACATCGACTGCACTGGCATCGGCTTGCAGTACCATGGCCTTTTCTTCTGGTTCACCCAGACGCACTCCCAAGGCGCCGCCGCCAGCAGACAAAATAATGCCAACAACCTCATCTGCCCAGCGATCAGCATAGTTACGCCACGAATACACCGCATCTTCAAAATTACCAACAACCGCAAAAGCAACGGCGGTAAGTCGTGCTGGAATCCAGTCTATCCAATAAAACACTTTGGTCGCATAGATACCAAACTCTTCATTCTTCATGTGATCAGGTTCAGTCCAGGCACGCGCCAGATATTCTGCAACGCGATACATCACAGCACAGGCTGGACCTACTGGCATTAAAAACCAGAAAAACACGCCAAATACGTTTCTATGCGTCGCAATCAATGCGCTTTCTATCGTAATTCTGGAAATTTCCGACACATCCATATCGCTGGTGTCTCGGTGTGTCCATTCAGCTAAAAAGCGGCGTGCAGCGTCCTCATCCCCGGAACTCAGTGCCAGTTGTATCGATGTGAAATAATGACTGTAACGGCGAAAACCCAGCGTCAGATAAACGATGACAACGTTCCAGATAAACGCCGCAAATGGACTAAAGCGCAAGCATAGATAATGAATTAACGCCGTAGGCACGGTCAGTAAGCCCACCATAATCCACCACCCCAGACGCCCATGTTTGGCTTTTCCAGCATTAAACGAAGCTTCAATTTTCGTCGCCAATGTCTGGATTTGCACGTAAATCACATTATCTGCACGCAAAGGTTTAAGCTGTTCGATCAGCAGGGCAAACAAGATAGAAAGAAATGTCATGGTAGGCTAGGCAAAAGTCGCGGCAAACGACAAGGGTCAATGAGTTTGCTAATGCGGCAAGTGTAAACGTAATTGCACAGATTATGAAGCTTTGTTCCTAAAGGAAAGATAAACTCGTTCAAAACCGGATAGTAAGGTAATCAAAATTCTGTATTTAGCGTTTATGCGCGCAGAAAATGAAACAAATTACGTAACATCCCGGCCGTGGCTCCCCAGATAAAGTGCTGCTGATACGGCATGGCATAAAAGCTACGCTGACCGCTCCCATCAGGCATTTGAAATACGCGGCGTTGGTGGTGCTGACCATTCATCAGATATGCCAGCGGAACTTCAAATGCGGCGGCAACTTCTGCTGGATCAGTGATCAAATCAAACGGAGGATGTACCAAAGAAACTACTGGTGTGACCAGATAGCCGGTGCCCGTCTTATATTCTGGCAGGTTTCCAAGTACATCAATGTGATGTCGGCCAAGCCCGATTTCTTCTTCCGTTTCTCTGAGCGCGGTTTCAACCGTACTCACATCACTTGTCTCAAATCGCCCACCTGGAAAACTGATTTGTCCGGCATGGTGATTCAAACCTGTGGCACGCTGAGTCAGTAGCACCGTCAATCCACCATCACGCAACACCAGCGGTATCAATACTGATGCCGGACGAAAGCTTAGCCCTTTAAAGAAGCTTTCTTCCATCTGTATTTCGGGCGTCCAGATTGGTGCCTCTTTAAATCGTTGCTTTAATTGTTCCGGGGTCAGCATCTCCGGTGGCACTGCCTCTTCATTGGCCACTGATACGATGGGTAAAATTTCCGGGTCAAAAATTAGTTTGCTCACAGGGTTTCAATTCGGCAGGTAAAAAGAGTGAAGGACGGTACAGCGACCTGGCAGTAGTGCCTTGCAATTAATTTGCAGCGCCATCGCGTCGATCTTCACATTATGAACGAGTTATCGTGGACTGGGAAAGTCTGTCGACATCAAGGGTCGATTTGTTTTGGCAGCTTGCTCACCTTGCGAAGTATCTGCCGAGCGGCGTTATGGTTTGGTTTTCGCGGTTTTAGACAATTTTATTTGTCCTACACGGAAAACGGATGAGTAACAAAGTGCAATTTAATTAAATTTCGCACGTTGCGATAAAAATATATATAAAAAAAGGGATGCACAAGGCATCCCTTTTTCGAACAGCTCAGGCAGATATTATTCTGCTTTTGCTGCTGCCACTTTACGTGCTGGCAATTTTTCTTTGATACGTGCAGATTTACCTGAACGTTCACGCAAGTAGTACAACTTAGCGCGACGTACGTCACCGCGACGTTTCACTTCGATAGAAGCGATCAAAGGAGAATACAATTGGAATGTACGCTCTACGCCTTCGCCGGAAGAAATCTTACGAACGATGAAGTTAGAGTTCAAACCACGGTTACGACGGGAAATAACAACGCCTTCGTAAGCCTGTGCACGTTTACGTGTACCTTCAACAACGTTGACGTTAACAACCACTGTGTCGCCAGGAGCGAAGTCAGGGATGTTTTTGCCGAGGCGAGCAATTTCTTCTTGCTCTAATTTTTGGATCAGATCCATTTTTATACTCCGATAACCATCTTGCCGACGCCGCAGACTAGGTCTGACTTCTGCCCGGTAGAGGATGGGGTTTAACATGCATACCGAGGTATGCGCTTTACAATCTTATCTGCAACGCAAATAAGAAAACTTGTAGGACTTACGCAAAGTTGTCCGATCAAGTCATGACGACGAAAACAGTACAAATGTACTATGAGGAGCCATCAAGCCGCTGGGGCTATTTTGCGTATGTCCTGCTATAGACTGCTATAGACTACTTAAAAACTTTTCATCAGTGCGACTAAGCAAACCAGCCTCACGCGCAGCTTGAATTAAATCAGGTCGCTTTTGTACACTGGCTTCCAGTGCCCGCTGACGCCGCCATTTTTCAATCTCAGCATGATTCCCGCCCATTAACACAGCGGGGACTGCCTGTCCTTCGAAAACCTCTGGTCTGGTGTAATGCGGACAATCAAGCAATACATTCACAAAGCTATCTTGCACTGCCGACATGTCGTCATGCAATACGCCCGGAATTTGCCGAATGACCGAATCCATTAATGCCATGGCAGGTAATTCTCCGCCAGACAAGACAAAATCACCAAGACTAATTTCTTCATCCACACAGGAATCCAGCAAACGCTGATCTACTGCCTCATAACGGCCACACAATAACACCACGCCAGATAAATCTGCCATTTGCATAACACGTTGATGCGTCAGGCGCTTGCCTTGGGGCGACATGTAAATCACTTTGGGTTCAGCCTTCCCCAAGGCATTCTGGCGCGCTTTTGCTGCCTGAATCGCTTCTTGTAAGGGCTTCGCCAGCATGACCATACCTGGTCCGCCGCCGTAAGGTCTGTCATCCACAGTCCGGTGCCGGTCTGTGGTGAAATCGCGCGGATTCCACAGCTTCAGTTCGCACTTCTTTTGTTCAAACGCACGCCGCGTCACACCAGATTGGGTGATCGCTGCGAACATTTCAGGGAACAGAGTGATGACATCAAACTGCATAGCTATGCTTTCTGATTCCATCGGACTAATAATCTGTACCCCAGTCAACCTGTATTTTTCGCGCTTCCTGATTCACTTCTTTGACGAATTGATCGACAAAAGGAATTAATCTTTCATGCTTTTGCAACTCAGCTTCAGGAATATCGGCCGCTGCCACCCGTAAAATCGGATGCGCACCGTTATCCATTAAGTCTCTGACGACACCTAAGCTTTCGCCTTGCAAATTTTCAACTTGCAAGCCAACCAGATCTACCCAATAAAACTCGCCATCGGATAAAGCCGGGAATTGTTTGCGCGAAATTTTGACCGTTGCACCTCTCAGTGCTTCAGCCGCATTTCTATCTGTGACACCTGCCAGCCTTGCAACGACATCCTCACCATGGATTTTTGCCTCCATACGTGCAATATTTTGCAATTCAGGCTTATCAATCCACCAGTGTTTGGCGGAGAGCATAGCATCAGCGTCTGGCGAGTAAGGACGAATCTTTACCCAACCATGAATACCAAATGCTCCCGAGACGTAGCCAACCAAGACCAAATCATCAGGAACATCTATTCCAACTGACATCGCAAGCAAACTATTAAGCTGCTGCTTTACCAGCTTGAGCAACCAGACGTGCAACTGCCGGAGACAATTGTGCGCCTACGCCTTGCCAGTAAGCCAGACGGTCAGCTGCAACACGTACGGATTCTGCATTACCAGTTGCTACTGGATTGTAAAAACCGATACGCTCGATAAAGCGACCATCGCGACGATTACGGGAATCAGTTGCAACGATGTTGTAAAAAGGACGCTTTTTTGCGCCACCACGAGCTAAACGAATAACGACCATAATATTTCCAAAAAATGTTCTAAACGCGGAAAAAGCTGTAGATTATAGCCCGCTTAATTCCAATCACGCAAGGATTATCAACGATTTCGACGACAAGCGTATGCTTTTCGCCCTTGACAGGCGCATCGCGCTACAATCATGACTCTTCATTAACGATGAAATCCCCCTCAATGACATCGCCTCATAAAAATAAAACCATTACCACCCTCCTCGCTGTATTAACAGGCAGCCTGGGCGGGCATCGATTTTATATGTATGGCAAGCGTGATAAATGGGGATGGATGCATTTTATATCACTGCCAATCTCTTTTATTGCCAGCCACCTCTTTATTGGCCAGCCCGGACTGGCAACATATAGCGCTCTCGTGTTGTCATTTTTAGTTTCATTATTCGAGGCGCTCATCATTGGCTTGACTCCCGATGAAAAATGGGACGAGCGACATAACAAGCTCTCCGAACATCCAAGCGAGTCATCTTGGCCGCTGGCATTGATTCTCGTATTTACGGTCGGCTTCGGCGCCATCGCATTGATTGGCACCATTGCTCGCGCCTTTGACCTTTTTTATACGGGCGGGGCTTACGGCTAACTTCAAGGCAATACGACTTGCAATAAAAAACGACCCGATGAAAATATCACGGGTCGTTTTTTTATCTCGCACGGGAAGGCGTCGCAACGCCGCTGAAGTCGCTTTTCCAATTCACACAACGGACAATCACAAAGCCGCTTCAGCAAGGCGCGACGACGCAGACAGTGCTTAAGCACGGCAAGGAGTCGCAACGCCGCTGGGGCGGCTTTCCGAAAGGACGACTTAGAATTGGTCGACAGGGAGACCCAATACCCCCGCACTACCACTCACAATCGCTGAACGCAAACCTTGCGCTGCTGACAAAATATGATCCGCAAAGAAACGTGCGGTGACAATTTTTGCCTGATAGAACGCTGCATCACCTTCACCTGCTTGCAATTTTTTGTGCGCAATCAATGCCGCACGTGCCATTTGCCAGCCACCTAAAACGATACCTGCCAGCTTCAAATACAACACGCTACCTGCAAATACTGCTTTGATATCTTGCTTTACGTTAGCAACAACGAAGTTAACAACATCTTCCAAGGCTGCTGACCCCTGAGCTAATTGCGCCTGGATAGCCAACATATCAGGCGTGCCAACGGCTGCCAATTCCGCTTCAACGGCACGTACTTGAGCAATCAATGCTTTCGCAGTTGCGCCACCATCACGCACGGTTTTACGACCGACAAGATCATTCGCCTGAATCGCGGTCGTACCTTCATAGATCGTCAGAATTTTGGCATCACGAT
Source organism: Undibacterium sp. Ji67W (assembly GCA_049340365.1). Classification (GTDB taxonomy): domain Bacteria; phylum Pseudomonadota; class Gammaproteobacteria; order Burkholderiales; family Burkholderiaceae_D; genus Undibacterium. The sequence goes on along the minus strand of JBMPOY010000009.1, from coordinate 80,292 downwards.
AATGCTGAGCTGCGCCGGTTTCTTCGATAAAGCCCATACCGCCATGGACTTGCACACCAGTCGATGTCACATCGAGAGACATTTCTGTGGACCAACCTTTAACGATAGGCACCAGATATTCATACACTGTCTGATTTGCTTTACGTGTTTCTGGGTTTTCATGATGATGGGCCACATCACTCAAAGCTGCCGCTACGTAGGCCAGGGAACGAGCGCCTTCAGTCTGAGCACGCATAGACATCAACATACGACGCACGTCTGGGTGATGAATGATAGAAACAGGACCAGCTGAACCAGCCAGATCGCGCGATTGAACGCGGTCACGTGCATACTGCACGGCTTTTTGATAAGCGCGTTCAGCCACACCGATACCTTGCATACCAACGCCAAAGCGTGCAGCGTTCATCATGATGAACATATATTCGAGGCCACGATTTTCTTCACCGACCAGTGTACCAATGGCACCGCCATGATCACCGAACTGCAATACCGCTGTCGGGCTGGCTTTGATACCCAGTTTATGCTCGATGGAAACACAATGCGCGTCGTTACGTGCGCCTAAGCTACCGTCAGCATTGACGAGGAATTTAGGAACGATGAACAGGGAAATACCTTTCACACCTTCTGGTGCGTCCGGTGTACGAGCCAATACCAGATGAACGATATTTTCTGCCATATCGTGCTCACCGTAAGTGATGAAAATCTTGGTACCAAATACTTTGTAGGTTCCATCACCTTGTGGCACGGCGCGGCTGCGCACCATCGCCAGATCAGAACCAGCTTGTGGCTCAGTCAGATTCATGGTGCCTGTCCATTTACCCGAGATCAGGTTTTCAAGGTAAATCGCTTTTTGTTCGTCGCTACCTGCCGTCAACAAGGCTTCGATGGCACCATCGGTCAGCAATGGACACAGTGCGAACGAGATACTGGCGGAATTGAGCATCTCTATGCATGGCGTAGCAACCAATTTTGGCAAACCTTGTCCGCCAAACTCTTGAGGATGTTGCACACCTTGCCAACCAGCTTCTCCGAACAATTTAAACGCTTCTTTGAAACCTTTAGTGGTAAATACCTGACCATCTTGCCAGTAGCTAGGTGCTTTATCGCCCTCCCAATTGAGGGGCGCAACTACTTCGCCTGCAAACTTGGCGTTTTCTTCCAACACCGCTTCAACTGTTTCTGCGGTTGCGTCTTCACAGCCTGGTAAAGCATTGACTTCAGACAGACCTGCGAGTTCATTAATCGCAAACAACATGTCTTTTACAGGTGCTACATAACTCATAGTATTTCCCCAAAAATAGTTAAGACTGACGCAAAATGGTTCTGGCAAAAGCGTGGCGCGGGGCCTGCTTTTTTAAGCAATTTGAACATGCTTATTGAGAGCAATTTTGTATCAAGCTTGAATACGAGCCCCAACAAAGAAAAGCCCATAAAAAAAGACAGAACGAGCAATGTGTCACAACAACAAACTGTTTGCTGTTAATAGCGCGACAAACGACTCATTCTGTCCTGTTCAGATCAATAAATTGATCGGCAATTACTGACAATGACTGCTGATTAACCTAATTCAGCAACCAGTTGCGGTACGATTTCAAACAAATCGCCAACGATACCGTAGTCAGCAACCGAGAAAATAGGTGCTTCCGGATCTTTGTTGATGGCGACGATAGTTTTGGAATCTTTCATACCTGCCAGATGCTGAATCGCGCCTGAGATACCAACAGCGATATACAGTTGTGGCGCAACGATCTTACCGGTTTGACCAACTTGCCAGTCATTTGGTACAAAGCCAGCATCGACGGCTGCACGGGACGCACCCATTGCCGCGCCCAAACGATCAGCCAATGGCTCAAGCACTTTAAATGCATCGCCAGAGCCCATACCACGACCACCAGAAACGATGACTTTAGCAGCAGTCAATTCTGGACGATCAGATTTAGCCACTTCACGCGAAACAAAAGCAGATTTACCAGAATCAGCAACCGCAGCAATCGTTTCTACAACAGCGGAACCACCTGTCGCTGCAGCAGCATCAAAACCTGTTGTACGTACAGTAATCACTTTCACTGCATCAGTAGATTGCACCGTTGCAATCGCATTACCTGCGTAGATTGGGCGCTCGAAAGTATCTGGAGAATCAACTTTAGTGATTTCAGAAATTTGCGATACGTCCAGCTTAGCAGCAACGCGTGGCAGAATGTTTTTGCCGTACGCAGTTGCAGGAGCCAAAATATGGCTGTAAGAACCAGCAATCGCCAATACTTGTTCCGCCACGTTTTCTGCCAGACCGTCAGCGAAGTAAGCAGCATCAGCGTGCAATACTTTGCTGACGCCAGCAACTTGTGCTGCAGCTTGTGCAACGGCACCAGCATTAAAGCCAGCGACCAGAACGTGTACATCCGCGCCACATTGTGAAGCAGCAGTGATGGTATTTAAAGTGCTGCCTTTGAGGCCAGCGTTGTCGTGTTCAGCGATGACGAGTGTAGTCATGATGTTTTCCACTTAGTAAATCACCAGCAACTTGGTCTGGTGAAAAATTATTCGTAAATATTCTCAGCGAAACTAAAAAAGAAGCTAAAAAGTTGCTAAAAATTAGCCGATCACTTTTGCTTCATTTTTCAGTTTAGAAACCAGCGTCGCAACGTCTGGCACGATAATGCCGGCGCTACGTTTTGCAGGTTCTGCTACTTTCAACGTCTTAACGCGAGATGTCACGTCGACACCCAGATCCGCTGGCTTGACGTTATCCAATTGCTTTTTCTTTGCCTTCATAATGTTCGGCAAAGTCACATAACGTGGCTCGTTCAGACGCAAATCTGTGGTGACAATCGCTGGTAAAGTCAGGGACAAAGTTTCCAGACCACCATCCACTTCACGTGTCACCGTTGCTTTACCGTCAGCCACAGTCACTTTAGAAGCGAACGTAGCTTGCGGCCAACCCAACAAGGCTGCCAGCATCTGGCCAGTTTGATTGCAATCGTCGTCGATCGCTTGCTTACCGAGGATGATCAATTGTGGTTGTTCTTTGTCAGCCAGTGCTTTGAGCAACTTAGCGACTGCCAATGGTTGCAATTCTGCATCGCTTTCCACCAGAATACCGCGATCAGCTCCGATCGCCATCGCTGTCCGCAAGGTTTCCTGGCATTGTGCTACGCCGCAAGAAACTGCCACAACTTCCGTCACAACACCAGCTTCTTTCAGGCGGGTTGCTTCTTCCACTGCGATTTCATCGAAAGGATTCATCGACATTTTGACGTTGGCGATATCCATCCCTGAGCCGTCAGATTTGACGCGCACTTTGACGTTGTAATCGACTACTCGTTTGACTGGTACCAGGACTTTCATAGTTCTGCCTTTATGAGCTAATTTTGGGGATACTGAGGGTATTGCTAATTGAGTGTATTGCTTAAATAGTGCTTAATAACGCTTAAGCGAATTGATATCAAATTAACATCAATCCTAGTTCGAATTCTGCTTACGCTTTTTCTGACAAACACTGAATACTAATCCTTAAATTGCATTAGTGAGCACTAACAGCATATTAAGCGGCACTTCAACGCGTTCAAATTGACGTATACGTAAATCTTAACGATTATAAATCGAAATCAGGAACATTTTGCATAATTTAGCACGATCGTTCCTTTTTTACTTCAATTGAGGCTAGAGCGAAACACCTAAAGATGCCATGTGCGAACTTTTTATATATGCCAGGCATCAAGGAGCATTAATTTATAATCAAAATAAAGCTCATTGCCCATTTCGGTTCGAAGCCCGCGAGGCTGAACACATATCGATCCATGATTTAAACGAGCTCCTCCGCTCAAATCATAGATCGATACGTGTAATTCCGGTCATCTAGAGATAACCCGTTTTGGCTTACTTCTCAGGAATCGCTTTCGCTCTCGCCTTCGCAATCCGCTCTGCCGTTGGCGGATGCGTCGCCGTAAAATCCGTTGCCACCCGGATCCAACGAGGTAACTCTGCCTGAACGTTATGTTTGTGCGCCTGCTGAAGCTCTTCTAAGGCATCAGCCAGATGCGACGGTGAAATATGATTCACTTGCAGTAAGTTAACTGCGTATTCATCCGCCTGCGCCTCAATTTCTCTTGAGAATTCGCTATGAACCAACACAGTTGGTAGTGCACTGGCAACAACACTAAAGTCGCCAATCAAGCTTGCGCTCGCAGCGGTCAATATAGAATCGTGGAATAAACCTCTGAGTGCATCTTTATTCTCAATATGCCCGATCTCATGCGCGAGCACCGCAGCCATTTCTTTTTCGAGCCCACCCTCAAAATCTTGATATAACCCAGCGATCAACATCACCAGTTGATCGGTGACGACAATCGTCCCTCCAGGCAAAGCTACTGCATTTGGGCCGAGACGTTCAGAATTGCGCACAATAACGTGAATTGGAAGACGTGGATGCGTTGGCTGAATACGAGCAAGGATTGCTTCTATTTGCTGTATCCGTTGCTTGCTGACCTGGCTTTCCTTAAATAAAGTCTTATCTAGTATGGGCATCAATTGCTTACCCATACTGATTTCCATCTCGACTGGCGCATGATCTGCAAGTAAATCAGCGAGTTTAGGTAATCCCCAAAAATAGCCACTGAGTAAGATCGCAATCATAAAAATAAGCGCCAGCAATGCGTTATGCCATTTTGCCTGCCATCTTTCCACCCTTGAGGGCTGGTAGCCCAATGCGCTTTGTAAGTTCTTTTTTTGCTCCGGATTAAAAACCTCGCAATGCGTACCATCACTAAATTCAAGAATTGCTGGCGCATTCGAAAACGGTTCTTGTAACCTCATCGCACTGAATTTGAAATGAACTTCGTTGATTAAGCCTAGGATGCGAACTTGGTTCGCTGTCAATTCAATCTCGATGGGATGCGCCTGCGCTGAACGGCCATCATAGTAGTTTGCAGAAATCATCTTTTCCCTCACCAAGAAAGATCTATACCAAGGAAATCGGCCGCACCATCGCCATTTGCAGAAATCTTTTCTGCTTGCTGGCGTTGAAAAAAATCATCCAACGAATCAGACGTCACTGAAAGATGTGCGAGTCGATACCGGTATATACGAACCACAGCAAAAGGTCGAAATAGCCCTAGCGTTATTAAAGTGAGGATGACGTTCACCGCTTGCAATCGCGCATAAGGCAAAACACGAAGCGTAGACTGTATGCTCAGGCCTGGAAACCGTGTTCTATTCCAGACTAGATTCCAGATTCTCACTTGCAAATACGGCCCCAATAATAAGTAAGCGATATAGGTGTATAAAAAGCCAAAAAGTGCAAAGAGAATAAAATCAAATATACGCGATTGCGCCTCTGCTCCTTTATGCGAAGCTACCCAAATCGTTGTACCTATGCCGCTTAACATGACGAATAACAGCACCAAAACCAAACCAAGTGCAGCCGCAATGGCATACGACTTGAGCAAGGATATTGAATTTCCACTATAGGTCGAACTTTGATCGCCATATTGCAAATGGCTATGTTGATACACTTTCATGCGACCATGAATCAAAGGCCAGCATAAATAGAGGACGCCCAAACAGGATGCTAACCAGACTGGTTTACCAGGGAATAATGCAACAAAACAAGCAGGAAAAATCAGCACTAATAGTAATGGCGCGTAGCTTAAATAGGCACCCGCAATGGTTCCGTTAAAATTAAATCGTAAGCCTCGATAACTCGTATTACGCAATCGAAACCGTAGTGCACTTCTGATCAGCCATGGCATACCAAAAAAAATCAGCAAAACAACGATAATCCCAAAAGTCTTAGAAAATCCAAACGCATAATGATAGGCAAGCAGCAAAGCGAGGGCAATGAAACGCCCTTTTAAAATGGCTATTGGATCGCCATGGAAATTAAAAACGGAGCCGGCCAAACTGGTATTGCGATCAAAGTATTGTTGTCGCCTCACCTTAGCCCACGCAGAATAGATACCAAACGTGGCAATCGTCAGACAAAGATTGACGATCCAAATGCGGAAATATTCTTTACCACTCCCCGTAAAATTGAGTTGCTGCGTTACTGTTTGCTTTAGTTCGTTTTGCTGAATGTCATCATCACGCATTGCAAGTCTCGTTGATATCGTTATTGGGCTGTGGGGCATCTTTATCGCTAAGAAAAGGCAAGTATTCTTATCAATAAGAAAATGATGTTGGCATTATCTCAATTAAAATTTCAACTAAATACATTGGAAAATCACAAAAGAAAAGCAAAAATCTTTTCATGTAAAAACGGGGTGAAACGCTAATCGAAAAAGCTCAGCAGGAATCCCACAACACAAAGACGTCGACCTCGTTCCAAATTTGGTACATTGTTTTTTCAGCGACGATACGCATCATGACCATCGCAGCCATATCAATGCTATGCTAAACCTCGCACTATTTTGCGCGTTTAGTGCTATCCGAGACAGGCATTTTCCTCCCGATCTGATACAGGAGTATCCTGATGTTGAAAGCTGATATCCGCATTCAAAATACTGTACGCAAACTGCTGTTGTTGTTCATATCTTCATTGTTGTTTGCCTGCGCATCGACACCTCGCCCGGATCTATCGCGCCTTTACAGAATCAGCGATCAGACGAAAGACAATACACCGGTCATTCTTATTCCCGGCTTATTTGGCTCTAAACTACGGGACAAGCAAACCGGTAAAGAGGTGTGGCCAGGATCTGCGACCGATGTTTTATTCAGCAATTATCAACAACTCGCGCTTAAATTTGATCATCAGACCTTACAAGTGCTGCCGGATAATCTGGAAGCATATGATGTCGCTGACAGTGTGCTTGGACAAGATATTTACGGCCCCATTATTTCAACTTTAGAAAAAAGTGGCGGCTACCACCGTGGAATTCCAGGCAAAGCCGCATTAAAAGGCGAACGGCACTATTATGTCTTCCCGTATGATTTCCGTCAGGATAACAGCCGTCATGCACTTGCACTGGAGGCCATGATCGATCAGATTCGACGTGACTATGGCAACCCTGATTTAAAAGTCGATCTTGTGGCGCACAGTATGGGAGGTCTGGTCGCAAGGTATTACTTGCGTTATGGCGTTGCAGACGTGTTGAATGGAGAACATGAACAAGTCACTCTCGACGGCACAACACGGGTGCGCAAACTCATCTTGCTGGGGACACCCAATCTTGGTTCAGTCTCGTCTTTGCACGCATTTCTCAGTGGCGAAACAGTCGGCTTTGGAAAGATTTCGCCTGAAGTCTTAGCGACCATGCCTAGCGGTTATCAATTATTCCCTCACCCTTTGGTTAGCTGGCTGATCGACGCTAATGGCAATACGCTCAACGACAATTTGTTTGATGTTGCGACCTGGGAACGCTATCGCTGGAGCATCTTTAATCCGACTATTCAACAGCGGATGTTTAAATCTGGCGGCGCGATGGCAGGCGATAGTCTCGCCGACTTACAACGCTTTTTTTCCTATCGGCTGGAACGTGCGCGACGCTTTATGTGGGCACTTTCCACACCGGAGCCTGAAACACCAATACGCTACGTGCTGTTTGGTGGAGACTGCAATATGACGCCTGCAAGACTGCTGCTGGAATCAGATGGCGATCAACTCATGACCAGACTCAATCCCACTGCAATCCATCATCCAATCGCAGGGGTCAGATACGATGAATTAATGCTGGAACCGGGCGATGGTCGCGTCACTAAACCCTCTTTTTTAGCCAGAGAATCACTGGATCCATCTACCGAGCAGAGCGAAGACAGTTTTATTCCAGTGGCCTACTGGTTTTTTTTATGCGAGGATCATGTGCAATTGACCAATAATATTAACTTTCAGGACAATCTCTTAAATGTTTTATTGACGCGCTCTTTGCCTTGGGAGAATGCGCCGTCGCAAATGAAAACTAAATAGTTTCAGGTATCATTGACGGAGTCGGATCCAGCGCCCGCAAGTCAAAAAACTAAAAGTATTTTCTTCAGAAAACATCAAGCAAAAATTGTCGATACTTGTCGGCTGATAGCAACCAGATTTTTATCATCATCCCAGATATGTGCCTCTGCATGCGCGTAGCCAGACTCTGCAAAATCGGTTGTGACCTGATATTGCCACCAATGCTCGCTCGTCTTCTGAAATTCATGAGAGAAAAATTCGATATTCCAACTAAGCGTACTTGCGTTGCCATGTCCCTTTAGCATTGGCAATACTGAAGGTGGCCAGGAGTCCGTCAATCCAAGTAAGTGCGAGATCGTCATGCAAGGAAAAGCGTCAACCCAACGCATCCAGCCGCCAAAATCAGCCTTATTTGATCCACTGAATGGGGCATCGCCTTGCGCCCAGCGCAGATCCACTTGTTGCATAAATTCTGGCGTTAAATTTGGGATGTATGGGAGTCTTACCGCATCAACAGGCGCTTTATATTCGGGAGCAATGCTGCGGGGCGTGACATGAATGCCAGATTCGCGAGGACTGCCAAAGCTCGCCAACAGGAGCGCCATCACCTCACCGTTTTGAATGAATTTTGCCGCCGCTTGTGTCACTGATTTCCCGCTACGGAAAATTTCTGTGCTGATTTCCACTTCGCCTTGCGTTACCGCACCAATAAAAGAAATGGTGGCCGATCGCAACACCCTATCTTTCGCTAATTCACCTAATTCAGCGGTCAGACGGCTTAACATTAAACTACCGATTAAACCACCGAATGTGGCTCGACCCTGACCCCAATTTGCAGGAATAATTAATTTGGACTGCGTTCGCGCTTCTTTCAGCAACAGATCAATTGACATCATTTACCCTTTTTATTTTGATGCTTTTGGTTTAGGTTCCCATAACTCAATTTTATTTCCCTCTGGATCAAGTATCCACGCAAAGCGACCATATTGATCATCATCGCTTCGTTTGATGATCTCTACACTTTTATCGTTTAAACGAACGAGCATTGCGTCCATATTATCGACCGCATAATTAATCATCATGTCATTAGTTGACGGCGCAAAATAATTGGTACTCGAAGGGAAAATACTCCACGCAATAGCAGGTGGATGCTCTGGTGCATCATAGCGCATGACCGCGCCACCCCATGCTGCCACGGGCAAACCCAACACATCGCGATACCATGCCGCCAAGGCTTTAGGATCTTTGGCTTTAAAGAAGATGCCGCCCACTCCGGTGATGTGGCCGACGGGTACTTTGGCAGTTTCTGACGTTTGTGACCATGAAGGTAGCGACACACCCAGCAACATCGCGAAAAGTATACTGCTCTTGATTAATTTCATCCTTATCCCCTTAGTATTTTCTTTTTTTTATGCGTTAGTTTAAATCTATTTAACCAACTTAACAGCGATCCCAAAAATCACAGTTGTAAAAAACTTATTGCAACGATTTTCAAAGCCAATTTATCCCTGCGCAATTTCACTTATCACAAAGTCAATTCATTTCATTTGATGTGCGTGCAGCAAACTTTGCAGACGTAAAAAAACCCGCAATGAGCGTTGCGGGTTTTATGGAATATTTTAGCGCGAAAAAAATGACTTAAATAAAGCTAGCCAGACCTTATTTTCGCTTAATGAAATATTCAAACTCATTGGTGTTTTCTTGGTGAGCCAGCAATTCGTTGCCGGTTTGTTTAGAAAACGCCTTGAAGTCGCGGACTGAACCCGGGTCCGTTGCCAACACATGCAGTACCTCACCGGTAATCATTTCTGCGAGTGCCTTCTTGGTCTTTAAAATGGGCAAAGGACAATTAAGTCCGCGAGCATCCAGTTCTTTGTTGAATTGCATGATTTTTCCTGTAGCAGCAAATGAGATAAGTTCATTCGCAAAACATATGATGCACCAATTCTACCGGAAATTTCTTTGAGATGGTGCAACGCAACACACTAACAACATTTTCTTAATTTTATGAAAACTAAATGCACCAAATTTATGCACTAAATTATCATTTAACTATGAAAAAAGAGTTTTTTCTATCCATCAGGCAACACTACATATACAGGGTCATAGCCATTTGACCGCATCCAGTCAGCCATCGCATGACCAGTGCCGGCATGCCATGGACGTAATTTTTGCGGTTCAATTAATCGGTATTCAATCAACTCAGGCGAGAGGCTAATTTCACCGCTCGCTCTTACATGATAGGCGATAATGACTTCGTTTTTTTTGATGAATTCATAGACACCAATCAGACTGATGGTGTTGGCATCAAGATTAGTTTCTTCTTTGAGTTCACGCGCTATCCCCTGTTCCGGCGTTTCTCCACGTTCCATAAAGCCGGTAATTAATGCGAACGTTTTTTCTGGCCATGCAGCATTGCGAGCAAGCAAAATTTTTCCGTCGACTTCAACTAAGGCAGCCAAAACCGGCAAAGGATTGTCCCAATGCGTCCAATGACCATCGGGACAGGACAGCCGGAGCTTTTGCGGATCTTGTTCATCCGCACGAGTGACTAACGCACTAGCACACACAGGACAAAATCGTAATTCCATCAGGTTTCGCGCAAAGGTATCAACGGCTGATGCGGATGCAATCGCGCCATCGAATACGAATCCGTGAAACGCCCATTACGCATCGCATGCGCTCTGTGCGTTCCTTCGATTTCAAAACCAAATTTTTTGTATAAATGGATGGCAGGCGCATTGTCACAGAATACAGTCAATTCAACCCGCAATATGTTCAACCAATTATCTGAAAGATTCAGTAACTCGGTGAGCAAGGCCGTCGCCACACCACGCCCGGCAAACGCATCAGCAACCCCTAAGCCCATGCTTGCCGCATGTGAACGTCGCTGCTTTTTCTCTAAATGCAGACCCGCATTACCAACGATAACTCCGTCATAAACCGCTACCAGCATGGTGTTATCCGGGTCAAAATTTCGCAACCGTTCCTGCCACATTTCGATGGAAGGATGCGGTAACTGCAAAGTACCGGAATAGGCTCCGGTACTTGCATAGACCCGTTGGATCTGGGCCGCATCAGAGAGTTCTGCGCGACGTACGTGGATCATAATTTCCCGTTCACCCATTCATTAACGCTAGCCAAAGCCTGAGACAAGCCTGCTGGTTCAGTACCGCCAGCCTGAGCCATATCCGGGCGCCCACCACCTTTACCACCCACCTGCTGAGCAACAAAATTAACCAGATCTCCCGCTTTAACTTTGGACGTGCTATCAGCTGTAACGCCGGCAATCAGGCTCACTTTTCCATCATTCACACTAGCCAAGACGATTGCCGCGGTTTTCAGCTTATCTTTAAGCTTATCCATGGTTTCACGTAATGCTGTGACATCAGCACCTTCTAATACTGCTGCCAGTACTTTAATTCCTTTGATATCAACGGCCTGCGCCACTAATTCATCACCCTGACTGGACGCCAATTTAGATTTCAAGGTCGCCAATTCTTTTTCCAAGGACTTAACATGATCCTGCACCTGGGTGATACGCAACGTCAATTCTTCAGGTTGTGCTTTCAATGCCGCGGCAGCTTCATTGACACGGTTATTCAGACTTTGCACCAGATTGAGTGCCACTTCTCCGGTCACCGCCTCGACGCGGCGAATACCAGCAGCAACGCCACCTTCGGCAACGATTTTGAACAAGCCGATATCGCCTGTACGGGATACGTGGGTACCGCCACATAATTCACGCGAGGTACCAATGTCCAATACGCGTACTTCGTCGCCATATTTTTCACCAAATAAAGCCATCGCGCCGTGTTTGACGGCATCATCATAGGCCATCAACTGAGCACGGGTCGCAACGTTGGCTAAAATTTCTCGATTGACGATAGTTTCAACCTGACGAATTTCCTCAGCGGTCATTGGCGCATTGTGGCTGAAGTCGAAGCGGGTTTTTTCCACGTCAACCAGCGAACCTTTTTGTGCAACATGGCTACCTAATACTTCACGCAATGCTTTGTGCATCAGATGTGTCGCAGAGTGGTTGCGCATGGTCTGCGCGCGGATCTCAGCATTGACTTCGGCTTTGACGCTTTGCACGATAGTTAAGCTACCAGACTTCACAACACCATGATGTCCGAATACGTCAGCTTGTACTTTGAGTGTGTCATTGACTTCAAACACTGCACCATCACTACCGATCAGTACACCAGAATCACCACACTGACCACCAGATTCCGCATAAAACGGCGTGGTGTCGAGAACGACAATTGCTTGTTGTCCGGCTTTGACTTCATTGACTGCGCTGCCATCGACGTACAAAGCAACGATTTTAGCTTCGTGTTGCAGTTGTTCGTAACCGACAAATTTGGTTTTATCGCCGCTGTAATCAATGGCAGCAGCCATTTTAAATTTACCGCCTTCGCGCGCTTTTTTACGCTGAATTTCCATCGCGGCATTAAAGCCAGCTTCATCCAGCACCACATCGCGTTCACGGCAAATGTCAGCAGTTAAATCTAATGGAAAACCATAGGTGTCATACAAGGTAAACGCCGTCTCACCATCGAGCTGCTTACTGTCTTTAGCCAACGCAGTTTCCAGAATTTTCATGCCGTGTTCCAGCGTTTCGCCGAAACGTTCTTCTTCTTGCTTAATCACTTGCGCAACGCGCTCTGCAGCGTCTGCCAGCTCTGGGTAAGCGGTACCCATTTCTTTGACCAGATCAGCGACCAGTTTAAAGAAGAAAGGCTGACTCTGACCCAGCTTATGTCCATGACGTAACGCGCGGCGAGTAATGCGACGCAAGACATAACCACGGCCTTCATTGCCAGGAATGACGCCATCGACAATCAGGAAGCCAGCGCAACGAATATGATCAGCAATGACGCGTAAAGAATTGTTTTCCAGATCGGTGCAGCCGGTTTCACGCGCAGCTGCTTTGATCAGGTTTTGGAAAGTATCAATTTCGTAGTTGGAATGCACGTGCTGCAATACTGCAGACAAACGTTCCAAACCCATACCAGTGTCAACGCATGGTTTAGGCAAAGGATGCAAGACACCTGCTTCATCCTTGTTAAATTGCATGAACACCAGATTCCAGATTTCAATGAAACGATCGCCATCTTCTTGCTCAGATCCTGGAGGACCACCCCAGATTTCAGGTCCGTGGTCGTAGAAAATTTCTGTACATGGGCCGCAAGGACCAGTATCAGCCATTTGCCAGAAGTTATCAGACGCATAGCGGCTACCTTTGTTGTCGCCGATACGAATAATACGTTCGACAGGAACACCAATTTCATTCTTCCAAATATCGTAGGCTTCGTCGTCTTCTTGATAGACAGTAACGGTCAGCTTGTCTTTTGGCAAGCCATAAACCACGGTTAGTAATTCCCAGGCATAGTGGATCGCATCCGTTTTAAAATAATCGCCGAACGAGAAGTTACCCAGCATTTCAAAGAATGTGTGGTGACGCGCGGTGTAACCGACGTTTTCCAGATCGTTATGCTTACCACCGGCACGCACGCAACGTTGCGCGGTTGTGGCGCGGCTATACGAACGCTTATCTTGCCCAAGGAAAACATCTTTAAATTGCACCATACCAGAGTTGGTGAACAACAAAGTTGGATCATTGCCTGGAATCAAGCTTGATGAGCGCACACGGCTGTGGCCTTTGGATTCAAAAAAGCTAAGGAATTTATCGCGGATTTCTGACGAGTTCATAAATTGAGATGGCTAAGCTAAAAATGGTCTAATTTTTGATTATACGGTATAAATTAAGCGCGACATCAGCAATCCGCCTGCAAATAAGCCGCAAATAGGGTGAAATCGAGTTGCCAAATTACTACACTTACAAAACCTACGCGACGAATAATATCTGACCAAGAGATTATTTTTTATTAACATCTAAAAATCTGCAGGTATCAGGTCAATTCTGTCTGTGCAAAAAGCATCAACACCCCAACTCAAAATTTCTCTTGCCCGCTCCGGCGTATTGACGGTGTAGCAAAATAATCCATAACCTGCATCTTTGATCTGCTTAGCCATGCCGGGTGTCAGATACTTGTGGTTAGTATGTACGGCACAAGCGGCCAATTCTTGCATTTGGGCACGCCACTCAAAATTCATTTCGTCCATCAGAAAGCCGCGTGGAATATTCGGTGCAGCATGTTTTGCCGCCATCAACGCATCAAATTCAAATGATGAAAACAGCGGTAAATGCGCCAAATCTGTCACACCGACATCAGCAAACAAGGCCGTGGTCATTTCTGCGACGACACGTCCAGTTTCCTGTTCATAACCAGGTGCTGGTTTGATTTCCACGTTCATCCAAATCCCGTGGGCACGGCAAAAAAGTACAACTTGTTCGTAAGTCGGCACAAATTCACCACTGAATTTCTCTGAAAACCAACGCCCAGCATCCATTTTTTGCAATTCAGCCGCCAGACTGGCAGCGACACTACCGACACCGGCAATGGTGCGGCCAAATTCAGGATCATGCATCAGCACAGGAATGCCGTCTTTTGATAACATGACATCAAATTCTACGGCGGCAAATCCATAATCGAGACCACATTGCATCGCCGCCAGTGTATTCTCTGGCGACAAGGTGCCGCCACCTCTGTGGGCAATGACCTTAGGATAGGGCCACATACTGCTCTCCTGAAAATAATAAATAAACATAAGGATAAACGAAGATGACGACTGCATCATTACCTAAAACGGCACTAGGCCACATTCGCGTGTTGGATTTGACCAGAGTTCTGGCAGGACCATGGTGTGCACAGAATCTGGCGGATTTAGGAGCAGAAATTATCAAAGTAGAGCGCCCTGGATGCGGCGACGATACCCGTAGTTGGGGGCCACCGTATTTGCGCGATGGCGAAGGTAACAACACCACTGAGGCAGCCTACTACCTTGCTGCGAATCGCGGTAAGCAAGCGATAACAGTCGATATTGCTACGCCAGAAGGGCAGGCGATTATTCGCGAGTTGGCAGCGATTTCTGACGTGGTGCTGGAAAACTATAAAGTCGGGCAACTCAAAAAATACGGCCTGGATTACGACTCTCTGAAAGTCATCAAACCTGATCTGGTGTATTGCTCAATTACCGGCTTCGGACAAGATGGCCCCTATGCGAATCGCGCAGGTTATGATTTTATTGTTCAAGGCATGGGTGGCTTTATGTCACTCACCGGTGAACGTGATGATTTGCCTGGTGGCGGTCCACAAAAAGCAGGCGTCGCTATTACCGATTTGATGACCGGTATGTATTCGACCATTGCCGTCATGGCCGCCCTCACCCATCGCGACCGCACGGGTGAGGGTCAATACATCGACATGGCTTTACTCGATGTTCAAGTAGCAATGTTGGCCAATATGAACATGAATTATCTGACCACCGGTAATGCGCCAAAACGTTGGGGCAATGCGCATGCCAATATTGTCCCCTACCAAACCTTTGCGACTTCTGATGGACACATTATTGTCGCCGCTGGAAATGACGGCCAGTACAAAAAATTTGTCCACATTGGCGGTCAGCCAGAATTGGCAGAGGATACTCGCTTCAGCACCAACCCAGCGCGGGTACAGCATCGCGACACGCTGGTTCCGATGTTGGCAGACATGGTCAAACGTAAAACCAAAGCCGAATGGATTACGCTGCTGGAAGAGGCTGGCGTCCCATGTGGCCCTATCAATCAGCTCAATGAAGTTTTCGACGACCCGCAAGTCAAGGCACGCGCCATGCAAATTGACCTGCCACATCCGACTGCGGGGACGGTCAAACTGGTTGCCAGTCCGATGAAATTATCCGCGACACCGGTGAATTATGCAGGTGCGCCACCATTGCTGGGACAACATACCGAATCCGTGTTGCAGCGCTTACTCAACTACGATGTAAATCAACTGCAGTTGCTTAAAGAAAAAAAAGTAATCTAAGCAGCAAGTGCCGGACAAATATTCTTTTAAACAAAGATCCAGCTCCCGCCATACCAAAGACCGTTGGCGACATCATTCTACATGTCGTCGCCATTTACTTGCGACAAACCCTTATTATTGAATACCCTTCAGACTTCACCACAGCAAAGAATATCTATGATGCAGATAGTCCACCAGATGCGAGAACGGTTGCAGAAAAAATACCAGGTAATTCCAGATAGTTTACTTAAAAAAATTATCGGCGAAATACCGAGATTACTCGTCATCAATTTTCTTTGTGCAATCCTGGTCACCTTTATCATGCGCAATGGTAGCTCGTTTTTGGAAAACCTCGTTTTTTCAAATGCTATTGGGTTTAGCTGTCATGCTCTGATTCGCATCGCCGATCGACTTATTTGGGGAAAGGCACAGCGCAACATGTTCGCGTTTTATCTATTGTGCGTTCTTTTAGCGCCAGTGGGTTTTACGGTGGGATCAGTGATTGGTGCGTTGATATTCTCTTATCCCGTTGGTCTGGTATTACATTTTCAAAGTAACTATATTTCTGCATTCATTGCTTTGAGCTGCCTGATCAGTGTCATCGCTGCATGGTCATTTTGGAACAAAATTAAAATTGCAGAATTGATCGCAAATGCAGAAAAAGAAAAAGCCCGCACGGCATCAATTGAACGGCAGGCAATGCAAGCGCAACTGCAATTACTACAAGCACAGATAGAGCCGCATATGCTGTTTAATACGCTGGCAAACTTACAAGGCTTAATCGCCATCGATACCGATAGAGCGCAACACATGCTGGCACAATTGATTGTGTATCTGCGTGCCACGTTGAGCTCTTCCCGTGCCGAAAATATCAGCTTAAAACAAGAATTTATTTTAATCCAGGCCTACCTGGATTTACTTGTGATCCGTATGGGAAAACGTCTGCGCTACACGCTCGATTTACCGTCCGGATTGGAAGAAGAGAAAATCCCACCTATGCTATTGCAACCTCTGGTAGAAAACGCAATCAAGCATGGATTGGAACCCAAAGTAGAAGGTGGAGAAATCACCGTCAGCGTCAGAAAAAATAACAATCAAATACTACTGAAAGTCAGTGATACGGGTTTGGGTCTTGCGTTCAATTTTGATAAAAATATTTCTATCGACCGAGATAGAGCACACGTGGGTAATGCCAATATCCGCGAACGACTACTCGCATTATTCGGAGAACAAGCAACCTTCAGTCTAAAATCAAACGCGCCAGAAGGTGCAATAGCCACGATTACCCTGCCAGCATTAGCTTAAAGGCATTTCAACCGGACATTAAAATATGAATCAAGCGCCAACTATCAAAGCTCTGATCGCCGAAGACGAGTCAATTTTATCTTTAACCTTGCAACGTATGCTAGGCAAACTATGGCCTGAATTGGAGTTATGCAGCGTGGTAGAAAATGGCATAGAGGCTGTACAAGCTGCGCTCAGCAATTTGCCGGATGTACTTTTCCTGGATATTAAAATGCCCGGAAAAACTGGCCTTGAAGTCGCACAAGAATTAGCTGAAGAATGGCCATCGGAAAACGCTTTTCCTATGATTGTCTATGTAACTGCATATGATGAATTTGCGGTTCAGGCCTTTGAAACGTGTGCGGCAGATTACGTATTAAAGCCAATCAGTGAGGAACGCCTTAACAAGACCGTCAAACGTCTGCAAGAGCATTTTCAAGCGCGTACAAAAAATCAGAACGACAACCAACAGCCAGAAACGGAACTTGAACGCGTGATTGCACAACTAAGGCATTTACATCAAATTCAATTACCGAATTCGCCAGAAAACCTATCACAAACAGTTGAAAAATTATCGGTCATCCGTGCCGCTGTCGGCAACAATATCCGGCTTATTCCGATTGAAGACGTGATCTATTTCGAGGCGACAGATAAATACATCAATGTGGTCACAGCAGAGCACTCTTCTTTGATACGTAGTAGCTTGCGTGATCTTTTGCCACAACTTGATAGCAGCCTGTTTTGGCAAATACATCGTAGTACAGTTGTCAATATCAAACAGGTACAGATGGCGCACAAAGATGAGTCTGGGAAAATCACCTTAAAGTTAAGAAATACCGACGATAAACTCAGTGTCAGTCGTATCTATGCACATTTGTTCAAACAGATGTAAAGTCTGACTACGTATTCTCGTCAAACATTCGCATCAAAATTCACTTCAACTATTTTTACTATGACTTCGAGTTCCCAACTGCAATGGCAATGTGTGAGTTTTTCAGAGTTAAGCAATTTGCAATTACATCAAATCTATGCAGCGCGCTGCGCTGTGTTTATTCTTGAACAAAACTGTCCGTATCTGGATATTGATGGTAAAGACCCGCATTGCCATCATTTGATCGCCTGGGATCAGAATGGAGAAGTCGCCGCCTATACGCGTATTGTGCCAGCAGGGCTTAGTTTTGAAGAACCATCCATAGGCCGGGTTCTGAGCAGCAAAAAATGGCGTGGCACCGGCATAGGAAAAATGCTCATCACGAATAGCATTGCGGCTTTACGCGAGTTGTATCCCAATGCACCGATACGCATCGGTGCTCAAGCATACCTGGAAAAATTCTACGCCAGCTTTGGCTTTGTCACGGTCAGCGAAATGTATCTGGAAGACGATATTCCGCACGTCGACATGCTGCTCGGTGCCGAAATCAAATAAAAGCTTTGAGCAAATCAGCGACGTTTTCAACTATAATGCTGACAAATCAATGACTTACTGAATTACTTATTATGCCGGTAGCAACACTTTCCCCAGAAACGCCCTACGTTAATATCTCTGCTTATAAATTTATCACTTTTAACGACACCGCTGAAAGGCGCCAGGCGTTTATCGATAAATGTACCGAACTCAATCTGAAAGGCACAGTTTTATTGACGCCAGAGGGCATCAATATGTTCCTCGCTGGTCTGCGTCATGAGATTGATGCGTACATGGATTGGCTTCACGCTGACCCGCGTTTTGCTGATGTGGTCGCTAAAGAAAGTTTTTCTGATCGTCAGCCTTTCACCAAATTGCTGGTAAAACTGAAGGCAGAGATCATCACCATGCGTATGCCACTGATCAAACCTGAAGAAGGCCGCGCTCCGTTTGTGGAAGCCAAGACCTTAAAACGCTGGCTCGATCAAGGTCATGATGACAATGGCAAACCTGTCGTGATGGTTGATACCCGCAATGATTTTGAAGTCGATGTTGGTAGCTTTGATAACACCATTGATTATCGCATTACTAAATTCACTGAATTTCCTGCCGTCATTGAAGCAAATCGTGAAGCCTTGAACGACAAGACTGTGGTTACTTTTTGCACCGGCGGTATTCGCTGTGAAAAAGCGGCGATTCACATGCAAAACATCGGCTACAACAGCGTGTACCAACTCGAAGGTGGCATTCTTAAGTATTTTGAAGAAGTCGGCGGTGACCACTACCACGGCGATTGCTTCGTGTTTGATTACCGCACCGCCTTGAACCCAAAATTGGAAGCAACCGATACCAAACAATGCTTTGCCTGTCGTGCCGTCGTTACACCTCGCGAACAATTATCGCCTTGGTATATACCTGGTAAGTCCTGCCCGCATTGCAAAAAAGAAGCTGCTGAGACGTCGACAGCAAATCCTGCCTAAGCAAAACGAAATAAGCAATCATTAAAACGCCTTGCACAACACAGACTGTGGAAGGCGTTTTCTATTCACGCAGCACCAATCAATTAACCTTACTTGCCACGCTGCAGATTGCCTGTCTTGCACGTCCTCAAATGCTTCTGAAGCGACAGCTCGCGTTTTGGCAGAGCGTGGTTATGCCGGAACTAATACCAATTTGGTCACTTAACGGGAGCGAGTCAGAGTAGGTTCGGTTTACCAATATTTTCCCAACAAAGACTTGCTGGTAACAGCTTTTACACGAACGTCATACAGCGCATGATGTACACGACTATCGATACCGTGTTGACAGTATTCCACCCGCGTAGCCTGAAAGGGTATATCCGGGCGTTTGTGCGCTCACTTTTGGCTGCACACTAGCGAGAACCCGCATTGTATAAAGTGCTGGGGCAAGAGTTTCCATTTTTCGACGCCCCTAAGAATGTTAGCCCTGCTGACGCTCGCATTTTTTGCAAAGTACGCCAATTAATAGAGGCTCATTAATAGAGGCTCATTAATAGAGGCTCATTAATAGCCATTAACGCAAGCTAATATTGATCTGGCAACCTGGACTTTGTTGTCGCTCATGGAGTCATTGGTCGATGCTACAGTCATTGATCCACCAACCGCAATTACCTCCAAAGAAGCAGAAAAAACGATCACTGATGTGGTTCTAGGTTACCTCAAGGGTAATAGATAGCAAGTAAAGTATTTTTCCGCATACGAGTCGTTTATCCGAGGACATTGAAATACCTGTTGATAGATTGCATGACAAAATAATAGACAAAGCGTTACACATGGCGTGTCCTCCATTTTCGCATTCAGTGCGTTTTTTGCTCACAGGCCACAACAGTTTGGTGGCTGATTAAAAACCGATAGACACACTTACTTTATTGGAGAACTTCATGATCAAGAGCACACGTCAATTCGCATCCGTTGCAATCCTCGCTGGCTTTGCAGCACTGTCGATCCAATCCGCATTTGCACAAGACAATAATTTTGCTAAAGAACATCCACGTCGCGCTGAAGTGATAAAACGTGAAAAACATGAAAAAGCGATGACTGCTAAAGAAGTGAAAAATGGTAGTCTGACTCAAGCTCAGGGTAAACAATTGAATAAAGAAGACAATGCGATCCGCCGCGAAGAACGCGCCGATGCAGCTGCCGATGGCGGTCATATTACGAAGGGTGAACAACGCCAGTTAAATCGTCAGGAAAACGCTGTGAACGCACAACGTAAAGCAGATATTCAATCTAACCAGGCTGGCATTTCAACAGGCAAGTAGTCTACTCTGAATCTGAATATTTGATGGGTGGCGATGAAAAAGCCACCCATCATTTTTTCTACCATCAAATGTTCAGTGATCTTGATGACGATGAGGTTTGATTGCCTTCAACTCAATCTTATTTTTATCCATTGGATCTGCCTCGGTCTGCTGACGCAATGGCGCTCCAACCGTCCCCTGATACTCGTAAGCGCTTGTTCCCTTTGGATGCTGGTACCAACCCGGATCTTTATAGTCACCTGGCACCTGCTCTTTACGTACTTTTAATACGCTGAACATACCCCCCATTTCCAAACTGCCGTAAGGCCCCTCGCCCGCCATCATAGGCAAAGTATTTTCTGGCAACGGCATCTGCATTTTACTCATATCACTCATGCCATTTTCTCCCATTGCCATATACGACGGCATGAGTTGATTGAGTTTCTCCATAACATCACTCTGATCTACGCCTATCATGTTTGGCACGCTATGCCCCATCGCATTCATGGTGTGATGACTCTTGTGACAATGAAAAGCCCAGTCTCCTTCCTCATCGGCAATGAATTCGATTTGCCGCATTTGGCCTACTGCAATATCAGTTGTCACTTCAGGCCAACGCGCCATTTTTGGAATCGGGCCACCATCAGTTCCGGTCACATAGAATTCGTGACCATGAATATGGATGGGATGATTAGTCATACTTAAATTACCGACGCGAATTCTGACCTTGTCATTCTTACGAACGTTCAGACTATCGATGCCAGGCGCTACCCGACTATTCCATGTCCACAAATTAAAGTCAGTCATGGTCGTGATTTTAGGTTTAGAAGATCCTGGTTCTATATCGTAAGCGTTGATCAGAAAAACAAAGTCACGATCTACTTCGTCGATCAAAGGGTGTGCGTGGCGTGGATGAGTAATCCATGCACCCATCATACCCATCGCCATTTGTGTCATTTCATCGGCGTGTGGATGATACATAAATGTACCAGGGCGGCGCGCTACAAATTCATAGACATAAGTTTTTCCAGGTTGTATAGCCGCTTGCGTCAAACCAGAAACGCCATCCATGCCATTCGGCAAACGCTGCCCATGCCAATGCATGCTGGTAACCTCAGGCAAGCGATTAGTAACAAAAATACGTATCCTGTCCCCCTCTACCACCTCGATTGTTGGTCCAGGACTTTGTCCGTTGTAACCCCACAATTGCGCTTGCATACCAGGCGCTATTTCTCTCACAACCGGCTCGGCAATCAAATGAAATTCCTTGACGCCATTATTCATACGCCATGGTAAAGTCCAGCCATTTAAGGTCACTACCGGGTGATACGGACGACCATCTTTAGGGGTCAGTGGCGGCATGGTATTTGCGTTCGTTTGAGTCACCGCTTCTGGCAAAGCCGCGAGTGCGACTTTGCTGACACTGGCAGCTGCCATCGCGCCACCGGCAATACTACTCAGGCCAGCCGTTTTTAAAAAATGTCTTCTTGAATTCATGGTTTAACTTTTGCAAAATGTTTGGGCAAAGTGCTGCTCTGATTTTTTTTAAATAAAGGGCAGAATTCAATCATCCTTATTCCCGGAAGTTCTATCATTGACGAATTTCGGCACACCAATGACCTCTGCTTGCAAGCTTGCATCGGCTAACCAAAACACTTGCTCCGCACGAATCGCTGCAGTCACACCATGAATTTGTTCGCGCGCGTCTGCTAACAAATCAAACACACTGGCCAACATGCCGTTATAACGCAATTGATTCTCTCTGAGAATTTGTTCATGCAAAGCCAAAATATCTGTGTGATAGTGCCGAGCAATGTCATAACTGCTTGCATAGGAAGAATAGGTTTCATGCAAAGTTGACGCCGCATTGCGCATTGTATTTTCCAACTCATCACTGGCCGCACGTGTAGCTGCATTCATCGCATCTCGTTGCATTTGTCCCTGATTAAATATGGGCAAACTAAAGCTGATTTGCGTACTCCGTTTTATCGTACCGTCTTTTTTCTGATTAGTACCAATGTCAGGATTATCGACTTGCGACCCGGTTTCACGCGCAATACCTATTTGCACATCAGTCCAACTCGTCAACGTTGTTAATCCTTGCTGTCTTGCCGCATATTCAAGTCGATTTTTTGCAAGCCGAATATCTAATCGTTCCGCGTTTGCTGCATCTTTGATTTTTTCTACGTCAATCAGCGTTGCAGGCAAATCAGGCAAACGCCCTGGTAAATGCAACATTGGCTTTTGTTCTTCCGTCAAACCCAGCAAGCGGATCAAATGCTCGCGGCTGCTAACCTCACTCTGCTGCGCTGTTTTTAATTGCGTAAAAGCGTCTGAATAAAAAGCCCGCTGCCTCGCAGCTTGTAACTGGCTGAAGTTTCCAGCATCACGCATTTTCTGAGCCAAGGCGGCGCTCGCTTGTGCAACATCGTTCACCTGATTGGCATAAATAAGAATTTGTTTCGCAGCGACCGCATCGACCCATGCCTTACGCACTTGGGTGACACGGTCGACGACATCAATACTCATTTTCAATTGTACTTCGCTGATCTTACTCTGCGCGAGATTTTGTCTTAGTGGCAAACTCAGCAAATCAATAAGACTAAAACTAATCATGCGCGAAAGATCTGATGCGTCGCCACGACGAATATTTTCCAGCGTCAATAAAGGATTGACAATCTCCGCGCCTTGCGCCGCGATAGCGCCATTTGCGGCATGGCGCGCCAACAACGCTTGTAAAGCAGGGCTATTAATCAAAGCGATGTGAACAGCATCGTTTTGCGATAATCCTCGTTCAGCACTTTGTGCAAGTAACTCATTTGCTTTGGTGTAAAAATTTGACGACTGCTGACTACGAGTCAACAGTTGAAGATGTGCTTGTGTAAACTGAGGAACGTCCCCATTCGTTTTTTTAACCAAGGTTTGGACATCGAAGCTACTGCAAGAAGATAAAAGTAATGTGGCGGACAAAGCACATGTTTTAGTGCTTATGTTCCTTAAAAAAAATGGAGGCATACCTTCCCCGTTAAATACTGATCGGAATATTTTTTTCAAATGCGATTACCGATCTCCATTGCTACCGTCGGATTTGCGCAAAAAACTTAGATAACAGACTTAACCAGTAAGCTGAAAAAAATTCTGCTCACAGAGTCATGCAGTGAAAAACTTGGGGGGACGTTCCAACCTGGCTGAATGGAAGGAAGAAAATTGTGGAGATGCAGCTATCTGAGTTGCGTCAGACCGATTTGTTGCCGAAGTAAATAAATGAAAGACCGGTAACGTAACAGCGCAACAACAAGCCGTACCGGATTGGCAATAGCCATGAACATTCATTTTTTTCATGGCTCCTTTATTCTGCATCTCCTCTTGCGACGCAAATGAAGCAGACATAGCATCGCAATGAGAGAGCGATTCCGCCCTCTCATCATTCATGGAAGAAATTGACAAACATGCTGGCCAGCCGGATGCCGCCAGACTTTGCAAAGGCAGCATTACCAACATCAGATATATGATCAGCAAACGTAATGAAATAATTTTCATGAACACAACTTAACACATCTGTTCGAAATATTCAAAACCTCAGCAAGGATAAAACATAGCGACAAGAGTGTACTTTCGCCCGCAATTTATTTCGAATACGCTAAAAATGGGCTGTGATTTTTGGGTTGCACCTGATTGCGCCCTCCGGTTTTGGCGATATACAAACATTGATCAGCACGCTCGACTAAGCTGTCGAGATTGTCTTTAGAATTTTTTTGCGCAACGCCAAAACTCGCCGTAATTTTTAATGTTTCACCGTTGGCGATCAGGACTTCCAATTTTTCTTTTACGTTGATACACATACGTTGGGCAGCATCAATCGCGGACTTGAGTGAGGTTTCTGGTAAAACAACGATGAATTCCTCGCCACCATAGCGGACTATCCAATCGATTTCCGCACGTAACTCACTTTTTATACATTGAGCAAAAGCAATGAGTACCTTATCACCGACAGAATGGCCGTATTTATCATTCACTTTCTTAAAGTAATCAATGTCGCAAAAAATAATGGATAAATCTCTTTCATAGCGCGTCGAACGGTAAATTTCACCCGGCAGACGCTCATTAAATAATAGTCGGTTATAACAGCCTGTAAGTCCATCAGTAATGGATAACAATTTTAACGACTCCATCGCTTTTTCAAGCTGCATGGTGCGTTCCAAAACAAGTGCGTCCTGATTCCGAATATGCTCTTGTATGCTTTTCTGCATTGTATGGAAACCGTCCAATACCAGATTGATTTCGCTATACGATTGTGTGTGTGGAAGATCAAGATCCAATTGCTGCGATAACTGATCAGCCTGGATATTCTTGACATAGGTTGCAAGTTGACGCATTGGTCGCTCCAGATCACGCCTCAAAATAGCCACGACAGCGAACAGGATCAATACTGCCAACAGAAACACTTCAATCAGCACAATCACAAAGTTTTGAATTAACTCTTGCTGCAAAATGCTGCGATCTACGACCAGATCCATGGTTCCAACGGCGGCGTCGGTTTGAATTGGCGCGGGGATATTAAAAACCATATGCTTACCAGTTGTCGAGAGACTCGCATTCCCCCCCGAAAACTCCTGACCTGTACTGGCTTTGATCGTCACGAAGCCAATCGCGGTATTTTTTAACATCAGAGCTATTTGTTTTTGTATGGTTTGCGGCTCAATGTCCCAGATTGCGACGGACAAGAGTGGCAAATGTGTATTCGCTACATCATTAATTGTTGCGTTAAAATTTTTCTCTATCGAATTGTAATTGAGCCATACCTGGATGCTACTGAAACAGATCACGCACAAAATGACCCATTTAAAGACGCGCTTTATTAATATGCTGGCGATAGGCTGTAAAGGAGTGGATGTCATTTTTGCCTTTCGTTTTCCGTCAATATTTGTCGGAAGCTAAACTCATATTTCCTCAAACCTGGGTGAAGAACCTTGCTGAAGCGCTTAAAATCGATACCACCAAAATTTAAGTCGCCAAATAAATGTCGAAACCGGCGCGCATCTTCTTTGTCAAACAAAATAAACATAGAACGATCCAGTTCCAGACCTTCATCAATAAAATCTTTTCCATGATGGTAGTCATACAGCATCACCAGTGCGAATGCGCCTGAGACAAAATGCCCCCCTGCTAATGCGGTCATACTTCCATTCTCGAACGCTGACAATGCTTCAGCCGATGTATTAATACCGCTAAACAAAGCGTCTTTTCCAGGATTACCACCGAGCGATCGCCAACTATCCATAGCACCGAAAGCCATCAAGTCATTACCAGACCAAATCAAATGCTTACCTGGATATCGTTTATATAGCCAGTCACTTTGCACCTTTGCTTTTTCACGATTCCACTCACCATAGACCTCTTGGTCAATGACGACGTTTTTTGCCTCAGCGACAGCGCGTCGCATACCACCATTGCGCTTAGCAGAGGTGGTCGTTGAGCGATCACCTGCGATGACTAACATGTGAAGTTTGCCGTCGTCAGCATATAAATGCATGGCTTCGCCGCGTTGTATCAATTCACGAGCGGTTAAATAACCAGCGTCTTCCGATTTAGGTTCCAATGATCCTAACCAGCCCTTAAAAACTTGGCGTGGTCCCTTTACCAATACACGCTCGTTTGGATCGGTGATGCCGCTAAAGGCAAAAAAAGTTTTAATTTGTGCAGCGTCCAGAATTCGAATGGCTTGCATTCCCACAGCATAATCGTTCGTCAAAATGACGTAATCAGGACGCTCAGATCGGGGACGTGCAGCCAGTTCTTTGGCAATCGTGATGGTTTTCAGGTGATCACGTCCAGAATATAAAATCGTGAGTTGAATACCTAAACTATGCGCAGCGGCGTTCATACAATTGGATGCAGTGACCCAATACAACTCATCTGACTTACCTGGATTAAGAAAGGTCACTGACATGGCAAAACAATTACCAGGCAGCAACATGAGCCACAGACAGAAAATACCTACAATTCGATGCCAACAATACATAGCTTCCCTCAACTTACGGTAAGCAAGATAAAAATGGCAGAAGACAATTCACTTCACTTCACATCACGTCAGGCAAGCATTTATGTAGTCAAAAAAACAAATTTGATCCACTTTCGGCACTGCAATCAGTCGGGAACGCTTATATCCGTCTCCACCGTTCTTATTGCTTTATTGCATTGTCTCTGTTTTTGGCAGAAAAATTTGCATCTTCACAAAAAATCACAATTAGAGAAATTGATTTTTAGGTATGGAGTGAAGATACCAGTTCTTAAAACCGCAAATTTGATTTAATTTTTTGATTTCAAAAAAATACGTAAGTGCTTGTTTTATAACGACTAAAAAAAATCTTCAATTTTTCATCCTTGAAATACCAGCACCTCGCCCATATAATTAGCACTCGTTGGGAGAGAGTGCTAACAAAGTCTTTCCCCAGCTTAAATTGAATTCAATAGTATTCCCTCGTAATTACTCGCAAATTTAAAGGAGCTTGTATGAACCTTCGTCCCCTGCACGATCGTCTGATCGTTAAACGTCTGGATCAAGAAACAAAAACTGCATCCGGTATCGTTCTGCCTGACGCGGCAGCAGAAAAACCAGATCAAGGTGAAGTATTAGCCGTTGGTACAGGTAAACAATTGGATAACGGCACTGTGCGCGCACTGGAAGTCAAAGTTGGCGACCGCGTATTGTTCGGCAAATACTCTGGCCAATCTGTCAAAGTTGACGGCAATGAAGTGTTAGTTATGCGTGAAGAAGACATCTTCGCGATCGTACAGAAGTAATTCCTGTATTCCTAAGTACTTAGAAATCCTCAAGATTCCGGAGAAAATAACATGGCAGCTAAACAAGTAATTTTTGGCGATGACGCACGTGCGAAAATCGTTAATGGCGTAAATATTCTGGCTAACGCAGTTAAAGTAACACTGGGCCCTAAAGGCCGTAACGTTGTTCTGGAACGCTCTTTCGGCGCGCCAACAGTGACTAAAGACGGTGTTTCCGTTGCTAAAGAAATCGAACTCAAAGACAAGCTGGAAAACATGGGCGCGCAGCTCGTGAAAGAAGTAGCTTCCCGCACTTCTGACAACGCTGGTGACGGTACAACAACAGCGACCGTATTGGCACAAGCTATCGTTCGCGAAGGCTTCAAATACGTAGCAGCTGGTTTCAACCCAACAGACTTGAAACGCGGTATCGACAAAGCAGTTGTGGCCATCGTTTCTGAAATCAAAACATTGTCCAAGCCAACAACAACCAACAAAGAAATCGCTCAAGTTGGTTCTATCTCTGCTAACTCTGACCAAAACATCGGCGACATCATCGCTCGTGCCATGGACAAAGTGGGTAAAGAAGGCGTGATCACCGTTGAAGATGGTAAATCTCTCGACAACGAACTCGACATCGTTGAAGGTATGCAGTTTGACCGTGGCTACTTGTCACCCTACTTCATCAACAACCCAGAAAAACAATCCGTAATTCTGGAAAACCCATACGTTCTGTTGTTCGACAAAAAAATCTCGAACATCCGTGATCTGCTCCCAGTTCTGGAACAAGTGGCAAAATCTGGTCGTCCACTGTTGATCATCGCTGAAGATGTTGACGGCGAAGCGCTGGCAACTCTGGTTGTGAACAACATCCGTGGCATCCTGAAAACTGCTGCTGTGAAAGCGCCTGGCTTTGGTGACCGTCGTAAAGCCATGTTGGAAGACATCGCTATCCTGACTGGCGGCCAAGTAATCGCTGAAGAAGTTGGTCTGACACTGGAAAAAGCAACTCTGGCTGATCTGGGTCAAGCTAAACGTATCGAAATCGGCAAAGAAAACACCACAGTAATCGACGGCGCAGGCCAAGCAATCGGTATCGAAGCACGTGTGAAACAAATCCGCGCTCAGATCGAAGAAGCAAGCTCTGACTACGACCGTGAAAAACTGCAAGAACGCGTTGCCAAATTGGCAGGCGGCGTTGCTGTGATCAAAGTTGGTGCTGCAACTGAAGTTGAAATGAAAGAGAAAAAAGCACGCGTTGAAGATGCGTTGCATGCTACTCGTGCAGCGGTTGAAGAAGGCGTTGTTCCTGGCGGTGGCGTGG
This sequence comes from Undibacterium sp. Ji67W, assembly GCA_049340365.1. GTDB lineage: Bacteria > Pseudomonadota > Gammaproteobacteria > Burkholderiales > Burkholderiaceae_D > Undibacterium. Next base: position 51,447 of record JBMPOY010000009.1, on the reverse strand, counting down.
CTCTCTTGCGTGCACGTGCAGCTGCTGGCGTCATCAAAGGCGACAATGCTGATCAAGAAGCCGGTATTAAACTGGTTCTCAAAGCAATCGAAGCACCATTGCGCGAAATCGTTGCTAACGCTGGTGGCGAACCAAGCGTTGTTGTTAACGCGATTTTGAACGGCTCTGGCAACTTCGGTTTCAATGCTGCGAATGACACTTACGGTGACATGATCGAAATGGGTATTCTGGACCCAGCTAAAGTAACTCGCTCTGCATTGCAAAATGCAGCGTCTGTTGCTGGCCTGATCCTGACTACTGATGCTCTGGTTGCTGAATTGTCTGAGGACAAGCCAGCAGGCGGCATGGGTGACATGGGCGGTATGGGTGGCATGGGCGGTATGATGTAATATCGCTTGCTACTCACTACAGAGTCGCATTCATCAAAGCCCCGCAGCGCAAGTTGTGGGGCTTTTTGCTTTTTGTGGGTAAATGTAACTTAAAACAATGCACTCTACACCGTCGCTGCCCCACCATTACCACGTCCTTCTCCTTGCGGGAAAAGAGGTTTGAAGGGCTGCACTTGCCTCACAACGATATCCATTTAATAAATTTATCGAACTTCTTTTATCGCACTGCATCACAAGCAAATTGTGGTTTTCTCCTGATGAGGCTTGACAGTCTGATGACAGACTTAGATACTGCGGCACCTGAAAGAAAACTTTCATTTTTAATCGATTAAAGTCGTCTTTTTGATGGTTCTATCAAACAGATGCTTTACCCTCGTTTATTACCCTAAACACGACGCTGGAGACATAATGGCGCTGCAACATCTATCCGATGAACAGATAAAAACCTGGACCCGATCCCAAAAGGACGAATGGTGGTTCACCAATATTTACCGTGGTGACATGGCACAATTGACGCTGCGTTCAGCGCTGACTGGCTTTTTGCTCGGCGGCATCCTGGCGGCAACGGCTTTATACATTGGTGCCAAAACAGGTGTTGGTATTGGAGTTGGGCTGACATCAGTGATTTTGGCATTTGCGATGTTCAGGTTGCTGTCACAAGCAGGTTTGGCAAGTGATTTCACGGTGCTTGAAAATAACTGCACTCAGTCGATTGCAACCGCCTCTGGCTACATGGTTTCACCATTGATAGCCAGTCTGACGGCTTTCATGCTGGTCAGCGGGAAAATCATCCCATGGTGGCAGATGATGGTCTGGATGATCGTGGTTGCTATTTTGGGCGTGTTAATCGCCTTTCCGATGAAACGCCGCTTTATCAATGAAGATCAGTTACCTTTCCCTGAAGGACGAGCTTGCGGTGTTGTGCTCGATTCTTTATATACCGGTGATGCAAATGTTGGTATGTTCAAAGCACGTTTATTGGGAATGACGGCAGTATTTACCGGTTTGTACCAAATGATCATCAGCGACGGCTGGATGAAACTAATACAGTTCAAAATCCTGCGCATGGATCAATGGGCGGGTATGAAAGAAGCCTGGAACCTGCATGAGCGTTTTGACGATTATTACTACGGCGCGATGGTCAAATATGACCTATGGTCACCGAAGATCGCTGGCGTTGACTTCCGCACGCTTGGTCTGCGCTTTACCGTTGATGCAGCGATGTTTGGCCTTGGCGGCTTGATGGGCATACGCGTTGCGAGCAGCGTATTGCTGGGCGCGTTCATCAATTTTGTCATCCTGGCACCAATCATGATTAATCAGGGCGACATTGCACCGCGTATCGGTATTGATGGTCATGTTGTTGCGCTGACTCGTGCAGAAATTGTGAATCAATGGTCATTGTGGTGGGGTGTATCGATGATGGTGGTTGGGTCTATGGTGAGCTTGTTAGCAAAGCCGGAAATCTTTACCAATGCGTTTAAAAATTTGACGAAAAAAGCAGCACCAGAATCTACCAGCGATGTATTGAAAAACATAGAATTGCCGCTTTGGGTGTCGTATATTGGTGTACCAATTTTCAGCGTAATTGGTGCTGCAGTAACACACGAGTTCTTTGGCGTTTCATGGTTGCTTTCTTTCATTTCTTTACCATTAATTTTTGTTCTCACAATTATCGGCATTAACTCAATGGCCTTGACTTCTTGGGTACCGACGGGGGCATTGTCAAAAATCACCCAATTCTCAATTGGCGCAATTGACCATGTGAACCCGGCCAACAATATCTTACCTGCAGGTATGACTGCTGAAGTTGCGATGAATGCGTCGAATCTTCTGTCTGACATCAAACCCGGCTATATGCTCGGTGCAAAGCCACGTCAGCAAGCAATTGGCCACGTCATTGGTATTTTTGCTGGTGCACTCGCTTGTATCCCACTTTACTATTTGCTGTTCTTACCAGCGGACGCAAATGGCGTTCGTAGTACTGCAAGCATTTTGAGTGATCAATTCGCTTTTCCTGCCGCAGTGCAATGGAAAGGCGTTGCTGACCTGATTGCGAAAGGCGTACATAGTCTGCATACCTCGGCAGTGATCTCCATGATCGTAGCAGCGATCAGCGCCATCGTAATCGAAGTCGCAAAAATTGTGACCAAAGGACGCTTCCCCTTATCGGCCGTATCAATCGGCCTTGGTGTTGTGTTGCCACCAGAGTCCAGCCTGGCGATGTGGATAGGCGCGATGGTGTTTTGGTACATGGGTCGCCGCAACGCGACACCTGGCACCAAGGGCTATGATTTCTGGGTCGATGGTTGTGAACCTATCTGTGCTGGCTTGGTTTCTGGCGCAGCATTGGTCGGTATCGGTAATGCGATTATCAATGTGCTGATCTGAGTCACCGCATTTCTGACAAGCCCCGCCACTGTGCGGGGCTTTTTTATTTTCGGGTAGGAATATACTGCATTTGCTGTTCGACAAAACCATCAAAGGCTTGTAGTAAGGGTAGAAATTTGTCTTCATCGCTTTCAAGACGCATTAGTGCATAAGCAGTCGCTTCCAGACTAGAAAGCTGATCCGGCTTATGGGCTTTACGTATGCGATAGTGGGATGGTGGCATTGAGGTCAGGCTGAGCCGGGGCAAGGTTTGTAATACCGGATTGAGATACAGCATCTTGCGACTCTTACGCCAGGTAGCGTCCAGAATGACTAAGCGAACACCATCAGGCGCTGGGTTCTCCTGAAGCGTAGGTAAGGCAGTCGTGATCAAATCAGCTGCCTGATTTTCATTCGTATCCGGATACAGGAGCACAGCTTGCAATGACTTAGAATAAGGATTACGGAGAGGTGGCGCATGCAGTGCGGATAAAAGTTCATCTGTTACAAATTCTTCACCAGTAATGATTTGCGATGATTGCAGACAAAGATCAAGTAAGCGAGCACTTCCTTTCGCGTTATTCACCTCCAAAGGGTGTTGCAAAATCAATACTTCGGTCTGATTTGCTATTGGCTTTACCCATTGGCAGATGCAGTTAGTAAGCGGACGCTGACATTGCGTACAGGTCGGACGAGATTGGCTGGAAAGAATGGCTTTTTTGGCATCACCTGCAAACATAGGAAAATCACATTGTCGTATTCAAGCAGTCTGCAATTGTATGTTACTAAAGTGTGGAGAAACACACTTTTACACGGTTTCAAAACCGTACAGCCCAGCTTAGACTATCATATCAATACCTACTACCCGTTTTTCTGCTGACATGAAACTTCCACGCTTACTTATGTTGAGTATTTCCATCTTGATCTCCGCTTGCGGCGGCGGTGGTGGAGCGTCTGCCCCAGTCAGCACCACACCAACACCAACGCCCATTCCGACGCCTACTCCTACGCCTACTCCTACGCCTACGCCTACGCCTACGCCTACGCCTACGCCACCAACATTGCAGCAAAAGCCTGGTGTCTTGGCGACAAATCTCGGGCTGTCTAAGCGTCTACTTTTGGGTTTAGGCTCAACAGACGTTGTTGATATCCAAGCACAAAAAATTCATGTAGATATTTACGATCAATACCTGACCGGCGTCGGTAGCGGTGCATGGCCCACCTGGAATAGTCCCTCTGGCGCTTACATACAAGTGGTTGGGCAAAATGCAGCCGGCCTTGGTGCAGTTCCTATGTTCACGCTGTATCAAATGGCAGCTAATGGTGATGGAAATCTGACCGGATTAACAGATCCTACGTTTATGAATGCTTATTGGAGCAACGTCAGATTATTATTTCAACAAATTAAAATCTTCGGCAAACCAGTTTTGGTCAATTTTGAACCAGATTTTTGGGAGTACGCACAAAGAGCAAGCACTAACTCAGACCCCACCACTGTTACCGCGCTCGTCAGCAGCAACACAGATTGTGCCAGCTTACCTAACAACGTAGCCGGCGTTGCCCAATGCCTCATATTGACGGCAAGGACTTATGCCTCGAATGCATATGTCGGTTTTCCACCATCGTTGGCTAGTGACCTGTATCCGGCCTCAGTAGGTTTTATGCAAAAACTAGGCGCAGCAAATGCCGATTTTGTCGTTATGCAGACTTTGGATCGCGATGCAGGTTGTTTTGAGACGGTACCTCAACCCTCCTATTGCTCACGCGCCGGAACGGCTTGGTATTGGGATGAAACCAATACGACAACGCCCAATTTTGCACAAAACATAGCACAGGGCAGTAATTTCAATATCAGTCTGCAATTACCATTGCTATGGTGGCAAACGCCGTTGGGTGTGCCCTCGACCACACCAGGCGGTTCATCAGGACAATGGCGGGATAACCGGGTCCACTATTTCCTGAACCATCCTGCAGACCTGGTTGCGGCGGGCGCATTGGGTGTGGTGTTCAGTGCCGGGGAAATCCATCAGACGACAATTAAGACCGATCGTGGTCAATTCAAAAACCTGTCGACCAGCTATTACGCCTCACCAGTGGCACTTCCCTAATCTTTAACTTGTTCGTTTCAATAAATCCGTCAAAGCTGGCAGCAATGACGGATATTTAAATTGGTAACCCAAGGCACTGATCTTAGCAGGAATAACCCTCTGCCCGCCTATCAGCAATTCGGACATTTCCCCCAGTGCTAATTTCAGTAAAAATGCGGGAGTGACAAAAATGACAGGTCGGTGTAAGGCGACGGCAAGTAATCGGGTAAATTTGCGATTCGTCACAGGTTCTGGCGCCACCATATTGAAGCATCCAGCGGCACTCTCGTGCTGCAATAAGAACAGCAAAATTGCGACATAATCGTCGATGTGAATCCAGCTCATCCACTGGTAGCCATTGCCAATTCTGGCACCCAGACCCAGACTGAACGGTAATTGCATTTTACGCAACATACCGCCATTATCGTCAAGCACTAATCCTGTTCGCAAGATGCAGGTACGTATTCCCAGCGCAGCGGCGGCCATCGCCGCAGCCTCCCAATCAACGCATAGTTGAGCGCCAAAGTCGCCACCTGCCTCAGCTTGTTCACTCAGAATGACATCGCCGCCATTACCATAGTAACCAATTGCGGAACCGCTTAAAAAAATCTGCGGACGATACGACGCTTCACGCATTTTTTGTATTAAGCACTCAGTTAAATCAATACGACTCTGGCGTAAAATTTGTTTGCGCTCAGCACTCCAACGAGCATCAACGATTGGCTCGCCTGCCAAGTTGATCACCGCATCAAATTGCGTATCGCGTTGGTATTTATCGAGGCTATCCATGCCAATCACACCAGCGCCACATAAGCCTGGCACTTGTTGACTGCGACGACTCAATACAGTGAGCTGATGTCCTTGCGCAAGAAGCGCAGCACATAGGCGACGGCCGATCAGTCCCGTTCCACCGGTGATTAAGATACGCATGATCCCCTCTGATTGATTAATTGATGGCAATGATCACCACCGGATCGCCATCAGTCTTAACGTATTTCTTCAATAATCCGCAGGTTATCATCAAAACTCCAAATGCGTCTGATCTCTAAAACATCATACTGTGCAGCAATATTTGGAGGAAAAGCGGCATAACGCGCATTGATACGCACGATATTGCGCACTGCCTGATCAATATCATCGCGTCCGCTGGAACGTAAAATGGTGATCTCCTCCACGCTACCATCGCTGCGGATGGAAACGCTTACCAGAGGATCGCCACGCGACTTATTGCTCGAACTTTGTGAATAATTTAAATTGCCATTGCGCTCGATTTTTTGCTTCCAGCTGTCTGCATACATGCGCAATTGCACGTCTTTTTCTATGTTGTTAAGTATCGTGTGTCGTCTGGCCTTTTGATCGAGGACGGGGAGCGGTGGTTTGCCTTGCAACAAGCCCAATCCTTGCGCCGATTCCCGCGAGCGATTTGCCAGATCGCTGCTGAGCAAACTTTTTGGCAAAACAAAAGCACCCGACTTGTTGCCTGTGCCAGTATCTGTACCAGCGTGCGAATTACCACTACTCAAAATATCATCGCCGTTTGCGCGCTCAGATGCACGGTTGCTTCTTCCGGATACATCGCTTTGATTCTTACCATTCAGGCTGGCAAATTGTGCGGCTTGTGCGGCTTGTGCGGCTTGCGCTGCCTGCGCCGCGAGAGCAGCCTGTGCTGCTTGCTGTTGGGCTAGTTGGCGGGCTTGAAGTTGGCGCTGCATCTCTGCATCTTGCAATGCACGTTCTTCAAGCTCTTCTTTTTGCTGGCGCGCTTTAGCAACTTCATTCAAACGTTCTCGACGTTGTAATTCTCGTTGAGTCAACTCTGCTTGCAATTGCTGTTTAAGAGTTTCATCTACTTGACGCATTGTTTCTGCTCGTTGCTTTTCGGTCAGCGCAAGCGTGGCTGTTGTAGCAGCCTCATGTTGGCTTTTTAAGCTTTGCTCTTGTGCCTGAAGTTGGGCCCGCGCTTGCTGTTCAGCTTCCAATTGCTGTTTCAAAGCAGTTGCTTGTTGAATTTTAATTTGCTCTGCCTGGCGGCGGTTGTCATCATTGAGCTGTTGCAGTATCTTCTCTTTTGCGGAGCTATCCTGAATCGTTGTCGCTAACAGATCCTGGGTATGCTGCAGATTTTCAACTTCCCTCAGCTGATGTTTGCGATGATCGACTTCAAAACGAGCAACGCTCGCGACTGCAGCATCCGACTCAGCTATCGGCAAGGTGATGCCAGGTTCCAGTGCGCTTGGTATCTCCATCTTCGCTTCCAAGGGCGTTGCAACAGGTGTCTCCGGTACTTTAGATATCAACGCTTGTGCTACATCTTCTTTTTTCACTTCATCTGGATCACGGACTGCAACCACAAAACTATTATCGCGTATCACATTCTGTGTGATCAAATCTGGCAATTCAGAAACCGTGACTTTGTGTGGAAGGACGGATTTTTTCGTCGTCGCCGATTTGCGCTTTGCCTGTAACAACTGTTTATTAATTTTCTTATTGATCTCTTTTTTTTCAAGCGGTAGCGTTACAGATGCAATAACTTGCGGCGCGATAAGTTGAATGCCGTGTGATGTGATGACCGGTTCTGACTTGCTTGGAGAAGGTACTGCTGCCTCAACAGGCGGTGGAACAGCACCTGGTTTTAATGCAGGAGTTGGAGCGGGTAACACATCGCTTATCTGGACAGTGATTTCTGGTGCCGATGGCGGCGCGGCACTGCGCTCGAGCTTTGGTGTATCGATACCTGGCAAACCCAAGCCCGGCACGCCAAATTGCAAGGACAAAATAAAAGCATGCAGTACTACAGAAAAAACGATAGCCGCAGTCAGTCGACGTTTCACCTCGACTGGCATTTGATGTTCATTTTTTGCTGGAAACAAATTCATGCAAATGTTAATTTTTACTCAGTTGAAGGAAATTGAAGGCAATTTTTGGTTACGCCTGTTCTTCAAAAAATTTTCAGAGAGATTCTCAATGCGACCGCTACTGTACCATCCGTATCAGCAAATTACTGCATTTTTGCAATCACCCTGACGATCAAATTTACATTCAAAAATGATGCCGTATTTGAGGATCCACTTTCTGTTGTGCCGATTTCCACAAACACCCGCTCATTTCAGAACAAGACAAGCCGTTATCTGGCAACGTATGCTAGCAATATTGAACTCTATCTGGGTCTTCCATGAAAAAAATAACGATTATTGATTCCCACACCGGCGGTGAACCTACCCGCGTGATCGTCGCTGGCGGGCCTGATCTCGGTACTGGCTCAGTCGCGCAACAATTGCATGTTTTCAAAGAACAATTTGATCACTTCCGTACCGCAACAGTGTGCGAGCCACGCGGTTCCGACGTATTGGTCGGTGCCCTGAGCTGCGTACCATCGGAACCGGACTGTGTTGCAGGTGTCATTTTTTTTAATAATGTCGGCTACCTCGGTATGTGTGGCCACGGCATGATAGGTTTTATCGTGACGCTGGCTTATCAAGGAAAAATCGGTGTCGGTACGCACCGTATAGAAACACCTGTTGGCATTGTCGAAGCAGAACTTCATGAAGACCAGTCAGTGACGGTGCGTAACGTCCCGGCATATCGTTTTAAACAGGCAGTCAATGTTGACGTACCCGGAATAGGCGCGGTTAAAGGGGATATTGCCTGGGGTGGCAATTGGTTTTTCCTGATCAGCGACCATGGGCAGGATTTGCATCTCGCAAATGTAGACAGTTTGACAGACTATTGCTGGCGCGTCCGGCTGGCGCTGGAGTCAAACGGAATTACTGGCGAACAAGCTGCATTGATCGACCATATAGAATTATTCGCAGCAGCAAGTGACGCTGCAAATCATAGCAAGAACTTTGTCCTGTGCCCGGGCAAAGCCTACGACAGATCACCCTGCGGAACGGGTACCAGCGCCAAGCTCGCTTGTCTGGCCGCCGACGACATACTGGCACCCGGCCAAGTATGGCGTCAAGAAAGTATACTCGGTAGTGTGTTTGAGGCGTCCTATCAACTTCAACATGAAGCGGACGCTAGTCACACCATTGGTGCAACACTAAAAATTTTACCTGCCCTGCGTGGAACTGCATTTGTGAATGCTGAAGCAAACTTACTTTTGAATGAGGACGACCCGTTTGTATGGGGCATACGATAAGCTTTTTCAAATGGCTGCAATTAGGCGATTAACACGTCCCGATATTCGCTAGGTGTCATGCCAACCGTTGCTTTAAACACGCGTGAGAATGCGCTGTGATCCTGATAGCCACAGGCCAGCGCAATATCGGTAATGCTCAATTCTGTCTGACTCAACATGGCTGATGCTGCATCAAGCCGCACCTTGACCATCATCTGCCGTGGCGTCAGTGAAAATATTTTGTGAAAATTTCTTTCCAGCTGTGCTACCGACAAACCCGTTAAATTCACCAGATCTGCCATTTTGATCTGCTGCGCATGGTGTTGGTGTATGTGGGCTACTGCTGCTGCAATTTTTTCATACACGGGATGGTGCTGATCCGGGCTGGCCAGATCGCGGGATATACCTGTCATGCCTATAATTTTTTGTTGCCCATCTCTTAAGGGGATTTTTTGGGTCAGACACCAACCAGGTGAGCGATTAGGATATAAATGCAATTCAAGCTGGTCACGCAATTCTTTGGCACCACTCAACACCATAGCATCTTGCATTGCATAATTTGCTGCTAATTTGCTTGGGAAAACATCACTCGCCTTGCGTCCTAGTAACGCCGACTTTTCTCTCAAGCCACAACGGCGAACCAGGGTTTGATTGACGACCACGTAATGTCCTTCAAGATCCTTCACGAAAAATACGATATCGCTCATCGCATCAAATAAGGTTTCAGAGAAAAAGGCATCGCCCACCAGTGCAGCCAAATTCTGGCGTTGTTTCTCGCAAGAGGATGTATTTTTTTCCATCAGTCGACTGTCTCTCCATGCTGCTACAAAAAAGTACATTAATCTTATGCAATTTTACTCGCGGTTTGTTGTCAAACCCAAGTTACCGTACAACATCATATTTCAACCCGAATCAGACCATCAAATATTTGGTATGAATTTTTTATACAGAGTAAAATTTGAAAATATGTTGATATGATCAAGCCAAGATATATTTATTTCTATATTTATATGAAGTTAATCTAAATCTATGCGTATCAATCCAGAAAACCTTGCCCCTCCCCCCAAAAAACGTGCTGCCGATATCGCGTATGACAAGCTGGAAAGCTTGATTGTAACGATGGAGCTGACGCCTGGCGCTCCGATTATTGAAGCTGAAATCATACAAAAGACGGGACTGGGTCGTACCCCCTTACGCGAAGCCCTGATGCGCATGTCGTCTAACGGATTGATACGACAAATGCCACGACGTGGACTGGTCGTGAGCGATATCGAGCCTGCGGCACATTTATCCTTACTAGCGACGCGGCGGGTGTTGGAACGTTTGATCGCACAACATGCCGCTGAAAAAATATCGGCACAACTTGGTAAAGAACTGGTCAATTGCGCCGAGCAGATGCTGGTAGCAGCCAAACGCCGGACCTTGACAGAATATATGGAAGCAGATCAGGGGTTTGATTATATTATTCAGGATGCATGTGAGAATCCATCTGCGGTGGCCGCGGTGATTCCCCTTATTATCAAAAGCCGGCGTTTTTGGTATGCCTATCAGCTTGAAGGCGATTTGGAGGAATGTGCGCGTTGCCATTTGTTAGTTGCAAAAGCGGTCGCTAAAGGAAAAACAGAACTCGCAACCAAGGCAATTGATGGTCTGATGGATTATCTGGAGTCCTTTGCAAAAATCATCGTTGCCTAAGCCAGTGAAGCACTAAAAGTAATATTAATCACGCCCCGTGACAGATGAATGCGGCAAACGACGAACGTTAGGCAAAGCATGCTGCATCAACCAGCGTTTGAAACGTATCATCTGGTAATCCGCTCGCCGATGTGCAGTGCGGTTTTTTAATAAAACATCAAGACCAGATTCACTGACTGCCCATAAGCGCGATTCTGTCAGCATGAGATACTGACTCCCCAACATACGCAGTTCGCGCTCACCGGCTTCAGGCTTAAGTAAAGGCTTCAAATCCGCAATCGGGACCCAGATTTGTTCAGCCTGAAAATAGAAGCGAACATGATGTCCATCGAATTCATAATAACGGCCGTTCCAACACGCCAAAGCATCATGCTCAGCCTGATGTTTGATTCCAAGGAAGAAGTTCAGAATATCTCTGGCAAATAATTGCCCCCATAAAAATAAAGTAATGACCAGCCCAATGAGACCTGCATTGGGATCAATACGATAAAATAAACGATATACCGCCCAGCTTATACCCAGGCAGCAGATCATCTTTATAGGAAGTAGTAAATTACCTGTCATTGTTAATACAATAGATAACTAAAGCATGAATGCTTAGGTGTAACGCAGTGAGAAAACCAATCTCAGAATGGTAAATTTTCGTGGTAAAACAAATGCGACGACCGATTTATCCAGGTCGACGTTTTTCAATGAATGCTTGCACGCCTTCCTGGGCACTGTCCTCCATCATATTGCATGCCATGGTTTGCCCCGCCAATTGGTATGCCGCTTCGACACCCATTTCCAGTTGTTTGTAAAATAGTTGTTTACCCATACTGATCGCCGCCACGGGTTTGCTGATCATGTTGGCTGCCAATTCTGCAATGCACGCATCCAACATATCAGCCGCAACGACACGATTAACGAGACCGCGTTGTAATGCCGTTTGCGCATCGATGAAATCACCTGTCAGCAGCATTTCCATCGCTTGCTTACGCGAGATATTACGCGACAAAGCCACGGCGGGCGTTGAACAAAATAAACCGACATTGATGCCAGAAACCGCAAAACGCGCACTATCCGCCGCCACCGCAAGATCGCACATCGCCACCAATTGGCAACCCGCCGCTGTTGCAATCCCGTGCACGCGTGCAATGACTGGTTGCGGCAAGTTTTGTATCGCCAGCATCAACTTACTGCATTGCTGGAATAAGGATTGATAATAGGTTTGCGAAGGATTGGCTTGCATTTGCTTCAGATCGTGCCCTGCGCAGAAGGCTTTACCAGCAGCAGCCAATACAACCACACGCACTTGTGTATCTTGTGCGATCATCTTCAATACCGCCAGCAATTCCGTCAGCATTTCTTCGGATAACACATTAAAACGCTCGCCATGGTTGAGCGTCAACGTCGTAACGCCAGCGTGATCCTGACGTAATACTAAGGCTACGCTGGCGTTATGAATCATTCCTGGTCCTCATCCTCAATTTCTGGTTCCATGCCAGTTTGTACGCTCTTTCCTTGTCCCAACAATACGGGTGGCACATAGGTTGCCAGCAAATGTTCGCGACTGGCTGGTGTTTCCAGACTAATGCGTCCTAAAGCGCCACTTCGATAATCGAGCAATAAGGTATGAGACGCTTTTTCAAAATCCCAATCACCACCCTTGAGTTTGTAGCCGCGTTTCATGGCAACGCCTTCTACGACTGCCACAGCATCCATGCCTTCCAGATTAAAGCCGTACCGTGCTACCAGCGACTTTGGATAATGCAGCAATAATTGTTCTGCGAGGAAGGTTGCAATTTCCTCTTCAATCAGCGCGTTGATGCCGATCGCATGACTGGCTGCAAGCATCAAACCATCAGTAGGATGTTCAATTTTTGGCCACAACATACCAGGGGTATCGGTCAAAATCATATTTTTGCCAAGATACAATCGTTGCTGGGTCTTGGTCACCGCTGGTTCGTCACCTACATTGGCAACGCGCTTTTTGAGCAAGGCATTCATCAATGTTGATTTACCGACGTTAGGAATACCCATGATCATCATGCGCAGAGGCTTGGTTGGCACACCTCGGTGCGGTGCCAGTTTTTGCGCAAAGCCAGGTACTTTGGCCACATCTGCTGGCTTTTTGCAACTCATCGCTACCGCAAAAACATCTTTTTGGGCGTTATAAAAATCCAGCCATTGCTTGGTGGCGTTAGGATCGGCGAGATCGGCCTTGTTTAAAATTTTCAGACACGGACGCTGACGGAATACGCGCAGTTGCTCCACCATGGGATTGCAACTTGCTTGCGGGATGCGTGCATCCAGCACTTCAATCACCAAATCGGTGTTTTCCATGGTTTCCGCCGCTTTCTTGCGGGCGGCGTTCATGTGGCCGGGGAACCATTGTATGGACATGCTTATTCTTCTTTTTTGCTAAATCAAAGCGATATTGTACGGAAGTCTGTCGTGCTTGACCCAAAAGTTTCAAGCCTGAACCGCTAAATTAAGCAATATAAGGGGGTATAGGCGGTTTTCTTAATATTCTCAAGGTGTATAAACGACGTTTAAAAATACTCATAGGGAGTATTTAATTGCATAAATATTCAAGTTGATAGTGAAATTGACTAAAGATATACAAAAAAATATGGCGCTGAAATCATCAGCGCCATATTCACCACTCAGCTTATTCTGCGTCAATCAGCAATCAGCGTGCATTAATTGTGACTGGGATTGATACCGTTGCGCTACGTCCCAAATTATCTGTTGCTGTCACTTTCAAGGTGTAGCTACCGGTGACTGGATTTGGCCAGCTAGCAACCAATGACATGCCACTTCCCATCGAGAAACTCATACCCAGTGGTACACCAGAGATAGAGACTGACAATCCGCTAGCACCAGCATCGGCAAAACTAATCGTTCCCGACATCGGCTTACCGGCGACACCCGTCATTGGAGCGGCAGTAATAATTGGACCAACTGGCGTTGCAGCACTGATCACCACGGAGTAGACACCCTGACCACTCAAACCGGTTTTCGTGTCCTTCACAATCACTGTGACGTTGTAGCTACCAGCAACAGGGTTTGCCCAGTTGACCACGCCTGCAGTGCTGATTGTCATTCCGGATGGTGCGCCACTCAAGCTGTATGTCAGAGGATTGCTATTGGCAACGTTGACGCTAAATGATAGTGCTGTACCGACCTTCCCAGTGATGCTGCCGCCTGGAACCGTTGGAGCAGGTTGCGCCGCAATCGTAACAACATACACGCCCTTACCAGTCAAACCATTTTTGCTATCCGTTGCAGTAACAGTGACCGAGTATGTGCCCAGAACAGGTGACGGCCAACTTACTACACCAGTGCTGCTGATGGTCATACCAGATGGCGCGCCACTCAGTGTCAAGGTGGTTGGATTAACATCTGTCACGCTGACGTTGAACGACAATGCCGTACCCACTTTGCCGCTGATCGCGCTACCGGTCACCACTGGAGCAACTGGGGGCGAAATTTTTACTGTGTACACACCGCTGCCAGACAATTTCGCCTTGCTATCTGTCGCCGTAACGGTCACAGAATAAGTACCAGCAACTGGCGTTGCCCAAGTCACTACGCCAGCAGCATTGATTGTCATGCCAGATGGCGCACCGCTCAAGCTAAAGGTCAAAGGATTTGGCGACGAAGCTGATACCGTGAAGGAGAGTGCTGTACCGACCTGACCACTGATGCTTGCACCTGTCACTACCGGTGCAGATGCAGTACCCGAGCCTGCGAGATAGGTCAGCAAACTGGTGACATTGGGCGTACCCAAGCCTGTAGTCTGATCGTAACCTACTTTTGCATTACACGTCGAGCAGCTGCCATCAGAACCGGAAGTTACATCGTAAAACGCACTCGCATAAGAACCCGGTACGCCAGCAATCTGCCCGTATAAAACTGGTTGTGTCAGACCCAAAGCCGCTTTAGCATTTTGGGCACGAAGCGCATTCGCGACAGCAATCACACCAGCCCACTGAGGAGTCGCCAGACTGGTACCGCCAGCACTCAACCAGCTGACAGTGCTGCTACCTTGGCTAATCACTGCCAGATATTGACCAGTAGACGGATCAGCATTGAAAGCAACGTCGGCTACGCTACGACGTGGCAGACTACCAACACCTGGTACACCACTGGCTTGATACGATGGCGTGGAAGTATAAGCGCTGATTCCGCCACCTGTGCCGGACCATACCGTTTCTGAACGAGAGCCACTACCGGAATAAGTGAGGGACGTGCCACTGACTGCCAGCACATTTGGAGAAACAGCAGGCCAGTCCACTGCGGCACCTGAGTCACCAGTCGCAGCGACGTAAGTCATTTTAGCGTTACTGAAAGCGGCGTCTACAGACGATGTCCAGTTCCCTTCAGAAGCGCCAAAGCTCATCGATACCACACCAGGACCCATCGCATTTGCAAGATTGACACCACCAATCAAGCTATTCAAAGAAGCGTCTGGAGCTTCGATCAACACAATGCGTGCCAAAGGTGCAGTCGCATGTGCCCATTGCACATCTAATGTAATTTCCGTTGCCCAGCCTGAATCATAGGCTGGCGCACTACCGGTCATTGTGCCATTCGCAGTGTTATAAACCACAGAGAAAACACAACCTGCGGTAACTGAAGCTGGAGGCAGTGGCAAACTCGCATTTGTCGCTATTGTTTGCGTGGTACAAGATGGCAAGCCAAATTTTTGATTGAACGCTGCCAACTCCTGGACAACGTACGGATCATGCTGTGCATCGACCAGGTAAATTGTTTGACCTGCACCTAACTGCGCCGCTTGCGCAGCACTCAAAGCAGCTGTACTAGCAGGTAAAGCCGGCAAACCATAGGCAGCACGAATTTGTGCTGGCGTATAAGTAACAACAGCCGCTTTATTGACCTGAGGCTGAATTGACTGCTCAGTAGAAAAACTGTTTGCGCTGAAATTTTGAATTGCATTGGTGGAATTCAAGGTATCAACCGTCAGGCGACGCGAAGACAGACCTTGAAATTGAGCGGGAACAAATTGCTTATTTGCTGCCATTTGCGCAGAACTATTAGCATCAATTGCATCAATATCTGAGGGTGCATTTAACAATACTGGCGCAATGTGAAATGTCGGTATCGCGGTTTGATCGGGTGCTGCAACAGCAGACCCGGTAACAGGTACATCTAAAGTCGTCGTCGCAGAAGAAATTTGTGCAACTGGCGTGTTGGTGTCCGCACTGGTCGTCGTGCCGCTACCACAAGCACTCAGCAAAGCTAACACCCCTGCAGATGCCAAGGTGCGTGCGACCGGGGAAGAAAAACTAGAAAAAACAGAAGAAGATAATACGTTTTGTTTGATACTCATGGTGTCAGCTCTCCAGGATGGAAAAAGGCTGCGCACGCACAGTGGAAGAAAATACATTCCTACACCGGCAACTCCGCTACCTTAGCGCTCTAACGCCGTAGGCCGGAAGCTTTGCGTCCCCGACTTTCATCGGGTTTGCCCAAAAATTTTACTTCAAATTACTACAGACAAAGTTTAAGAAGAAAACTCGAAAAATCAAAGCAAACAAATGTTAATTATCACAGATAAAAATAGTGTTCTGACAAAAAATTGTCTTTATAAATCAACTATTTACTAACATTTTCTATTTTTACATATCGTCTTCACATCATTTCCGAAATTGAATACACATATTCTTGTAAAGCAGACAAACTCACTGCTTTCTATGTCTTTTTTTATGGCTTGTTTTTTTACTTCTGCTCAATTTTTTTAACGCCTTCAGATAGGTAATCAATCAATTCGTTAGGCACTGTTAAAGACAGTTGATAATGTTCGATTTGAAAACCATCCGACGTATTTCGCACCACGCCAGAAGCCTGGCAAATGCCCATTTGCGTTTGT
The DNA here is from genome assembly GCA_049340365.1 of Undibacterium sp. Ji67W. GTDB lineage: Bacteria > Pseudomonadota > Gammaproteobacteria > Burkholderiales > Burkholderiaceae_D > Undibacterium. The sequence continues at coordinate 34,908 of JBMPOY010000009.1, read as the reverse complement.
AATTGCTCATCAAACCAGATGACGCTTTGATCGCTCGTCATTGCCACGTGACGATCCAGCACTTTAAATGCCCACGCGCTTGGTCGTGCAAAAGCCGGTTTCGCCCAGACCTTAAAGTCCTCACGCGTCCAGCGCTCTGTTTTATCGGTGCCAATATACACACCGTCTTTTGCCATTTTATCGAAATAGGCCATGCGAGAATGCGCCGCATCGTCATGCCATTCGTCAATGAATTGGTTAATTTTTTGTATCGTCTGAGCCTGACTATCCTCAGCAAACACCGGGAGACAAGTAAGGAAAGACAACAATGAAATGAGGCCTAAGAGTTTTTTCATAAAACAACCTTTTGCGTGTATGTGCCTTCATTTGCTTAATTGAGGCTTACGTGACTTTCAGGTTCCGTAAAAAATCTGCGGTCATCGTTGGAATAAATTCCGTTATCGTGTACCGTGCGATCGCCTCGCGGTAAAACGGATCTTCTTGTATCAATGTCTCGACTTCTGCCCGTGAAGCGCAGTTGGCAATAATGATGCCACCTGTGCGCGGCTCCTTACGTCCCGACATAACGAACTTAGCACTCGCATAGTATTTTTCAAGAAACTGTCGATGTCCGGGAATAAATTTTTCAACTTCGTCTAAAGCTTTTATGTAATCTAAATCAATAATGAACATAGGTCTAAGGTGAATTAACTATTTTTAAACAGCGTAGAAATTAATGAATTTGAGGTCATTCCAGATCAGCAAGTATTTTCACATGGGCGATGACGCTACGTGCCAGCGCAGAAAGATTGTAGCCACCCTCAAGGCAACTGACGATGCGACCATGTGAATGCGTCTTGGCAACGCGCATAATCTGCTGGGTAATCCACGCATAATCGGCTTCAACCAGGCCTAATTGCCCCATATCGTCTTCCCTGTGCGCGTCAAATCCAGCAGAGATAAATATCATTTCTGGCTTAAATGCTTCAAGTGCCGGTAACCATTGCTCTGATACCAACTCGCGTATCACATTGCCGTAACTGTGTGCAGGCACCGGCACATTGACCATATTGCTTGCGGGATGCTCTGTCCCACAATACGGATAATATGGATGTTGAAAGAAGCTCACCATCAGGACGCGTTGGTCACCATTGAAAATTTCTTCGGTTCCGTTGCCATGGTGAACATCAAAATCAACGATCGCAACCCGTTGTAAGCCACGTACTTCCAACGCATGTTTAGCAGCGACCGCCACATTATTGAACATGCAAAAACCCATCGCTTCTTTACTGGTAGCGTGATGTCCCGGCGGCCTTATTGCACAAAATGCGTTTTCAATTTCTGCGTCGATCACGGCATCTGTTGCCGCAACGGCAGCACCAGCCGCACGCAAAGAAGCACGCCAGGTATAGGCATTCAAAGAAGTATCGCCATCCAGAGGAAAATGATCATATTCCGAACGTTCAGACGGGCAATTTTCACGTATCCGGTAAATCGCATCGGCCGTATGTACACGTGCCAGATCCGATTCCAGAGCCGCTGGCGCCTCGCGATAGTCGAGTAATGTATTGATGCGGCTGGCAATCAATTGATCTTCTATCGCTTGCAACCGTTCAGGCGACTCAGGGTGCCAGGAGCCCATTTCATGCCGTTTGCAGTCTGCGTGGGTGTAATAAGCAGTTGTCATGTCTCAAATTCTTATTTATTTATTCAAGTTTCCGCCTATTTGCCATGTTTTGCAAATAGCTTGCCGCAAGCAGCATGCTTTGCAACAGATGCTGCAGAATCAGTTTACACTGTGAATTAAATTTTTATTCGAGGAAATCTATGTTTTCCAAAGTGCATCAAGTCGCCAAACAGGTCAATAACGTGATTATCGGCAAAGAACTGCAAATCCGGCAGGCTCTGGTGTGCCTCCTCGCAGGTGGTCACTTGCTCATAGAAGATTTACCCGGTGTCGGCAAAACCACACTGGCACATGCCTTGGCCATTTCTTTAGGCTTAAAGTTTAATCGCCTGCAATTTACCAGCGACTTGTTGCCAGCGGACGTCGTTGGGATTTCGATTTTCGATCGTGAAAAAAATCAATTTATTTTTCATCCTGGTCCGGTGTTTACACAGGTTTTGCTGGCAGATGAAATTAACCGCGCCACACCTAAGACCCAATCGTCGCTCCTGGAAGCAATGGAAGAAAGACAAGTATCAGTAGAGGGGCAAACACGTGCCTTGCCGAGTCCTTTTTTTGTCATTGCAACCCAAAACCCCGCACATCAAGTGGGTACATTTGCTTTGCCAGAATCGCAGCTAGACCGTTTTTTAATGTGTCTGTCGCTAGGTTATCCCGACGCAGCCGCCGAACGCGCACTACTATTGGGCGAAGACCGCCGGGCTTTATTGGCACATTTGCCAGCGGTGATGCAATCGAACGAACTGATTCTGGCACAACAAGAACTAAAAAAAATCCACACCTCCGCTGCGCTGGTCGATTATGTACAAGCATTAGCCCACGCCACCCGTCAGGGTGATTTGTTTGCCGAAGGCATGAGCCCTCGTGCCTCGATTGCTCTGTTACAAGCAGCACGCGCATGGGCTGCACTCGAAGGTCGCGATCACGTCATACCCGAAGACGTGCAAGCGGTCATCATTCCGGTCATTGCGCATCGTCTGCGACCAATCAAATCCGTCACCGGAAAAATCAATATCAGCAGCGAATTGCTGGCCGAATTAATGAAGCGGGTCGCAGTTTAAGCAAACGGCATTATTTATGTTCAATTCACTGCGCCAGCGTTTGCGAAAAATGATCTTTCTGGAGCATAAGCCAGAAAGCGGCGAAGTCTTCCTGAAACAAAGGCGCGTCTTCACACTACCTAGCAAACCCGGCTGGATGTTTATTCTTTTGCTCTTGCTCATGTTTGTGACGGCAACTAATTACAATCTGAGTCTGGGATTTGCATTGACCTTTGTACTGGCGAGCATTGCAATGGTAAATACGTTTTTTGGTTTTCGTAATCTCGCCTACCTGCATTTACTTTCAGGTCCTGCGCAAGCCGTCTTTGCTGGAGAAGAAACGCAGTACACAGTATGTTTAATCAATCGTCGTGCGCACCAGCGTTATGCAATTTGGGTCGGGATTGCCGAAACTGGACACCCGGAAACTGCCGTTGACATCGGCGGGCAAAGTCAGGTGTCTTTACAACTCAGCTATCCGACCCGGCAACGCGGCTGGCAACCTATTCCCAGAATCCGCTTGCAAACCTGGTTTCCGCTTGGTTTGTTGAGAGTATGGAGCACCTGGTTACCGGACTCTCAAGCACTGGTTTATCCGCAACCAGAACTGAATGCGCCCCCATTACCAGTGACTGGTGTGAGCAAAGATGCTGAGCATGGCCATTCAGGCGATGAAGATTTCGCTGGCGTTCGCGCCTATCAATCGGGTGACCCCCTCAAACATCTGGCCTGGAAACAGATCGCCAGGATCGATACGGCGCTTGGTGGTCAACTGATCACCAAGCAATTTGCTGGCGGCGCCGGAAGTGACATCGTGATCGATTTTGCGACGCTGCCACGGATCATGGATACCGAACTCAAACTCTCGCGCATGACAAGCTGGGTATTGGAAGCGGACCGCAACGGTCTGCTTTACGCATTTAAGCTGGGAGGCAGTGATTTTGCCGCTGCCCAGGGGCCTGCCCATCGTGATGCCTGCCTGCGTGCTTTAGCACTTTATGAGTTATAAATGATGCGCCTAAATTTACCCAGCCGTTTATCTTCGCGTATTTTGAGTCGCGACAAAGTAGATACGCTACTTTTGCTGACCGCCTGTTTGTGCGTGCTACTCCCGCATGCAAGCCATGTCGCATGGTGGGTCAATCTTTCCTGTGGAGGTTTGTTGAGTTGGCGCGCATGGCTGACTTTCAATGGCAGACGTTTACCCCCGGCATGGCTACTGTTACCGATCGCTGGCCTGATGATGATCGGTGTGTATTTGACGTATCACACGTTTTTAGGCCGCGAGGCCGGTGTGACAATGCTCGCGTTACTGCTTACCTGCAAACTATTGGAGATGCATGCCAAGCGCGATCTATTCGTGGTCATCTTCCTGAGTTTCTTTTTGTTACTGAGTAGTTTTTTCTACCAGCAAAGCATCGGTGCAGCCGCGCTTGCTTTGCTAGGTACCGCGCTGTTAATCACGGCGCAGCTGTCTTTTCAATACACGACTCTGGTACCTTCATTAACACAGAAATTCAAATTGACCGCAACGTTGCTGGGATTGGCAATTCCTTTAACACTATGTGCTTTTTTGTTTTTCCCGCGCATACAAGGACCACTTTGGGGATTGCCAGGTGACGCCCATAGCGCTCGCACCGGATTGTCTGAAACAATGGCGCCTGGTGGCATCAGTGAGTTGGTACAATCCGAAGACATCGTGTTCCGCGCAAAGTTCGATCAGCCGATTTTGAATAAATCCGTCCTCTACTGGCGCGGTATTGTTATGACCGCGTTTGACGGTCGAACCTGGAGTCCCAAAGCGACCAGACTACGAAAGAACTCTGCGTATTCAGAATTTTCCGGCAATCTGATCCAGCAAGAAATAATACTGGAACCACAAAGCCAGCGTTGGATTTTTGCGCTTGACTTACCAGTTGAACCGGCACTGTTTGCAGATAAAAATACGTCTGGCATCAATGCAGATATGGAACTGAGAAGTACGGAGCCTATCATTGAGCGCTTACGTTATGAAGTAAGATCTGCGACAAAATACAAATATTTACCTGCTCTGCAAGATGAAGATTTAGCTGCGTCCCTGGACTTACCTGCAGTTTACAACCCACTTACTGCAAGCTTTGCACGCGACTTACGTCAACGCTACAACGACGATCAACAACTCATCAGAGCCGTATTGGATTTTTTCCGCAAAGAAGAATTTATCTATACGCTGGAACCACCGCTACTTGGTACGAACAGCGTCGACGACTTTTTATTCAAAAGCCGCGCCGGATTTTGTGAGCATTTTGCCAGTTCATTTGTGATCATCATGCGTGCTGCCAGAATTCCCGCAAGAGTGGTGACAGGATATCAGGGTGGGACAAAAAACGATGTCGATGGTTACTTTGAAATTCGTCAATCAGATGCGCACGCATGGGCAGAAGTCTGGCTAAAGAATCAAGGTTGGGTCAGAGTCGACCCGACTGCAGCAGTTGCTCCTGAACGGGTGATGCTTAATCTCGCCAGAGCAATACCACAGCGTGGTTTAGCAGGATTGGTCGGTCAAGCTGTTTCAGGCAACTCCTGGGTGCAAGCCATACATATGCGCTGGGATGCCGTGAACAACTCCTGGAATCAATGGGTTTTAAATTACAACCAAAATTCGCAAAGGCATTTACTCGATTCGATTGGCTTTAAAAACGTTGACTGGGCGCAAATCAGCTTACTATTTTTTATCGTCGGAAGCATCGCGATCAGCATTGTTGCACTGCCCTTAGTGCTTAACAAACCCACAATCCCAGCGATCGATAGAGTATACTTTTCGTTTTGCAAATTGATGGCAAAGCATGCTGAGCCACGGACTATCAATGAAGGCCCTCATGCATTTTTATTGCGGCTCAGACTTGCTTTACCAGCAGACAAAATTCTGCCAGCAGAACATTTTTTAAATTTTTACATCGCTGCAAAATACGGTAAGCATGGGTTACCAGAAAGCAGTGTCACTCAACGCTTGAAAGCCTTACTGGCCGCCTGCAGATAAATTGTCTATGTTCAAAAAACCTTCTAAATTGCTTGCTCTTTCCTGTGTTTGTGTAGCTATGCTGAGCATCTACTCCCCAGGCATCTCAGCCGCCAATAACGCAGCAAAAAAAAGCAAAAAATCGCTCGTAGCAGCCCAAAATCAGCAAGCAGATGTTCATTTTACCCAATGGAAAGACGTCTCCACATTCATTGCTGAGATGGTTGCGAAACATGGTTTTCAGGAAGCCGGACTCAGCGCCATGTTTGAGCAGGCACGCTACATCGAAACCGCGCGACAACTGATGCGGCCGGCGCCACCGGGAAAACCAAAGAATTGGAAAGCCTATAGGGCGCGATTCGTTGAACCGTACAGGATTGATGCCGGGGTAGCTTTTTGGAATAAAAATTCCGACTTGTTAGCACGTGCCGAGCAGCAATATGGCGTCCCCGCTGAAATTATCGTTGGTCTGATCGGCGTCGAAACCATCTACGGCAAAAATACCGGAAATTTCCGCGCTGTGGATGTATTGACGACCTTGGCATTTGATTATCCAGAAACACCGACCCGTGAATCGCGCATGCAGTTCTTCAGGTCAGAATTAGAAAATTTATTGGTATTGGCGAAAGAATCTGGTGCTGATCCATTTGCCTTCAAGGGATCTTACGCAGGTGCCATCGGCTTACCGCAGTTTATGCCAGGTAGCATCCGGCAGTACGCGGTCGACTTTGATGGCGACGGAAAAATTAGTCTGAACGACTCTGTAGCTGATGCAATAGGCAGTGTTGCGAACTACTTAGCTTTACACGGCTGGAAGCGCAATCTCCCGACGGTTTTTCCTGCTACTTTGAGTGCATCAGATGAAAACCAGGCACCACTAAAGACGGCCATTGCCAAAGGTTTGCGTGCGACGTATACCCTGAGTGATCTGAAAGGATTCTTGACGACTTCCAGCAGTGATGCCCCAGACGGAATTTTATACGGTGTGATCGATTTGCAAAATGGTGAAGATGCTGACGAATATTGGTTGGGAACCGATAATTTTTTTGCCATCACGCAATATAACCGGAGCTACTTTTACGCAATGTCAGTCATTGATCTTGGCCGTGTAATTAGTGCAGCACGGCAAAATTAAGAAATGATAACGATAAGAAAACGACTTTTAACAATATGTTTCACTTGAACCAATTGATCTAAAGAACATTTTGTCCAATACTGCAATGGCACGGAACGAAAACCATGCAAATTCGGATATTGATGATATCCATCGTTTTTTCAAAAAATATAATTGTTTTTCGACATGAATTAATCTAAAGTAACTAGATCTGGTTGATACAATGGCATGCAAGCCATGCAATGTGTCAATAGATTTAACAATGTTTTGCTATTTTTATGATAAGCAATTTCTATTTTAAAGATACAATATTACCGTATGATTAATTCTCATTGAAGCAACTAAATCCAGCATCAATAGACTAGACAGCGAGGTAATTATGGCAAATTTGACCCAGCTTGAATCGGATGAAATAGACTACGATCCAAATAATCTTTTGGATACTCTGATCAAGCAATTGCATTTGAAGAATGACGCAGCACTTTCCAGAGCGTTGGAAGTAGCACCACCAGTGATTAGTAAAATCAGACATCGTCGTTTGCCCGTTGGCGCGTCGTTGTTGATTCGTATGCATGAAATTAGCGACGTGAGCATCAAAGAATTGCGCGAATTGATGGGCGACCGTCGTGCGAAATTCCGTATCAGCGACAAGCAATTCAAACCAAAAGACGCTGCATAAAAAATACTTTAAGTATTGCGACGCAGTACTTTAAAGACAAAATACCGAAGCTACTCTGAGAGTAATTTCGGTATTTTTTTATTTGCGGTCGCAGCAAGTCGACATGACGTCTTAAAACGACGCTAATTTGCCACACTTAAAAAAATCGAGCGATACGATCAATATCGTGCCGCTCGCTCATCTGACTTAGAAAAACTAGCCTGAAGGTTCAGGCCGGAAATACGCCCGTCGACAAATATCGATCACCGCGATCGCAAACGATGAAGACGATAGTCGCGTTTTCTACCGTTTCAGCGATTCTGAGCGCGATTTGACATGCACCTGCGGCAGAAATACCACAGAATATGCCCTCTTCGACGGCTAAGCGGCGCGCCATATGTTCTGCGTCAGATTGCGTCACAGATTCAACCTGGTCAACACGCGCTTTGTCGTAAATTTTAGGTAAATACGCTTCTGGCCATTTGCGGATACCTGGAATTTGCGAGCCGTCTTCTGGTTGTGCGCCGATAATCCGGATATCTTGATTCTGTTGTTTTAAGTACGCAGACACACCCATGATCGTGCCGGTTGTTCCCATTGCGCTGACAAAGTGTGTGACCTTGCCATTGGTATCGCGCCAGATTTCAGGGCCTGTTCCTTCCAGATGCGCAAGAGGATTATCCGGGTTTGCAAACTGATCCAGAATCACACCCTTTCCTTCTTTCTGCATCTGCTCCGCCAGATCACGCGCATATTCCATGCCGCCTGTTTTTGGCGTGAGGACAATTTGTGCGCCGTAAGCAGCCATGCTCTGACGGCGCTCTATGCTCAAATTTTCTGGCATCAATAAAACCATCTTGTAGCCGCGCATAGCAGCTGCCATTGCCAGTGCAATGCCAGTATTGCCGCTGGTTGCCTCAATTAGCGTATCTCCGGGTTTAATCTGTCCACGCTCTTCAGCGCGTTTAATCATGGATAAAGCAGGACGATCTTTGACTGAGCCAGCCGGATTATTGCCCTCAAGCTTGCCGAGAATAATGTTATTGCGACGCAGATTGTCGGCGCCGGGTATGCGCTGCAATTGTACCAGCGGCGTATTTCCTATTGTGTCTTCTATCGTCAGATAAGCCATTTTCAATGTCTCTAGTCGGTCAAACGTTCATTCTAATCCCAGCGGCAAATACGTGCAGATTTGTCATATGCTTATATTTCACTTACTTTATGGCATTTCTCTACAACGTCGTACATTTGCAGCAAAAAGTCCTGCAAATAGGTATTTCAGCAGCGATCCAGGTTTCATTTTCACTTTATATATTATTCAAATAAGCAAATAAAAAAAACCTCTGACGAAGAATCAGAGGTTTTTAAGTGGATGCAGATAACAATTACTTGGTCTTCGTATCTTTAGAAGTCGCTTTGGCGGAAGCCGCAGTAGCTGGTGCAGTTGCGGTCGTATTGACTGCTGCGCCAGCGACCGCTGGTTTAGGCTGACCATTGACGGTCAGGCCAGCCTGCGACAACTTCGCCGAGTTTTTATCACCAATACCTTTAACGCGTGTCTCAAAGTCAGCCCAGTCTTTAAAATTACCGTTTTTTGAGCGCTCTGCAATGATCGCTTTTGATTTTGCAGGGCCAATACCTTTGACACCATCCAAGGCTGCCTGATCCGCTTTATTCACATCCACATCAGCAAACGCAAACCCCATTGTAACGATCATGGATGCAACAGCGAACAATAATTTTTTTAACATGAATATTACTCCTGAAAATAGTTATCGATTCTAACGCGGCAGAACATCGCTGCATCTTTGCATCAGTTCGACCTCAGAGAAATAACGCCTACGCTCTTAAAAGGTTGACTATTGCTTACTATTTTTAACGCAATTTTCACTGACCGGGAAATAGTTCTTCCCGCGAAACCGTTGCTGTTCCCAACTTGCCAACAACAATACCACCCGCCCGATTGGCAATGACGACAGCATCCTGCATAGACATCCCATTTGCCATCATAACCGCCATCGTCGCGATCACGGTGTCACCGGCACCAGAGACGTCATACACTTCCCGTGCCATTGCAGGGACGTGAATAATGTCATTCTCGGTGTACAGCGTCATTCCCTCTTCGGAACGGGTCAACAGTAAGCCTTGCAAACGCAAATCCTGACGCATTTTTTGTGCTTTTACGGTCAACTCATCTTCGCTATACCATTCACCAAGCACTTGCCTGAGTTCGGATTTGTTTGGCGTCAACAAGGTCGCACCGCTATAGCGAGCAAAGTCACTTCCCTTAGGATCAACCAGGATAGGCTTGCCAGCATTTCTGGCGGCCTCAATCATGGTCGTGACATTGACCAGACTGCCCTTCGCATAATCAGAAAAAATCACGACATCATGCGCACCCAAAAGGGCATTAAAACGATTGAGCTTGTCGTTTAATACGTGCTCAGTTGGACGCTCTTCAAAATCGATACGTATCAACTGCTGTTGACGGCCAATGACGCGCAATTTGATAATGGTTGAGATCTGCTTGTCGCGACTCAGAAACGAGCCTATCCCTGACTTCACCAAGAGGTCGCTGAGTGTGTTACCCGCCTCATCGTCACCAATCACTCCCATCAAGCTGGCGTCAACACCCAAGGCAACCGTATTTAAGGCGACATTAGCGGCGCCACCAAGACGTTCTTCACGGCGCTCCACCCTGACAATCGGTACTGGCGCTTCGGGAGAAATGCGATTGACTTCACCAAACCAATAACGATCCAACATCACATCGCCAGCAATGAGGATACGCTTTTTCAGAGAATCTACAGTAGCAATGCGTTCTTTATATTCCGCTTGTAAGCTCACTACTTACCTCATTTACGCGTCAGTACGGAACGGCCTATCCCATGGTATTCAATACCGATTTCGGTCATCACACCTGGTTCGAATAAATTGCGGCCATCAAAAATAATTGCTTGCTTCAGACGTGCTTTTACCTGATCGAAATCCGGGCTGCGGAACGCTTTCCATTCAGTGACGATCGCCAGCGCATCGGCACCATCCAAAGCATCCATGGGACTTGTCGCAAAACGAATCGAAGACAATAATTCCGGCGTATTGGCAAAATCTAGTGCAAACACGCGTTTCGCTTCTTCCATCGATACCGGATCATATACGGCAACTGTTGCGCCATTACGCAGTAATTCACCCAACAAAACACGAGAAGACGCAGCACGCATATCGTCAGTATTTGGTTTAAATGCCAAACCCCAGATGGCGAAGTGTCTGCCTTTAAGATTTTGCTCGAAACGCTGCAAAATTTTATTGCCCAACACTTGTTTCTGACGCGCATTCACTGCTTCCACAGCTTGCAAGATCAACAGATTTAAACCGTAGTCTTGCGCAGTACGCTCCAGTGCCTGCACGTCTTTCGGGAAGCAAGAGCCGCCATAGCCGCAACCTGCATACAAGAAACTGTGTCCGATGCGGGGGTCCGAACCAATCCCGTGACGTACCGCTTCAATATCAGCGCCAACATGATCAGCCAGATTTGCTAATTCATTCATGAAAGAAATACGGGTCGCCAACATTGCGTTTGCCGCGTATTTGGTGAATTCAGCAGAACGTACATCCATCCAATACGTGCGTTCATGATTACGGTTAAACGGCGTGTAAAGCTTTTTCATCATGCCACGTGCTTTTTCGCCTTGCGGAGAATTGTCGCAACCGATGACGATACGATCGGGACGCATAAAATCTTCTACTGCCGCGCCTTCTTTTAAGAATTCAGGATTGGATACTACTGAGAAATCAGCATCCGATCCACGCGCTGTCAGTTCCGACTGCAAGGCAGCAGCGACGCGGTCTGCAGTGCCTACTGGCACAGTGGATTTGTCGACCACTACTTTAAAGCCATTCATGTATTTGCCGATGTTACGTGCAGCTGCCAACACGTATTGCAAATCAGCAGAACCATCTTCGTCAGGAGGCGTGCCTACCGCAATAAATTGCACATCGCCATGGGCTACGCTAGCTTCTACATCGGTAGAAAAGCGAATACGTCCGGCAGCACGGTTGCGTGCAACGATTTCTTCCAAGCCTGGTTCGTGAATAGGAATACCGCCGTTGTTCAGTATCTCAATTTTTTTGCTATCGACGTCCAGACAAAAAACGTCATTGCCCAATTCGGCCAGGCAAGCGCCCGTGACCAAACCCACATAGCCAGTACCAATAATAGTAATTTTCATTTTGTGATCACAATCTAAAAAATGCTGATGTTCTGTATCGATGTTATCGCGGTGATTGACACAAGCTGTTTTACTCATTGCGACTTCCTTCGCATGAAGGATGAAGATCAATTCACCTGCTCAGCCACACTTGACACTTAATTCATCACGTTTAATTCTTCTGTACGGCGTGGTGGATACGTTTCCCACCGACTGCATCCCGGACAATGCCAATAAAACTGGCGCGCTTTAAAGCCACAGTGCGAACACTGGTAACGCGCCAGCTTTTGCGCATAACCATGCACCAGGTTTTTCACAATCGCCAACTCAGGACGCACTTCTGGTGGTGCATCTAGCATCCGTGCATCCAGTAATTTATCCAGACCAAGTAGCGTTGGTGTACGACGTAATTCATCGCGCACCAATTGATTCGCTCCAGCAACAGAATCGAGCTCTAAAGTCGCTTTAAATACGACTTCCAACAAATCAATCGAAGGCGCTTCTGCCAGATAATTTTTCAACAAATTCAGACCTTCTTGCGGACGTTCGAGCTTGCGATAGCCATCCATCAGGCGTTGTGCGACCAATGCTACATGCGGCACACTTTGCTGTTCTACGCGACGCCAGGTGAGCACTGCTTTTTCCGTATCACCATTGGTTTGATGCACATCACCAGCAAGAATAGTCGCCCGTACATTGTTCCGGTCCGTCGCCAGCGCTTTATCCAGCATCGCCATCGCAGCGTCGGCATTCGTGTGTACCAGTTCGTCTTGTGCGATTTCGCAGTAAAACTGAGCGATTTCTTTTTGACGTCCACCAGCCCCAGCTTCTTGTAAAGCGTGTGCAGCTTCAATCGCGCGTGCCCATTCTTTTTCACGCTGATAGATTTCCAGCAACGCACGTCGGGCTTGCGCCTCAAAATTACTCGACAACAATACGGTGAATGTTTCTTCGGCACGATCTAGCAAACCGGCTTTCAGATAATCTTGTCCCAGTTCAAATCTGGCCTGGGTTTTTTGCTCTGCAGGCAAATCAGGACGCGCCAGCAAATTTTGATGAACACGAATTGCACGCTCAGTCTCACCACGTCGGCGAAACAAGTTACCCAACGCAAAATGTAATTCCACCGATTCCGGGTCAAGACGAACAATCTCAATAAAAGCGTCAATCGCTTTGTCGGGTTGTTCGTTCAACAAAAAATTCAACCCTTTAAAATAACCTTTTGGCAAGCTGCGCGATTCCGACAATAGTTGACGAATATCGACGCGGGCAGCGATCCAGCCAAGGGTAAAAAACAAGGGGATGCCTAGCAACCACCAAATTTCAAAATCCATTTTTTCTTATTTTCTTTCAAATAACCAGTACTGTACCGGCAATTTCAGGCAAAGTTAAAAGCACAAAACCAGGCATCAACTCCACCCCTATTTAAGTGTTACGAATGCTATCAGGTTGTGGTGCCTGTGTGCTGGCACGCTCTGCCTCTTCACGCTCTTTTTCTATTTCAGCCAGCGTCTTTTTATGACGATGCAGATCACGACGATGGCGAAATACCATCGGGACCATCGCGAGAATGCCCAATACCGCCCCCGAAACAAAGAACACCAGAAGCATAATCACCAACGGGGCCTTTTGTTCATATCCAAAAAAATAATGGAGCGTCACTTCGCTATCATTCTTTAAGGCAAAACCAAAAAACAGAACGAAGAGTATAAGAGTAAGCAGTCTGGAAACATATTTCATGGACGCATCCTAAAAGTGAAGAGTAGCAATAGAGCTAACACACGCTATACAAAGTACCATATCGACAACGAGGTAGCTTTGCGTAAGTCCGCAGATATTGTGAACTAATATTGTGAACTAATTGAGTAATAAAGTAGACATTGTACTGAAAAAAAACGGCATACCGGGAAAACCGATATACCGTTCTTTATTTTGCGTCAATCGCAAAGTCCGACGACCCGTCTAATCATCACGTATCGGCTGCCCAACCATGGCATCGACACGTTCGCGCAATTCCTTACCCGGTTTGAAATGTGGCACCCGTTTTTCAGGCACCATCACTTTATCGCCAGACTTAGGATTACGACCTATCCTTGGTGGACGACTGTTCAGAGCAAAGCTACCAAAACCACGAATCTCAATGCGTTGCCCAGTTGCCAGGGCATCGGACATCGCATCAAGAATGGTTTTGACAGCGACATCCACATCTTTAGCGACCAGTTGTGGATACCGCTCTGCCAGACGAGCTATCAGCTCCGACTTCGTCATATGTATAAGACCTGATGACTAGATTGAGCTTAGTTTTTGTTGTCGAGCTTAGCTTTCAACAACGCGCCCAGGCTTGTAGTACCAGAAGCTGCGTTAGCGTCAACTGCTGTTGACATTTTTTGCATTGCTTCTTGTGTTTCAGCGCTATCTTTTGCTTTGATAGATAACTGGATACCACGTGCTTTACGGTCGATGTTCAGAACCAAAGCTTCAACGCTGTCGCCAACTTTCAGGTGTGTACCAGCATCTTCCACGCGGTCACGGGAAATTTCTGATGCACGCAGGTAGCCTTCAACGTCGTCTGCCAATTGGATCACTGCGCCTTTAGCTTCAACAGATTTCACTGTACCAACAACGATCGCACCTTTGTCGTTCATTGCGCAGTAGTTGTTGAATGGGTCACCTTCCAATTGCTTAACGCCCAGGGAAACGCGCTCACGCTCAACGTCGATTGCCAGAACGATGGCTTCCAGCTCGTCACCTTTCTTGAACTTGCGAACTGCTTCTTCGCCAGCTTCGTTCCAGGACAAGTCAGACAAATGTACCAGACCGTCGATGTTGCCGGACAAGCCGATGAACACGCCGAAGTCAGTGATAGATTTGATCGCGCCACGAACTTTGTCGCCTTTCTTGTGGTTGATCGCGAAATCATCCCAAGGATTAGCTTTACATTGTTTCATGCCGAGGCTGATACGACGACGTTCTTCGTCGATTTCCAGAACCATGACTTCAACTTCGTCGCCCAATTGAACTACTTTGTTTGGTGCAACGTTTTTGTTTGTCCAGTCCATTTCGGAAACGTGTACCAGACCTTCGATACCTTGTTCTACTTCAACGAACGCGCCGTAGTCGGTCAGGTTAGTTACTTTACCGAACAAACGTGTGTTCGCTGGGTAACGACGGGACAAGCCTGTCCATGGATCGTCGCCCAATTGTTTTACGCCCAGAGAAACACGGTTTTTCTCTTGGTCGAATTTCAATACTTTTGCAGTGATTTCCTGACCAACTGTCAACACCTCGGAAGGGTGACGTACACGACGCCATGCCAGGTCAGTGATGTGCAACAAGCCATCGATGCCGCCCAGATCAACGAACGCGCCGTAGTCAGTGATGTTTTTAACAACACCAGTAACCACTGTACCTTCTTTCAGGGTTTCCATCAGTTTTTGACGCTCTTCGCCCATAGACGCTTCAACAACAGCACGGCGGGACAGAACGACGTTGTTACGTTTGCGATCAAGCTTGATCACTTTGAATTCCATGGTTTTGCCTTCGTAAGGAGTTGTATCCTTCACTGGGCGTGTATCAACCAAAGAACCTGGCAAGAAAGCGCGGATGCCGTTCGTCAGAACAGTCAAACCACCTTTAACTTTACCATTAACTGTACCAGTAACGATCTCGCCAGACTCCAGCGCTTTTTCCAGCGCGAGCCAGGAAGCCAGACGTTTAGCTTTGTCACGAGACAAAATTGTGTCGCCGAAACCGTTTTCCAGCGAATCAATCGCTACGGAAACGAAGTCGCCGATATTAACTTCCAGGTCGCCCTGGTCGTTTTTGAATTCTTCAACAGGGATGAAGGCTTCAGACTTCAAGCCTGCGTTCACGATCACGAAGTTGTGGTCGATACGAACGACTTCAGCAGAAATCACTTCACCGGAACGCATATCCTGACGTGACAGGGACTCTTCGAACAAAGCTGCGAAGCTGTCTGCACCGGTTGCGAAATCTTGGGACATGAATACAGTAGACATAATATTTACGAGTTAGCCGGAATAGCACAATGGCACTATTTACCGGGTTAGGTTAAACAACCCTTTAACAAGCTTGCCTCATCAAAGGGGACGTACAACACAAGGACCTAAAAAATTACGCAGATTTTTGTGTTTTTGCAAACCATTCCAACACGTTTTGCACCGCTTGTTCAGCAGAAATATCGGACGTATCGAGAATAATTGCATCTGGTGAAGGCTTGAGCGGCGCTGCGGTTCGGGCACTATCCCTTGCGTCACGTTCAATCAAATCTTTTACCAAGTTTTCCATATTAGCAGAAATTCCCTTTTCAATCAATTGCTTATATCGCCGACTCGCGCGTGCCTCAGCACTTGCTGTTAAGAAAATTTTTAGTTGGGCATCGGGAAAAATAACAGTGCCCATATCGCGCCCGTCTGCCACCAGACCCGGTGTATTTCTGAAAGAGACCTGCAAATCTACCAACGCTTTGCGCACCTCTTGCAAAACTGCGATCTTCGAAGCGGCAACACCGATTGCTTCGGCACGCACTTCGTCTGTGACATCCACATCTTCCAGCAAAACGTGACCATGATCAAAACGACAAGGTAAGGCGCGAGCCAACGCAGCGATTGCAGGCTCATCATCCAACGCCACGCCTTTGTTTTGGGCCATTAACGCGGTCAGACGATACAAGGCACCTGAATCGAGGTAGTGATAACCCAGATGTTTCGCGACGCGATGCGCGACTGTGCCCTTACCGGAAGCGGTTGGGCCATCAATCGTAATTACCGGGCTGAGTAAGCTCATAGGGGGAGTATCCGTAAAAATCATTCAATTGTCACTACAGCTACTAGAGACATTTTCAATACCAGGGGGAGTATCAAAAAAGCTCCGTATGGTTAATTTTAGCAAATGCTTCAAAATAATCCGGAAAGGTCTTGGCAACACATTGCGGATCATTGATACGCATCACTGCACCGCGTCGCGCTTTGCCATCCAGACTTGCGAGTGAAAAACACATCGCCATGCGATGATCGTCATAAGTATCAATCGTTGCTGGCAAAATTTGTGCTGGCGGCGTGACTTTCATGTAATCCGCTCCCTCTTCCACCTCCGCACCGAGCTTGCGCAACTCTGTCGCCATGGCGGATAAACGATCAGTTTCTTTGACGCGCCAGCTCGCAATGTTACGTAACGTGGTAGTGCCATTGGCATATAACGCCGCAATCGCAATCGTCATTGCGGCATCAGGGATATGGTTAAAGTCCATATCAATCGCCTGCAAGGCTCCATTCGATTGCACTTCTACCCAGTTATCGCCACGGGTGATGGTCGCGCCCATTTGCTCCAATGCTTCGGCAAAGCGAACGTCACCTTGAATACTGTCACGCCCGACCCCCTCAACCCGCACCGGACCGCCGGCAATAGCGCCCGCTGCCAGGAAATACGAAGCCGATGATGCATCACCTTCGACATGCACCACGCCGGGCGATTTGTAATGCTGTCCTTGCTTGATGGTGAACTCTTGCCAGCCGTCGCGTTGCACTTCGACGCCAAATCTTTGCATGAGATTAAGCGTAATTTCTATATACGGTTTAGAAATCAATTCACCAACGACTTCAATCACAACATCATGCGCTTTCGCCATGAGAGGCGCCGCCATCAGCAAGGCCGTTAAAAACTGGCTGGATACATTACCCTTGACTTGCAAACGCTGAGCGTGGATATGGCCACGGCGTATGTGCAAGGGAGGATAACCAGGATTGCCGGTGTAATCGATTTGCGCACCAGCGTGATTTAAAGCGTCGACCAGATCGCCGATCGGGCGCTCATGCATGCGCGCAACGCCATGCACCGTGTAATCGCCACCGAGCACAGCCAGGGCTGCGACCAATGGACGTATTGCGGTACCCGCATTGCCCATAAACAGATCAGCATTGTGGTGGGGGAAATTACCGTTGGCACCATGCACGATGTAGTTCTGTGTTTCGCCCTCACGTTCCCAATGTACGCCCAATTTTTGCAAGGCATTAAGCATCACCATCGTGTCATCGGAGGACAGCAAGTCTTTAATTTCGGTCACACCTTCAGACAAGGCAGCCAGCAGCAATGTACGATTAGAAATACTTTTAGAACCCGGCAGGCGCACTGCACCCTGGACGTGCATCACAGGCTGCAAATCAATGTAATGCGGATAATGTTTGCTATGTTGTGTCATTCTTGGTCTGTCTTTTATTGGTGTTTTATCTGAATTTCATCTGAGGATAAATTAAAAGCCGCGGCAATTAATCGCCACCTTCTCGCTGCTGTTTTTCGGCTGCTTCAATCGCGCTAATCCAATTATGTCGGGCCTTTTGCGCGTGGCTGTATATGCCCTCGATTGCAGCGCCATCCGCTTGCACCAGATGTTCGCGCAAAATCGCTAAACGTGCGGTGTAAGAATCCAACTCTTCCAACATTGCCACGCGGTTAGCGAGCGTAATGTCACGCCACATTTCCGGTGACGAACCAGCGATACGCGTAAAGTCCCGAAAACCACTGGCGGCATATTGGAACAAGGTATCTGCATGTGGCTTACGTGCGACATCGTCCACCAAGGCATACGCCAGCAAATGCGGTAAATGACTGACAGCCGCAAATACAGCGTCGTGCTGCGCGGGATTAAGCTGATGAATGATCGCGCCGCATTGTTGCCATGCCCAGGCAACTGCCGCCGCGTCTTCATTGGTATTTTCTGGCAAACGCGTGATAACGACTTTTTTGCCAACATACAAATCTGTCAATGCAGCTTCCGGACCATTCAACTCACGCCCTGCAATAGGATGTGCAGGAACAAATTGTGCGATTTTGTCGCCCAACGCCGCACGCGCCGCGAGCACCACATCTGCTTTGGTACTTCCTGCATCAGTGACGACGGTTTTCGCATTCAAAAATGGCACGATCGCACGCAAGATGCTTTCAGTTTGCGCGACAGGTGCTGCAATCAGAATTAAATCGCTGCCCGTTACAGCGTCTTCGACCGAATCAGCAATATGATCAATGATACCCAACTGCTGCGCTGTTTCCAGCGATGTTCGACTACGACCAACGCCTACGATTTGCCTGACCGCGCCAGATTTTTTTAACGCTAAGGCAAATGAACCACCGATTAAACCAACACCAAAAATGGCGATACGATTAAACACTTTTTGCATCGCTCGCTCACAAAGTACACGGGTAAGAACCCAGGACCTTAAAGAAGGCGGCCTTATCATTCAAATCTGCCATGGCTGCTGCCACCTTGGTGTCTTGCACATGCCCTTCTACGTCAACGTAGAAGTAATATTCCCAATTGCCAGTCCGTGCCGGACGCGACTCAAAACGTGTCATCGAAACACCGTGTTTAGAGAGCGGCGCCAGCAGGTTGTAGACAGCACCGGCTTTGTTTGGCGTTGCTAAAACGATCGAGGTTTGATCCTTGCCACTTGGCGTGGTTTGCAAACGTCCCACTACTGCGAAACGCGTGCGATTATGCGGATCATCCTGAATGTGTGCACTGACGATGCCCAAATTGTATTGCTGGCCAGCGATCTCACTGGCAATCGCCGCCACGGTAAAGTCACCACTCGCCATGCGCGCTGCTTCTGCATTGGAGGCAACCGCATGTCGCTCAATGTGCGGATAGTGTTGGTTCAGCCAAGCCTGGCATTGCGCCAGAGCCTGAGAATGGGCGCAGATGCGGCTCACACCTTCCATATTGCCGGATTTACTCATCAGACTATGCTGAACTGGAATCGCCAATTCGCCACTAATGATCAGACTGGTTTGCAACAGCAAATCGAGGGTGCGGTTAATCGCACCTTCAGAAGAATTCTCAATTGGCACGACACCAAAATCTGCCGTACCGGCTTCGGTTGCGCGAAACACTTCGTCGATCGAAACGCAAGGCAAAGCCTGAATTGCGTGTCCAAATTGTTTATAAACTGCTTGCTCGCTAAACGTGCCGACTGGCCCTAAAAACGCCACAACAACGCGACGTTCCAGCGCACGGCAGGCCGACATAATTTCACGAAAAATCAGTTGAATATCGTCACTCAATAAAGGGCCAGGATTGCGCTCCGCTACGCTACGCAACACCTGCGCTTCACGCTCTGGCCGAAACACTGGTGCATTGGTTTCTGCTTTGACGTGACCGACTTCTTCGGCAACCCGTGCGCGTTGATTTAACAGATCTAAAATCTGCGCATCGATGGCATCTATTTTTTGACGTAAAGGGAGTAATTTATTATCGCTCATGCTGTACCTAAAAACCGTGTTTGATCGTTGTGTAGGCAGCTCGCACTCGCGGCGAGCTGCGTGATATTTCGTGTACCTATACCAGACTTGTGATCTGGTCCGGCGGCGCTACGGTTTCCAGGTGATGGCGGATACCATGCTCAGAAAGCGCTACCGATCAAGTGTTTGCATTTCAGGATTTTTTTGATCGCTGATTTTATTGCTTATTTAATTGCGTATTTAATTATTTTCGTCGCTGATGCGACAACAATCCATATTACCGCAAGTCTACTTGTGAGCAGCTTGCGCAAACTCCTGCATAAACTGAACTAAAGCCTGGACACCTTCGATAGGCATGGCGTTATAGATCGAAGCACGCATACCACCGACCGATTTATGCCCTTTTAACTGCAGCAATCCACGCTCTTTCGCTGCGGCCAGGAAGCTGGCATTCAAGTTTTCATCTTTCAGATAAAACGGTACATTCATGCGTGAGCGATAGGCCTTCTCAACACGATTTTCGTAAAAATCTGTCGAGTCCAGATAATCGTAAAGCAAGGTCGCTTTGGCAATATTTTTTTGCTCCATCGCTGCGACGCCGCCCTGACGTTTCAGCCATTGGAACACCAAACCTGCAATATAAATCGCGTAGGTTGGCGGTGTGTTGTACATGGAACCATTATCTGCCACTGTTTTCCAGTCAAATGCTGATGGACAGCAGGGCAAAGCATGTCCTAACAAATCTTCGCGCACAATCGCAATAGTTAAACCAGCAGGCCCAATATTTTTTTGCGCGCCGCCAAAGATAACGCCATAGCGGCTCACATCGACTTCACGCGACAAAATATGCGACGACATATCAGCAACGATCGGTGCGCCATTGGTATCAGCCGCCACATCGGGCACGAAATGGTACTCAACGCCATCAATGGTTTCATTGGTGCACAAATGCACGTAGGCAGCATCCGGCGTCAGCTTCCAGCTTTCGCGCGCGGGCACTGTGGTAAAACCGGTCTCAGCAGAGGAAGCAGCAATATTCACTTTGCCGTATTTCTGTGCTTCTTTGATGGACTTGCCACTCCAGGAGCCAGTATGCACAAAGTCGATTGTCGCATCCGGACGCAAACCCATTAAATTCATGGGCACAATTGCGTTTTCGCCTAAGCCCCCGCCCTGCAAAAACAGGATTTTGTAATTTGCAGGGATCGCCAGCAAATCACGCAAATCTTGTTGCGCGGCATCCATGATCGACATGAATTCCGCGCCCCTGTGACTCATCTCCATGACAGACATACCGCTGCCATGCCAATCTAACATTTCGGCAGCGGCTTGCTGCAAAACCTCTTTAGGCAAGACCGCCGGACCGGCTGAAAAATTGTAGATGACCGTCATTCAATTACTCCGCTACATCAGCATCTGGACTGGTATCCGAAGCGCTTGCATCAAACTCACCAACATCGGCAGAATCAATCGCCTCTGGGTCTGCGTCCGTTTCAACAATACGCTGCAAGCCAGACAGTTTAGTACCGTCTTCAACAGCAATCAGCGTCACGCCTTGTGTTGCACGACCCATTTCGCGAATTTCAGAAACGCGGGTCCGGATCAATACACCACCTGTTGTAATCAGCATGATTTCATCAGTTGCTTCAACCAGGGTTGCGGCGACGACTTTACCATTACGCTCAGACGTCTGGATCGCGATCATCCCTTTGGTACCACGGCCATGACGGGTGTATTCCGTAATCGGTGTACGTTTGCCGAAACCATTTTCCGTTGCAGTCAAGACTGATTGCTGTTCGTTTTCTGCTACTAACAAAGCAATCACTTGTTGCGATTCATCCAGATTCATACCACGCACACCACGTGCGGTACGACCCATAGGACGTACATCGTTTTCGTCAAAGCGGACTGCTTTACCAGAATCAGAGAACAACATGACGTCGTGTTTGCCATCGGTCAGTGCTGCACCGATCAGGAAATCGCCTTCATCCAGATCGACCGCGATAATGCCGGCTTTACGTGGGTTGCTGAAATCCGTTAATGGTGTTTTCTTCACAGTACCAAGGCTGGTCGCCATGAAGACATAATGATCTTCAGGGAAGCTACGGTTATCGCCTGACAAAGGCAGAATGACTGTAATTTTTTCACCGTCTTGCAGCGGGAACATATTCACAATAGGCTTACCACGTGAAGTACGAGAACCTTGTGGTACTTCCCAGACTTTCAACCAGTACAAGCGACCACGGTTACTGAAGCACAGGATGTAATCATGCGTATTGGCGACGAATAATTGCTCGATCCAGTCATCGTCTTTGGTTGCCGTCGCCTGCTTGCCACGACCGCCGCGTTTTTGCGCGCGGTATTCAGACAGCGGTTGCGATTTCATGTAGCCGGTGTGTGACAAGGTCACGACCATATCTTGCGGCGTAATTAAATCTTCAGTTTCCAAATCAGTGGCGTTATGCGTGATTTCCGAGCGACGAACATCTTTATTACCTTCGCCGTATTCGTTTTTCGCTAATGTCAATTCATCCGTGATGATGGTTGTCACGCGCTCTGGCTTAGACAAAATATCGAGCAAATCAGCGATTTCAGCCATCACATCTTTGTATTCGTTAACGATCTTGTCTTGCTCCAGACCAGTCAAACGTTGCAAACGCATTTGCAGAATTTCTTGCGCCTGATCATCCGACAGTTTGTATAAACCGTCGTTTTGAATACCGTAATGCGCAGGCAAATTCTCTGGGCGGAAGGCAGCGATGCCACCTGGATTGTCAGCTGCTGTACGCGTCAACATTTCACGCACCATGGAGCTATCCCAGGCACGCGTCATCAATTCTTGTTTCGCGATTGGCGGTGTTGGCGCCGCTTTAATAATCGCGATGAAATCATCGATATTAGCCAAAGCAACAGCCAGACCTTCGAGCACATGACCGCGCTCGCGGGCTTTACGTAATTCAAATACGGTACGGCGTGTCACAACCTCACGGCGATGCGACAAGAAGCATTCCAGCATTTGCTTCAAGTTCAGCAATTTTGGCTGACCATTGACCAGCGCTACCATGTTCATACCAAACGTGTCTTGCAATTGCGTTTGTTTGTACAGGTTATTGAGAACGACGTCGGGAACTTCACCGCGTTTTAATTCGATCACAACGCGCATACCGGATTTATCCGATTCATCGCGAATATCAGAAATACCTTCGAGCTTTTTATCGCGCACCAATTCAGCGATGCGTTCAAGCAAGGACTTCTTATTGACCTGATAAGGCAACTCGTCAACGATCAGTGCAGTACGATTGTCTTTGCCGAATTCTTCAAAGTGCGTCTTAGCGCGCATCACAACACGGCCGCGGCCAGTGCGATAGCCATCGCGCACACCAGAGACGCCATAAATAATACCGGCTGTCGGAAAATCTGGTGCCGGGATAATTTCGATCAGCTCATCAATTGTGCAATCTGCATTGCGCAGCACGTGCAACGCACCGTTGATAACTTCAGTAATATTATGTGGCGGAATATTCGTCGCCATACCCACCGCGATCCCGGACGCACCGTTGATCAGCAAGTTAGGAATACGGGTCGGCAATACGGATGGTTCTTTTTCTTTACCGTCGTAGTTAGGGACGAAATCAACGGTTTCTTTTTCGATATCCGCCAGAATTTCATTGGCGATTTTATCGAGACGGCATTCGGTGTAACGCATCGCCGCAGCATTATCGCCGTCGACGGAACCGAAGTTACCCTGACCATCAACAAGGGTATAACGCAAAGAGAAATCCTGCGCCATACGTACCAGAGTGTCGTAAATAGAAGCGTCGCCATGCGGGTGATACTTACCCATGACTTCACCGACCACACGTGCACATTTCACGAAAGGACGGTTATAGACGTTGTTCATTTCATGCATCGCGAACAATACGCGACGATGCACTGGCTTTAAGCCGTCACGCACGTCCGGCAAGGCTCGACCAACAATCACGCTCATGGCGTAATCGAGGTAACTCTTGCGCATTTCTTCTTCAAGGGAAATCGGGAGTGTTTCTTTTGCGAATTGATCCATTGGCAGGCCGGCAAATTAGAGCTTGGTTAAATGACGACGCTATCTATATTGATGTGAATCTGGTGATGCAATCAGGTTTTGCTGACGTCTGCGTTTTTATCAGCGATAAGCGTCAGAAGCAGCATACCAGTTAGTGAGTGGGCATCCTGAACCTGAGTTCCGGACAATTGCACAAGATCCATCACCACAAGACCCATCAATTTACATAGCGTTTAACTCTTGATTCTAACATGCCTCAAGCACCTGAAGCGGCATTAATAGCATTTCTGCACACATCTCCGATGCTTATCGCCCTGACGTGAAAAAAAATTAAAAAAATTTCTCGCAAAAACTCCCGATTACTCGCGATGTTGCTGCGCCGCAGCACAAAGACATAAAAAAATCCTCTGAAAACGCGCATTTAAGGACAAATAAACTCTGCTTTTGAATGAAAAATCATTCATTTTCGCTTGAAATTTCGCCTTTAAACGACAAAAAACGCACACAATCCAGGCTTCATTTGGGAGAAAAACAAAGATTTACAATTCAACAACGTCATTCAAAAACCTTTTAAAATTAGCCTAAATTCATCAAACTCCCGATATTTCGTTGCCAATACACGACATATTTGCCTCTTTCTCAGTTTTCAGAATTAACAAGAATGCCAACGACTTACTCATCTATGGCAAAATGACGAGGAATGGTAAAAGTCTGCTTGAAGAAATAGTATTGTCATCAAGCACATGGTATCATCCGGTTTTATGCAGCATTTTGCGCAGTTTATCTGCGGTAATTCAATCTCACCCGAGAGGAGAAATATGAAAATTTTAGTTAAGCTCGTTATCGCAGCGTCCGCAGTGGCTTCTTTTTCTGCATTCGCACAACAACAAGACATCAAAGCAAGCACACCTAACAGCGCATACGTTCAAGATGGCCGCGGTGTAGTTGCTACGGATCCATTTGGTCTGTGCTGGCGCACTGGCTACTGGACACCAGCTGATGCGGTTCCAGGTTGCGATGCACCATTGGTAAAAGAAGCTGCTCCAGCACCTGCACCAGCTCCTGCACCAGTTGTTACTCCAGCACCTGCACCAAAACCAGTTGCTCCAGTTGTGACTTCCGAAAAAGTAACTTTTGCTGCTAGCGCATTGTTTGACTTCGACAAAGCTGTATTGAAACCAGAAGGCAAAAAACAACTGGACGACATGGCTGCTAAGTTGAAAGAAATCAACCTGGAAGTTGTTGTTGCTGTTGGTCACACTGACTCTGTTGGTACAGATGCATACAACCAAAAATTGTCTGTTCGTCGTGCTGAAGCAGTTAAAGCATACCTGATAACAAAAGGTATCGAAGCTAACCGCGTTTACACTGAAGGCAAAGGCAAAAAACAACCTGTTGCTGACAATAAAACAGCAGAAGGCCGTGCTAAAAACCGTCGTGTAGAGATCGAAGTTGTTGGTACTCACACAGTAACTAAATAATTAAACTCCGGTTTATTTATGAAAAACCCCGCTTTGCGGGGTTTTTTTATTTTCCGTGCAGCTTTTTCATTTCACGCTTTCCTTATCGTCCACATATACCGCCATCTCCACGCTGCATTTCACGCTTAACTCCAGGCGAATTGATGCCGGCTAATGCGATAACTCTCTGAATCGCCTACAATACGTTTTTTGCCATTCGCACCCCGGGTGCCTTCGCGATAACATCATGTCTACCATCAACGCCGATCCAGCAGAAATCCAAAAATTCAGTGAACTTGCCCATCGCTGGTGGGATCCAACCTCAGAATTCCGTCCACTCCATGAAATCAATCCTTTGCGTCTGGAATGGATTAATCAACGCATTCCGCTGGCCGGTAAAAATGTTATCGACGTCGGTTGTGGCGGCGGTATCCTGGCAGAGTCGATGGCGAAAAAAGGAGCAACAGTCACGGGCATTGATTTATCAGATAAAGCCTTAAAGGTCGCTGATTTACACAGTCTGGAATCCGGTGTATCTGTGCGCTATAAGAAAATTCCCGCTGAAGAGATGGCGGAAATGGAAGCAGGTCAATTTGACGTTGTGACTTGCATGGAAATGTTGGAGCACGTGCCGGATCCGGCATCAATTATTCGCGCTTGTACCAAGATGGTCAAACCGGGTGGGCACGTTTTCTTTTCGACGTTAAATCGTAACGTCAAGTCATATCTGTTTGCGATCATCGGGGCTGAATATGTGCTGCAATTGCTACCAAAAGGCACGCATGACTATGCTAAATTCATTACGCCTGCGGAATTAACGCAAGATGTGCGCAACGCTGGTCTTGAGTTACATACCATGAAGGGGTTGAGTTACAACCCACTAACGAAAATGTATTCTCTCAATAATGACACGAGTGTCAATTACATGATCGCGTGTAGCAAACCAGCTTAATTTACTGCTTCAACAAATACCTGGCTTGATTCGATTCAACATCCGATCAAGCCTTGTCGATTTCTTTCAGATGCTATGCAAACTCCAAAAGCCATTTTATTTGATCTTGACGGTACCCTCGCCGATACCGCACCGGATCTGGCCGCCGCTATCAATGTCATGCGCCGAAATCGGGACTTACCCCCGGCGCCTTATGAAGACTTACGCCCTTATGCATCTGCAGGCGCACGTGGTCTGATCGGGGCTGGTTTTAACGTCACCCCGGAAGACCCAGCGTACGAAACCATGCGTGTCGAGTTTTTAAATCAATACGCATCAGCAATTGCTGATCAAAGTACGCTTTTTGACGACATACCGCATTTACTCAGTGGCCTTGATGCCTTGCAACTCCCATGGGGTATCGTCACCAATAAAGCGATGCGGTTTACCGATGCACTAGTGCCCTTGCTCGATTTAAAGCAATCACGCTGCATCGTCTCTGGCGACACCACCCCGCACGCCAAACCACATCCAGCGCCTTTATTTGAGGCTGCAAAACAATTAGCAATAGCGGCAGAACACTGCTGGTACGTCGGTGATGATTTGCGTGACATTCAAGCCGCCAAAGCGGCAGGCATGCACAGCATTGCCGCCGCATGGGGCTATTGTGGCGCGACAGAACCAATGCATTGGGGTGCTGATCTGGTGCTTCATAGCCCATTAGAATTGCTGGAAATCGTACGCAGCAAACATTTTACGTCACGCAGCTATTGAATCCCCTGCCCTTCGTCCCCATTATTGAGGTATACTAACGATGCTTAGGGGTCGACCAGGTTTCGACAGGGGTTGCAAAGCAGCGCAGGGCATACCGAGGCCAGACTACCTCGTAAATACAATCTGAAATTTATAACTGCAAACGATAACTCGTACGCATTAGCCGCTTAATACCGGCTAACCTTACACTACCTCGTCCATAGGGTGGGCTGGCAACAGCAGTAAGGACATTCATATGGAATCGTCTTGGGTCGGGTTACTTGGCTCAGGATTAAATAATAGGTAACTCGTCTTGCCGCAGCGTGTGCGTCCGCGTCGTCAAGATTAAATCAAATGGCAGCACTAAGTATGTAGAACTGTCTGTAGAGTGCTTCTGGACGCGGGTTCGATTCCCGCCGACTCCACCAGAATAAAAATGCCCAGCTTTCGCTGGGCATTTTCATTTTCTAATCTATCAACTTTCCGTCATCTCCAAAAAATGGAAATGGTCCCGGGTAATTGCCTATCAGCGCGGTGTGGCTGATTAAATGGCCGTCGCTCCACCAATGCAGTAAATATCCTGGTGGCTCCATACAGAAGTGGCTGGGGGCGGATGGATTAATTTCTAACTCAATCTGATGCGCCGGACTCGGGCTCGTCATCGCCGGCCGACCACCGACCTGAGCGTGAATCGTGCGATGTAAGTGACCACATAAAATGGCACTGACCTGCGGGTGGCGAGACATAATCTCAGCGAATTCCTCACGGCCTTTCAAACCAATATCATCCATATGCCCGATACCAGTTAAAAATGGCGGATGGTGCATCATGATCAGGGTAGGTACATCAGGCTGCTGATGCAAAGTCTGATCTAACCACGCAAGCCTTTCCTCGCATAACTCACCACCACCGGAGAAAGGTATCAGAGTATCGAGACCAATGATGCGAAAAGGGTATTCATCATTGATCGCAAAATGTAAAAAACCGCTCGCTGGCAAATAGCTCGCATCTTTAAAAGCACGACGCATTGCATCACGTTCGTCGTGGTTACCGGGAATAGCGATGATACGCTGCCTGATTGGGGCAAGTATGCTACGTAGATAGTCGTATTCTTCATCACGCCCAAGATCAACCAGATCCCCTGTCAGTAAAATCAGATCCGGTTGAATTTTTAACTGCATGATGTGGGCAACGCAGTCACGTAGCATTTGAGCGGTATCGACGAGGTTATACGCCACCTTTCCAGGCATTTTGATGTGGGTGTCGCTGATTTGTGCTATTAACATAGACGTTCCTATAAGACGATAATGCCACGCGTATCAATGTGAAATCCAACCTGATCACCCGCTTTGAAAGCATAACGGCTATGACTATCGATCACCAGTGGTTGCGGCTCGCCGACCTCGACCAGAATTCGCGTGCAGTCACCCATGAATACCGCAGTGTTGACGGTACCGCGTAAGCTAGTGTTCTCATGCGCTTCGGCGATTTGAATATCTTCCGGACGGAACAAAATCGAATGCGCGGCGGTGTCTGGCTGCTTCCATGCCAACTGCCCTGCATTACAAGAGAATATTCCATCACGGATACTGCCATTTAAACGATTCATGACACCAATAAAATCAGCGACAAAGGTATTCGCAGGCTTCTGATAAATTTCACGCGGGGTACCGATTTGTGCAATGCGGCCATGCTCCATGACAACAATACGATCACCTAAAGCCATTGCTTCGGTCTGGTCATGCGTGACATAGACAGAAGTGATTTTTAATTGGCGTAATAAGCCATTGATTTCCAGGCGTAGACTGTCGCGCAGTTTAGCGTCCAGTGCCGTCAATGGTTCATCCAGCAACAATGCACGAGGACGGACAGCGATTGCCCGCGCCAGTGCGACACGCTGACACTGACCACCCGACAATTGCGTAATACGACGATCTGCCAGAAGTTCGATTTGCATCATCGCCAACATCTCAGCAATACGTGCCTTGCGTGCTGCTATTGGCATTTTGCGGATTTTTAAACCATAACCAATGTTTTCGGCAACAGTCATATTCGGGAATAAGGCATATGATTGAAACACCATGCCGACGTTTCTTTTTTCTATCGGCAATGCAGTAACATCAACGCCGTCAAACAATACTTTGCCACCCTGATCTGGCTGTTCCTGACCAGCGATCATACGCAACGTCGTAGTTTTGCCGCAGCCCGACGGGCCAAGTAATACCAGAGTTTCACCCGCGTGAATATCGAGACTAATTGGCTCCAGTGCTCGAGTACCATCGGCAAACGTTTTACTGCATTGTTTCAGCGAAATAGAGAGAGAAGATTGCATTTCCATTATTTGCTTTCTGTCGCGAGTTCTTCAGGTACAAAGCGCACAACACGTGCTTTACCGATAGCCTGTATCGCCAATAACAAAGGGGTAATCAGTAAAAAGAAAATCAGCGTGTAGGCACTGCCGATTTCAAATCGTAAAGATGCATATGCATCTGCCAGACCAACAGGTAAAGTTTTGGTCAGCGGCGTATGCAACAACCAGGTCATATTAAATTCACCAACGGATAAGGTGACGACCATTAGAGAACCAGCAAGTATGCCCGCACGGCAGTTAGGCAATACGATATCGACAAACCGTTGTGCAAAGTTGGCTCCCAGAGATGCCGCTCCCTCTTCCAAGGTTTTTAAGTCAATCGCGTGCATCACAGCAAGTACGGAACGCACCATAAATGGCAAGGTGAACAGCACGTGACCGACCAGAATAAATAACCAGGAAGTCCGAAAACCAGGCACACCACCAAAGGTGACAATCAATGCTAATGCGGTTGCCAGACCAGGAATCGCAATCGGTAAGACTAGCAATTCTTCGATAATTCGACTCAGGCGATTTTGTGTACGTACTAGTACATAGGCAGTCGGAATACCGAGAATCAAAGTGACGATCAAACACGCAACTGATAGTCCAAGTGATGCGAACAACGTATCGCGATAACCATCCCAAACCTCCAATACCCAACGCAAAGTCAGGCCACTTTCCAGCCCCACCTGATAATTGGTCGTAACACCCGCAAGCATAGACATGCCAACTGGCACTATCAAAAATACGCAAACCAATAACGTAAATAGCAACTGCAACACAAATAAAATTCGATCTCTTGTCATCACTTTTTCCTTGCATGCTTTATGCCGCAGCTGCAACGGTTGCGCTGCTTGCGCTACGCGCCAATGCGAGGACTATCCACGTGACTACGCCCAATACAAAACTCAGTGCAGACGCCATCGCAAAATTGGCAGACATTGTAAATTCGGTATAGATCACCATCGGTAAAACATCGATACTTGAGGCCAAAGTAAATGCCGTACCAAACGCACCAACGGCTGTCGCAAAACAAATGGCACCGGCAGAAATCATCGCAGGCTTCAGCCCTGGAATAATTACGTCAACCAAAACCCGCCATGGTGATGCACCTAGTGAGCGAGCTGCTTCTTCTAAACGTGGGTCAAGTTTTTCAGCTGCCGCCATGACGGTCAAAATCGTACGTGGCACCGAGAAATAAACATAGCCCATGAACAAACCAGATAAAGAGTAAGCGAACACCAGACGATCATGACCCAACGCCTCACTCAAATCACCGATTATCCCCTGACGTCCAGCCAGCATGATGACCATGAAGCCAATTACCACGCCAGGAAACGCCAAGGGCAAAGTCAACAAACTCACTAACAAGGCATTACCAGGGAATTTATGCCGCTGTAAAAAAACGCCACTAATCCCGCTGATGATGAGCGTGACGATCGTCGTGGCAAGGCCAACTCCTAAGGTCGCCAATAAAGAATTCAGATAATTGTTGTCGGTCAGAATGGCGGTATATGCTGACCAGCCTTTGACCCCACTCCCACCGATCATCAATAGCTTCGCCATCGGGAGTAAAAAGAACGCAGAAAAAAATATTCCGGTTGGAAGTAATAAAAAAGTCAGACGGCGGGTTTCAGTAGGCATTTGCGATGAATGTAAAGAACAGGGGGCATTGCATGAATGGACAGTTGGTGATCACTTCATCTATAGCGTTGCAGTTCATGCTCCAAAACGCCAACATAAGGCGCTTTGGAGCATTGATATGATCCGAATACTTCCTTATTTCGCTTCGTTCTTATAACGTTCAATGATCATATTTTGTGCTGCAGCCAACCTCTTCAAATCGACAGGCTTTGCACGTTCATATTCACTGTCAGGCAAAAATTTTGCTTTAGCTGCAGCTGACAATTTATCCGCAAATACCGGGCGCAAATATGCATTGCCCCACATTTGCTGGCTTTCATCAGACAATACAAAGTCCAATACTTTTTTACCGTTTTCCTGGTTAGGACTATTTTTTACCAATGCCATTACGTAAGGGAAAACTACGGTGCCTTCTTTCGGAATCACGAATACGACTGGTGCTTTGTCGGTATATTGACCGCGATACGCATTGAAATCGTAATCAATCAGAATAGGAATTTCGCCGCTAATTACGCGAGAATAAGAAGTTTGCTTAGGAACGATGGCCTGATTTTTGACTAACGCCTTAAAGAAATTAATACCCGGGGTGATGTTTTCATAAGTGCCGCCTAATGCGAGATTGACTGCCATCACGCCTACTTGACCAACAGACGCAGAAGTGGGATCAAGGTAACCGACGAGACCTTTGTATTCTGGCTTGAGCAAGTCAGACCAACTTTGTGGAACTGGCTTTTTGCCCAGGGCTGCTTTGTTGACGAACAAACCCAGAGTTCCTGAGTGAATGGTGAACCAATTACCTTGCGGATCCTTTAAATCGGCGGGAATCTTGTCCCAGTTTTTTGGTTTATATGG
Organism: Undibacterium sp. Ji67W; assembly: GCA_049340365.1. GTDB lineage: Bacteria > Pseudomonadota > Gammaproteobacteria > Burkholderiales > Burkholderiaceae_D > Undibacterium. Next base: position 2,936 of record JBMPOY010000009.1, on the reverse strand, counting down.
CGTGATGATCCCTGCTTCACGCGCCTGGTCAGAGGCAATCCCACCAAGATAAACAACGTCAGCAACGGGATTCGCTTTTTCCGCAATCATTGCGGTAATGGACTGGCCAGAATTTTTGTTATCAGGCGGAATTTGTATACCCAAACGCGTTTTTATCGTTTTTAATTGTGTACCCCAATCTGCCCATTCTGGTGGGCAGTTATAACAAATCGCGCGGTTCTGCGCCTGTACACTGCCACTCAATGAGATCAAGCCCAAAGCAAACGAGGCGACAACATGCTTCATCTTGAATAATTTCATAATCCACTTCTCCTGAAGTTACGGGGTAAAACGGGGTCGGAACAAATAATTAAGCGAACACCTGCCTGGTGCAATTGTTTTTCCAACTCAATGGAAATAGGTTTGTCGGTAAAGACAGCAGTTGCATCCGTAATGTGGCCACCACGGACTGTCGCACTCCGTCCAAACTTACTGTGATCAAGAACTAAGAATCGCTGACGACAGTGTGTACTCAATTCGGTCCGCATATGGACTTCGTCACTGCTGAAGTCCAATAATGTGCCATCTTCAGCGACGCCAGCGACGCCGTAAATACCTATATCGACGGAAAAACGGCCAAAGAAATTGTGAGCCTCACTGGAGACCATATCTTGATCGAGATTGCGGATACGACCACCAGCAAGAGTAATTTCGCACTGTGGATTAGGTGATAAGGCGACAGCCACATTAATATTGTTAGTCATAACGCGCAGATGCGTATGCTCAACCAATGCGTGTGCACATTGCTCTGGTGTTGTACCTATACCAAAAAACAAAGAAGCATCTTCAGGGACTTCCTTCGCAACCCGACGGGCAATCGCACGCTTAGCATCAATGTTTAAAACCTGGCGCATCGGGTAGGCAAGATTTTCGCCCGTGCTGGGAACATCAACGCCACCATGGCGGCGACGTAAAATGCCCAAGTCACACAAACTGTTCACGTCGCGCCGTATCGTTTGCGGAGTAACATTAAAGTGCAGCGACAAATTTTCTATACGCTGAAAACCTGATCTGCGCACCAACTCGACAATTGCCTCTGCACGTTCAATAGCACTGAGAGTGGCGAGTTGTATTGAATCAGAATAGTTGGATGTAGGTATGTTCATATAGTGAATCGGTCAGCTATTCGACCACTATATGGTGTGTTTATTACGTGCCGATGACGTTCACTTTGATTTAGTTTTTAAATTATTTTCTTCAAGTGAAAATTTAGCGGCAATTCCATCTTCAAATGAACATCAACAATCAATAGATTCATCTTCGATCTATAGTTTCTACTTATCTGCAATTGCGATAAATGAAAAAGCCACTTGTCGTATTGAACTGCGGCTTTCTTCAATTCAAACTAGAGACGAGAATCGTAATTCACCTGATTCTGAACCGATTGAATTCCAACAATGTAGCTCGAACGGTATAGCCCTGAACTGACTGTGCCATAAACTTTCGTCTGCCAATCAATATTCAATCCACATGTTGTGACTGGAGATTTATTTGAAACCCCTTGGTTATTTGGAGCTTGGCTCGCAGCATTCAACGTGGCATCAAGATCGGATGTATTAATGGCAAAACTATTATTTGTATTCGCAACATACGAAACGGGAACCGCATTTTGTCCGCTAAAGCTAGTACCATCGGCTCTATTACATTGCATATTGACGATTGCTCCGACGTTAGCTGTCGGCGATAAGCTAAGTTGTACCAGCAATTTTCCTGCGCTCTTCCCCAAGTTAACAGTACCCATCGGCGATAGCATCGCAAATGGTGACGGCAATGTCACTGTGCTTGGGTACATGGACGTACCACGCAGGAAATTCACCGCAACGACTGGTTGCAAACTAGCATCAGGGACCATTGCTGTATAAGGTGTCCCAGTATCAGGTGTCGACTGAAATGTGGCCGCTTGCCCATCAACTGTCGCTGTCAAACTATCCCCGCCAGTAATTGCTACCGCTGTAAATAAATTGGCGGTCTGTCCGATCGAAGCTGTGATGGTTACCTGTCCATTTTTTTGAGTTACCACGTAGCTAGTTCGAATATCACTGACAACATCAGCATTAGAATTTGTACAATTAGAAATGATACAGACGGTGTTAAAGTTAACTGGACCTGGGTCATTTACGATAGCGTTAGCGGCGTCATTTGCAAGAAAACAGCCACTTAACAAGAGCGACAACAACCCGCCGACAAATATGCGTAATGTAATCACTTTATCTGCCACACCATTAATCATCTGGTCACCCCAAAAAGTTAAATAAAATACAAATAAATATAAAATTTGTATTTTATTATATCTATGTCTATATTTTTTATACAACTTATTCTTAAAGATATTCTTTAAATTATTAAGATTAAATAAGTCTTAAATGGGAAAATTGATGCTTATAGGGATCTATTTTCGAGAAAATAGTGATCAGATGTCCCTCAATTTAATTCAGAATAGCTGCATTTAATATTTTAATATTTATCAGTGTTTGAAATTGCTTAACCGTGGAAATAAACTATATTGCTCGGACTAAATGAAATAAAAAGTCATTAAAATTTTTGACTCATCCGAGATCAATAGCAATAAGCCTAAGAGAGGACCTAAGCACTGTTTCACGCATCGGATTCAGGCAGGAACGTAAATCAATGTGATTGATGAATTAACTAATAGACTAATTTAGGAAATGATTTGGGAATAGGTTTTGATGATCGCCCCGGGAGATCGGAGAATCATTTCTTCAGCACAAAAGCAAAACCCCTCGCTGTTTTCACAGAGAGGGGTCGCATAGGGGAGCCTGACGATAACCTACTTTCACACTGGTTGCAGCACTATCATTGGCGCAGAGTCGTTTCACGGTCCTGTTCGGGATGGGAAGGGGTGGTACCAACTCGCTATGGTCATCAGGCATAACTTG
>JBMPOY010000008.1:0-260829 GCA_049340365.1 Undibacterium sp. Ji67W | reverse complement strand
CTGCTGCATGGTGGACATCGCATCAGGGTATTTATCATCTGACCACCAAAGGACGCACCAGCTGGTGTGGATTTACACAAGAAATCATGCGTCAGGCGAGTGCTGCTGGTCGTTTGCAAAAAGCGGCGCCAACGGTCACGGGCATCCCGGCAACAGAATACCCAACACCGGCGCAACGCCCGGTTAATTCCTGCCTGGATACCAATTTGCTGGCAACAACGTTTCATGTGGCAATTCCGGAGTGGGAAGCTGCTTTGACGGTTGTTCTGAGCTAAACGGCTTAACAATTCTTTGCTGGCAGGGCACTTCCTATCGCCTGTCGCCAATTTCCCGACCAGTTTAGCCTGCGTCGGGAAATTGATACAAACACTTAAATAGATGTGTTTTTGTCAAAATTACATCCTCTGATCAAACATATTTGCCTCATCTTAACGAAAACAACAATAAATTGAAGTAAAAGCTGCTTTTCAAATGATGCCGGTTTCGTTATTGTTGCATACTCAATTTTTAGCTATTTTTGGCAATATTTAATTTTTTGCAGCAGGCTTGCATCCAACGGCCTGATCAGTTCACTGGACTATCTGCCCGGGAATTACCCAAGACAAGCCCAAAAGCACATTTGGACAATAATGATAAAGTTAGCACTGGAATTTTCAGCATGATTCATATCGCCATCGTCAGTCATGGCCACGAAGGTCTGCTCATCGCAAGCAAGATTGGTGGGCTACAAGACGCAGGTGACGATATTCATGTCTGGATTAAAGACAATCTGCCATCAAAGCAACTCAAAGAATACTGCTTGCGCCATCGTGTCTCCTATACCGATGCATCGCCAGGTTTAGGTTTTGGTGCAAATAATAATTTCTTATTTGAACAAATAAAAAATAGCGTTGGCATTCAAGCCGAAGATATTTTTATTGTCATGAACCCTGACGTCAGTACGAACCAGGCGACAATACTGGAATTGGTACGTTTAATGCGCACCGATCATGCCGCATTGGCGACATTAAACCTGTACCGTGACGCCAGTTTTGAAACGCCTGACGCAAATATACGGCGTTTTCCTGACTTTTTTTCTCCCGTTCGTATGGCATGGGTGCGTTCTTTGACCGAACCATACAATAAAAACGATTACCAATCTGCTGGGTTAAGTGACTGGGCTTCAGGCGCATTCCTGGCGTTTCAGGCAAGTCACTATCAACGCCTGCACGGCTTTGATGATCGCTATTTTATGTATTTTGAAGATGTGGATTTATGCTACCGTTCTAGCCTGATATTAGGGCACGGGGTACGCTATTATCCGCAATTAAAAGCCTTGCATAGTGCGGCTCGTAAAAATCGCAATGTTGCATCACGCCACGCAAATTGGTTTATTCGTAGCTTTTTGAAATTCATTTTCCGCAAATATTTTGTGTACAGCGGTATCAGACATGCCTGAACAGTTGAGCTCTCCGGATAGAAATAAAATATTACTGACTGGCGCAAACGGTTTTGTTGGTCAGGCTATTTGTCATGCATTGATAAATCAATCTGAACGTTTGATCTGCCCTACCCGTCGCCCTGTCAGCCAATTGAACGCCGAGGTTGCTAACCCGCAAATCAGCGATTTGTCGGCACAGACTGACTGGTCAGCGTTTCTGGCCGATGTTGATATTGTCATCCACTGTGCAGCGCGGGTACACGTAATGCAAGAAACCGTCGCTGATCCCCTACCCTTATTCCGACAAGTGAATGTGGATGCCACCATGCGACTGGCAGAACAGGCTGCACAAGCCGGCGCATCACAATTTATATTTATTAGTTCAGTCAAAGTAAATGGTGAAGCAACAAAGCCAGGACTTCCGTACACTGAAACAACGCCATCAGAGGCGCAAGATCCGTATGGCATCTCCAAACGTGAAGCCGAAAATGCACTATTAGCACTTGGCGAACGCAGTGGTATGCGAGTGACTATCTTACGTCCACCGCTGATTTACGGCCCTGGTGTCAAAGCCAATTTTGCCAGTATGTTGAATTGGGTCCGAAAAGGTATCCCGCTGCCGTTTGCAAGCATCAAGAACAAGCGCAGCTTTATTTACCTGGAGAACTTGGTTAGTCTGGTGTTGCACTGTCTGCGAAATCAGAACGCCGCTCAACAAATATTTTTAGCTTCTGATGACCACGACTTATCAACCGCAGAATTATTGCAACTCAGTGCTAAAGCGTTACAGGTACCATCTCGCCTGATACCGTTTCCGCCTGCACTATTAATTTTTATGGCAAAACTCGCTGGTCGCCCTGCAATCAGTGACAGACTGTGTGGCTCTTTGCAGGTTGATATCAGTAAAGCAAAGCAAATGCTTAACTGGACACCGCCTTTTTCGGTAGAACAAGGCCTGGCTAAAACAATGTTGGCACAGTCGACCTAAATCAGATATTGATTCACTTATGATAAAACGCATTTTTGATTTATTTCTCGCTTTAATAGCGGCGATCCTACTTGCCATTCCTTTGCTCCTGACCGCATTATGCGTCAAGCTGACTTCACGTGGTCCGGTGGTGTATTGGTCGAATCGCGTTGGCAAGAACAACGTCATTTTCAAGATGCCGAAGTTTCGTAGCATGCGGATAGAAACGCCGGCGGTTGCTACACATTTGCTGACCAATCCGGATCAATACCTGACACCCATTGGCTCCTTCATTCGCAAATCAAGTCTGGATGAATTGCCGCAATTATGGAGCATCATCAACGGTGATATGAGCTTTGTCGGGCCGCGTCCGGCACTCTACAATCAAGATGATCTGATCGCATTACGAACAGAAAAACAAGTGCATACCATCCCGCCGGGATTAACAGGCTGGGCACAAGTAAATGGCCGGGATGAGCTACCGATACCGGTAAAAGTCGAACTGGATGCGTATTACTTACAACATCAATCATTTTGGCTCGATATCCGAATTCTCTGGATGACGTTTTTCAAAGTAGTGCGCCGTGACGGCATTACTCATTAACACAAAGCACTTATTTAAAGCGCGAAAGTAGATATACCATGCTGCACTATCTGATTAATTTGTCCAGGTTGCAAAAACAAGCCATTGCCGCCAGCATGGATAGCATTTGTCTTCCTCTGACTTTTATTCTGGCGATCTGGCTGCGCTATGAGGGGTTCAATGAAGAATTATTCCGCCATTATTTTGGCCTGATCATTTCGATTCCATTGATTTCAATCCCCATTTTCATTCGCATCGGTCTGTATCGTGCAGTAGTAAGATTTATCGATCAAAAAATTATCAGTACGATTTTCATCGGTGCCAGCACCTCAGTATTGTTGCTGGCTTTTATTGGCATCATGCTGCACATCATGCCAATTTCCAGGGCAATTTTTGGATTCTATTGGGCGGGGGCAATGCTCTATCTATGCGCCAGCCGTTTTATTGCGCGTACCTGGTTGCTCAATGCTGGTATGTCTGAAAATGCGATTCCTGTATGTATCTATGGCGGCGGCAAAGCAGGGGCATTACTGGCAGGGGCATTGCGGTCTGGAGGGGAATACGTGTGTGTCGCCTTTGTTGACGATAACAAACACATACAAGGTTCAATCATTGCAGGTATCAAAGTCTACAGCCCTGCCGATTTGGATAATCTGGTACCGAAACGGGAAATCAAACAAATTTTGTTAGCCCTGCCATCGATTTCTAAAACCCGGCAAAAGCAAATTCTGGATCAACTCGAGCACCTGAAACTGAAGATCAAAGTCACACCTTCGATTCAGAGTCTGGTCAATGGTGAATTGCGGGTACAAGATATTCGCGATGTCGAAATCGATGACTTACTTGGACGCGATCAGGTTGCTCCTGATGCACGTTTGCTGGCGATCTGCATTAGCAATAAACATGTCATGGTGACAGGTGCGGGTGGATCCATAGGTTCGGAATTATGTCGTCAGATCATCCGCCAAAAGCCAAAAAAACTGATCTTGTTAGACATGTCAGAATACGCCTTGTATGCGATAGAACAAGAACTGAGCGCCTTGCGCTCGCAACTTGGTCTGGATCTGGAAATATTACCTTTTCTCGGCAGCGTGCTGGATGGCGCTAAACTGGACAAAATATTTTCTGCCTGCCATGTTGATACGCTTTATCATGCAGCAGCATATAAACATGTCCCCTTGGTAGAACACAATCCTATCGAAGGTGTACGTAATAATGTATTTGGCACTCTGACCATAGCGCAAGCTGCAATGCGTGCCAAGATCAAAAATTTTGTCCTGATTTCCACTGATAAGGCGGTTCGCCCGACCAACGTCATGGGGACGACCAAGCGCCTGGCAGAATTGATCTTACAAGCGTGCGCACGCACGCAAGACACAACCCGTTTTTGCATGGTACGGTTTGGTAATGTGTTGGGATCTTCCGGATCGGTGGTACCGCTGTTTCGTAAACAGATCATGGAAGGTGGACCAATTACCCTCACGCACCCGGAAATCACGCGCTATTTCATGACCATCCCGGAAGCAGCGCAATTGGTGTTACAAGCAGGCGCGATGGGCGAAGGTGGTGATGTTTTCGTTTTAGATATGGGCGAGCCGGTCAAGATTGTCGATCTGGCGCGGCGCATGGTGCATCTGAGTGGTTTGGAAGTTAAATCCGAAGCGACTCCAGATGGAACGATCGAAATCCAGCATGTAGGTTTGCGTCCCGGAGAAAAACTGTTTGAGGAATTATTAATTGGCGACAATGTCGAAGGAACCACTCATCCTTTGATCATGCGGGCGCAAGAAAATGAAATCCCATCGGACGTACTGAATAATTTCTTGCAGGAATTAGAAACCGCCTGCAACACATTCAACCACACTGAAATTCGCGCTCTTTTAATGAAAATAGTGGCAGAATACCAACCGCAATGTGGCATTGAAGATTTGATCTGGCAAGCGACGGAAGGCGGCGCGATGAAGAATGATCAAAGTCCGGTCGCAGAAAGCAAAAATCTGCGCTTATTATCCTGACTCCTGACTCCTGACTCCTGACTCCTGACTCCTGACTCCTGATTCGTAATTCCTCAATCCTAGGCGCTAAGCACTGATTTCAAAAAAAAGCATCTATTTATTAATTTAAATTTTTACACTAAGGTCGTTATGTCACTACTCTCTCCAAGTATTTTTAAAGCCTACGATATTCGCGGCATTATTGGCAAAACGCTGGACGCCGACGTGGCGTTTCAAATCGGTCAGGCCTTTGGTACAGCCGCGCTGGCAAAAGGCGAAAAAGCAGTTGTAATCGGCCGCGATGGCCGCTTGTCTGGTCCAGAGTTAATTGCCGCACTGGCCAAAGGTCTGCAATCGACTGGGGTAGATGTGATTGACCTGGGCGTCGTGGTGACACCAATGGTGTACTTTGGTACCAATGTGTTAGGGGCAGCATCTGGCATCATGGTCACAGGCAGCCACAATCCACCTGATTACAATGGATTCAAAATGGTGCTGGCTGGTGAAGCCATTTATGGCGACGCAATTCAAGCCTTATACCAAGCAATTTTGAAAAGAGAATTTGCGACGGGTACTGGTAACTACCGCACGCACGATATTAAGGCGACCTACCTCGAACGCATCATTGGCGACGTTAAATTACAGCGCCCGATTAAAATCGCTGTCGATTGCGGCAACGGCGTTGCTGGTGCCTATGCAGCGGACTTATACCGCGGAATGGGCTGCGAAGTGATTGAGTTGTTCTGCGAAGTAGACGGCACTTTCCCGAATCATCATCCAGATCCTGCCCATCCTGAAAATCTGCAAGACCTGATCCGCTGCCTGCAAACGACCGATGCTGAAATCGGTCTGGCATTCGACGGCGACGGTGACCGTCTAGGCGTGGTAACTAAAGATGGTCAGATCATTTACCCAGATCGTCAATTGATGTTGTTTGCCGAAGATGTGTTGACGCGCAATCCCGGTGCGCAGATTTTGTATGACGTGAAATGTACACGCCATATTTCTGCCTGGGTAAAAGCCCGCGGTGGCGTGCCACTGATGTGGAAAACTGGTCACTCACTGGTCAAAGCCAAACTGCGTGAAACTGGTTCCCCGCTTGGCGGCGAAATGAGCGGTCATATCTTCTTTAAAGACCGTTGGTATGGTTTTGACGATGGCCTGTATGCAGGTGCGCGTTTGCTGGAAATTCTGAGCCGGGTCACCGATATGACGGCAACTTTAAATCAGTTGCCACAATCTGCTTCTACCCCAGAATTGCAATTGCAATTGGCCGAAGGCGAAAACTTCAGCATTATCGCTGCGATGCAAGCGAATGCAAATTTCCCGGGTGCTGACGAAGTGATCACGATAGACGGCTTGCGTGTTGAATACCCTGACGGTTTTGGTCTGGCACGCTCATCCAACACGACACCCGTGATCGTCATGCGTTTTGAAGCTGAAACACCCGCTGCACTGAGCCGCATTCAGGGCGCATTGAAGCAGGCAATTCTGGCAGTCAAACCCGAAGCGCAATTGCCGTTTTAAATTGCTCCCTTCTCGAAATTAAGCGGACAAAAATATACTCTACCCAGTAATTTTTAGTGACCTAGCAATCATATTGATATCTGGGATGATTTTTAAATTTTCTGGGGGAGTATATTAATGCCTTGCCTCATTAATTCGCCCTTCGTTTCTGCCATAACCACTCTTGCCATAGCCATTCCGTGAAAATCCTCCTGATCCGCGTTTCTTCCTTGGGCGATGTGTTGCATAACATGCCTATCGTCGATGATTTGCATCGTCACTTCAACAACGCACAAATCGATTGGGTGGTCGAAGAGGGCTATGTCAATCTGGTGCGTTTACATCCCGGGGTAAAAAATATCATTCCGTTCGCACTGCGACGTTGGCGTAAAAATTTCGGGGCGGCGGCAACGCGGCAAGAGATGAAACATTTTTATCAAGCCCTCAGAAAAGAAAACTACGATCTGGTGCTTGATACCCAAGGTTTATTCAAAACTGGCATGATTATGGGCATGACTCGTCTGGCGCCAGGCGGTAAAAAAGTCGGATTGGCAAACGGTACTGAAGGCTCGGGATACGAAGGCATTTCACGTATATTCCATCACCAAAGCGTGCCAGTAGACCGACATACGCATGCAGTGCTGCGCGGTCGCTTAGTCGCCGCAGCCGCCGCTGGATATACAGTGGACACGCCCGCCAGCTTTGGTTTGGAACCACCACAAGGTACGCCTACATGGTTACCAGCAGAGCCGTATGTGGTGTTCTTTCACGGAACGGCAGGCGCCGCGAAAAAGTGGGCACGTGCTCACTGGGTAGACATCGCTGAGGAATTACGCCGCTACGCATTACCTATTTTGCTACCTTGGGGTAACGCCGCTGAAAAAGCCGAAGCAGAAGCGATGGCGACACACATGCCGAATGCCCGCGTACTCCCAGCGTTATCCATGCAGGACGCAACAATCCTCGCGCAATCCGCCGCACTCGCCATTGGCGTTGATACGGGTCTGACCCATATTGCCGCCGCCTATGAGACCCCGACCATAGAAATTTATTGCGCATCACCAAAGTGGAAAACCGCAGGAACCTGGTCTGACAAAATTATCAATCTCGGTGACCAAGGCTTTCCACCCGACCCTCATGAAGTAAAACAAGCAATAAAGCAGTTGTTGGTTGCCTAATTGTTGTCTGAAATTGTTTAAATTAACTTAACTTTGCTTCATTTTTTTTCATACTTTCAGTGCAAAAATGCAGTTTGGTCTCACTATTCGAGGATTTTCGGGTATATTCCGTCGTCCTGATGAGTGAACCCACGTTGAATGAGCTCCCTGAACAATCTTGATCACTATGCCATGAGCCTACCAAGGCTCTTGCTCCAACAGCGATAGCTGCCTGAAATTGCTTTCATTCACGCAATTCAATGAGTTAGTACACGCTTACAAACAGCTTTTTGCTTTTAAACCATTGTGGTCAGGGTCAAAAGTCCAAAGCATGCGCGGAATTAACCTTAATTTGATCAGCACATCACGAACAAATTGAACAACTTCAACCATTAACATCATTGCCGCACTTGATGGTATTGTGCTGGAGAATTTAAAAAACAAACAAACAAAGTTACTTAATCTGTCTTAATGCGCCTTCTATACTCACTCGTCTGGGGATTATCCCTGCCCTTCGCCCTGTTTCGTTTATGGTGGCGAGGTCGTCAGGAACCGGGCTATCGTCAACATATTCCTGAACGTCTGGGCTTTTATGCGCGCTACGAGGCCGCACCCACGATCTGGGTACACGCGGTATCCGCAGGGGAAACTCGCGCCGCTGAACCGCTCATACGCAGCTTATTGGCACATTATCCGCAACACCAATTGCTGCTGACTCACATGACTGCCACAGGCCGTGAAACCGGAGGGAAATTATTTGCTGATGTGGCAAGTCGCGTGCATCAATCGTATTTGCCGTATGACATCAACTGGATGATGCGCCGCTTCTTACGCCATTATTCCCCACAGCTGTGTGTTCTGATCGAAACTGAAGTCTGGCCGAATCTGATTGCGCAATGTACTTCAGCACAAATTCCAGTCACGTTAGTGAATGCTCGCTTGTCAGAAAAATCACTGAAAAAAGCCCAAAAACTATCGACCCTGATTTTGCCAGCAGCACACGCCATCAGCGCTGTTGCCGCCCAATCGAACCCTGACGCACAACGTCTGCAAGAATTAGGCATTGATCACCCTAGTGTCACTGGCAACATGAAATTTGACGTCACACCACCAGCGATGATGGCAGAACGCGGCGCGGCGTTGCGTCGTAGTCTGGGTGATCGCCCTATCATCCTTTGCGCCAGTACCCGGGATGGTGAAGAAGAATTAATTCTCGATGCTTTTTTGGAACAATTCCCATTACTAGAACAAGCACCGCTGTTAATGATTACACCACGCCATCCGCAACGCTTTGATCAGGTGGCGCAAATGATAGAGGCACGTGGCATATCGTATGTGCGGCGCTCAGCCTTTGATCACGAGGTCGTGACGCCGATTTCTGACAAAGTTCAGCTAGTGCTCGGTGACAGCATGGGCGAAATGTACATGTACTATGCGACTGCCGATGTCGCTTTTGTCGGTGGCAGTCTGGTACCGCTGGGTGGGCATAATCTGATCGAAGCATGCGCCATGGGTAAAGCCGTATTGACAGGATTGCATACTTTTAATTTTTCCGAAATTACCGATCAGGCAATAGCTGCACACGCGGCTTTGCGCGTTGATGGCGCCCGTAGTATGCTACGTGAAGCACTGGCTTTACTGCATGACGACAAGAAGCGCCAGCAAATGGGTAAAAGCGCCCATGCTTTTTTCCTGCAACATCAAGGCGCTACGTCCAGAACGCTGGATATATTGAAACCTTTCCTGAACTAAATCGGTTAATGAATCAGATACTGCATCAAATCAGGAATCCATCATACATACGTAAGTAATTAGCAAGCAATCAGTCTTTAAAATACCCGAAATTCAGCCTGATAGAAACGCCTTGATGACCGTCAAGGCAGCTCTGTCGCCACTGTCTATACTGGAACGACCATGCATTCAGCACACCTGGCACGGATCAGATCAGCGACATCAGAACATGAACAATCATCTCAAAGTGAAATAAATCAACCATGAACGCCAACGAAAAAATCCTAGGAATCACTGATATGGCTCCCCAAGAAATCTCCCTCGATGTATTGCTTGAAAAATATGCCAAAGGCGATGAAGCCACAATCCATGACGTGCAAGCACGTGTCGCGAAAGCACTGGCGGCAGTAGAGCAAGCCGATGCACAGGCTTACTACGAAGAAAAATTTCTGTGGGCGCAAAAGAATGGCTTTGTGCCAGCAGGACGTATCAATTCTGCCGCCGGTATGGATCTGCATGCGACATTGATCAATTGCTTCGTGCAACCGGTGGGGGATTCAGTTTCCAGCCCGACAGATGGCAAACCTGGTATTTACGCGGCCCTGGCCGATGCGGCAGAAACCATGCGTCGTGGTGGCGGTGTTGGTTACGATTTTTCCAGCATCCGACCTAAAGATGCCTTAGTCCGTGGTACGCGTTCACGCGCTTCGGGTCCCGTCTCATTCATGCAAGTGTTTAATGCTTCGTGCTCCACAGTCGAGTCAGCTGGTGCACGTCGTGGTGCACAAATGGGCGTGCTGCGTGGTGATCATCCAGACATTTTAGAATTCATCCGATCCAAAGATGAAGGTGGTCTCACCAACTTTAATATCTCTATCGGCGTGACCGATGAATTCATGCACGCGGTTGCCAACGATGGCGACTTCTGTCTGGTGCATAAAGCAGAACCTAGCGAAGATAAAAAAGCCAATGGCGCTTATCAACGTGAAGACGGTATCTGGGTGTATGAAACAGTGCGAGCGCGCGATCTGTGGGACATCGTCATGAAATCCACATACGATCATGCCGAACCAGGCATTCTGTTTTTGTCACGCATGAATGCAGAAAACAATTTGTACTACTGCGAAAAAATTGAAGCCACCAATCCATGTGCTGAGCAACCATTGCCAGATTATGGTTGCTGCTGCCTCGGCTCAGTCAATCTGACACGCTTTATTAAAAATCCATTTAGCGCCAGCGTCAAATTTGATTTCACCGCGTTCCAGGAAGTGGTCACTGTCGCGACCCGTATGCTCGACAACGTATTAGATGCCACCGCATGGCCACTGGATCAACAACAAGCAGAAGCCATGTCCAAACGTCGCGTTGGACTCGGATTCCTTGGCCTTGGTAGTGCATTGGTGATGTTAGGTGTACGCTACGACTCAGAAGAAGGTCGCGAATTTGCACGTCAGGTGTCTGAAACCATGCGCGACGCCGCATATTTAGCATCTGCAGAATTAGCGAAAGAAAAAGGCGCGTTCCCTTTATTCGATAGCAAACAATATTTAGCAGGCAGCTTTGCACAACGCCTGCCCAAAAACCTGCGTGCCATCATCAAAAAAAATGGTCTGCGTAATTCGCATTTATTATCGATCGCCCCTACTGGCACGATCACCCTAGCATTTGCTGATAACGCATCGAATGGTATTGAACCAGCATTCTCCTGGGTGTATAACCGCAAAAAGCGCATGGCCGTTGGCGATGCACGCATCTATGAAGTTGCCGATCACGCATGGCGCATGTACCGTGCGATGGGCAACGATGTGTCAGACGATAGCAAATTACCGCAGCAGTTCGTCACTGCCCTGAATATGTCTGCCAGTGATCACATGAAGATGCTGCAAGTCGTGCAGCCTTACATCGATTCTGCGATTTCCAAAACAGTGAATGTGCCGGCAGATTATCCTTACGCAGATTTCCAGAATCTGTACATGGACGCATGGCATGCTGGCCTCAAAGGTCTAGCAACTTACCGTCCAAATAGCATTTTGGGTAGCGTATTGTCAGTAGCCTCCAGCACACCAGAAGCAGCGCCAGAAATTAAAGCCGTCCCAGACGAAGATTTACTGCGCAAACAATTCGACGGCCGCCCATTTGGCGACCTGGAATCGGTAACATCAAAAGTGCAGTACATGACCTACGAAGGTAAGAAAACGGTGTACCTGACAGTCAGCTTCATCCACGTCCAGGGCATGGTCGGTGGTGAGCGCGTGACGATAGAACGTCCATTTGAATTCTTTATGCCAGCCGGACAAAAGAACGATGGCCAGCAATGGATTTCTGCGAGTATGCGTCTGTTGTCGATGGCAGCACGTTCTGGCGGCTCTATCGCCAAAGCCCTCGCCGATATGCGCGAAGTAGTGTGGGACAAAGGCACAGTACGTTGCGGTATGATCACCAAAGATGACGGCACCCAGGCACCGTTGTTCCATGAATCTGAAGTCGCTGCAATTGGTTATTCTCTGCAACGTATTTTGATGAAGCGCGGCTACCTCGATGCGTCAGGCAATCAAATTCCTGTGCACGTATTGGCTGAGAAATTCAAAGCGCGTATGCAGCAATACAGCCTGGATGACCTCGCGTACGAAGCCGATACAGCACCAATCAGCTACATTGCGACAGGAAAAAAATGTCCCGATTGTGGCGCTCACGCTTTACAAAAAATCGACGGCTGCAGCCGCTGTGTTTCTTGTGGCTATGTAGGTGCTTGCGGATAAGCATGTCATCGGGATCTCATCATCCTAATGTGGGTGCTACCATAAAGTGGAACTTGACCACCATAAAGTGGAATTAATGGACACCATAAAGTGGAACTATTTTTTTGTGATTAAATGAATAATGCCAGTGAAATTCACTGGCATTATTTTTATGCAGAGGGTAAAGGCTAATTCCAACATTTATTTTATCAACTTCGTGTCTCTGCCCTTCAATTCAATAGTCTTTATATCTTTATCTGATATCTTTAGAATGCTACAAAGCCTATCCTTGTCGGCTTTCTCCACATGAAACTGATATAAATGTGTTGCGCCTAAGTATTGCAAAATTGCAAAAGGATAATGGTTATCGTCTAGTTCTTTAGCTAACTTTGCTATTTCATCAAGAGGTACATGACCAGGTCTGACCATTCGCGTACCAATATCAATTAATCTGTATGCGACCGTGGGATTTCCCTTAACTAAAATGGAAATGTCTTCTCTTAGTTTCTCTGATGATACGAAATAAGAAGTCGATGCAATAACTGATGTACCTAACCACCGCAAGAAATTAAAAGCGAACTTTCGAGCGTGAACTTCTCGATTATCGGATTCATTTATCTGGACTTCCCCTATTTTAGTAGACACTACTATATTCCAGTCCAAATATTTGGACTGGAAAACTAATCAAATCATTCCTTAAGAGAGGGACGGCGCGTTTCATTGTTAGGAGCCATATCATCTTCAAATTTTACTGGACATTAACTGTCATATGAGTTGAAATTTTGGAAGGCAGCTATCGACCAAGACCTGCCTCTCAATAACATCGCCTAGTTAATGTTGTATTTGCAATAATTTCATGGCAAGATTAGCTCATTTCGTCATAGGCCATTTTTGAATCACGATGCTTTCCCGCGAACAAGCAAATCAAATAGGTAGTGAACTCATTGAGCAAGCAGAGGCACTGCGACTTGAGAAAAAGAATGCGAAAGTACGGCGCATATCCTTCTTTTATCGTTTTCCCGAACTGCAGGCCTTTGCATTGTCGGAGCGCCCGGGACGATTGCAGGAAGCGCGTACTGCAACTATGAGAAAGCCAACAATGATTGTCGTATGGCTATTCTTCTCCGTGCTCACGATTGCGGCAGCACTCTATTCGCTGAAATACAAACCCTTGGGAAGGTTGCCGCCGATTGCCTATTGGCCGGCGATGGCAATTCTGATGAGCCCCGTATTTTTCTATCAGCGCACATTGATGAGGCGCCATATTCGCGCCGAAGCTTTGGCGCCTCATGGAAATGCGGCCGCCGCAGGGGCAGCCGACTGACGAAATCCGCTGCTATGAAAGGTAACGGCTCTTGATGGCATCCAACACTGATGGGAGAATTAGAAAATGAGTAAAGCGGATTCCGAGCTTGATTTTGCTGTTCTGCTCGAGCGGGTCCTCCATCGTTGGCCGGAGTCCGTTGATGTGGCGAATTTGTGTGCAGACGAAGGCCGCCCGGATTTGTATGTCGTGAATGGCTTGGGAGCTATGGGCGATTCGATAGCAGAGGAATTTGACGGTGAGATTGACGCCGTGCTCGTGACTGTGCTTTGCGACGCCGTTACCTCAACTATTCGTTCTGCAGCACTATTCTGTACGGAAATTAAGCCAGCATTGTTGCGGCTAGATACAGTGCGTGAAAACTTTGAAAAGCGACTACATCGAGCCGCAACGAATCCCGATCTTGGGTGGAAAACGGACGATGTTTTGTTGATAAAGCGCTACTTTTCCCTGAACACGCAATAGGGTTTTGTCGCATTAATTTTGAAAAGAGAGTGACTAAGTTAAACTAAGGTGTTTGATTCAAGCGATAATTTTTGATGACGACGTTGAACACCAAAGGCTTACGTTTTCCACTGGAAGTGATTTTGTTTTGCATACGGTGGTATGCCGCTTATCCTTTGAGTTATCGCCATATTGAAGAGAGGATGCAAGGACGCGGTGTGTTTGTTAGTCACTCTTCTTTTATCCTTGGGCGTGCCAGTTCTTACCGATGTCGGAAAAGATCGCGCGTCGCTACAAACGCAAGGTTGGCAGAAGCCGGCCATTAGCGGTCCTTCGGACACATTTCTAAATAAATATTGTTTAGGTAACTTTTTTATGGAATGATGCTTTAAATTTTTTTGCAATTTTTATTAAAATATTATGGAATCAACAATTCTCAGCCTTCTGCCGCTAATTCTTATACAAACAATTTACGCGATATTCATTGCGCAAATTGCGAAAAGAACTGAAAAAAGCGTGCTCAAATATGTAGTCATCTCGCTCATACCTTTTATTGGGGCTTTCTTTTTTATCTACGTAATGTGGTCGACTCTTTTAGGGCTCTTGGACGCTGTCAATCAGCTCAAAGCGCAAATTAGGTCAAGTTGAGATTGAAGTGGTCAAATGGAGGGAAGCGGCCAGGAGCTGTCTTTGGATTTCTATGAATGGACAAGCCAATGAAATGCGACTGTGGGGCGATGCCCGAGTGCCTTAACTACGGGCCAGAGAAAGTCTTTACAAAGAATTTTGACCTAGTCACCAGTCGCGATTGGCTGAGGCTATACCACTGTAGAGATTGCGGCACATATTGGCAACTCGATGTGGACGATAGGTCCGATTGGGCAATTAAGGTTTTGAAGCCTACAGAATGGGACACATTTGATGACCGGCCGATGCGCCGCGCTTTTATTGTTCGAAGCCATGGCGGTGAAGCCGATGATATGTGTATTTGGGCAGGATGTAAAAATCACGTCCTAAAAAATATGGCAATTTGTGTAGACCATGCATTTCTAGAATTTTCGCAGGCCCATGTTGTCTGAAATCGGCCAGAACCAGTCATTCGTACCGAGTTCAAAAAACTTGATTGGATAATATGCAGACCTACAGATACGTTATTTTTCTCCTTGTTTTTTGCACCAATATCTATGCCTCAGAATCCAAGTGGGTGAGTATTGCCGAAATTTCGAACGTTGCTGCTGAGTTTGATGAAAGTAGCGTCGTCGTAAAAAATGAACTGACTGAAGGAACTTTTCGCTTTACATATTCTGCGCCTCAAAAAAGTCAAAACTCAAGGAGTTCATATCAGTCTGTTGAAGTAAAAGCACTTTTCAGTTGCCAGTCAAAGACATTCGTTCCGTATCACCGTCGTGAGTTTAGCGGCCAACAAGGCAAGGGCGAACTTGTCAGGGAAGCCACTCTATCCGAATCTCAATGGAAACTAACGCCTATAGTCTCCGGTTCGATGAACGAAATTATGTATGCAAGGGTTTGTATCAATAATGCCGTGACAGCTGAATAGTGCTCTGTTACTTAACGGCACAATGGAGCCAGTCGCTGCGACCGCCAATTTTTGCTATGCCGTTTGCAAAATGCCCTATTTTAGGGCATTGCTTTTATTTGGATGGCTGAAAGGATAAAACTGAGTATATGAATACTCTATATGTCGAAAACGCTAATTTAACGACACAATGGGCACAGACTTAGCTCCGGTTTATCGAAATACCCCCATCTACTAGCATTGCAGCACCAGTCATAAATGAAGACATATCAGAAGCGAGATACAGAACCGATTGCGCGATCTCTTCTGGTTTAGCAAGGCGTTTCAGTGCATGCAGATTTTTGACATGCGTGAGCGCTTCCGGCGAGTTGGTCATTTGCTTACCCATTGGTGTGTCGGTACCCCCTGGAAGAATTGCGTTCACACGCACACCTTTGGGGCCGAACTCCGCAGCAAGCGATTGAGTCAAACCAATCAATCCTGCTTTACTCGCGGCATAAGCAGCGACGCCCGGAAAACCTACCGTATAGCCGACAAATGTCGAAGTAAAAATTACTGACCCAGCCCCACGTTTGACCATGGCAGGAATTTGATGTTTCGCACCGTAGAACGCGCTAGTCAAGTTGACATCAAATGTGTCCTTCCAGCCCGCAACAGATATATCGGGAGTTGATCCCATTTCACCCAACGTACCCGCGTTATTGAACGCAATATCCAGTCCGCCAAAAATAGTATTGGCACTTTGAACCATTTCCGCTGCAAAAGACTCATCTTTAGCATTGCCTGCCACCGCCACCGCACGCCCACCCGCCATCTCAATTTCTTCAACAAGTAGATTCAGTTCACCTCCACGGCGAGCCCCAACAACGACTGATGCGCCCATTTGTGCAAAAAGCAGAGCCGTTGCTCGACCAATGCCCGAGCTGGCACCAGTAACAATTGCTACTTTGTTTGCAAGATAGTTCATTTGTATTTTTCCTAAGTCTTCGTTGATCGAGAACGAAGTTTGCCTTGCGTGTTCAAAGGTGTCTGGCCGGATTCGGACCTGTAATTTATTCGATGCATCAAGGTTAGGATTCCATCCCAGCCAAGCAAATGAATGTCCGCTGTCGGTAGCAACATCTGGCGGGTCAGGGGCGAAAGCTGCCGGTCGTCAGTCGAGCACCGTTTGTCATGACAATATGAATAAGTACAGATAAAGGCCACCTAGCTCTGATGATCTGCACCTTGAAGTGCCACTTTTCAGATTAAAGCTAAACCACCCAGAGGCGGTCGCTGGCACATAGGCGTTGTTCTCATACGATTAGGAAAAGTACCCTGGGAGTTTGCTTCACGATATTTTCACGTTCAACTCATTGATTTAAAAAAGTAAAAAACTTTAGCAACCAAAGCAATGGAATAAAACGAGGAAAGTTCCGCTTTATGCCTTAATTTATGTTGAAAGTTCCATCTTATGCCGTCCGTTAGTTCCGCTTTATGGTGAACAAGGTGGAACTAAGTCATTGATTTAATGATAGTAGAAGTTCTGTCTTATGATGAAACCCACACCTAAACCGTCAATCCTGCATTTCTTTAGCAGGATTGACGGTGTCGCATCGCGTAACAAAAACGACAGAACTAAAACTCGTAATCAAAAACAACAGCGTCACTGAGCAGAGGTTTCAATGCCTCAACAAATGCAAGGTGCTCTGGATGGAAGAGATATCTATCTCGCGCTTCGGCATCCGCAAAGGTCATGACTGCTGAATGGGTGTAGCCATGACTCATACCTTCATGACTCACGTTGGTACCTTGATCGAAATCGATAACTTCTTTGATTTTGGTCGATAAGGCCAGGAACGCATCAATGCATCTCTGTTGTTCTTGCGTTGAACTTTCATTACTAAATTGAAGCAAGACGATGTGTTTGATCATTGCGAAACCATTCTCTTATGACAACTATGCAGATTAAATAAATACCAGCGTTTGTAAAGCGATAAGACCTCATTTTAGCCGGTGCCTGAAATACATCTCTTATTGATATTTTTTGAGTAAAAAATATCGGTCATGCCCATCTGGAAAACCTTCGACCTTACCGGCAACTTCAAAACCTAGCTTTGCATAAAACGTCGGCCCCTGAAATGAAAGTGTGTCCACTTGCCCAGCGATACACCCTCTTTTCTTCGCTTCGCTTTCCGCTAATTCCATTAACCTGCGACCCAGTCCGGTTCTTCTGACTTCAGAATCGACCCATACGACTTCAATCAAAAATTGGCGATAGATCGTTCTGCCAGAAACACCCGCTATCAATTTACCGCTGTCATTGCGTGCAATGACAGACAAAGGCTGTGAATTACCCGGCCCCGCATTTTCAATGTTGTACGCTCTGACACCCGCAACGAGGGTATCAAAAACGTCTTGATTAGCTTCATGGAGAATTTCTACGTTCATTGAATTGTTCCGGTTAAATATTTATTTGATTATTTGTGTACCTGAAAAATTTCAAAAGCCGACACTCAACAAAACGGAAAAAATCAGGCACGGTATTTCGCATCAAACTACGACTTCAGACCGGGCACGATTCAGAAACATCAACCCCATCACGGCGACGATGAACACTAAAGCAGCACCGAACAGTGAAAAATGAATGCCAATTTTACTGCCGATTAACCCGACGAAAATACCGCTGAACAATCGTAAGCCAGCAGATGACATACCAAACAAGCCGAGCACCTTTCCACGAATTGCATCCGGCGCTTTCATTTGTACGATGGTCTGATTCATGCTGCTGAATGACAGTTCACAATAGCCGGCCGCAAATAGGCAAAGCAAAGCCAAAGGGTAATTGTGTACTATGGCAAAAGATCCTAAAGCCACGGCCCACGCGAGGGCAAATCCCATCGATGCTGAAGGGCTCACACGAGCAAAACGAAATCCTGCCTCTAAAGTAATGCCGGCAAACAAAGCACCTGCGGCATCGGCTGCCAACAACATAGAATACGCCATACCGGGTTCGATATTGCCGAGGTCAGTAGCAAAACCTGGCATCTGCGCTTGATAGCTATTGCCAACAAAAAATGATGCTGCACCGGACAATAAAATCATCACACCCAAGGTAGGAATCTTTTTAACCGTCAATATCGTTTGCCAGATATCCGACAAGCCACTCACACGACGTGCAGCCGATTGTTCGAGTCGCTTGCCGCGGTGTGGTTGCGGTGCCTTGATCAACCAGATCAGCAATGGCAAATAAAGTGCGGCATTGAGCAAAATGCCCTTATTTGGTCCCAAGGTGGACATGATCAGGCTCCCTACGCCAGGTCCCACCAGTACACCAAAATAGCGCGCTGTCGCATTGAGACGCACTGCACTCGCGAGTTTTTCCACGCCGACGATATCATATAGCAGCACCTGACTAGAGGTCATCCAGAATACTCCGGCAAATCCGTGCAGCACCAGTAGCGTCATCGCCCACGGAATCGTCAGAGTGTCTGTGATGAAGAAATAACCCCACCCCAGAGAGACCAGCGCAAATAGCGAACCACCAATTTGGATCAAACGACGGGAGTCAAACCTGTCGTTCAGTGCGCCGACACCAACAGAGAACAGCAAAAACGGCAACCAGTGAGAGATCACTGCAAACCCACCTAAGGTCGGCGATTTAAATTTTTCAAAAGCTACCCAATAGCTGATCACATGTTCGACATTGTCAGCCATCATCGTCAACACAAAGGTAGCAACAAAAATAGGAAAGCTTGGAATTTTTAAAGCTTCAAAAGCTTGATGTTTGGTTCCTTGACTCATTTTTTATTTATTCCTTTATGACCACGATTTTTGTGTTTGTGGCCCAATAATGTCAAACTGATTGTGCTTTACAAGAGAGCGTATGCTAAACGAATCAATCGAAATTGGCAGGTACTGTTCGGGTGTTCGTTTTTTTTAAAGATATTTCATGTGATAAGTTTTGGCATCAATCGCGTAAATATACTGTGGACCCAATGCATGTTCATCATCAGACATCTCTATGAATTCAAAACCTAGTCGCTCCAGCGCTCTTCTTGACGGCGCATTGGTCTCCCTTGTCAACCCTAAAACAGCCTTCAGGCCAATCTGATTAAAAGCCATATCCAATGCCTTTTCCGCCATTTCATTGGCATAACCTGAACCCCATACCTCCGGACTAAAACGGAAATACAAGTTTGCAGCATGTAGTCGTTGAAGACGCTCTACCAAAGCATTACCACCAAATCGCGGACGATTCGAAATACCGCCAAAGCCGATGATGCGCTCCGGGTCGCTCCGCAGTGCAACCGACCAATACCCCCATTGCTTCTCGTCCCATTCTGTTTGCCAATGCGCAAGCACACCATGCGCTTCTTCCAGCGTTGTCATAGGGCCTTGGGGATTGAAATGATTGGTTTGAGGATTGGCGTGAATGTCGAAGACCGCCTGAAAATCATCCGCAGATGGTCGATATAAAATCAATCGGTCGGAAAAGCTGTGCTCTCGGTTGCTGATTGCACTAATCAAGGTATTCAAGGTATTTTCCTTACTTTAGCTTGTCGAGCTACTTTGTTTTTGGGGGTTGGTAGAGCTTATCGTCAACGGAAGGAGCGCGTAGCATCAAGGATTCAACAGGTGGGAAAACTTTGGTAATCGCGTGATAAACACCAGCAGGGAAACAACAAAACTCTTTTTCACCGATAATGGTTCGAATACCTTCCACTTCGATTTCAATCGATCCTTTGAGCACAATAAAACATTCGTCACTTTCAGTATGGAGATGAGGTACCTCTCCATCTCCTACCCAACTCTCAATGGCATTGTTGTACCAAATTTGCAGATGATCAGATTGAAAACCGACGTCATCGGGGGGCGTATGTCCAGACAACAGTGCTGAATGATCAGGTAATCTCTTGTGATGGATTTTTGGCATTCAAATGAAATAAAAAATAAAGACGACTTCTTAGATTGAGATGATGTCGAGGTTTCGACAGCGAATCGCGCGAATTCATCATTGTTTGAACAGGCACAAATTGTACTGTGAAGAATATAATAATTACAATATGTTTTTTAAAGCGTGACTTTAAAAACAATAAGAAATGAATTCATCCTCAGAACTTGCACAACACAGCCGAAGCATCATCCGCTTTTTTGACTGATAAAGTTCCGGAATTCAGTTTATCTTCTTCAAATTGCCTTATGTCCCGCAGAATCTCTTTAACGCCAAGATGCACACAACGTCGCATAAATTCTTGCATCGTGAATCGTTGATACACGTCGACCATGCGGTAAAAGCCATCAGTCATCACCATCAAACGCGATTCTTTTGAGACTTGCCAGCTCGATTCTCTGGCAGAAAAAGAGCCTTGAGGATTCATGCACAGCACTGTAGGAACACGATTAAATATCTGCTCCTCACGCCTTGCCCGTAACGTTGGCAGTAATTTATCCCATATTGCGACGACATCAGTAATACCCTCTTCGCGCAATTTTGCGATCGCATCCTTCAAAATGTTTTCTTGTGGATTGTGATATTGATCAAGGTCTTTAACACACCCTACTTCATTCATTAACAGCACTTTGCAATCACCGAGTGCGTAAATGTTGATATGAATCGTTTCTTGTTTAATTATTCGTACCCAAGTCATCGCTGCGATTGGATATGCGTATGGCGGAATATTTTTATTTTCAAACCGGGTCTGAAATTGAACCCGTAGCATTTCTATCGCACGCTGTACGCTCTCTGCCTGTGATAGTTCCGGTCTGAGGATAGTGGCTAAGATTTCGGAAAAATGGGTAACGAACCAGGCAACATCGCCGCGTCCCTCATCAATATAATTTTTCTCTGCGACTGAAGTTGCTCCATCAAATACGACTACATCGGTAATAATGTCTGAAAGAGGACAAATGAAAATTAAATCTTCATTGGGATTTGTTCCACCAGACTCAGAAATTTCGTCGATTTGCATAGTTAATCCTTTCATCACCAGATAAGAGGCACGGCAGATTGAATAAGTGCGGCAATAAGTCGTTAATCCTTTGCATTAATCCAAATTAGGAAAAGAAAATAAGCAAGGTAAATTGTGAGTGATTTGAGATTACCATCTGCTTATACGATCTGGTCTGGCAAGGGAAATTCAATTCGCTATGTCAACCATGCGGGCAACGCAAAAAAAAACGGGATTGCCAGGTTAAAAAACAAATCATTTTCTAATTTTTTTTCAACAATGCAAATAGCTTATCTGCTAATGCCTCAGAAGACGGTAACTCTGAAGATCTCCAGACCAACCTCGCAGAAACATCGATCAATAATACTTCACTGAGGTGCGAGTTAACCTCGCTTCTATTTTGATTCAGTAACTGACGAACCAGATCGATGTCATTCAGATCTGGCCTGAGTGCTTTCCACATCGCTTGCGGTTGGAATTGCTTTAGCCAATTAGCCAGCGCTCCAGGGTCGTCATTGAATGGGTCTATCGTCATAGACAGCAGTTGAACCTGCGAGCGCCACGCAGCCGGAATCATGTTTTGTAGCTGGCTAAAAGTTGCACCTTGTATAGGACAGACGTTAGAGCAGGTCGTAAAAATCAGTTGTACCAGACTGATACGGCCACGCAATATCTGTCGGAACTTCGCGTGCTTCCCCTTCTGATCTGTGACACCAAAATCAGGCAACAAGACGGGTGGATAAAAATATCCGTGTCCGCCCAACGTTCCCTCGACAAGACTTGTACCTGCGTTTGCTGGCTGCACCGAAAGCACCGTCTGCAGTACCGGTAAAACACTGAGAGCTCGAATGAATGCTCGCCTATGATAATGAGTTCCCATTGATTTAATGTGCTAACAAAAAACGCCACAAGGCATAACAGTCATCATCGCTCAAGGTATATCGTGGCATATCAGTTCGTATCATGATTTGTGATGGATCCATCCCAGTGCGCAGCATGTGACAAAAACTATCGGCTTCATAAGCACGCGCGGGACCTCCACGTAAATTATTTGCCGTCAGCACAAACTGCGCACCTAATTCAGGACCAAAATCAGATTTATCGGATATCTTTTGTTGATCCTGAAGTCGATGACAATTCATGCAACGTACGAAAGGCGTATTAAGCGAACGATTATGCAAATACAAAGCCCCCTTCAATGCCTCCCGTCCATAGAATAAATCCTCACCTTTCTTAAGAATAGTATCTGCAAAACAAGTGGCCGCGGCTTGCATCGTCAGAATAAAACACAATGCAAACCGCATCCTTGAAAAACGTTGACACGAGTTCAAGTCAGTTGATAGCAATGGTAGTCGAGACACTAGGCACACCTTGTGCATTTAAGGCAAACAGCATGTAATAGCCCGGCAAGACAACGCCACTATCGCTTGGTATCGATAAACTATATGTAACATTGCTGCCTCCTGCCGCCTGTGACTTGATTGGTACCAAAGGGATTCTGCGTTGGTCATTGTTCACGGTATGTGTTGTCGCTGACAAACGCATTAAAGCGAAACTCGTCACTGGTGTTTGGGTATTGACCTGTATCGTGCTGCCCAACTTCGCACTACCTGGTGCCGAGGTAATTTGCGGTCTGACGGCGGGAGTGCCATCAGCATTGAGCAAATACGGTGGCGTCAGAATTTCTGCATTCAAGTGGTTTTGCGGGCAACCTGCACCACATAACCCACCACCACCGACAAACACACGTCCGTCCTGTAATAACAGCGCAGTACTATGATAAGTACGCGGTGTTTGCATCGGCTTGAGTGGTTGGAAAATCTGCTTAACAGGATCCCAGATTTCTGGAACCATGACCGCATAAGAATCGGTGAATGGCTGAGGAATAGTTTGTCCACCAACAACTATGACGCTACCGTTTGGCAACACAACCGCATTTGCAAAAGCGCGACGATAACCCATTGGCGCAAGCTGCGTCGTCTTTACTGGTTTGCTGACACCGCCACTAATATCAATCAAATATGCCGAATTTGTTGCATAGGTTGTGCCGGTATTTTGTTGATACGATTGTGCGCCGCCAATTTTTAAAATCTTACCAATATCAAACATCACCGCATTACCGTTGATACTATACGGATCATTCGCCCGATTACCAGCGGAGGTAATACTGCCGCTCCCTTTGGTATTGATCCAATTCATTTGCGCACTAGGCCCGGCATGGAACACCATTCCACCGCTGCTCGCGAACAGCCACAAATGATTGTCACCACGATACACCGTGTTGCTGTCCTGCGGGTCCGGTCCGATAACGTTCTTTTCTGGAATACCACTCATCACTTTCCAGGTACCATTTGCATTCCAGATTTCTGCGGTTCGATTTGGTGCGGTCTTACTGTTGCCGCCACCGCTCCAGGAACCACCCAAAGTCAGGACACTTCCGTCAGGCAACGTCGTGTCTGCCTCATAACCACGAGGAATACTCATGTTACCACTTGCAGCCCAGGTATTTGACTGCCAATTATAAATCTGCGTCTTAGGGCTGCTGCTACCACCATTAATCAATAAATTGCCATTCGGCAGCATCGCAGTCCCCGGACAAAACATGTTCGCACCGGTGTTAACTACGCTTGCAGCTGATGGTGTATTTTTCGACGCATCAAAAATCGCCGTGTAGGTCTGATTGGCACCATAACCTGTGTCACCCGTAAAACTGACTGGCGAATCGGCTGACCACATCATGAGTTTATTATTGGGCAAATTCGCGATACCAACTGGCGTAATTGGCATAGAAATCACCGCACTCCACGTTGATGGCAAAGTACCAGTAGCGGCAGTCGGCAGATACAGAGAAAATTGATCGTTCGTCATACCGCTTGCACTTTGGCAAGGATATTGAATGATAGTCGCACCCTGTTGCTGACTATTGCCATTCACATTCACGCACTGCCCCGTCGCAACAGAAATAAGCTGATACGTCGACAAGCTCACCTGCTTAATCACCCACTGATCATTCGTCACAGTCAGCCCCTGGCATGGCCACTGTATCAACTGCACACCCGATTGTTGACTCGCGCCTGGAACATTCAGGCACATCCCGGAATTCAAAGCGGCGATATGATAATTACCATTAGAAAGCGGGGTCAGCGTCCAGTTGGAATTGCTACCTCCGTCACATGGCCATTGAATGATTTGCGCACCCGATGTGGTTTGACCACCATACACATTCAGGCATTGGCCACTACTGACCGCAACCACATCCGTTGTGTTGGCAACTGGTGCTGCGACACTCCGCGTCGGAAAACTCAATGCATAAAAAAGAAAACATAAGCAACTCAACAAATAATAAAACTTAGCCTTCATTTTGATTTTTCCTTCATCACGTTGTGCAAGTTATGGATCGATGTTTGACAGCCCCACGCGACATCGTCTGACTATCTGCTACTTTGTTCATGAGGCAAAATACATCCACCCATTAACGCAGTTTTCATGAGAGTTATCTCGCGCCATCATTGAACGCCAATGGCTGCCGATATCATCACGAAGTCAAAATTGCAAACGACTAGCATGTTTCTTCAACGCTATTCTAGATAGGTAAACTCATCTGGAAATACTACGAAACAATATTTGACTATTTCGATACAAATTTTTTTTCAAAAAAAAGACATATCTATCAGCACTCAAAAAGTTTTCTGGTGCCTTGATCGATTTCTGACGCGGAACCGCCGGTAAATGCAAGGCATTAGGGACATCGCCTGAAATTAGCGATAATGATGTTTTACCAATTGCTTTTGATGTCGACACTATGGAATTTTCTCATTACCTTAAAAACATGAAACCTCCCACATTTCATCTCTTATGTCTCGCTGCCGCCAGCACTTTTGCATTCACTTCTTTGTCCCATGCAGCGGACGAACCAAGTACTATTCCAACAACTGCAAGCGACGTCAGTCAGGTGCAAGCACACGCTGCAAAAGACGAAACAGCGAAGATCAAAAAGCATCGCATCACAAAATTAAATGAACGCCTGACTACCGATGAAGATACATTAAAGAAAGCTTGTCGCTTTGAGTCTGACATTCCTATGGCGCCGCCCGCAAAAGAAGTAGCGCTCACTTTTGACGATGGCCCGGATCCTATTCAAACAGAATTTATTCTGGCAATTCTGAAAAAACACAAAATACCGGCGACATTTTTTATGATTGGTGAAAAGGTGCAAGCGCATCCGGAACTGGTGAAGTTAGTACAAGAGTCGGACTACGCGCTAATCGCAAATCATTCATGGAGCCATCCTAATTTTCATGAAATTACGTCTGAAGAACAAGCGGTAGAAATTCAAAAAAGTAATGCGATCAGCGAACAATTCAATACGCATAAACTGTTTCGCTATCCATATGGCAATTCCAGCTGTGAATCAAATCAGTTGCTCAAATCAATGGAGCAGAAGATCGTAGGTTGGCATGTTGATTCTTGCGACTGGGCTTTTGATCGCAAAGGATCCGTTGATGTGAAAGAGGCGTTGACATGTGGGGTGTTGTCACAAAACCGCAAGGACTACCTTGAGCACGTCATATCTTCCGTTCATGCACATAATGGTGGTATCGTCCTGATGCACGAAATTCATCCAAATACGTTAAAAAGTTTAGATCAAATCATTACTCGTTTGCTCGCTGAAGGTTACGTATTCAAGAGTCTCGCCGATGATGATTTTCAAAAGTTTTTACGCTAGAAAAAAGTGAACTAATTTTGATTATTGCAGGTCTAGCTTTATATGAGCAGTATCGATCTGCATTTTCCTGTATATACCAATTTGAGGGAGCCTCATATGATAGACGTTTGTTCGACCATTCATAGCTTCAATAAATCCCGCGAGCCGGAACGTTTGCTCATGAAGTATCGCAATATGCGCACGTCGCCGTTTATCTTTTTACGTGCGACCTGCCATCTGTTTTATGAACGTGCAGCGCCCGCTTTGCACTCCCAACTGGCGCCCCTCACCTGGTGTATGGGTGACATGCATTTGGAAAATTTCGGTAGCTACAAAGGTGACAACCGCCTTGCCTATTTTGATTTAAATGACTTTGATGAAGCCGTTCTGGCGCCAACGACCTGGGACTTAATTCGTTTTCTCACCAGCATCCTGGTTGGCGCAAAAAGCATAGGCATCAGTAATGCTGACGCTAAGGAACTGACCAAAGATTTTTTGTTGAGTTACCAAACAGTGCTCGCCAGCGGCAAAAGCCATTGGATAGAAAGAGAAACCTCGACAGGTCTGGTACGCAACTTACTGACGGCGGTCAAACTCAGACAACGTTGTGATTTTCTTGATCGTCGTACTTTATTTAAAGCCGAAGAACGACGGATACGTATCGACGGCAAAAAGGCGCTTGCAGTAACACCCAAACAAAGAGCGATGGTAGAAAAATTCCTCAAAGAATTTGCTCAGGGTCAGCCAGATAAAAAATTCTTCAAACCGATAGACGTCGCCCGCCGGATCGCAGGCAACGGCAGTCTTGGAGTTGATCGTTATATCATTCTGGTTCATGGCAAAGGCAGCCCGGATCAAAATTACTTGCTGGACTTAAAAGAAGCCGTCCCTTCTTCGCTGGTACCATATCTGGATACACCTCAACCACAATGGGAATCTGAAGCGCATCGCGTCGTTACAGTACAAAAGCGTATGCAAGCAGTGTCCATGGCGTTCTTGCATCCAGTCACGATAAAAAACAAATCCTACATACTCCGCGCCTTACAGCCTTCAGAAGACCGCGTGACACTCGATGGTACCGTCAACACCTTGGCGGAACTTAGAAAAGTCATTGAAGTCATGGGAGTCGTTGTCGCATCTGCTCAATTACGTAGTTCAGGCCGACAAGGGTCAGCCACGGCAGATGAGCTGATCAGTTTTGCGCAAGGGAAAGAGTGGATGAAAGCTTTACTAAAATCCAGTCAAGATTGCGCTAAGCAAGTCAATGACGACTGGAAAACCTATTGCAAGGCCTATGATGCCGGTTACTTTGCGGCAGAAAATTTCTAGGCTGATTTCACGATGATTTGTCATAAGTAAATCACGCTACAAACCAATGGCGGCGCCCCTCTGCCTGAAAAACTCTTAAGCGCACTTCACAAAATTACGTCCCTCGTTCTTCGCTTGATAACACGCTTTATCAACACGATGAAACGTATCGGCTGGAATTTTATCTCTGCCCCAATCGGCAATACCGACGCCTATGCTGGCGGTGAGATAAATTTTTTGTGTGGCGATTTCGCACGGCATTTCTTCTAAAACTCGTCGTAATTTTTCCGCCACGGTATATGCCAATTCAATGGTAATACCAGGCAAGATAGCGACAAATTCTTCTCCACCGATACGAGCAACCACGTCGCTATCACGCCGTATTTGCTGACGCAAAATTTGTGCGAAATGTTTAAGGCAGGCATCACCGGCAAGATGGCCAAATTGGTCATTCACTTTTTTAAAGAAATCGAGATCAATAATTAACAGCCCTAACACATCATTTTTACGTGCCGCGATCCGCCAGATATGATTCCACGTCGCCTCATAACTACGGCGATTCGGTAAACCCGTGAGCGCATCAGTCAAAGACAATTGTGCAAGGTCAGCGCGGCTTTGTATCAACATCACCTCAGTGTCGATCTGCTTTCTATATTCCTTGGCATTCCCATAAAGATTCATCATCAGATAAACGAAATAGATGCAGATCGTGACACCTATTGCACGCAAATCAACCGCATAAAACAAATAGACCAAGGTTGAAGGTAGTACAAACTCAATGATGCATAGGCGTGCCTGCATTGGATGCATGGCAAAAGAGTGACTAGCAGCTGTGCTAAATGCAATCGTCGTAATCATCGTCACAATCACCGCATTATTGGTACGTAGCTCTATGCACGCAGTCATTGTGGCAATACCACTCCAGATTAAGGCACCCAGATGAATTAATCGCCATTGTTGTTTTTTCCAGCGCTGATATTCATTTTTATCGGCACCGGGCTCTGGTGGTGTGTGAATGTAACGTTGCCACCAGAGCAGTAAAAAAATAAATCCGGGGATCAATAATAACCAGATGCGGCCTTGAAAATAATCAGCAAGGCTGATAGTTAATCCACTGGCGATCATGTAAAACAGTGGGCCGATCAACGATCTTGTGTATAAATCATTCGTGATTCTACGATTTTTATACGCATCAATCTCTTGCCTCAGTCCATTCTGAGCGTACTCTGTAGAAATGAGACCGGGGTCACTGATATATTGCATGAGAAGAATCTCGAACGATCTGTCTGGACAAAAATGAAATCTCGACAGAGATTTCAGGGAGGCTTAACGAGCCTGAAATAAGTCGAACCGATAGTACCAGTTCATCATACACATCTAAAAATAAGAAGATCAAGTGCATTTAACAAGAAGCAACATTGGTCAACGCGATCCAAGAATATTTAACAAATAATTTACCGGAATGACGCGACAGGCATTATAAAATCAGACAATATTGAGAGAATCTATTGTGATGTCTTTATCCATACATTAAGAAGCCAGAATGACTTTACCAATACAGTCATGCGCGGCATTTGATAAGACGCCCCTGGCAATTCAAATAAAAACTCCGCGACAACAATAAAAAATGAAAATTATTATCCTTTTCCCTACCGAAACTGAAGCCAGCCTGTTCCAGCGCGAAGATGTTATCTGCATGATTTCTGGTGTCGGTCTGACCGCTACCGCATATGCGACGATGAAGGCAATACAGCAGCAGCCAGATATCCTGATTCTGGCGGGGATAGCAGGAGTCTTTCCTCATTCCACATTTCGCATAGGCGATGTGGTGCTGGTCAAGAGTGAAGTGGAAGCAGATCTCGGTTTTTTTACACCCACTGGTTTTGTACACATGGCACATCTGCCGATTGATATGGCGTTTGAACGACGTCATACACTAACTTGTGATCACTTGCCGGAGAGCTCGCGCTTTCGTTTAGCGAGAAGTATTTCTGTCAATGCCGCCATGGCGGGATTTATAGATACCAGTACCGCTGATATAGAAAATATGGAAGGGGCTGCTTTTT
Organism: Undibacterium sp. Ji67W; assembly: GCA_049340365.1. Taxonomy (GTDB): domain Bacteria; phylum Pseudomonadota; class Gammaproteobacteria; order Burkholderiales; family Burkholderiaceae_D; genus Undibacterium. The sequence continues at coordinate 231,419 of JBMPOY010000008.1, read as the reverse complement.
TTCACGTATGCCAACAAGAGCAACAACGCTTCATGGAAATCAGGTCAATTTCTAATTATGTGAATATAGATAATGATGAATGGGATATGCAAGGCTCGGTGAAAGCACTTACAACAGGCTTACATGAGTTAATTGATCATTTGCAGCAGGCGATATAAATTACACAGTAGCGACTTGATTTCATTTTTTGATCATATTTTAGAACATACGATAGTTATTTTTCTATACAGGAGCCCGCCATGCGCACTTTCGCCGCATTAGAATGTAGCCAACGCCTGATTATTGCCACTGCGACAGCCTGGTTTACCTGGTGCATTCTGGTAGGAATAGACGCTCCGTATAATCCGAATGGATTTCTGTTGATGATGTTTTGTTGTTCGGTCGTGATGTTGTTTCTCGCCTGCATTTGGGCAGTGGGGCCAATTACTCCCAAAGAGATGTGGCTGCCTTGGAAAATTCTGACGCAAGGCGTGATCGCGTTCTTTCCATTTTTTATGATCGTCATCTTAGGTCACTACATCGTCATTGAAGTGAAAGCCTGGCTCGCTTAGATAACGCGTTTAAAGCTTGTAAGGCCCTCGTCGCTGTATAAGCTTTTGAATATTAAAATTTGAACAGTAAAGTCTGTATCAATCATTGTTGAAAGAAAAAATCTATGCAGATGACTGATATTCCGTTTGGTGTTACAGAATGGAGTGATATCGAGCGCACAGAACATCCGGGTGAAACAGGGATTGCTCATTGGCGTACGCGCCAATTTGGCCATATACGGGTGAGGATGGTTGAATATAGTCCCGACTATCTGGCAGATCACTGGTGTAGTAAAGGACACATTCTGTTTTGCATTGATGGGGAATTACACACGGAACTTGCAGATGGCCGCCACTTTTTATTAACACCGGGCATGAGTTATCAGGTGGCAGATAATGCAGAGGCTCATCGATCTTCAACCGCCACTGGTGCGACCTTATTTATCGTCGACTAATTATTTTGTGTAATTTCTATAAAAAAGCCACTTATTGCAATCGCGAATAAGTGGCTTTAATCAATTACTAATCATTTACCAAAAATCAGTGATCAAGCAAGGTATTAATTTGAGCCAGATCATCCTCTTTCAAAATACCAGATGCTGCTTTCAAACGCAGTCCACTCATGATCGTGTCATAGCGTGCTTTTGCCAGCGTCTGACGGGTTGTGTACAACTGCTGTTGCGCATTCAAAACGTCAATGTTAATTCGCACGCCAACCTGGTAACCAAGTTTATTCGAATCTAACGCAGACTGGCTTGAAATTTCTGCTGCTTCATACGCCTTTACCTGCGCCAGACCACTGGTAACACCCACGTAGGCTTGACGGGCGCCGAGAGCAGCAGCACGACGTGCTGCTTCTAAATCATTACGTGCTTTATCTTCCAGGGCAATGGCTTCACGTACCTGACTGGTCACCGCAAAACCTGAGAAAATCGGGACGCTCCAACTCACACCGATAGAATTGCCGGTAGTGACACCGCTTAAACTTCCGACCCCAGCCTGTCCACCATTTGAATTTCTTGAGCGACCAGCCACCAGATCAACTGTTGGATAATGTCCAGCACGGTTAATTTCTATCGTGCGTTTGGCAATTTCAACATTAACTTGAGAGGCAACGACATTAAAATTTTGTTGTTCAGCTGAGGAAACCCAGTCTTCAATACGTTCTGGTTTTGGTCCTTCCAATTTGATGCCAACTTTCAGCATCGCCAGCTCACCTGCTTCTTTTCCGATAATCTGCTGCAATGCTGAACGCTTAATTTGTAAATCGCTCTGTCCAGCAAATTCTTGCGCAATCACCAGATCGTAACGCGCTTGTGCTTCATGGGTATCAGTGATGGTCGCCGTTCCGACTTCGAAATTACGTTTGGCTGACGCTAATTGTTCAGAAATCGCGACTTGCTGCGCATGCAAAGTGATCAAATTATCCTGTGCTGTCAGCACATCAAAATATGCCTGTGCAACGCGAACAATTAAATCCTGTTGTGACTGGGAAAACTGCGCATCACTGGCTACAACAGACAACTTACCTTGTTCATATTGCTGCCAATTTGCCCATCTGAACAAGGGCTGTACTAATTGCAATTGGATAGTATTGCTAAAATTAGTAGCAGACCCACCATATGCAGGATTGTCATACGAGGCATTGCCGTTTGATCTGGTATCAGACCCGTTCAGCCCAATAGTTGGCAACAATCTGGAACGTCCCTGCACTGCTTTTTCTTGCCCTGCGACTTGCGAGGCACGTGCACTTGCAAATTGCGCGTCATTAGCAAGCGCATCTTTGTAGATTTGCAGTAAATCAGCTGCATTTGCCTGTGCAGAAAAGAAAGCACCTGCAAGCAGGACCGCAATAACGGGATTACGCATTCAACACTCCGGATAAATAAAATAGATTAATAGGTCGGCATGTCGGTATCGACTTGCAGTGCCCACGCATGCACACCACCTGTCAGGTTAATCATTTGAGTAAAGCCCTGACGTTCCAAAAAATTAGCCACCTGCATACTGCGCCCGCCATGATGGCAAATACAAACAATCACCGCGTCTTCATCGAGTTCGTTGAAGCGTGCAGGGACAGTTTGCATAGGCATCAATTGCACGCCGTCGATGTGACAAGTTTCATACTCCCAAGGTTCCCTTACATCGAGTAAGACCGGTGGAATTTTACTTTTGTCAGCAAGCCAGGTGGCGAGTTCTGTGGCGGTGATGTTTTGCATACGATTTCTATTTTAAGTAAGGAGATTAAAATTTAAATGTCGATGCAGGCTCAACGCCAGCCAGTGGTGGTAAAACGGTGTCAAACACACTGCGTTGAGTAAATCCAGCAGCAGTGCGGGTGACTAATTGGGCGTGCATCATCGGCAATTGGCCAACAACCGCTAACAAACGACCGCCCACATTCAATTGCTTCGTCAGACTTTCTGGAATCGCTTCTAACGCGCCTGCAACGACGATCACATCGTAGTTACCTGCATGCTGACCAGAAACACCTTCCGCCTGCAATACTGCGACGTTGCGTACACTGTCGGCTTGCAGATTTTTTTCTGCCAACTCTTTTAATACTGGTGAAGTTTCCAGTACTGTCACATGACGCGTCATGTGTGCCAGCAATGCCGCCAGATAACCAGAAGCGGCGCCGATCAACAATACGGATTCAGACTTTTTCAAACCCAGTTCCTGAACGATACGCGCTTCAACTTTCGGATTCATCGCCTTAGAGCCATCTGGCAATGGCAATTCGGTGTCAAAAAAAGCCAGAGTTTTTTGATCTTCCGGGAAATAGTTTTCACGCTTTACAACGATCAACATATCCAAAACGTCCTTGTCCAACACGTTCCATGGACGAATTTGTTGTTCTATCATGTTGAAGCGGGCTTTTTCGATAGTCATTTCTTCACTCGATTGCAAAATTAAGGGAACCCGCATTTTATCAAAGCACATGCCCTGATTGAAAATTACCGTGCTTTTTTCATGCAAATCAGGCATCTAGTTACGATAGCGGACCCCGATTTACATAAAATTATCTGATTAATATCGTTTTTTAACGCTGCATCAGGATTTCTTCAGCTTTTTTATCATCAGCCCATGTAAGGCCATTTCGATATAGTGTTCAAGATAGGTTCCCAATTTTTCTTCTTCCACCATACAAACGCCAGAAGAATGCTTCCACATCATCATCATCAACATCGGTGCAATCAGCAATCTGGCATCGATTTCTAAATCAACTTCCCGAATTTCCCCGCGTTGCATCCCTCGTGCCAGCATCGTTGCCACCAACTTTTCACCGCGATTGACAACCTCTTCCTGATAAAAACGGGCAAGCTCAGGGAAATTCCCCGCTTCTGCCATCATCAATTTCGGCAAACCGGACAATTTTGTTGTTCCTATGTTTTGCCACCAGTTCGTCATTACCGCGCGAAATAATTCTTCACTGTCGCCGCTAAATTCTCCTATCATTCCTTCCGCTTCGCCAATCAACGGAACAATGCTTTCGCGAACAACCGCTTTAAACAAATCTTCTTTACTTGAAAAATACAAATACAGCGTTCCTTTAGAAACGCCTGCTGCCTTGGCGACATCATCCAGACGTGTTGCTGCAAACCCGCGCTCAACGAACAAATCCAGAGCAGCTGCGAGCAATTCCTGTGGGCGAGCTTCTTTACGGCGCTCCCATTTGGGCTTAAATGGACATGACATAATTTAAATAGTCTGATTTACTTTTACTGACGTATTTACTCCTTTTGTCCCGCAAAAAGCACAAAACGAAGTAACTTACTTTTGAGTCAGTAATGTAATCCTCTATGAAAATACCGTCAAGCACCCAGTGCTTAGCATGATCAGGTAAGCACGCTGAAATCGCCATCAAAATGCGATGAAATGCAAAAATTGAGGTATCAAGTGCGAAAAAAGGCTTCATTTTATATAACAGTATTCGCAAAACACGGATCAACAAAAAGGCAGGGGCAAAGATAAGTCGATTAAAATCTTTGCTTACATAAATCAAACCAAACTATCAATGAAATGTCGTGACCATTGCGGTGCATGCTGCATCGCGCCTTCCATCACCAGTCCTATACCGGGGATGCCAAACGGCAAGCCAGCGGGTGTGCGCTGCATACAACTCAGCGAAGATAATCGCTGCCTGATATTTGGAAAACCAGAACGTCCAGCTTTTTGTGGCGGCTTACAAGCATCCCCAGAAATGTGCGGCGCTGACCGCGAACAAGCCATTCGATGGCTCAGCGATTTAGAAGAACTCACCGCACCCCGTCAATTTGAATGATGTAATGTCAGGGATGTATTGAAGTCCATGATGAAAAATGAAGCATTAACGAAAAATTGCCTTTGACACAAATCTTATCGATAGAATAAAATCGCGCCGCTGACACAGGCAAAAAAACTCTCAGTAGTAGCCCACGCTCATCTTTACATGGAAACTTTTTGAAATGCAAAATGTGACAAAATTGAGAGGCTGGCCAGCTCGATTAGTGAGCCCGCTGCTCGCGTTGGGTTTAAGTGCGTGTGCGCATTCTGCATCCCCTTCGTTCACCTTATTTGGCACCTTCTTTCCTGCATGGTTAGTATGTGGTCTCATAGGGATCGTGATAGCAATCATCGCCCGGATTGCGATGATTGCTTTAAAACTCTCGACCATCCTGCCATTTCAACTTTTCGTCTGCTCTTCAATCGGTTTGATTGGCGCCCTACTTACTTGGATAACATGGTTCGGACAATGAAAACAAATTCCACAATAAAACGCCTGCCCGGTAAACTGATTTCATTGACCATCATCGCCATCGCTATCCTGTTAGCCATGTATGTCTGGCACCAACGCTCACAGTGCCCCTCTACCGACGATGCTTCAATTGACGCGGATGTCACACATGTTGCCGCCCCCGTCGGTGGCCGCCTCGCGTCTCTGTCTGTGACCGAGAATCAAGCAGTCCATCCGGGTGATATTTTGTATCAGATCGACCCGGTTCCGTATCGTCTGGCAGTGGCGCAAGCACAAGCTGATCTGGAGTTGGCTCAAGCTGCTTTAGAAACCAAAAAACGCGCACTGGCAGTCCAGCAATCCAGTGCCAAAGTGGCGGCAAAACAAACCCATCGTAGCAACACCAATCTGGCTTTAGCTAACCGCACTGTCGAACGATTGCGTCCGCTGGCAGCAAAAGGTTATGTGCCGCAACAGCAATTGGACCAGGCACAGGTTGCCGCGCGGGACGCAGAGACTTCATTGCAACAAGCCAAAGAACAAGAATCTGCCGCCGCCCAAGCCATCGACACCACCGCCAGTGCCGAAGCTGCCGTGCATGCACGTGAGGCCGCATTAGCGATTGCGCAACGGGCGTTGGAAGACACCACAGTGCGTGCCAAAACTGCTGGTCGAGTTGTCGGTTTAAGTGCATCACCTGGCGAGATGCTGGCACCTTTACAAAGCTTGTTCACACTCATTAACACTGAAGAGTGGTTTGCGATTGCGAACTTCAGAGAAATTGATCTGCAACATATCGCCCCTGGAAATTGTGTCACCGTGTATTCAATGATAGACCGCGAACGACCAATCAAAGGCGTGGTGCAAGGCATAGGCTGGGGTGTCATGGATACCGGGCATATCGTCTTGCCACGTTCGGTCCCTTATGTTGAACGTTCGTTGAACTGGGTACGAGTCGCACAACGATTCCCGGTAAGAATCAAATTAGAAAATCCACCGCCGCAAGTCACACGTCTCGGAGCCAGTGCCATCGCTGAAATTAAGCGCGGTGCTGCTTGCAAATGAGCATGGACTCACCATGTCCGATAAGCATTGTCTACATCATCAGTCTGAGCACTGAACTATGTTGAATTTACACTACCTGCTCAGACCTTTTCCCGGCAGGCTGGAATTTGCCATCAGGGCAGCACTCATATGTGCGCTCACGACGTTTGCCGTCGAATATTATCAAACACCCGAAGCCGCACTGACGGTGTATCTGGTGTTCTTTTTACTTAAACCGGACCGGGTTGGCAGCATCCTGCAAAGCATCGCCATACTCGTACTGATTTCACTCGTGATAGGTATCGTGTTTCTGATCACAATAGCGGTGATTGATGAGCCGATACTGCGAGTAGCCAGTATGGCGCTCATTTCGTTTTTATTGTTATTCGCTACCTCCGCCAGCAAATTGCAACCGGTCGGCGCCACACTGGCACTTGTGATTGTGTATTCACTGGATTTGATCGGTCACGTACAAATCGGCGAGCTGGCGACACGTGCCTTGTTGTACGCATGGTTGATTGCAGGCATTCCAGCAGTCATCTGTATTATCATCAACTTGCTTATCGGTCCTGCACCACGTCGCTTGGCGGAAAAAGCACTTGCACAACGTTTGACATTGGCGGCAGCGGTACTGCGTTCTGGTCTCGACAAGACACACCAATTTGAGCAAATCGTCCGTGAGGGCACGGAAGGCATCAGCAAATATCTGAAATTTGCCAGTCTGGAAAAAACCTCCTCTGCTGAAGACATCACCCGACTCAATCACCTCACTGCATCGATAACTCCACTACTATTGATCGTTGATTTAATCAGAAAAAGTCATCCAGATCTGTTGCCAGCATCAATTAAAGATTATTTTTCTGACATACTGAATGCGATTGCTTCTAAGATCAATGTCGGAGAATTTCCTGATGAATTTCATGCAGATATCAAACAAAGTAAAGTACCACGTTCACCATGTGGACTAGATATTGTCAAAGAAATGAATGCTGCGTTAGAGCATCTGACCAGTGAAGAGCATGCTCACCTCACATTAGAAAAATCAGAAACTCTCTCTGCGACGGCGAAGTCTGGTTTCTTTTTCGCCGACGCATTCAGCAATCCGGAACACGTTCGCTTCGCGCTCAAAACCACGGGTGCTGCCATGGCTTGCTATCTGATTTATTCTGCCTTAAGTTGGCCAGGAATTCATACTTGTCTGATTACTTGCTACGTGGTGGCTCTTAGCACAACGGGCGAAACCTTAGAAAAATTGCGGTTGCGGGTTCTCGGTTGTTTCATCGGTGCGATTGCAGGTTTTTCAGCAATTTTATTTGTGATGCCAGACATCAATGCAATCAGTAGTCAGTTGCTCATCGTTTTTTTGGGGGCACTATTGTCAGCCTGGATCGCAGCAGGAAATGCAAAGATTTCGTATGCGGGCTTACAGATTGCTTTTGCTTTTTTTATGTGCGTGATACAAGGTGATTCACCTTCATTCAACATGGTGAGCATACGTGATCGCGTGATTGGCATTTTGTTTGGCAATCTGGTTGTACATCTGGTGTTCACCTACGTATGGCCAACCACCATCGCGGCGCGCGTTGATACTGCACTCAATGCGATCATCAAGCAGTTGAGCGAGCTACAACGAGCGAACACCAAGACACTAATGTATCAACAAATCAGCGCGGCAAGGTCTGCATTGAGCAAGATAGAACGCGATCTGGAAGTATTACGCTTTGAACCTGAATCGATACGACCTGCGCCCAATTGGATAGACGCGAGACAGCAAACCGCAGATCATATCGCTCTGCTGATGGACTCATTGCTGATTGGTATCAGGCGAAATGCTGGCACACTCGACCAGATCATTTTGCGATTACAACACCAGTCTGATATGGGCACGCCAATGACGAAGCCCAATGCAAATGCAATGCCTACCACGAATCATCCTGGTTTGACGACGAATGATTTGCTTGAAATACATATGCGCAATCTGGAAAACAGCAATGCCCAGCGATTTGCACTAGATAAAAGGATGGAAGAACATGCGTCAGCGTAATGTAGCAATCGGCCTTGTCTTAGCCTCGGTTTGCCTGAGTAGTTACGGTGCGTCTGAAACTGATAGCCTGGCACCGGAACGACCAGATCGTCCATGGAACTCTGCTAGTAACACAAATGGACAATTCGTCTCTACAAACGATCTGCCAGTCCAATCGCTGGACTACACGCTCCCCCCGAATAAAGCACTGGGCGTGTTGCCACCGGCGACAGAAGTCGATCACGATAAATCCTATTCCTTAGCGGACTTAGTGGATCTCGCTGAATCCAATAATCCTTTAACACGCTTTGCCTGGAATGATGCGCGGCAGGCGGCGTTAGCGGTTGATTTGGCGCGCAGCACATATCTGCCCAAAATCAATGGCCTCGCAGTCGGTGCATATCGGTCAAGTAGCAGCACAAAAACTGCCTACGGGTTTGATCTCAACAGCAATGATTCTGTGTCCGGTGCAGTCGCTGCACTTTCGCTGGAATGGCTGCTATTCGACTTTGGCAAACGTGATGCTATCGTAGAAACGACCAGACAAGCATCCATCATTTCTAACATCGCTTTTACTGCTGCACACCAACAACTCATCTACGCCATCACAATGGCGTTTTACGCGCATGCCAGCGCCAGCGAACACGTCAAAACTGCCGCCAAATCACTCGAAAATATCAAGGCCATTCAGGCAGCGGCGGAAGACCGTTACAAGCATGGCATAGGTACCGTCATCGAAGTAGCTCAGGCACGGCAAGCCAGTGCCCAGGCGAATCTGATCAAGGTGCAGGCCGACGGTGCCTTAGAAGATGCTTATGTGACGCTGCTCTCAGCAATGGGAGTCTCACCATTGACCAAGCTCAATATCGCTGATGTTTCTGGGCGAGAGTTATCGCCAGCGATGCTGACGCCGGTAGAGAAGGTATTAACTGATGCACTCGCGCGTCGTCCTGACGTGTTGAGTGCGTATGCGGCGCAACAGGCAAGTCAGGCGAATATCCGGTCTCAGGAAGCAGAATTTAAACCTAAGGTATTCGTTGCCGCCTCACTGGGGCAAAGCTCGGGTGGATTGAGTGTCACCGCGTTGCCTGGCCTCGGCGCCCAGGCGCCTACCGTTGATCTGTCGGGGTCGCGCCGTAGCGGTACGGTGTTTGTTGGCGTTAGCATGCCTTTGTACGATGGTGGGATGCGCAATACGACATTAGCCAAAGCCCGCATTGAGGCAGAAAGTGCCGACCTGCGCCTGACTAAAGTACGCGAAGACGCGGTACGCCAGATCATCGTCAATCGCAACGCATTACATACGAGCATGACCTCTTATACGGCAGCACAGGCATTACTGGATGCAACGCAGACGACCTTTGAGGCTGCTTTGGCAGCCTATCGCAGTGGGGTTGGCTCTATCACCGAACTGACACTCGCAGAAACACAGTTGTTACAGGCTAAAAATACTTTATCCGATAGTTATAACAAGACGCTGGCAACTGCGGCAACGCTTGCTCTTTCCACTGGAAGTTTAGGTGCAGCGCCAAAATAAGTTTTTCGTATGCTAGTTTCTCAGGATTAGGCTGCCGCGACAAAATAACCCGTCAACCCCGGCCTTCTTTTGCTACCACTGCAGATCTCTCCTGTTGATGTAAGCAGTGAAAGAGTCTGAAAAACCATATGACGACCAACATGGACGCTATAATCATCAATCCGGTTCCTGTATCGGCCTGTTCGTTCGTCAGGTAGCTACTACACAAACGAATGTCCGTGTCCTGATACAGCATGCCAATGGTGACGACCATCATCGCCCAGCTTATCAGAAAGAAAGCCTGAACTGCGTCTCCTGCACGTTGCCATGATTGCGACAATACAAGTCCTGTCAGCCACAGCGAAATAAATTTTATCGCGTCAATAAATGGAATTTGAACTGCCAGATCAATCACAAGTGGAATCATCCAGATCGAAGTCGTCGCCATAAAAAAAACCATGCCACTGAGACCAAGCTGATCATAACTCTCGAAGCGACGATGCCAGCAAGCAGGGAGATATTTTCCTAACCTGAAACCACCAATGATTAGTGCAGGAAATTGCCATACCATGTGACGCACCATATTGAGTTCGACGAAGCGGCGCGAACCAAAAAGAACACCAAAATAGATAGCCCACAATAATGCCAGCCGATAACGCCGGATAGTCGTAACCGTCACTGACGCACGCGATGCTGCGATAGAAGAATAAAGCATTGATAACCTGGCGTTATTTGTCAAAAAGCGCATCATGGCTGCACTGAACTGTCAGCGATCAGCGCCAAAGCATGCCCAATATCAGTCACATCAAAGATGCGTATCAAGCTTCCGTCCGGACGCACAACCTGAATCGCTGCGTTATGCGTCCAACCACCAAAGCCATCTGGTATCACGACGATGCCTACGCTCTTTAACAATGTCTGCAACTGACGCTGATCTTTAACCGATGCAAAACGCCATATTTTAGGATCAGCATTCATCCGCTTTGCATAATTTTGCAGCGCCAAGGGGGTATCGTTGGTCGGGTCAAAACTAATACTCAACAAGCTAACCCGATCACCCAAGTTGCGTAAAATAATCTCGCGCTGTAGCTGCTGAAATTCATTGCCAAGCTGAGTGCAGACAGTCGCGCAACGGGTGTAAATAAAGCCGAGCAAAACATACTTACCGCCTTGCTGAATATTTTTTTTAAAACGATATTGCTCACCCTGTGCATCAAGCAAATCAAATTCTGGCAGTTCAAGTGGAGTCATCGCAATACGTTGACGACGCACGTCCTCTGAAGTCCATGCGGAGAAATTTAAGGTCAGATGTGCGGCGACAATGGCAGCGAACAGTAAAATTGAACTGCAAATCAAGACCGTACGTAACATAGGCTGTATCGGTCAGGCGCTATTTTAACGCTGTAAGGTCGATATCGCCAGCCCAGGCTTTGTCGCGTCCGGTAGTATGCTCGCGCCCTGCCTTCACACTGGCGGCAGTAACAGCAGGCGCATGATTGCCAAAATTTGATCGCACATAAGTCAACACCGCCGCGATTTCATCGTCATTGAATTTAGCGCCGAAATGGGGCATCTGACCATGATATTCAACGCCCTTTACTGTCAGCTTGCCATCAATTCCATGGATCAGAATTTGGATCGCTGCGTCTTCTTTTGCAACGATCCAATCAGATTCAGCCAAGGGAGGAAATACACCCGCGATACCATTCCCATTCGCCTGGTGACAGGCGACGCAATTCGCGCTAAATAAAGCTGCACCATCAACTTTCGTCGTCGCAACTGGTGCCGCAAAATCAGCCGCAGTACGAGAATCCCCCCAATTCTGATTGCCACTCAGGTCGCTCGTTGCAAGATAAACGATTGCCCAGGTAAATAAACCCGCAATCAAAAACAGCAGTACGAAAGGAACTGGTTTAACTTGTTCATCAGGATCAGCATTTTCACGCTGCTGAGCAGCATCCGGTTTTATAGAGGTCATGGTCGTTATCAGTAATGATGAGGATACGAAGATCGAAATACCGGAATCTCTATTTTGATGCCGACGGTGAACTGGCTGATATTTGACCAATTGTTGGCGCATCATCAACCGGATACGTATGGTCAAGTGCCATCAGATAGGCGACTAAATCCAATGCTTTCTGACCAGCTACGACGACGCCTTGTCGTGGCGCATAGGCTGGCGGTAAATTAACTATTTTATCGTTCGTCTCAGCATGTTCCTTCAGCACAAATAAATGCTGAAAATTAGGCATGATACTTTCCGCTGCATATGCACGCGGTTGATACAAATGACCAAGTTGCCAATCCTGGCTCGGTTGACGGGCCGCAATATTAAACAAATCCGGACCAGTACGCATCGTTCCCAACAGCACAGGCTTATCGTAGTAATAATCAGCGGTGACAGGTGCTCGTCCCCAACCCCGTTCGAAATCCGGTGCCTGGCTGCGACTACGCGGTTGTTGCGAATGACAAGCCATACATTCATTTTCTATATATACCTGACGTCCACGCAATTCCTGTTGGGTGTACTGACGCAATCCCTTTGGTGCCTCGATCTTGCGAAATTCAGTGAATGGCAATACCACCAAGGCGGAGACGGCGATGCTCAACATAAACGAGCTACCGAAAAGAAGTTTGATTTCGTTATTCATATCGTTATCTTCTTAATTCGAGGTCGTTACTACGGCGTGAGTTGGCATGTAATCTCTCCAAAGCAGAGCAGCCTGATCGCGCTGCGGTCCACGGTGCAGAAGCATGAGCAAGAAGTGCCCAACAAATACAATGTGACCCAGCGTCATGACGGCACCGCCGATAGAGCGACCTATCAATCCGGCCTGCGTAACAACGACTGAATCAATAAATGGGCGGCTTGCATCCAGCATCATCATGCCTTGTAAAAATCCAGCCCACGATAAGGCGATGAAATACAAAGCAAAACCTAGCACAACCAACCAAAAATGCAGCGCAATCAATTTAGGAAAAGGCCATTCGTAACCACGTATACGCGGCATGATGAAATAAAACGCCCCAAACATGACCATCGTCACGAAACCGTACAATCCCAGATGGGCATGGGCAACAGTAAAGTGTGTGAAATGCGTAATGGTATTTATCGAGCGTAGCGCCTCCATCGAGCCCTGGACAGAACTGAGCGTATACATCATGCCGCCAAACACGATAAAGCGCAGCGTTGGTGAGTGAACCAAAAGTCGAAAATGTCCCCTCATTGTCAAATGCTGATTAATAGTAAAGGCAGCAACCGGAACGATCATCATCACGCTTTGGACGATCGACAAATTAATCAGCCAGCCAGGAACCGGACTGCCGATCAGATGATGTCCACCAACCTGCCCATAAAAAAAAGCAAGTGTCCAGAAACCGATCAACGAAAGATTGTAGTTTTCGACCGGACGCCCGATAATTTTTGGCAGCAAATAATAAATGTATGCCAAAGACAATGGCGTATAGAAAAGCCCCAGCACATTGTGGCCGAACCACCAGTTCATCGTCGCCTGTTCTATTCCAAAATGAATGGGTAACTTAGCGGCCAATAACAGAACTGGAAACCAGAACAACGCAGCGCTGATGTACCATACAGAGACATACAGATGGGTCGCCTTACGGTTCGCTAACGTAAATACGAGTGGCATTGCGATTAATGCGCCACCGACAACGATACCCAATGCGATCGGCGTTGGTATTTCTAACCACTCTAATCCCGTGTTATATCCATTTGCGATGCCTGTCAAACCAAGCAACAAAGAGAGATTCCATACACACGCGCCAAGCATTGCATAACCCGAGCCTATCAATGTGGTCTTTAGCAAACGCGGCAACATCCAGATAGTACAACCCAGGCAAGCCATAGGCGCCCATCCATAAGCCACAATGTTGAGGTGCAATGTGCGGGTAACGCCAAACGTCAACCAAAGCGCACCACTCAGCCAATCCGGGGCATTCAATTTTATTGAGCTGATTAATCCAAAAAAAGAACCTGCCAGCAACCAGGCCGCTGCGAAGCTCATCATCAGCAATGCAACTGACGCACTTGAGCGGTCAGCATCAATGCGTTCTTCTATCTCTTTTGGATCGACTTTCGAAACGATCGCATCGGACTGCCTTTCCTCTTGCATTGCTGCTCGCGAAGCCCGTGTAGACGCAGGATCTTCGATGGCGCCGATTTCTCCGGCACCAAAGATAGACTCCGCTGCTTCACGATTCGTGCTGATGAGTTCTCGTCTTTGGGTCCAGATAAAAAACATTAAGCCGATAACGGCGATCACAAATGCTGACAGCAAGATAGCCATGGTATTCATACAAACGCCCCTTTAAAATGTTTGTCGTACTCTGCTGCAGAGAAAGGACGCGATGGCGCAAGTCGCTTTCGTAAAATTCGGCGACAAAAAGTCGAAATAAAGTATCGAAAGCAAACTGATAAAAGCGGTTGAAGCTCTGTCTCATATCGAAAAATATGAACATTCTTGATACACATCCGCCGACAAGTTTCCTTGTACGACCGGGCTCATAGTACGATCATCCAACACCCATCATTACTTTAAAGCGGAATGAGTCAACATATTTATCTTGCGGCAGATAGTAAGTAAATAACATCCGCAAATCAAGTGTATTTTTATTACTAAAATATGACAGATTACAATTTCAACCAAAAACGAATGTTGCGTAAATTATTGAGCGCATCCGATGCAATTCACCTCATTGACAGAATATCTCAGTTGAAGAGCTTATCGATGATTCAGATCTTGTTTGTAGCTGAAACGTGTAGCCCGTTGTGACACGCTAGCAAAAAAAATGCCGGGCTTTTTCAAACGTATCCGAAAAAGACCGGCATTAAACTACAGGGAGACAATGAGTGTTAATGATCGCAAACTACGACCATCTGAAATCTTTTGGCTTACAACTTAATCCGCATTCTGTCGCCATTCAAAAACAGCATAGAAATACCATCCTGGTTCGGTTTAATCTGCATGAGCTGTTGATCAAAAACATTTGCATACACATTTTTTCCATCTGCACGGAAGATGCCTAGCCAGCGTTTGCCACTAGCAATCATTTTCGATGCCGAGTTGGCGGCAACCAGCAAATATTCGGTATCGCGCACACGCATACTGGCTGACAATAATTCACCTCGCGTAAACATCGCTGGCAAATGCGCTGAAATGATGCGCTGTCCATGGCGTTCTACTTGCATCAATATGCCCTTTGCTGCCTGAAACGGCACCACCGTAAATTGATAGCTGCCCATGCGGGTCGGCGTCTTTGCGGCGATTTCGGTTTTTTCATCAAAATCGGCAAAGTAAGCGTGGCTCAGGTCGCTGATTTCTGGCATGTCGATGAAGTGATGATTGCTGAAATTGCCTACATGACTTGCGTGGCTTGAATTGCTGCTGGATGTCGAAGATAAATACATGGCATATCCTTGGTCTAGGCTAGGGGCTAATTCATTCGTACCGGTGCCAGCAAGAAATCCGCTATCAACGGTGAGAGCGCAGTATCGGCAGAATCAATTCGTATCTCAATTCAAACTTATAAGGTATTAAAAAACAGCACCATTCGTCTCAATGTTTTCTTTTTTGCAATATCTAAATGATAATATAAGTTATTAAAAAGTTCACTGCTTATTTTTACTGGCGTTGTTGTCTGACACGAATTGATTGATGGCAACCAAATCAAACAGACGAGCAAAGGCATAGTAAAAATACTCCCACCTAGTATTAAAATTTTTCCCATATTTGATAATGACATCTAGTATATTTTTTAAAAAAATAGAGGGAGTATGTACGGCAGATGATTTAATGAAGGGGAATACAGGCAAAAACCAAGCTCACCAGTGCGCCAACATGGTAAGCTTCGTGCCGATCAAAACTAAAGATAACGGCTCGACGCCAGCCCACCGAAGACACTCCGGACGATTCGGCTACCACTGAAAGCCTGACCGGAGTCCCTCCCAGACTACTGAGCCTGGTAGCGTCAAAAACTGGCGTCCCGCTGATATCAACATCAAATTGCGTAAAATAGACGCAAAATAAACAAAAAAATGGGCAGAATAAGTAGTGTCGTCTTTTAGCACCTCCAGTCATCACAACAACACCGAAGAGCAAGCACTCCACCTGCTGCAAACGGTATTTGGCTATCCAGCGTTTCGTTCGCAGCAAGGACAAATCGTAGAACACGTGGTTCACGGTGGCGACGCGCTGGTGCTCATGCCTACCGGCGGCGGTAAATCGCTGTGCTATCAAATTCCGGCACTGATACGCAAAGGTGTTGGCATCGTCGTATCACCGCTGATCGCTCTGATGCAAGATCAGGTCGATGCACTGGCTGAAGTTGGTGTGCGCGCGGCCTTTTTAAATTCGACCCAGACGTTTGAAGAAATTTTAAACGTTGAGAAAAAAATGCGCGAGGGCGATCTGGATCTGGTCTACATTGCGCCGGAACGTCTGCTCACGCAACGTTGTCTCGAACTCTTAAATATCATCGACATCGCCTTGTTTGCGATCGATGAAGCCCACTGCGTATCGCAATGGGGACATGACTTCCGCCCAGAATACATACGACTCTCAGCGCTGCATGAACGTTTTCCGCACGTGCCCAGAATCGCCCTGACAGCGACTGCCGATCAACAAACCCGTGATGAAATCATTCATCGACTGCAACTCGAAAACGCACTGCAATTTGTATCGTCTTTCGACCGTCCTAATATCCGTTATCAAATCGTAGAAAAAGCCAATGGGCGCAAACAGTTACTCGACTTCATTCATGCACAACACACTGGCGACGCCGGTATCGTGTATTGTCTGTCGCGTAAAAAAGTCGAAGAAACCGCCGAATTTTTAAATGAAAACGGTATTACATCCCTGCCCTATCATGCAGGCATGGATATGCAAGAACGCAGCCGTAATCAGGCACGTTTTCTGCGCGAAGACGGTATCGTCATGTGCGCCACCATTGCGTTTGGTATGGGCATCGATAAACCCGATGTGCGTTTTGTAGCGCATCTTGATTTACCAAAAAGCGTCGAGGGTTATTACCAGGAAACCGGTCGCGCCGGTCGCGATGGTGCCAGCGCCAACGCCTGGATGGCATATGGCTTGCAAGACGTCGTACAACAGCGGCGCATGATCGATGAATCTGAAGCCAACGACACGTTTAAACGCGTCCAGGGTGTCAAGCTTGATGCGATGCTATCACTGTGCGAAACCTTAAACTGCCGCCGGGTTCATATCCTCGATTATTTTGGTCAGGCTTCAGAACCCTGCGGCAATTGCGATACCTGCCTGAGCCCACCCACCTCATTTGATGGCAGCGTTGCCGCACAAAAAATACTTTCTACCATTTACCGCGTCGATCAACGTTTTGCTGCTGGTCACGTCATCGACATTTTGCGCGGTATCGACACCGAACGCGTGACCCAATGGCGACACGATCAATTATCGACGTATGGTATCGGTTCAGATAAGAGCGAAGCCGAATGGCGCGCACTATTACGCCAATTGATTGCGTTAGGATTGGTTGCGGTGGATTACGAAAATTTCAGCTCACTCAAATTGACCGAAGCCTCCCGCGCTGTTTTGCGTGGCGAAACCAAGGTTCAGCTGCGACAATACAAGAAAGCCGAAAAAGCCGTCAAACATAAGCGTCAATCTGCCAAAGATTACGCCGAAGCAGAACTCTCCATGGCGGAACAAACGCTGTTCGACAAACTGCGCTGGTGGCGCGTGGAAACCGCACGCACACACAATGTTCCAGCCTACGTAATCTTCCCGGACGCAACCCTGCGCGAAATCGCCCGCCAGGCCCCACAAACCTTGATCTCCCTGCGCGCGATTTCTGGCGTTGGCGATAAAAAACTGGAAAGCTATGGTGCTGAGATTTTGCAGTTGATTGAAGAATTAAATATAGAATAATTTTTTATGCCGAAAAATCGCTATGTCACGCTCTGAACGTCTGCTGCAATTGATGCAAATGCTGCGTCGCTACCACTATCCTGTGACGGCGGTGACGCTGTCACAAGAGTTGGGAATCAGCGTACGTAGCGTGTATCGCGACATCGCGAGCTTGCAGGCGCAAGGGGCTAAGATAGAGGGTGAAGCAGGTATCGGCTACGTATTACAAGATGGCTTTACTTTGCCGCCGTTGATGTTTTCTGCCGAAGAGATTGAAGCCATCGTGCTCGGTTCACGTTGGGTAGTCGAACGTGGCGACGAGAAACTGGCAGAAGCAGCAAGGGATGCCTTGGCCAAAATTGCAGCAGTACTACCAGCGTCCGAAAAGCGTGAATTAGAAACCGCCGGTTTGCTGGTGGGACCACGATTTAATAATCACGGCAACGATGCGTTGTTGCGTGATATCCGCTTTGCGATCCGCAATGAACACAAACTCACCCTGAGCTATCAGGATGAAAATGGCACGCTAAGCAAGCGTGTGGTCTGGCCTTGCGCACTGGCATTTTTTGAACAAGTCAGGATGGTTGTTGCCTGGTGCGAATTGCGCCACGATTTCAGACATTTCCGTACGGACAGAATTCAAAGCTTACATTCCGCAAAGGAACGTTTCCCACAATCACGAGCCAGTCTTTTAAAGACCTGGCGGCAGCAGCAAGGCATTCGACAGAGCTGATCCATATCGACATGTTTTGTACATTGATCTGCGCCAATGAGCACGCTAACGCTTTCCGACTTAGCGCCCTGACGCTGATTCACACGTGGTCTTATCAGTTTTTGATATGCGTCCTTGAAATTTACAATTTGACCATCTAATATAATAAAAGCATGTTTATTTATTAATGCAAATGCTGCATTGCGTGTCAGCAATTGTCTGGTTTGACCCCAAGCAGATCAGACCATCAATAAAGGATAAACATGCATTTTTTCTGCGTAAGAATTCTGCGCAGAAGATCCACAGTCAATAGGCGTAGTTGTGCGCTCATCAGGCATGTGTACGAATCACGCAGAGTTCCAGTTGATAGCAAGGACAGTTCGTGTGATAGCTATTTTATGCTCTGAAGGAGAACCTGATGAAAGACAGACGCAGTTTTATACTCAATAGCTTATGTGCAGCATCTGGAATGATATTGAGCACCGCTGGCAAGAATACGTGGGCTGAAAATAATATTGTTCGCTTTGGCATTACCTCACAACGACCTGCAACCATCACCAGGGAACGCTGGGCAGAAATAGGTAACTATCTGAGCACTAGCCTGAATTGCAAGGTAGAAATTGTTCCAATTCCGATTTCTCACGTCTACCGACACGTCGCAGAAAATAGCGTTGATTTTGTGCTGGCAAATCCCAATGAAACGATGCTACTTAAATACAAACAAAACGCAAAAATTCTGGCCTCTTTGAATGGAATGCAAGGGCCTCTATTCGGTGGCGTCATTGTCGTTAAAAAAAGTAGTGAGATCAAAAAAATTGAAGAATTGAATCAAAAATCGGTGGTAGCCCTTGGTCAACAATCAGCAGGCGGTTATTTATTTCAAATACATCTGATGGCTGAAAAAGGTCTGTACCCGCATCGTCAATATGGCGTCGTAATGGCGGACACACAGGATGAGGCTTTGCATATCCTTGAATCTGGCAAAGTCAGCGCTGCCTTTATCCGCACCGGTGTATTAGAAAGTATGGCCAGAGAAGGAAAAATTCAGCCGGATGAATACGTCGTTTTAGCCGAGCGTAAAGACACGACTTTCCAGTTACGACACTCCACAGAGCTCTATCCAGAGCACTACGTCCTTGTGATGCCACATGTTAGCAAAGAAGCGACGGCGAATTTTAAAACCGCGCTTTTAAAACTCGCACCATCAGATGCTGCAGCACAAAAAGCAAACATTAAAGGTTTTATAGAACCGCTAAGTATTGCGAGTCTGGAAAATGTAATGAGACCCTTGAAAGTCGCTCCCTTTGAACAACAAAATCAGGCAAATAACAAGCAAGCGGGGTCGGCTGTTTTAATTGACTGAAGAATATCTGAACAATAGTTGAACAACATGATTGCCGCGACTGATAGTGATCGAACAGATCAGTCGCAACTGCGGTAATAAATAAATAAATAATACATATCACCTGTTCACATGAACACTTTCTCCGACTACACTTAGTACTTCTGCACTTAATTGAAGGTCTGTTCTTGCCCTCGTTGACCGCCACTCCTGGATCGCAGCATTTTCTTGATGCAGCAAAAATCTTAGCGCAGCGTCGTTTATCCGGCGCAAGCGGAGCACAACTTCCAATAAATTTTCGCCCCAACAATGTAGCAGAGGCAATGCAGATTCAAGCTATGCTCGCCAGTCAACTGCAGGATGCGGTCGTTGGTTGGAAATGCGGCATGCCAGGAGAGGGCAAAATTGTAATTGCGCCGATTTTTTCGAAAACGGTCTTTCAGCAAAAGCAAAGTCATATCTGTAAAGTTCATGCGAACGATTTGATCAAAATTGAGCCTGAGCTTGCCTTTGTACTCGCAACGGACTTACCTGCTCGCACGACACCCTATACTGCAAATGATGTTCATGCGGCAGTTTCACACGCGCATTTAGCTTTAGAATTGATCGGTTGCCGTTACGCCGAGCCTGACGAGGCAAGTTTTTATGAACATCTGGCAGACTGTTTGTTTAATCAGGGTTTATTTCTGGGACCAGAAATACCTCTGCAGCAAGCAATGCAGGCACAAAAAATCAAGGTTACGCTTGCTACTGAAGGCATACAACAGCAAGAATTTAACGGAATACACCCAGCGCACGACCCCATGGCTCCCTTATGCTGGTTAGCAGAATATCTGCGCCAACAAGGATCAGGGCTAAGAGCTGGACAGACCATTATCACTGGCTCATACGCAGGTAGCCCCGTCGTTCCACTTTACCAAACTATAGCGTTGCAATTTGAAAAATTAGGAAGTATTGAAGTTTGTTTTACGCGGTATTAACAACGATGACTTTGATCTGATCGTAAAGGGTGAAATGGATACAAAAAACTTGAAAAATAAAATTGCCGATTTAGGAAAATCGGCCATCTCCATCGTCAAACCCAGGATGATCGGCAGCATGTTCGATGCAGCCCAAAAAATTCCCGAATCTTTCATTGGTGAATATATCCGTGGTCAAGCCAGATCAGGCGCGTATAAATTTCTGTTTGAAACCCATCGCTCGGTCATCAATGCCATCCTTTGGCAAAATTCACTATTACTCACTTCCATACTACTTGTGTATTTATTCCAATCGGCAATACCGTTTTATATTGCCTATTCCTTTGTCGCAATCTACTCCGTATCGGTCACCCTGATGGCATGGCCAAAGCTGCAAGAGTGGTTCAAAGTACGCAGCCTCTTCTTAATCGTCAAGAAAACCATCAGTGAAGAGATAGAAAATGAAGTGGGTAAATTACCTGTTTACGGAAAAAAAGCGATTGAATATCTGGGACCCGATCTCGATCAGCTATCACATGACATCACCAATGAGCTCTTGCCGGACATCCGGGCGGCACTGATACATATGGGTTTAACTTTGGTAATGGCATTTATCGCATTTCGTCTGACAGCGATTCCAATGTTAGAGCACCGTGCTTTGCACCTCGGTTGAAGATTAAAACTAAAAAATTTTATTTACCCACTTACTTACTTACTTACTTACTTACTTACTTACTTACTTACTTATTTC
The DNA here is from genome assembly GCA_049340365.1 of Undibacterium sp. Ji67W. Classification (GTDB taxonomy): domain Bacteria; phylum Pseudomonadota; class Gammaproteobacteria; order Burkholderiales; family Burkholderiaceae_D; genus Undibacterium. Next base: position 209,921 of record JBMPOY010000008.1, on the reverse strand, counting down.
TTTTTTTACTTATTTACTTTTCGTGCCATGAACCACGGTTCTTTTTTCATTTTTAAAATCACTTCGTTAATTTTATTAATGACAGAATTATCTGCGTCTAACTTCGTCGCAAAATAGACATTCAAGGACGCAAAATCTTTGTCGATCACACAAAATAATTTTTCTTCTCTGTTCGTCTGATCGGTTTTTTGCTTGATTAACACGCTGTTCAAATTGTTTTCAAGTTCAGCATTGCTTAAACTTCCGCTATAAAAAAAAAGGGCATCAACTCTTGCATACATGAGCTTTTGCAACCTTGATTCGATACGATTATTATCAAAATCGGCATAGTAAAAATCATTCCGCATGCGATCTAATTCGTTCCCGTAAATCGTTCCTCTGACTAAACCTATGACTTTGCCTTTAAGATCGCTGATTGAGGAATAATTCGCTTTATCCTTACACTTAGTAACGAGTAAAACACGGTCTGAAAATACCGGCAAAGAAAACCTGAATTTCATTAATCGTTCTTCATTTTGAGATATACCCCAGATGACGCCCTCACCGTCTTCTGCCATTTTTAATGCCCTGGCCCATGGATATCGCTTAAAAACAACGCTATTACCGATATGTTTTTCAATATAAGTGAACACTTTTTGGGTATCGGCCGGAATAGGAACTTGCTCACCCTTTTCGTTTAATTCCTCACTAAATAATATCGTTATGGGCTGCCCGGTTGGAGCAGCCAGAATCTCACATAATCCAAAGGCTTGAATAAATAGCGATATCAAAAGAAGCTTAAGCTTAAACGGCATATCCTTACCAATATAAAATATCGCCTGGAAAAGTGCTCTACTAATCACTTTGAAATAAACAAAAAATTCGACCACTATTTGTTGTTTAAAAAAGGTCATGCACTTGGATATTACAATACGGCAGCATGGATAACGCATCCTTTTTCCCTTTCAGGGCAAGGATTGTTGGTCTTTGATACACTTTATTATTGCAATAACAAGTAAAATATTTACCGAAATAAATCGCACAAATTCAAATTTGAATACAGGGAACCTAAGCATGACAAAAGAAAGCGCAAACCAAGCAAATCTGCATGGTTCTTGTCACTGTGGTGCGGTGAGCCTGACTCTGCCATCAATGCCTGAGACCGCCGTCAGGTGTAACTGTTCACTATGCCGGCGACTTGGCGGCTTGTGGGCATACTTTCCGTTTGGCTCAGTCATCATCTCCGGACATCCAGCACAAACGGCTGACTACGTGTGGGGTGATAAGACCTTGCGAACAATCCGTTGCAAAATATGTGGCTGTGTAACCCACTGGGAACCCATCAACGGCGAACCTGGCGCCCGGCATGGAGTGAATCTAAATAATTTCTCTTTGCAACTGCGCGAAGCAGTAAAAATTCGCCATTTTGACGGTGCGGATACCTGGACTTACATTGATAGCTGAAACAGTCAGAAATGGGTCTACACAATCTACGCTCAGTACCAGAATGTCTATGGGGCCACACATCAACTTCAATTTGCTGACAACAGAGATTTCACCCACGCCATCATTAACTTCTGATTGTCTTTAATATCCTTGTCCGAATAATAGCGACGAAACGCCCCCAAAATAACCAGCTTTCCTTGAATAAAACAATATGCTGAGGTAGACACGTTATACTGTGAAGCGCTGGTCTTTTCTGTAGAGAAATTGACTTGTACCTTTGTTGAATAGATCAGCGCCTGAGCATCATTGCGATCAATTGAAATTGGCACGACCTGCCCAATACCAAATCCCGTTTGCTTATCCTCAATTTTTGATAAAGCTTTAGATATCCGATTGGTTTCTGCTAAAAGTTGTGGTTCTACACTTTGCTTTAGATTGGCCTGCATTGCCACGAGCTTGATTCTTAAGTTATCAAATTGTGCTTGAGTCGCGATGCGATCCAAATGGGTCACGGGTGTCTGCACCATGAGAAATGATTCGAACATATCAACCTGCGTTTTGTCGTAGGTATCCAAATCCTTTTCAGTGACCAAGTGTGCCAGCGTCAGGATATCTGCATTATCCAACATCTTCGCGTGTGCCCATAATTTAGCGTTACGGCGTGACACTTCAACAAAACCAGGCGGCGACACGAAACGGATAGTTTGTGCACCAATTTGGATTTCTGTCTCTGAACCAATGTTTTCTGCACTTCGAGATTCAGGTTGAAAAATCACGATTAGAAATAGCAAAAAACCAGATAGCAACAAATTCAATCGGTGGCGCCCGGAGAGTAGCATCGTGAATTATTCCAACTTCAGTTTGATTGATGGTCAAATTAAAAAAACAGAAAAAACACCTATTGGCAAAAAATGATCACATTACTTAGCAAAAACGGATAGTAATTGCTCGTGTATAGTTGGATTAGTCTTAAGTAATGCGTTACAAATTCTATCCTACAATCCGCCATATCATGCTCGAAAACAACTGATTTCTACCTTCCACTTTGTTTTAATGTACATGACAATTGCTCCTCAGGTACTATTTCCCTCGCACAATTTCCATGATTAATCAGTTACCTGATGTGCCAGGCATTCGTGTTGTCTGACCACGTACACTCTCACAATTCGCTTCCATGAAGCTCACATTGAAAGTGAAACAAAAAATGAAAATAATACTCAACATATCTTTCTTGCTGGCATTGTCTATTTCTCAATTGAGCTTTGCTGATTCAAACGAAGATGCGATGGCATTGATCAAAAAGGGCGATTATTCTGGCGCATTAAAAATCATTCAGCCGATCGCCAACAAGGGAGATGCGAACGCCCAAGCCTACCTGGGAATGATGTACACACGCGGTTTAGGCGTTAAGCAGGACTATACGGAGGCGTTTCGATGGTACACCCTGGCCTCGAATCAGGGGGAGGCAAACGCTGAATACAATCTTGGCCTGATGAATGAAAATGGTATAGGGATAAAACAAAATTATGCGGAGGCTTTGCGATTATATGGCCTTGCAGCAGCACAAGGAATGCCACAGGCGCAAGACAATCTTGGATTAATGTATGCGCGAGGTCTGGGTACAACGCAAGACTATTCTGAAGCAATGAGATTACATAAGCTGGCAGCAGATCAAGGGCTTGCCATTGCACAGTTCAATGTCGCCTTTATGTATCGTAACGGACATGGCGTGAAGCAGGATTATTCTGAAGCCGTTAAATGGTATCAACGTGCTGCTTTGCAGGGTGATGCCCCGGCTCAGGCAGATCTGGGTATGATGTCCATTAACGGTCAAGGCGTTTCGCAAGATTATGCCGAAGGTGGCAGACTACTCAGATTAGCCGCAGAACAAGGCTATCCAACCGGTCAGATTAATTTAGGCGTTTTATACCGCATAGGTAAGGGTGTGATCAAAGACGAGACCAAAGCGTTAATGTGGTTTAAGTTAGCAGCTGCCACTGGACATCCGCAAGCCATTCAAAGACGTGACCAACTTTCGTCCCAGTTGCCGCCGCAAGTAGTCGCACAAGCTGAAAAATTGGCGATTGAATGTCAGCAAAGGAATTTCAAATCATGCGATTGAGCGCCAAGGTGTTTAGCAATTTAAGGCAGAAATAGGCGTCAATAATCTATGTCAATCAATCCGTAGACATGGCGTACTTTTATTTTCGATATTTAAACAGATCAACTTTTTTGCGGTGGTGTATTCACGGTGTTGATCAAATACGGGTAAATTTTCTCGAAACGCTGATGCATCTGCTTTAGTACTAAAGATTACCTTCGCGTTTTTCAATGTATTGCCGGATCTTGTCAATCAACCAGCTGGCGGCGGGAGATAAGCTTCTGCCCGCCAAAGTGACGATTCCCATTTCTGCATAGACCTCAATCTGATCTTGCATCTTCAATTCACACATGGCGCCACGCTCAATTTCGGCTTTCACTACCGGGTAGGTGCTCAGCAAAATACTATCGCTGTGCAAACAAACGTAATGCAGCAATGCGGGGTTATCGCAAGTCAAAGATAGTTCAAATTTTTGTTCTGGGACTAACTCAAAATAATGATGTAACTCTATTTTGACATTGTCTGGCAAACGCACTGAAACCAAAGGAAACTCAAAAATATCCTGCTTATTTCTGAGTGCTTTTCCGGCCAGCGGATGTTCATGCCGACAAAAAAAACCGCCGTATTGCCGTGAAAACCTCTGTACCGTTATTCTTTTGTCTTCAGTCAGATTATGTACATCCGCAATAAAAAATTCTAATTGCTCATCATGCAGCTGCTGTAACAAAGCATTCCAGTTGTTGATATTCACTTCCGTGCGCAATTTAGGATAATCATTTAATAGTTGCGCTAACACTGGCGGTAAGAAGGTCGCGCCGGGTAAAGGGCCGACACCAAAATGGATGTCTCCCATTTCGTGGTTCTGCATGAGCGTCACTTCATGGCGTAAATTATTCGCATCCGTGAGTAGCTCTTTTGCGCGCTTTACTACCTGTAGTCCGATAGGCGTGATGCTGACGCCATGTAAAGTACGGTCAAATAATTTTCCATCAAGTTCCTCTTCCAGGCTTTGAATGCTGCGACTAAGCGCAGATTGCGTCAGATTAACCCTTTGTGCTGCACGTGCAAAGTTCAACTCTTCCGATAACACCACGGCGTGTCGAAGTTTTCGGAGATCCATCACCACCCCTGCCTTTCCCGGTATGTACTTGACCAGCTACGCAGGTCGTCAACAACATCCCATTAATGATTTTTACTCATTAAAGATAACAAAATAATGCATTGGACGAATAGGAAATACAAGAGAAGAATGGGGCTTAACGCTACCTCAGAGAGCGAAAACAACAGGACAAGCCTGTTTGTCCAACCATTTGGAGACTTTTCATGAATCCGATTCAACTCATCGCCATCACGGCGATCTATCTTGGTTTTGGGCTGGTTGAAGTAATCAGCGGCCGTTTTAGTAAGCTTGGCGCCTCAAAAGACGACTGGAAAATTGATAGCGCGATGCTGCTTCTGTTGCTCACGCTGATACAACCAGGGATTGTGGTGGCGGTGAATTACCTGGGGATGCATTTTTTCCCATCGCAGCATAATGCGTATAGTTATTTACCAGCATGGAGCATGTTTTTGATCCTGCTCGTAGCAGATGATTTGACGCAATACTGGTGGCATCGCCTTTCACACACGTCGTGGATGTGGCCGTTCCATCGCGCCCACCACTCGGCTGCCTATATGAGCATACGCGTCGTCTACCGTAACAATTTTTTCTATTACGCTGCGATGCCAGGAATATGGATTTCGTCTATCTTAATTTATCTTGGATTTGGCGACGTTTATGTAGTCTACGTAATCCTTAAACTAGCAGTCATAATCGGCGCACACAGCGCCAATCCCTGGGATAAGCCATTGTATGAAATGCCTGTCATGAAGCATGTGATGTGGCTGGTTGAGCGTACTATTTCAACACCGGCAACACACTACGCACACCACGCGCTCACCATGGATGATGGCATCGGACATTACCGTGGCAACTATGGGAATTTCTTATTTTTCTGGGATATCTTGTTTGGGACAGCATTGATCACACGTCGTTACCCGCCCAAAATTGGCTTACAAGATGATCTGCTATATGGCAAAGAAAACTGGCTGGCAGAGTTATTTTATCCGATACTCAAATCCAAGCGTAGTCACTCAGCGCTGGGAAAAGAGAAAGTCATTATTGACGAAGCTTTAGTGCAGGAACAATGAGTTTATAGCGCGGGTACAGCCCGTGCGGGCTGCACATTGATCGGCGTTGGCGGGTTGATCCACCTTACGTAATTTCGTCATTCCTGCGTGTTTTTAGCAGGAATGACAAACTTGGGTCAGTTAACAGCATCTACACGCGCAAATCTGCAAAACTAGATCTTTTCAAACACCAAATCCCACACACCATGACCGAGCCGCAATCCACGGTTTTCAAATTTGGTCACTGGACGATAATCCGGACGTGGTGCATAGCCCTCAGCAGTATTTTTTAATGTTGGCTCAGCGCTTAACACTTCCAGCATCTGTACTGCGTAATCTTCCCAATCTGTTGCACAATGCAGATAACCACCTGGTGCCAAACGCGACGCCAGTAATTGCACCAATGGGCCCTGAATCAAGCGACGTTTGTTGTGGCGCGCTTTGTGCCATGGGTCTGGGAAGAAAACATGCACACCATGCAGTGACAAGGGAGCAATCATATTGGTCAACACTTCAAACGCATCGTGTTGAATAATGCGTTGATTTTGCAAGCCCATTTCTTCGGTGAGCTTGAGTAAGCTACCGACACCTGGTGTGTGTACTTCAACCCCGATAAAATTTTTGTCGGGCATGCTGGCCGAGATTTTGGCGCTGGTTTCACCCATGCCAAAACCGATCTCAAACACGGTTGGTGCTGTGCGGTCAAAGACTGCATCCACATCCAGCAACGCCTTTTGGTAAGGAATACAAAAACGTGGACCCAGCGTTTCAATTGCACGTGCCTGCGCGTCAGACAAACGTCCGGCGCGGGTTACAAAGCTACGAATACGGCGCTCGGTTGGATCATAAAACAGCGGTTTGCCGCTATCAGCAGGTTTGGAATCAGACATACGGGAACTTAGAAAAAGAGGAAGATCTGGAACAATTGAACAGCATCGAAGGGCGTCAAAAAGCATCAATCAGGAATGATTCCGCAATCCGCCTTTTTCACCCTCTTTTTACACCCGTTGTTGACAACACGGCTTTCGATGGTATTTCAGTTCCGCAAAGGTCATATTTTAACAGAGCCAGCGCACGATAGCCAAAACCTGAACCAAATCAGTGCCTTACCCTGAGATCGATGTCACGATCTCCGAGGTAAAAGCTGACAAAATATTAAAAATGATCGATATTTTGTTAAAAATTAAATCTGTTGTGTCAGCTTTTTGGCGATGAACACCACATCCTGCGTTGGAAACGGCGCATTTGCCGGGCTCGCCACTAACTCAACATACTGCACTTCAAAACCGTAGCTTGTCAGCATTTCGCTCATTTCTTTCGGAGTGCGGTACACGGTCAAGAGCTCATCGCCAGTGCTTGAGCGTTCATAACGTGAAGAACTCTCAGACGCGGAAATGGTAGTCAATAACAAGACGGCGTCCGCATTTAACACGCGATTCAACGAAGTAAAAAATTGCTCTGCATCAGTCTGATTCAGATAACTCAATCCAAACGCGAACACTGCCCCATCGCAACCTGTTGCGACCTCATGCAGACGACGGCAATCACCAACAAAAAATTGTCCTGCGGTCACGCGCTGCCGCGCAATGTCTATCATCTTAGGCGCCAAATCTACACCCATCAAAGATAAATCAGGACGATGCCTGAGCAGATATGCAGACACATTACCCGGACCACAGGCAATATCAATCACCCGCGCAGCATACGGCAACTGGGCAGCGAACATCGCATAGAAACGATCATATTGCTCAAGGTAAAAATATTTTTCAGCATAGCGTTCTGCAAATTGATTGAACAATTTAACTGAGGCCAGGCAATCATCTTGGGGGACCATTCCTAAATACTTTCTATATGATAAAACTGGTTGTTTAAAAATAAGATAACATTGACTCTTATTTCTGACTACCTTTATAGAGCATGCATATCACACTACCGCCCGGCTACAGCATCACATTATCAACACCCAGCATCGAAGACTATTGCCGGTTGCGAAGCGCCAGTGGTTTGAGCGCAAAAACTATTGAGGCGGCGGGTCGCGGCTTGGTTAATAGCTTATTTACTGTGCAGATCATCCATCAGCACACGACGATCGGTATGGGGCGCATCATTGGTGATGGAGGATGTTTTTATCAGGTGGTCGATATTGCGGTATTACCTAAGCATCAGGGCAAAGGCTTGGGGAAAATCATCATGCAAGAAATCATGCGATTTATTGAAGATGAAGTCCCCTCCAGCGCGTATGTCAGTCTGATCGCTGATGGAAAAGCACAAGATTTGTATGCACAGTTTGGTTTTAAGCACACTGCGCCGCGGTCGGTTGGGATGGCGATCAAAATATAAAAGAAGGCAGGAACTATTCCCTACCGACCGCGATTATGCCGCAAGCAACTCTTGCTCTCTGACCGTTGGTCAGCCATAGCGTGACTGTAGTGCCGACATTTTTTTCGCTTTGAACGTCGACCCTGCCACCATGCAATTCAATAATTTCTTTGACGATGCACATACCAAGACCCGTGCCGGGAATATTGCCGGAAGGGTCAGCACGGAAGAAGCGTTCAAACAAACGTGATAATTGCGCTGGTGTGAGACCGATTCCCTGATCACTGACGCGTATGCCAATCTCATTCACTTCATCATGCTCTTCACACAATATACGAAGATCAATACAACTTTCTTGAACCGTTTATCACTACCACAGCCTGTTGCAAGCGACGCGATATGACGCGATCAACTTCGTCAATCAGTTGATAAAAGTTGACTGGTGCACCGGTTGCTAATTCCAGATTAAATTCGATGATGTCATCACCGTCGCCTTCAACTACTGTCATGCGACCGCCATGTAAATGCAGAATTTTCTGGCAAATTGTCCATGGTTACGCAGGCTCAGGATGACGTGCGTACCTGTACAACGCAAGACGATTTCTCACCGCGATTTTGGTAATGCATGACGCGCCGCATTGTTGATCAACTCACGTAAAGCCCGGGTAAGCCAGATGCTACTTCCATACACAGGAGGTAATTCAGCTCCGAGACCATCTAAATAGATTTCCAGACCACGCGATTCCAACTGCTTATTCTCAGCATTCAAAGCGGTTGTAATCATGGTTTCAAAAAGCAAACGTTCCTGATCAACCAGAGGTGAAGTTCCAAATAGCTCCGCCAACAATTCGATTTTTTACACACGTTCTGAGATCGCTTTTCCATTTTCTACCAGACCTTGCATTTCTGGCGAACTATCCTCGTCTGAAAAAAATCCGGTTGTTGAGCGAACTGATGAATTGGTCGTGCCAGATCAATCCTGATGAATTCGTAGAAATTTTTTAAGGTCATTTCATAAAATTATTTTTCGGTCTGAATGTGTGTCACGATTGCATACTGATCGGCAATTGGTAACGGCATCAATTTGGCGAAGCAGCCAGCGGGCCTACTTCGATAATGTGGTTGTGACGATGATCCTCATCGTTTCAGACCAAGAGTGTTTACTCAACGTCGCTAAAAATTGAAAGCCATCCACGTGTGGCATCACGACATCCGTAATCAACAAATGTGGTGGTGCTTCACCTATTCGTATCAGGCTTTCGAGAGAATTTTTTATTGATAAAACCTTGATGGAAGCTCCGGACATGCTGGCGTAAAAATCAGTCAGGCTTGTATGCAAAGGCTGATCATCCACAACCAAAATATCAAATATCTCTCCAGCATCCACAAAGAGAAAGCGCGCGGCACACATCGCATCGACAAAGTTCTTAAATATCCGCCGATGACCTCCGGAAGTTTTCCAGGCATGAAGTCGACCGTGCGCCCCCCACATTTGCACGGCTCTGATGCTGACCTTGAGAACGTCAGCGGCATCGCGGGTCGATATTGTTTCAGCATCTGGAGCAATTTTTAGGTCGTTTTTCATGACATGCCTCGCTTTATTTTTTTCATACTATGCGTTTATTTCATATTTACAAGGAGCAACATTTCAACAATTGTTAAATTTATTTTGTTTAAATATTTAATAAATAATTTGCCTGAAAATAACTCTTTCATATGATTTAAGTCAACTTTCCAGATTCAGGAGTGAAGGTGATGTGCAATAAGTTATATAGCTAAAATTCCTGGCATCACCTTCAAAGCCAGTTACAATCACGGTTTATGCATATTTTTTTAAATTTTTATGGCACGCCTGCAATTAGAATTTCCTGAAGACCAGTACTACTTCTCTACGCCCCTTACCGTTCGGGTGACCGATATCAACGGTGCAAATCATCTTGGCAATGATTCAATGATTTCTATGATTTCGGAAGCTCGGGCGAGATTTTTGTTTGAGTTTGGTATTCGCGAAACAGCACAAGAAGGCATCGGCATTATCGTGACTGATCTGGCCACGACCTATAAAGCAGAGGCACATGCACGCGACCAGCTATTGTTTGAAGTTGGGATGATGGATTTCAACAAATATGGCGGTGACATTATTTTCCGTATCTCTCGTCCGAGCAATCAAACTTTGGTGGCGATGGCAAAATCGGGGTTTGTTTTCTTTGACTATCAGGCAGGCAAAGTCGCGGCTATGCCGGAAGATTTCAAAGCAAAGTTTTCCCGTGTCAACTACATCGATTAGGTAAAACGAAGCAGATTGATTGTCGATAAGTACATACTGCCTTAGGAGAATCGCCATGCAAACAATAACTAATATCGTCGTCACTCTCATTGCAGTTTTACACGTATACATTCTGGTACTGGAAATGTTTTTGTGGGATAAGCCAGCGGGGTTACGTGCATTTCGGCAAACAAAGGAGTCCGCAGCCGCAACGAAAGTTCTGGCAGCAAACCAAGGCTTATACAATGGCTTTTTAGCAGCGGGATTATTTTGGGGTTTGCTGTCGGGTGTGGCCGGTCAGGATGTAAAAATTTTCTTCCTGACTTGCGTTTTTATCGCCGGTCTTTATGGTGCGGCAACAGCCAGTCGCAAGATTTTGTTCATACAGAGTATTCCCGCAGCAATCGGCCTGATACTGGTTTTCCTGGCTTAAGCCATTACGACAAAGAAAAGGCAGAGGTCTCTCTGCCTTTTTTGTTACTAAGCCAATTGAGTTATAAACATTACAGATACAACATGCGATGCAGTTCTTCCTCAGAAGGCTCAATATTGCGCTCTTCATAAAATGCATAAATCGCATCGACAATATTGGCAGGTTCATCAATTAATTGCACCAGATTCAGGTCTTCTGGCGCAATCATGCCATTACCCGCCATCTGCACTTTGATCCATTCGAGCAAACCACCCCAAAAGCTTGTCCCAACCAATATCACCGGTATGCGACGTGTTTTTCCCGTCTGCATTAAGGTCAATACTTCACTGACCTCATCCATGGTGCCAAACCCTCCGGGATAGACGACATAGGCATCCGCGTATTTTACAAAGGCGACTTTACGTGCAAAGAAATGACGGAAAGTCAGGCTGATGTTTTGCCAGGGATTGCTTTTTTGCTCATGTGGCAATTCAATATTGAGGCCTACAGAGGCCGATTTACCCTCATAAGCACCTCTATTAGCCGCCTCCATAATGCCAGGGCCGCCTCCAGATACCACTGCAAACCCTTCATCAGACAAGCGGCGCGACAAATCGACACAACTTTGATAATACGGGTCATCTGGCTTGATTCTGGCTGAGCCGAAAATCGTCACCGCAGGACCAATATTTGAAAGGCGTTCCGTAGAGTCAATAAACTCTGCCATAATCGTGAACATATGCCATGATTCACGCGCTTTTAAGGCAGTTGCCTTATCTTTGTCCATAATCTGGCGCAACCTAGTCACATTTTTTCTGTTCTCGTTCATATGCAAAATACCCTGTTGTTAGTTGATGGTTCCAGCTATTTGTACCGTGCTTTTCATGCTATGCCTGATCTGCGCAACCCGCAAGGCGAACCCACCGGTGCCATTTACGGCATGATCAATATGTTACGCCGCCTGCGTAGCGACTATCCGGCAGCATACATGGCGTGCGTATTTGATGCAAAAGGCAAAACATTCCGCGACGACTTATATCCGGAATACAAAGCCCAACGTGCACCAATGCCTGACGATCTGCGACTGCAAATTGAACCTATCCATGAAGTCGTTAAAGCCATGGGCTGGCCAATTCTGATGGTCGAAGGCGTAGAAGCCGATGACGTCATTGGCACACTGGCGGTAGAAGCCAGCAAACTCGGTATGAATACCGTGGTATCAACAGGTGATAAAGATTTGGCGCAACTGGTCAATTCACAAGTCATGTTAATTAACACTATGACCAATGAGAAAATGGATGAACCTGGCGTATTGGCAAAATTTGGCGTGCCACCGAACCGCATCATCGACTATTTGACCCTGATTGGCGACACCGTTGATAACGTCCCGGGCGTGACAAAATGCGGCCCCAAAACGGCGGTCAAATGGCTGACAGAGTTCGATAGTTTAGATGGTGTGATCGCGAACGCTGACAAAATCAAAGGCGTGGTCGGTGATAACCTTCGTGCGGCACTTGAATGGTTACCACGCGGTCGTGAATTGATTACAGTAAAAACAGATTGCGACCTTGCCGCACATTATCAATCGATACAAGCGAGTCTGGTATCGCAAGCAGAAAGCAAAGAAGCGATGCTCGCTTTCTTCACGCGCTATGGTTTTAAAACCTGGTTGCGTGAATTATCCGGCGATGCCACAGCTGGTGCAACACCACTTAGCTCTGGATCTGCATCTGCCTATTCGGGCAATACGCCAGCACAAGCTGGTTTATTTAATGAAGACGCAAACGCTAATCAAAGCGAAGCGAAAGTCGTTATTAAAAACTATGAGACCGTGCTGACGGAAGCGGCATTGGATGAATGGATTCATCGCATCAACGCCGCCAGTTTAACCGCCGTGGATACGGAAACCACCTCATTAGAACCAATGACAGCACAACTAGTTGGCATCTCACTGTGTTGTGAAGTCGGACACGCTTGCTATATCCCCGTCGCACATAATTACGGTGACTGTCCAACACAGCTATCGAAGGCATTAGTGTTAGAAAAACTCAAGCCATGGCTGGAAGATGATAGCAAAGCAAAAGTTGGACAAAACCTGAAATATGACACCCATATTTTTGCGAATCAAGGTGTGCATTTACGTGGCATCAAACACGATACTTTGCTGGAATCGTACGTATTTGAATCCCATAAGTCACATGACATGGATAGTCTGGCTTTACGTCATCTCGGAAAAAAAACCATCAGCTTTGAAGAAGTGTGCGGCAAAGGCGCTGCACAAATTTGCTTCGATCAGGTCGATCTGGAACGCGCCACCGCCTACGCCGCTGAAGATGCTGACATCACGCTGCAATTGCATCTGGCGATGTGGCCAGAAATAGAGCCTGACGCAAAACTGCAGCACGTTTATCACGACATCGAATTGCCAACATCTATCGTTCTGCAAAAAATTGAACGTAATGGCGTGCTGATCAACAAAGACCTGCTGGCAACACAATCGAATGAAATTGGCAAACGCTTGTTAGAGCTGGAACAAAAAGCCTATGAACTTGCAGAGCAACCATTCAATCTAAATTCCCCAAAGCAATTGGGTGAAATTTTCTTTGGAAAACTTGGTCTGCCGGTCGTCAAAAAAACGCCTTCCGGTGCGCCATCAACCGATGAAGAAGTATTGCAAAAACTGGCGGAAGATTATCCTTTACCTAAAGTGCTACTTGAATATCGTGGATTGGCAAAACTCAAATCGACTTACACCGATAAGTTGCCTAAGATGGTCAACGCCAGCACAGGCCGTGTTCATACCAATTATGCGCAAGCCGTTGCAGTGACCGGTCGATTGGCTTCAAATGATCCGAACTTACAAAATATTCCGGTACGCACGGCCGAGGGGCGCCGCATCCGTGAAGCGTTTGTTGCCGCTCCTGGCAATGTGATTATCTCTGCCGACTATTCGCAAATTGAATTGCGTATCATGGCGCATATTTCTGGTGATGCGAGTTTGCTCAAAGCGTTTGCTGATGGCGAAGACGTACACAAGGCAACGGCGTCAGAAATTTTCGGTGTCTCGCTGCCAGAAGTAACCAGTGAACAACGTCGCTATGCCAAGGTCATTAACTTTGGCCTGATCTATGGCATGAGTGCATTTGGACTAGCAGGTAATCTTGGTATAGAACGCAGTGCGGCGCAAAACTATATCGACAAATATTTCCAACGTTATCCAGGCGTCGCGCAATATATGGCTGATACACGCACCAAAGCCAAGGCACATAGCTACGTTGAGACTGTATTTGGTCGCCGTCTGTGGCTGGCAGAAATCAATAGCCCAAATGGTCCGCGCCGTCAGGGTGCAGAGCGTGCGGCGATTAACGCACCGATGCAAGGTACAGCTGCAGACTTAATTAAGCTGGCAATGATTGCGGTACAAAATTGGCTGGAAACAGATCACCTGCAATCCAAAATGATTATGCAAGTTCACGATGAATTGGTGCTCGAAGTACCAGAATCTGAACTCGAACTGGTCAAGAAAAAATTGCCAGAACTGATGGCCAATGTCGCTCAATTAAATGTGCCGTTATTGGCTGAAGTCGGCGTCGGCACAAACTGGGAAGAAGCGCATTAACTCAGTCTGAAATTAAAAAGCCGTGCAATCAGATAATGCTGACTGCACGGCTTTTTTTATGACGCAAAGCTTATTTCTTTTCTTTCAACCATTCTGCATGAGCAGATTCAGCGGCTTTGATAGCACGGTCAATATGTTCCAAAGCACGATGACGCAATTCATGTGCATCTGGATTGTCTTCTTCTTTATCGATATCAGCATGTGCTTTTTTCAGCGTTTCGATCGCTTTCAATAAACGGCTGCCGTGTTCTTTTACGTCAACACCAGGATGATCATTGAGGTTCTTACCGTCATCAATGGATGCGCGTTTGATTTCATTGATCGCAGCATCAATTTCATTAATGCCCTTATCTTCACCTGCATAAACTTTTGCGTCGCCCGCTTGGTGATACAAAAACCAGCGTGCTGTGCGCAAATCAGTCAGTGCATGTAAATAAGCTGGATGCTTACCTGGCAAAACCTGTGCCATGGAAGATAAAGGCGATAATCCCACAACGAGTGCAAAAGGGATCAGGCATTTTACGAGTTTGTTCATGATAAGTCCTTTAAACGATTAATGAGAAGTCATTTCGATCACACCCGGATCTTTTAAAATGCAGATCAATTATCAGTGCAGTGCTACCATTAACGACCATTCAGAAAGGCGGTTGACACATAGATTATCTGTTGCGTCATTTCTCGCCGCCGTAAATAGTTTGATCAAATCGCGCATGATAGCTTTACAGGAAACTATTTGTCGTATCGAGAATGCATCGGTTTGTATCTGTCGTATTACAATCTGTTTTATTTCGCGGAAGTAGAACTCACCTACTTTTCCCCCAAAAATATTACCTTGATCGTTTTTTAATTTAAGCTATTTCTATCTCAGACTGAGTCAATTTATTCTGTCTTTACCACTTCGCTTATCGATATTATTTACCTCATTATGTTGACTATTCTCCAAGCAGATTTACAACAACCACGTCATGCAAACGATTTGCTGTTGATGCTTAATACCTATGCCAGCGACCCGATGGGCGGTGGTGAAGCGTTGTCAGACTATGCACAAAAAAACCTGATCGCCGAGTTGAAACAGCGACCAAATATCCAAGGATTTCTCGCGTATCAAAATGAACAGGCAGTTGGCTTCGCTATCTGTATCGAAGGCTTTTCTACTTTTGCATGCAAGCCTCTATTGAATATTCATGATTTTGGCGTACATCCCGCGTTCAGGGGACAAGGAATCGCCAAAAAATTATTGGGCTTTATCAGTGATTTTGCGCAAACCCACGCTTATTGCAAAATCACGTTGGAAGTTTTACAGGGCAACGCGCCTGCACATGCTTTGTATGTGGATCAGGGATTTAGCAGTTATGAATTGAATCCCGCCATGGGTGGGGCAATCATGATGCAAAAAAAATTTGCTTAGCAATGAACAAATGCAGCACGAAAGACAGGGTGATCTTTTCCGTGTTTTCGAGGCAATTTCCTAAATAAATTGATGCTTGCATGTACCTGCCGTAAAGACAGCAATTACAATGTTGTTCTACATTCATGCGGATTAAGAGATATTTCCTCATTCAGGTTTGGTAATAAATAAAAAGTAATAAGCAAAGCGGATCGATTCAACAACATCGTTTAAAGGAAAACAAATGACTATTGATTTCAAAGGCAGGGTTGCAATTGTGACTGGAGCTGGTGGCGGTTTAGGGCGTGAGCATGCGTTAGCACTGGCGGCTCGCGGTGCCAAAGTAGTCGTTAATGATCTTGGCGGTGCGCGCGATGGCTCAGGGTCATCGTTAACCGCAGCACAAGCAGTCGTAGAAGAGATACGTGCTGCAGGCGGCGAAGCAATCGCCAATGGTGCCTCAGTGACAGATTTCGCCGCCGTGCAAGCGATGGTCGCAGAGACGGTCGCGCAATGGGGTCGGGTCGATATCCTGATCAATAACGCAGGGATTTTGCGCGATAAAAGTTTCGCCAAAATGGACATTGATGATTTCAAACTCGTTATGGATGTCCATCTGATGGGTGCCGTGCATTGCTGCAAAGCGGTCTGGCCAATCATGACTGAGCAAAAATACGGACGTATCGTGATGACGACTTCTTCGTCAGGCTTATACGGCAACTTCGGACAATCAAACTATGGTGCGGCAAAACTGGCGTTGGTAGGATTGATGCAAACCTTGTCGTTAGAAGGCGCCAAATACGATATTCGCGTCAATAGTCTGGCACCTACAGCAGCGACTCGAATGACAGAAAGCTTATTCCCTGCCGAATTTTTACAGGCACTCAAACCCTCTGATGTCGTACCTGCGATGCTGGTGCTGGCAGCACAAGATGCACCAACCCGCGCCATACTTTGCGCCGGAGCGGGTAGTTTTGAAGCAGCTAATATCACGTTGACGCCAGGAATCTGGGTCGGTCGCGGTCAAGATGCACCTGAACAACTCGCCGCACGTTTGGCAGAAGTACGCCAGCGCGAGGGAGAAACCGTTCCCGACAGTGGTACTGCGCAAGGACATCTGGAATTAAGCAAAGCTATGAATAACATGCAAAAATCATAAGAAGACTTTTCTTATCGATACCTCGCCCGCTTATTTATTTAACAAGCGGGCGAAATTTATACTCTACTAGAGTATCATTACATTCATACCATTTTGTCTTTGTAATATAAGAAGAAAAAAAATATACTCCCCAAATTTCAAGGTATTTTCTGAAATTGATCGAAACAGATTGCTGACGCCAGCGAAAGTCTGTGCCAAACTAAGCTCATGACACTCACAGAATTAAAATATATTGTCGCCGTCGCCCGGCAAAAGCATTTCGGTCATGCAGCAGAAGCTTGTTTTGTTGCACAACCGACGCTGTCCGTTGCGATCAAAAAACTCGAAGATGAGTTGGGAGTGACCATATTTGAGCGTGGTGGAACGGAGGTTTCAACCACCCCACTTGGCGCACAAATCGTCGCGCAGGCTGAACGCGTGCTTGAGCAAACTGCAGCAATCAAAGAAATTGCTAAACAAAATAAAGATCCTCTCGCTGGTTCTTTCAGACTAGGTGTGATTTACACAATTGGTCCGTATCTGCTGCCGACATTAGTCAAAACCATGATACAGCGGGTACCTCAAATGCCGCTGGTATTGCAGGAAAATTTTACCGTCAAACTCATAGAACTATTACGCCAGGGCGAGTTGGATGCGGCGATTATGGCTTTGCCGCTGCCGGAACAAGGGATGATGGTTCAAGCTTTATACGATGAGCCCTTTGTCGTTGCCATGCCGAAAGATCATGCGTGGGCAAAACGCAAAGAAGTCTCTTCCGAAGAGCTGAAATCAGAAACCATGCTCTTGCTTGGCAATGGTCATTGTTTCCGCGATCAGGTGCTGGAAGTGTGTCCGGAGATGGCACGTTTTTCAACGACCGGCGATGGTATCGCCCGCACCTTTGAAGGCTCATCCTTAGAAACCATACGCCATATGGTGGCGTCAGGAATTGGATTGACGGTCTTGCCAATTGCTTCTGTCCCCGACATGGAATCCACCGACGGCATGTTACGCTACGTGCGCTTTGCCAAGCCGGTTCCGGATCGGCGTGTGGTGATAGCATGGCGCAAAAGTTTTACCCGCCAGGCTGCGATAGAAGCGATACGCGAAGCCGTACTCGCCTGTGACCTGCCAGGTGTGACCATGCTTGACGAAAGCGCCAGCCCGCAATAACCTCGTGATGCAATTTTTCACGGAGACGAACACAGCTTCGTTTATGACACACATCAACAGTGCCAGACAAATTGGCGGGTGCACCCGCCCTGCACGACTATTAAGAGCGAAGGTAGAGCACCTGAGACCCGCGCTGTAATTCCATGTTTGAGATAGTCGGATTGAGAAGAATTTCAACAGCAACCGAAACAAGCTTCACGTATTCACCGATTTCACGCCATTTTTCAGCGACGATGATGCTCATTGAACCCATTACCACGCCTCGCCTGAGCTTGCGTGTTTTAAAACCAGAACATGCGGGCTTACTACATCACTACCTGCAAGAAAATCGCCAGCATCTTGGCCCATGGGAGCCTATGCGGGACGATCGCTATTTTGAATTCGCGCAATGCGAAGAGCGCCTACATCAACAACTGCAACAAATGGAAGCCGGAAATGGCTTATTTCTGGCGCTGATATGTGACCAACAAATGATAGGCAACTGCCATTTCAGCAATATCGTTCGTGGCGTATTTCAAGCATGCCATCTCGGCTATGCGATAGCACATACCCATCAGGGAAAAGGCTATATGACTGAAGCACTCAAGGCTGCCATTCAACATATGTTCGAGCAAGAAAAATTGCACCGCATTATGGCAAATTACCTACCAGAGAATGTGCGCAGTGCAGGTGTTTTAGAACGACTTGGTTTCGAAAAGGAGGGTTATGCCAAGTCCTACCTGAAAATCAACGGCAAATGGCGTGATCATGTACTGACCGCATTAATCAACACGGCGGTGCCTGAATAATCCTGGTTCAGGATTTTCATCAAAAAAATTATAATATTGTCTTTTTTGAACTTTTAAAATTCATTTCGGTCTATCCCGTTCAATGTTTGCAGAGAGCTTGCTTCAACATGCTATTACACCGATTTTCTTTCTTATACGTCACTCTGTGCTTACTCTTTATTGCACCACTAAGCATTGCGCAAACCAATACGAATAATTCCGTTGATATAAACGTGCCACAAAATCGCCCCCGGATTGCCTTAGTACTCTCAGGCGGCGGTGCGCGTGGATTCGCGCACATAGGTGTCTTACGCGCACTGCGACAAATGCGCATTCCGGTTGATATCGTTGTTGGTACCAGTATGGGAGCTGTCGTCGGTGGAGCCTACGCTGCAGGTCGTACGCCAGAAGAGTTGGAAAAAACCGTTCACGACACTGACTGGGATCATGTCCTCTCAGATCGTCCTGCGCGTACCGATTTGGATTTCAGACGAAAAGAAGAAGATACGCTCATCCCGACGAGAATAGAATTTGCGGCCACCAAGAAAGGCGTGTTTCTACCTCCTGCCGCCGCTGGCAACGCAGCCTTAGAGAACGCATTGACACAATTGCTTCCCGAGGGCATGCGTGACCATCCTGTAAATCAACTGGCCTTACCTTTTCGTTCGGCCGCATCTGATTTATTAACTGGTGATCTGGTCGAGCTGGACAACACGCCATTGCTGGCGACCATGCGAGCCTCTCTTGCAGTACCCGGTGTTTTTGCGCCGGTACGTATTAAGGACAAACTCGTCGTCGATGGTGGTCTGGTCAGTAATCTTCCTGTAGAAATGGCGAGGGCAATGGGTGCAGACATCATTATTGCAGTCAATGTCGGGACACCTTTAGCCAAAGAGCATCAATTGCAAAGTGCCGTCGATGTGGCCACGCAAATGCTGCAAATCCTTACCGAGCAAAATGTGCAACGCTCGATCAAGCAATTAAAGCCAGATGACGTTTTAATTTCGCCCAGCCTGGATGGCATTAGTTTTCTTGATTTCGCCCAATATCCACGCGCTATTAAAGCAGGAGAAAAAGCCGTTGAAAATTTAAAAGAGAAATTGCAAAACTTTAGCATTTCTCAGGAAAACTTTTCATCTTATGAAGAGCACCGCTTATACGCCGGATCCATTACAAAAACACCCATCACGGCATTACCCATAGCAAAGATTGAAGTTGAGGGAACCCAATACATTAATCCGATTGCTCTGATTTCTCAGACAGGACTAGAGGAAGGTCAGGTACTGACTCAAGAACAAATTCGTAAGGCAACCACGCAACTGTATGGCCGCGGCGACTTAGACAACGTCGAAACCATCATCAGCGATAAAGATGGAGAACGTAGTGTTCTGATTAAACCAACTGAATCGAATTCCAGCCGCAATCGCCTGCGCTTCGGGATGGAACTCGCTAGCAATTTTTCTGACGAAAATAGTTTTTCCTTAGATTTGTTACACGTCGCGTCGTCACTTAACGCATACGGCGGAGAGCTACGTACGCTCGCAAAAATTGGTAGTATCAGAAAATTCAAAACACAGTTCTGGCAACCTTTAGCACCCGCTTCTCAGTGGTATATCGCGCCAGCAATCGAGTACAGTGCTCGTAACCAAAATATTTATGATGGCGGTATCAAGATCGCCAATAGAGAAACGAGCAGCACGAGCGCCACATTTTTAATCGGACGACAATTCGGTAATTGGGGAAGTCTTGAAGCAGGTATAGAGAGAGGGTATCGAAAAATTAATTCGGAATTGTCATCTGACCCAGAGAGAACCGTCGATCCAGACTTTCGTCTTTTCGATACGACACAGATTATTAATTTCAGAGTGGATACACTCAACTCACTCGCTTTTCCGACGCAAGGTGCTTACCTCAATGCTATGTGGCAGAGATCACCAAGCAAAGTTTCAGGAGAACCTTCCACTGCTGAATCGACGATCAGTGCATTAAGGGCATTTGAATATGGGGACTGGTCGGGACACATTTACGGCGAGTGGTCACACACGCAAAATAAGGATCCGGATACGCCGTTGGGTGGTTTTCTGAGACTATCGGGCTTGCCGACGAACTCCTTAACTGGCGATAAAAGCGTTTTTGGACGAATCGTCGTAGCCCGTAAAATAGGTGCACTTCCCAGTACCGTAGGCGGTGCAATCCGTTTCGCGTTGTCTGCCGAAATCGGAGGTACCTACGGCACAACTGAGCCATTTAGCAGAGGTATTCTGAAGCAAGCCGGTAGCGCCAGCTTGTCAGTCGATACACGTTTCGGTCCGTTATTCTTTGGTGCTGGCGCAACCCGTGGTGCGGGCTCCGCCGTCTATCTTTTCTTAAGCCCTATTTGGTGAGTCGTGCGTGGAAGTTCAGGCTTAGTCTCAGGACGGCGTAAAGCAGTCAAGGCAGAAAATTCCCATGACTGGAAACCAACCAAGAGCGTAAAACCATCGCGCTCTTCTGGTTTCAAGCGACGATCATCTTGCTGCAAACGCGCCAGTTCCGCAGCAAGATGCTGAATTTTTTGTACGATTTCCATGGCGCTACGGTCGGAAACCCGTGCCGGTACGCAAAGCAAGGTTTCACCAGTGTGATTAAAAGTACCTTTAAAATAATCACTCACCACGTGATCCCGAAAAAACTGCTGTACTGGTCCATCAGGCCGCCAATGAAAAGCCGGTGAAACGTTCAGACGATAACGATTATTTGGACGTAATTCAATCAGCTCCAACTTATCCAGCGCAATCAAATGCAGGACACATTCGGCCTGACTCAACTCATAAGTTTCAACAATTTGTTCCAGTGTCCAGTGACCGAGGCAAGAAATAGCAACCAATAAGAGCTTGGCGTCTGCAATCAGAGATTTTTCCTGCTCCAGCGTCAATGTATCAGAATGGGGCGTTACATCCGCGGCTTGTCGAAACACGTCCTCCAATGCGATGCCAGCCGCTTTGCAGATTTCTGCGAGACGCGACAAGTTCATGTCCTTTTGGCCAAACATGCGCTTCACGCTCGACTCGCTCATCCCTATGCGTTCAGCCAAAATTTTATAAGTAACTCCTGCGGCTCGTAGCTCAGTACGTAATACATTCAGCAATAATTCTGGTGAACTCATGACTTCCCTTTTAGGTCGTAATTTTGAAATGATAGTATCAAATTTCGGTACCAGAGATACTATTTTTTAAACCTTGGAACATTTTGCTAGTCTGAAGTTTCATGAATTGCGACACTACGGTCAGCAATTAATGTCTTTGAGTTTTAAGTAAGTAACAGTCATCTGCCCAAGCTAACCAGGTGTTATGGTCAGACATTTCTCGACAGTAGTTGAGCACTAGCTTGATTACTGTGAGCGCAGCGGGTAAATCGTGTCTCGATCACCATTTACCCTCTGAATCCCAACATCAGACATGGAAGGTGTTTATGAAAACGATCATCCGCTATAGCGCCTGTATTTTGGTCACAGGTATCGTCTTTGGTTCCGGTTACATGCTCGGACAACAGCACGGGATAGAGCAAATATCGAATCGCCATCTGACAGATATGTCGAATTTGATCAGCGATTCTGAACCCGCAGAAAAAGACCTGATCACGCAAGTGCCACGCCGCAAACCTGCAATGCTGATGTAAATTTCCCAACCGCTTTAATCAATTCGTTTCTGCGTGTGTGGATCAAATCTGTGCATGCTATCAAAAGTAAATCCTGCCGTCGTCTTCTGCCCGACGCTCACCGGCGTTCCCACAGGTGCGCGTACAACAACTTGCTGACCGGCGCAACGCCCATGTATCAATAAGTCGGCACCTAAAGATTCAACCAGTTCGACCTCAAATGGTAAGCCAGGCATACCGATAAACAAATGTTCCGGACGCACACCGAGTATAGTTTCGGTATCGGCCGCAGTCTGACGTTGCAGATGCAAAGGATGGAATGGTAATTCGAATTTGACTTCGCCTATCGTCATCCAATGACCATCAGCACTGATTTTACCTTGCAGCAGATTCATTGGCGGCGAACCGATAAAGCTCGCTACAAAACTCGTGGCTGGCCTGGAATAGACTTCATCTGGTGTACCAATTTGCTCTGCCACACCACCATTCATCACAATCATGCGCTGGCCTAAAGTCATCGCCTCTACCTGATCATGCGTGACATATAAGCTGGTCGTTGCCAATGCTTTATGCAGTTTCTGAATTTCCAGGCGCATTTGTACCCGCAACTTGGCATCCAGATTTGACAATGGCTCATCAAACAAAAAGACCGCTGGTTCGCGCACGATTGCACGCCCCATTGCTACTCGCTGACGTTGTCCGCCAGACAGAGCGCGGGGCGTACGATCGAGTAAATTTTCCAGTTCAAGAATTTTGGCGGCCTTATTAACGCGGTCTGTTATTTCTAGTTTTGAATAGCCGCGTATCTTCAAGCCATACGCCATGTTTTCAAAAACACTCATGTGCGGGTACAGCGCGTAGTTCTGAAACACCATCGCAATATCGCGGTCTTTAGGTTCCAATTCATTGACGACTCTGTCGCCGATCACTACATCGCCTTCGCTAATTTCTTCGAGACCAGCGATCATGCGCAACAAACTCGACTTACCGCAGCCTGAAGGACCAACGATAACAACAAACTCGCCATCCTCAATATCGACAGAGACACCATGAATCACATTCACTGCTTTTTTGCCGTGACCGTATATTTTTTTTACGTTTTTTAAGTGGACTTGTGCCATCTTCACTCTCTATACAATTTCTTTATTTTGCGGGGTGCACGGAGCAATAAAACACCATTACTTTTCAGAGTCAACCAAACCTTTGACAAACCATTTCTGCATCAGAATGACAATCAATCCCGGTGGTAGCATCGCCAACAATAAGGTGGTCATGACCAGATTCCATTCGACAGCAGCGTCGCCACCGGCAATCATGCGCTTGATCCCGACACCAATCGGATACATATTTTGCTCAGTCGCCACCAAAAGCGGCCATAAATACTGATTCCAGCCATAGATGAACATGATCACAAACAGCGCCAGCAAATTAGTCCGCGACAAAGGCCAGATCACATCTTTAAAGAAGCGCAATGGTCCAGCACCATCAATGCGTGCAGCTTCTGCTAATTCATCAGGAATCGTCAAAAAAAACTGCCTGAACAAAAAAGTTGCTGTCGCAGAAGCAATCAGAGGCACTGTCAAACCTGCGTAAGAATTCAGCATACCAAGATCAGAAATGACTTTATAAGTTGGATTGATCCTGACTTCGACCGGTAACATCAGGGTCAGAAAAATCATCCAGAAAAATAAACGTCGACCAGGAAAGCGGAAATACACCAAAGCAAATGCCGACAACATCGAAATCGAAATCTTTCCAACGGCGATCAATAATGCGGAGGCAAGGCTTACCCATAACATACGCGCAACCGGATTGATATCCACATTGGCACTCGCACCGCCATTAATCACTGTCACAATGTTATGCCATAACTGGTCACCTGGAATTAAAGAGATCGGCGCTAAGGCTGCCTGATCGGCAGTTTGGGTGCTGGCGACAAACGCAATGTAAATTGGAAAGGCAATCAGGAACACGCCAAGGATTAAAACGAAGTGACTCAGCGCATCCAGAAAAGGTCTACGTTCTATCATGTTCAATACTGCACTTTCTTTTCGACATACTTGAACTGCACTACCGTCAGCACAACCACGATCAACATCAAAATAACAGACTGCGCGGCGGCGCTACCAAGATCGCCGCCTTTAAAGCCATCATTAAACACTTTAAACACCAGAATCTCAGTTTCTTTACCTGGACCACCCTGCGTGGTGGCTTCGACAATTGCAAACGTATCAAAGAACGCATACACAATATTAACGACCAACAGAAAAAAACTGGTCGGTGTCAGTAAAGGCAGAACGATAGAAAAAAAACGTCGCACCGGTCCGGCACCATCAATTGCGGCGGCTTCAATCAAGGATTTTGGAATCGACTGCAAACCAGCAAGGAAAAATAAAAAGTTATAGCTGATCTGCTTCCACACTGCCGCTAACACGATCAAAATCAACGCATGTTGGGCATTCAGCAAATGGTTCCATTCAATACCAACGTGGCGCAATAAATGTGCAACAACACCGAGTGTAGGATTAAGCAAGAACATCCATAAAACACCCACAACAACGGGTGACACGGAATACGGCCAGATCAACAAAGTTTTATAGACAGCAGCACACCGCACCACACGGTCAGCAAACACGGCGAGCAACAACGATATACCCAGTCCCAATACCGCCACCAGCACGGAAAATATACCCGTCGTTTTAAACGAAGTCAGATAGCTGGGGTCGGCAAATAAGGTGTTGAAATTATCCAGCCAGACAAACTCACTGGACAATCCAAATGCATCTTGTAGTAAGACTGATTGATATAGCGCTTGTGCTGCCGGCCAGAAAAAAAATAACACAGTCACAATGAGCTGCGGTGCCAATAAAGCGTAGGGCACCCATCGTGAGCGAAAACGCGCTCGTTTTTCCAAGAATCACCTTCTGATAAAATTAGTCAAATCACGACAATCGATACAATCGATACAATCATTAAGCCCGACATCGGTTTCTGGATCGAACTCGAAAATCTTCCTCCCTTTTAATGTCATCGCGAGAGCATTTGCTTTTGCTCAACGAAAAAACCATCGCGACGACATCAGGAGGTCACTTATTTATTGGCTTTTTCGAAGCGAGATAATAAATCATTACCCCGTGTTACGGCTGCATCTAAGGCTTCTTTCGCTGTCTTTTTCCCGGTCCAGACTGATTCCAGCTCTTCGTCAATCACAGTGCGAATTTGTGGGAAGCTACCCAAACGGATGCCACGTGACTTATCTGTCGTTTTTACCACCATCTGCTGAACCGCGACTCCTGTGCCTGGATTTTTTTCATAGAAGCCAGATTTTTTAGTCAATTCATACGCAGCCGTGGTGATTGGCAAATAGCCCGTTTCTTGATGCCATTTGGCTTGTACTTCGGGTTGCGATAAGAATTTATAAAATTTGGCAACACCTTTGTATTCTTCATTCTTCTTACCACCCATTGTCCATAAAGAAGCACCGCCAATAATTGTATTTTGTGGTGCCCCTGGTACGTCGGAATAATATGGTAAAGCGCCTACACCAAATTTAAATTTGGCATTTTTGACGATCACGCTATAAACAGAGCTCGATGAAGTCAGCATCGCGCATTCACCCGAATAAAACTTAGCATCAGCTTCGCTCTTACGGCCTGCATACACAAAATAGCCTTGCTTAGCCCAGTTCGCCATATCTTCGATATGTCTGACGTGCAGAGGGCTATTGAATTTCAGACGCGCATCGAGTCCACCGAAACCATTATTTTTTGATGCAAAATCAACGTTATGCCACGCTGAAAAATTTTCCAACTGGATCCAGGTTTGCCAGCCTGTGGTGTACGGGCATTTACTGCCAGCGACCTTCAGGCGTGCCGCATCGGAAATCATTTCCTGCCATGTTGTCGGCGGTTTGTTCGGATCAAGCCCTGCTTTAGCAAACAACTCTTTATTATAGAAAAGCACCGTCGTTGAACTATTAAATGGCAAAGACAACATCTGGCCGTTTGGTGCCGTGTAATAGCTCGCCACGGCCGGAATATATACTGATGGTTCAAATTTTTCACCAGCAATTTTCATCACTTCGGATACTGGCTTGATAGCGCCTTTGGCGTACATCATGGTCGCCGTACCGACTTCGAATACTTGTAAAATATCCGGCGCATTTCCAGCACGAAAGGCGGCAATTGCTGCCGACAAGGATTCATCGTACTCCCCTTTGTAAACCGGGGTAACCTTATACTCAGACTGGCTTTTATTAAATTCATCGGCAAGATTATTCACTCTATCACCCAGAGCACCTGTCATCGAGTGCCACCAGCTGATTTCGGTGACAGCGAAGGCGGGAGCAGCCTGTGTCAACATCATCGCCACCGAGGCAGCCAAGCCAAATTGTCGTAAAAATTTCATGTTTTTTCCTGGAATACAAATAATGAAGCAGGACACTTGCAAAAAATGATTATCAGCACCGCGCATAAGGGCGAACCGGGGTGAAACCTTCACCAAGGCGCATTCGCCGCTTGGTTTGCAAAATACCTGATTAAATAAATAGATCGGCTAAGATAGCATTGAGACCACTTGATGTATAGAGGACTTATAATTCCATTTGATTGAAACAACAAACAAGTAAAAATGAACGCTTTTGTTACCCGTTGTCATTGGTATGTCAAATTAGTGCGCTTAGATAAACCCATAGGAATTTTATTGCTATTGTGGCCTACCCTGGTGGCGTTATGGTTTGCTTCTGCAGGAAAGCCAGATTGGAAACTCGTCTTCATTTTTAGCTTGGGAACTGTCTTGATGCGGTCCGCAGGTTGCGCGGTCAATGATTATGCAGATCGCGATTTTGACAAGCACGTGAAACGTACAGCGGAGCGACCACTGACGAGTGGCAAAATTTCTGGTAAAGAAGCACTGGCGGTGGCTGGAATGTTAGCTCTGATCTCGTTTGCGTTAATCCTGCCTTTGAATGCCTTAACCAAACAACTATCTGTGTTTGCTGTATTGATCGCTGCGAGTTATCCGTATTTCAAACGCTTCTTTGCATTACCTCAAGCCTATTTAGGGATTGCGTTTGGCTTTGGCATCCCTATGGCCTACGCGGCGGTTCAAAATGCTGTTCCTATGAGCGCCTGGATATTACTGCTCGCCAACGTATTCTGGTCGCTTGCGTATGACACTGAATACGCGATGGTAGATCGTGATGATGACTTAAAAATAGGTATCCGCACTTCCGCAATTACCTTTGGTCGCTACGATGTGCTGGCTGTCATGTTGTGTTACGGCGCAAGCTTCGCCTTGATTTCTGTGATTGCGCACCAATATGGTTTACGTAGCTGGTTTTATATGGGGATGGGAGTTGCAGTAGTTTTTGCGCTATATCATTACACACTCATCAGAGAGCGGGATCGCATGCGCTGCTTCGCAGCGTTCAGACATAACAATTGGCTGGGAGCCGCAATCTTTGCTGGTGTTGCACTTGACTATGCATTAAAGTAAAAGTCTGTCTTTGCGCAGGCAAGCAAAATCTCTGGCAGGGTATTGCCCCCTTGCAGTCTGACCAGCACATGATGCCAGATGACGTAACATGAACATAGTAACAATTACATTGCTTTTTGATCTACCGCAAGTGTCGCAAATCAAGTTGTACCTAGACTGAATCTGGATGTTTTATCGAAAACCAATTTAAAGGAACGAAGATGAGCTCTGTAGAACAGCAAAAAGACAAACTAATGGACGATTTGCATCAAGTCATCCGTGATGCCGAAGATATGCTCAAAAACACTGAGCAACAATCTGGTGAGGGCTTTAAAGCAGCGAAAGCACGTTTTGAACATACCCTGCGAAATGCCAAAGCTGAACTGGCACGCGTTGAAGAAATCGTTGTAACCCGTACCAAAGACGCCGCCCGCGCAACCGATGTATATGTCAAAGAAAACCCATGGCAATCTGCGGGTATCGCAGCCGGCGTGGGATTGCTAGTAGGGTTGTTGATCGGTCGCAATAAATAAATATGGCGATTCTTGACTCGCTAGGCCAACTGGCGGCGACCTTCATTGGCATCGTCCATACCAGGCTGGAACTGGCATCAGTAGAGATCGAAGAAGAACTGGGGCGTTTTTTCTCACTTCTGCTTTGGTCTCTTGTCGCCCTTTTTTGCGCTTGTTTTGCGGTGGTTTTACTCGCGGTGCTGTTGATTGCCGTATTTTGGGAAAGTCACAGAATTATTGTCGTTACGGGTATGATTTCTGTTTTTTCTGCTACGGCGCTGTGTTTGGGATTCTGGCTCAGATCTCAGTTTGTTAAAAAACCTCGCTTACTGTCATTCACATTATCTGAGCTAAGCAAGGATGCCTCTACGTTGCACGGCCATTCTTCACGCTCAACTATGGATTAACACATTAATGCCTGCTCACCCGAATCAACTTGCGCAACGCCGCGAAGCTTTGTTACTTAAGATTCGGGCGCAAAGGCAAGTACTCACTTTGCAAACGCAAGACATCAGGCAATCGCTGGACATTGCAGAATTCGGATATCAGTGCGCGAGCACGGTCATATCAAGGATTAAGCAACGGCCATTGGCGGCAATAGCGATTGCAGCAGTGGTGTTTGTCATCAAACCCACTCGTATTGCATCGGTTTCAAAAACTGCTCTTAAAACCTGGCAAATATGGCGAACAATCGTGCCGGTGATTAAACGATTTAAGTCGGAATCGAAAAATTCTTTGTGAGACTGCTTTATCTCAAGGGACGGCGTGCGCTACTGAACGCTAACTGACCATTCATTTTCTTGGCAGCAAACAACCAGAGGCGTTCGTTATTATCTCCAGGGCGTGCGCCCTCCCATACCAATTCCCAATTTTTATCATGCATATGTTCTGGCAACTGCTTTTGAAATCCATTGATTAACAGATAGTCGCAACTGGTATCGGGAATATTCTCTTGTCTATAGGTTGTGATGCCAGCAAAATACCTGAGCATCGCCCTTTCCGATTCACCCAGATCTTTACTCGCCATGCAGTCAAAATTGCCAGGCAAGGCAGTTTGCATAGAAGAAAAAACGCTGCGATAGCTTTTCGCATGGTCAACCCACGGCATAAGCAATTGGCTCATCAACATCCAGCTTAATCCAAGACCTGTAACCCAACTGACTAAACCACGACCTTGAATTTTAGAAAGAGATCCAAGTCCTATGGTAGCCATGGCTGTCAGGCTGAAAGCAACTACGACATGCCAGAATTCAAAATGGGGCACAAATTCTCTTGGCAAGACCCTGAGCAAGAACATCCATTCTGGCGGTGAACCTTTGATGATCATGAGACCCCATACCAGCCAGATAAAGCCTATGACGAATCCAAAAATCATTCTGGCAGACCAATCCCAGAACTTATCTACACTGACAGCCAGATTTCGGGCTGCCGGGGCAGCAATCAAGGCGATCGGCAAAAGTAAAGGCAAGGCGTAATTGTCACGAGCAGAAGCGGCACGCCATAACACCAGAAGCATGATGGAAAATACTAAACCACAAGCTTGTATTGCAGCTGAGGAGAAAAGTGAGGAACGATGACGCCAAATCGTGATCAATGCCAGCGGCATGGCGGGAAATGCAAACCATGGCAGGGTGGTAATCCAAAAACCTTCCGTATGAGGGGCACCTAATTGCGCTACCGAGAAACCAAAAAAACGACCGACGTTATTGAGCCAAAACCAATCCATAAACAAAACAGGAGAACGGTGGTACAAGCTAATCGGCCAGATCAATAACCACGGCGCAGAAAATAGCACGGCCCGCTTAAGCACTTGCCAATAGGCAGATGTGCGCCACTGCCTGAACAAAACAGGCAATAAAATTGCGCTCAGCCCAAATACGCCAAGAGCCAACACACCTTTTGCCATAAAACCAACACCGACACCGGTGCCAAGCAATATTCCGGAACGACGTGGATTCTCATCAACATGCACAAAACCTGCTGTCGCGATCGCAAAACCGGTTAGCAAAGGCACATCAGTTAACATCATATGTGAATGCAACACCAGACCAAGACAACCCAATAGAGAGAGAACGGCATATCTTCCGTAACCACGCCCCCACCATTTGCTTGCAGCCCAGCCAGTAGCGATACATGTTATCGACATAAATAAGCCAGTAGCTAATCTTGCACCATCGTGCAATGGCATCCATGGAGAGAAAGTTTTAGCTAAAATGGTGGCAAGCCAATAATACAAAGGTGGTTTTTCCATAAATGGTTCACCAGCCATCGTTGGAACGATCCAATCACCTGTTTCCAGCATATGATGAATAATTCCAAAAATATACGTTTCATCTTGCTTCCAAGGATCATGACCGATCAAACCAGGAAAAAGGTACATTGATATCAGTATCAATAATGCAATCCATTTCCAATCGAAAGATGCGAGGATACGCCTAAGTCCTTCCAAGGAAAAAGGCATTTTGATGTTACTCAGGGCTTGTATGCCCTGGAAACGATTGCCAGGAGTAACCTGTAGCAAAGATGCAAAGACACTGCGAAACCAAACAAAAATTTCCATACAAAAGCCAATAAAGATGCAATGGGGTTTGTGCGGTTTACTGTGTTGATTTCTCAGAAACTAAGAAAAATTTCACCGTATGGTGGTAAAGCGCAAAACTTGGGGGGGGAGAAATTACAATGAAAAGCTATACGTACATATCAGTATCACATTGTATCTCATTGAGACAAAATTTTACAAATTCAGCCTAGAAATAAGAGTTCAGATTCTAATTTTATAGCGATAAAAACAACATTAATTCTATTTAATTAAAAAAAATGAAGCTAATCATCTCTGAAAAGCTTCATTTCAAATTCAAAACTTGAATTTAATATCATTTCCACTAAGAAACATTTTTTATTAATTTGTAGTATTTTGTATTAATTTATCGTTAATTTTACAACTTCTCACATCTAATCGTTAATTTTGCTGACCAAACTCATCACCGAGTTCATTTGCCCTGCTGGCAGCTGCTTTAATGGCGCGGATAATGTGGCTTTTTACATCATCCGCTTCCATGCTACTCAAGGCAGCGTAGGTGGTTCCTCCTTTCGAGGTAACACGTTGCCGTAACATCGACACTGATTCATCAGAATGCATGGCGAGTTGTGCCGCACCTTCAAAGGTTGCCACAGCAAATTGTGTCCCCTGTTCAGCACTCAGACCCAGCTCCTGTGCTGCTTGCTGCATCGCCTCAATGAAATAAAAAACATACGCTGGGCCACTTCCAGAAATTGCCGTTACTACATCGATGAGTCTTTCTTCGTCTACCCATGAAGTCGAGCCAACCGCACGCAAAATCTCGTCAGCACACTGCTTATCTGCTTCGCTCACGCCGGATAATGCATACAGGCCTGTAACGCCCTTACCGATTAACGCGGGGGTATTTGGCATCACACGCACAATATTGTTATAAGAATTCAACCAACGTGAAATATCGGTAGCACGAATACCTGCAGCAATTGAGATCAATAATTGATGTTTGACGTGCGAAGATAACTCTCCGACAACATCCCTTAACTGTTGTGGTTTGACCGCAAGAATAATGACGTCCATTTGTTGCAACTGATCATCGATGCTTAAGGATGTACTGACACCAAACTCAGTCTCCAGTCTTGTCAGCATCGCCTGGCTTACGTCCACCACATGAATATGTTTGGCGGGCAAATCGCCCTGCATCAGACCGCCGATCAAAGCTACCGCCATATTGCCACCGCCGACAAAACCGATCTTCAATTTACTTCGCATAATTTCTTCTCCCGAAAATTGCCGTACCTATTCTGACCATCGTGCTACCTTCCGCGATCGCTGCATGTAAATCGCTGCTCATTCCCATCGATAAGGTATCTAAAAAAATACCTTGATTGACAATCTCATCATTGAGCAGCTTCAAATGCCTGAATGCTGATCGCTGTTGTTGCTCATCCTCGGTCGGTTCCGGAACGGCCATCAGTCCGCGTAACTTCAACCCGGGAAGTTGCGCAATTTTAAGTGCCAATGGCAGCGCATCTTGCGGCAAAACCCCGCTTTTGCTCGCTTCACCACTGATATTGACCTGCAAACAAATATTCAGCGGAGGCAAATCTGCCGGACGTTGCTCAGACAAACGCTGCGCAATTTTTTCTCTGTCAACGGAATGTACCCAGGAAAAATTCTCTGCAATTGGTTTGGTTTTGTTACTCTGTATCGGCCCGATAAAATGCCACTCTAGCTGTAAGTCCGGCGAATGCCGTCGGATAAATTCGATTTTATCCACAGCTTCCTGCAGATAATTTTCACCAAAAGCCATCTGTCCGCAGCTTGCAGCATCTAGAATAGCTTCTGCGCCAAAGGTCTTAGAAACAGCCAATAAACGCACTTGTTCCGGTGA
Organism: Undibacterium sp. Ji67W; assembly: GCA_049340365.1. Lineage (GTDB taxonomy): Bacteria > Pseudomonadota > Gammaproteobacteria > Burkholderiales > Burkholderiaceae_D > Undibacterium. The sequence continues at coordinate 177,113 of JBMPOY010000008.1, read as the reverse complement.
ACGTCCCGAATCGAGCGCAACACGTTGAATATCAGCAAGTACGGCTTGCAAGTTGTCGGAAATTAAGGACATAATCAGGAAATATTGTTTCAAAATTTTTCGTTGGAATTTGGTCACTTTTTGCTATACCAATGCCAAATCAGGCTCGTATTGCAACTATCATCAGCGACACTCTCATTACCGGAATTATAAATGGACATTTCTGAACTCCTTGCGTTCTCCGTCAAGAATAATGCGTCTGACCTTCACTTATCCTCCGGCTTACCACCGATGATACGGGTACATGGCGATGTGCGACGTATTAATTTGCCACCATTGGAGCATAAAGACGTCCATGAGTTGATTTATGACATCATGAATGACTCACAGCGCAAGACCTATGAAGAAAGTCTGGAATGCGACTTCTCTTTTTCTATTCCTGGTCTGGCACGCTTCCGCGTGAATGCGTTCAATCAGGAACGTGGCCCGGCGGCTGTTATGCGGACCATTCCATCCAAAATCCTTTCACTGGAACAACTCAACACACCTAAGATTTTTGCCGACCTGGCACTCAAACCACGTGGCCTGGTGCTGGTGACCGGACCAACAGGTTCTGGTAAATCGACCACACTAGCGGCGATGGTGAATCATTTGAATGAAAATGAATATGGTCATATTCTGACTGTCGAAGATCCGATTGAATTCGTCCATGAATCCAAAAAATGTCTGATCAACCAACGCGAAGTAGGCCCTCACACGATGTCTTTCCAAAATGCCTTGAAGTCAGCCTTGCGTGAAGATCCTGACGCAATTCTGGTGGGTGAATTACGCGATCTGGAGACGATACGCCTAGCCTTGACTGCCGCTGAAACCGGTCACTTGGTGTTTGGTACTTTGCATACGTCTTCTGCCGCTAAAACGATAGATCGTATTGTCGACGTATTTCCTGCCGAAGAAAAAGAAATGGTGAGATCCATGTTGTCAGAATCTTTGCAAGCAGTGATCTCACAAACATTGTTAAAGACTAAAGATGGTTCTGGCCGTGTAGCCGCCCATGAAATCATGCTGGGTACACCCGCAATTCGCAACTTAATCCGCGAAGCGAAGATTGCTCAAATGTACTCGGCGATTCAGACTGGGAGCAATCTCGGTATGCAAACGCTGGATCAAAATTTAACTGATCTCGTCAGAAGGAATGTCATCTCAGTGGCGACGGCGCGTAGCGCAGCCAAAATTCCAGACAATTTCCCTGGTTGATTTATTGAAATACATTTTGAGCAAATAGGACAAAAACAACAATGGAACGCGATCAGGCAACCAAATTTATGCATGACCTTTTAAGGCTCATGCTGACCAAAAATGGCTCAGATTTATTCATCACTGCTGATTTCCCGCCTGCTTTTAAAATTGATGGCAAAGTCACCCCTGTTTCAAACCAACCACTGACACCTGCACACACGGTTGATCTGGCACGGGCTATCATGAACGATAAACAGGCGTCAGAGTTTGAATCAACCAAAGAATGTAATTTCGCAATTAACCCTGCGGGTATGGGGCGTTTTCGCGTTTCTGCATTCATGCAACAGGGTCGCGTTGGTCTGGTTCTAAGAACCATTACCACCGCCATCCCCAAATTAGAAGATTTAGGTTTGCCTGAGCATTTGAAAGAAATTGCCCTGACCAAGCGCGGTCTGGTGATCATGGTCGGTTCAACCGGCTCAGGTAAATCAACCACACTGGCAGCGATGGTTGGGCATAGAAATAAAAATAGCTACGGTCATATCATAACGATCGAAGATCCTATTGAATACGTTCATCCGCATGGCAATTGCATCGTGACGCAACGTGAAGTGGGCATCGATACAGAAGACTGGGGTGCTGCGCTGAAAAACTCCCTGCGTCAGGCTCCAGATGTGATTCAGATTGGCGAAATTCGCGATCGGGAAACCATGGATTTTGCCGTTGCCTTTGCCGAAACCGGCCACCTTTGCCTGGCTACCTTGCATGCAAATAGCGCAAATCAGGCCTTAGACCGTATTATCAATTTTTTCCCTGAAGAACGCCGGGCACAATTGTTGATGGATTTGTCTTTGAATCTCAAAGCCGTCATTTCACAACGTCTGATTCCTGTCAAGGGTCGCAAAGGCAGGATTGCCGCGGTAGAAGTGCTGTTAAACACGCCTCTCATTTCCGATCTGATTTTTAAAGGTCAGGTGCATGAAATGAAGGAGATTATGAAAAAATCTCGCGAGCTCGGCATGCAAACCTTTGATCAGGCACTGTTCGATTTGCATGAAGCAGATAAAATTACTTATGAAGATGCGCTGCGCAACGCAGATTCTGTCAATGAATTACGTTTAGCGATTATGCTGCAAGGTAAAGATGCAAAAGACCGCGATCTCTCCGCCGGTACCAACCACTTAGGGATATTATAAGTATGACTGCACTTGATTTTAACGTTAAGAATTTGCAAGGTGAGGACATCAACCTCAAACAGTATCTCGGTCAGGTCGTGCTGGTCGTCAATACCGCCAGTAAATGCGGATTTACACCACAATACCAAGGCCTGGAGCAGGTCTACCAACAATTCAAAGACAAAGGTGTCGTCGTACTTGGTTTTCCATGCAATCAATTCGGTCATCAGGAACCAGGCACTGCGGATGAAATTGGCAGTTTTTGCGAAAAAAATTACGGTGTTACTTTTCCCTTATTTGAGAAAATCGACGTCAACGGCGACGCCGCCCATCCGTTTTTTACGAACTTAAAAAATGAGGCGCCAGGCTTGATGGGCACCAAGGCCATCAAATGGAATTTCACCAAATTTCTGATCAAAAAAGATGGCACAGTTTTTCGCCGCTATGCGCCGCAAACGACGCCAGCCGATCTGATCGCAGATCTGACCCAACTGTTAGCTGAATAAGAAAGCTTTATTCATTTAGTCCAACCGCGATTTAAATTACCCCTAAGAGACACAATCCAAACGGTAAGAAAATCGCGGTAATCAATCCTGACAAACCCATCGCCAAACCGGCAAAAGCACCCATTTCCTGATTGATCTGAAATGCTCTGGCAGTACCAATTCCATGTGCGCTGACGCCCAAAGCAAAGCCGCGAATCGCATCGTCTCTGATTCTCAAGACATCGAGAATACCCGCTGCCATCATGGCACCGAGTATGCCGGTGAGCATAACTAAGGCCGCAGTCAAAGAAGGCAGACCACCCACTTTTTCGCTCACACCCATAGCAATTGCCATCGTCACCGATTTTGAAGCCAGAGAAAGCACGGTAACCCGCGAGGCTCCCAATACATTCGCAATTAACATAGCGGTGGCAATCGCCGAAGCACTGCCTAATACCGCTCCCACCAGAAAAGCTTTCCATTGATATCGTAACCGATTCATCTGCTGGTACAGCGGAACGGCCAAGGCTACCGTTGCAGGACCGAGCAGAAAATGTACGAACTGCGCACCCGCGAAATACGTTTGATACGAGGTATGCGTACTCAGCAACACAGTAACTATCAGCGCTACGGAAATCGCGACAGGATTCGCAAGAGGACTGAATTTGCACTTGGTATAAATAAAATAGGCGACTTGGTAAGCAATCAGCGTGGCGGTCAATCCTAATAAGGGTGACGCAGCGAGATAAACCCAGACAGCCGATAATTGGTGATTCATTTTTGCAGCCACTTCACGCAAACAGCGGTAACAACTATCGATACCGCCGTACTCACAATCAAAGCGATACTCAGTGGCAGCCACTCTTCCATCACCATTTTTCCATGCACCATGATTCCTACGCCTGCCGGAATAAACAAGAGGGATAAATGTCCCAATAAGGTTTGAACACCCGGAACAAGTTTTGCTGCTTCGCTTTTTCTTAGCACAAGGTAGATAAACAAAAATAACATACCAATCACCGGCCCGGGGACAGGTAAGCCTGTGGCATATACCAGCCCTTCACCCAGGCATTGGAAAATCAGTAAAACGGAAAAAGTTCGGATCATCTGTGCTTGCAGTTTTATTCAACAGGCAAGGACTTGGCGAGTGCGCTGTCGACGAGTTCTATCCAATGCTTTACCGGCGTTTCTGTACCGGATTGCAAATGCGTAAGGCAACCGATATTGGCAGATAACACCATTTCTGGTTTTGTCGCCAGCAGATTATGCAATTTATTATCACGAAGCTGATACGAAGTTTTTGCCTGCAATACCGAATACGTTCCCGCCGACCCACAACACAAATGGCTATCAGCGCACAATTGCACATCAACGCCCAAGGACTTAAGCAAGCCTTCGACTTTGCCACGGATTTGCTGTCCATGTTGCAAAGTACAAGGCGGATGCCAGACGATGCGCTGCGATAATTTTCCTTGCAGTTTCTGGACTAATTGCGCTTCGAAGGCTGGCAAAATTTCACTCAGGTCACGTGTGATCGCCGAGATGCGCTCAGCTTTTTGCGCGTAATTCGTATCATGCGCCAGCATGTGGCCATATTCTTTTACCGTGACACCACACCCCGAGGCCGTCATGACGATGGCCTCAGCACCAGCCTCAACTAGCGGCCACCAGGCATCGATATTTCTGCGCATATCATCTAATGCCGCCTCATGATCGTTCAGGTGGTGACGTATCGCGCCGCAACAGCCGGCCTTAGGAGCGACGATCAATTCCACACCAAGACTACTTAGCACACGCGAAGTGGCAGCATTGATGTTCGGTGCCATGGCGGGTTGCACGCAACCATCGAGCAGTAACATTTTGCGCGCATGCGCGGTATGCGCCCAGCTTCCTGATTCCTGCCTGACGGGAACTTTATTTTTCAGACTTTGCGGCAATAAGGGACGCAGACTTTGTCCCAAACGCATGGCAGGTTGAAATATCCACGGCCTTGGCAAAATCGCCTTCAGCGTTTCTCTGACGATTTTTTGTGACAGAGGTCGCTGCACTTGCTTCTCAACAACCTGACGCCCGATGTCGAGCAAACGCCCATACTGGACACCTGACGGGCAGGTGGATTCGCAATTTCTGCAGGTCAGGCAACGATCCAGATGTTGCTGCGTTTTTTCAGTCGCAGGCTTACCTTCCAGAACCTGTTTAATCAGATAAATACGACCACGCGGGCCATCCAACTCGTCTCCCATCAATTGATAGGTTGGACAAGTCGCAGTGCAAAAGCCGCAATGCACACACTTACGCAGAATGTCGTCGGCTTCTTTGCCGGCACGTGTATTTTTTATAAAATCAGCGAGATTGGTTTGCATGGCGAATTAAAAGTCCTTGTACAAACGGCCTGGATTAAATATCCCAGCAGGATCAAATGCATCTTTCAGACGTTGATGTATCTTGAGCAAAGGCGTAGACAGCGGTGTAAACACACCGATATTTTTATTGCCACCACGAAACAAACTGGCATGACCACCCGCAGCTCTTGCAGCGGCCCGTATTGCCTCCGGTGTTTCATCGCTAAATAACCAGCGTTGCGCGCCACCCCACTCGATCAAGGACTTTCCAGTTAAGGGCAATGCTGCGGATGTCGATGGCACAGATAAACGCCACAAACCATGCTCTTCATCTTGAGAAAAAAAGTCTTGTGTCTGTTCACGTAAAGCAGTCCAATAAGCTGCCGCGTCGTGCATCTCTTCACCGCCCAGAACTTGCCGTGCAGACCGCACAGCGGCTTCGGCGCCGGACAATCTGAGCATTAAGCGACCAACATGCCAGCAACTGCCAGAAATTGGTAACGCTTGCCCTGCCCACAGATTCATTTTTTTTATCGCGTCAGTCTCAGATAAGGCAAATACCAAGGTTGTTTCTGCAAAGGGGCGTGGCAGTACTTTGATCGAAATATTCAGAATTAAGCCCAGACTCCCCATCGCTCCTGCCAACAAACGCGACACATCGTAGCCAGCCACATTCTTCATGACCTGACCACCGAACTCTAAAATTTCGCCTTTGCCATCCATTAAAGTCGCACCAAGAACAAAGTCGCGAACTGCGCCGACATAAGGGCGACGAGGACCGGATAATCCCGATGCCAACATGCCGCCCAAGGTTGCACCAGCACCAAAGTGCGGTGGTTCAAAAGCAAGCATCTGATTTTGCTCAGCCAACACGGCTTCGATTTCTGATAAAGGGGTTCCGCTACACGCGGTTAGTACTAATTCGGTTGGCTCGTAAGCAATGATTCCGCAATATCGACGGGTATCTACCACATTCCCAACCGGTTCTTGACCGTACCAGGATTTGCTCCCGCCGCCGCGAATCTGCAAGGCGTTGCCTTGCTCCTTTGCCTGCAAAATTTGCTCTCTGAAACCTTGCAAAATAGTCGTCATTTCTGCCATTGTCTCTGTCGTCATCTCTGTAGTCATCAGTCGAATTATTTTTAGTTAGAGATTAAAAACGCGGTAAATCAGGAAATGTCAGACGCCCTTGTTTGACATGCATGCGGCCATACTCAGCACACCGATGCAAGGTCGGGATCGCCTTATCCGGATTCAATAGAGAGTGGGTATCAAACGCACGTTTGACGGCAAAGAAGGCATCCAGCTCTGCGCGGGAAAATTGCACACACATTGAATTAATTTTTTCTATGCCAACACCATGTTCACCGGTAATGGTTCCACCGACAATGACGCAGAGTTCGAGAATTTCTGCACCAAAAGCTTCGGCACGCTCGAATTCACCGGGTTGGTTCGCATCAAACATAATCAGAGGATGCAAATTTCCGTCGCCAGCATGGAATACATTTGCACAGCGCAGTCCGTATTTGGTCTCCATATGCGTAATTCCAATTAAAACTTCAGCCAGCCGTTTACGCGGGATCGTCCCATCCATGCAGTAATAATCGGGTGAAATCCGACCCGCAGCAGGAAACGCATTTTTACGTCCTGACCAAAAGCGCAAACGCTCTGCATCACTTTGGGATACCGCAATCGCAGTCGCTCCGGCTTGCTCGAGCACAGCAGTCATGCGGGTAATTTCTTCTTCAACCTCTTCATTGGTACCGTCAGATTCACACAGCAATATCGCTTCGGCATCAATGTCATAGCCAGCTTTAACAAATGGTTCAACCATGCGTGACGAAGTCTTATCCATCATTTCCAGACCGGCTGGAATAATACCTGCTGCAATGACATTCGCGACCGCATTACCGCCTTTGACCACATCGTCAAACGAGGCCATGATGACGCGCGCTGCCTGCGGTTTGGGAATCAATTTCACCGTCACTTCGGTGACGATACCTAACATGCCTTCGGAACCAATAAACACTGCTAACAAGTCCAATCCCGGTGCATCCAAGGCTTCACTGCCGAGTTCGACTACATCACCATCGACGGTGACGACACGCACCCGCAAGACATTATGTACCGTCAGCCCATATTTAAGGCAGTGCACACCACCAGAATTCTCGGCGACATTGCCACCGATTGTGCAGGCGATTTGTGAGGATGGATCTGGAGCGTAATATAAATTGTGCGCAGAAACCGCATCAGAAATAGCGAGGTTACGCACACCAGGTTGCACGACAGCCGTTCTGGCATAGGCATCGACTTTGAGAATTTTGTTCAGCTTGGCAGTGGACAAGACAATGCCATCGGCAATCGGCATCGCACCGCCAGACAAGCCCGTACCGGCACCACGCGGCACGATGGGTACATGCAAGCGACGACATACTTCCAGCGTAGCGATAATTTGTGCTTCGTTTTCTGGCAAACAAACGATCATAGGAAGCTGACGAAATGCAGCCAGCCCGTCGCATTCGTAAGGACGGGTATCCTCTTCATTGTGCAACACGCAGTGCTCAGGCAACACCTGACGTAAAGCGCGCGCCACCTCTCTTTGCCGCGTTGCAAAAATCTGCTCTGAACTGATTTGCTCCATACCGACACCTATTTATTTTTTTATCAGTGTAATCAGCTTTGATTCAGCTTGCGATGAATAGTTTGCGCCAACTTGACTGAATTGTTTTCAACGCATAAAAAAAGGACGCCGCAGCGTCCTTTTTTTATGATCATCTATCCGGTAAAATCAGACCGAGAAAGAAGAACCACAACCACAAGTTGTGGAGGCGTTAGGATTTTTAATCACAAACTGTGCGCCTTCGAGATCGTCTTTGTAGTCGATCTCAGCGCCCACCAGATATTGGTAGCTCATGGAATCGATCAACAGATGTACGCCATTTTTTGTCATAGTCGTATCATCTTCATTGGTAATTTCATCGAAAGTAAAACCGTATTGAAAACCTGAGCAACCACCACCCTGCACAAATACGCGCAATTTCAGGTCTGGATTACCTTCTTCTTCAATCAATTGCGCAACTTTGGCAGCAGCGCTTTCGGTAAAAACAATCGGTGCTGGCATTTCGGCAACGGCATTCATTTCTTGCTCCTTCAATCTAAGATACGTCCATTATAGTCCTGCTAGCAAAACTATGCATTGGAAGCCGCCAACATTAATAAAGCGGGTTCCTGCAAAACATCATGGGTTAATTTACCTGAGACCAAAGCACCGCTCAGCATCTCTAAGGTTTTGTAGTGCACATCGCCAGAAATTCTGGCTTTAGGCTGCAATTCCAGCAATTCAGTTGAAAAGACGGGGCCGTTAATGACGCCATTGACCACCACATGGGCGGCACGAACTTCGCCATCAATGACTGCTTGTTCAGAAATCACCAGCATACTAGAGCCATTGACGTCAGCAATTACATTTCCGCAGATGTGTCCGTCAATGCGCAAGCCACCTTTAAAATGAAGATCCCCTTCAATTCTGGTGGTCGCACCAATGAGACTGTCTATCGTGTTCTTTACTTTTCGGTTAAACATGACATTTTCCTTTTTCAGGAAGTCTTCAAAATACGATACTTGTTATTCACGTTTATGCACGTAATACCAGTCAACGATTTTGAAATAAGTTTATAAATTAACAGCCTGCTGCGCGCGAATAACGCCTCTTTCCAGGACTTTCACCTGTACATTTTTCGCTGTCGCGCCATCGGGGAGAGTAATCACTCCCTCCAATCGCTGGTAATGTTTAAACGACAATTTCAATTTACCAGCATCACCCGATTTAGGATCAGGGAACTGCATCGTAACAGGTTTTCCGGCCTGAACCAAGCTCACAAAGAATTGCAACTCACCTTCAAAGTCTTTGGTATTTTTGACGCCCTGCATCACCAATGCCTGATACCGCAATTGCCCAAGCGTTTGAAATTCAACCTTCAAATTCCGCACGGTAATACCATCCATTCCAGTTCCCGATGGCATTAAGCCTTCGAAGAAGGCTAGATCGTCTTTCAATTTTTGATTTTCAGCAGTTAAGGTCCTGACCTGATCAGTCAATTGCTTTTGCATAGAATGATCGATATTAAGCTTACTCTCTATCGTATTGGCTTCAAGTTGCAGCTTATCGCGCTCGATCATCAATTGTTCAAGTTTGGCTTGCAGATCTTGCACCTGATCTTTGTTAGCTCGCGGGCCAAAGGCAAAACTACGACCTAAATCGTAGGTCCACCAGGCCAGCACCGCCACCATCAGCAGCGTCAGGATGGCAATCCCTGCCTTGATGTACCAAGGCCAGGCATGCGTAATCGTCATTTTTGGCGCCAGATAGCGCCTTTGCGAAAAGCGTGATTTACCCATATCTTGTTATGGCATCACCGGAACATGGTGCAAACCTGTAGCTTCACTTAATCCAAACATCAGATTCATACACTGTACAGCTTGTCCTGAAGCACCTTTCACCAGATTATCCTGTACCACCAAAACAATCACGGTTTTACCGTTATTTGGACGATGTAAAGCAAGACGTAACATATTTGATGCGCGGGTAGAACGCGTTTCCGGATGTGATCCAAATGGCATAACATCAACAAAAGCTTCGTCTTTATATGCTTCAACAAACAATGCTTGTAACTCATCATTACTGATGTCACGTGTCAGACGCGCGTACAAAGTTGAATGCATGCCGCGTATCATTGGTACCAGATGTGGGGTGAACAACAATTCAACATTTTGACTGGTCAGACGCTGCAACTGCTCTGTGGTTTCAGGGGTATGACGATGACCAGATACGCCATAGGCCTTAAAGCTGTCACTCGCTTCAGAGAAAAGAATGCCAATTTCAGCTTTGCGCCCGGCGCCAGAGACGCCTGATTTGCAGTCTGCAATCAAACTGCTTGCATCAATCACATCTGCCTTCAATAGCGGTGCATAGCCGAGCTGCATCGTGGTTGGGTAACACCCTGGATTGCCAATGACCCGGGCAGATTTAATCGCCTCACGATTCAGCTCTGGCAAGCCATACACTGCTTCTTTCAAAACGTCAGTACAAGTGTGAGGAATGCCATACCATTTTTCGAATTGAGCCACGTCTTGAAGGCGGAAATCGGCCGCCAGATCAATGACCTTGACGCCAGCCGCCAACAACTCCGTAGCCTGCGCCATTGCGACGCCATGAGGTGTAGCAAAGAACACCACGTCACATTCTGTTAAGTTAGCTTTGTCAGGAGCAGAAAATGCCAGCTCCACCTTGCCGCGCAAAGACGGGTACATATCAGCAACGGGTAAACCATCTTCTTTACGTGAGGTAATGGCTGTCAATTGCACATCGGGGTGAGTTGACAAGATTCGCAACAATTCCACACCTGTATAACCGGTGCCACCTACGATACCTACTTTGATCATATATTTTCCTTGCAAGAAATTTTTCACTATTTTAACAGCAGTGTCGACGATCTCAACGACAGTGTTAAAACTCGTTACATGAAAGAGCAGAAAGCAAAAAAGCCGCCCAAAGGACGGCTTTTTTGAACCAGCGAAAAAAAATTAACGCTTGGAGAATTGTTTTGCGCGACGTGCTTTGCGCAGACCAACTTTTTTACGTTCAACTTCACGTGCATCACGTGTCACGAAACCAGCTTTTGACAGCTCAGATTTCAAAGTTGCATCGTAGTCGATCAATGCACGGGTGATACCGTGACGAACTGCACCAGATTGACCAGATTCGCCGCCGCCGTGGACGTTAACCATAATATCGAATGTTTCGAGATTGTTAGTTAATTCCAGTGGTTGACGGATAACCATCAGGCCAGTTTCACGAGAAAAATATTCGTTTGCTGGTTTGCCGTTCACAACGATCTTGCCGCTGCCGGACTTCAGGAATACGCGAGCAACTGCGCTCTTGCGACGGCCAGTTCCGTAGTTGTAATTACCGATCATGGCTAATCCTTAGATGTCGAGTACTTGTGGTTGCTGTGCTGCGTGCGGATGCGTTGCATCTGCATACACTTTCAGCTTCTTGATCATTGCATAGCCGAGTGGGCCTTTAGGCAACATGCCCTTAACAGCTTTCTCGAGTGCACGACCTGGAAAACGCGCTTGCATTTTCGTGAAATTTGTTTCATAGATACCGCCTGGATAGCCAGTATGACGGTAGTATGTTTTGTTCAGAGCTTTAGTGCCTGTCACGCGCAGTTTACCTGCATTCACTACGACGATGAAATCGCCCGTGTCAACGTGTGGAGTAAATTCTGGTTTATGTTTGCCGCGTAAACGGAGTGCCACTTCGCTGGCAACACGTCCGAGTACTTTATCTGTCGCGTCAATCACGAACCAGTCGCGCTGAACCTCATGGCCCTTAGCGGAAAAGGTTTTCATGTTGAATCCTAAAAAGTTAAATACGCCTTTGTGCGGTGGTTCTACCTATGTTTTGGCAGACTCTCCCTTGTTAATTTCTCGCTCAGGCAAATCGAGAATCGGAAATTATAAGGTTTTCAAAGACTTAGTGCAAGAACTGTTTAAATTTTAGGCAGAAAAAGTACTGGGTACGTGTTTAGTTTGTAATTAGATAAAAAAATAGCCCGAAGAACTTGCTTCGGGCTGAATCCACCAAAGGAGTAGGTGGAGGAGACAATTGCTTGGTAGATAATACCTCTGGGACTGCTTAGAAGTAATAACTAACCGATGAGTCAATAATAGGACAAGAAATTGTGCAGTGCAAGAAAAATTCTGAGAAATGTGCGAATATTTCCTCTAAATCAAAATACAGGATGAAAGTCACGGGTTGGGATCGCAAATCCACTCCCCCCAAATTTAACGATTGATTACAGTACAATTTCACAGAAAACAACCACCAAAGAAAAAAGGGGAACACATGGAAACAACCGTACGCTGGACCGGACCTTCTGGTATGTCATTTCTGGCCGAAACAGGATCTGGGCACGCAGTATTAATGGATGGCGCACCAGAAGGTGGAGGTCACAACCGCGCACCTCGTCCGATGGAAATGGTTCTATTGGGTACGGGTGGATGTACCGCTTATGACGTCGTACTCATTTTACGCAAAGGCAAACAAGACGTGCGTGCCTGTGATGTCACGCTCAAAGCCGAGAGAGCAGAAACAGAACCAAAGGTTTTCACCAAGATTCACTTTCATTTCACTGTCCGTGGTCGTCAGTTAAAACCGACAATGGTTGAACGCGCGATCAAACTATCTCATGAGAAATACTGCTCAGCGTCCATTATGCTGGAAAAAACTGCTGTCATGACGCATAGCTTCGAAATCATTGACGACCTGACGGATGAACTAGTGTCAGGTGATCAAACCTGACCTCAATTCGTTTATATGTTGTGCTCAGGTTTGGCGCTTTAGGCCTGAATATTAATTTCCGGCTTACCAAAAATATCAAGGTAAGTCGGATAAAACGAACAGTACAAAATGGTCGTCAACAATGCTGACATCGGCAACATGGTCAGCATCACGACGATAGGATCACCAAATATCACGGCGATCATTATGCTGACCAAGGCTGGCAAAATACCCGCAATCAACATCCATGCTGCTCCATAGAGCAGAAATGCCTTACCTGCGCGCTTGACGGAAAAAAAACTGTAGAACAAGGCTTTGCCGACGGACATTTTTTTCCACATAATCAGGGGCGATGCAAACCAAAATGCCATTAACGGCAACAGATAGGTAAGCACCGCGACTAACATCCCTAAGAAGATACGCTCATCCGGAGCCTCTTTGGGATCAATTGGCTTTTGACTAGATAGAAAATCGAAAAGTGCACCACCATCGACCAGACTGGAAACAAAAATCGCCAAAGCGACTGCTAGTACATAAAAAATACCCAAAGTCAGCAGACGTCCTAGTGCCTCAGAGCGAAATCCAAGCAACAACAAATTAGGATGAACCTTGACGCCATTTTCTATCTGATCACAGGCGTGCATAAAGCTCATGCTAAACACTGGGATCAACATTAAAGGCAAAAATTCTCCGGCAATTGGAATAAGGCCTATCCCAAACACGATAAACATGTAGGTAAAAAATAAAGTCAACATCTCTGCTGGTTGCTGGCGAAACAAGAAAAATCCTCGCTTAACCCAGAACAAGCCAGTTGATGGAATTACTGGATTCATAAATTTTCTGGCAAAGGTGGTACGGGTAAAGATTCACGTAAACGCAGGATACGCTCAAAATGGGCAGGATCATGTGGTGTCAACATTTCTGCATCGCGTGGCTGATAATAATCATAAAGACGCGACAACCAGAATCTTAACGCGGCTGCTCGCAGCATAGGCTGCCAGGCGATACGCTCCTCTTTGGTGAAGGGTCTTACTTCATGATAGGCATTCAGTAAAGAATCAACCCGTGCAATGTCAAGCTCGCCACTTGTGACGTCGATACACCAGTCATTCACAGTAACTGCAACATCAAAAATCCACGTGTCGCAACCTGCAAAATAAAAATCAAAAAAACCGGTCAGGCGTGTACCAACAAACATCACGTTATTTCTGAATAAATCAGCGTGAATTGGACCGCGCGGTAAAGCGCGATAAATCGGCGTACTATCAAACGCGTCCTGAAAATGGACTTCTGCCCGTAACAAATGTTGTAGCTCATCTGAAATAAAAGGCAGTACCTTAGGCGTAGTCGCGTGCCACCAGTCCAATGAGCGTAAATTCTTTTGATGCAAAGGAAAATCTTTGCCGGCAAGATGCATGTGCGCCAACATGCGCCCAACTTCGGCACAATGGGACGCTTGTGGCGCCATTTGGGAACTACCCTCAAGCTTACTGACAATTGCTGCAGGCTTGCCGTTCAAAGCAACGACTAGTTCACCGTCAGCATTGGCGACAGGTGCGGGCACCAATACGCCATGGTCGGCAAGATGGCGCATAAATTTCAAATAGAATGGCAATTGTTCAAAACTCAGATTTTCAAAAATCGTCAGAACATATTCACCCGCTTCAGTAGTAATAAAGAAATTACTATTCTCAATTCCGGAGGCAATTCCTTTGATTGCTAGTGCCTTCCCTAGCGGGAATTGATCCATCCATGAATTGAGGTCATTCAGGGTAACCGATGTGAAAACTGCCATTGATATATCGCGAAAAAGAAAACGAACAAAAGATTATTTATCGGAAGAACTCGCCGATACTGCGTGTGTAGGTGCTGGTGGCAAAACCGGTAAAGGTTCAACTTCTTTACTTTCTTTTTTCCCGCCAAATTGCAAAATCGTCCATTGCGGCGCACGGTTATTGTCTCCCTGTGCGGTCCCCTTTGGAGCATTACCAATTTCCGGATCAGCTTTCAATACGTAATGACTGCCGCCAGACTGTACCTGGACCTCAGTGACTTTTCCGGCATTATTGCGGATATCTTTCACTTGATTTTTTTGTTCAGGTTTACCAGCCTTCATGTCGGCGGCTGGCGCCCCCTCTTCCAATACTTCTAATTTTGGTGGTGGCGGTGGAGGAGTTATCAGTTCAGTTTTACTTGTCGTGGTCTGCGCATGAACAAACCCTGCCAGAGATATAGTTAATACGCCTGACAAAGCGCCTAAACGCAGCTTCAATGCTTTTTTCATGGTGACACCCTGTTGAACTAAACGTGCTGTCATTGTAACAAATCAGACCAGTGTCTTCGCGAATAATTGTCGGCTTTTATGTCACATCAAGTCAGCTTGCGTATTCATGTTACTTTTGAGCGAAGAAAATAAAAAAGAGCGGTCAAAAGACCGCTCTTTTTATCAACTCATTGCTTCAGGCATAAGCCTGAAATCAATTAGAACTGGTGACGTACGCCAGCAGTAAATTCGTTGATGTTTGCGCCAGCTACAGAACCCAAGATTGCGGAAGTTGCGTCTTGGTTAGTACGTGCAAACGCAGTGTACACGTCAGTACGCTTAGACAATGCATATTGGTAGCCAACTGCGAAGTTCTTAGCTGCACCGATTGCAACGTTGTTTTTGGTCAATGTGTCATCAGTTACTTTAGTGAAAGAAGCCAATACTTTACCAGATGCATCAACAGGTACTGTTACGCCCAAAGTGAAGTACTTAGTGCTTGTGCCCAAGTCATCAGATTTCTTTTGGTAGATAAATACTGGTTTAGCTACGCCGAAATCATAGTTAACAGCCAGAGTGTTAGCTTTGATACCGTTAGAACCTACCAATTTTGCTGAGTAAGCATTGTCTTTAACATAGTTGTAAGCGATGTCCAAGCCATCAGCTTTATAACCAAAAGTCGCGCCCAAAGAACGGCCAGCGGAGTTGTCACCAGCTTGTTCGCCAGCAGCATATTCGCCAACAGCGTAGAAACCACCCAATGTAGCTGGTGTGTAGTAGAACACAGCATTGCTATCACGGCCAGTTGTGTTAGCAGCAGTTGTTGCTGTCGTAGACTTACCACCGATGAAGTAGATTGCTTTCAAACCACCACCGTTGTTGATGAAGCCTGAACCAAACGGATCAAAGTTATCGAACAATTGGAAAGTTGGTGTCTTATCGCGACCCAGATTAACTGTACCGAAATCACCAGACAAACCAACAAAAGAACGACGACCGAATGTCAGGCCACCTTGATCGGATGCACCAGTATCAACCAGGATACCTTGTTCCAATACGAAGTTAGCTTTCAAACCGCCGCCCAGATCTTCAGTACCTTTGAAGCCCAAACGGGAACCAGATTCTTGGCCGCTTTCAACTTTAGCTTGTTTGCCGTTACCATTGCTCAAGCCTTGAACGCCAACGTCTACGAGGCCGTAGATAGTTACAGAAGATTGCGCGAATGCCGCACCGGAGAAAGCACTCATCAGAGCAAGTGCGAGGAATGATTTTTTCATTGTCTAGTATCCAAAAATGAATGTTAAATTTTTGCTGCAGCACAAAACCTAGCGCGGCAAAAAGCTGAATTGCAGGTCTGTTCAAAGCCTCGAATCGAACATTGATTCAATGACAAATGCCACGATACCTGCTGAAAATGACATTTTGATGAAATCAAACTACTATAAAAACAAGGTCTTACAAAACGTTGCAATTTAAAGACACGCCAAATCGGGATTAGTTCAAAAAAACAAAAACTGATTTATCGCGGCTTAAGGCTACATTATAGGCAATTTTTGTGATTGCTGCATAGCACAAGCGATATGAGGAATATCTTTAGGATTTCAAGTAGCCTGAAAAAGTTTCCCTCAAGACAAAGCCTAATCACAATTAACCTATCGTTTCGCTGGTATTTTGTTGCTGTGCAGTTATTGTTCGCCAGTAAATACGTCCCGTGTACCATAACATTGCACCCAGAACGGCACATGCAAATTGACCAAGTGCCAGACTCAGCGCCGAATGATCGAGTGCGGGCGCAACAACCCCTGCGATAACAGCCCCCAGCAAAGTGACCATTGCAGACTGACAAGAAGCAACGATTCCCCGAATAGAAGGAAACAAATCCAGCACCAGCAAGGTTGCTCCCGGAGCCACCAATGACATCCCAAAAGTATAAAAAAACAAGGGCGTTACTGACCAAATAACGATAGGCTCAGAGAGAAAATTGAAAATTACATTGAACAATGCAGCGCCAATCAGGAAGTAAAACCCAATGCTAACTTGCTTCCAGACTGAAACCCTTCCAGCTAATCTGTTGGCCATTAAGGCTCCCAAAAATATTCCTGCGACTGAAGGAATAAACTGCCACCCAAATTGATCAGCACGCAATTTGAGATGTTGTGTAATAAACACCGGAGCGGAAGAAATATACAAAAAAAGACCGCCGAAATTAAAGGCTAGTGTTCCGGCTTTAAGATGAAATAACGGTGATTTGAAAACCTTAAGATAGCTGCCCCAAAGAAATTCCGGACTAAATTCTTGCCTCTTTTCACGCGGCAAAGATTCCGGAAGAAATTTGTAACAAGCCAAAAAAAGTAACGCAGTGTATCCAAATAACAACAGAAAGATACCACGCCAGGTCGAAAATCCGACAATCCAGCCACCTAAAATCGGCGCGATGGCCGGCGCAATCGAAAAAATCATAGTGACCATTGACAATAAACGTTCAGCTTGGGCACCAGAATACAAGTCCCTGATCAGCGCCCGTCCGACGACCATCCCGGCTCCTGCTGACACGCCTTGAAGAATCCGAAAGCCCCATAAATAATGAATACTATGTGCGGATGCACAACCGAAACTTGCCACACAGAAAACCAATAACGCGACCAATATCACATTTCTACGTCCAAACGAGTCAGACAAGGCACCATGCCACAAGGTCATGACTGCAAATGACAACATATAAGCGGTGAGTGTTTGCTGTACTTCCAGTGGAGTGGCCTGCAAGCTCGCCTGAATATTCGGGAAAGCGGGCAAGTAAGTATCAATGGAAAACGGTCCCAGCATCGCTAGCGCAGCCAGCAAAGTGGCTAATCCTGCATTACTGAGTTTGATATTCGATGGCATAAGCAGCAATTCAATAACTAAAAAATACGGCGGAAATCTTTCCGCCGTAACCATTAAGGCCAAGAAATCCTCAGTAATACCCAAGAACGCGGTAGCTGGTCACATTCCACCGAGACATAAGTATTTCATTTCCAGATATTCATCGATGCCATAGACTGAACCTTCACGTCCTAGGCCAGATTGCTTCACGCCACCAAATGGGGCGACTTCATTCGACATCAATCCAGTGTTAATACCCACCATGCCGTATTCCAATTTTTCAGCAACTCGCCAGACCCGGCCAATATCACGTGAATAGAAATAGGAAGCCAGACCAAATTCAGTATCATTTGCGGCTGCAATGACCTCTTCTTCAGAAGTAAATTTGACCACCGCCGCCACCGGACCAAAAGTTTCTTCATTCATGATTAACATCGATGGTGTGACGTCGGACAAGACGGTGGGTTCATAAAACAATTCCCCCGCCGGGTGTTGCTTACCTCCGGTGACTAAACGTGCCCCCTTGGCTAGAGCATCAGCCATGTGTTCACTCACCTTCGCAATCGCCTGCGCGTCAATCATCGGCCCCTGCTGCACACCAGAAGCGAACCCATCTCCAACCAGAATTTTTTTCGCACCTGCCGCCAGTTTTTCAACAAACTGATCGTAAACAGACGCATGAACATAGAAACGATTGGTGCAAACACAGGTTTGACCAGCATTTCTGAATTTCGATAGCAAAGCACCTTCTACCGCAGCGTCCAGATCAGCATCTTCAAAAACAATAAACGGTGCATGACCGCCAAGCTCTAACGCAAGCTTTTTCACAGTTGGTGCAGACTGGCGCATCAAAATACGACCCACAGGCGTGGAACCAGTAAATGATAAGTGACGTACCACCGGACTATCACACAGCACTTTACCAACAGCGATAGAGCGCTCAGCATCTGCAGTCAAGACGTTAATCACGCCAGCCGGAATACCTGCTCGTTGCGCTAACTCCACCAGGGCAAGCGCAGACAAAGGAGTCTGCTCTGCTGGCTTAATAACGATGGTACAGCCAGCCGCTAAAGCTGGAGCGACCTTGCGGGTAATCATCGCAATCGGAAAGTTCCATGGGGTGATCGCAGCACACACACCGATAGGCTGCTTCAACACAACGATGCGCTTATCCGTCCAGGTTGAAGCCATCACATCACCGGAAACGCGCTTTGCTTCTTCGGCAAACCATTCCAGAAAACTGGCACCATAAATCACTTCACCCTTTGCCTCCGCCAATGGTTTGCCTTGTTCTGCCGTCATGATGGCAGCCAAATCGTCTGCGTGCTGTATCATCAAATCAAACCAGACGCGCATGACCGCTGCACGTTCTTTTGCAGTTTTAGCGGCCCAGGCAGGGAATGCCGCCTGCGCCGCGGCGATCGCGTCATGCGTATCGCTCTCAGTCACATTGCTCACCTGCGCCAACACTTGTTGCGTCGAAGGATTACTCACTTCAAAACGTTGGTCTTTCACTAACCAGTTCCCGTTTATAAAAGCGGCGTCACGCAATAAGTTGCTATCTTTTAATTTCAATTGATCAGCGATGTGATGTAAAGACATAACGGGGTCTCCGTAATAAGGAAAAATAACTGGAGCAATTCAGTCCTAAAACTCGTAGGCCTTAAGCCTAAAGCAAAACGGTCAGGTCTGCTGAGACCTGACCGTTTTTAATATTAATGCCTAGGCAAATGAGCTTAAATTAATTTTGCTCTTTCGGTTTTGCTTCTTCGCGACGATTAAAGCCTGCCACCATATCAAAACGGAACAAGCGGCATTCAAGTGCGCCATTGAAAAATGGCGTCTTGCGAGATTCTTTTAAACGCAACATCTTTGGAACAGTTAAATCGGCAGTGAATAAGAACACGCTCCAACCAGCAAAGCGTTGCTTCAATGTTGAACTGAATGCCGTGAAAAATTCTTTGGCCAATTCATCCGTTTCCAGCGTGCTATCACCACGAACACCGATACGCTCACCATAAGGTGGGTTAGTCAGTAACACACCAGGCTGCGTAGTCGGTGCTTTGATTTCTTGCGCTTCAATTTGCTTCAGAGGTACTTCAAAGCGGATGCCGGCTTTGTTCAAGTTATTACGCGTCATCACCACCATATCGCCAGAAATATCGCTACCGAAAATACTTGGTTCAGCTGGCAAAGGGTTTGGTTTGACACTGGCTTTGATTGCCTGCCATTCGGCTTCGTCGAATTGATGAAATTTTTCAAATGCAAATTCGCGCTTCAAACCGGGTGGAATACCGGCAACGATCTGTGCCGCCTCAATCAAAATCGTGCCTGAACCACACATAGGATCAAACAAAGGCACGCCTGGCTTCCAGCCTGCGGTACGTAATAAACCTGCGGCCAGATTTTCACGCAGAGGCGCGTCACCCGTTTCCATGCGCCATCCACGTTTAAACAAGGCTTCACCGGATGTGTCGAGGTAAATTGTAAAATTGCGCGCATCCATAAAACCAACGATACGCATATCCGGCGTTTTGGTATTCACCGAAGGGCGTTGGGTAAATTGATCACGGAAACGATCACAAATCGCGTCTTTGATTTTGAGTGTCGTAAATTCCAGACTCTTGAGCGGTGACTTGACCGCGGTCACATCTACGCGGATCGTATGATGATAGCCAAACCAATCTTCCCATGGTTGCTCTAACACCAGATCATAAATATCGTTTTCATTGACATAGCTCGATTGCGCCATGCGCATCAGCACGCGCGACGCGATGCGTGAATGCAAATTGATACGCCAGCTATCTTGCAAACTACCCGAGCAATGCACACCACCTGGTACCTGATTGTGAACCGACATGGTGCTACCTAGTGCAGCGATTTCATTGAGCTCTTCAGCGAGAGCGATTTCCATGCCGCGTGGGCATGGGCAAAAATAGGAATGTCTTGTCATGGGGAACCTTTTATCCGTTAAAAATCAAAAAACCTTCGCAACGACGAAAGCATCGCTACGAAAAACAAATTACATCAACACAAATTGTCGCTCTAGCGGCGACTGCGACAATTGCAACGCGGGTTACACCCGCACTTCAACAGCTTGCTTAGAATGGTTTGACGACAACCATAATCAACACGATCAACAATAAAATCACGGGGACTTCATTGAACCAACGGAACCAGAAATGGCTGCGTTGATTAATACCTTTTTCAAACTTCTTCAATAAGCTGCCGCAAGCATGATGGTAGCCAATCAGCAAGAGTACACAAGTCAATTTAGCATGCATCCAGCCATTACCCGGTCCTTTACCAATACCTACCACGAGCCACAAATATAAACCTAATGCCAGCGCCGGAATGGCTAAAACGGTCATGAAGCGATATAGCTTACGTGCCATTAATAATAAGCGCTCAGTGGTTGCGGTATCTTTCTCCATCGCCAGATTAACGAAAATGCGCGGCAGATAAAATAAACCAGCAAACCAGGAAATCACAAATAAAATATGAAACGCTTTAATCCAGAGCATCATGTACTTTCTGTACTTTCTGTACTTTCAAAAATTAATGGCGAACTTCACCATGACCAAACACCACATATTTCAAAGACGTTAAACCTTCCAGGCCCACCGGACCACGTGCATGTAATTTGTCATTCGAGATGCCAATTTCTGCACCAAGGCCATATTCAAATCCGTCTGCAAAGCGCGTCGATGCGTTCACCATCACAGAAGCGGAGTCCACTTCACGTAAAAAACGCATTGCACGACTGTAATCTTCAGTGATAATCGATTCTGTATGTTTGGACGAATAATCATTGATATGGATAATCGCTTCATCTAAGTCAGCAACTACTTTGACCGACAAAATTGCTGCCAGATATTCTGTACTCCAGTCTGCCTCCGTTGCTTCGGCCAAATACGGATAAGTAGCCAAAATCTGTGCTGCTATTGCATCACAACGTAATTCTACTTGCTTGCTAGCGTATAACTCACTTAATGCTGGCAAAACCTGCGCCGCAATGCCATCTGCGACCAATAAAGTTTCCATGGTATTGCAGGTACCATAGCGATGGCATTTAGCATTGAAAGCGACGTCGATTGCTTTTTTCAGATCCGCTTTATCATCAATGTAGACATGACAGATACCATCGAGATGCTTAATCATCGGCACTGTGGCTTCACGCATCAATCGTTCAATCAAACCCTTGCCACCGCGCGGGACAATCACATCTACATATTGTGGCATGGTAATCAATTCACCAACCGCAGCGCGGTCTGTAGTCTCGACAATCTGCACAGCATCTGGCGGCAAACCGGCGCCTGCCAAACCTTCTTTAACAATCCCGGCAAGTGCCTGATTGCAATGGATAGCTTCTGAGCCACCGCGCAAAATAGTCGCGTTACCACTTTTTATACATAGTCCAGCAGCATCAACGGTAACGTTAGGACGCGCTTCGTAAATGATACCGATGACACCTAAGGGTACGCGCATTTGTCCGACTTGTATTCCGGTTGGGCGATATTTCATGTTTGAAATTTCACCGATAGGATCTGCCAGATTGATAATTTGTTCCAGACCTTCAGCCATAGTAGCGATGGCTTTATCGGAAAGGGTAAGACGATCCAGCATCGCAGCTTCCATACCAGCAGCTTTAGCAGCAGCCAGATCGAGCTCGTTTGCCGCACGCAAAGCAGCAGCGTCGCGCCGTATCGCGGTGGCAATCAAGCGCAAAGCCGTATTTTTTGTTGCGGTATCAGCTTTGGCCATCGCGCGGGAAGCAGCACGGGCACGTAAGCCAAGGTCATTCATGTAATGCTTGATATCCATGATGTCATTTCCTGAGGATTTTCCTCAGCATATTCTTGAGTTTACTCTTAACGCATCCTTAACTTAGACAGGACTCAATCCCGGCTCAAGGACGGCTCACCTATTTATTTAAAATGCTCTGCTATTTTTAATGAAAGCATGACAAATATTATGCGGTTTTGCCGGTGTCTTATGAACTTGGACAAACCCTGCGACTGCAACTAAGAGGCGCGTGCCACCCTGAGTCCCAATTGTAATAATGCATCCCAGGCATCACCTGCAAATGCTTTGGCGCGTAAGCCTTTGACCATTTTATCGACTTGCGATGCTTCTTGTAGCGCGGTTTGCAGGGTCTGCAAACTTACTCTTCGGAGAGCCGGATCCATAAGTTTTTCACGTGGGCCCCAAATGCGGTATTCTTTCAGCAAAGCAGACAAAGGACGCCCTTGCGTCATCCCAGACTTCAATTTAAGCAAGGTGCGAATTTCTTCAGCCATTGCCCATAATACCAATGGCAATGCTTCGCCCTCACCTTTTAAGCCATTCAACATGCGTGATAAACGCGCTACATCACCACTCAGCATGGCTTCATTAAGTTTAAAGACATCGTAACGGGCGACATTTAACACCGCATCATGAATTTGCTCAAAACTCAATTTACCGGCTGGATGCAATAAGGCGAGTTTTTGGATTTCCTGATGCGCTGCCAGCAGATTGCCTTCAACCCGGTCAGCAATAAAATCCAAACTTTGGCGATCCGCGCTTTGTTGCTGCAAACCCAAACGCTGATTAATCCAATTCGGTAATTGAGGACGCTCGACCAACGGGATATCAATATACACTGCAGCTTGTTGCAAACTGGTGACCCAGGCAGCTTTTTGCGTTGCCCAGTCTAATTTAGGCAGCGTAATCAAGGTCAGATTATCTGGCGATAAGTTACCAACATAATCCTGCAGAGCCTGACCACCATCTTTGCCTGGCTTGCCAGTCGGAATACGCAAATCAACGAGCTTTTTATCACCAAACAAAGACTGTGACTGATTGGCAGCTAACAAAGCCCCCCATTTAAAGCTGCGCTCCACGCTCAAAATTTCACGTTCAAAAAAGCCTTGCGCCTTCGCAGCGCGGCGAATTTTGTCCGCCGCTTCCAACGCCAACAAGTGCTCATCACTGGTAATCACATAAAGCGGTGCCAGTATTTTCGCCAGATGGCCATCGAGGGCATCGAAGCGTAATTGCATATCAATCGTCCATTTTCACAACAGAGAGGCGACGCATCACCTGTTGCACCAGATCATTTTGCATGTCTCGATACAAAGCCGCCTCTTCAGATTCTTTCGCGAGTACCACCGATTCATTGAACGTAATTGTACGTCTCAATTGCATTTTGACCGGTTCGAGATATTCCTTTCCCTCAGCGTTACGCAAACGAAAACTGAAGTTATATAGCAAGATATATTCACGAACCCGCCCCTGGCTATTCAATGACAAGATTTGCTTTTCTTTTGACTCCAGTAAAACATCCATGATCACCTGTGCGCCTTCGGCGCTCGACATCACTTTGGTCGTACCATTCGAGCGAATCTGCCGGCGCAAATCACCACCCAGCGGAGAGGCATCAGGAATCGCAATATAAATTGAATGGAACGGAAAACTCATCGGCCCACGCAGCTTAAAACCGCATGCTGACAAACTCATCAACACAACGATCATCAGTAACCATGACTGACGACGCGAAAAGAAATGATGCATGCGGTACGCTCCTGAAGTATTGTTAAGCAACGATATTGACTAATTTTCCTGGCACAACGATGATTTTCTTTGGCGCACCTTCAATGAAACGCTGGACGCCCTCACTTGCCAACGCTGTTGCTTCTATCGTCGCTTTATCAGCATCCTTGGCAACTTTGATACTTCCGCGCAACTTGCCGTTAACTTGTATCATCAGCTCGATTTCATCTTGCACCAGCGCTGCTTCATCAACGACAGGCCAAGGCGCGTCAATTAATTCACCCAGTTCAGCGGCAAAGCCCAACTCTTGCCACAAGGCATGAGTAATATGTGGGCAAACTGGATACAAGCCACGCAGCAATACACTGAATGCTTCGCGCAATGCTGGCGCATAGCCCGCAGTTTCAGACTTAAATGACTCTATCGTATTGAGCAATTTCATCGCACCGGAAACAACGGTGTTGTATTGCAAGCGGTCGTAATCACCATCAATTTGTTTCAAAGTCAGATGCACTTCACGACGCAAAGCTTTGACATCTGCCGCGTAGTTTGCTGGTGCAACGGTAGCCGTAGCACCAGCCGCAATCGTGTCGGACAAGCGCAAAGCATTCGCCCACAAACGACGTAAATAGCGTGAAGCACCTTCAACACCACTATTGCTCCAGGCCGCGCTTTGATCAGGTGGGCCGGCAAACATTGTGAACAAACGCGCCGTATCAGCACCGAACTGGGTAATGATATCTTTTGGTTCAACAACATTGTTTTTGGACTTCGACATTTTTTCGATGCCGCCCATTTGCACAGGCTGACCATCGCTCTTCAGAATCGCTGAAATCGGGCGACCTTTGTCATCGTGTTGAACTTCGATCTCATTAGGATAAAACCAGGTTTTTTTGCCATTGTCTTCTTCACGGAAGTACGATTCATTGAGCAGCATCCCTTGTGTGAATAAGTTTTTGAATGGCTCATCGATCTTCACCAGACCCAGATCGCGCATCGCTTTGGTCCAGAAACGCGCGTACAGCAAGTGCAAGACCGCGTGTTCTACACCGCCAATGTACTGGTCCATCGCCATCCAGTAGTCATTGCGCTCATCGACCATGCTCGTTGCATCTGGGCAGGTATAGCGCATGAAGTACCAACTGGAATCAACGAACGTATCCATCGTGTCTGTTTCACGTTGTGCTGGTTTGCCGCATTTCGGGCAAGGCACGTTCAGAAATTCAGCATGGGTTTTCAATGGATTGCCAGAACCGTCAGGGATACATTCGGTTGGCAAGACCACTGGCAAATCTTCGTAAGGAACCGGCACATCACCGCAGCATTCGCAATGAATGATAGGAATTGGCGTACCCCAGTAACGTTGACGTGAAATACCCCAATCGCGTAAGCGCCAGGTGGTTTTCTTTTCGCCTAATTCTTTGGCTGCCAGGTCTGCAGCAACTGCATCAACGGCTTCTTTGTACGTCAGGCCGTCGTATTTGCCGGAGTTCACCGTTACGCCGCGCTGTTTATCGCCGTAAGAATCAGCCCAGGCATCTGTCGTAAAGACCTCGCCTTCAACTGCGACAACTTGCTTAATCGCGATATTGTATTTTTTCGCAAACGCAAAATCACGTTCATCATGCGCCGGTACGCCCATCACAGCACCATCACCGTAAGTCATCAGCACATAGTTACCAACCCAGACCTCAACTTGCTCGCCGGTCAAAGGATGCGTCACAAACAACCCGGTAGGCAGACCTTCTTTTTCTTTAGTTGCCATTTCGGCTTCTGTCGTCCCGCCTGCTTTACATTCTTCAATAAAAGCTGTGAGTTGCGGGTTATTTTTTGCTGCCAACGTCGCCAATGGATGTTCGGCTGCGACAGCGCAGAATGTCACACCCATAATGGTGTCGGGGCGTGTTGTAAACACAAACAGTTTACCGTCCTGAACCAAAGCGCCAGACTCATCGGCGATCTGATGCGGGAATGCAAAGCGCACGCCTTCGCTCTTGCCAATCCAGTTACGCTGCATGGTACGCACTTGTTCTGGCCAGCCATCCAGAGCATCAATGCTGTTCAGCAATTCATCGGCGTATTGGGTAATGCCAAAGTAGTAGCCTGGAATTTCGCGCTTTTCGACCAATGCACCTGAACGCCAACCGCGGCCATCGATCACCTGCTCATTCGCGAGCACGGTTTGATCAATCGGGTCCCAATTGACAACCTGGGTTTTTTTGTAAGCGATGCCTTTTTCCAGCATCTTCAAAAACAACCATTGATTCCAACGGTAGTAATCTGGATCACAAGTCGCCACTTCGCGGGACCAGTCAAATGCAAGACCGAGCGGTTGCATTTGTGATTTCATGTCTTCGATGTTGGCGTAAGTCCATTCTGCAGGCGATTTTTTGTAAGCGATCGCTGCATTTTCTGCAGGCAGACCAAACGCAT
Source organism: Undibacterium sp. Ji67W (assembly GCA_049340365.1). Taxonomy (GTDB): domain Bacteria; phylum Pseudomonadota; class Gammaproteobacteria; order Burkholderiales; family Burkholderiaceae_D; genus Undibacterium. The sequence goes on along the minus strand of JBMPOY010000008.1, from coordinate 150,456 downwards.
CCCACCCCATAGGCATCAGGACATTATAGCCCTTCATGCGTAACTGGCGCGCCAGCATGTCATTGATCGTATAGTTACGGACATGCCCCATATGCAATTTACCGGAAGGGTAAGGCAGCATGGAACAGGCGTAATACTTGCCTTTCGGAAAACGAGGATCGTTTTCCGTTGCCGTATAGGCATCAATTTTTTTCCAATGAGATTGCGCCGTTTGTTCGACGTCAGAGGGGGTATATTTTTCTTGCATGGCGTGACCGGAGATAGGTGCGAAAATGACTCAGAACCTTAGATTATAACTGCTTAAGTGTCATTTATGAGCAAAGCCGAGACTTCACTTGGGTGTATCAGTAACAAATGAGATTTTATTAACGCCTTTTGACTGAGCTGCCGACATCAGTTTAGCGATCAACTCATAGCGTGTGGACTTATCGGCGCGTAATTGCAAATCAGGTGGAATGGTCTGCCGACCAGCAGCATCAAGCTTCAATTCCAGCGTTGGGAAGTCAATCTGCTGATCATTCCAATACAACAAACCAGCACCATCAATGGCAATGTGCAAAACATCGCTTGGTTGCGGCGCAGCTTTAGCGGCTGCCTTCGGTAAATCAAGTTTAATGACCGGGGTCATTAAAGGTGCGGCGATAATAAAAATCACTAGCAAGACCAGCATCACGTCCACCATGGGAGTGACGTTGATATCAGCCATACTGTGCAGTGGCTTAGACGATGAGGAGTGTTGGTTGAATTGACCAAAAGCCATGTTCAAGCTCGCGCTAAAAAGAAAAGCACTTCATTTCAACACGCATTATTTTCATGTTGGCGACTCAGATGCGCATGCAAATCATGGGCAAATCCATCAAGCTCAGCCAAAGTAATGCGGTTGATACGATTGAATGCATTGAACGCCAGCACCGCAGGAATAGCAACAATCAGGCCAAACGCCGTCATCATCAAGGCTTCGCCCACTGGCCCCGCCAATTGATCAATTTGTACCATCCCAGCCATAGAGATGCTGGTTAAGGCATGATAAATGCCCCATACAGTTCCGAGTAAACCAACAAAGGGCGCCGTCGCGCCGATGGATGCCAGCATGGTCAGACCATTTTCTAACCGTGTCGTTGCGCTTTGCAATTCCTGACGTAAAGCCCGCATCAGCACTTCACTCATGCCACTATCAACGCTCAAGGTAGAGGCGAGTTGCTGACGATCAGCGGCACTGACGGCAGTGTCTGCCAGCGTCAGAAAGATTTTTTCTTTATCCCGTAACCGCAATAAAGCCAGCGCGTCAGACATTGTTGGTGCCAGCCAAAAAGATTTAATCGAGGGAGCGGCCTTACGTACCCACCAGAATGACCAGGCTTTTGCCAGCATCAAAGTCCAGCTCAGCAATGACATCAATAGCAACAAATACGCAATCGCATGTCCAAACTGATCTGACTGTTCCCAATAATGACTGATCGCCGTATCCATAAAGGCAAATCAACGCAGATTCAGTACATCGAACATATCAAACAGACCGCTGGATTTGTCTGCAAGGAAGCGCGCGGCACGCAAACTGCCATGGGCATAGGTAACGCGGCTTGAGGACTTATGGGAGATCTCTACACGTTCGCCGATGCCAGCAAATAACACTGTATGATCGCCAACGATGTCACCACCACGTATTGTGGCGAAGCCGATGGAAGAAGGATCGCGCTCACCAGTGACGCCTTCACGCGCGAACACGCCAACTTCGTTGAGGTCACGCCCAAGTGCATCAGCAATAACTTCACCCATTTTCAAAGCAGTACCAGATGGCGCATCCACTTTATGGCGATGATGGGCTTCTACGATTTCGATGTCGTAGCCAGTCGCAAAACTTTTTGCAGCCATTTCCAGCAATTTTAATGTCACATTTACGCCAACACTCATGTTTGGCGCGAAGACAATTGCTGTTTTTTCAGCGGCAGCTGCAATGGCAGCTTTACCCGACTCGTCAAAGCCAGTTGTACCGATAATCATTTTAATACCGTGCTCAGCACAGTAAGCAAGATGCTTCAGCGTTCCTTCTGGGCGCGTGAAATCGATCAAAAAATCAGCGTTTGCCAGTGCTACCGACAAATCAGCTTCGATCTTGACACCCGCAGGTTTACCCAAAAAAGCACCTGCATCAACACCTAAGGCAGGTGAACCCGCCACATCGAGGGCGCCAGTCAGTTGCAAATCATCGGCAGTGCCGATTGCTTCGATCAACATTTGCCCCATGCGACCAGAGGCGCCCGCCACCGCTACTTTTAATACAGTCATTCTTGATTCTCTTTACTTTTTATCTTTTTTCTTCGGATTGCCGTCAAGATCATTCAAAGATTCAACCTTGTCCAGTCCTAATGCTGATTCGGTAATACGCGCCAGATATTCTTTTTCAGTTGGCAAATTACCGCCTTCAAACTTGGATACGGTGTTATTTTTAAAATAAATCGTCACCAGACTTGTTACCTGCTCGCCCTTAGGCTTAGTCAGGCGGAATGGGTAATCCCAGCGATCTTCATGAAACATATCGGTCAACAACGCTGTACCTAATACAAAGCGTACTTGTTCACGCGTCATGCCTTCTTTGATCTGCGCCATCATTTCTTCAGAGACAAAGTTGCCTTGCTGAACGCTGATGCGATATGGGGAAATATAGCCCAAAAACTTTTTGACGCCAGTCGGGGTATACACTTGCGTGCCACTCGCTGTATTTGCCACCACGCCAGAATTAGCAGTTGCCCCCTGATCAGCCAGTAGCGGCGATTTTGAGGCACAGGCAGTCAGACTTACCATGAGCGCCAGACTTGTTAAACGCAAAGCTGGTGCTTGAATCAATTTCGAAAACAACAATCGCATAGGTACCCTCAGTAATTGAGCAATATGCCCTAAAAACCTATATCATAAAGCAGATAGCATTCTTTTGACCGAAAACATGACAAACAGCACTTCAAATCTCAAAGCAAGCGGGCTAAAAGCGACTTTGCCACGACTGAAAATCCTCGAAATCTTTCAAAGTAGTAAGGTAAGACATCTGACCGCCGAAGATGTGTATAAGATATTACTGAATGAAAATATGGACGTCGGGCTGGCAACGGTTTACCGCGTGCTGACACAGTTTGAACAAGCCGGATTGCTTCATCGCAATCATTTTGAAACTGGCAAAGCTATTTTTGAATTGAATGAAGGTTCCCACCACGACCATCTGGTTTGCCTCGATTGCGGGCGCGTGGAAGAATTTTTTGACGCGGAAATAGAAAAAAGACAACACACTATCGCTTTAGAGCGCGGATTCAAAATCGCTGATCATTCGCTGGCCATTTATGGTAGTTGCACAAAAGAAAATTGCGCTCACAAAGACAATTAAAAGCAAACTATACGCAATCAAAGCAAGGGCGGGCATAGTCCGCCCTCAATGCAAGTTTAGCTATTTTTTTGCTTGATTTTTGCTACAACACCTTCAACCGTATCAAGAATTTTCTGGGCATTAAATGGTTTCACGATAAAGCCGTGTATCCCCGCCTTCACTGCTTCAGAGACAGTTTCATTGTCTTTGCTTGCGGTCACCATTAATACCATCGCTTCAGGCAACATTTCTTTGATTTTTGGCAAAATTTCCAGACCGCTAATTTTAGGCATGACAACGTCCAACAGAATGATATTTGGCCTGAGTTTCAACGCCATATCCAGACCAGCCCCCCCATCAGTTGCTTCCCCAACAACGTTATATCCCTCGCTGCGCAATACAACCCTGAGTACTTCACGCGTAATATCGTTATCGTCAATCAATAAAATAGAGACGTTTTTGCTCAACATAAAATGACCTTTCTACTGACTCAAAGCATTTGAAAGCAATTTGGCTGTAATGTCGACGATAGGGATCACCCTTTCATACGCCATACGAGTCGGACCAATAACACCCAGGGTACCGACAATTTTACCGTTCACACCATACGGTGCAGTGACTATACTCATTTCGTCCATCGGCACCAATTGCGACTCACCGCCAATAAAAATCTGCACACCTGTTGCTTTACTAGATACATCCAATAACTGCATTAAGCCACTTTTTTGCTCAAACATGTCAAATAATTTGCGCAAAGAATTCATATTTGAAGACAAATCCTGCACATTGAGCAAATTACGCTCGCCGGAGATCACCACTTCTTCATTTTGCTCAGCGAGGGCATCACTGCCGGCTTCTACCGCAGCCTGCATCAGACTGGTCATGTCAGATTGCAATTGCCGTAATTCGCTGTTGATACGTAAGCGCGCCTCATCAAAGCTTAAACCACTGAAGTTCTGATTCAGATAATTTGCCGCCTGTACCAACTGCGAAGGCGTGTAATCGACATCGGTTAACAAGAGTCTGTTGTGAACATCGCCCGAAGGAGCAACCACGACGAGTAAAATGCGCTTCTCAGACAAACGTAAAAATTCGACCTGCTGAAAAATCGATTCAGTACGTGGCGTCATGACTACCCCTGCAAACTGAGAAAGCGAAGACAAAATCTGCGCCGCATTAGCGATTATTCTTTGCGGTGGCTGAGTCAAAAAACCTGGCTGCAAACGAGAACTTAATGCTGACTCGTCAATTTCTTGCACCGTTAACAATTCATCGACAAATACACGATAACCGCGTGGAGTCGGAACTCTCCCGGCTGAGGTGTGTGGGCTGGCGACGAAGCCAAGCTCTTCCAGATCTGCCATAACATTGCGTATCGTCGCAGGAGATAGCTCCAGACCAGAAATTTTAGACAATGCCCTGGAACCTACAGGCTGTCCATCAGCGATGTAGCGTTCCACCAGGGCTTTTAATAGCGTTTGGGCGCGGATATCAAGTTGCATATTTTTATTTTATGCGAGCCAGGTCAAGTTGAACACTAAGAAATTCACAACCATTGTGTCAAATCATGTAAATCTTTAAATTCTGCGTCGGGTTTGACATGAGTTTGACGCGGATCATCATTCATCAAACCACGCCGGTTCATCCAGCCAGCCATCAGACCTGCTTGCTGAGCACCTTGCACATCAAGCAATAAATCATCACCGACATACAATACTTCGTCTGGTGTCAGACCCAAGCCATCACATGCAGCATGAAATATCCGGGCGTCTGGTTTCGCGCATCCAAATTGATGTGCAGCAACCGATACCTCAAAAAGTCCCGCTAATCCTATCGCATGCAGATCAGCAAAACCGTTCGATACTGTACCTAATTTCACCCGCAAACTGAGTTCACCTAGTGCCGGTGCTACGTCTGGGTACAGACTGACCTGATTACGTGCGTGAGCGAAAACTGCCATAGCCTGGTCGGCCTTAGCAACATCCTCACCATGTTGCGAAAACACATTTTGCAGTAATTGATGGCGCAAAGCCCATAAATCATAAGAAAAACGTGGATCGCTCATAACCAACGCCTGGCGCATTGCGCGTAAAGAAGCCATATCATGTTCCGCTGTCACGCTGGGTACGTGTTGTTGCATCCAGGTGTATAAAGTGGCTTCTGCGTGCTGAATGACCGGTACGACAGGCCATAAGGTGTCGTCTAAGTCGAGTAATACTGCTTTTATTGTCATATAGCGCACTCTGTTAGTTCATTTTTTGCATAATTATGGTCTAATCTGACGAATTACGTCACCCTTCATTTTCTATGACTGTACAGGCTAAAACCATTGCACTTGTTGGTAAATATAATGCTGCCGGCATTACTGATTCTATGACCGATCTGGCGCGTTTTCTGGATCAGGCTGGTCACAGAGTTGTGCTGGAAGAAGAAACTGCCCGCTATATTCAACTTGAAGGTCTGGCGGCTATGTCAGTGGCTGACATTGGCAAAACCGCCGATGCCGCCATTGTAGTGGGTGGCGATGGCACCATGTTGGGCATAGCGCGTCAACTTGCACCGTACAACGTCCCTTTAATCGGAATCAATCAGGGAAGACTCGGATTTATCACCGATATTCCACTTGATCGCATGATACCGGTCATCAATGAAATGCTGGAAGGCAAATACGTGTCAGAACGCCGCAGTTTGCTACAGGCTATTGTTGTGCGAGAAGGTAACCAGATTTTTAGCGGTGTTGCTTTTAACGATATCGTGGTGGCACGCGGTGCTGGCTCGGGAATGGTGGAGCTCAGAGTTGAGGTGGACCGCTTATTTATGTACAACCAACGCTCTGATGGCTTGATCGTGTCTACCCCAACTGGCTCTACCGCTTACGCATTGTCGGCAGGTGGGCCGCTACTGCATCCTAGTCTGAACGGTTTGGTGATGGTACCAATTGCTCCGCATGCTTTGTCTAACCGCCCTATCGTTCTGCCCGATAGTAGCGAGATTGTCATTGAAATCGCGGCTGGCCGTGATATCAGTGTCAATTTCGATATGCAAACTTTTGCCAGCCTGACGCATCTCGACAGAATTATCGTCAAACGATCTACCCACACGGTGACCTTTTTACATCCGCAGGATTGGAATTACTACAATACTTTGCGTGAAAAATTACATTGGAACGAATATCCTTCTGTGGAAGGCGCACTCAATTAATCACAGGTTGCTACAATAGCAGCTCATTAGCTGTTTACTTATTTAATCTCATTTACTCTAACTAAACTATCGCTCCTATGCTGCGCACGCTCGCTATTCGTGATTTTGTCATTGTTGATGTTTTAGAGCTTGAATTTTCTTCTGGTTTCAGCGTATTAACGGGCGAAACTGGTGCCGGAAAGTCGATATTAATCGACGCTCTGAGTCTGGCCTTAGGTGGTCGGGGTGATGCCAGCATGGTACGTGAGTCTGCCGCTAAAGCTGATATCAGTGCAGAATTCTCTCTCAATAATGGCGTTACAAGCTGGTTGGAAAACAATGAGTTCAGCGATCCTGAGCAACAATTGATTTTACGCCGTACCATCGATAACGCTGGACGTTCAAAGGCATGGATCAACGGCATTACAGCCACCGCTACCCAATTGCGTGAACTCGGTGATCTTCTGGTGGATATTCATGGCCAGCACGCCCACCAATCGCTGCTCAAATCAGATGCACAACGTGCGCTCCTCGATATGCAAGGTGGATTACAGCAACAAGTTCAAGAGGTCGAAGCTGCATACAAATTGTGGCGAAATCTGAGCAAACAACGTGAAGAATTTGAAACCAATGCCAAAAGCGTTTTACAAGAACGAGAACGGCTTGAGTGGCAAGTAGGCGAGCTCGACAAATTACAAATTAAATCCGGTGAATGGGAACAGATTTCGCAGGAGCATAGCCGCCTTGCACATGCTGCTAGCCTGCTTGAAGGTGCGCAAGAAGCCGCTACTTTAATTTCTGAATCCGAGCACCCAGTCTTATCTCAGTTGTCTGCCGTGCAGCAAAAATTATTGAAGTTACTCGATTTTGACGCGGCTTTAAAACCGGTGACCGACGCACTGGAATCCGCCTGCATCAATTTGCAAGAAACCACCTATGCCCTCAACGATTATCTAAGTCGTACGGAGCTCGATCCAGCGCGTTTGCGTGAAGTTGAAAGCCGCGTCGAAACGATACATTCAACTGCTCGACGTTTTCATGTTGCACCGGAAAAACTGCACGAAGAGTTGGCAACGCTGTCGGCCCAACTTCTGCAATTGTCGAACGCAACTGACATTGATGCACTTAAAGCACAAGAAGAAAAAGCACACCAGACCTATTTAAAAATAGCACAAAAATTAAGCACAGCACGCCAGAAAATTGCCAAAGATTTGAGTGTATCCGTCACTTCAGCAATGCAAGATCTGAGTATGAGCGGCGGTAGTTTTGTCGTGTCGCTGCTTCATTGTGAAGCAGCAGCTTATGGCCTCGAACAAATAGAATTTCTGGTCGCCGGACATGCTGGTGTGCAAGCCCGTCCACTCGCCAAAGTAGCTTCCGGCGGTGAGCTGGCACGAATTTCATTAGCGATTTCTGTGATCACTTCTTGCGCGACAGCGACACCAACGTTGATCTTTGACGAAGTCGACAGTGGCATTGGTGGCGGCGTGGCAGAAGTCGTCGGGCGACTGTTGAAACGTCTGGGACAAGATCGCCAGGTACTGTGTGTGACGCATTTACCGCAAGTCGCGAGCCAGGCGAATCAACACTTTCAGGTCAGCAAAGTCAGTCTCGACGGTAAAACGATGTCATCCATCACACCACTCGACAACAAACAACGAGTTGAAGAAATTGCGCGTATGTTGGGCGGTATTGAAATTACAGCGACGACACGCAAGCATGCCCGCGAATTGTTGGCATCTTAAAAATCGGCGTCTTAAACTTAATTAATTTTACGCATTAAAAAAGAAAAATATGAGCTTCCTGAAAGAACCTGACTACTCCCACGGCAAGATAGGAAAAACTGCCGTCGTTCTGGTGAATCTGGGCACCCCGGACGCCCCTACCAGTTCGGCGGTACGCCGTTATCTGAAACAATTTTTGTCTGACAAGCGCGTTGTCGAAGTACCGCGACTGGTCTGGTGGTTTATTTTAAATTTGATTATCTTGCCATTTCGCTCCGGCCAATCAGCAAAAAAATATGCCTCCATCTGGACCAAAGATGGTTCACCTTTAAAAATTCACACCGAGAAGCAAGCCCTGCTTCTTAAAGGTTATCTCGGTGAACGTGGACATGATGTTCACGTCACCTACGCGATGCGTTACGGTTCACCATCGATACCTTCGGTACTGCAGAAATTAAAAAACGACGGTTATGAACGTCTGCTGATTTTATCTGCTTATCCACAATATTCAGCGACAACAACGGCATCAAACTTTGACGCAGTGTTCAGCCATTATCAACAGGTGCGTAACGTTCCTGAGTTGCGCATGATTAAAAATTATCACGACCATGAAGCGTATATCGACGCATTAAAGCAATCGGTCCAAGCACACTGGCTTGCCAATGGAAGGCCAGAAAAACTGGTGATGAGTTTTCATGGTTTACCGAAAGCGTTTTTATTACGCGGCGACCCTTACCATTGTGAGTGCTATAAAACAGGCCGTTTGCTTGCCGAAGCGCTGGGACTCAACAAAGATCAATACATCGTGACATTCCAATCGCGCTTAGGTCGCGCAGAATGGCTGCAACCATACACCGCACCTACCGTTCAGAAACTGGCAAAAGACGGAGTTAAACGTATCGATGTGATATGCCCGGGCTTCATTGCGGACTGTCTGGAAACGCTGGAAGAAATTGCAATGGAAGTCCGTGTCGACTTCTTAAACGCGGGCGGTAAAGAATTTAATTACATTCCTTGCCTCAACGAATCGCCTGCGTGGATGCGGGGTCTGGCAGAAATCGCTGAACAGCATTTAATCGGCTGGCCAACGATGATGACGACCAGCCTGCGCGAAGAACAAAAGCAGCAAGCCTTGTTGAGCCGCTCAGAAGCAAAACGTCTCGGTGCAGAACACTAAAGACACCATGGCAAACACTTACTTTATTGGAGACTTGCAAGGCTGTGCTGATCAACTGCTGGCATTGATCAAAAAAATCGAACAGATTTCATCAAATAATTACTATATTTTCGCCGGAGATTTAGTCAATCGGGGTCCGAAATCCTTAGAAACCTTACGATTGGTTCGTACACTGCAACAAACCGGACAAGCTGAAAGTGTATTAGGCAACCATGACCTGCATTTGTTAGCGGTCGCTAATGGCATACGCCCGGCTCACCGTAACGATACCCTGGAAGAGATTTTAATCGCGCCGGACAGGGACGAGTTATTGCATTGGTTGCGCCAGCGTCCTTTAGCAATTTTCAAAAATCAACATCTGGTGCTGCATGCAGGAGTATTTCCTTCGTGGTCCGCGGAACAGACGATGGCACTAGCACATGAGGTCGAAACGAAGCTCAAGAGCCCCGCATACACGGACTTTTTAGCGAATATGTACGGCAACACTCCGGATACCTGGAGCGATGATTTAACGGGAAATGAACGTCTGCGCTGCATTGTGAATGCGCTAACCAGAATGCGTTTTTGTAGCGCTGATGGAAAGATGGATTTTGCGACCAAAGATGGCTTAGCCGCTGCGCCTGAAGGCTTTGCACCTTGGTTTGATGTAGACAGAGCGACGATTGATTACACGGTGGTATTTGGTCACTGGTCGACCTTAGGTTTATTGATACGGCCAAATCTGATCAGCCTCGATACAGGCTGCGTCTGGGGCGGCAAACTGACAGCAGTATCCATGAATGATCGTCAAATTATTCAGATTGACTGTCCACAACAGCAACAACCTGGCTGATCACACATCGCTGACGCCTCCGTCACAGAAAAAGGGGTGCGTCAAATCATTTCTGGCATTGCAAACACTGTTACCCAACGTAGTTTTGATCTGCTCCATTCCTATTCGAATCCAAAACTCGATGACGAAACTCCAATGCAAAGCGAGCAATTGCATTTACTTACCGATAATTACCCTTGCTTCACAGTCTTCCAGCATCTAATTTGAAGAGAGTCATCCCAAGACTGATTTTGTTCACTTTTTACATTTCATCCCGAATTTCATCACATTAACTCATGCTTATAGATAAGTTCTTTACGGCAACATCTGTCTTTAGTCGTTAAAAGTATTAAATCTCGACATAGTTGTCAAAAATGTTCAAATCTTTGTTTGCTGAGATTCTAGCGAAGCAAAAACGCATATACTGTGGAATAGATAAATAAAAAGCATTATTTCGAACTATGTCAGGTCGCCAAGGGAAAAGCATGGACCCCAATGAACTTCTGCCAATCACTCGTACGGAGTTTCAAAAAACCTTCGTACAGTCCTTGGAACAAGCTCTTCCGCACTCAGTTGAAGCACTTTTCAAAAAGGCAGAAAGCGCCTACACGTCGACGGAACAAGGGCGCTATCTGCACGCTTGCACTTTGCTGCGCAGGCCAGAAGAATTGATACAGCAAATGAGCGCCAACATGGACGCCTTGCTAACCAGAAGCTTTCAAACTACCTATAATACCTTTCGCCCAGTGTCAGCACTGAGTATGAAAAGTACTAGTTTGTCGTTGGTCGATGCGAATGCGTTTGACGATGAATTGCTATTAAATGAAATCACTGAAAGCTTCAGAATTGAAGCTGGAGATCAGATTCGTGATTTGAATATCCGTATCGCCATTTTGTTTGCACAAGATAACATTAAAGAGCGCGAAAATCCGTTCCGTCCCTATCTTCTGGCGCGTTGTATCGGAAATACGATAGACGGATTAAATCTGGAGCGTGAGCTAAGCAATATTCTGGAAACCCAGATTGCTGGGGATCTTGGCCGACACGTTTTGAAAATTTATGAAAACGTTAACCACTGTCTGGCCTTACACGGCGTTGCGGCAGAACTCCAGTTTAAACTCAAGAAAACGAATCTTGCCACACCTTCCTTTGCTTCCAACGGAGTGATGGAAGATGAACTGAGTAATACCACCAACAAAAACGGAGAGTTGGCGGAAGGCGGTAGCCAGTATCCTGGGGCAGGACAGCAAAATCAATCACGGGTGCAACAATACACTGGTGGATCTACATCCGGGCAATCGGGTATTGTAGAAATTGGCGGTAAATTTTACAACACTGCCTCGCGCGACATTTCCCATGACCAACCCAAAAGCCCCGTTGAACGACTATTTGAAACGGTACGTGGAATGGCGGCTGGCATAAGTCAGGCAAGTGGCAATGGCTTTGCAAAAGCATTTAGTAGTGGCTACGAGACCGGATTTAACAGCGGAAATAATCAGCGCTACCCAAATGCCGCCGAACAAAATTTTGATAATCAATCTGCCCAAACTTCAGGCAGCCCTGTTGGCGCTAACCAGTTTAAATGGTTAGCGCAAAATCAGACGATTGGCAGTGTTTTGCGTAAGGTATTTAGCGGATCAGGCAATACCCAAGCTACCAGTAGTAACGACAGTGCAATGCATATGCGAGCAGATGAAAGCAGCGATGCAGGCGCACTAACGCCAGATAGTTCAGTCTCAGAAAATGGTGCGCCATATCAATCTGAAGGCAATGTTAACACTGGAGCCGGAATGTCCCGTGGCAATGCAAATTCTGGTAGTGCCAGTTCCGGCACATCCAGCTCTGGCCAATTTCAAGAAATTCCGCGCTACTCTGAGTCCGGTATCGTCCAGTCCGTTCATCAATTACAGAGAACACACACAGCCCCTGTTGAACAGATGTTTGACCGTTTGGGCCGGATACGTAATCTGATTCTTGAACAACGCGCACAACTCAACGACATGACGGAAGATGTCGACGAGCAAATGACCATTGACGTGGTCGCGATGCTGTTTGAGTTTATCTTAAGTGATAATCAGGTTCCCGCAGAAATCCGGGCGCAATTAGGACGACTGCAATTTTTGGTACTCAAAATTGCCTTGCGTGATCAGAGTCTGCTCACACAAAAAGGCCATCCAGCACGCTTACTGATTAACCGCGTTGGCTCTATCTCATTAGGCTTAAAACAGATCGACCCGAGCGGCGTTCACATCACTCAGGAAATTTGCAGGATCGTCGAAACCTTACTGGAAGATGAAAGCGAAAACTCGCAGTTATTCACACGCATGCTCGATGAGTTTGATGCGTTCATTGCGCGCGAGTTGCGTAGCAGTGATAAGCAACTTGATGAAACCGTCGAAGCAGTCGAAGAAGCGCAAAATCGTACTTTGCGCCTGGTTCACATCACCGCGCAGCTACAAGAGGTATTGCAAAAATTGACCATCAACCCATTTCTGCGTGACTTTCTTGAAAGTACCTGGGTATCGGCAATTGAGGTAGCAGAACGTGACGACATTCGACGCGGCACACGTTACCGCCTGCTGATACCTGACTTGTTATGGAGTATCGTACCAAAGGCAGCCGAGGATGATCGCACACAACTGTTTGCGTTACTGCCGATTATCCTTGGAACAATACGTGAAGGATTAGCATCGATAGATTGCGATCAAAAATACCAAAAGCAATTACTCGACTGGCTGGTGGATGCCCACACTGCTGCTTTACGTACTGCACAGAGCAATACGCAAGTACGCTCGCTGTCGCTCCCCTCTGTGCATGAACATTTTCATCATTTTGTGTATCCTGACGAAGTGGCACGAAAAGATTTACTCAGTGAAGCAAGAACCCCGGAAATACAGCAGATATTAGACAAGGCGATTCGTGATCTGGACATCAAAGTCGAAATGCTGGATCAGATTTGTAGCGAAGAGTTAGCGACAGAACCAACGCCAGTAACAGCTAACAATGAAGAATTAGCCGCCGCTGCCGCGTCGGATACTGTCGCCACACCAGAGATGATCAAAGAAAGATTGCGCACCGGCGTCAGTCTGGAACTGCATTTGGGGTTCAAACCAAGTGTTGGAAAACTTAGCTGGGTTGATCCACAATTGCATAACCTGGTATTGAGTCTGGATGGGCATGACAAACCATCACTAGTCAGCGTACGAATGTTCCGGCGCATGATTGCGCACGGCCGGGTAAAATTTATGGAAGCGGAACCATTATTTGAAAGAGCGGTTCAAGCCCTGCTGACATCTGCCGACGTCGTAGATCAACCCATTGCCGCTTAACATTGATGCTCCAGTGACGGTACGACGTGTAAAAACATTTTACTGTTCATGGCAATTTTTGAAGCGCCTACACTTCCGCGATACCTAACTCTTGCAATACTGCCGCTCTGGATAGTTGCGCTACTTCGCGGCGGTGCGCTCCCTCAGTAGAAATCGCTGGCAAGCGTATCAACTCGGCAGTCATGCGTGGCGCTCGCAATATCACGGCCATACTCTCCGCAAACGTCATATCACCGATAAAATCAGCAGCCTGATGAAACTTGCCATCGGCATCCACGTAGCGCACAACAAATGGTTGCACGGGTACTTTAGCCTCAATGGCGGCTTCAAATAAATTTGCATGAAATGGCAGCAGTGTTCCCTGAGCAGAAGTTGTCCCTTCAGGGAAAAATGCAATTCGTTTGCCTTCTGCAATCTGGTGTACCAGCCCTTCATAAATACGACGAACTTCACGTTGTTTGCCACGCGCTAAAAAAATCGTACCCGCTTTTTCACACAAAAAGCCAATCAATGGCCAATGGCGAATATCTGATTTGGCGACGAAATGGCAAGGGTGTAAGGTATTGATCACAAAAATATCCAGCCACGATACGTGGTTAGAGACGATCAATGCGCGCTCAGCAATGGCGCCGTTGCTGGCGTCTTTAAATCTGACATCGACCGTGCAAATCCCAAGCAATTGCTGAGACCAGACGCGTACTTTGTTTTGTTGTTTTTCGACATCAATAAAGGGAAATACAAAAGCACACGTCATCAAACCAGAAAGCAAATGCAAAAAGACGCGGAAAAAATACCAGAAAAGCATGCTGAACTCACCAGATACTCGGTCAGAGTATCAATTAATTTTATAATTTATTTAAATAAAATAAAGGGGAGTGAGGTTACAAAAACCTATACTCCCGTATTTTTCTTATTTCCTTGATTTTCTTCGGGTACGCCGACCAGATCATACAGTTGAAGGATATTTGGGCATCCATCAAAATACGCTAATCAGAGATAAGTACACAAGTAATTAATGCAAAGTATTAACGCCAAGCCTTAATGCAAAGTATTAAAAGCAATACGACCAGACACTATCGTCATTTTAACGATGCCTGGCAATTCATAACCGAGAAACAAAGTATGCTTGCCCTGACTGACCAATGCTTTAGCTTCGACTTTCCACCGATCTGCCGGATCAAAAATACACAGGTCGGCTCTATCTCCTACGGCTAGCTTGCCTGCATCAATGCCTGCAACTTGCGCGGCCTTGTGGCTGATCACCGCCAATGCCTGACTGACAGACACTTCACCGCGGCTGTCTTCCGCCCATTTCAATGCCAGTGACAACAACAACTCAAGACCTGTCGCACCTGGCGTTGCCTCAGCAAACGGCAATAATTTTTCGTCGTCATCGACCGGCGTGTGATCAGAGCAAATTGCATCGATAGTGCCATCGACTAAGGCTGCCTTAATCGCATCGCGATCACGTTGGCTGCGCAATGGTGGTGTCATTCTGGCGTTAGAATCAAAGAAACCAATATCAGCGTCCGTCAGATGCACATGGTGTGCGCCGACATCACAGGTTAATGGCAGGCCTTCTTTTTTCGCTTTACGTACTAAATCCAAACCGGCAGCCGAAGAAATGCGGCACAAATGCACTTTCGCACCAGTTGCCCGCATGAGTTCAAACAAGGTATGCAATGCGATAGTTTCTGCCATTACTGGTACACCAGATAAGCCCATACGCGATGCCAGTGGCCCACTATGAGCCACGCCACCTTTTCCAATGAACGCATCTTGTGGGCGCAGCCAGACTGTGTAGCCAAAAGTCGCGGCATATTGCAAAGCACGTTGCAGCGTATTAGTGTCCGTTATCGTTTCTTCTGCCTGCGAAAACCCAATACAACCCGCATCCGTCAACGCTGACATCTCGGTTAGCGATTGACCTTTCAGACCGATAGTTAACGCGCCGAGCGGATAGACATGTGCTTTGTTTTGCATTCGAGCCCTTTGCCTGAGCATCTCGACCAGACCCGACTCATCCAGTACCGGATCGGTATCTGGTGGACAAACCAGGCTGGTCACGCCGCCGCGCATTGCCGCCTGCAATTCGGATTCCAAGGTTGCTTTGTATTCAAAACCAGGTTCACGCAAACGTGCGCTCAGATCGACCAGACCTGGTGCAACGACCAGACCACTGGCATCAATCAGCTGATCAGCGACAAAACCCTCAGGCGCCGCCCCCAGAGCAAGAATTTTTCCGTCTGCAACGAACACATCTTGCACACCATCTTTACCACTGGCTGGATCAATCACGCGACCATTTTTAATCTCTATTTTCATGTTCTCTATTCCCAGGACATCGCCACAATCAGGCGGTCTTTAAACTACCAACTTAACGACCTGACGAGTTTGTACGAATCATTAAATGTCGCCACCGCTATTGCCTGCAACGATACTCATCACTGCCATGCGGACAGCGATCCCAAACGTCACTTGCGGCAAAATCACAGCCTGCGGGCCATCTGCGACCGCAGAGTCAATCTCGACGCCACGATTCATTGGTCCTGGGTGCATCACGATCGCCTCCGGATGCGCCAGCGCCAGACGTTCCGGGGTCAGGCCGTAGCTTTTAAAATATTCCTGCGCGGAAGGCAGCAACGCTCCACTCATGCGTTCGTTTTGCAAACGCAACATGATGATGACATCAACGCCTTTCAAACCTTCATTCATGTCGGTAAACACGCGTACACCCATTTGTTCCAGGCCACCCGGCAGCAAAGTGTGAGGCCCGATAACACGTACTTCAGGCACCCCCAAAGTGGTCAGCGCATGAATGTCTGAACGGGCGACACGACTATGCAATACGTCACCAACTATCGCTACGGTCAGATTAGTAAAATCTTTTTTGTAATGACGGATGGTGTACATGTCGAGTAAACCCTGGGTCGGGTGCGCATGGCGACCATCACCGGCATTCACAACATGAACATGATGTTGCTTCGTATCATTGAGATGCTTGGCAATCAGGAATGGCGCACCAGACGTTGCGTGGCGTACGACAAACATATCCGCATGCATCGCCGCCAGATTATCTATCGTATCGAGCAGCGATTCACCTTTACTGGTGCTTGATGCGGCGATATTAAGATTGATCACGTCGGCAGATAAACGTTTGGATGCGATTTCAAATGTGGTGCGGGTGCGGGTAGAGTTTTCAAAAAATAGGTTGAAAACACTCTTACCGCGCATCAGCGGGACTTTTTTGACTTCCCTGTCACTCACGCTGACAAACGACGATGCGGTGTCAAGAATGTGATTGATAATGGATTTTGGTAAGCCTTCTATCGTCAGCAAATGCTGAAGCTCACCATGTTTGTTTAGTTGGGGATTATGCATGATCAATAGAGAAGCTCAGTGTGCCATCGTCTGCACGTTGCAGATTGACAGAGACGGCGGGTTCAAATGAAGCGACATGGGCAATAAAATCAGCAGCGACTGGCAGTTCGCGACCACCACGATCAACCAGCGCTGCAAGCATGACGCGAGCTGGCCGGCCATAGTCAAATAATTCGTTGATAGCGGCACGGGTCGTACGTCCGGTATATAAAACATCGTCGACCAGAAGAATATGGGCACCATCCACCTCAAAAGGAATGTGGGTCGGTTTCACCTCCGCGTGCAAACCTTTGGCAGCATAATCATCACGATAAAACGAGACGTCGATCTGACCAGCGCTATCGGTTAAACCTAAATCCTTCACCAGGCGTTCTGCAATCCAGACTCCACCAGAGTAAATGCCGACGATAGAAATGGGGTGAGCAACAGTTGTGATGTGGGTTTTAATGTGATTTAAAAGCTGCTGGTATAGCGCTTCTGCATTGAGGGTACTTACAAGAGAGGTCATGGTGTCTCGTCAAAATATTGTTGCAGAATTAAAGCCGCGGCGTCATCGTCAATATGTTCACCACGTTGTCCATTGAGTACCGCTGACGTGTAGCGTTCATCAACCAATACTGTCGGCAAATTAAATCGACCTTGTAGTTGATTTGCAAACCGCTTGCAGCGTTGCGTCATTTCATGTGCTTCACCGTCAGGGTGCATAGGCAAACCAACCACACACAATACTGGCTGCCAGTTTTTTATCAGTGCAGTCACTTCGGCAAATTTGGCGTCGTTCGTCGCGGCATGAATAATTGCTAAGGGTTCAGCTTGTCTGAGAAAAGTATTCCCGACCGCAACGCCTATCCGTTTCAACCCAAAATCAAATGCCAAAACCGTCCCTTCAGCAGATATACGCACTGCGTCTTGCATCAGGCATGCCCCGCTATCGTCGCCAGCATCAGGGGATCAATCCCTAATAATTTAATGGCTGCATTAAAACGTTCTTCGAGCGGCAAAGAAAACACGATCTCTGGGTCAGCAAGGACGGTCAGCCATTGATTATCGAGTATTTCTTTTTCCAATTGTCCGGCACCCCAACCTGCGTAACCGACGCTCATGAGAACGCGATCAGGGCCATCACCAGCCGCGATCGCTTCGAGCACATCACGCGATGTCGTGAAAGCAATATCGTCGGTAACCTGCAAGGAAGAAGTGTATTTGCCCACCGGAGCGTGTAAAACGAAGCCTCTATCGTCTTGCACCGGTCCACCAAACATAACGGGATCTTTACCCATAGGGTGTGAATCAGGAATATTTTCCATTTTGAGATCAATGCGATCAAACAGACCAGCAACATTCATGTCCGTTGGGCGATTAATCAACATTCCCATTGCCCCTCGCGGGCTATGCTCACAGATAAACACCACCGAGCCGCCAAACACCGGATCTTGCATAGATGGCATGGCAATCAAGAAGTGATTGGTCAGATTTAACTCGGTAGACGAACTTTTTTCATCAGTCGCAGAACCATCTGTGCCTGACAATGCCATTGAAGGCGTAGACTTGTTATCAGGCAAGTCTGTTTTGAGGGATTTTATTTGCTTCACCATCCTCGTATTCTAGCAGTTTTAACGTGTTTTTTCGATGTGTGCTAAGGTGTAATACTATCCCTACTCTATTGATTTACAGCATTTTATGAGTGAAATCGTACCCCCATTCCCTCTTTCACTGGCCTGGTTCCGCCGGGATTTGCGAAGCTTTGATCATGCTGCACTATTCCATGCATTGCGTCAAAGCAAGGAAGTCATTGGCGTCTTTGTTTTTGATAAATCTATCTTAGATCACTTGCCTGCGAATGACAGGCGGATCAGATTTATTCACGACAGCATCATCGAGTTGCAACAAGCGTTGCAAAAACTTGGGGGCGGTCTGATCGTCCGCTATGGAGACCCGACTGATGTCATACCAGAATTAGTTACAGAATTTAGTGCGCAGGCGGTCTTCGTCAATCATGACTATGAGCCTGCTGCTATTCGTCGCGATCAACACGTTGCCACGACATTAAAGACACTTTCTTGCGAATTAATTAGTTACAAAGATCAGGTCATTTTCGAAAAAGAGGAAGTCTTATCGCTATCGAGCACGCCGTTCTCAGTGTTTACGCCTTACAAAAATGCCTGGTTAAAAAAGTTTTATGCGCACAGTGATGATTTTTATTCACGAGCGTATCCCGTAGAAAAATATGCAGCAAATCTGAAAGCTATTCCGCATTCTGAAGTTCCACCTTTAGCAACAATGGGCTTTGCTGACTCACAAGATAATCCGATTAACTTACCGGCAGGCATGTCTGGCGGGCAGCAACTGCTGGATGAGTTTACAAATCGCATGAAGGATTACGATATTGCACGCGATTTTCCTGCAATTAAAGGCCCGTCTTATCTGTCGGTCCATCTGCGTTTTGGTACCGTTTCCATACGACATCTGGTACGAGAAGCGATGCAACAAATCCGTACCGGGGCAAATCAGGGTGCGCAGATATGGTTAAATGAACTCATCTGGCGTGATTTTTATTTCATGATCTTGCATCATCATCCGCGTGTAGAAACCTCAGCATTCAAACCCGCCTATGATGCAATTCAATGGGAAAAGGGGACGCAGGCCGACGCATTTTTTCAAGCGTGGTGTGAAGGAAATACCGGCTATCCGCTGGTTGACGCAGCGATGCATCAATTGAATCAGACAGGTTATATGCACAACCGCCTGCGCATGGTAACAGCCTGCTTTCTGATCAAAGATCTCGGTATAGACTGGCGTCGCGGGGAAGCTTATTTTGCGCAAAAGTTAAACGATTTTGATTTATCTGCCAATAATGGCGGATGGCAATGGGCTGCCTCTTCTGGTTGCGATGCGCAACCGTATTTCCGGATATTCAATCCCATCACACAATCTGAGAAATTTGATGCGGAAGGGAAATTTATACGTCGCTATCTGCCGCAATTAAGCAAGTTAGATAAACGCACAATTCATGCACCATGGAAAGCTGCTCCATTGCTGTTACAGCAAGCTGGAGTCAAACTCGGAGAGGATTATCCGTTTCCTATTATTGACCACGATAGCGCCCGAAAGGCAACGCTGGCACGCTATGCGGTGGTCAAGAAAAGTGACCCCATGATTGAGTCAGAGTAGCCGAAGCAATAATCAAGTTCCAAAAATCAACTTCCAAAAATCAAAAAGCAGGGGCCTGAACTACACCCCTGCTTTTTGATTTTATGTCAATGCACTAATTTGGTATTAAACGATCACAGCCTGATCTTTCCCGACAAATTTCACGATCGCCGCCATCAAATCATCCTCGCGGTAAGGCTTACCGAAGTATTCATTGACACCCAATTCTCTCGCGTAATTACGATGTTTATCGGCGGTACGTGACGTAATCATAATGATAGGAACATGTGCAGTACGCGCGTCGCTACGTACGTTACGCGTCAGATCAAAACCATCCATGCGCGGCATTTCAATGTCCACCAGCATGATGTCTGGCGTCACCGATTGCAATTGCTCCAACGCATCGATACCGTCTTTAGCAAGGATCACCTGATAGCCTTCACGCGTCAACAAACGTTGTGTGACGCGACGTACTGTCAAAGAATCATCGACCACCATCACGGTATGCTGCGTACGTAAGCCTTGTACAGGTTCCGTATTGACAGCAGCCTGTTGTTGCTGTTGATGCAAATCAGCCACTGCACCCACATTCACTACGTCAGTACCGGCTTGTGGCAAACGCGCGTGTTCATGCTCAAGACGATGCGCAAGTGGTACCGGGTTAATAATCAATACGATCTCACCCGAACCAAGCACCGTCGCGCCTGCAATACCAATCATGCGAGATAATTGTGGGCCGATGTTTTTCACCACCACCTCGCGGTTACCAACAATATCATCCACGTGGATCGCGACACGGTCAGTACCACTTTTCATGATCAACAACGGCGTGTATTGCTGCGCCAGCGGTACTGCATCTCGGTGCCCTAACAAAGCTGATAAATAATGCATAGAGACACGTTGATCCTGCCAGACAACGGCACCCTCGTTATAGGCGTTTGCCAGAGCATTCGCTTTTAAATGCTGAACTTGCTCTACCAAAACAGACGGAACAGCAAAAGTACGGCCACCAGAACTCAGCAACACAACCTGTGTCACTGCGAGTGTCAATGGCAAGTGAATCGTAAATTCGGCACCCTTGCCTTCGACACTGGAAACCTCAACCCGACCACCTAAGGTTGCGGCTTCAGCCCGCACCACGTCCATACCCACACCACGGCCAGCCAATTCAGTAACCTCGCTCGCTGTTGAGAAACCAGGCTCAAAAATCATGCCTGCTGTTTCTGCATCAGTCAAAGTTTCACCTTCCAGCAACAAGCCCAAAGATTGTGCTTTCTGGCGGATACTGGCTAAATTCAGACCTTGTCCATCGTCGTTAAAGCGGATAACAACTTCATTACCCTCCTGGCGCACTTCGATGAGCAATTCGCCGGTTTCATCTTTACCAATCTGGCGACGTGTTTCACGTGATTCGATTCCATGCACGATCGCATTACGCAACAGATGTTCGAACGGACCAACCATTTTTTCCAACACGCCACGATCCATCTCAACGGTGGTTCCGCGAATATCCAGATTAACGCGCTTATCAATTTCTTTCGCAGTCTGACGGGCGACGCGATATAGACGTTCAGAAACGCTGGCGAAAGGAATCATCCGAACGCGCATCAGATCTTGCTGTAATTCACGTGTCAAACGTGCCTGCGTATGCAAATTGGTTGCCGCACCATCGATAGTGCGGTTCAGATTACTTTGCACGGTTGCCACGTCGCTGACGCTCTCGGCCATCATGCGCGTCAATTCTTGCAAACGTGTAAAACGATCAAACTCCAGCGGATCGAATTCACGATCAGCAGAGTGTGCCATGCGTGAAGTAATTTGCGTTTCTGCCTGAATTTCAACTTCACGTAACTGGTCGCGTAAGCGGGTAACGTTCTCGGTCAACTCGCCCAGAGACGAGCGCAAAGTACTCACTTCATTTTCCAGACGTGAACGTGAAATAGAAACTTCACCAGCCTGATTGACCAAGCGATCAAGTACGTCTGCACGAACCCGAACAAGTGGTACCGGCGCTCCCGGTGCCACTGGTGCATTCAAGGTTGTATTCGATATGGGCATCACTTTAGTCACTGCTGTACCGACTGAAGGCATGACTGGGTTCAGAGCGGCCGCTTCTTCTGTGTTGGTGGCGGGCTCTATTTCTCCGGCGGCGACGCTTTCCTGGAATTGATCGAGTTCTTGCGCAGCAGTTAAGGTCTCGTGACTGAGCGCAGGTGCAGGATGTGCCTCGGGATGTTGTAAGCGATCAAACAACAGCATGCTTTGATCGTGTCGCACCAACAGGTCTTCTAAAAGCGGTTGGCGCACCAAGCTACCAGCGTGCATCAGACTTTCGATACGGGTTTCCATATCGTGAATGTGTTGCCCCAAACCCATCGCACCCGCCATACGCGCACTACCTTTGATGGTGTGCATGAGTCGCGCGATAGATTGCGGGATAGCCGTATCGGCTGGATGCTCTTGCCATTTGCGTAGCAATTGGCCAACCATCGGTAAGAGATCATGTCCCTCTTCAAGGAAGACCGGCAACAGATCCAGATCCAGATCATCTTTAATTTGCAGACTTTGATCAGCAATTTGGTGCGCCAAAGCCGTCGATGCAAGTTGAGCGGAAACATCTCCAGATGCATCAGAGACTGTCGTTTGTGACGTCGCTTGATCAGCAACAGACCAATCCTTCAAATCCAATTTTTCATTGGTTGAAGTAATAAATTCCTCGTCCGCTCCTGCATCGGAACGAGAAATCACATCTTGCAACAGGAGCTCTAATTGGCGAACATCTTCGTGAGCAAATTCTGCGATTTCTGACAAGGCAAACTTTTGCAGCATACGCTTCGCCGTTTCCAGCGCATGCTGCAAGGTATCAAATTCGCGTGATTGCAAAGTGACTGGATGGCGCTCAAGTCTTTGCAAAACCAGCTCCAGACTATGCGCCAGCTCTTGCAATGGTTTCAGACCTACAGTAGCCGAACTACCCGCCAAGGTATGGCTGGCGTGTATCGCATGTGTCGTCACATTACGATGGGGCTCATGGCGCCACTCAGCAAAATCTTGCGACAAGAAGCGAACGATCTCATCAGTTTCTGCCATGTAAATTGAGTATAGAGGCAAACTGATTTCAAGATCACCGATGCGTTTGATATTGTCGTCAACACTGTGTGCGGGTTTAATCAAATCGGGGAATTCCAGAATTTGTGCACTGGATACAAGCTCTGTAATACCTTGAGAAGGTACATGTTCAGTGACGACCTCTTCGCTCTGCTCTGCACCATGTTCTGCGACAGGTGTAAATACTACTGCATCTGCCGTCAATTCAGAATTGGTTGGCGGTTCAAGGACAGCTAATTCCGGCGAAATAGCATCTGCTGCAATTGCAGTCGTTGTCGTCAATGACGCTGCCAACAAATCATCCATGCTTGGCGTCGGCGATAAATCTACAGAAAATTCTGCCGCTTTGGTCAATTCTGCTTCTGCCTGAGCTAACTGATCAGCATGATGAGTAATTTCTATGTCATGCTTTAACTCACCAGCAGAATCTGCAAACACAGGTGGTTCCGAAGAAATTTCATTGTGCAAAGGAAGGTCGTTTCCGAAATCAAATGGTTCCAGATCAACGGACTCTGGCAAACTTAACACTTCAATCTCAGGCAATGCAGCGGCGACGATTTCCTCATTGTGAGCAAGGGCAGTTACTTCCGTCACCGGTGGGTCATTAAGTTCAAAACTCAGAGAGTCCAAACCAATATCCGCAAGCTTGTTCTCGTGAACCATATCATGCGCTGGTGCGGTAGATTCGGTCAAGTTTGCTAGTGCAGCATGATCTTTAAGGCTGACATTCAAATGTTCATCAGCAGTCGCAGCGTCAACAACATCTGCAACAGGCACTGCTTGAATGGCCGTCTCAATGAGTGCTTCCTGATAATCAAAACCTGCTTTAACGCGTTCTGCAGCAGCAATAATGGCATTGCCATTTCTTGCAGAATGTCCGTGTTGTTTGAGTTCCTCAACCCACAAAACCATTTCCGCTGCGGTATGCTCCAGAAGAGCATACAGATTGTCATTACCTGGGCGTGACTCAGACAACCACAGGTTCATGACCTGTTCGATATTCCAGGCAGTTTCACCAAATACATTCAGACCTACCATGCGGCTACTGCCTTTCAAGGTATGGAATGAACGACGCAAGCTAGTCAGGTATTCCTGATTGTCGCTATCGCGTTTTGATACAGGCAATGTTTCCTGCACAAAGGTCAGCACCTCCTCGGCTTCACTCAGGAATATCTCTAACAGTTCAGCATCAATCGCTTCATCTGTTTGCGGCAAATCAACATGCGTCTGAGCATGAATTGGCTCTGCCACACGGCCAGTGACAGCAATGATATCTTGTAAATTCTCAGAAGAATGTTCGACATTTGTCTGCGCCAGCAAATCGATCGCCGTATTAGCTCGCTCACTCGCGTTAGCATCGTCAAGCAATGTCGCAACAGAACGTTCTGATTCCAGAGAGTCTTTGAGCTGTGCTTGTAAATTTTTATCGTCAGGGTTTTCAGATAAAGAAACGGCCAGGCGCGCTGATTCATGTTGTTGATGCAGCAGCTCTTCCTCAGCCGTTGCAACGTGTGCGTGCACCTGCTCGTGTTGATGGGTGCTACCAGCTGCATCAGTAATGTGAAAATCTTCAGCTGCTGGTAATAATTCCTTATGGGATGCTGCTTCTAATAAATTCGAACGGAAGGTACCTGTATCTTCATCGAAACTGAATTTCTTTTTCGCCGTTTCTGGTTGCGTTTGCAGAGTTTCGATGAAGAAACTCAGTGCGCCAATATTTTGTGCGACTTTTTGATGTTCATCGACGCGTTCTGCAATGGCTGCTTCATCGTCAGAGCTCACCGGCGTTGTAAACTTAGAAACCAAAGAACGCGTCTGATTGACGGCCTTCATCGCATCATCCTGATCGAGCATCGCTAATGCGCCGCCAATCTGATGCAAGACGTCATCGACATTATTCAAGGATGTATGTTGCCCAGGGTCGCGGAAGTACTCATCCAGATTTTTTTCAACTTGACGTAGACTGACTTGCATTTCCGAAACCAGTACGCCCATTGTTTGACGCTGCTGCGCTTCGCGGGAAATTTCTCCCATCCAGGCCGTTTGCGATTCTGGTACATCACCAGAAACGATAGATAGCAAGCGCGCCGTTATTTCTTCTGCGCGTTCAGCAAAATGCGCTGGCAAACGTGAAATCTGGTCTAGCGCCGTTTCCACAAATAATAAACTCGTGGCGAGTTCAATACCTAATTTTGACGTGTCGGCAGAATGCGCAACATGGCGCGAAATACCGCTTAATTCACGCAAAAGTTTGGAGAGTGCAGGCGCATTCAGACCACTACCGGTCTCCGCCAGATCTTTCATTTTTTGCGAAAATTTATCGGCTAAACCGCTTTCTCCGTTAGCAATCCGTCCCCACAAATTTTTAACTGCCGTTAATTGTTCTTTGGCGGTACTCAGGACCCCGGCGGCGATCTGTCCGTAATTTTTTTGGTCATAATCGACCGGAACAGTATTAGCTAGCTGGTAGGCCTGCTGTATGCTGGAAACCAAGGGCGTCGGTGATTTTGCCTGTGCAAGGAAGAATAATGCATCTCTTAGCAAACGTTCAGGTATCGCAGTAACGCCATCCACCAGACGGCGGATCTGGAGATTGATGCGTCCAAAAATCTGTTTTGCGTATTGTTGATTATCGATCCCACCTTGCGCCACAGCTTCAACAAAAGCGCACATCACAACCCAAAATGCTTTTGCCTGCGAATTGGTTTGTGCCAAATCGATTTCATGCACAACGTCTCGCATGGATTGTGCCGCAGCTCGCTGAGCTTGATCATCCTTGCTAGTCAGGAACGTTAACAGTAATTTTTCAAAACGCTGACGCAATCCAACATATGACGCAGAGGAATTTCCATGAACCACCGCTAATTCGGGCACTTTACTTTGTGCCGACAAGGCAGGGAAAAACAAATCAGCCGGATGAATCCGTTCCGCACCCTTTAACTCTAATAAGGCTCGATAGTAAGGGAACAGCCTGACAGGCTGATGTGCAGCACCGGACAATAAATCTTCGAGATACCGCAACACGGCGTGAAATGCATCAAGAATGACCTCGACGTTCGCGGGACTCATTTCTATTTGCCCGCTTTGCAAACGCTCAAGCAATTCTTCTATGGTTTCAGTAACAATAGAGACGCCATCAATATCGACAATTTGCAGGGCGCCATGCGCCTGATGCAAATAACTTTTTGCATGCAAAATGGTAGTGGATCTGGTTTCAGTATCTTGTGCAAGCGCCTCTTTGAGCATCTTGCCAGCATTAGTAACAGCTTCACGCACTTCCGCCATAACCCAGGAAAGCGGTCCAGTATCAAACTGATCCTGAGGCAGATGTGACGAATTTGGAAAATCGGATGTCATGCGTGCTCCGCAAACTCAAGAGACGATGAAACCACGTTCATCGTCTTGAAATAGGACAGGGTCGTCACACATCGGTGCAACGCCCCAAAGACTGGAAAATCAGGCAGCCACACGGAAACGTGACACGGAGTTTTTCAGTTCTTCCGCCAACAACGACAATTGCTTAATAGAGTCTGCTGTTTGTTGCGTACCGTTCTGGGTTTGCTCCGTGATCGTCAAAATGTGTTGAATGTTTTGCGCAACACCGTTGGCTGACGTCGCTTGTTGTTCCGTTGCGAGAGAAATACCTTGAATCAGTTCAGCAAGACGGTTCGAAACGCTACGGATTTCGGACAACGCCGTACCAGCCGCGTCTGACAAACGCGCTCCCTCAACCACACCCTGAGTTGATTTTTCCATCGCGGCTACCGCATCATGCGTATCGGTCTGAATCGTACGTACCAGCGCACCGATCTGTTTGGTCGCCTCGGCTGAACGTTCCGCCAGTCGCTGAACCTCTTCCGCAACCACCGAGAAGCCTCGCCCTGCTTCACCGGCCGATGCCGCCTGAATTGCCGCATTCAACGCCAGAACGTTAGTTTGTTCGGTAATGTCAGAAATCAGTTCCGTGATCTCACCAATCTCTTGTGAAGATTCACCGAGTCGTTTAATCCGCTTGGACGTTTCCTGGATTTGTTCGCGAATCTCATTCATACCCTTGATCGCGTCTTCCACGGCATGCGCACCTTGCTCCGCCGCGGCAACCGATTGACGCGCAACTTCCGCAGATTCATTCGCAGAACGTGACACGTCGGTAATTTCAGCCGCCATCGTCAGAACGACTTGACCAGCATCCGTAATTTCGCGTGATTGTTGCTCAGAAGCTTCCAACAAATTATTAGAAACGCCCTGCGCTTCATTCGACGCTGAAGTAACTTGTTCCGCTGTTTTAGTCACGCGACCAACCAGCCCGCGCAACTCCTCCACCGTATAGTTAACCGAGTCGGCAATCGCGCCTGTGATGTCTTCAGAAACTGTTGCTTGCACCGTCAAGTCACCATCCGCGACTTCCTGCAATTCGTTCATCAGACGCAAAATCGCAGCCTGGTTCTGATCGTTTGCGGCTTTTGCTTCTTCTTCTTGCTTTTGCGCTTGCAACATTTGTGCTGCCGCTTCTTGACGGCGTTCATTCGCCTCTTTTGCGCGGTTACGACTATCTTGCAACAGAACTAATGCGATACCAACCGCCGCTAACAGCGCTACTGCACCAGAAAGCAGTAACCACCAAAAAGATAAACTGATGGAATCTTGTTCTGCCGTGTAAGTTTTCTGGAGTTTGGCGAACTTCGCTTTTAAATCTTCGTTTTCATTAAACACCAACTGTTCAGACTGTTTTGCAGCGATAAAATTCTGCAAATTGCCGAGAATAGTAGAAACTGAAGCACGATAATCCTCAAACGTTTTTTGCAGCTCTTCGAGTTTATCGCGGGTATCGGCATCTTTAGTCATCGCCAGACGCAAGACATCACTACCTTTTAAGAAACCATCCACCAGATCACGGAAAGTATTTGTATCTTTACCCAGCAAGAAAGCCGTTTCGGGATTAACACCCTCAGAAGTCAGAAATTCATTCGCGCTACGACCCAGACGTTGGGTCAACATGACCAACTGACCAGACGCAGAAATTTCACGAGCAGAACCACCGCCTTGCACCTTCAGGGTCGAAATTTGTTCCGTCAACTCAAGCAACGCTGGAGACAAAGCATTCAATTTTTGCAAAGTCTGACCGAAGCCCGTCAGCTCTTTACGACGAGCCAAAATAGTTTCCGCTGCTTTATTGGAGTTTTGCCAGGTTTTTGATGTATCGAGCAACACCGCTTCTAATGCAGAATTCGCTTTATCAACGTTACGACCTTGATAGTTACCGCCTTTAAGCAAAATTTCCAGATCGGAGTTAATCTCTTTGCGACTATCTTCCAACTGTTTAAACGCTTCAACGTTACCCTGAATCGCATTCGGCGCTGCTTTACCGATACGCTGGGAGTGCATCAGCATGTCACCGGAGATCTGTACCTGGGTAGAAACCAGTGCTGACTGACTCGCGTTAAGCCATACAAAGAAACCACCTGCTACGAGTGCTCCAGCCATGGTGATAGACAAAACACGCATCTGCTGCTGCAGCGACATTTTACCTATGACTGGCAAGCGGATATCACCGCCTTTTTCTAAGGCGTCGCCAATGAATGTCGCATCAGCCTTATGGTCCAGATTGTCATTTTGTACTGCCAGACTAGCGTCAGTTGACGCTGAAACCTCGGGATTCAACATTTTGACGTTGCTCGCGTCTTCAACTTCAACCGAATCAGCATTACCGAACGACCTTGCCGCAACTTCTGCTCCGTCTATTTCCGGATTTTCTTTTCCCTTGGACAAGAACGGTAGTTTAAATGCCATTACTAAGTCTCCTAAACGATTGACAAGCTTTCAGTATTGCTTAAAATACAAACTGACTACAAACCTATATGCAAAAATTCCTGGTCTTGCACTAATGCAGCCAGGCTGAGCTTATGCCAGATATTCCCATCACGATCACGGTATTTACACTGCAACCATACATGGGTTTCTGGCGAACCTTCATCAGATACAACTTCTTCCATTTCAGCGATGTTTCTCAGGCCCAAAACCTGCGACACCAACAAACCGCTATTAAATGCTAAAACTGGCGCAAATGCGACAATCCGGCACGCATTATCAAGTTTAGTGCTTTCATTTCCTTGAAAACGCGGCAAATCAACGACACTCGTTAAATTACCGCGAATGTTTGACAGACCCACATACCATTCCTTGGTCAGAGGAACATTAGTCAACGACGTTGCGCTCACAATTTCACCAGCTTCACGCAGCTCAAGCAAATAACGTATTTGTCCAACCATGATGCCCAACTGATTGACTTGGGTAAAGTCACCACGCTGCGCAGCTTGCATGCGCTCTACCAACTGCGCCTGAAATTCACGCAAACGCGTGCGTCTTACACCGCCTTCAGGTCTGGTTACTTCCAGATTGGCGGCAACAGGGTCACTCAAAGTCTGGGTCATGAGGCTATCCGGGTATTTCTAAAAATGGACACGAAAATCTGATCAGTCTGTTCTGCCTGGCTGGTTTTCATTCAGGCGCAGAATGCATTAACCGAGGGCGGCAATCTTAGCCAGCAACTCTTGCGGATCAATCGGCTTGACCAGGTAGTCGCGAGCACCTTGACGTAACCCCCAGATACGATCTGTTTCTTGATTTTTACTAGTGCAAATAATCACCGGAACATCTTGTGTCTCAGGATCTTTAGCAATCGCGCGGGTAATCTGAAAACCATTCTGACCTGGCATCACAACGTCCATCAAAATCAATTGCGGTTTATCCGCTTTGATTTTTGTTAACGCTTCCTCACCACTTTCGGCAGTGGAAACAGAAAAGCCATTTTTCACCAGAACATCGGTCAAAAAATAACGTTCCGTCGGGGAATCATCTACTACTAAAATTTTCTGAATAGCCATCTTCTTCATACCTCACATAAAACTGAATTATTTACTGTGCTCTTCGGAAGTGTAATTCCGCACAGTTTTCAGCAGACTATCTTTTGTAAAAGGTTTGGTCAGATATTCGTCTGACCCCACCATGGCGCCACGCGCTCTGTCAAACAAACCATCTTTTGAAGACAGCATGATCACAGGAGTATCACGGAATTTCGCACTCTTCTTTATCAGTGCACAGGTTTGATAACCATCGAGCCGGGGCATCAAAATGTCGCAAAAAATCAAATCAGGATGAGAATCGTTGATCTTTGCCAGGGCGTCAAATCCATCCTCAGCCAATACGATCTTGTAACCAGCTTGCCCAAGAAATATCTCGGCAGACCGACGTATAGTACTACTATCGTCTATCACCATGATCTTCAGGTTTTCATTGCTCGCCAGAATTGACATAGAATCATCTCTTTTCAACAGAATTGTCTCAGACTAGCACTGTAGCAAAATTTTTTGAATTGGCGCTTATTTTCCGTGAATAAACATTTAATAAAACTAAAAAAATGAAAATCCGCGGTTAAATCGCAACCATTTCAAAGTCTTCTTTGCGAGCACCACACTCCGGACAAGTCCAATTCATCGGAACATCTTGCCAACGCGTGCCAGCAGGAATACCTTCGTCAGGCAAACCTTGTTCTTCATCATAGACCCATCCACAGATTAAACACATCCATGTAGTAAACTCTTGCTGACCACTTGCATTATCGCTCACGACTAAAACCCTTCAATCAAGTAAAATATCAGACCTAACGCATGAAATTTTCAAAAAGACATCAAATTCCATTATTCGGACTAATACGAATTTATTAAAGCTGGCTATATTAATCTACCCAACGTGCAAAACCAAATTTCTCCGCTCATTCTTAGTTTCGGCGCATCAGATCCTGTCGCTGCCACCGGTTTATTTGCCGATCTCGCCTCGTTTGCTGCCATGGGCTGTCATGGATTACCAATAGTGACTGCGGTTCTGACTGGCGATACAGCACAAATTGATAGCATCCACCCATTGGACGCTGATTTGGTTGATGAACAGGCGCGTACTATACTAGAAGATATGGCGGTGGTAACGTTTAAGGTCGGTCAGGTCGGCAGCGTAGACAATGCGACAACGATCGCTGAAATCGTTTCCGATTACCCTGAAATGCCGTTAATCCTCGATCCATTCAATTCCACGGTAACGGAACAGATTGCAGATGCGGAGGATTTAACCTTATCGATCCGCGAATTACTCATTCCTCAAGCGACCTTATTATTGATTTCGGCAGTCGAACTTTCCCGCCTGGCAGAAACCTGGAAAGAAAATACGGAAGCAGAAGATCTCACCGCCGACGTCATGACACTGATCGACTCTGGCTGTGAATTCGTGCTCGTAACAGGAACACCAAGTGCTAATGGCGAAATTGCCAATACCTTATTTAACGAATCCGGCATTATCAGAAGAGATGTATGGCCAAGAATTCCGGGCTCATTTGCTGGCGCCGGGTCAACCCTATCCGCCGCCATTGCCGCTTTGATGGCAAACGGGCTTGAAGTTCCTGAGGCAGTTTTGGAAGCACAAGAGTTTACGCAAGCCGCTATCAGCCACTCACAACAATTAGGAATGGGGAAACTCATTCCTGACCGCTATTTCTGGGCTAAAGAAGCTGAATAAGTAATATGAAATTTAAAGTGGCATACAGATTCAACTCTCCTGCACGCCGTGAAAAGTAACAATCCAACATGAAATCATTCCGTGAGCCCTGGCATTGTCCGCATTCGCATATCTGCTTATATTCTTCGTTGTATCCATTTCATTCATATCAAATACCCCACTCTGATCGCACATCATGACGAACAAGAACGAAACCTTATTTAGCCGTGCTCAAAAAACTACGCCAGGTGGCGTCAATTCACCTGTGCGTGCCTTTCGCTCCGTCGGTGGCACGCCACGCTTCATCACTCGCGCAGAAGGTCCTTACTTCTGGGATGCAGATGATCGTCGTTATATCGATTACATCGGTTCCTGGGGACCGGCGATCGTCGGTCACGCGCATCCACAAGTCGTTAGCGCCGTTCAGGCAGCGGCAGCACGCGGTTTGAGCTTCGGGGCGCCGACCGAAGGCGAGATCCTGATGGCAGAAGAAATCTGCAAGCTGGTTCCTGGCGTTGAGCAAGTGCGTCTGGTATCTAGCGGTACCGAAGCGACGATGAGTGCATTGCGTCTGGCGCGCGGCGCAACCAAGCGCGACAAGATTATCAAATTTGAAGGTTGCTACCATGGCCACGCCGACTCGCTGTTGGTTAAAGCCGGCAGCGGTTTGCTGACCTTTGGCAATCCAACCTCTGCTGGCGTTCCAGAAGACTTCAGCAAGCACACGCTGGTTCTTGATTACAACAACTGCGAACAACTGGAAGAAGTATTTCAATCCATCGGTGACCAGATTGCCTGCGTGATTGTGGAACCTGTTGCTGGCAATATGAATCTGATCCGTGCGACACCAGCGTTTTTGGAAACCATGCGTCGCCTATGTAGCGCCCATGGCAGCGTTTTGATTTTTGATGAAGTGATGTGTGGTTTCCGTGTTGGTTTACACGGTGCTCAAGCACTGTATCAAATACAAGCCGATATCGTTTGCATGGGCAAAGTGATTGGCGGTGGCTTACCGGTCGCTGCTTTTGGTGGTCGCGCAGACTTGATGGGGCATATGGCACCTTTGGGTGGTGTGTATCAGGCTGGCACTTTGTCTGGTAATCCAGTCGCAGTAGCCGCGGGTATGACGACACTAAAAATTATTCAGGAAGATGGCTTCTACGAAAAATTGAGCGCACAAACAAGAAAACTGGTCGATGGTCTGTCTGCGGCAGCCAAAGAAGCTGGTGTCACGTTCTGCGCTGATGCCGTGGGCGGTATGTTTGGATTGTATTTTGCCGCGACAGTGCCGACTTCCTATGCGGAGATGATGGCGAGTGACAAAGAAAAATTTAATCGCTTTTTCCATCTGATGCTCGATGCAGGCATCTATCTGGCACCATCAGCATTTGAAGCTGGCTTCGTTTCCATCCAACATGACGAAGCGATTATTGATGAAACGATTGCGGTAGCAAAGCAAGCATTCGCTAAACTGGAATCAAAATAAGCAAAGGCAATTATCGCCTTTTCAAGGCTTACCGAAGCAAATGCATTGGTAAGCCTCATTTTCATTTAGTGTAGCGTTTTGATTGTTTCAGGATGCCTATTTTCTGAAATCAACCTCTCCAATTCGGCCCGCCAAATTAAGTTTCGCTACTGGCTTGGCGGTTTCGCTAATAACTTTCCCGCGCCGGATGACATAACGCCGTACTGGCCTAATGCGCAAGGCTTCAATACTATCGCTCGCATCCAGAATGACAAAATCTGCATAGCATCCGGGTTTTAATCCGTACTGTTCCAATCCCAAAATCTTCGCTGGTGCCGACGTCACCGCGGCAAAGCATTGACGCATCGCTTCCTGACCAGTCATTTGTGCGACATGCAAACCCATGTGCGCGACTTCCAGCATATCTCCAGAGCCCAGGCTGTACCATGGATCCATGACACAATCATGGCCAAACGCGACATCAATGCCGGCCGCAATCATTTCAGGTACTCGCGTCATGCCACGGCGTTTTGGGTATGTATCGTGCCGCCCTTGCAGAGTAATATTAATCAGCGGGTTGGCGATGGCAGCAACCCCTGCCTCCCGTATCAGGGGCAACAACTTGCTGACGTAGTAATTATCCATAGAATGCATGGAAGTCAGATGGGAGCCCGCCACCCTACCCTGCATTCCCAGCCTTTGTGCGTGATAAGCAAGGGTCTCAATATGACGTGAGAGTGGATCATCAGACTCGTCGCAATGCATATCCACTCTTAGCCCGTGATCAGCAGCGAACTCACATAAGATGCGAATCGATTCTGCGCCATCGGCCATGGTTCGCTCAAAATGGGGAATTCCACCTACCACATCAACACCCATGGTTATCGCGCGCTTCAGATTTGCCAATGCGGTTTTGCTACGCAGTAATCCATCCTGAGGAAATGCTACCAACTGTAAATCCAAATAAGGTGCGACGCGACGTTTTACTTCCAATAATGCCTCGACAGCAAGCAAACGATCATCACAAATATCGACATGCGAGCGAATTGCCAGCAAACCTTTAGCAACCGCCCAATCACAATATTGCATCGCTCTGGCAATCAATGCTTCCTGTGTTAAGGAGGGTTTAAGTTCACCCCAGAGTGCAATACCTTCGAGTAAAGTTCCGGATTGATTCACTCGCGGCAAACCATAACTGAGTACCGCATCCATATGAAAGTGTGCATCGACAAAAGGCGTTGTCAGCAAGTTGGCTTGCGCGTCAATTTCTGGCAAACCACAGGCAGCTATATGCTGCGCGATGTCGACGATCACGCCTTGCCGGACAAGGATATCGATTCCGGTCTGCCCATCGGGCAAATTGGCGTTGCGGATCAACAAATCATTCATACAGGTCCTTTTAATAGAAAAGCCTCATACTAAACAAGCCAATTCATTCTTGCCTCGCTGCTTTGCCGTATTACTTGTCTGCAGTCGCATCAGTTTAGGGTCGAATCTCACTTGCATTTAAAAGTCGTTTGCAAAAATTTTAACCGTTCCGGCGATCCTACGGCATAATCTAGGCACAGAAAGGCAGGATTTTTATGGCAACAATGAAACAGGTCGCAGAAAAAGCAGGCGTATCAACCACTACCGTTTCCCATGTTATCAACAACACCCGCGTGGTCAGCGAAGATGCACGCGAACGGGTGCTGTCCGTCATCCAGGAATTACGCTACATACCGAGTGCAGTAGCACGTAGCCTGAAGAACGATCGCACGCACACGATAGGGATGATGATCCCAAATAATTCAAATCCTTATTTTGCTGAAGTGATTCAGGGGATAGAAGACGCATCGTTCAAGCTCGGTTATAACATCATCTTGTGTAACTCTTATGATGACCCGAAAAAACAAGCCGCGTATATTCGTGTACTGATGGAAAAAAGGATTGACGGCCTCATTTTAGTCTCTTCAGGCACGGATGAAGATTTAACCCAATTGCTGGCCAACGAAGGCATTCCAAAAGTACTGGTCGATCGTGAGGTCACTGGCGTGGTCGCAGACTTGATTGAAGCTGATCATGTCCAAGGTGGTTATGACGCGACTCGTTACCTGATCGATCTGGGCCATAAAAAGATTGCCTGCGTTGCAGGTCCGAAAACATTGCTGCCCAGCGGCGGACGGGTAACAGGCTATTTGCGTGCGTTAGAAGAAGCCGGCATAAGCTTCAATCCCGCCTATCTGATTCATAGCGACTTTACCAGCCAGGGCGGATTTAATGCTTTTCAGGAATTGTTATCGCAAGATGATCGTCCGACAGCAATTTTTGCGAGTAATGACTTGATGGCCATCGGTGGTATTTGTGCTGCGAATCAAGCCAATGTCAAAATACCACATCAACTATCAGTAGTTGGCTACGATGATATTGCGCTCGCGTCTTTCAGCACCCCGCCGTTGACCACTATCTCTCAACCAAAACACGCAATCGGGCAGCTAACCGCACAGATTCTGGTCGACAGGATTGCCAATCCAGAGTCACCGATGCGGCGCGAAATGCTCAGTTCCAGATTGATTACACGCCAATCGACGTCGCCACCTGCCGATATTTGAGGTTAGAGAACCTCTGATTAGTAGGAGCGAAGTAAGTTAATCAGAGGTGTTCCGTTAAAAAATCATTAAATTCGGTAGTAGTTCGTTTTGCAATGCGACCAGCACGCGATTAATTACTTGCAAAAGAATTAGCGCCGCCATGGGAGAAAAATCCAACCCTCCAAGTGGTGGCAATATTTTCCGCAACGGAAATAGGACAGGTTCATTCAGAGCCCTTACAAAAGGGGCGAAGGGTGCATGTGGATTCACCCAGCTAAAGATTGCCTCCAGTACCAATAGAGCCATGAACCCGTAGAGTATCCATTGCAGCACACGGAACAATGCCAAAACTGCAATGGCGGCAATTGGAAAACGGGCCAACAACCAGTAATCAATCGCCATCGATAAGAACGCTGCCAGAAAAACCGCAATCAGACTGGCCCAATCGTATCCGCGAAAGCCTGGTACCAACCTGCGTATGGGATGCACAATCCAATCCGTCAATTGAAAAATGGCTTGCGCCAATCCCATCGGAGGTCGCACCCGTTGGACTTGCATCCAAAAACGGAGCAGCAGAAAACCAGCCAATAGCCCAGTCACCGTATCAATGACAAAAGTTAAAATATCGTGCAGCACAAGTTGTCCTTAAAAAAAAACCCACCGGGTGACGAATCACGCAGTGGGTATTGTGCCTGAATTCAATCAGGCGTCCAAGCATATCTAGAATTACGCTGGACGATTACCAGTTGGGAAAGGCCATGCTGCATTTGCACTAACAACTGTTTTTGCATCAGGTGTTGCTGCTTTTGCCGCTACCTTTTTCGCTGCTGGTTTACTTGCTACTTTTTTAGCTGCTGGCTTTGCAGCTGCTTTTACTGCTGGCTTTGCCGCTGCTTTTTTAGCTGCTGGCTTCGCTACAGCTTTTGTTGCTGCCTTAGCTGCTGGCTTTGCTACAGCTTTTGTTGCTGCCTTAGCTGCTGGCTTTGCTGCTGCTTTTTTAGCTGCTGGTTTAGCTGCTGCTTTTTTCACTACTGGCTTAGCAACTACTTTTACCGCTGCTTTTTTTGCTGCTGGCTTAGCTGCTGCCTTCGTTGCTTTTGCTGCTGGCTTAGCCGCTACCTTTGTTGCCTTTGCTGCTGGCTTCGCTGCTGCTTTTTTCGCTGCTGGTTTAGCTGCTACTTTTTTAGCTGCTGGTTTTGCAGCGGCTTTTGTTGCTTTCGCTGCTGGCTTAGCTGCTGCCTTTGTTGCCTTAGCTGCTGGCTTAGCTGCTGCTTTAGTTGCTTTAGCTGCTGGTTTAGCTGCTGCTTTAGTTACTTTAGCTGCTGGTTTAGCTGCTGCCTTCGTTGCTTTAGCTGCTGGTTTAGCTGCTGCCTTCGTTGCTTTTGCTGCTGGTTTAGCTGCTGCTTTAGTTACTTTAGCTGCTGGTTTAGCTGCTGTCTTCGTTGCTTTAGCTGCTGGTTTAGCTGCTGCCTTCGTTGCTTTTGCTGCTGGTTTAGCTGCTGCCTTCGTTGCTTTTGCCGCTGGTTTAGCTGCTGCTTTAGTTGCTTTAGCAGCTGGTTTAGCAGCTTTCTTTACTGCTGCTTTTTTAGCAGGCTTCTTCGCTACTGCTTCGTCCGTAGACGGTTGTGGTGCTGTTGCCATTTTGTTTCTCCTTCGATCGAGATGGAAAAAATCAGGTAAAAATTAAAATCCGCTCTATCCTTTCAAGCGGATTATTCAAAGGCACAAACAAGTTAGCTGTTTGCGCTAATGAATACGGCACCGGCTGAACTGCTGCATTGCCTCTGTAAATGCAGCACTTCAGCCATATGATTTACTCTTCATGTTATGAGTGAAAGTGGTAAACCAAAAAAAACGCCCGCATTACATGCCGGCGTCGGTATCTTTTTGTAGAACACGCAGAGCACGACCAAAAGCCGCAAGTCCCAGCCTTGCCAGGAATTGCGGCACTAACAGTTCAAAGCTATGTAGTCTTAGACTGTCCATTCAGTTTGGTGAGGCCTCTCGAGTTTTACATCTCGTGCAAACCGTGAGCATTCCATTTCAGGAATCGGGGCGCTGACTCCAGCTATTTATTCCCAATTCAAAGCTCCACCGGTTTGATACTCAATCACGCGCGTTTCAAAAAAGTTGCGTTCTTTTTTCAGGTCTATCATTTCGCTCATCCAAGGGAATGGATTCTCTTCTTGAGGGAACAAAGCATCTAGACCGATTTGCTGTGCGCGGCGATTTGCGATAAATCGTAAATATCCTTTAAACATCGGCGCATTTAATCCGAGCACTCCACGCGGCATTGTATCCTCTGCGTAGCGATATTCCAACTCTACTGCACGCAAAAACAACGATTTAATTTCATCGCGAAACTCTGCGGTCCACAAATGTGGATTTTCCATCTTAATGGTATTGATTAAATCGATCCCGAAATTGCAGTGCATCGATTCATCGCGCAAGATATATTGATATTGTTCAGCAGCGCCCATCATTTTATTTTGGCGCCCCAAAGCCAGAATCTGCGTAAAGCCAACGTAGAAAAACAGACCTTCCATCAGACATGCAAACACGATCAGTGAACGTAACAAAGTCTGATCCGCTTCAGTCGTACCAGTCTTGAATTCAGGATTGGTCAAGACATCAATGAATGGAATCAGGAACTGATCTTTATCACGGATCGATTCAACTTCATTGTAGGCATTGAAAATTTCGCCTTCATCCAAGCCCAAGGATTCAACGATGTATTGGTAAGCATGCGTATGAATCGCCTCTTCAAATGCCTGACGCAATAAATACTGACGGCACTCAGGTGCAGTGATATGGCGATAGGTTCCCAAAACAATGTTATTCGCAGCCAGTGAATCGGCAGTCACAAAGAATCCCAGATTACGCTTGACCAGACGGCGTTCATCTTCAGTCAAACCATTCGGATTTTTCCACAGTTCAATATCACGTTGCATATTGATTTCTTGCGGCATCCAGTGATTTGCGCAACCTGCCAGATATTTATCCCATGCCCATTTATATTTAAACGGAACCAGTTGGTTGACGTCTGTCTGACCATTAATAATACGCTTGTCAGCAGCATTCACACGACGCGCCATATCGTCTGCGCTGACCGTTTCAGTCTTTGCAGCAACCACTGGGCTCATCAAAACGTCTGATGGTTGCGCAGGTTTCAATACCGGTGCGGCGGGAGTTACTTCATCATCCCAAGATAACATTTCTTTTTTCCTTACAAAATTGAATCAGACATGGATGCTCACAGATCCATGTCGACAAGTACCAGTGAGAACGAAAGGCAAACATGAAAACTGACATGCTTCCATTCGCTCATCAATTACTGCGTCAAGGTTACTGACACGCTTCGCACTCTTCAAAACCTGCATCGCCCGGACGCAGATAGCAAGCTGCGCCTTCCGCTTCTGGTGCAACTGGTGCCACTGCAGGAACCGCAGGTGCAGCATTAAAACCAGCATTCCCGCCGTCAACCGCTACGGCATTCAATGCACCAGTTTTTGATGTCGATTTTTCTGTATGTGTTGCACCAATGGTACGCAGGTAATAAGTTGTTTTCAAACCGCGCAACCATGCGAGTTTGTAGGTTTCGTCCAGTTTTTTACCAGAAGCACCTGCCATGTAGATATTGAGCGACTGTGCCTGATCGATCCATTTCTGACGACGTGACGCAGCTTCTACCAACCAAGAAGGGCTAATCTCGAAAGCGGTTGCATACAACTCACGCAAGTCTTCAGGAATACGATCAATACGCGCCAGACTACCGTCAAAATATTTCAGGTCGGCGATCATGACTTCATCCCACAAACCGCGCAATTTCAGATCGCGAACCAGATGTTCGTTAATTTCTGTAAATTCGCCGGACAGGTTTGATTTCACATACAAGTTCTGATAGGTCGGTTCGATACAAGCTGATACGCCAATGATATTAGAAATCGTTGCAGTCGGTGCAATTGCGACGCAATTCGAGTTACGCATACCGTGTTGTTTGATACGTTCACGAACAACGGTCCAATCCATCGTTTCAGAGAAATCCGCTTCCAAATATCCGCCACGTTCTTCAGCCAGCATTTTCAAAGAATCTTGTGGCAGGATACCTCTGTCCCACAAAGAACCTTTGTATGAGCTGTAAGTACCGCGCTCTTCAGCCAATTCAGTCGATGCCAAATAAGCGTAGTAGCACACTGCTTCCATCGAGGTATCAGCAAACTGCACTGCTTCCATCGATGCATAAGGAACGCGCATCATGTGCAAGCAATCCTGGAAACCCATGATACCCATTCCAACCGGACGATGACGCAAGTTAGACTCACGCGCTTTCTGTACTGCATAGTAGTTAATGTCGATGACGTTATCAAGCATACGCATCGCAGTACGGATGGTTTTTTGCAACTTAGCGTGATCGAGCTTACCGTCTTTCATGTGCGCCGGCATATTGACCGAGCCCAGATTACATACAGCAATCTCAGATTCATTGGTGTTCAGGGTGATTTCTGTACACAAATTCGATGAATGAACGACGCCCACGTGTTGTTGTGGTGAACGGATATTGCAAGGATCTTTGAAAGTAATCCATGGATGGCCAGTTTCGAACAACATCGACAGCATCTTGCGCCACAGATCGAGCGCAGGGATTTTTTTAGACAGTTCTAATTCACCAGAAGCCGCTTTCGCTTCGTAAGCCAGGTAAGCTTGTTCAAACGCTTTGCCAAATTTATCATGCAGGTCAGGTACGTCAGATGGCGAGAACAAAGTCCAATCGCCTTTTTCCATCACACGCTTCATGAACAGATCAGGAATCCAGTTCGCCGTGTTCATATCATGCGTACGGCGACGGTCATCGCCGGTGTTCTTACGCAGATCCAGGAATTCTTCAATATCCATGTGCCAGGTTTCAAGGTAGGCACAGACCGCACCTTTACGTTTACCACCCTGATTAACCGCAACTGCGGTGTCATTCACAACTTTCAGGAAAGGCACCACACCCTGAGACTTGCCGTTGGTTCCTTTAATATGTGCGCCGAGCGAACGTACTGGTGTCCAGTCGTTACCCAGACCGCCAGCGTATTTCGCCAACAACGCATTTTCTTTAAGCGCATCGTAAATACCTGCCAGATCATCAGCAACCGTAGTCAGATAGCAAGAAGACAGTTGTGAACGCTGTGTACCGGAATTGAACAGGGTCGGTGTCGAGCTCATGAAATCAAAGCTCGACAACAGGTTGTAAAATTCGATCGCGCGGGCATTGCGATCTTTTTCCTCTAAAGCCAGACCCATCGCTACACGCATATAGAAAGCCTGTGGCATTTCGATACGGGTACCGCGGACGTGGAGGAAGTAACGATCATACAAGGTTTGCAAGCCAATGTAACTGAATTGCAAATCGCGATCAGAAACCAGTGCCTTCGCCAGACGTTCCAGGTCGAACTCAGCTAATTTGGCATCCAGCAATTCTGCAGCAATCCCTTTTTGTATGAATTGTGGGAAGTAAGTGACATATTCTGCGGCAGCATCTTGCTGCGCCACTTCTTTTGCAAAGACTTCTTTACGGATCGTGTGCAATAACAACCGCGCAGTCACGAGGCTGTATGCTGGCTCTTTTTCCATCAACGCACGTGCTGCCAGAATTGCAGATTTGTGCAGCTCTTCTACTGGTACACCGTCGTACAGATTTTTCAGGGTTTCCGTCAGGATAGCTTCAGCATCTGCCAATTTATCCAGACCAACACAAGCAGCAGTAATCAGGGCACGTACTTTTTCGATTTCCAGAACAACGCGTTGACCATCAATCAACACATGAATTTTCGGTAGTTGTGCTTGTGAAGCTTGTTGCGCTTCACGTTGCAAACGGCGCTCCTCCTGATGTTTAGCACGATACAACACATATGCACGTGCCACATCGTGTTCGCCGGAACGCATCAACGCCAGCTCAACCTGATCCTGAATATCTTCAATATGGAAAGTACCACCGGTCGGCTGACGACGCACTAAAGCTGCAACCACCGTCGCGGTCAATTGCTCAACCAATTCGCGAACACGCGCCGATGCTGCACCCTGACCACCATTCACGGCCAAAAATGCCTTGGTCATTGCAATCGCAATTTTGGATGGTTCAAATCCCACTACAGAACCATTGCGGCGAATCACGCGATATTCTGCGTAGTTCACTGCAGTAGTGCTGGTGGGAGAACCTGCAGCAGCCAATAGGGAGCCAGTTTCAATAAGAGATGTCGTTGATGTTTCAGTTGAAGAGTGCATTGAGCCTCCGGTGTCAGTTATATCTTGATACGCAGCCAGTCTGTTAAAAACCACTTAAAAGACCATCGCCGCGCTCGGTTTTAATCGGTATTGCGCATCACTACAAATAGCTAAACTTCGCTAAATTTCGCTAAAAGTCGCGCTATTTCTTATTTTTTAAATCAATTGCAAAGACCAAGGGGGAACAAGAAGCAAGAAAGGTAAAACAAGAAAAAACCACTACATATAGTGCACATTTTTTGAATAACCCTAATTCTAGTGCCCCACCAAATCAGATGCAACCGCTATTTGGACATGAAAATGATTTATTTTTTATCGAAAATTCCAATTTAGCAATTGACTTTCAAGGAGCCACAGGAATCCGTAGCGGAATGCGTAAGTAAGCACTAACGGAAAATGAAGGGGATTGGATACGACTTTGATTTCTGACGTCAAATAAGTCTGATCTGCGGCAGCCTACGCCAACGCATTCATCGGCGTAGTGATAATCGCATCGGGTTGAGAAAGTAATGCAACACCAAGCGAGTACGCTAAAGATTCAGGTTTTCACAAGAAGGAGGCGGCAGACGCGGTGTTACTCCTGGATCTTTAATTTCTGAATTTGATAACGCAATTGTCTGAAACTGATTCCTAATAGCTCTGCCGCCTGGGTCCGGTTGTTATTTGTTTGTAGTAAAGCGCGCCGTATCATTTCAGCCTCGATACTTTCCAGAAAAGCAGGTAATGAACATGGAAGCTCTGCGGAAGAAAGCAAATTGCTAATGAGCGGCTGGGGAGCATTTTCTATCCGTTCTGGCATTGTGATGACGACATCGTCTTGCAGAGGATAATCTATTTTTTGCTTACCACGCATCGCCAGATCAACGACCTGAATACAGGAATCGTTAGCAAACGCCAACGCTCGTTCAAGTATATTTTCTAACTCCCGGACGTTTCCCGGAAAATCGTAACCGGACAATGCATGCAAGGCCGCATCTGAAATATGGATCGTATCGGTCGACAGTTTATTCAAAATTGCCGCGGACAAATCGGCAATATCTTCCAACCGCTCGCGTAGCGGCGGCAAATGCAATTCAATCACATTCAAGCGATAATACAAATCCTGTCGAAAGCGCCCTTCCGCAACACATGTGGAGAGATTTTGATGGGTCGCGCTGATAATACGAACATCGACCGCTTCTTCTGCAGTCGCGCCGACTTTGCGAATACTACGCTCCTGAATAGCACGCAACAGCTTCACTTGCATAGCCAGCGGTAAATCAGCAACCTCGTCAAGCATCAAGGTGCCACCGTTCGCAGCCTGAAAAAAGCCTTCCCTGTCATCTGCCGCGCCAGTAAACGCCCCTTTACGATAGCCAAAAAACTCGGCTTCCATCAAAGTCTCAGGAATGGCACCGCAATTGACCGCAATAAATGGTTTATTCGCACGCGCACTGCGGCAATGAATTTCGCGGGCAGCCAGTTCTTTACCGCTACCAGATTCACCAGTAATAATCACCGGTGCCATACTACGTGCCAAGCGGCTAATTTGCTCACGAACAGCCTGCATACCCGCAGAACGCCCGATCAGGAAAGAGTCAGGAATAACCTGCGCCGCTTCTGGCGTTTGCGGGCCTTTGAGGGCCACTTCATTCATATCCAAGGCTGAGCGTACTAATTTTCGCAACTGATCCAGAGCGACCGGTTTGGAAACATAATCAAAAGCACCAGCTTTAAGCGCTACGACCGCGTTGTCTGCACTTCCGAATGCAGTAATGACGGCGATCGGGGTGCTCTTGTAAAGTGCATTCACCT
This sequence comes from Undibacterium sp. Ji67W, assembly GCA_049340365.1. Lineage (GTDB taxonomy): Bacteria > Pseudomonadota > Gammaproteobacteria > Burkholderiales > Burkholderiaceae_D > Undibacterium. The sequence goes on along the minus strand of JBMPOY010000008.1, from coordinate 106,604 downwards.
CGGCCACCAGTTCCATCCCTGAACCATCGGGGAGACGCATATCCGTCAATACCAGGGAATACGTCTTCTTTGCAAGATAAGAACGAGCATGGCTGATATTTTCTGCACTATCTACATCTAGCCCCATTTTAATGAGCGTAATTTCCAGTAGCTCACGCAAATGGGCTTCATCGTCAACGACAAGAATACGGGGACAGGCATTAGTAGCACTCATCGTTACACATTAAATCCAGAAAAATTAATTACAAATCTGCCACTTGGTTCGGCATTGCCAGTATCGACACGGTATTCATAATCGAGTAAAGAGCGGTTATTTAAGCATAACTCACGTGCCATATATAATCCCAAACCGGTGCCCATGCGCGAGGTGGTATAAAACGGCTCAAACAGATGCGCCCTAACATCATAACTGATCGGTGGTCCGTCATCCTGAATATGCAATTCCTGTCTGCCGTTACCATTTACCATGGCATACAAACGCACACTGCCTGGCTTGCCGCTTGCATAGCGAATCGCGTTTGACATTAAATTAGTGACGATTTCGATCAAGTGACCAGGATCGAAGCGCACGAAAAAATCGATGTCGGCACCAATGGCAATTAAATCTGGCGGCAATTTTCGCATTTCAACAAACTCTTGGACGCAGGTGTTGATTGCTTGCATTAACGAATAGGGTTCGACATCATTTTTAGCTTTACGTGACAGTTTCAGAATATCTTCAATCAACTGATTCAATCGAGTAACATTATCATCAACGATTTTCAAAAGACGTTTCGCCTGCACTTTATTGTCTTCTATATGGGCAATGTCTTCATTTAATAAAGATGCAGCGTACGAAATAGAAGACAAAGGGTTGCGCACTTCGTGGGCGATACTCGCGGTTAAACGTCCCATAGAAGCCAATTTCAATTGTTGTGCCTGATTTTCGATATCGGAAACATCCTGCATAAAAATAATGATGTAGTCACCGGGTGGCTCTTTGAGATGAAGAACATTTGCGTCCTTCACGACAATAAAACGCAGTTTGAGATGCGTCACGAATTGCTGACGCTCTGCGCGCCCAGCCAAATTGCCCGGTTCTGTGTTGAATTTACTCAATGTATTGGTATCGTCGATATAACACGGGATAGAAACAAACGATGCCTCTTCATCAAAGGCCGTGTTGCTTCTTTCAGCACTGCGAAGCTGCATCTCGGTCAACGTTTCTATCATTGGTCGCAATGCAACAATATTCGATAATTTAATACCGACCATCTCTTTCGTTAAATTGCCGCCCAACATGCGCTCTGCTGCAGGATTGATCTCAAACATACGGCCAGAATGATCGAGTACCAGAACACCATCTCCCATATCGGCAATCACCAACCGGTTAATCGCCTGCTGCATTGCCAGCTCATTTCCGCGTTGAGTCGCTAATTTTTCCTGACTAATCAAATTGCTGGCGAGGCGATTCACCAGATACACAACGGCAAAATAGGATGCGCCAAATAAACCCGCTTGTGAAATCAGATTCCCATCGCCCAACTCAAACGAACGATAAGCACCTTCAATCAATAGCAGCAGACTGACAATGGCGCAAAAAAAGAAGGCCCATAACAATGGCGTCAAAATTGCCACACCGGCCAGAGGAAACAAAAACAGGATACTCAGTCCACCTTTTCCCCCACCCGATCCAAGATACAGCAAAGAAATAACGAGAATATCGAGCGCAATCTGAGACAACAACTGCAAGGCAAAATGTTGTTTATGTACAATTTTTAAAAGAAAAAAACTGATACTGGTAATCAGATATACGAGACAAATATCCTGAGCAAAGAAGTGGGTATATATCCATACATCCTTCAGACTGCGCAAATTCAACAGAAACAATAAACATAACGCGACAATAATGCGCGATACATTCAGGGTTTGCAAAGAACGCCAGAAAGAAGGAGTCGGTTCAGAAAAATTGGAAAAAATAACCGACATATTCACGAGATTATTCCGATGCTAGTGCAAGTCTGCATGTGCAGCAGAACAATAAACATCCGCTCCGCGATGTACCGCTTCTGAAGCGGGAAGGTAGATATGACAATGTGCACAGCTGACCATGTTTTCAGACATAGGTTCCTGAGTGGCACCACGCACTTCATCCGGCACAGGAGTGGTCAGAGGCTTGACCTTTTTTCTTAACGCCAGAATGACCAAAACAATCAATATTAACCATACAAGTAACTTCATGCCAGCCCCCTGTGTAACAAGACTTCCAGCACAAAGCGGCTACCAACGTAGGCCAGCATTAAGGTCAAAAAGCCCGATAAAGTAAAACTAAGCACAGTCTTGCCGCGCCAGCCACGCCAGTGACGTCCAGCCAACAACACCGCAAATAACATCCAGGATAGTAAAGAAAGAATGGTTTTATGATCCCACCTGAAAGCCACGCCCAATACCTGCTCTGAAAAAACGACGCCTGACAACACCGTCATCGTCAATAAAATGAAACCCAATGAAATTAAACGGAATAAGATTTTTTCCATCTTCATTAAAGGCGGCAGATTATCGATGATCTGATTGAGGCGTGGACTCAGCGGTTTAGATCGGAGTTTGTGCAGATGCTTATCCTGCAACGTCATAATCACAGCGTGAAAGGCCGCAATTGTCAGCGTTCCGTAGGCGAGCAAAGCAACCGCAACGTGCCACGGAAACATGACTGTTTTTCCCGCCAGAAAGATCAACGCCCCTGGAAAAAATGCCGGTAACACCGTGGCCAGAGCAACGGGAGGCAATAACAAAAACTTTAAGCCTTCAAGTGAAAAATTACGGTTTTCCAGCAAATAAACAGACACTGTCACCCATAATGCAGATGAAAGCATGACGGCAAAACCCACCCGTAAAGCATCGCTCGAAAAAATACTGCCCCATAAAGTCGCACCGTGTACCAGCCAAGCGAGCACGCTGAGGCTCAAACCCAAGGTACGCTGACCGGCTGGAACATAAAGTACGGCAAGATAAAGCGCCGAAGCTAAAAATGGTAAATAGATTTGCATCATTCAAGTTTACACTATGTAGATATTTTTTTTGAACTTGGATTGAACACTTGATATTTATCAAAGTTAAAATAAACACCTCATTAAGGTACGGCAACGCCAATCAGTGTACTGCTATGGTTTAAGAGGTAGAAAGTAAATGCAGTATTGTATTTCAGGTTTTTTTGAACTTTTTAAACTTTTTATGCACTAAACGCTGCGGTTATAAGAAGTACGGAGAGTGAAAAAAAATCTCCGCATCCATCGAACTGTGCAAATTTAGCAGCGATGTTAAGAATTACACCATCAGCAATCTAATCAATTCAACCCATATAATAACGATGAAAAAGACACTCATTACGCTCGCAGTCTTCAGTATCTACAATATCGCCTATGCCGATGAAGGTATGTGGATGCCACAACAATTGCCGCAAGTCGCCAAGCAATTAAAAGCAGATGGTCTCAAACTTGATCCGGCAAGCCTGACTAAATTAACCGAATTCCCAATGGGCGCAATCGTCAGCCTGGGCGGTTGTTCTGCCTCATTTGTATCACCACAAGGTCTGGTTATCACGAATCATCACTGCGTTTACGGCAGCGTCGCCTACAACTCAAAGCCAGAAAATAATTTATTAGCCAACGGTTTTTTTGCTAAAAACCTGGACGAAGAATTGCCTGCCTCTCCTGGTTCCCGCGTCTTCGTAACCAAAGACGTAAAAAATGTGAGCAATAAGATCATTGATAAAGATGTTGCTAAATTGACTGGCAAAAAACGTGTCGACGCGATCGAGAAAAACGCCAAGGCCATCGTCGCCGATTGCGAAAAGGATGCCGGTCATCGCTGCAATGTCTATCCTTACTATGGTGGTCTGGAATTTTACCTGATCAAACAAATGGAAATTCGTGACGTACGTCTGGTTCACGCGCCACCAGAAGGTGTCGGCAAATTTGGTGGCGACACAGATAACTGGATGTGGCCACGCCACACTGGTGACTATGGCTTCTATCGCGCTTACGTCGGCAAAGATGGCAAGGCTGCTGATTACAGCAAAGATAACGTGCCATACGTACCCAAATATTACTTAAAACTGGCAAAAGAAGGCGTTAAAGAAGGTGATTTCATCATGGCTCTCGGCTATCCAGGCCGTACCAATCGCCATCGTTTACCATCCGAAGTTGCCTACACATTCAACTGGAACTACCCGGCTTTTGTCAAATCTGCGGGTGAAACCCTGGCCATTATTGCCAAAGAAACTGCCAATGACCCAGATGCAAAGTTGAAATACGCCAGCCAGGTCGCAGGAATCAATAATTACTACAAAAACCGTCAGGGTATGCTCGATAGCTATGCCAAGAGCGATTTCCTTGCACGCAAAACCAAAGAACACGAAGAGCTGAAAGCCTGGGTAAGCAGCAATCCAGCACGAACCAAGGAATATGCACAAGATATTGCACAAGTTGAACAATTAATTGCCAAACGTGATGCAGAAGAAAAAAGTGATTTCTATCTGGTTCGCTCTTTCCCGCGTCTGTTGAGTTCAGCAAATGCGATGTATCGTCTGGCAAATGAAAACACAAAACCTGATGCAGAGCGCAAATCCGGCTACCAGGTGCGCGACCTGCCGCGCATCAAAGCTGGAGTCGAGTCGGTAGAACGCAGCTATGTTGAAAGTGTCGATAAAGCCTTAGTGTTAAATAACCTAAAACATTACGTGGCACAAACAAAAGCAGAGCGCAACGCCGACTTTGATACAGCATTGGGCATCAAAGATGGCATGTCAGAAGCTGACCTGAAAGCATTATTGGATCAGTTGTACGCAGGTAGCAAATTGGGTGATAAAGCAACCCGCACAGCATGGTTAAATAGCACACCTGCCGATTTCAAAGCCAGTAACGATAGCTTTATCAAAGCTGCTGTAGCGATGTACGAAGGCAATTTGAAACGCGAAGCGCAGGAAGAAGAATTGGCTGGAAAAATTCAGCAAGCGTATGCAAATTACATGAAAGCCAAAATCGCCTTTATGCAAAGTAAAGGAAGTGCTGTCTATCCAGATGCCAACAGCACTTTGCGCGTCACGTTTGGCAATGTTGCAGGGCGCGATCATGGTACTGCGGATGGACTCGCATGGTCAGCCTTTACGACCGTCGATGGCATTCCACCAAAAGCGACTGGTAGCGGTGAATTCAATGCACCAGCCGCCGAGTTAGCGGCGATTAAAGCACGTGATTTTGGTCAATATACGGATTCAAAATTGAAAACCGTGCCTGTCGCATACCTGGCAACCTTGGATATCACTGGCGGCAACTCTGGTTCAGCAGCATTGAATGCCAAAGCCGAACTGATCGGCCTGGCATTTGACGGCACGCTGGATTCGATTATCTCTGACTGGGATTTCAATAAGGCAAACACACGTTCGATTCAAGTTGATATTCGCTACATCTTATGGAATATGAAGCATGTAGAAAAATATGATCGTTTGATCAAAGAAATGAATGCCGAATAAGTAGCATTCACGCGCATTACATCATTGACGCCGAAAAAAGCGCCGGGAATAAAAAACCGGCGTTTTTTTTTCGTAAGAATATTGATTCTGTAGATAATGCCACTTAAGCAAGCGTGTCCATCCGGCTAAAAACATACGGGATTGACGACGCACCGCTGGGCGCAGACTAACCCGCTATTTTCGCCAAAACATCCGCTTGTGATGCACCTGTCTTGTTCAATTACTGTTGCGGAAATACCCGAAACCACACTACTAACATCAACGCCGCTGATACGACCCAAACCGCTATCGCGGATGACAACGTCATGCTCAATGAAGTACGGGTACTAAAAAAATAAACCGTACTCAAATATGCCGCATAAGGAATTAAAGACCACAAACCAAATAAAGCCGTCGTTTGCAAAGCGATTACTGAACGACTGGTTCCAACCACCACGTGGGCGATCAATGCAAAAGTCGGAAACAAGGGAACCAACCCCGCCAACACAAAATAACGGGATTTAGAAGCCAGCGTGATCAACAAAACGGCGATGGCACCGGTCAGGCATTTCAAAAATAAAGACATCATTATTCAAAACATACGTATCCAATTAAATCACAGTCTAGCAGAGCTAAAGCTTCATTTACCTCGCGCCTTGATTTAATAAAGACCGTCTGGCTTTCATCAAAATCACGATTTCTTGATGAACAAATGGAAAGTTTGCGCAAATTCTTACGCAAGTGAGATAATCGGGCATTGTTTTTTCAAGACAAATTGATGGATAAGCTGCCTAAAGATCCCGCGGTGGATCACCCCCAAGAAGTACACCAGAGTCTGGACCCGGACGACTGGAGTACATTTCGCCAGCAGAGTCATCGTATGCTCGACGATATGCTAGATTTTGTAGAACATTTGCGAGAACGCCCCGTCTGGCAACCGATCCCGCAAAGATCCCGTGCTCAATTCCAGATGACGCTGCCGCAGCAAGGTCAAAGCCTTGAAAGTGTCCATCAAATCTTCATGCAAGATGTCTTGCCTTATGGCCCTGGAAATAGTCATCCAGGTTTCATGGGGTGGGTGCAAGGTGGCGGTACGCCAGTCGGTATGTTAGCCGAGATGTTAGCAGCAGGCTTGAATGCAAATGTCGGTGGGCGTGATCAGATGCCAGTCGAAGTCGAGCGACAAATTGTGCGTTGGATGCGTGAATTGTTTGGCTTTCCTGAAACTGCCAGCGGCGTCTTTGTGACTGGCACTTCGATGGCGAACCTGATGGCAGTGTTGGTCGCCAGAACCGTAGCTCTCGGTAAATCGGTGCGTCAACAGGGTCTCAGAGAATCAGCAACGCAACTCACCGCTTATACTTCAGTGGAAGCACATGGTTGCGTAGCACAGGCAATGGATCTGGCTGGTTTTGGTACCGCCGCATTGCGCCGGATTCCTGGCAATGATTTATTCCAGATGGATGCACAAGCACTAGAGGCTGCTATCGAAGCAGATCGTGCTGCCGGATTTCAGCCCTTCTTCATCGCCGGAACAGCAGGAAGCGTTGATGTTGGCGCCATTGATCCGCTCAATGACATTGCCGACATCGCGGCTCGCCATCAATGCTGGTTCCATGTTGATGGTGCGTTTGGCGCACTTGGCATGATGTCCCCGAAAATCGCGCCGCTGCTGCAAGGGATACAACGCGCAGACTCTATTGCATTTGATTTCCATAAGTGGGGACAAGTGCAATACGATGCGGGGTTCTTGTTGGTACGAGACGCAAACCAACATATGGATGCATTCGCTGCACCGGTTGCCTATTTGCGCCGCGAAACCCGCGGATTGGCAGGCGGTTCCCCATGGCCATGTGATTTCGGCCCAGATTTATCGCGCGGCTTCCGTGCTTTAAAAACTTGGTTTACGCTGCAAGTTTATGGCGCTGAAAAATTGGGCAACATCATTTCTCAAACCTGTGATCTGGCTCAATACCTGATGCAACAAATCGCGCAACATCCATCTCTTGAATTGCTGGCACCCGTGGCTCTGAATGTGGTGTGTTTCCGTTATTTGGGTGACCCCTCAGACAAGTCAAGTCTATGTAATCTTGACGACCTGAACCGTGACATTGTGGCAGACTTACATGAATCCGGTGTCGCTGTGCCATCCACAACGACAGTCAGAGGACAACTCGCGATTCGCGTTGCGATTGTGAATCACCGCACAAATCGCGACAATATTGATGCGATGCTTAACGCAGTCATGGCTTTAGGTAAAACTCGCTGCAATACAGCGATGGAGTAAAAGAAAAGTTGAAAAAATAAGTACCCAATTCAGCGACAAAACAATTACCGCAAAGGAAATGTATGTCCGATCGCCTTGAGTTTGCCTCGCAGGCATTCGCCCCCTTCATTGGTGTTGCGCCTCTGATGCGCCTCGCTTTCGCTAATGGAGATATAAAACCCATCGGTGAAGCCTTACTCAAACGGGCAGAAGAACATATCAACGATGCTAACGCATTGATGGATTGCTCAGTATATTTGCAAATCTCCGGGCACCACGATTTAGCGCTGGCAATGCAAGCGCAGGCGATCAAGACGCAGGCTTTGTATTCGATTCCCGCAAAAAAATCTGAACCCGGTATCAAGCTATTGGTGATCATGGGGCCGGGCGATTTGATGTCGAATACACCGATCGAATTTTTAATAGAAGACTCGGACGTTTCACTCGACATTCTATATTTATCGCTCAATACCGATTGGCCAGATGTCGTTCCTGAACATGATGTTATGTTAGTCGGTATTGCTGAATCGGAAGCCAATCAGGCGTTGTTGAAAAAAGTGAGCTTATTTATTGCGAACTGGCCGCGTCCGGTCATCAACTTGCCGGAATATATTGCGCAAACCTCACGTGACGGTGTATGCGCTGCGTTGAGCAATTGCACAGGCATTGAGATGCCAGTCACTGTGCGCGCTGACAGAACGACTTTGGGTCAATTAAGTGCAGGAATAATCAACGTTCAGCACTTACTTCCAGGTGATCATTTTCCGTTGATCATACGACCATTAGGCTCACATGCCGGCAAAGACCTCGAAAAAATTGAACACGCCGCAGATCTGAACGCCTATCTGGAACGCATCCCTGCAGAATACTTTTATCTTTCCCGTTTTGTCGATTATCGCGGAACTGATGGCTTATTTCGCAAATACCGGATTGCAATGATCGAAGGCAAACCCTATATCTGCCATTTTGCGATTTCATCACATTGGATGATTCACTATTTGAATGCAGGCATGGGAGAGAGCGCCGAAAAGCGCGCCGAAGAAGCCGATTGTATGACGCACTTCGATGAAGAATTCGCCAAACGTCATGCTGCTGCTTTAGAAGCTATTCACCAACGCATGGGCTTGCAATATCTTGGGATCGATTGTGCGGAGACTCAGGATGGGAATTTACTGATTTTTGAAATCGACAATGCAATGGTGGTACATGCCATGGATCCGGTAGAAATCTACCCATACAAAAAGCCAGCAATGCAAAAAGTCTTCAATGCCTTCAGACAAATGCTGGAAAATGCCCGGCACACTATAACTGTAGCCACGGCAACGACAGCGAACGTAGAGAATCCATGACAAAATTTCCGGCAACCATCGATTTACTCGTCTCTGGTGGCGACTCTAGAATTACGCCGAATCCACAAACTGGACTAAATAAATACGGCTGTAGCACAACGCCAGATAATGAACTGGTTGCCTTGGGCTCTTCCACAGCTTCGGTCATTTCGTTGCGCGGGATGGCGGCCGCACAGGCTTTACGTGACCGTTGCGCACAACGAACTCTCCACCATACGCAGCAAGATGTGTACGACCAGCAAATGCAGTCCTTACGATCTGAGTTGCTGTCGTTGTGTGGACTCAGTGAAAAGGATAAGGTTGACGCTTTGTTTTCCGCCTCAGGAACTGATATCCATCTCTTACTGGCACAGTGGTTACAGCCAGATCTGACGGTCATGATAGACCCGACAGAAACTGGCAGTGGCCTTGCCGCAGCCTTACAAGGCAGGCATTTCAGTAGCGACTCAACTTGCGCGGGCGGTGCTCCTGAGAGTACATCTGTCAGCGACTGGCACGGTGAACTTCACACACTGGTGGCACGCGAGCAGAATGGCATGCCACGCGATATCGCCAGTGTTGATGCCGAATTATTCAGTATTGTGGAACAAGCTATTCAGGCAAGCAAGCGCCTGCTTTTGATCCTGACTGACGTATGCAAAACAGGGTTAATTTTTCCCAGTATAACGAGTATCAAAAAACTGCAGCAACGTTGGCCTGAACAAATCCTGGTCGTGGTCGATGCCTGTCAGTTTCGCTTATCAAAGCAAAGTCTGCGTGCCTACCTGGCGCACGACTTTTGTATTGCCCTGACGGGGTCAAAATTTTTAGGGGGGCCGACTTTTTCGGGCGCCTTACTCATTCCCCATTCGGTCGCGAATGCCCTCCAGGATCAGGTTTTACATGAAGGTGCTCGTGCATACTCGCACGCGGCTGACTGGCCGATTGGTTATAAAGCGTCCTTGAATCTGCACCCCGGCACCAACTTCGGATTGCTTCTGCGCTGGGAAGCGGCTATAGCAGAACTCCGTGAATTTGCCCAATTGAACGAGCAACAGATTCGTCCATTTTTAAAAGCATTCAACAAAGCAGTCAGCGATCGTTTAGAACAAGATCCTCACTTTGAAGCGCTTAGTAATCCTGCGCTTGATCGCAGCGAAATTGGCAGTGCAGGAAACTGGGATGAAGAACAAACCATTTTTCCCTTCATCATTTATCGCGTTACAAGCAGTGGGGAAAAACAACCCTTGAGCAGGAGTGAATCTGCAACGGTTTATCAAGAACTACAACGTCCTGCTGATGCACAACAACATCGTCGCTTTCAACTTGGTCAACCGGTGTTATGCGGAGAAAGAATCGGCGTCCCAGTCAGTGCACTAAGGCTTTGTGTTAGTGCACCGATGCTCGTGTCGGCACAAGAAAAATCGGCCGCCAACCTCATGATCGCTGAGGCACTTCTGGCGCTAGATAGAATTATTGAACTGATTGATACGCTCTGAGTTGCCGCGCATATCACTGAAGAGAAAATGAAATAAAAATATGTACGCCCCAATTACAAAAATATCGGGTTCGTCCATGTAATAGCTTATGCTGATTCGTGAATCAAATTGCCTGCGCCGCCATTCCCTATGGTTTCTGAAAGAATTAATGCGACTTTGGAAGGGATTTGCAACAAAACTTGCTTCGTTTCCTGGTCGACCACTCTCAGCACCATTTTATCGGATTGCTGGTCAACCGTGTACTCTATGCTACCAAACTGCGGTTGGGAACTCTGATTCAAAGCAGCAGCGGACTTTCTTAGAGAATCTGTTTCATTTGCCTTCGAAGACGAACTCCCTGGGTCAAAAATGGCAGGAACGGGAGAAATAGATGTTTGATCACCAACAGCTTGCAAGGAGCTTGTACTCACTGATGAGCTCGCAGCAGCCGTCGCCCCTCCACCAAATTGAATGGACGGGGACGATATAGCCACATTTGCTTGCCCGGAAAGAGCAATCGCGCTAACGTCCATCACAAACTCCTCAAGCTTTTTTACATATTCATATTAGACATAAACTCAGGAATATGCGAGTTTTATTGACATCAATGATTCAATTCGGCAATTGGATGTTGGTTATACGAAGTTTTAAACTCTTATAACGAATTGAAAACTTAGATTCCTACCTATCTATCCTCGATAAAAGCGCAGATATCATCATTGCACGCTTCTTGCGTCACTAATCGCGAATTTTCGATCATTTCATTGAATTTTCACCAACAATTAAATCAATTAAAGTATTTTTATCATTGTCTGTGTTTTTTGTTTCAAGTTTGCGGCCAAGTTGTAACGCAATATATCAACACCAACATAAACAATATACTCCCCACTCATTTACAGTAATTACTTGAAATATCCTCTATACATCAATGGGTATTTAAAATACTACGGGGCAGTATGTAATGTTAAGAAAAAAGGAACGAATGCTGTTGCAATATAAGCGACAAATTTCATTCTTCAACCTGGTCCCCATTTGGGAAAACTAAAAATATTGAACAACAGCGCATCAACGACGGTGCCATGTTGATTCATCGGCATTCATCAGTATGAATCAAAATTAATCAACAACGGCCTGCTTCAACTCATCGTCGTGATGCCGTTGCTGCTCCTCCATCACCAATTGCCCTAACTCACGTTTCAAGGCATTGAATTCGGCTGAAGACGGATCACGCAAACGTGGAAGATTTAACAAAATATCCTTCTTTACAGTACCGGGACGATAAGTCATCACAATAATTCTATCGGCGAGATAAACCGCTTCTTCTATGCTGTGAGTCACGAAGATAATCGTCTTTTTCAACTCCGACCAGATGCGCAACAACTCATCCTGCAAGTTGCAGCGCGTCAGTGCATCCAATGCGCCAAATGGTTCGTCCATCAGCATAATCGGTGAATCCAACGCCAGCACCCGGGCAATCGCAACGCGTTGCCGCATCCCACCCGATAAGTCTTTCGGGTAACGTTGTCTGAATTCATACAGACCCAGCATCTGTAATAAATTACTGACACGTTGCTCGGCATCGGTCTTTTTCATTCCCTTGATTTCGAGGCCAAAAGCAATATTCTTCTCCACCGTCATCCACGGGAATAAAGCATATTCCTGAAACACCATGCCACGATCAGGACCCGGCTCTTTGACCTCCTTACCGTTCGCGACGATGTTACCACTGGTGGGTAAAGCAAAGCCTGCGATTGCATTTAACAAGGTTGATTTGCCACAACCAGAAGGACCTAACAAGCAAACAAACTGTCCTTCGGGTATCTCCAAATTAATATCACGCAGAGCAATCACTTCTTTATCTGCGGTCTTAAATATTTTATTTACTGCATTGATCTGAATGTGTGTAGGCATCGTCATCTTAATTCTCCAATCCACGGTGCCAGCGCAATAAATGCTTATTCAATTTATTCATCGCCAGATCAATCGCCAAGCCCAACAGACCAATACTGATCATTCCAGCGATAATTTTGTCCGACCAAAAATACTCGCGCGCTTCCAGAATACGGAAACCCAGACCGTTATTGACGGCAATCATTTCTGACACAATCACGACAATGAAAGCGGTACCGATACCAATTCGCACACCTGACAAAATATAGGGCACCGCAGCCGGTAAAATGACTCTTAAAAACATGGTCGACTGGCTTGCGCCCAAATTTCGCGCAGCACGGATATAAATGCTGTCCACATGATGAACACCCGCAATCGTATTCATCAACACGGGGAAAAAAGCGCCAATCGAAATCAAAAAAATCGCCGGAGGATTACCCAATCCAAACCACAATATCGACAAAGGAATATACGCGATTGGCGGGATAGGACGCAGCACCTGCAACAAAGGGTTAAACCATGCATAGACCCGGGCACTTGATCCCATAACCAGACCCAGAGGCAAAGCCAGACCTGCTCCAACGACAAAGCCGACAATCACGCGGTACATGGTGCCCATCGTATCCCTCAGCAACTCGCCCGACAACACCCATGCTAACCAACTTTCGCTGGCTGGATCGTAAGGTGTCATTGGCGATGCATATTCCAACCATTTTTTGAGCACCGCCCATGGCGACGGCAAGACTTGCGGATTCACCCACTCCAGGCTACAGGCAGCTTGCCATATCCCGATCAGCACAACGGGTACAACTAGCCCAGCGCCAATTTCACGCCACTTCAATTTCATATCAATTCCTGTCTTGATTAAAAAAGCTGCGCCTGCCTTCAGCCTTTTTGTCACCATCAGCATTACTGAATGTTCAGCGTCTTCTTTGCTTGTTCTAACAAATCGGTTTTTACCCAATCTTTAGCAATAGGCGGCTTCGCCATTTTTCCAACACCATATTTTTGCATCAGGTCCGTAGTGATCTGGATGTGTTCGGGCGTGATGTCATAAGTGTAAGGAGAATTTTCTATCGCATTGATAAAATCTTCATGATTAACCTGACCTTTGAACATGTTTTCGCGCACATATTTTTCTGCCAGTGTTTTGTTGTCGATAAAGGTTTTGGTTGACTCTACAAAGCAGCGCATAAATTTTTCAGCAGTTGAACGATGCTCTTTATAAAATTTTTCCGTCATCACCATCGTGCGTACTGGTTCACCAATCGGAGTGTCATACGGTTTGATAATTTCTTTACCAAATCCTTTGCTGATCGCTTGCGAAGAATACGGTTCTGATTGCATGATGGCATCGACATTTTTCCCCATCAATGCCTGATTCAAATCAGGAAAGCCAAGGTAAATAATTTGCACATCTTTTCCTGGTTGATCTGAATACGTCAGGCCGTTTTGCGATAATTCGGCGGCCAGCAAAATGTCCTGAATACCACCACGTGTGACGCCGACTTTTTTGCCTTTCAAATCTTTCACGCTTTTCAAAGGCAAATCGCTACGTCCAACCAGACGCACACCACCTTTTGCAAATCCTGCAACCAAATAAATCGGCGTTCCACTGGCGCGTGCAGAAATAACGGCTTCCGAAGACACGGCTGCAACATCGAGTTCACCAGCAATTACCGCCTGCATGGCATCCAATCCTTTCGGAAACACGCGCTCGTCGACTTTAATGCCGCATTTCGGTGCAATTTCTTTGATGTACGACACGGCACCGTAATGGGCAAATTTAAGATTTCCTAAGCGCACAGATTCTTGTGCTTGCGCCTGCAATGCGACACTAGTAATCCCAGCCAACATCAATGCGCTGACCAATATTTTTCTAAACATGTCTATCTCCTGACTCAATTATTCGTACACATGCATTTCTGCAGACTTATTTTGCTGTCTTAGTATGATAGCTGAACTCCATTCAAAGTTGATACTTCTACAAAAAGCCCGTCTATCAAAGCGAATTGCGACGGCAAATCACGCTGATCAGGTAAAATGCCAGATTAATTTGCATAAGCAGATGACGATAGACTGGTATTTCATTCGATTCACTATCGAATAAGACGCTGATGACATCGCTTTACATCGTCTTCGCTTGGCAATCATTGCAATTTTTCAAAGAAAATCTATTCTTCGCTATGCTTGATAATCTTACCCAACGCCTCGCCAAAGTCGTCAAGACCATGCGCGGCGAAGCCCGCCTGACTGAATCCAATACCGCTGACATGCTGCGCGAAGTGCGCATGGCCTTGCTGGAAGCCGACGTTGCCTTACCTGCCGTCCGTGAACTGATCGCCCGTGTGAAAGAAAAAGCCATGGGCGAAGAGGTTATTTCCTCTTTAACACCAGGACAAGCGCTGGTAGGCGTCGTACAAAAGGAATTGGCAGCCTTAATGGGTGCCGATCTGGGTGAAGAAGCATCGCAACTCAGTTTTGCATGCCAGCCACCGGCCATCATTCTGATGGCTGGTTTGCAAGGTGCGGGTAAAACCACGACCGTTGGTAAATTAGCTAAATATTTACGCGAACAGAAAAAGAAAAAGGTTCTTACCGTTTCAGCCGACGTCTATCGCCCCGCTGCGATCGCGCAGTTGCAGACCGTGACAGAGCAAGTTGGTGCCGACTTTTTCCCTTCAACACCAGATCAAAAGCCTGTCGATATCGCTCTGGCGGCTTTAGATTTCGCTAAAAAGCATTATCACGATGTCTTGATTATCGATACTGCTGGTCGTCTTGGTATTGATGAAGCAATGATGCAAGAGATTGCTGCGGTTCATGCAGCAGTCAACCCAATTGAAACGCTATTCGTGGTCGATGCCATGTTGGGTCAGGATGCCGTTAACACTGCCAAAGCCTTTAACGATGCGCTGCCATTGACTGGTGTGGTACTGACCAAGCTCGATGGTGATTCGCGCGGTGGTGCGGCGCTATCCGTGCGCCACGTTACTGGCAAACCAATCAAATTTGTCGGCGTTGCTGAAAAACTCGATGGTCTCGAGTCCTTCGATGCAACCCGCATGGCAAATCGCGTCCTGGGTATGGGCGACATTCTGGCCTTGGTCGAATCGGCGCAAAAAGGCATGGACGTTGCCGCAGCGCAGAATTTAGCGCATAAGCTCAAAGACGGCGGCAAGTTCGACCTCAATGATTTCAAAATGCAAATGTCGCAAATGAAAAACATGGGTGGCTTGTCCGGCTTGATGGATAAGTTACCGGCACAAATGCAACAGGCAGCGGCTGGCGCCAATATGGATCAGGCCGAAAAACAAGTCCGTCGCATGGAAGGCATGATCAATTCCATGACCCCTTTGGAACGTGCCAAGCCTGAATTAATCAAAGCTTCGCGCAAGCGCCGTATCGCAGCCGGTGCGGGCGTACAGATTCAGGAAGTCAACCGCATGCTGGCGCAATTTGAACAAATGCAGAGCATGATGAAAAAGTTACGCGGTGGCGGCATGATGAAAATGTTGCGCAGCATGAAGGGTATGATGCCTGGAAAACGCTGATTTTTCAGCGACAAAATAGATCACGAAAATTTGCCGTTTCAGAGGGGAAAACGCTCTGAAACGGCTTTTTTTCGTACTTAAATCCAACGAAGCCCGATTTCCTGCATATTTTCGTCGAAAAGCTGCAAAAAACACTTGCATCAGTGTAAAAAGCGCACCACTATTAGCAGTGCGTAAAGTGACGCAATGCAGGAGCTTTTCAACTATGATCAAAGCTCCGTCCACGAAATTTGTGAAGGAGGCTATTTATGGCAACAGCACCAAAAAAACCAGCAGCAAAAGCAGCCGCTAAACCAGCCGCTAAACCAGCAGCTAAGCCAGCAGCAAAACCTGCCGCAGCGGCCAAAAAGCCAGTAGCAGCAAAAGCAGCTGCGCCTAAAAAAGCAGCAGCTAAACCAGCAGCAGAGCGCAAGCCAAACGCAGCGTTCATGAAACCAATGACTATCTCCCCAACTTTGGCGGCAGTCATCGGCGCAGCACCAATTCCACGTACTGAAGTCACTAAAAAAGTATGGGAATACATCAAGAAGCACAATCTGCAAGACGCAGAAAACAAACGCAACATCAACGCGGATGACAAACTGAAAGCTGTTTTCGACGGCAAAAAGCAAGTATCCATGTTCGAAATGACTAAACTCATTTCTGGTCACCTGTCCTGATTTTTAGTTCCGGTTACTAAAGTTGCTTTGGGAGACTTAAAGGGAATTAGTTAGTGTCCCATCCCAAACAAAAATGCCCGCATCGCGCGGGCATTTTTGTTTGTAAAGCAGCATCTTTACGTTTATTTAAAAGCTCATCGACCCCGGGCATGTCATCACCCGCATCCCCTTCCCTTCCCGCTGGATTATAGTTGCGCCCCCTGCGGGATTTGGGGCTGATACACAGTAAGAACCTAAGCCGGAGGTCACTTTGGTGATTAATGTCCCATCAGCAGTCGTATAGGTTTGATAGATCAATTCCTGATTTTTAGCGGCGGCAGCGATATTTTTTTTAAAAGCTTCAAACGAACCTTTGGCGGCGATAAGCTCTTGTGGAATCCGGTTTGGAAAGTCTTTTCTGAGATCTTTATCCAAGTCTTTGGCGAGTTGCGTGACATCGCGGTTAATCATCCGTGGAGCAGGTTCGGCAACAGACTCGACAGTGATCGCTTCTGATGGTGCGACGATATTGGCAGCAGACTCGACAGTGCGATTAGTGGGCACGTTTCTCTGCGCCTCCGTGTGAGCTGAGCGCGCTTTGGCGGGAAGGGGCTTATCTGCTGCTGGTGTTGTTGTCGGCTTGGTTGGTGATAACAACCAGATCAACCTGGTTGAGCGTGACGATTTTTGGCTCTGCAGATAAGTATTAAACTTGGGAATCAAACTGATGATCGCCATATGCGCGGCGACTAGCAGGATAATAATCAGTGAATGCAATAATTTTTTTTCGGTGTTCAATGAAAATGGACTTATTGCATTCGCTGTTGTCATTTTTTGTATTCCCAGTTCTTCCAGTTAGCCAGCACTGCATTTGGGTATTCGGGTTTGCCACGACTGCCGTTATAGCGACCAAGAGCCAGGTACAAATCACCTTTTTCCATGTCGATATACATACGTAGAATCGAGCAACCGTAACGCAAATTGGTTTGCATTTTAAATAGCATCTTGGCGTTACCGTCGCCGATCACGCGCGACCAGAATGGCATAACCTGCATATAACCACGTGCTCCGACAACGGAGGTTGCGTATTTGCGGAATCCAGATTCCACTTGCATCAATCCCAGTACCATCGCCGGATCAAGACCAGCACGTTTTGATTCGTACCAGACCGTTTCCAGAAATTCTATACGGGTTTGATAATCGGGGATGCGACGTTTTAAACGTACCGACATTTCACCCAACCAGTTCAGGTATTTAATACGTTCATCAATATTGGTGAAGCTGGGTTTGGGTGGACTGGTATCAGAAACAGCTTTGGACAGCGCGAGACGCACCGAGTCTGCCATCGCTTCTTCTAGTTGGTTACCAGCCAGAGCCTGAGGCGAAAGCCCCAAACCAAGTAGCGCGGCACTTATACTTATGAGGAGGGCAAAAAAACGGGTGGAGATCAACTTCACTTTTGATTATTTCCCAAACGAAGGGAGGAGTATTTTGCAATCATCTGAATTTAACTTTAGCCTGAAATAGCTGGAGATCCAGCCCACGCTTGAATGAAATCTCGGGCGGGTGAAACCCACGCCGCCAGTTAAACTCGGTCGATGAAAAATCCCCTTGCTGTTCATCATATTTTTAACCGCAACAAAATTATCAGCAACAAAAGGGATACTTAAATACTCCAACCCTGAATTAAAGCAGCGGTAAACTTATCGCCAAAAAATCAGGTTCAAGTTGCCAGTTTCGCTTTAACAAATGCCAGCATCTCTTCGACTGGAACAATCGTTGCCTCGGCATCACGGCGGCCAACGTATTCCAGCTTGCCGTCTTTGAGACCACGGTCACCGATAACGATGCGATGTGGTACGCCGATCAACTCCCAATCAGCAAACATCGCACCAGGACGCTCGCCACGGTCATCCAAAATTACGTCAACGCCTGCGGCCAGCAAAGCTTGATATAGCTTCTCTGTCTCGGTTTTAACGGCTTCGCTTCGATCCATTCCCATCGGGCAGATCACCACTTCGAACGGCGCAATCGACGTTGGCCAGATGATGCCTTTATCGTCGAAATTCTGTTCGATAGCAGCACCCAGAATACGGGTTACGCCGATACCATAGCAGCCCATTTGCAATAATTGTGGTTTGCCGTTTTCATCCAGGAAGGTGGCCTTCATGTCTTGTGAATAGCGGGTACCTAACTGGAATACGTGACCGACTTCGATACCGCGTTGAATCGCCAATACGCCTTTGCCATCTGGTGAAGGATCGCCATCGACGACATTACGCAGATCAGCAACAAGTCCTTCGGGAATATCACGCACCCAGTTTGCACCGGTGAAATGGAAATCAGCTTCATTTGCACCGACGACAAAGTCAGCCATATTCGCTACGGTACGATCAGCAACGATGTGGACTGTTTTCTTGGTGTTGATCGGACCCAGATAGCCCGGTTTGGTGCCAAACCATTCAACGATCTCTGCTTCGGTCGCCATGCGATGATTCGCCAGACCCGGAACCTTTGCCGTTTTCACTTCATTCAATTCATGGTCGCCGCGCAACAACAACAGCCAGACTTGTTTGCCAGCTTCGCCTTTTTCTTCGTCCTCTACCGTCAAGACGATAGATTTAACCGTGTTTTGCAGAGGAATATTTAACAATTCCGCAACATCTTCGCACTTGGCTTTGCCCGGGGTTGCTGTTTTGGTCAATGCTGCACTTGCTGCTGGACGTTCAGTGCTCAGAGCCAAAGCTTCTGCGGCCTCCATATTGGCCGCGTAGTCGGAAGTAGGGCAATACACTAAAGCATCTTCGCCAGTCTCAGCGATCACGTGGAATTCATGTGATCCAGAGCCACCGATTGCACCGTTATCCGCTGCGACTGCACGGAATTGCAAGCCAAAACGCTGGAAAATACGCGTGTAAGCATCAAACATGATTTGATACGATTGCTTCAGACCTTCAACGTTACGATCAAAAGAGTACGCATCTTTCATGGTGAATTCGCGACCACGCATCAAACCAAAGCGCGGACGGCGCTCATCACGGAATTTGGTCTGAATGTGATAAAAATTCACTGGCAACTGGCGATAGGAGCGAATATCAGAACGAACAACATCGGTAATCGCTTCTTCGGAAGTCGGTTGAATAATAAAATCGCGACCATGGCGATCTTTCACGCGCATCAATTCAGGACCCATTTTGTCCCAGCGACCAGTTTCTTGCCACAGTTCTGCTGGCTGAACGACCGGCATCAACATTTCAATGGCTCCAGCGCGATTCATTTCTTCGCGGATAATATTTTCCACTTTCCGTATCACCCGCAAGCCCATCGGCATGTAATTGTAGATACCAGAACCGAGGCGTTTGATCATGCCGGCACGCATCATCAGTTTGTGGCTGACGACTTCGGCATCGGCAGGTGCTTCTTTAAGTGTGGAAATAAAAAATCGAGTAGCTCGCATGACAGTGATTCTTTTTAAATGGAAGGTTATAATCAACTCAATTTTAAAGGATTAGCTGGCTAATGCGCCCACTCTTTGCACATTTGATGAAGGAAACCGCGATTTGTTCGACAAACTGGCTGCTGCCCGCGGAAAATTGGGCTCACTTTTTGACGTAACGACGCTTTTTAGCACGTTCAAGTGCAGAGATAAGCCATTTAGCCACAGAAAGTTTTGAGGTTAGATATGCTAGATCGTGAAGGCTTCCGCCCTAACGTTGGCATAATTTTGCTTAACGCCAACAATCAGGTCTGGTGGGGAAAGCGTGTGCGCGAGCACTCGTGGCAATTTCCACAAGGCGGGATTAAGTATGGTGAGTCTCCAGAGCAGGCGATGTTTCGTGAATTAGAAGAAGAAACAGGCTTGCTGCCGGAGCACGTCAAAATTATCGGCCGCACCCGTGACTGGTTACGTTATGAGGTACCAGATCATTTTATTAAACGCGAAATTCGTGGGCATTACCGTGGGCAAAAGCAAATTTGGTTTTTGTTACGCATGGTGGGTCGCGACTGTGATGTAAATTTACGCGCCAGCAACCATCCTGAATTCGATGCCTGGCGATGGCACGAGTATTGGGTCCCATTAGACGTGGTGATCGAATTCAAGCGCGGCGTTTATCAACTCGCCTTGCAGGAACTGTCTCGCTATATCAACCGGAATGACAATTCTGGTGGAAATCGCCACCGCCACACACGTCCTCCTGCGAAGCTAGAAACTAAAGCAGCAGAGCCACAAAAAACTGAACAGGAAGAACATAAATAATTTATGCCCAATTCCACATCACCTAGTTCTACAAAGCAATTGATGGGCCGCGCGATTTTGGTCAGCGTAAGTTTATTGGCATTTTCATCCCTGAGCTGTGCCGGGCAAGCAACACAAACCACGCCACCGGATGATGAGCCAGAAAAAGCCTGGGCGGAAGTAGATCTGCAATTACCAGCCGCTCCCAAACCAGAAAATCTGGTGAATTTTTATAAGAGCGATAGTCAATCATTTGCCATTGATAAGCTATCGCTCAGTGTTGCCAGTGATGGAACGATACGTTACACGCTGGTCGCGACGAGTAATGCAGGTGCCAAAAATGTCAGTTACGAAGCCATACGTTGTGAAACCTATGAGCACAAGCTCTATGCATTCGGACGTAACGATGGCTCATGGTCGAAATCTCGCCGCAATCAATGGGACAGAATCTCAAATACTGGTGCAAATAAACAACATCATATTTTATTTGCTGAATATTTTTGTGAAGGTACCACGGTTGCAGGAAAAGCGCCTTTCTTATTGAATCGTCTGCAGGGAAAAGGCTCGCCTTTTATCGGTAAATAATTTTTCTACGTCGATCAAGCGAATGGATTACATAAAAGGGGCGATCAAATCAGACCGCCCCTTTTTTCTTTGCTGTCAGATTTTTTAAAGAAAATCCTGATCATAAAATACCCATGATAGCAATTAAACGATAACCAAGTTATCCCGATGTATTAATTCTTGCTCTTCCACAAAGCCCAGTATCGCCTCAATTTCCGAGGACGGTCTCCGCTTAATTTTGCGCGCATCAGCACTGCTGTAGTTGGTTAAACCGCGTGCAATGGCGCGTCCTGCCTCATCGACGCACGTAATTAACTCACCACGACCAAATTCTCCCAACACATCAAGCACACCAATGGGCAATAATGACTTGCCTTCCATAGTCAGTTTTTGTACCGCACCAGCATCGAGTTTCACCTGTCCGGCTGTTTGTAAATGATCGGCCATCCATTGTTTGCGTGCTGCCAGTGGTGCCATTTCAGAAATCAACTGAGTACCAATGGCCTCGCCACGCGCAAGGCGCACCAACACATCTTCTTCGCGTCCCCAGGCGATGACTGTATGGGCGCCGGATTTTGCGCCACGTTTAGCTGCCAGAATCTTGGTCAACATGCCGCCGCTACCAACACTGGAACCAGCTCCGCCTGCCATTGCTTCCAGCGCAATGTCTCCTGCTTTTGCCTCATGCACAAATTGCGCATCGGGATGTTTACGCGGATCAGCCGTGTATAAACCGCGTTGGTCAGTTAAAATAATCAAGCCATCAGCTTCAATCAAATTGGCGACCAATGCACCTAATGTATCGTTATCACCAAATTTAATTTCATCTGTCACCACGGTATCATTCTCATTGATGATCGGCACGATGCCAAAGCGCAACAGAGTAAATAAGGTCGAACGTGCGTTCAGATACCTTTCCCGATCAGCCAAATCAGCATGGGTGAGCAAAATTTGCGCGGTGCCAATACCGTGCGCCCTAAAGCTACTTTCATAGATCTGTGCCAAGCCCATCTGGCCAACGGCAGCGCAAGCCTGAAGTTCGTGAATACCAGTTGGACGTTTTTCAAATCCAAGACGCTGACGCCCTTCCGCAATTGCACCGGAACTGACTAACACCACCTCTTTGCCCATAGCACGCAATGCGGCGATTTGTGCAGCCCATTTTTGTATGGCGTGACTATCCAAGCCTTTGCCATCATTAGTGACTAAAGACGAACCTACTTTAACGATCAGCCGTTTGGCTTGTTGAATCACAGAATGCATATAAAAACGCAACCTTGCATGAACAAGAAAGCTTAAAATTATACTTTATGTTGATAGATGATGAATATTCTAAATTTAATTTAGACATATTAAATTTTCATTCGTGAATATATCGAATTATTATTAAAATTAACATTTTCAATTATTCTCTGGAGTCAGATGAAAAAAAACCTGACAGCAGCGCTATCAGGTTTTTTATTTGAACTATGTAAAGCTTGAGTCAAAGCCTTAGTTAAAGCTTTAGTCCTCCCAGACTTTAAAACGCGGATCATCTGGATCAATCGACAAGATACCCTGTGCCTCTTCTTTCATCTGGGTTTCTTGTGAACGTTGTTCTTGCGTGCGCTTTTCTTCGATATCTTTGTAGATAGCCATCACCAGATCTTCGCAGCCTTCACGATTCAATGCAGAAATCTCAAATACAGGACCTTTCCAGCCAAAGCGCTTGATGAAGTCTTTAACCTTCTTCTTGCGTTCATCCTCGCTCAATACGTCGAGCTTATTCAACACCAGCCAACGTGGTTTGTCGTATAAGCTTTCATCGTATTTGCGCAATTCTTTGATCAATGCTTTCGCATCTTTGACAGGATCAACATTGTCATCAAACGGTGCCAGATCAACGATATGCAACAACAACCCTGTACGCTGCAAATGCTTCAAGAATTGCACACCCAGACCAACGCCATCAGCAGCGCCTTCGATCAAACCAGGAATATCGGCAATCACAAAGCTCTTTTCGTGACTAACGCGAACCATACCCAGATTCGGATGCAAAGTAGTAAATGGATAATCGGCAATCTTAGGACGAGCATTCGAAACCGCGGTAATAAACGTCGACTTACCCGCATTTGGCAAACCTAACAAGCCAACGTCAGCCAATACCTTCAATTCCAGACGCAATTCACGGCGCTCACCTTCTTTGCCTTCGGTACGTTGGCGAGGTGCACGGTTCGTCGAGGTTTTAAAGTGGATATTACCCCAGCCGCCCTCACCCCCTTTGACGAGTTCAACCTGTTGACCGTGTTCGGTCAGGTCAGCAATCACTTCGTCGGTGTTACGGTCAGCAATTAAGGTTCCTACCGGCATGCGCAGGAAAATATCGTCTGCACCTTTGCCGTAACAATCAGCTCCACGGCCATTTTCGCCGTCTTTTGCTTTGTGCAATTTGGAATAGCGATAATCAACCAGCGTGTTGATATTACGATCAGCAACCGCCCAGATACTACCGCCGCGACCACCATCACCACCATCTGGACCACCAAATGGGCGGAATTTTTCCCGGCAGAAAGAGGCAACACCATTACCACCGTCACCGGCGATGACTTCAATTCTGGCTTCGTCAATAAATTTCATTTTTAAGCACCTAAAAAAGCTTGTATAAATCCTTGCTACCCAGAGGGGAATCCATTGTCCGATCAAAACAACAAGTGCATTGAAAACCTGAAAAAGATATTTTAGTCAGGTAATAGCAAATGCAAAGTTTTAATTGTATGTACGCGCTCGCGTACAAAAATGGGAGAGCAACCGATTTATACAGGATCTCTCGAAACTAAAAAGGCTCTACCAATGGCAGAGCCTTTTTGTCATGTTGGCTTGCGCCTGATTTTGAATTACTTCAAAACTTAAGCTGCAACAACAATCGCGTATTGATGCTTGTTAGCACCTTTAATTGCGAATTGTACTTTACCGTCGATCAGAGCGAATAAAGTATGATCTTTGCCCATACCAACATTTTCACCAGCGTGTACACGTGTACCGCGTTGACGAATGATGATACCGCCAGCATTGATAGTCTGGCCGCCGTAAACTTTAACGCCTAAGCGTTTTGACTCTGAGTCACGGCCGTTGCGCGTGGTGCCGCCGCCTTTTTTGTGTGCCATTTAATAGCTCCTTGGATACTGGTAATAAACAGTTAATCTGACGATTAGCCGTTGATAGATACGATTTGCAGTTCAGTAAAGTTTTGGCGGTGGCCTTGACGCTTCTGGTAATGCTTACGACGACGCATTTTGAAAATGCGCACTTTGTCGTGACGACCGTGATCTATTACCTTAACCAGCACCGTAGCACCTGCAACCAATGGAGTACCAAATTTAATGGTTTCTCCAGCACCCATAGCGAGTACTTGATCAATGGTGAATTCGGAGCCAATGTCTGCAGGTATCTGTTCTACTTTAAGTTTTTCACCAGCGACAACTTTATATTGTTTGCCGCCGGTTTTTATGACCGCGTACATGTGAAACCTCATCGAATAAATAAAAGGATTTTCTCCCCCGCCCAACAAATGTGAACAATATTGCTTAGGAATTCGGGAAAACCCCAAATTATACATAGACTTATGTGCAGCGTCAAAAACAATTTGCATATTTTTTCAGCAGCAAAGACATATCTAAAGCAAAAAAATTAATAAATATTAATTTAAAGCATCAAAAGTCATGCGTTTCGACCTTCTTAGACAGAGCAATTTTGATCACAACATCGTATAATCTTGGGGTCTTGGATTAAATAGCAGGATTACCCCTTGTCTGCCACCGTACAACAGAACCCTATTACCGACGTCATTGCCACGGATATGTCGGCGGTTAACCAAGTTATTCGCCAACAACTTCACTCTGATGTCGCATTAGTCAATCAGATCGCCGAATATATTATCAGCGCTGGCGGTAAGCGTATCCGCCCGGTATTAGTATTGCTGGTGGCAAATGCGCATGGCTACGCAGGGAAGTACCACCACGAATTGGCTGCCATCGTTGAATTTATTCATACGGCAACGCTTTTACATGATGATGTCGTTGATGAATCGTCATTGCGTCGTGGTCGCCAGACTGCCAATGCCTTATTTGGCAATGCCGCCTCCGTATTGGTCGGCGACTTCCTGTATTCTCGCGCGTTTCAGATGATGGTATCGATTAACAGCATGCGTGTTATGCAGATTTTGGCTGATGCAACTAACGTCATTGCGGAAGGGGAAGTACTGCAATTGCTAAATATGCACGATCCGGATGTAACAGAAGAACGTTATTTGCAAGTCATTCGTTCAAAGACTGCAAAACTATTTGAAGCAGCTGCAGAGATCGGCGCTTTAATTGCGGGGGCCAGCGAGGAACATATTAGTGCAGCCGCCGAGTATGGGCGCTGTTTGGGAACGGCGTTTCAGCTCATTGATGATGTACTCGACTATTCCGGTAATGCTGATGACATAGGTAAAAATGTCGGTGATGATCTGCGCGAAGGCAAACCGACATTGCCCCTGATTTATCTCATGAAGCATGGCACTGATTCTGAAAAAGAATTGGTTCGACTGTGTATTGAACAGGGCGATGAATCTCAATTCAACGCTATTTTGGCCGCCATCACTCAGTCCGGCGCGTTAGATTACACAACAAAGCAGGCGATGATCGCCTCTGAACGTGCCTCCGCTGCGATGCGTTCGCTACCAGACTCGCCATACAAGGAAGCGCTACTGGCGCTCAGTCACTTTGCTGTCCACCGGAATCATTAATTTTTCTGGGAATGTCGTACAACAATGAGCGGTTTTAAAGCCGTTCATTCAGCTTTCTACATGCACAATGTAGTGCCCAGTCATCTCAAACAATCGGGTATTGCGGAAAATCACACAAAAAGTGAAGAGCAAAAAAAACCAGGAATCAGTTAAATTCTATAATTAATCCTGGTAATGCGAAGTAAAGGCGACTTTTCTTATTTTTGCTACGCACAGAGGTGTAAAAAAAAGTAGCATGTCTTTACAAAACGCACCATCAGTTGCATTATCGCGAAGCAACGATCGTTTTGGTAACCTTCACTTAAAGTCACTATGTCCGCAGCCCCACCGAACTCTGCAGCACCCGTTTTGACCTCAGGACTCGCTCGCGCCCTGATGCAAGGAAATCTGCTTACCGCAGCGCAAGTCGACACGATTCAGAAAAAAATTCAAGTCGATAAACTGCCGTTTATTGATGGCTTATTGCAGAGTCAGTTTGTCAGCGCACGCGACCTGGCTACCTTTTGCTCGGAAACTTTCGGTTATCCACTCTTAGATCTCTCAGCCATCAATGAAGAGATGCTCCCTGAGAAACTGGTCGATCAAAAGCTGATGCAGCTACAACGTCTGGTACCTATTGCCAAAAAAGGCAACAAACTATCGCTCGCGGTTTCTGATCCAACGAATAATTCGGCGATTGATCAAGTTAAGTTTCAGACTAACCTCGCGATAGAACTCGTCATGGTTCAACATGATGTGCTCGTGAAGTTATTAGAGAAAATCGGAAAAACTTCAGAGCAAAGCTTGACCGATCTGGCTGGGGACGACTTTGAGTTTGAATTTAAAGAAGACGATGCGGGACAAGCTGCAGCGGATGCACAAGCGAATGAAGTAGACGATGCACCTATCGTCAAATTTCTTCAAAAAATGCTCATTGACGCAATTAACATGGGCGCGTCCGATTTGCATTTTGAACCATTCGAAAAATTTTACCGTATCCGGTTCCGGATTGATGGCGAGTTGCGCGAGATTGCCCAACCACCATTGGCAATCAAAGATAAACTTTCTTCCCGCATTAAAGTTATTTCAAAATTAGATATTTCTGAAAAACGCGTCCCACAAGATGGACGTATGAAATTGCTGCTAAACGCTAATAAGTCGATTGACTTCCGTGTGAGCACCTTGCCAACATTGTTTGGCGAAAAAATTGTAATGCGTATTCTTGACGGATCACAGGCACAAATGGGTATTGATGCTCTTGGTTACGATCCGGATCAAAAAGAAATTCTGATGAATGCGATACAACGCCCATACGGCATGGTGCTGGTGACCGGACCAACCGGCTCAGGAAAAACAGTTTCTTTATATACCTGTTTAAATGTGATTAACAAGCCTGGCATCAATATCTCAACTGCGGAAGATCCGGCAGAGATTAACTTGCCAGGTGTTAATCAGGTTAACGTCAACGATAAGGCAGGCTTAACCTTTGCTGCTGCATTGAAATCTTTTCTGCGACAAGATCCTGACGTCATCATGGTGGGTGAGATTCGCGACCTGGAAACTGCAGATATCGCAATTAAAGCGGCGCAAACTGGTCACATGGTATTTTCAACTCTGCATACCAATGACGCGCCATCCACGTTGACGCGCCTGATGAATATGGGTGTATTACCGTTCAACATAGCGTCTTCAGTCATTTTAATTACCGCTCAGCGGCTGGCACGGCGGTTATGCACTTGCAAACGCCCGACCGAAATACTCGACGAAGTTCTCCTGCAAGCTGGATTTAAAGAAGAAGAGCTCGATGGCACCTGGAAACCTTACGAACCAGTAGGCTGTGAACGTTGTAGCGGCAGTGGCTATAAAGGTCGGGTTGGTATCTATCAGTTAATGCCGATTTCGAACGCTATAGAGCGTATTATTTTGGCGAGTGGTAGCGCGATGGAAATTGAAGAGCAAGCTCAGCGCGACGGTGTCAGAAACTTGCGCCAGTCAGGTCTTATGAAAGTCAAACAAGGACTCACCAGTTTAGAAGAAGTCCTTGGATGTACCAACGAATAATCGGAGAGCAGTCACATGGCAACAAATATCGCCAAGCCAGTTAAACCCACAAAAGAAGTTATTTATGCCTGGGAAGGTAAAGATAAATTTGGCAAAACAGTGACAGGGGAACTGCGTGCTGGTGGCGAAGCTATTGTCAATGCTACCTTACGTCGCCAGGGTATTTTAGTTACCAAACTGAAAAAAAAGAGCTATAGCTCGGGAAAAAAAATCACCGATGCGGACATTACTCTCTTTACCCGCCAATTAGCCACAATGATGAAAGCAGGCGTTCCTTTATTGCAATCGTTTGATATTGTGGCAAAGGGTAATGCCAACCCTTCAGTATCCAAATTATTGCAAGACATCCGCGGTGATGTGGAAACCGGCACCAGTCTGAATCAGGCGTTTCGGAAGTTTCCTCTTTATTTCGACCCCTTGTTTTGTAATCTGGTAGGTGCTGGTGAGCAAGCGGGTATTTTGGAAGACTTATTGACGCGACTGGCGATTTATAAAGAAAAAACCCAGGCGATCAAAAAGAAAATTAAATCGGCATTGACTTATCCAATTGCCATTCTTTCAGTTGCATTTATTGTGACTGCTGTCATTATGATCTTTGTGGTGCCTGCATTTAAACAGGTTTTCACTAGCTTTGGTGCTGATCTTCCTGCACCTACTCTGATTGTCATGTCGATCTCCGATTTCGTTGTCAGTTATTGGTATCTGATTTTTGGTGGATTATTCGGGGCGATCTATTTTTTCTTTCAAACATGGCGACGCTCGCTGCAAATGCAAAGAACCATGGACAGACTCCTGCTGCAGGCGCCCATATTTGGTACAGTGATACGAAAAGCAACAATCGCTCGCTGGACCAGGACCCTTGCCACCATGTTTGCCGCCGGCGTCCCGTTGGTTGAGTCACTTGACTCAGTTGGCGGCGCATCAGGCAATGCAGTATATCTGGACGCAACGATAAAAATTCAAACTGAGGTTAGCACCGGCACTAGTCTTACTGTGGCAATGCAAAATACCAATTTATTTCCAAGCATGGTTACGCAAATGGTTGCCATCGGAGAAGAATCAGGTGCATTAGACGGCATGCTAGGTAAAGTCGCCGACTTTTATGAAGAAGAAGTCGACGAAGCAGTCGCCTCACTTTCCAGCCTGATGGAACCGATCATTATGGCAGTTTTGGGCATTATTATTGGTGGGCTCGTGGTTGCTATGTACTTACCAATCTTTAAATTAGGCAATGTAGTTTAATGCTAGAAGACATCTTTTTTCATTTACCCGGAAATATCTTCAGCACGGTTGTGCTGGGGATTTTCGGTTTACTGATCGGTAGTTTTTTAAACGTCGTTATTTTCAGATTACCGAAAATGATGCAGCGTGAGTCAGACAACTATGTTGCACAAGAAACTGGTCAACCTCTCCCTCACGCAACGGCTTACAATTTGGTGGTGCCGCGCTCTGCGTGCCCGCACTGCGGTCACCAAATCAGTGCGATGGAAAATATTCCCGTCATAAGTTACCTCGCAATAGGTGGTAAATGCCGCGGCTGCAAAGCACCAATTTCTATCCGCTACCCAATCGTTGAATTAGTAAGCGGCGTGCTAGCAGCGGCGATGATATGGCATTTTGGTAGCGGTATTGCAGGCTTATCAGCCATGATATTTTGCTTTTTGCTGATCGCAATGACCATGATTGATGCCGATACGCATTTATTACCCGATGATTTAACGCTGTCGCTATTGTGGTTAGGTCTGCTGGTCAATCTGAATGGCACCTTCACGTCTCTGCCCTCAGCAGTCATCGGAGCCATCGCAGGGTATCTGAGTTTATGGTCGATTTATTGGGTCTTCAAACTCATTACCGGTAAAGAAGGCATGGGCTATGGTGACTTCAAACTCCTCGCTGCTTTGGGCGCATGGATGGGTTGGAGCATGTTGCCTGTCATCATTTTGCTTTCTTCCGCAGTTGGCGCCGTCATTGGTGTGGCAATGATCGTCTTGGCAAAAATGGGCAAAGACACGCCATTACCATTTGGCCCCTACCTCGCCGGTGCCGGATTAATCGCCCTCATCTGGGGGAAGCAGCTAACGCAACTTTATCTTGGATTTGTTTAATGCCATCAGATCGCACACCGCCATACGCAATCGGACTGACGGGCGGCATAGGTAGCGGTAAAACCACGATTGCCAACTTGTTTCAAGAATATGGGATTAGTGTCATCGATACAGATGCGATTGCCCATCAACTGAGCGCACCAGACGGATTGGCCATACCTGTCATACGGCAAGAATTTGGCGATAGTGCAATTGCCGTGAATGGCGCAATGGATAGAAATTGGATGCGCGAGCTGGTTTTTTCTGATTCCAATGCCAAAAAAAAGCTGGAACGCATCCTGCACCCTTTAATTCGCCAGGAATGTGAAAAAGTTGCCGCACTGGCGACGAGCGCCTACGTCATTTTTGTAGTTCCTTTATTGGTGGAATCAGGCAATTGGCGCGAACGGGTGAATCGCATTGCCGTCGTTGATTGTATGGAGCAAACGCAGATTTCGCGCGTCATGGCAAGAAACAACTTAAGTAAGGAGCAGGTTTTAGCTATCATGCGAGCCCAGGTCAATCGTGAACAAAGACTTGCCGCGGCAGATGATATTATTGTGAATGAAACCGACTTAAGCACAGCTAAAAAACGAGTACAGGAATTACACGAGCAATGGATGGGTTTAGCGACCGCCCGTTGAAGATAGTTGAATGGCAGCTAAAACTGAGAAACGACAATTCTGCGAAAAAAAACTTCACGCGACATTTGTAATTTTTAACAGTATGGTTCAGAATCACGTGAAGCCAAGAATTGCATAAATTTAAAACAGGGACATTACTTTGATTGTTTACGAATACCCTTTCAATGAGCGTATTCGCACGCTACTGCGATTGGAAGACCTGTACGAAAAATTTATATTTTTCCTGCATCAATCCGACCCGTTGCAACATCATGTTGCGCTCGCAACCATTTTCGAAATGTTGGAAGTGGCAGGCCGTGCTGACCTGAAATCTGATTTATTGCAAGAACTCGAACGCCAGAAGCATACCCTTATCGGTTTCAAATCCAATCCCAATGTGCAAGCAGAGATGCTCGACAAAGTATTGGAAGATGTTGATCGCGCCAGTACCTCACTGATCGCCTGCACTGGAAAGACAGGACAAAATATCCGCGACAATGAATGGTTGATGAGTATTCGTGGTCGCACCATCATCCCGGGCGGTGCCTGTGAATTTGATTTACCTAGCTATCACGCCTGGCAAAAAAATCCGGCTGAGAAGCGTTTCGCCGATATTTCTGCCTGGTTCGCCCCCATTGCGCCCTTATTTGACGCGATCAATGTTGTTTTACGCTTATTACGTGAATCTGGTACTACCACCAAAGTGATTGCACAAGCTGGCAGCTACCAGCAAATGCTACAAGGCAAGGTTTACCAATTATTGCGGGTCAGCGTTGCGCGTGAGTTGGGTGCGATTCCGGAAATTTCGGCCAATAAGTACATGCTATGGATACGCTATATGTCACAAGATGGCGACATGAAGCCAAAAGCATTTGAAAACGACATTCCATTCGATCTGACCCTGTGTAATTTCTGATCACCGAATCGAACGACCCGAATCTGATCACCGATTTTGACTACCGAAACACCTGAACATGGCTACCTTTGTAAACTGTCCGACTTGCAACACCAAAGTAGAATGGACAACTGAAAACCGCTTCCGTCCATTTTGCTCAGAGCGCTGCAAGCAAATTGATCTCGGTGCGTGGGCTGAAGAAAAATACACAATTCCAGCTGTCAATTTACCAGAAGATCCGGAAGCTGAAGACTTGCATTAAGCTGTTATCAACGCTTACCCGGAATTCCATATTTCCGTAATTTCGTTGCAATCATCGAGTGCGATGTTTGCAGTCTGGCCGCTAATTTGCGGCTGGACGGGTACTGTGGATAGAGTCGCTCCAGTAAAGATTGCTCAAAGGAATTGACCGATAACTCCCAATTTTCTGTTGCATCGAGATTGACTTCATCGGCGCTGATACTGCCTTCGGCCCAATCCAGATCAACGGCATCTAACATGCGCTGATCGGACATGGTAATCGCCCTGAATACTACGTTTTGCAATTGCCGCACATTCCCTGGCCAGCGATTCGACACTAAAACAGCACAAGCGGACGAATTAAGGCGACAAATCGGTTTTTGTGACTGCGTACACGCGCGCTCAATAAAGTGCCGCGCTAAGGGCAAGATATCGTCTGGGCGGTCCCGCAAGGCTGGCACCTCCAGATGCAAGACGTTAAGCCGATAGAACAAATCTTCGCGGAACAAGCCTTCCTGTGCCATTTTGCGTAAATTTCTGTGTGTCGCGCTGATAATGCGGACATTGACTTTGACTTCCTTGTCGCCGCCAATACGACGAAACTTGCCATCATTCAAGAAACGTAACAACTTCGCCTGCAAATACAAAGACATTTCACCGATTTCGTCGAGAAAAACCGTACCACCGTCAGCCATTTCAAATAAACCGGGTTTGCCGCCGCGTTGGGCGCCGGTAAATGCCCCAGACATATAGCCAAACAATTCGCTCTCTGCCAGACTTTCTGGTAACGCGGCACAGTTAAGTTCGAGAAACGGTGCGTTCGCTCTTGGACTCATGCCATGACACGCCTGCGCCAGCAATTCCTTGCCAGTGCCGGTTTCACCGGTAATCAGTAACGGTGCATCGACCACCGCAACACGTGTAGCCTTGATTTTCAAAGCACGGATTTGCTCTGACTCACCAATGATTAAGTCAAAGCCATTGCCAGCTGAATTTTGGAGCGCGTGTAACCGCCCACCGATACGGGCTGGCGTATGAAAACTCAATACTGCGCCGACAGAGCGACCACTGGGTGATAATTCCTGAATCCGTGGCTCTGATACTGGCGTCACTTCCATAAAGAAAGGTTCGCCCTTGAGCGTCACTTCACGGCTAGGTATCCGGAAGCCAGCCTGGATCAATTCATTCTGAATACCAGGATCGTCTAATAACTGACTCAGGTTCATGCCACAAAGGACAGCATCATTTACCCCAGCAACAGCTGCTGCGGCCGCGTTCGCTACCATCACCCGGCCACTCGCATCAATCGCAAGGACAGGGTCTTCCATGGCCGCCATCATGGTATCGAGATGCAGACGGCGCCGAATACCGGGTAGCACGTCCAGAACCTGAATTTCACCTACGCCTTTGACCTGCTGGCAATCGGCTTGCAGGTCGGGTAGCATGTATTCGAGCAATTCAGGGCTGTCGATGTAGATGTTAGGTGGATCCACCTCCACCGCAACGACGTTCAGACCACGCTTGGCCAACACTGCCAGAATTTCGTGAGCAATCCCAACCCTGTCCTTAAACTGAATATTAATACGCATGAAAGGGCTTTATTGTTGCGGTGAGGGTATCAGTAAGGCTCTGGAATATAGCCACGTGGACGCGCATACTGAGTGCGAAACGCCGCCGTCGTTGCCAAGCCGCGCAAGCGGCTCAGATCAAATTGCTCCAATTGTTGAACAACTGCTCGATTGACTGTCATTTTCACTTGCATCATCAATAAATCAACGCTGTGCTGACTGGAACTGCGCAGTGGATTGCTTTCTGCTTCTACCTCGTCCTCATGGCCTTGCTTGGCTCCATTGCTTGCGATTTCGGCGTTTTTCTTCGCTGCTTTGGCTTGTGCGCGCTCTTCAGCGTCGGCAAAGCAACGATACACATCTGCCAAAGTAATGATGCCATTGCAGTCGCGACAATGCCATGCATCCTTGTCTTTGGCGTCACGACCCACCAGACCATCTTTGCTCAGTGTCGACAGTATTGAACGGATCACACGCGGGGTTTTGCCTGTTGCAGATGCCAGACTATCGACCGTGGTTGCACGTGGCATCACCATCATAGTCTGCGCCAACAATTCGATGGCAGTATAAAAACGGGCGTTCAGATTTGCATCTGCGAACACCTGCGTTGATGAAAGCAATTGTTCAAACTGGGTCATGCCTACTCCTTGGGGACAAAAACTGGTCGATTGATACTGCCATATCGATCCATAAATAAACCTTCGGTTGAAATTGCCGGACGCTTGCCTGAAACAAGATCCGCAATGAACTGACCTGAACCACAAGCCATGGTCCAACCTAAGGTGCCATGACCGGTATTCAGGAATAAATTACGATAGGGTGTAGGGCCAACGACTGGGGTGCCGTCCGGCGTCATAGGACGCAGGCCAGTCCAGAATTCGGCCTTACTCACATCGCCGCCACCCGGGAATAAATCAGTCACTGAGAATTCCAGTGTGTCGCGACGATCTTTGCGCAAATCCAGGTTGTAACCTGTGATTTCTGCGGTGCCGCCGACACGAATGCGGTCACCAAGACGTGTGATTGCCACTTTGTAAGTTTCATCCATCACGGTTGATTCCGGTGCTCGTTGGGCATCGGTAATCGGTACAGTAATTGAGTATCCCTTAATCGGATAGACTGGGATCTTAATACCAAGTTCACGTAACATGATAGGCGAGTAACTGCCTAAGGCCAGTACGTAGGTATCAGCCTTCATTTCACCTTCAGAAGTAATGACGGAGGTAATTTTGTCACCTTCGTGCACCAGTCTTTGAATGCTGACACCGTATTTAAATTTCACGCCCAGACCTTCCGCCAGCTTGGCGAGATTTTGGGTAAATTTAAAACAGTCGCCTGTTTCATCACCAGGCAAGCGTAAAGCGCCAACGAATTTTTCCTGGACGTTCTTCAAAGCTGGCTCTACTTTTAAACAGCCAGCTTTGTCCAAAGTCTCATACGGAACATCGTAACGTTTCAAAATATCGATATCCGCTTGTGCGCCATCCAGTTGTGCCTGATTACGGAATAACTGTAGTGTGCCTTGGGTGCGTTCATCGTAAGAAATTCCGGTATCAGCGCGTAGTTGCTGCAAGACATCGCGGCTATATTCTGCCATACGCAGCATGCGACCTTTATTGGTCTCATATCGTGCTGTGGTGCAGTTCATCAGCATCTGCGTTACCCAGCGCCAGGTATTTAAGTCAAATGTAGGACGAATTGCCAATGGGCTGTGTTTCATCATCAGCCATTTAACAGCTTTCATAGGCACGCCAGGGCCTGCCCATGGTGCCGAGTAACCAGGTGATACTTCACCGGCATTGCCGTAACTGGTTTCTAACGCTGCGCCTGGTTGGCGCTCAATAACGGTGACTTCGTGACCCGCTTTTGCCAGAAAATAGGCTGATGCTGTGCCGATAACGCCTGCGCCGAGAATAATGACTTTCATGTTGTTGCTCCTGATATGCTGTTTTCGTTAATACTGATAATTGAATTGGGGTGTTTTTTAAAGTAAGACTAGTTGTCAGACGTCTGGTCTGAATATTCGCGGTGATAACGCGCTCCCAGACTGGTCAAAATTTCGTAACCAATGGTGTTCGCTTTTTCTGCGACCTGATCCACTGTGTTCGTTGCCGAAATCAAATCTACTAATGTGCCCGGTTGCAAATGCTCTGGCGAGATGTGAGTCACATCCAGAGTAATCGTATCCATAGAAACATTTCCCACCATAGGCGCTGCAAATCCTGCAATATGCGCCACCCCACGGTTACTCAAACTACGTAACCAACCATCAGCATAGCCAACAGCAATCGTCGCAATGCGACTCGTTTTCTTACTCCGCCACGTAGAGCCATAGCCCACACCCGTTCCCGCCGGAATTTCACGCGTTTGGATAATGCGCCCCTGCAAATGCGCTACTGCACGTAAAGGATTTTCCTGACCTGCAACCGGTGCCACACCATACAGCGCAGCACCAGGACGAGCCAGATCAAAATGAAACTCGCTACCTAAAAACACGCCAGAAGAATTCGCCAGAGTGGCTTTACTGCGCGGGAATAAGGCGCGAAGTTCATTAAATTTTTCCAACTGCTGACGATTCATCGGATTTGCCTGATCTTCAGCACTAGCCAAATGACTCATCACATACCGCACATCAATGCTGCGCAATAAATCTGGATCATCACGTAAAATTTCTACTTCTTGCGCGGACAGCCCCATGCGCGCCATGCCCGTGTCGACTTGCACGATGGCAGGCAAAAACTGTTGCCGTTCTCGCGCAAGTGCAGCCCAATCCTGAATTTGCTGAATGCTATTGAGCACCGGCATACACCCATGTTGAACAAATTCTGCTTCACAACCCACTGGCGAACCGTGCATGACGATCAGATCTGCATCTGCTGGCAATCCAGGACGCAAAGCAATCGCCTCCTCCAGATGAGCGACAAAAAAATGTCGACATCCTTCTTCGTATAACACCCGCGCTACTTGCCCGGCTCCCAAGCCATAGGCGTCCGCCTTCACCGCCGCACCGCATTGAGCCAAGCCCAAGCGACCACGCAGTAGTCGGTAGTTATATCGAACTGCCTGCAAATCGATACGCAGTACAGCTCCGGTTCTTTCTGCTATTTGTTGCATAGTTTTTAGCACTCCATCGCTACAGAGAAAAGTTTGCTTTACCCTAGCAATGCCCATGCCACTAATTTTTATCAAACAAATTCAATGACTTACAAAATAATACGGAAATTCCAAACGCAGAATGTATGCAATTCAATACAGGCTATTTGATTGCACAGCCAATAATTACCGAGCATTCCCTCTACAGCGTATCAAAAACTGAACAGTGTACATAAAATAATACACTGTATTGATTTCAATACACATTATAATTAACGTGAATAAGGATAGTCGCAGCCAGAAAAGCATCAGGCAATAAGTAGAAGTACGGAGTGAGTTGCAATAAAAAGACAGAAAAAACCTGACTTGACAGCATAGAAAGAACCGCCAAGTGGTATCGTAAGTGCGTGAAACCTGAGGAGGTATCACGCTGGTATGAATAATTCGAACAACAGTGCTAAGTTGCTGAATTGATGTAGCTGAATCTATATGACTGAATTGCTGGCGTCGGTTTGCAATATATCCAGCCATTCGAGCAGAGGTATTGTCGCAGGTAGCAGCGGCTCCACGCCCACCTCACCTTGCCAGGCAAATGCCTGACCTTCCAAACTTTGCGGCTCACCATCCCATTCACGGCTGATGTAAAAGTGCAAACGCACGTGCGCATGCGGATAAACATGCTCTACGCCGCACCAAGGCTCGGCGGTCAGTATCCGAATTCCCAGCTCTTCAACGAATTCACGTTTTAAAGCTTCCAGTATCGGCTCACCCGCTTCGACTTTACCACCGGGAAACTCCCAATACCCTTCGTAGGGTTTGCCAGCGGGACGCTGTCCCAATAAGACATCGCCATTTGGCTTCATCAAAATGCCGACCGCGACATCTACTGGCTTGATATTTTTTGACGCGACTTCAAACATGGTCTTTATCCATTAATTTACCTGCACGATCACGTGCAAACTGCCACGCCACACGGCCAGAGCGCGAACCGCGCTGCAATGCCCAACGCAAAGCATCAGCACGGGCAGCACTAATCTGATCTTCAGTGCAAGAAAAACTGCGCAACCAGTGCGCAACAATATCCAGATAGTCGTCTTGTTTGAACGGGTAAAACGAGACCCATAAACCAAATCGTTCAGACAAAGAAATTTTTTCTTCTACTGTTTCACCCGGATGTAAGTCGCCGTCATCGGCATGATGGTAGCTGGCATTGTCCGACATCTTTTCTGGCATCAGATGACGACGGTTCGACGTCGCGTAAATCAGCACATTGTCGGATTGCGCAGCAATACTGCCATCGAGTGCAACTTTGAGCGCCTTATAACCAGCCTCACCTTCCTCGAAAGAAAGATCATCACAAAAAATGATGAAGCGCTCAGGACGCTCGGCGATTAAATCGACAATATCCGGCAAATCTGCCAGATCAGCTTTATCGACTTCGATTAAGCGCAAACCCTGATCGGCGAATTGATTCAGACAGGCTTTGATCAAAGATGATTTTCCGGTGCCTCGCGCACCAGTCAATAACACGTTATTGGCTGGCTTCCTGTGAACGAATTGCAGCGTGTTTTGCTCTATCAACTGCTTTTGCTGGCTGATATTGTGCAAATCATCCAGACCTATCACACAAGCGTGACGCACTACCTGCAAGTAAGCTTGTCCACCGCGCTTGCGCCAGCGAAAAGCGTTACCCAATTGCCAGTCAGGTGCGGTAACAGTTCCAGGCAATAACGCCTCAAGACGACTTAGCACATGCTCCGCACGTTCTAAAAACTGATCAAGCTGGGTCATTGTGGATTTAATTAAGAACGGTAATCAGCATTGATCGTCACATAGTCATGCGACAAATCGCAAGTCCAGACTGTGGTCTCAACATCACCACGACCGAGCTTGACGCGGATGGTAATTTCGCTTTGCTTCATCACACGCTGACCATCTTCTTCGCGGTATTCTGGATTGCGACCGCCGTTTTTTGCAACCAACACATCATCCAGATACAGATCTAATTTGCTGACGTCAAGATCATTAACACCAGCATAACCAATCGCTGCCAGAATACGCCCCAAATTTGGATCGGAGGCAAAGAAAGCCGTTTTTACCAATGGGGAATGGGCAATCGAATAGGCAATTTTGCGGCACTCTTCCAGATCACGCCCTTGTTCGACCGCGATAGAAATAAACTTGGTAGCACCTTCACCATCACGGATAATCATGTGCGCCAATTTTTGCGACAAATCGATCACCGCTTTCGCCAGAATCGCATATTCGGGTGTGTCAATGTCATTAACTTCAAGACTGCCAGCACCAGTCGCGATCAGAATGAACGAGTCATTTGTCGACGTATCGCCGTCAATCGTTATGCAGTTAAAAGATTTGTCTGCTGCTTGTTTTATCAGATGGTCAAGAACGGGTTGCGCAACTTTGGCATCCATAGCCAGATAACCTAACATGGTCGCCATGTTAGGTTTGATCATACCCGCACCTTTACTGATACCCGTCATCGTCACAGTGTGGCTACCAACTTGCACGGTCGCAGAGGCGGCTTTTGGCTGGGTGTCCGTGGTCATAATTGACTCAGCAGCCAGAAACCAGTTGTCTTCTTTCAAATTAGCGATGGCTTGTGGCAAACCAGCGACCAGACGATCAACTGGCAGCGGCTCAAGGATGACACCCGTTGAAAACGGCAGAATTTGCGCCGCCTCACAACCCAGTAACTCAGCCAGTGCACTGCAAGTTTTATTTGCTGCGGCCAAACCCGCATCGCCCGTACCAGCATTCGCATTGCCGGTATTGACTACCAGGGCGCGAATCGGAGCAGAGCTCATGTGCAAGCCTTCGAGGTGCGCTTTGCAGACTTGCACCGGTGCAGCACAAAAACGATTGGTGGTAAAAACACCAGAAACTGTTGCCGCAGGAGCTAACTCCATGACCAATACATCTTTACGATTGGCTTTACGAATACCTGCCTCGGCATGTCCGAGACGAATACCCGCTACTGGTTTTAATTCAGCAGCGACAGGGAGTGGAGAATTGACGGCCATAGTAGCTTCCTTGCGTTGAAATCAAGCCGTCATTGTAGGACATTTTTGTTGCAGATCGATTACCCTTTAAATGAATTTTATTGATGCAATCAGGGGTGATATTTATTAAGGGTAACAATGTTGACCATAACCATGAATCAATCAAAATAAATAAATAAAAAATATCAAAGCCGCGCGGGTTGCGCCCGCCCTACAGACGAACAAAAAAAAGGGGTGAATTTCTTCACCCCTTTTTGATGCTCATTACCGTATTGCTCAGGCTAATTTGCCATGGCACTGTTTGAATTTTTTACCGCTACCGCATGGGCATGGGTCATTTCGACCGACTTTTAATGCGTAGTTCATTTCTGTCTGATCACCTGCGGCTATTGCTGCAGGTGCCATGATTTCTTCTGGGGATGCGCTAGCATCAAAATCAGCGTGTTGGAAATGAACATTTTCAACCTGAGGCAAAGCCATTTGTTCTTCAACGGCTTCAATCTCTTCACGGGATTGAATTCGAACAGTCACAACCGTACGCACCACATCGTTTTTGATCATTTCCAACATTTGGGCAAACAATTCAAACGCTTCACGTTTGTATTCTTGTTTAGGATTTTTCTGAGCATAACCGCGCAGATGGATACCTTGACGTAAATGATCCAGTGCTGCCAGATGTTCGCGCCAGTGAGTATCGATACTTTGCAACATCACACTGCGCTCGAAGCCAGCAAAAGACTCTTTACCAACGATGGCAACTTTGGCGTCATATGCCTCATTCACTGCGCGATGTACACGGTCAAGAATATCTTCACCAGTCAAGCTTGGCTCAGACGCCGCCATTTTTACCAATGGCAGATCAATTGCCCATTCAGCAGACAATACCGCTTCCAGACCTGGTAAATCCCATTGTTCTTCCACAGATTCCAGCGGCACGTGCGCATGAACGATGTCAGCAAACATACCGTGACGCAATGAGGACATCAGTTCTGTCATATCATGCGCTTCCAGCAATTCATTACGCTGCTGGTAAATGACTTTACGCTGATCATTGGCAACGTCATCATATTCCAGCAATTGCTTACGAATATCAAAGTTACGCGCTTCAACTTTACGTTGTGCTGATTCGATAGAACGTGAAACGATACCTGCTTCGATTGGTTCGCCTTCTGGCATTTTCAATCGGTCCATGATCGCGCGTACGCGGTCACCGGCAAAAATACGCAACAACTGGTCATCCAAAGACAAATAGAAACGGCTGGAGCCTGGATCACCCTGGCGACCAGAACGACCGCGCAACTGGTTATCTACGCGACGAGATTCATGACGCTCAGTACCAATGATGTGCAAGCCGCCCGCTTTCACGACATGTTCGTGGAGTGAATTCCACTCATCACGCAATTTTTGTGATTGCGCAGCTTTGTCAGCTTCAGTCAAAGCATCATTTGCTTCGATCAGTTGTACTTGCTTAGCGACGTTACCACCCAGTACGATATCGGTACCGCGACCCGCCATGTTGGTGGCGATCGTAATTGCTTGCGGACGACCTGCCTGTGCAATGATTTCCGCTTCGCGTGCGTGCTGCTTCGCATTCAATACATTGTGTGGCGATTTTGCTTTGGTCAGAATGCCAGACAACAATTCAGAGTTTTCAATCGAAGTTGTACCTACCAAGACTGGCTGGCCACGCTCGTAGCAATCCTGAATGTCTTTGAGCATCGCGCCGTATTTTTCTTCGGCGGATTTGTAAACTTGATCTTGACGGTCTTTACGTTGTGAAGGACGATTTGGCGGAATGACCACGGTTTCGAGACCGTAGATTTCCTGGAATTCATAGGCTTCTGTATCTGCTGTACCTGTCATGCCTGACAAGCGGGTGTACATACGGAAGTAATTCTGGAACGTAATCGATGCCAGGGTTTGATTCTCATTTTGAATCCGCACGCCTTCTTTGGCTTCTACCGCCTGATGCAAACCATCAGACCAGCGGCGACCAGTCATCATACGACCTGTAAATTCATCAACGATGACGATTTCATCGTTCAACACCACATAGTGTTGGTCTTTGAAATACAAAGCATGTGCTCGCAAAGCGGCATAGAGATGATGGATCAGGGTGATATGCGCGGCGTCATACAGCGACGCACCTTCCGGCAACAGCCCCATCTGGGTCAGAATTCTTTCTGCTTTATCGTGACCAGCTTCGGTGAGTAAAACCTGATGTGCTTTTTCATCCTTGGTGTAGTCACCTGGAACTTCAATCTTCCCTGAACCATCGGGAGTTTCCTCGCCGATTTGCAAAGTCAACAGTTTTGGCACTTCGTTGATTTTGTAATACAACTCGGTGTGATTTTCAGCCTGACCGGAAATGATCAACGGTGTACGCGCTTCATCGATCAAAATCGAGTCAACTTCATCGACGACAGCAAAGTTCAGGCCACGTTGCACGCGATCCTTCGCTTCAAATACCATGTTATCGCGCAGGTAATCGAAACCGAATTCGTTGTTAGTGCCGTAAGTAATGTCTGAGCCGTAAGCAACTTGTTTTGAGTCGTGGTCAAGTTGTGACAGGTTGATACCTGTGCTCAGCCCCAACCAACTATAAAGCTGCCCCATCCATTCAGCATCACGTTGTGCAAGGTAATCATTCACCGTGACGACATGTACACCTTTACCCGATAAAGCATTGAGGTAAATAGGCAGTGTACCCATCAGGGTTTTCCCTTCACCGGTACCCATTTCAGCGATTTTGCCATAATGCAAAACCATACCACCTATCATTTGCACGTCGAAGTGGCGCATTTTCAGAACACGCTTACTCGCTTCGCGACATACTGCAAAGGCTTCTACCAAAATGCTATCGAGCGTTGCTCCTTCTGCCACACGTGCTTTAAATTCAGCAGTCTTGGCTTGCAAAGCCTCGTCCGACAAAGTTTCCAGCTGGGGTTCCAATGCGTTGATCTCACGCACCGTCTTTTGGTATTGCTTCAAAAGCCGTTGATTACGGCTGCCGAATATCTTGGTCAGGAATGACATGCTATGAACGGAAAGTTAAATTCTGAAAAACGCCGCGGCAAAAAATTGCTTGCACAGCAACAATATAGGATAACTCACGATTTTACCATGCTGCAAGGGCTTCACCAGTAAATCCCTGATCAAATCCCTACAGCATTCATGATTTGGTGACAAAATACGCAAAAACAAGTCTATTTTTGTTTAAGCGCAGCAAGTTTGGCCTGATTTGCCCCGGCCGTGAGGAATTTATTCGGATCCTGGGGAACATCTTTGATTCTCACCTCAAAGTGCAGATGTGAACCAGTTGAACGCCCGGTAGAACCAATA
The DNA here is from genome assembly GCA_049340365.1 of Undibacterium sp. Ji67W. Taxonomy (GTDB): domain Bacteria; phylum Pseudomonadota; class Gammaproteobacteria; order Burkholderiales; family Burkholderiaceae_D; genus Undibacterium. Next base: position 63,491 of record JBMPOY010000008.1, on the reverse strand, counting down.
TCCGCAACATGTTGTCCACGCTTTACGATATCACCGAGCTTGACGTAAATTTTTGAGGTATGTGCATAACGGGTAATTAATTCTCCGCCATGATCAATTTCTAACATATTGCCAAACTGCGGATGAAATTCCGAGGCAATCACGACACCACCTGCGGCCGCCACTATAGGTGTGCCCGTTGGAGCAGGGAAATCAATCCCTTCGTGAAACGCATTACGACCAGTAAAAGGATCAAGACGCCAGCCAAAGCCTGAAGCATTGTAAGTCACATTCACAGGTTGAATGGTCGGCAACAACTTAGACTGTATTTTAAAACTCATCAAATTTGTTTCGACCACGTTTAAGTAGTCTGAGCGATGTTCTACATCTTTTTGAAAGGCATCCAATGCAGCTTGCAGCTCAGCCATATTCAATTCCCGCGAGGGAGCACTGGAAATTTCTGGCCCACCACGCGGCGGTAATTCTTTAAAATTAAATTCCTCAGGTTTCACCCCGGCCAAACCTTGCACTCGCTCACCCAGGGCATCCAAACGCATCAATTGCGCTTGCATTTCGCCCAATTTAACCGCCATGGCAGCCAGGTTTTCTTTCAAATAGCGGTCTTTGCCATTCGCGTCACCGGCTAAAGGCGATGATACAGATGCGGGCAAAATACTTCGTAAAATAGGAAGATCAGCACTAGCGAGACGCAAAGTCAGTGTCGCCATCAAAGCACCGCTCACTGCCATCAAGATGATAAACGCAAAGATGGCCAGAAAAACGTGACGCGATGACAAGGTCACAGACTTTGCCTGGGTAAAACGAGAATGCATTAATATTATCTGCATCAATACTTTCCCTCTGTAATTACGTAGCAAACAAGGATGGAAATGCACGGTTTGTGGTAAGGTAACGCCCATGTCTGCATCACCATTACCTCCGCATCGTATTCATATCAAACGTGGTCGCCCGGTTTCCGTCACCAGCGGTGCGAGTGATTTCCTGCGTGCAAACGATAAAATTGCTGCACTATTGCCAGCGATACAAAGAAATCTGGCACTACAAAGAGATTGCGAAGCAATCTTGTCTTCTCTCTTTGAGCTCTGTGAAGTCATGCAACTGGCCGATGGTCAACTGGTACTCGCCGCCTCCAATGCTGCTATTGCGACAAAACTCAAGCAGCAATGTCCAAAGTTACAATTAAAGTTACAAGAACGTGGCTGGCAGATTAACGCAATCCGTATCAAAGTACAAGTTAAGCGCGCTATCGAAAAACCATTGCCGGTAAAACAATTAGCCATCCCGGAAACTGCGCTACAAGCCTTGAGCCAGCTAGAAAAAAATATAGAAAAGACCTCGCAAAATGCCGACTTACGTGCAGCGTTAAGTCGCTTACTATCTCGCCACCGCCAATCTGGTGACGAAAAGTAAGTACTCAATCTGTATACGATGATGACCTATCAGCGGGCTCGATCTTTTTCCCACAGTACATCACTTCCGCCATCAACGCGGTTTAAGACGCGCGATAACACAAATAACAAATCAGATAAGCGATTCATATATTGGCGTGGATGGTCATTGATTGTTTCACTTTTGCCAACACTGACAATCGCGCGCTCAGCACGGCGACAGACCGTCCGGCATACATGAGCAATGGCTGCAGCGCGCGAGCCACCTGGCAAAATAAAGTCTTTTAGCGGCGGCAAGTCGGCGTTGTATTTTTCCAGCAAGGCATCTAAACGTGCCACCTGCGCATCCGTAATCATGGTGTAGCCAGGAATACACAATTCACCCCCCATATCAAACAAATCATGTTGTATCGACGCCAATTCGTGTTTCATTGTTGCTGGCAACTCTTCGCACAACAACACACCGATATGCGAATTAAGTTCATCCACGTCACCCATCGCGTGTACCCGTAATGCGTCTTTATCCACGCGGCTACCATCACCCAGACCGGTTGTTCCAGCGTCACCAGTACGTGTTGCAATTTTAGAGAGTCGATTACCCATAGCAAATATAATTTGGAAAGAAGTCGCAGAGCATAAGCCAAAATCGTTAAGAACGCATCATAATAGAGAGCATCGACAAGATGCGAAAAGCTTAAAAACTGCTTATAACTTACGAATATGGATTAATTCTGCAATTGACGTAGAGCATTGAGTAAGCTGAACAGCACCAAGGTATTGAATTTTTCCAGGCAAGAAGGCTATCTGAATTGCCTGGCATGATACATAAAATCAGGACATAGAATGGCAACAAGACTCCCTCCGGTACATGCTCTTTCCGCCTTTGAAGCGGCTGCACGTTTTGGCTCTTTTGCAGTCGCTGCTGAAGAACTGTGTATCACGCCCTCCGCGTTGTCACACCGGATCCGGTTATTGGAAGAGCACTTATGTGAACGGGTATTTGTGCGCGAAGGACGCAGCGTAACACTGACTGAATTTGGCCGCCGATATCTGGACGTGGTCAGAGCCGCATTAAGAACGCTGTCTGATTTTCCGTTGCCAAATAAAGTCACGCAAAATCAGATGAAGGTTAAAGTAACGGTACCACCGACGTTCGCACGCTATATGTTTATGCCACGGCTGGCAGATTTTTCTGAACAACATCCGGATATAGAAATTGAAGTGTATCTGTTTGTGCCGCTGTATGACCTGAGCTTATCGGAAAGTGATGTTGAAGTGCGTTTTGGTGCCGGAGAATATCCTAATCTGGTCACCAAAAAATTATTTGTCGAACCGAGTTTTGCAGTCGCCAGTCCAGACTATCTCAAAACCATCCCCCCCATTAAAACGCCAGCAGATTTGCGCCATGCAAAACTATTACGTTCTGCATTAGAGCCATGGCAACCATGGTTTGAAGTTGCAGGACTGGACTTTCCTGAACCCAGTAATGGATTGCGGATTGACGACCTTGGGCTCTTGTTGGAAGCCGTCAAACACGGTCACGGTGTCGGCTTGACACGCCAACATTTTGCCGAGGATATGATCAGAAGTGGCGAGGTTGTGCGTCTCTTCGATACCCAACTTGCAACTCCACCACACGCCTATCATCTGGTGCATGAAGCGCAACCTAGCTTGCGTCCCGAAGTCGAAATTTTTATCAACTGGATGCAATCTACGTTTCAAAAAATGGAAACGGCACCAAGCGTATAAAAAAATTGAACACTTTGTACAGAAGTCTTTAAAATGACTTCTGTACACGCTCTCCGGGCTCTTTCAACAACGCCTCGTGAACTTATCCCATGGTGGACTCTCTAAGTGAGGGCATGCACCAAATCAGCTGCCCGTGCACGTCGATTTTCTACATAGTGCAGAATACGGGTTACCATTTTATTCAAAGAAACGAAGCGTTTATGTATTACGGCGAAAAATTTAATAGCATCAGTCACATTGCTGGCGCCGCGCTGGCGATTGGCGGTGCTGCAGTCCTGATCACCATCAGTGCACGTCTTGGTGACCCCTGGAAAATCGTTAGCTTCAGTATTTATGGGGCGATGCTGTTTTTGCTCTACACCATTTCGGCGCTATACCACAGCCTCAAAGGCAAGGCCAAAAACGTCTTTCAAAAACTCGATCACTGCGCGATTTATCTATTGATTGCGGGTAGCTACACTCCCTTCACATTAGTGACTTTACGTGAACATTCGGGGTGGATCTTGTTTGGTCTTGAATGGAGCCTGGCGATCATTGGCATTGTGCAGGAAATCTTGTTTGCCAAAGGTGCACGCTGGCTATCGCTGGCGATCTATGTCGTCATGGGTTGGTTAGCAATCGCCGCTATCGTGCCGTTGATGACGATACTGCAAAACGGCTTTATCTGGCTGGCACTGGGCGGCTTATTTTATACAGTCGGCATCATTTTTTACGCGACGGATGAAAAACTCAAACACGGGCATGGGATCTGGCACCTGTTTGTTCTCGCCGGTAGCATGTGTCAGTATTTTGCCGTGCTGTTTTACGTCGCATAAATTTACATAATGCTTTTTAATCGACGTTCTTACCAGCGGCAGCACACCACAGACTAAACCATTGCTCGCGGGTCAGTGTATGCTGACATGCGAGTGCTGCCTCTTTCAAAGCAGTAATACGTCCAGAGCCAGTCAGCACTAAAGGGTGCGATGGATGCTGCAATATCCAAGCCAGTGCAACCGTACTTGCAGGTAAATTTAACTCTGACGCTAAGGCATTTAAAACCGGTCGGATACGTTGAATTTGCGGGTTGTTGCTTGGCGTATCCCGCAGCAAATTGCCACCACCTAAAGCCGACCAGATCATTGGCGCAATGCGCAACTTCTGACACAGATCCAGCGTACCATCATGCAAAGACTGCAAATGTAATAATGATAGTTCGACCTGATTCGTCACTAATGGAAAGCGAGAATTGAGCAATTCAAATTGAGCAGGCGTAAAGTTGGATACACCAACATGTTTCACCTTGCCACTAGCCTGCAATTGCTGAAACGCTTCCGCCATTTCATCCGCATCCATCAAAGGATCAGGACGGTGGATGAGCAACACATCGAGCTGTTCAATCTGCATGGCGCGCAAAGAATTTTCTGCTGAAGCAATAATATGTGCGCGGCTGGTATCGTAATGCTGTATGCCGTGTGCGGGCCGCGCTTTTGATACGAGCTTGATTCCGCACTTGCTGACAAATTGGAATTTATCACGTAACGACGGTGCCAGGCTGAGCGCCTCGCCAAGCAAAGATTCACTCTGATAATCGCCATAAATATCAGCCTGATCTATCGTAGTGATACCCAGCGCCAATGCTTGCTCCAAAAACTCGACACGAGATTGCGGCGTCATGTTCCAATCCGCAAGCCGCCACAAACCAAGCACAATGCGAGAAAATTCTGGCCCTTCCGGGGCGATCTGAATACATGGGACGGTGGCAGTTTGATTCATAATTTGTCTATGCAGATTTGATTTTTAAGCACTTACTACTTGTGTCATCGCAGCGCGCAATCCGGCGGTTTTTGTATAGCCAGCAGCGATCATGTGCAAGGCTTCATTGTGTACAATCAACAAGGCAGGAAAGCCGCGGATTCCCCAACGCTGACATTGTTCAAATTCATCGCGGGTATCGGACATACATTGCGGTGACAGAAATGTTTCGAGAAAACTGTCAATATCAAAACTATTGTGACCATCAATTTTATTGAGTGTGCTCACCACAACTTCAGCTAAGACTGCTGGCTGAGTCACGTCCAGGCCTTGTGCATAAAACGCATGTTGGATTGCATGAAAAATTTCCAGCAATTGTTGTCCATGTAAATGATCAGCGATGATTTTCGCCGCGACAATGGCGCGACACGCGGGTTCAGTATCGTATTTAAAACCAGCTTGCGTCATTCCTACATCAGAAAACGGCAAGCCACTGGCTTCTGCGACATGATGCCAATGTTCACGTATCGTTGTTCGCTGTGATTCACCCATGATTTCCTGATTGTAGGCACGTAAGCCACCGACAATAATTTCCAGACTGGCGCCCGGCGTTTCATCGAGCAGCGCCTGTAATTCAGGCCCAAAGCCATAACACCAGGAACACATCGGGTCGGCGATATAAATAAAATGGGGCATATGTTCCTTTACTTTAATTTTTTGTAGGACGGGTGCAAACCCGCGGGGATACTTTCAGCGTAACTTGCGTCGGGTTGCATCCCCCCTACGCTACGCCGGGTACAGAGCACCGAGCACTCTCAAACCTTTTGCACCCGTAACCTCAGGCAAATTACCTGCCTGACGTAAGCAAAATTGCTGCGCCAGCCAGGCAAATGCTAAGGCTTCTACGTGCTCTGGTGCGACACCTAATTGTGCCGTACTTTGTATTTGAGCGTTTGAGCCCGCCATTTTTAAAAAAGCTTGCAACATGCTCATCAATGTCTTGTTGTAAGCACCGCCGCCGCACACATACACCGTCTGTGTTTGTGTTGCGTTAGCCAGGATCGCTTGCGTCAGGCTTTGTGCGGTGTAAGCACATAGCGTTGCCTGCACATCCACTGCGGCTAGCATCGAAAATGTCTGCAAATGCTGCTGTAACCAATCAGCATGAAATAAATCACGCCCGGTGCTTTTTGGAGGTGCCAGGTGCAGATACGGTTCTGACATCAAATTCGCCAGCAATCTTTGGTTGACCTGACCTTGTGCAGACCATGCACCGTTGGCATCATAACTCAGCCCTTGGTGCTGTTTAATCCAATAGTCCATCAATACGTTTCCTGGCCCCGTGTCAAAGCCAGTGGTTGTTCCATCTGCTGCAAGGATGCTGATATTGCTGATGCCACCGATATTGGCGACAACGCGGCATTGCCCATCTGCAGCAAAAACAGCACGATGAAAAGCTGGTACCAAGGGTGCGCCCTGCCCACCAGCTGCCACGTCACGACTACGAAAGTCGGCAATGACATCTATTCCCGTCAACTCAGCAAGTAAGGCTGGGTTATTGGTTTGCCGTGTGTAGCCAAGCTCAGGCCGGTGACGTATGGTTTGGCCGTGAACGCCAATTGCATACACGGAGACTTCCGGATGATGTGCCAATAAAGCCTTCACACACGCTGCATAGCATTGAGCAAGCGCGTTCGCCAGCAAGGCTTCGCGATGTATTTCATTGTCACCTGGCTGCTGCAATTGCAAAGCTTGTTGCCGTAACCCGTCGCTAAACGGGATGTATGCAGAACCAAGCAATTCCATACGCTCATTGTCCGCGGCAGGCAATCGCACCAAAACACCATCCACGCCATCAAGGCTGGTACCTGACATCAGTCCTATATACACAGAATTTTTATCCGGATTCTTTGTTCTCAGCATATCGTTTTTCGTTATCTCAAAGCTCAAATAAAAAAAGGCCGAACATGAGGTTCGGCCTGAAGAATATGTTGCCTTTAGCTGGCGGTTGGTTTGCTATTTTGCGCCACACGTTCCGGACGCAGCAAATCGAAACGGTGATGCATATCATTGGCGACCGCTTTGAAACGTGGCAAATCAACATTCGACAATGCCTGCACGTTGGGTACAACGATAGACAGTGGGTCACGGGCATCATTATTGACACGGAATTCGTAATGCACGTGCGGGCCAGTAGACCAACCCGTCGTGCCTACAAAACCAATCACTTCACCTTGAGATACGTGGCTACCTTTACGAATTCCCGGAGCAAAACGTTGCATGTGCGCATAAGCAGTGCTATAGCCACCCCAATGTTTAATCACCACAAGATTGCCATAACCACCGCTCATCGCTGCAGAATCAACCACGCCGTCCGCAGTCGCACGGATTGGTGTACCAATGCCAGCCGCAAAATCAACACCTTTATGTTGCTTCCATTGGCCGGAAATCGGATGAACGCGCATGGAGAAACCAGAAGAAATACGTGTAAAGGCCAGCGGGGATTTCAAAAAAGCTTTTTTGAGTGACTTGCCGTCAAACGTGTAGTAACCACCCTGACCACCAGCTTCGTCGAACCAGACGGCTTGATAAGGTTTACCTGCATTAGTAAATTCACCTGCCAATACACGACCCGTTTTTACTTTTTGACCATCTTGCCAAAAGCTTTCGTAGACAACGTTAAACTGATCACCGCGCTGTAATTTGCGGAAATCAATATTCGTTTCAAACATGCTAATGATCTGTGATGCGATACTATCCGGAATATTCGCATCATCAGTTGCTGCGAACAGTGACGAGATAATATTCCCCGATGCCATTTCAACACGGCGCTCTAAGTTGGCTGGCGTATCGACCGCTTTAAAATGTCCGTTAGCATCACGGGTAATTTCTATATTTCTGGCTGGCTTATCAGATCCATCTACAACGGTGGTCTGTAACCATTCCAGCTCGCCTTCTTCGTTGGTTTTAGCACGAACCGCTTTATCTGTGCGCAATTGCAACAAATTTCGGGCAACGCTATCTGTTTTAATGAACTTGTCAGCCTCGTCATCTTCAACCCCAAGGCGTAACAATAAGGCACTGAGCGTATCGCCGCGACGCACGGTTTCTTCGCGTACGAAGTGTTGTTCACTCGCTTCAATGGCGGCGATTTGTTCATCAAGCGTAGGCAACGGTAATTCTTGTGTCAGCTTTTTGACTGGTAAATCGGCTGCGTCTGGTGCCAATGGGGCAACGGCTGCTGCACCAATCGCGCACACGGCAAAGAACAAAGCTGAAATCGACACCGCACGGGAAACGCGACTGGAACCGAACAACTGCCTTCTGCCAGTAGCGATATGAAGGAATTTATCTATTGGACGCATGCAATAAGTTAAAATTAACAGTGTTAATCGAAAATGAGTCGAAAATAAGTCGAAAATTCGTCGTTGCTGTCATGATTCAATGTGGCGCGACGTCTTAGACATCGGCATCAACACATAGTCATTAACACCATTTTGGTGCAATGATTTGCAAGTAAGCTTACATATCAGTGACGAACAAAGACGGGATTATAAAGCAAGTTTGCCGGGTCCCATCAAGAAACCAACACCCAGAATTTGGCAAACGCTGATTATGGATTCAGAATAGAAATCCTGACCAGCGCTGTTACAAAAAATTTGATGTAAATAAAATATGACTTCTGCACAACACTCCAATTCCTCCCCTACATTATTGCCACTTTCCGACGCTGTACAGCACGCTCTTGCTGTGACTAAGCGCGGTGTTGACGAATTACTAATTGAATCCGAATTTGCCCAAAAATTGGCGCGTAGTGAGCAAACTGGCAAGCCTTTGCGTATCAAACTCGGCCTGGATCCAACTGCACCAGATTTGCACTTAGGTCACACTGTAGTTCTCAACAAAATGCGCCAGCTGCAAGATCTGGGCCATACCGTGATCTTTTTGATTGGTGACTTTACTTCCATGATCGGCGACCCGTCTGGCCGAAATGCGACTCGCCCGCCATTGACACGTGAGCAAATTGAAGCAAACGCGCAAACCTACTTCAAACAGGCGAGTCTGGTATTGGATGCGGCAAAAACGGAAATCCGCTACAACTCTGAATGGTGCGATCCGCTCGGCGCACGCGGCATGATTCAGCTATCGTCCAAATACACAGTAGCCCGTATGATGGAGCGTGACGATTTCACGAAGCGCTTTAAAGCCGGTACGCCAATTTCGGTGCATGAATTTTTGTACCCACTCATGCAAGGTTACGATTCCGTCGCTTTGCAAGCAGATCTGGAGCTCGGTGGAACAGATCAGAAATTCAATCTGCTGGTCGGTCGTGAATTGCAAAAAGATTACGGACAAGAACAACAATGTATTCTGACCATGCCTTTGCTGGAAGGTCTGGACGGCGTTGAAAAAATGTCAAAATCCAAAAATAACTACATCGCCATCACAGAACCCGCCAACACCATGTTTGCCAAGGTTATGAGCATCTCTGATGACATGATGTGGAAGTATTACGACTTATTGTCCTTCACCTCCATCGAGCAAATTGCAGGCTACAAAAAAGCTGTCGCCGAAGGTCAGAACCCACGCGACATCAAAGTCGCACTGGCACAAGAAATCGTGGCGCGCTTCCATAGCAAACAAGCAGGTGAAGACGCGTTGGCAGATTTTGTGAATCGTTCCAAAGGTGGCATCCCTGACGATATTCCAGAAGTCAGCCTCAGCGGTGCGCCAGTAGGCGTTGCACAATTACTCAAGCAAGCTAATTTGTGTGCATCGACATCGGAAGCATTGCGTATGGTAGAGCAAGGCGGAGTGCGCGTTGATGGCAACGTCATCAGCGATAAAGGCTTGAAGCTTGAAGCCGGTACCTTTGTGCTGCAAGTGGGCAAACGTAAATTTGCGCGTGTAACCTTGGCAGCATGATCGCTTTACTGCAACGGGTATCCCAAGCCAGTGTCGTCGTCGATGGTGAAACCATTGGTGCGATTGACGCTGGCTTAATGGTGTTAGTGTGTGCCGAGCGCGGTGATACAGAAAAAGAAGCCGATGCTTTACTGACCAAATTACTTGGCTATCGCGTGTTTTCTGACGCCGCTGGCAAGATGAATCTGAGCATAAAAGATAGTGGCGGCGGTTTATTGCTGGTACCACAATTTACTCTCGCGGCAGATACCAATTCCGGCACCCGCCCATCATTCACTCCTGCTGCGCCACCCGATGTCGCCAGAGAATTATTCGGCTATTTTCTCCGACAAGCCCAGCGCCAGCATCCGCTGGTGGCGAGTGGTCGCTTTGGGGCTGATATGAAAGTCTCATTGATTAATGATGGTCCGGTCACGTTTTGGTTAGAAACTAAGCGCCCTGCCCCGTCGCCTACAACGTAATAGATTCAACGTAATGGTTTCAACATAATTCAAAACAAGAACACAATGACCGAAATACTTTTAATACGCCATGGCGAAACCGCCTGGAACGCCGTCAAACGTTTGCAAGGTCACCTCGATATTCCACTCAATGCCGAAGGCACGCGCCAGGCCAAAGCATTAGCCTATGCATTGCAAAATGAAAAATTGGATGCCGTGATTTCCAGCGACTTACAAAGAGCGGTGCAGACTGCCGGCGAAATCGCTCGTTTGCAAGGCGTGAGTACAAGCCTCGATGCGGGTTTGCGTGAGCGTTGTTTTGGTGGTTTTGAAGGACAACTTTACAGCGATTTGCCGCACCTGTTTCCGGTCGAACACGCGGCTTGGCGAGCGCATGATCCGGACGCCGAATTTCCACCGGGTGAAAACCAAGGTGAAACCATTCGTCAATTTCATCAACGCATCATGACGCACATCACTTACTATGCAAAACAATTCGAAGGCAAAAAAATTGCCATCGTCGCACACGGTGGCGTATTGGAATGCGCCTACCGCGCCGCCAAGGATCTGCCTTTAGATGCACCGCGAGAAGTCACCATTTATAACGCCAGCATTAATCGTTTTAGCTACGATCAAGATCGCCTGCAATTAGTTTCGTGGGGCGACATTGCTCATCTGGATGCTGATGCGGTGGATGAAATTAATGCGGCGATCAATCCACAAAAGCACTAGTCAGAGTGACCTTCACAACATTCACATCTGCCGGAACTGATGCTGATATGGTTGGGATACGTTCAACCATTCAGCTCTGTTTTTTAATCGTAGCGCCAGTCCATTATCGATGCGTTGTACTGTATCGATTGCCGCTACATTGACAATCGCACTACGAGAAATTTGCCAGAATTTTTCCAGATCTAATTGCGTCAATAAATCCTTAATCGGCGTACGTATCAAAGCTTCAAAACGTGATGTCATCAATTTGGTATATTTAGCTTCGGCATGAAAACATTGGACATCATCCACATTCACAAAACGTAGCTGGTTGCCAGACGACGCTTGTATCCAACGCAAAGCTTCACTTTTTGCAGGAACAGATAGTGAAGACATATCGGCAGGTTGTTGATGCAATCGTTGCTTGAGTCTTTGTATCGATAAGGCTAAACGCGCCAGATCCAGGGGTTTAAGTAAATAATCGACTGCCCCATGATCAAATGCTGCGATCGCATGATCATTGTATGCGGTGATAAAGACAATATGACAGCGATGTGTTGCCAGACGAGCGACATCTATACCGCTCAGGCCCGGCATTCTGACATCCAGAAAAGCAATTTCCGGACGCAATTCATTTAACTGTGTAACCGCATTTTGTCCATCGGCGACCTCAGCAACAATCTCCAGATCCGGCCATAACATGGCTAATGCCGCGACAAGTTCTTTACGTAAAATTGCTTCATCTTCAGCGATCAAAGCACGGATTGAATGAGCTAACGTTGGACTATTCATTCCACTTTACTTTCCTTGATTTGATCGTCTATCAAGCGCGGCAGTCGCAGACTGGCAATGACGCCACCACAAGACCCCGATACAAGACTTAATTCGGCCCGGTTGCCATACATGGTATCGAGCCGTTGTTGAATATTCAGTAAGCCGATGCCATTTCCAAGTTCATCCTGAAAACCTGCGCCATCGTCAGCAACAATGATATACAAGAGATCATCTTCGCAGCACGCACTGATCTTGACATGCGTCATACTAATCTTCGGTTCGACACCATGCTTGATAGCATTTTCCACCAGTGTCATTAACATTAACGGTGGAATTTCACATGCTTGTGCCTCGTCACTACATTCAACACTAAACTGCAAACGCTCAGATAAACGAATTTGCATGATTTTCAAATACGCCTCTGCACGCTTCAATTCCTGCGCCACACTAATGGTTTTGGCACGCATATCGGGCATCGCCTCCTGCAGATAAGCAATCAAATGTTGCAGCATACTTTCGGCTAATGGTGGATCTTGTCTGAGCAAGGCGCGTGTGGTGGCTAAGGTGTTAAATAGAAAATGTGGTTCTATTTGCCCTTGTAATGCCATCAGTCTGGCTTCGAGTAATTGTCTGTCGGCAGCATGGGCAGACTCCGCACGCTTTAACTGCTCCGATGCGGCTCTCGACACCTCTGTTTTTATTGCTGATGGCAAAATCGTTACCAACAAAAACAAAAAAACGACAATCCAAACCGTCCATCCCTCATGGGTCATGACTGACACTGGCCATAAAAAGAACTGTAGTCGCACGCCACTGATTGTCGCTACCACAATAGCCCCACAGACAAGCAACCATCGCAGACCAGGATGGTTCAATTTTCTACTGGTCTGGGAACAAACCAAACCAGATTGAGCAATTGCATAGGAAGTCAGCAAACATAGCAGGTCAACCAGCCATGGTTGCTGCATTGAAAAGCAAACAATCAGCAACAACAACGCGACACTCAAACATGCTGGAAAATAGGGCCAGTCCCGTTTTGTCGGAAAATAGTCGCGTTGTGGTCCATGACCCGAGATCCGGTCATTCAATAACAATGTCAACATTAATGCTCACTGAAATTGAGATTTTTAAATTCCGCCTGAGGCTCTGCCAGCTTTACTCTTTCAGCCAGCGGCTTTCTTTCAAGTGTTTTCCGATCAACTGTGGCGGTATTAAACTGAATATCACGAATCCATAGCTGCCCTTGGCCGCGCACCCCAATACCGATTTCCAATTGACAACCGTCAGCAGGCAAGTGGATGTCCATACTGACCTTACTCCAATCTTGCATCTCTTTGCCGAAACTTGATGCAATTGCGTTCCATTTTTTAGATTTTTCAGATTTATGGCAACGTATCCAGAATTCGCTATTTTTGCTATCGCCAATAAATTTAGCCGAGACGGTAAGTTCGACGACTTTTCCGCTGAAGGCGCCTGACTCAATGACCTGCGTGAGGCTTGCAAAATCATTTTCTTTTGCCTGCTTAGCGCCAATATACAGTACAGGATGCTCTTTGCTTCCTATCGTAGTATCGACACCAATTTGATACTTTTCTTGTGCCACGTCATTAAAAGTCCAGCCAGCTGGAACACCCGGCGTCATTCCTTGCGCAAGCGAAAAGTTCATCCCTATCGCAGTCAACAAGGCAATCAAGATTATTTTTGAATATTTCATGACATCTTCTCCTATGGTTTGAGTAAAGATGGTCAAATTACGCTTCATGAATCTTCCTTGCATATTGTTTGCGATAATAGGTCAGCGATTACCGATAAAAGGCGGAAATAAACCGACAAATGATTTTTCAGCGTCAGATTAATCTTTTTTCTGAAACACTATGTATGATTTTGACGATTTTTCTACATTGACAGCAACACATACGGTTGCACAAAAAGAAATGCGAACAAGCAAACTCTGAAAATCCAGCAAAATGCCATCAGATAAGTGCAGATTAGCGACTGAGTTGAAATTATTTAGAGAAACCTCTCTAAATCTATCAAAAGCGTCTTTTCATAGAAATAAATATTCCTATGAATCACACAGAATTTTGCCAATTATTTAGGCAGGTTTCAGGTAGAATAGCGCTTCTTCAAATTTCCCCCAAAGCCTCATCGTGCAAATCGGTTCCTACGTCTTGCGTAATAATATTTTTGTTGCTCCTATGGCTGGAGTAACCGATAGGCCATTCCGGCAATTATGCAAAGAGTTGGGTGCGGGTTATGCGGTTTCTGAAATGGCGGCCTCGAATCCCAAATTATGGGAAACCGAAAAATCCACCCGCCGCACCAATCACGAAGGTGAAATGGAACCGAAAGCAGTACAGATTGCCGGTGCTGATCCCGTCATGCTCGCAGATTGTGCCAAATTCAATGTCGATAAAGGTGCGCAAATCATCGATATCAACATGGGTTGCCCGGTCAAAAAAGTCTGCAACGCCTGGTGTGGTTCTGCGCTATTACAGCATGAAAACCTGGTCGGACAAATTCTGGATGCCGTAGTCAAAGCAGTAGATGTACCGGTGACCTTAAAATTCCGGACGGGATGGGACAGAGCAAACAAAAATGCCCTGAACATTGCACGCATGGCGCAGTCTGCTGGCATACAAATGCTGACCCTGCACGGTCGCACACGTGCTGACGGCTACAAAGGTGACGCTGAGTACGAAACTATCACTGCAGTCAAAGCTGCGGTAGATATCCCTGTGGTCGCCAACGGCGACATCACAACGCCGGAAAAAGCCAAATACGTTTTGGAAGTCACCGGTGCAGATGCCATCATGATCGGTCGCGCCGCCCAAGGCCGACCGTGGATTTTCCGTGAAATCGAGCATTATCTGAGGACAGGGGAACACTTACCTCCACCACTAATCAGCGAAGTCAGGCATCTGATGGATAGCCACTTAAAAGAGCATTACGCGTTTTACGGTGATTATCTGGGTGTACGAACGGCGCGTAAGCATATCGGCTGGTATGTACAAGATCTGGTAGGTGGTGAGGAATTCCGGCAACAAATGAATTTACTGACCTCGTGTGATGAACAATTAGCCGCCGTCAGTCATTTTTTTGATCGCATGGCTGGGGAACGGTTACAATACCGCCCCTTTGAAGAAAAAATGGCCGCCTAGGGCAAATGTTGTAACAGCGTAGCACTACCGTAACAACAATATTGCCTGATGGTTCGTAAACACGGACTATTCTGCCGCCCGGCATAACCGAACAGTGACAAAAAAAATATGAGCAAAGATAGCATTCAAGACGCCGTCCACAAAAACCTGGAAAAGTATTTCCGTGACCTGGGTGAACAACCCGCCTCCAATATTTACGATATGGTTGTATTAGCCGTCGAAAAACCCATGCTCGAAATGGTGATGACACGCGCTGAAAGCAATCAATCACAAGCAGCAGACATGTTAGGCATTAACCGTAATACCTTGCGCAAAAAATTGCAGCATCACGGTTTGCTGTAATTACATGGCTAGCTCTGACACCGATTTCCTTACTCTTTCATTCTCATCATGATCAAACAAGCCCTCATATCCGTCTCAGACAAGACTGGTGTGCTCGATTTTGCACGTGAATTGTCGGCACTCGGTGTCAAGCTGCTGTCCACTGGTGGTACCGCTAAACTGTTGGCTGACAATGGTCTGCCAGTAACGGAAGTGGCCGACTACACCGGTTTTCCAGAAATGTTGGATGGCCGCGTTAAGACCTTGCATCCCAAAGTGCATGGCGGTATTCTGGCACGTCGTGATTTTCCTGAACATGTGGCAGCGCTCGAACAACACGGGATTCCTACCATTGATATGGTGGTTGTGAACCTGTATCCGTTCCAGCAAACCGTTGCCAAAGCCGAATGCTCACTGGAAGATGCGATTGAAAATATCGACATCGGCGGCCCGACCATGTTGCGCTCTTCGGCTAAAAATCACAAAGACGTCACCGTCATCGTTGATCCTAGTGATTACGCCATTGTCCTGGCTGAAATGAAGGCGAATCAAAACGTCGTCAGCTACGATACCAAATTCACTTTGGCGAAAAAAGTCTTCGCACACACCGCGCAGTACGATGGTGCGATCACCAACTACCTGACCAGCCTCGGTGAAGATAAAGCACACGCAACTCGCAGCGCCTATCCACAAACCTTGAACCTCCATTTCGATAAAGTTCAAGAAATGCGTTACGGCGAAAACCCACATCAATCCGCAGCGTTTTATCGCGATCTGAAAGCGGTTGATGGTGCATTGGCGAACTACAAGCAATTGCAAGGCAAAGAACTGTCTTACAACAATATTGCTGATGCCGACGCAGCGTGGGAATGCGTTAAATCATTTAATGAATCTGCATGCGTGATCGTGAAACATGCCAATCCTTGTGGCGTAGCCTTAGGCGTGACGCCATTCGAAGCGTACAGCAAAGCGCTACAGACTGATCCGACTTCAGCTTTTGGCGGCATCATTGCATTCAACCGCGAGCTCGACGGCAAAGCAGCAGAAATCGTTGCAAAACAATTTGTTGAAGTCTTGATCGCACCATCATTTACTGCCGAAGCAAAAGCAATTTTCGCCGCAAAACAAAATGTGCGTCTGTTAGAAATTTCGTTGGGCAGTGCTGTTAATCAATACGACGTCAAACGCGTTGGTGGTGGTTTGTTAGTGCAAGCACCGGACGCCAAAAACGTATTGCAAGAAGAATTGCGCGTCGTCTCTAAACTGCAACCAACACCACAACAAATGGCTGACATGATGTTTGCGTGGCGCGTTGCAAAATACGTTAAATCCAATGCGATCGTGTTCTGTGGCAATGGCATGACGCTCGGCGTTGGTGCTGGCCAGATGAGCCGCATTGACTCAGCCCGTATCGCATCGATCAAAGCACAAAACGCAGGTCTGACACTGGCTGGTTCAGCGGTCGCTTCTGACGCTTTCTTCCCGTTCCGTGATGGCCTCGACGTCGTCGTGGATGCTGGTGCGACATGCGTGATTCACCCGGGTGGTTCTATGCGAGATCAGGAAGTCATTGATGCTGCGGATGAACGCGGTGTGGTCATGGTGTATACCGGAACACGTCACTTCCGTCATTAATCAGGCTTCAACTCAGGCTTCAAATTAGCTTCAAATACATTGAAAGATATGGCCTCCGGCGCAAACTGGAGGCCATTTTTTTCGCTTTGAATGAAGATTTACCTTAGCGAGATTGGATTCAGCTATCATTAGCCAATCTAATTACATCCGAGACATCCCGCTCGACCAGGAAAAATAGCTTCCAATGAGAATATTAGGCATAGACCCCGGCTTACGCACGACCGGTTTCGGGGTCATACAAAAGCAAGGCAATCAGCTGACTTATGTCGCCTCTGGCACCATCAAAACCACAGAAGGCTCATTACCTGAGCGGCTCAAAACCATCCTTGCCAGCGTTTCAGAAGTAGTCAGCACCTACCAACCAGACTGTGCTGCGATAGAAATTGTCTTTGTTAATGTCAATCCGCAATCGACGTTACTGCTCGGGCAAGCACGTGGCGCGGCAATTTGTGCGCTGGTAGCGGCAGATCTGGCGGTGGCGGAATATACCGCTCTGCAAGTCAAGCAAGGCGTCGTCGGTCATGGTCGAGCAAAAAAGGAACAAGTACAGGACATGGTGCAACGCCTGTTGAAACTCTCTGGCAAACCCAGTCCCGATGCTGCCGATGCCTTAGGCGTGGCGATTTGTCATGCGCATAGTGGCGAAGCATTAGCAACTTTAAGTGCCATTGCCCCAGAACTGGCAAAAAAGGGGTTGCGCGTCAAAGGTGGCCGTCTGATAGGCTGATTCCGGATCGCCCTACGATCGTTCTCGTCAAGCGGGACAGAATCGTTTATTATCACTGCTTATTCATACAGTATGAAAGCCATCTCATGATAGGTCGTATCGCAGGCACATTGCTAGAAAAAAGTCCCCCACAATTGCTCATTGATTGCCAAGGTGTCGGCTATGAAGTCGATGTACCGATGAGTACTTTCTACAATTTACCTGCGTTGGGTGAAAAAGTAGCCTTACTGACGCATTTGGCGATTCGTGAAGATGCGCATGTCTTGTTTGGCTTTGGCAGCGCTGAAGAACGCGCTACGTTTCGTCAATTGATCAAAATCAGCGGTGTTGGATCACGTACCGCCCTGGCGATTTTGTCGGGCATGTCAGTTGCCGATTTATCACAAGCGATTACTTTGCAAGAAGCAGGTCGCCTGACACGTATCCCAGGCATAGGCAAAAAGACGGCTGAGCGTTTGTTGCTAGAACTTAAAGGCAAATTAGGTGCGGATTTGTTCACCAGCAGCGCAGCGGTTGCCGCAGGTGACCATAGTGGTGATATTTTAAATGCCCTGCTCGCCTTAGGTTATTCTGACAAAGAAGCGGCCATTGCCATGAAATCTGTCCCGGCTGGCACCGGTGTTTCTGACGGTATCAAACTGGCTCTCAAAGCACTGTCGAAGGCGTAAGCAATGAGCATACAAACTGATAATCTGTTTTCTGAACCTGCCGAAACGCGGATTATTTCTGCGTCTCCGGTGTCTTCGCAAGAAGAAGCGATAGAACGTGCGTTACGCCCTAAGCAACTCGACGAATATGTTGGTCAGGAAAAAATCCGCGCCCAGTTAGAGATTTTCATCACAGCAGCGCGACAACGCAAAGAAGCACTCGATCACACCCTGTTGTTTGGTCCACCAGGTTTAGGCAAAACGACGCTGGCACATATTATCGCCCGCGAAATGGGTGTTAACTTACGCCAGACTTCAGGGCCAGTGTTGGAGCGTGCTGGAGACTTGGCAGCACTCCTGACCAATCTGGAAGCCAATGATGTTTTGTTTATCGACGAGATACACCGCCTATCGCCAGTGGTGGAAGAAATTTTATATCCGGCATTAGAAGACTACCAAATCGACATCATGATCGGTGAAGGGCCGGCAGCACGCTCTGTCAAACTCGATTTGCAGCCATTCACGTTGGTAGGTGCCACGACGCGTGCGGGGATGCTGACCAATCCTTTGCGCGATCGTTTTGGTATCGTGGCGCGACTGGAGTTTTACACACCGGAACAGCTGACGCGTATTGTTACCCGCTCGGCGTCGTTGTTAAATGCACCTATCCACGAAGAGGGGGCACGAGAAATTGCTAATCGTGCGCGCGGTACACCCCGTATCGCCAATCGCCTGTTACGCCGCGTACGTGACTATGCCGAAGTCAAAGGCAACGGCAATATCACCAAAGACATCGCTGATGCAGCATTAAAAATGCTCGATGTTGATACGGTTGGATTTGATTTGATGGATAGAAAGCTGCTGGAAGCGATTCTGTTTAAGTTTGGCGGCGGGCCAGTGGGACTTGATAACGTTGCAGCTGCGATTGGCGAAGAGCGCGATACCATCGAAGACGTACTGGAACCGTACCTTATCCAACAGGGCTATTTACAGCGAACCCCACGTGGACGTATCGCTACAACGCTTGCATATGAACATTTTGGTGTGAGCGCACCTGGTCATTTAACCAGCGACGATTGAGTATGTCCTTGGCAGGTTTGTGGCTGAAGACACCAAGCCTTGATCGTTGAAGCAAATCTGCTGACAATAAAAAAGCACCCGAAGGTGCTTTTTTATTCAACATATTATTCATCCTACTAACAGGCTTGCGCCTGTCGATAATTAGAATGTATGGCAGATACCGAAGTTAGCCAGGTAGTCTTTCAAGCCATTACCTGCAGCCAGGCCACCACCATTGACGTTTGCATCGTTAGATGTACGTGACAAAGAGCCGTACAAGTTAGTACGCTTAGACAAGGAGTGAGTGAAACCCACTGCCAATTGTGTACTTGTGTTTGCTGTTGCAACGGCGTTGTTATTAACACGAGCAACTGTTGCCAAAATCGAATCAGCAGGAGTAACAGGTACGGTTACACCAAATGTGAAGCCTTTAGTATCAATTTTGCTGTCATCAGATGTTTCTTTAGCATAGCCAAATGCACCTTTTGCAGCGCCGAAGTCATAAGTTGCACCAACAAATGCTGATTTCAAACCATTGCCTGCAGCAACAGCGTCATTTTGTTTGTAGTAAGCACCGCCAACATAGAATGGACCTGCAGCATATTGCGCATTAAAGCCAACTGAACGGTTTTTGGAATTATCGCCAGCGGCTTCACCAGCTGCATACAAGCCCATTGCGCTAAAGCCATTCAAACCGCCTGGAGTTTGGTAGCTAACGCTGTTATCTACGCGCCATGCTGTATTTGGCGCCAGGAATGCAAATACACCACCTGTAGATGTCGATGCACCAGCGTGACCCGATGTAAATCCAAGATCAAATGGGTCAACTGCGTCGTAGAAGTAGAATTGTGGTGTGTATTGACGACCAGCTTTCACTGTACCGAAGTCACCAGTCAGACCAACCCATGATTGACGACCGAATGGCTTAGATGCGTATTGTGAAGCACCGCTATCAACAAAAACACCCATTTCCAAATCAAAGATAGCTTTCAGACCGCCGCCCAGATCTTCAGATCCTTTAAAGCCCAGACGGGAACCGTTTTGCTCACCACTATCGATAGCATATTTTCTACCTGCGCCGTTGCTTTCAGCTTGGAAAGCCATATCAACAACACCGTAGATAGTAACGTTAGACTGCGCTTGCGCTGCGCCAGACATTGCTGCCAATACTGACAGAGCGATAAGTGTTTTTTTCATTTTTTTCTCCAAAGGATTTAAATTAAAACCTGACTACCTTAAGCACGAAACGCGAAGATCACATACAAAAGATGGCACGAAACGCGCTAATACTTGAAAACAACTAATTTCGACAAAACAGAAGTTAACGTATTTGACCAAATATGACGGTTCATCGCCAAGTAAAATCGACCTTAAAAGCGGTCCTAATTCATTAATTGTCTCGCATTCGCAACGGAAATTGCATTTAAAACAATAATTTCACTTATTTCTCCCTCAACCTTTGTTTCAAAAAACATATTTCGACGAATCGGGAAAATTTACGCAACAAAATTAAAATAAAAAAGCCTCACTAATGAGGCTTTTTTATTTGGAAAATCAACTTTTTACAAAATAAACTTTAAATCAAAATGAGTGCAGAACACCAATGGCTGTACGTACAGCTGAGGAATTTCCGGCAGCAATGATGCCCAGTGAGAGTGCAGTATCTTGTGGATTGGAAGACCCGGCTTTCGCGTAGGTTAAAGAAGCATACGCAGTTGTCCGCTTACTCAATGCGTATTTACCTAAAAGAATATATTGATCTGCTTTGCCATCCAATGCACCGCCGACGTCACCAGAACGCTTGGTATCATAGTAAGCGCCAGTAATCGTTGTTTGCGGTGAGAACGTATAATCAACACCGGCACCTATGATCGCAATCTTGCGTTGATCAGCGTTCAAAGCCAGATTGGCTGCGACAGGAATCAAAATAGTGCCATCGACTTTGTTTTGAGAATACGTGAAATTAAGCCTGAATTCAGGCGTAACAACATATCGCAAACCAAGCGCCATCCCTGACAAGGATGCATTACCAGAAGCATCAGTCAATTTGGCATATGACATCGCTGCACCGTTTTTACCATCAGTAAAAAACGCGGAAGCGCCCATGTAACGGTTTGCAGACGTATCTCCGGCCTTTTCACCAAAACCATACATCAGACCAAAACCAAAACCCGACATATTTTGGTAAGGCGATACATATTTAATAGAATTATTCTGACGTAACGCTGTTCCACCCTGATTTGTACCAAAACCACCATATGTGGCGCCTGAATTCAGCGCACTGAACATCACGTTAGGGTTACTACCTGCATGCGCTAAACCCATAGGATCTGCCATACCAACAGAGTCCACACCCAAAATATTATTCCGACCAGCCGTTACGGTACCAAAATCACCCGACAGTCCTACCCAGGCAAGGCGATCAAACAATGACGTGCCACTACCGGCCTGTGTAAATGATTGCGCCCCTGTACCACCAAACCCGGCGCCAGACGCACCGGTGTCATTGGTTAAGGTACCTTCGAGGTTAAAGATGGCTTTCATGCCGCCGCCAAGATCTTCGCTCCCCTTAAAGCCCCAGCGCGATGTCAGTAATTGACCCGCATCCACGGTGATTTTGCTGCCACCTGTTGCTGTCTGATTCGTGTTGTACATTGTCGCAGCATCAATAATGCCGTACATGGTTACATTAGACTGGGCAGATGCACTCGCTGCAAAGGCGCTAAGAACAGCAAAGGCAATCAGTGATTTTTTCATTATTTAAGTCTCCAAATTGGTCAGTTTACGTGGCTGATGATGCAACTGAGTAACAGGCTCTGAGCGGCCATTTTTTGTCATTGACTTGCTAAAACTTCGAAACGTCAAGGTTCAGAAGCTAAGACTGATTGAAACAAACTCGCCGCTTTTGAGCAAAGCAAATTTGCGAACGATCGTATTTAAACGAATAAAATGTGGCGAGGTCGCAACAAACTTACAATTTGTCAACAAAGAACAAAAATTATTACATGAAAATTCAGCACTCTCTTACTCTGGCTCAAACCCAGGTGCCCCAACTGTTTAAGCGAAGTGATCTACAATAGCGCTACTCTATGCTCATTCATCTTAAGCTATGTCATTACCACATCCAGATCGCCTTATCATCGCCTTTGATCGTGCATTGCGCACCGTTTCTGCCCAGGCCAAAAGTTCGCGTCCAAATCCCGCCGCACATATCCTGACTGACGACCTTAGCGAGGAAGAACAAAGCCACAGTGCTGGTTTAATGCGTGTGAACCATGTTGGTGAAATTTGCGCCCAAGCTTTATATGATGCGCAAAGCAGCTTCTCACATACGCCTGTCGTTGCGCGCCAATTGCAGCATTCGTGTGTCGAAGAGGAAGATCATCTGGCATGGACTGCGAACCGTCTGAAAGAATTAAACTCACGCACCAGTCTGTTAAGCCCCTTATGGTATGCAGGCGCCTATACTTGTGGCGTAATCGCCGCTAAATGTGGCGATGCAGCCAGCCTGGGTTTTGTGGTTGAGACTGAACGACAGGTAGAAGCCCATCTTGCCAGTCATCTGCAAACACTACCCCAAAATGATGCTAAATCACGCGCCATTGTTGAGCAAATGCGGGTTGATGAAATAGCCCACGGCGCGGCAGCGCAATCCCTTGGAGCCAGTGAGATGCCTTTGCCCGTGCGGACGGGGATGAAGTTGATGGCAAAAGTGATGACCACCACAGCGTATTACATTTAATTTTTCAAGCGATTTCAGCAATTTTGGCGGGTTGCACCCGCCCTACCATCGATTAACTTTCCGTAGGGCGTGCGCAACCATCGCTGATGCCATTGACGTAAAAGAAGTCAGCATCGTAGCCGTTATTGACGGAGGCGATAAAAACCTAAAACACCAGAAAGAAGAAAGCTGCCACCGCGCTTGGTATCAATGCCGAAAGAAATAAACCTAAAGGGCTGATTGCACTTTCATCAAAGCACTCCTTCAAAATCGCATAACCAGCTGGATTCGGTGCGTTGGCAATGACCGTTAAACCACCACCAGTCACCGCACCTGCTACCAGCGCATATTTCGCACTGTCAGATAAACCACTGACCAATGAACCAAGATAAGTTAATGCTGCATTGTCTGTAATTGCAGTCAGCGACATCGCACCAAAAAATAAAACAATATCATTTAAACCCGCAAGTATCGGTTGCAACCACCACTGCTGCATCCCGCCTAATACAACCAAGCCTGCAAGAAAAAATGCCACCAGCAAGCCCTCTCTGAGCATCAGTCGGTCTTGATGGCGTTGGTAGGCTTCAGTAAAACCTAAGAAAAATAAAAATAAGCCTAAAAACACCACTGGGTAGTGCGCATACCAAACGGTCAATGCCAAAAATAAAATATGAATTGCGATGATGGGAACAGGCATTTTAGTGCTCGTCTCTGTCTCTTCCCCAGCAGGAAGACGCAGCAGTTCACGCTTGAACCACAAGGTCGCGAGTAAGCCATTCATGAGCACGGCAAGTGCGGCTTTCCAGCCGAATGTACTACTCATAAATGCAATATCCCAGCTCCATTTTTCTGCCACCATCAACACTGGCGGTGCAGCAAACGGTGTCAGCACACCACCAATAGAAACATTGACGAACAAAACACCAAGAGTCAGATATTTCATACGTGTGGAAATCGCTTTTTTGTAAAAGCGTTCACGCAGCATCAGTGCCGCCAGCGTCATCGCTGCAGGTTCAGTGATAAAAGATCCAAGTAAAGGTACCAGGGTCAGGCATAACAAGTACAAAGATAATTGGCGCGAAAATGGCAATATGTTTGCCACGCGAGCGACAAATTCCTGTACCGTCCACAACACCGGACGCGTTCCTGCCATGACGAGAATCACGAATACAAATAAAGGCTCTGTAAAGTTTTGCGCTTCGAGGTAGTCGATCGCTTTGTGTTGATCACCAAGCAAGCCGATAGCCCCAACTAGCAACAATGCCCAGAAACCAAACACGACTTCGACCTCCCCCAATAAATGCCACAAGCCTGCGTGACGCGGACTGCGATGGGCGAGATTTAAAAAATATTTGGTAGAGAATGTGTGCAGTACCGCCATTAAAAACAAACCGGCACCAATGTATTGTAATAACTGTTCTTTTGCCATAAATCTTTCCTGCTCTTATCTCGAATTACTTAAAAACAACCAGCGCGACTTGAAGTAAGTCCTAAAAATTTTCCTGCGCTCAACTGTGTCGGAACACCAACGACAGGGTTTTACAACACCCTCCGGACTGCACTCAAAGCAGCACAGAACAGCGCAGACTATCTGGCGGGTATTCGAGAGCTTAAATTTTTTCCAGCTTGGCGACGCTTAAATCGAGCAGCTTCATCCCAAATTGTCCAAAGTTAATATGCGCCCTGGCATTTGTGCCACTGCCCTCGATATTGACAATCACGCCTTCACCGAACTTGGGATGAGCAACCCCTTGTCCAATACGCCAGGTCATAGATGGACTTTGCCTGGTCATTTGTTGCGCGATACGATTGGACTCATCGATGGGTGCCTCATCCCATGCCGATTTTTTGCTATTGCCAAACCAGCTAGGCTGAACTTTAGGCGAAAGCCATTTTAAAGACTCTTCCGGCAATTCATCAAAGAATCGTGAACGCATGTTATAGCGCGTCTGGCCATGCAACATGCGGGTTTGCGAAAAGCTCAGATACAAACGTTTGCGTGCGCGAGTGATCGCTACGTACATCAAGCGTCGCTCTTCTTCAACGCCGGATTCTTCTTGTGCGCTGTTTTCGTGCGGGAACAAACCTTCTTCCAGTCCCGTAATAAATACCGCATCAAACTCCAGACCTTTGGCCGAATGCACGGTCATCAGTTGCATTGCATCTTGCCCAGCCTGTGCCTGATTGTCACCCGCCTCCAAAGACGCATGCGATAGGAAAGCCGACAGCGGCGACATCAAGGTCGGCAAGGCTGCATCCGCATCGATGATCGTTGTGCCGTCACCGTTTTCCAGCAAAACTGCCGCACTGCTAGCGGGGCCGCTGAATGCTGGCGCCTCCTTACCAAAACCTTCTTCCGACACAAACAGCGTTGCCGCATTGACCAACTGTTCCAAGTTTTCTATCCGGTCTGCGCCTTCTTTTTCGGTTTGATAATGCGTGATCAAAGTACTCAGATCGAGCACGATTTTGACCATTTCAGGCAAGGGTAAATTTTGCGTTTCGAAACGTGCGCCTTCAATGAGCTTCACAAAATTCGCCAGCGATGTGCCCGCTTTACCGCCTACATGTCGCACCGCTGCATACAAAGAACTGCCCTGCGCTCTGGCGGCATCCTGCAATTGTTCAATCGAACGCGCACCGATACCTCGTGTGGGAAAATTCACCACGCGCAAAAATGCCGAATCATTGTGCGGATTGTCCATCAACTGCAAATAGGCAATCGCATGCTTAATTTCAGCACGTTCAAAGAAGCGTTGACCGCCATACACACGATACGGAATATTGGCGGTGAATAAGGCATGCTCAATCACGCGCGACTGTGCATTGGAGCGATACAAAATCGCAATTTCACTACGCAAAGAGCCTTCGCGAATCAGATTTTTTGCCTCATCGATAATCCAGTTGGCTTCCTGAATATCGCTGCTGGCTTCCATGACTCGGACCAACTCGCCATGCCCGGCATCGGTACGTAAATTCTTACCGAGACGCTTGCTGTTATTCGCAATCAGGATATTGGCGCTATCTAAGATATGACCATGGGAACGGTAGTTTTGTTCCAGCTTAATCAGATTTTTTACTTCAAATTCGCGCTCAAATGCCGACATATTTCCAACATTCGCACCGCGGAAGGCGTAAATACTTTGATCGTCATCACCCACCGCAAATACTGCGCCAGCGCGGCGATTACCTGCACCAGCCATGAGTTTGAGCCATTTGTATTGCAGGTCATTGGTATCCTGAAACTCATCGACCAACACGTGGCGGAAGCGTTCCTGATAATGTTCGCGCAAAGGCTGATTGCGGCTCAACAATTCATAAGTCCGCAGCAATAATTCAGCAAAATCCACCACGCCTTCTCGTTGGCATTGTGCATCATACAAATCGTATAAGCCAACCATCTTGCGATTGAAATCGTCGTAAGCGTCCACCTGCGCTGCACGTAAGCCCTGATCCTTTGCGCTATTGATGAAATACATCAGGGTTTTAGGTGGGAATTTTTCATCGTCAATATTATTCGCTTTCAATAAGCGTTTAATAAACGATAACTGATCACCAGAATCCAAAATTTGAAATGTCTGCGGCAAGCCAGCATCACGATGATGGGCGCGCAATAAGCGATTACACAAACCATGGAAAGTACCGATCCACATGCCGCGCGTATTGATGGGCAACATGGCCGACAACCGCGACATCATTTCTTTTGCCGCTTTATTGGTAAATGTCACCGCCAGAATACCGCCGGGTGATACTTGTCCTGTTTGAATCAGCCAGGCGATACGGGTCGTTAACACGCGCGTCTTGCCAGAACCGGCACCAGCCAAAATTAAAGCCGACTGCGCCGGCAGAGTAACAGCAGCAAGCTGTTCTGGATTGAGATTATGAAGTAAATTTTGCATACCCCGATTATACGGGACTGCAAGCTTGCTGCGCCCTTCTCTGCACTTCATCAAAGTACGATAGCGCAACCAGGCGAGGAGCGAAATCGCATACTCCCCCTTCATTTTTTATAAACACCTTATTTCTCAAAGCGGATTATAGGGCGATTTTATATACTCCATACCAGTATAAACAAAACACAAAATAAGAAAAGAATACCCGAATTTACATTGTGTATTTAAGTGTCAATCCTATCGTTCGCGGGCGCACGATGCCAAGTCGTCGTGTCGTTGGCAAATCAGCAGAGATTGCCACTGGCAAACCGGTTTCGCCAATCTTGTTGGTCAGGTTATCAACAAAAAATGCCCAACCCCAGTGGCTATTGCCAGGCAATTGATTTTCACCAAGGCGCAGATTAAACATGCCAAATGCAGGGCGTTGATAAAAAGGACTGACTCGGTCATACAAAGAATTAGTGGTTCCGGTATAGCTGTAATCAAGCCGTGCGTAGCCTGGAACACCGTTTGGCATTAACGATGAATATTCGGCGGATGCAGACATCGTCCAGCGCGGCACGTCAACCAACTGATCGCCTTTTTTCGCATTGGTGCCGGGCACGTCATTACCTAATTCAGCTTGGGTAAAGTTTCCGGCGAGACGGAAGTTCCATTCACGCACTGGATGATAAACGGCTTCCAACTCGACGCCTTTGCTGGTCGCAGACCCAAAATTGGCCGTAATATTAAATCCACATTGCAACACAATTTGCTGCTGGACCTGATTCCATTTAATGTAGTACACCGAACCATTCAAAAACAATTTGTCATTCAGCCACGATGACTTGGTACCCAATTCATAATTCCAAACGGTATCTGGCGCAAATTTCACCAAAGAACTTGGGCTAAGATTCAGACTCGCTACTTCGGAACCGCAAACCGCAGCAGGCGCCGGATTATTCGGCCCGCCAGGGCGGTAACCTTTGGACGCTGTCGCATATAACAACATATCCTTATTCACTTGCCAGCCCAGATTAAATTTCGGATTCAGACCAGAATCCGATGAACTCCCCTGTACCGTTGTCGGGACGTTTCCTACAAAAGCACCATTGGTCTGCTGAATGAAGGTTTGATTCACTCTAAAACTGCGCAAACCAACTCTGGCAGTAAGCTGCGGCGTTATCTCGTACGAAGTTTCTTCGAACAATGCGGTTTCACTGACGGTGGCTTCTCGTGATCCAACAAAAAAAGTATCTATATGCGTTCCAAACGCAGTATTGTAACCGTCTGGGGTAGGAATCGATGATGCCAACGGCGCATTCACATGATGATAATATGCGCCGCCAATAATGTGCCACGGTCCTTTGAAATCGGAGGTGAAACGGAATTCCTGGGTAAACTCACGATTTACATAGTCGCCCTTCATGACAGACGGATAAACGTAAGTTTGAGGTTTAGGGGAATAAAAGTAATACAACACCTTCGATGAATCTTCATCGATTTCTACATTCCTGTCGTAATAGGACGTCGATGAGAGTAATTCAAATTGATCAAAGCCTTTGCGGATAGAAATGTTTGCTAAGGTCGAAACTTGCGTACTGGGCTCAGGCACCAATCGCGCCTGCATCAAAGAGCTGGTGCTGCCGGGCGGTATATCGATCTGAAATGGGGCAGCTAAAAATGTCCGCTGATTAAATATTGACGACGTAATGGTGAGCTGATCTTCCAGTTTGAATGAAACGATCGCCCTTACCCCGGTGGTCTTCTCTGAGTTAGCGCTTTCTTGCTTAGATCCACTCGTGAGCGCTCCGAGATAATTATTAGGATCAATCTGGTAGCGATCAATAAACCCATCCTGATGCCGTTCAAACGCAGCCAAACGGAATGCGATTTTATTATCGACTAATGGAATGTTCAGCATCGCATTACTACCCCAATTCATGCCACCACCTTTAGTCTCTGAAACTGTAGCGCTTCCATTGAATTGAAATTGTCTAAAATTCGGCTGCTTAGTCAGATATTTGACCGTGCCACCCATAGAGCTAGAACCGTATAACGTCCCTTGGGGGCCGCGCAATACCTCAACCTGATCGATATCAAATACAGAGGGATCAATGACACCGCGTAAAGACAATAGAGAGGCATTGCTTGAAGCGGCGATAGGAATATCATCCAGATAATATCCCACTGTTCCGGCAGTACCGGCGGACGAGGAAATACCACGCATGACTAAAATGTTTTGTCCGGGACCCGATGAGACGACATTTAAGCCTGGCGTCATGCGTGCCACATCCGCCACACTTTCTATACCCATTTTTTCTATTTTTTCGGCATCAAGCGCTGTCACACTCAGCGGTGCATTCTGCAATCGTTCAGTTCGTTTTTGCGCAGTAATCACGACTTCCTGGGTGTTTTTTTCAGTCTTTTCTAGCATCGTCACATCAACAGAATTTTGCACCTCCTGCGCCAAAGCCAAGGGAGAAAGTACAAGTAGCGCCGCGGCCAAACAAGAAAAGTAAGAAATACGACGCAGAGAGAAAAGATGGAAACTGATCGATACCATGACAAACTCCTACTATCGATGATAAGCGGATGTTTTGTGATCGGGTCTTTGGTGTGAAATAACCGTTAAAAGGCCGGCAAATAAGCGTTTTATACTATGGCTTGATCGCTTGAACTTCGGTGGACGTGGCTAATTGTGTTTTATATGCATCTATCATTCTCTCCAACTGACCTGAGTCAGAGAGCTGCTGAAAACCCTGATCAAAACGGGTAATAAATTCTTTGGCATTAGGCAATGTACGACGCACAACCAGATACACCGGAACGATAGAAATAGCTTTATTCTGAAACTTAATTCTACGCTGCTCTTCAACAGAAAAATTATTTTTTAAAAAATATAGTCCAACGTCGTGATCAATAGGGAAAAGATCTATGCGGCCAAGCAATAATTTTCTGAAATTTGATATATCACTGGGAGCCGGGTCGATTTTTAATTTCCCGGATGCAGTCAACGCAGAAAATTCACTTGAGTAATAATTCCCTTGTGTAATACCGATGTTGTAAGGACTCAAATCTGTCAAATGCTCCCATTTAAACTCTTCATTGCTTCGCTGGAAAAACACAATTTTTAAAAAGTAGATAGGTTTCGCTGAATACAATAACTTGGCATCGCGCTCTGGACTGTGCGTCCATCCATAACTCCCATCATACAAGCCCTGCATTAAACCAGTAATGGCGCGATTATTGGGTACTGCCGCAAATACGACATCAACTCCACGCAATTTAAACGACTCACGCACCATATCAGTGAGCAAGCCACCGACTTGCGTATCGTATGAAATAAGTGGGGGATATTCTTGTTCGGTGAGAGTGATTTTCAGATGTTCTTGCGCAAACGCTTGCGGCAGGAAAATACCCGCCAGCAACAATACGGCACCAAAGATAA
The DNA here is from genome assembly GCA_049340365.1 of Undibacterium sp. Ji67W. Taxonomy (GTDB): domain Bacteria; phylum Pseudomonadota; class Gammaproteobacteria; order Burkholderiales; family Burkholderiaceae_D; genus Undibacterium. The sequence continues at coordinate 33,175 of JBMPOY010000008.1, read as the reverse complement.
GTACGCGGCCAGAGATCAAACGTAGGTAAAGCAATGTGTCCCCGATATGCTGTATGTTGAAAACGCTTATCTTCGTGTAACGACCTTTTGTGCGGTAACGTCAGATTTTCTACGTACACTTATTTGATCAACTTGAAAGCCAATGCAACATTGTCCCGACAAGAAATCACAATTCACAAAGCAAAACCGTACAAAATTTCACAATCTGGCACCCGCAGTCCGTTGTGGATATATTGTGTGGGTGCTAAAGATCAGTCTAAAACAATGCCGCAAAGAATGCAAAAAACTTGTGGCATTCTTTACCAACGACAGCAGAAAATCTGCCATTGAGCGAGGCATACCAAGACATACAATACTAAAAATAACAATCCGACAGCATTATTTCTTCAATTACTGTCAGATAGAAGTTAAGTATCTCAGGCAAACAAGGCACTGAATTGTTGTGCTGCCAACTTCGGATCAGCTGCCATATACACGCTACTGATCACTGCCACCATCTCCGCCCCATGCTGTAACAGCGGCTGACAGTTTTCTAAGGTCATTCCACCAATCACCACCTTTGGTAATTGAAATTCTTTACCGGCATCGGCAACGATAGTAGCCGCCGTCGTCACCGCATATTTTTTGATACGAGAAGGATAAAAGCCACCAAACGCAACGTAACTCGCGCCACTGCTTACGGCATTCCGTGCCAGTTCCAGATCACCGTAACACGAAGCGCCTAAAATTTTACCTGTGCCAATCTGTGTTCTGGCATGAGCGACAGAAATATCCATGCCACCGACATGTAAGCCGTCTGCATCCAGATCTAAAAACAAATCCAGATGATCATTAATGATCAATGGCTTTTGGTACTGACGGCACAACAACTGCAGTGCTAACGCCTGTTCTTTGCGCAAACCCGCACTGGCAGTTTTATGACGGTACTGAACAATATTGGCACCTCCTTGCAGTGCTTTTTCTGTGACGTTCAATAGTTGCTCAGTGTCGTCCCAATCCGGCGTGACAATATACAATCCACGTAAATTATTCATCGTTACCCTATTTAAAATTTCGCTGCGGAATCAGCTGCCCGGCAGCAATGGCATACGCTTGTTGCAAACAATGTTGCGTATAGATTTGCGCTGTATTTAAAGCCTGATCCAGCGACTCCCCCACAGCCAGACGACCAGCAATCGCCGATGCTAATGTGCAACCGCTACCATGAAATTCTTCTGATAAGCGTGGCCACAACCATTCTTTTTTTGCCTGCATATGCTGCGATTGATACCAACAGTTTTTAACCAGATTTTCTGCTCCATGACCACCTTTGACTAAGACATCAGCTGACGTGTCTTGCAGCAAACGCTGTGCCTGTGCGACATAACCGTCAATGGATGGACACAAGCGAGACAGTTCCGGAAGATTCGGCGTAATCAAGCTCGCAACGCCAAGCAAAGGCTGTATCGCCGCCACCGCATCATCGAGCGATAAGCTATCTCCATGACCACTGCCAAGTACAGGATCAAGTACCACCTGCAAATACGGCTGTTGTTGCTTGAGCTTAAGAATAAAACTAGCAATTGCTGCTGCATTTTTTTTATGCGCGACGATACCAATCTTGACGACCTTCACTGGTATTTTTGCGACCAGCGTCATTGCTTGCTGCAAGATAATTTGTGCATCAACTGCATGCACGGCATAGGCATGGTCATTATCCTGTACCGTCAAAGCGGTAATCACAGGCAAGGCATGTGCGCCTTGCGCAGCAATCGCTTCGATATCAGCCTGAATACCTGCACCGCCGCTCGGATCATGACCGGCAAAAACCAACACGCAGGGGCGTTTTGCAATCTGCATCAAACAATACGTCCAGCCATGGGTGATGAAGGAGATGCAGCAAATTTGCGTGGCATGCGCCCCGCCAAAAATGCTTCACGCCCAGCCTCGACTGCCAAACCCATCGCGCGCGCCATACGAACTGGATCGCGAGCACCAGCAATGGCGGTATTCATCAGCACACCATCACAACCAAGCTCCATTGCAATCGCGGCATCTGACGCGGTACCAACGCCAGCATCGACCAGCACCGGCACTTTCGCTTGTTCAATGATGAGCGACAAATTCCATGGATTTAAAATACCCATACCAGACCCGATCAGCGAAGCTAATGGCATAACCGCAACACAACCAATATCTTCCAGCATACGTGCCTGTATCGGGTCGTCGCTGCAATACACCATCACGTCAAAGCCGTCATTAACCAGAGTTTTAGCGGCTTTTAATGTTTCTGGCATATTCGGGAATAAGGTTCTTTCATCTCCGAGAACTTCGAGCTTGCACAACTTATGACCGCCCAATAATTCACGTCCCAATTGCAAGGTGTAGACCGCGTCTTCGGCGTTATAACAGCCAGCAGAATTGGGCAATATCGTGTACCTCGATGGTGGCACTACGTCGAGCAAACTTGGCGCATTGGGGTCCTGGCCAATATTCACACGACGTATCGCCACGGTGATAATTTCAGCGCCAGCGGCTTCTGTTGCTAAGCGTGTTTGTTCCAGATCTTTGTATTTACCACTACCAACCAACAGGCGTGAACGGTAGGTTTTTCCGGCAATCGTTAAACCATTTTCGGTTTGCATTTCAAATTCCTTTTCAATTTTACCAACAGCGCAAGCGACTCAGATTCGTCAGGCACGAAGAGCTTTTCCTGATTTCCTGTCTCGTCCACTTCGTCGCTCGCAAGCAACTCAGATTCGTCAGGCACGAAGAGCACCTTCTGATTTCCTGTCTCGTCCACTTCGTCGCTTGCAAGCGACTCAGATTCGTCAGGCACGAAGAGCACCTTCTGATTTCCTGTCTCGTCCACTTCGTCGCTTGCAAGCGACTCAGATTCGTCAGGCACGAAGAGCATGCTCTTCGTGTCCTGTCTCATCCACCGCCAATGGCGCGGACGATGTCGACTTTGTCGTTGAACCGTAATGACCGACTAATCCACTCATGACGAGGAATAATCTGCCGATTCACTGCCACAGCAATATTTTTTTGGCTGAGATCGAGAATGGCGATTAAATCGTTGACTGTGTTTCCTTCAGTGAGCAGATAGGGGCTTCCGTTTAATTCAATATCCATAAAAGGTTCACTGTTTGCGGTAAATTTCTGCACCGTTTTTTACGAATTCAACCGCCTTGACTTCCATGCCTTGCTTCAAGGCCGCGATCTCTGAAATACCTTGCTTCGCTGCGTAGTCACGTACCTCTTGTGTGATTTTCATGGAACAGAAATGCGGACCGCACATGGAGCAGAAATGGGCAACTTTGGCTGAATCCTTAGGCAAAGTTTCGTCATGGAATTCACGTGCCTTGTCCGGGTCAAGTCCGATATTGAATTGATCTTCCCAACGGAATTCAAAACGTGCTTTCGACAAGGCGTTGTCACGAATCTGTGCGCCAGGATGGCCTTTCGCCAGATCAGCCGCATGCGCTGCAATTTTGTAGGTAATGATGCCGTCTTTAACGTCGACTTTATTTGGTAAGCCAAGATGTTCTTTTGGAGTCACGTAGCACAGCATCGCCGTGCCATACCAGCCAATTTGGGCAGCGCCAATGCCAGACGTAATATGGTCATAACCTGGTGCAATGTCGGTCGTCAATGGTCCCAAAGTATAGAACGGCGCTTCGTGGCATTGTTCCAATTGCAGATCCATGTTCTCTTTGATCAGATGCATAGGAACATGACCAGGCCCTTCGATCATGACTTGGACATCATGCTTCCAGGCGATTTGCGTCAGCTCGCCTAAGGTCTTCAATTCACCCAATTGCGCTTCATCATTGGCATCATAAATGGACCCCGGACGCAAGCCATCGCCTAAACTAAATGAAACGTCGTAGGCTTTCATGATCTCGCAAATATCTTCGAAATGCTCGTACAAGAAGCTTTCTTTGTGATGCGCTAAACACCACTTTGCCATGATAGAGCCACCGCGAGAAACGATCCCAGTCATGCGTTTTGCCGTCAGCGGTACGTATTGCAAACGGACACCAGCGTGGATCGTGAAATAATCGACACCCTGTTCAGCTTGTTCAATCAACGTGTCGCGGAAAATTTCCCAAGTCAGATCCTCAGCTTTGCCATTGACTTTTTCCAGAGCCTGATAAATAGGCACAGTGCCGATCGGTACTGGTGAATTGCGGATGATCCATTCGCGCGTTTCATGGATGTGTTTGCCAGTCGACAAATCCATCACATTGTCACCGCCCCAACGGATTGCCCAGGTCATTTTTTCGACCTCTTCACCGATTGAGGATGTAACGGCGGAGTTGCCGATATTAGCGTTAATTTTGACTAAAAAGTTACGACCGATAATCATCGGTTCAACTTCAGGATGATTGATGTTAGCCGGGATAATCGCTCGGCCACGGGCGACTTCAGAGCGGACAAATTCTGGTGTAATTTCTGCCGGAATCGATGCGCCAAACGATTGACCTGGGTGCTGACGTCCCATCATCTCAGCTAACTTATTGCCCATAGGCCCAGAGGCTTTTAAGTTTTCTAAATATTCTTTGCGTTGCAGGTTTTCACGAATCGCGATGTATTCCATCTCAGGCGTGATAATGCCTTGACGCGCATAGTGCATCTGCGACACATTTTTACCCGCTTTGGCACGACGTGGTAAACGTTTTAAATTGAAACGTAACTCTGCCAATTGCGGGTCGTTCAGGCGTTCCTGACCGTATTTTGAACTAGGGCCAGACAACTCCTCAGTATCATCGCGTTCAGCAATCCAGGCGCCCCGTACAGACGCTAAACCGGAACGGATATCAATGCTGACATTCGGGTCCGTGTAAGGGCCTGAAGTGTCATAGACATAAATCGGTGGATTTTTTTCTGCGCCAAAAGAAGCAGGGGTATCAGATTGGCTGATTTCACGCATGGGAACGCGGATGTCGGGACGACTACCTTGCACATACACTTTGCGGGAGTTTGGCAGCGGCGCGATGGCGGCTTCGTCGACTGTCGCGGTCGCAGACAGAAATTTAGGATTGGCATTCATTAATTTTGGCTCCTTTGCTTGTTGGCATGGAGCCAGCAAAGGAGTTTCTAAAAACACGATGCGCGGGATGTCAGATAAAGCGAACACAAAACACGACACTGGCACGATTTTTAGCGGCTTCCCTTCGCTGGCATTATCCAGATCAGGTTCGAGGGTATTTCTCACCCGATATCAACATTGATATCAGGACCCCTAGCATTGTTTAACTTGGCAGCGTTACGATGATTGATAACTCTGCGTTTGTGGCGGCATTATAGCGCCATCTCAGGATTCTGAGAAAAAGATTATGCAAGACCATTTATTTTGAAGCTGGCAAATCTAATTTAGCGGGGCCAACAACTTCGATCAATTCCACCATCCCTGAACTCACAGCAGCGGCCAGGTCTTCTTCTAAGAATGGCAATGCAGATTCGGAATCGACCATAATTTTGGCAATACCATAGCCACGATTACGGCCATTTGCCTTGCCGAGGTACAGTGCCATATCGGCGATTTGTAAGGCTTTCTCCCAATCTAATTTCAATTCAGAAATATCTGAAAATGGCAGTGAAATAAATCCGGCAGTCATGGTCACCTGAACTTCATGATCTCCAGCAACGATACTCGTCCCACCGACCGACTGTAAGACGCGATCGACCAATCCAGCAATTTGTGAAGGATTGGATTTTGGAGAATAGACTAAAAATTCCTCACCGCCCCAACGTAACACCATATCTGTGTCGCGTACAACCTTACGCAATCGTTGTGCTACCTGAATCAGCACTGCATCCCCTGCTGCATGACCTAAGGTGTCATTAATGTGCTTGAAGTGATCGATATCAAGCAAAATCAGACAGTCAGGATTGCCTTCTCTCTCTTCTCGTCTGTCTGCTTCAAATTGTACGCTCCTGGTTTTCATCAATTCAACAAAAGAACGACGGTTATACAATCCAGTCAGTGGATCGCGTATCGCATGGAATTCTAATTGGCTATTCGCTTCACGTAATTGTTGATTGACGCGCTGGACACGTCGATAAAGCAAGTAGATGAAGATACCAACCATCACTGTCACCATGGCGCCCAGCATAGTGATGACTTGTTGCAGGCTATGATTGCGGATATCCGCATCTTTTAAGGCATTTTCTTTGCCCAACAATTCAATTTGTTTTTGTCGCTGCTTGGCGTTGAATTGCTCTTGCAAGGATGCAACGGCTTTTGAACGATCAGCGCTGAATAGCTCGTTACTTAAGCTTTGTTGTTGACGCAGTGTTGCCAATGCCTCTTTATACATCCCGGCTTTTTCATACATATTGGCTAGTTCGCCGATAACGCTTTCTGCGTCCGTCTTGCGTCCGGACTGCAGGAAATCATGTATCACGCCATTGACTAATTCAACCCCATTTGCGACCCGTCCTTGCCCAGCCAGTGAAAAACCCAGATTAATTTTAGCGATTTCGATTGATACCTTATCGCCAAGGGCCTCTGCACGCTTAAGACTAAGCCGCGCGAACTCTTCGGCTTTCTTGTATTCATTCGTCGTCAAATAATGATCGCTGATATCAATCAGGCAAATTACTTCAAAGGTTGCCATCCCCGCTTCCCGGGCTATTTTTAATGCCCTTTTATACGCCTCCACCGCTTTATCATCTTGATTCAGGTTCGCGTAAGCAATCCCCTGGCTCAGGCTCAGTGATGCCAAAATCTTAGGTGCCCGTGCCAGAGGAGAGATTTCCAATGCCTCATCAACGGTTGCCAACGCCTTATCCGGATCCTTCATACTGATGTACAATTTGGCGATGGAATCAAGCCGGCGAATGCGGTTTTCCACTTTGCGCGTAGGCAATTCATCCGTGAGCCTCAACGCTTCCAGAAAATATCTCAATGAGGAATCAAAATTTCCCAGGACGTAGCTGGCCGTTCCCATTGCGCTATTTAAACGCATTTTCAGCTCGGCAGATGCATTGGCTTGCAAAGAGCTGTTGATCAAATTGAGTTTATCGATAGCCTCTTGTGGTTTGCCATCGTCAATCAGCTTATATGCCCCCATAATGTTGGCAATACCGATACCGTCCGTATCTTTTTCTGCGGTTGCAAGAGCAAGAAGCTCGTTTATCGTCGCTTCGCTGGATTTAATTTTTCCGGCATCATAATAAAGACTGACCAAGACCTCGAGAGTCTCCAGACGGATCTGAACTGGCGTTGCTGCACTTTGTTGTTCCTTGAGTGCCAACAGGCGCTTCAAAGCCTCGCTATTGTCACTATCGCCCAAGGTCAGAATGCTGGCAATTTTCTCTTTTTCTAACGCCTCGTTCGCGTGGGCAATCTGTCCATGCAGCATCACTCCCAACACAGTGAATGCACACAGGCGCACAATAGCCAGCAACTTTTTATTCACCATAGGTATCAATTGGCAGTAAATTTGGCAGTAAATTTAATAATAATTTTGACAACAAAGGCGCGGAGATGAATTTGTTGTTCATCCTAACACTATATAAGCAAAGTTGAAAAAAATGATAGCAAATACAAGATTTTCATTTATACGATTGAAAAAAAGTAGCTAAAGTCCCACAGACCTGAAATATTTTTTACCAGAAATCCCCGGCGATAGCGGCGTCAACAACTGCTCAGTCATTTATAATCAACGGTTTAGCACACTCATCACAGATCATCATGGAACTAGCGAAGTCTTTCGAACCAGCAGAAATCGAACAATATTGGCGCTCTGAATGGGAGCAACGCGGCTATTTCGCAGCCAGCATGGACGATGGAAAACCATCTTTCTCTATCCTGCTACCACCACCAAACGTGACTGGCACGCTGCACATGGGGCACGCGTTTAACCAGACGATTATGGATGGTTTGACTCGCTACTACCGTATGCGCGGCTACAACACGGCGTGGGTACCGGGCACTGATCATGCCGGTATCGCTACCCAGATCGTGGTCGAACGCCAACTTGATGCACAAAAAATTTCTCGCCACGACCTTGGCCGTGAAAAATTCTTAGAAAAAGTCTGGGAATGGAAAGAAAAATCTGGTTCCACGATTACCAGCCAGATGCGCCGTATGGGTGCGTCGGCAGATTGGGATCGTGAATATTTCACGATGGACGCTGAACGCTCTACCGCAGTGACTGAGGTGTTTGTTCGCTTAGTAGAACAAGGCTTGATCTACCGCGGTAAGCGTCTGGTCAATTGGGATCCGGTGCTCGGCACCGCGGTTTCGGATCTGGAAGTGGTATCGGAAGAAGAAGACGGCTTTATGTGGCATATCCGCTATCCCTACGCGGATGGCAGCGGACATCTTACTGTCGCCACCACCCGTCCAGAAACTCTGCTGGGCGACGTCGCTGTGGCAGTTGATCCGACCGATGAACGTTACATGCATTTGGTTGGCAAGATGCTGAAATTGCCGCTGACCGATCGTGAAATTCCTATCATCGCTGACAGCTATGTCGATAAAGAATTCGGCACTGGTTGCGTCAAGATTACGCCTGCGCATGATTTGAACGATTACGCAGTAGGTCAGCGCCACCAGTTAGAGATGATTTGCATCATGACACTGGACGCAAAGATCAATGAAAATGCACCAGCCGCTTATCAAGGTATGGATCGCTTCGTCGCCCGCAAACAAATCGTTGCCGACCTCGATGCACAAGGTTTGCTGGCAGAAGTCAAGCCACACAAACTCATGGTGCCTCGCGGTGACCGTACTAACGTGATCATCGAACCGATGCTGACCGATCAATGGTTCATGGCAATGAGTAAGCCAGCGCCAGAAGGGACGCACTTCCCTGGTAAATCGATTGCTGAAGTAGCGCTGGAAAAAGTCGCCTCCGGTGAAATCAAATTCGTACCGGAAAATTGGACTAATACCTACAACCAATGGCTCAACAATATTCAGGACTGGTGTATCTCGCGCCAATTGTGGTGGGGTCATCAAATCCCGGCATGGTATGGTGATAACGGTGAAGTATTCGTTGCACGTAATGAACCGGATGCGAAGGCCAAAGCAGCAGCGGCCGGTTATACGGGTGCATTGAAACGCGATGATGACGTGCTTGATACCTGGTTCTCGTCTGCACTGGTACCGTTCTCCACGATGGGCTGGCCAGAAGAAACGCCAGACATGAAACACTTCTTGCCATCCTCCGTGTTGGTAACCGGTTTTGATATCATTTTCTTCTGGGTCGCGCGTATGGTCATGATGACCACGCATTTCACAGGCAAGATACCATTCAATACCGTCTACGTCCATGGTCTGGTACGCGATTCCAGCGGCCAGAAAATGTCCAAATCCAAAGGCAATACCCTCGATCCTATCGATCTGATTGACGGTATCAAGGTTGATGATCTGGTTGCCAAACGCACTGCGGGTTTGATGAATCCTAAGCAAGCGGCCTCAATTGAAAAAGCCACACGCAAAGAATTTGCTGACGGTATTCAGGCTTATGGTACTGACGCGATTCGCTTCACCATGGCAAGCTATGCATCTTTAGGCCGCAACATTAACTTCGATCTGGCACGCTGCGAAGGCTACCGCAATTTCTGCAATAAATTGTGGAATGCAACCCGCTTTGTGCTGATGAATACTGAAGGCAAAGATTGCGGTTTTGGCGCTGATGTTACTGATCCGGATCTCGATTATTCACAAGCAGATAAATGGATTATCTCTGCGATGCAACGCACCGAAGCAGAAATCGAAAAAGGCTTTGCTGAATATCGATTCGATAATATTGCTTCAGCGATTTATAAATTTGTGTGGGATGAATACTGCGACTGGTATCTGGAAGTATCCAAGGTACAAGTTCAACATGGTACCGAAGCACAGCAGCGTGCTACGCGCCGCACTTTATTGCGCGTTTTAGAAGTGATCCTGCGTCTTGCTCATCCTGTCATTCCGTTTGTGACAGAAGCATTGTGGCAAACCGTCGCACCACTGGCTGGAAAGCAACTCAATCCAGCGGGTGACTCGATCATGACGCAGCCTTATCCGCTTGCCGTGGCAGCGAATATTGATGAATCTGCAGAAGCCTGGATGCATGCTTTGAAAGCCATGACGGATGCATGTCGCAATCTGCGCGGTGAAATGCAATTGTCTCCAGCCTTGCGGGTTCCACTGTTGTTGCAAGCTGCAAACGCTGAAGACAAAGCACGCCTGCAATCTTTTGCACCGTATTTGCAAGCATTGGCAAAATTGTCCGAAGTGGATGTAGTCGATAGTCTGCCAGAATCTCCGGCACCGGTTTCTATTGTTGGCGAATCCAAACTGATGTTAAAAGTTGAGATTGACGTTGCCGCAGAACGCGAACGTTTATCAAAAGAAATTACGCGTCTGGAAACGGAAATTGTTAAAGCGGAAGTCAAACTCAGCAATGAAAGTTTTGTTGCACGCGCTCCCGCAGCAGTGGTGGCACAAGAGAAAGAAAGAATGGCGAATTTCTCCGCAACACTGGTCAAACTGCGCGAGCAATTGGCAAAACTGCCGGTAGCCTAAGCTAGCGCTGCATCCGTTGTTAAAGGACTTGCTCTAAAATTTTGTACGTGGTGATCAGCTTCACCACGTACAATTAATTGAGCTGATATTCTGGCTGGATCAGAAATCCTGACCAGAAACAAAAACGATATTTACAACGGAGACAACATGAAAAAACTTGGACTAATCACCATCCTCTTCTCTATCGCCCTCGCGCCCTTCGCGCACGCCGAAGACTCTCCAGTTGGTCTGTGGAAAAATATCGATGACAAGACTGGTAAGCCAAAAGCCTTGATCCGTATTACCGACAGTGGAGGAGAATTGCAAGGCAAAATTGAACGCTTATTTCTCGAACCCGAAGCAGACAAAAATCCTAAATGCGATAAATGTGAAGGCGTCAACAAAGATCAGCCGATTATCGGTATGATGATTTTGTTTGGCTTGAAGAAAGACGGCAACGAATACACTGGCGGGAAAATTCTAGATCCAGCTGATGGGCAGCTATATCGAAGCAAAATAACCCCGATCGAAAACTACAAAAAACTCAATGTGCGCGGCTATATCGGCACACCATTTTTGGGACGCTCACAAATTTGGGTGCGCGAACAATAATGCTCAGTGCTCAGTGCTCAGTGCTCAGAACAATAAACAGTATTTCAATAAAAAAGGAGCCTCGGCTCCTTTTTTATTATGACAACACTGCACCTCACAGGGCGCATGCAACCCCCGCGGAACCTCGTCGTGTAGACTGGCGGGGCACCCCGCCCTACAAAATCCGCGATCAATCAATAAACTGCTCAATCAGAAACTATGACCTACTTTGATCACAGCCAGGTTTGCGCCCGGGTTAGGATGTTTGATTGCGCCATTTGAAAAATGCTGTACCTTCAACGCTACATCCCAGCCACTGTCAAATACATAACCTACGCCTAAATGATCACCGAACTGAAATGCAGTTGAAAACTGGCGATTATTATTGCTGTAAATATGTGAAAACAGGTGAAAACCAATCGCCGCTTCGCCATACAAACCTTTGCGGTTGTCGTTTTGCCAGCGGAAAACTGGTGTGATACCGATATCGGTAATATTTTGCGTACTGCCCTCAATACCTTTATAGGCATTGTTGCGCCATTGGGTCAGTGTGACATCCCAATAGCCACCGATGAAGTTACCATTCGATTTATACCATTGGTTGTCCCAATTCCACTGTGCGCCAGCGCGCACAAACTGAGAACGGTTGCCTGAGGCAAATTCACCAGACACTGAATCAATTGCCGATGCATTCAAATGCAATAAGGCCAATCCCAATCCAGCTAATATTATTTTTCGATTCAAGATGTTCATATATTTGGTCTACAAGTTGTCAATACATTAGCTTTAGAGAATAGCATAAATTCGATTTTCATAAGCAACATCACTCAGTTTGAAAAGCTTTATCATAAGTAAGCGATAATAATGCGAACTTCCAACAACAAATATTATGCAAAATAAAGAACACATCGCTTTTTTAGGCACGGGGTTAATGGGACTGCCGATGGCTATGCGCTTGTTACAAGCAGGCTATCCACTCACCGTCTGGAATCGCACCAAAGCCAAAACGCAACCGCTCGCAGCGTCCGGCGCAAGGGTCGCTGATTTAGCTGCCGCAGCCATTTGCAGCGACGGTTGGCATGCCGATGTCATCATTACGATGCTTGATTCTGGACCGATTGTTGAAGAGGTACTGTTACAAATCTTACCCGCGCTCAACGCAGGTAGCATCGTGATTGATATGAGTTCAACCAAGCAATCTGAAGCGGTCGCTTTTCATAATTTACTGCAAAAGCAAGGCATCAGTTTTGTCGATGCGCCAGTTTCAGGCGGCGTTATTGGGGCGCAGAATGGCGCTCTCGCCGTTATGGCCGGAGCGAGTGAGGGCAGTTTTTCCCGGGTAAAAGAGGTCTTATCAGTTTTTGGTCAGGTCACCCGCGTTGGCGAACCTGGAAGTGGTCAACTGGCTAAGTTGTGCAATCAACTTATCGTCGGCGGCACCATCAACATCGTGGCGGAAGCGCTTTTACTGGCGCAAGCTGGCGGCGCGGATCCTGCCGCTGTACGCCAAGCCTTGCGCGGTGGTTTTGCCGAAAGCCGGATATTGGAAGTACACGGTCAACGTATGCTTGATCGCAATTTTACCCCTGGCGGACAAGTAAAATCACAAGCTAAAGACATGCGCAACATACTGGATGCAGCGAAGAATTTTCAGCTCGATTTGCCACTGACGAATCAAGCTGCCGCTATTTTTGAACACTTGCTCACCAGTCATCCGGGCGCCGATCATTCTGCGGCGTTGCTTGAATTGGAAAACCGCAATCAGGGAATCAGGTTAGGGAAGAAAGAAAATCAATTCTCCTGAACGAAGGATGAACTACGGGTCAGAATGTCGTTGAAAAACAATTTAATAAGCAATCACACAACGGCATACATTTAATGCTGCTCAAGTTTCAGATTCGAATGTGCCTGTTCTTCTTTCTGGTAAAGTAAGTGCAAGTAAAAATAGAATTACTTTTTTTATCTTCGTCCTATGTTCTATTTTTTTATTGATCAATCCGAGCACACGCTTCAGTTTGGACAGGCTGCTGAAGTCTGCCATGAAATTAAGTGACTCATCGCATCGCAGAGGATGTTCAGGGAATTTCTTGCGGAAAGTAAAGGCCTGTTTCTCGGACTGACCTAAACGAGCGCCAGCCAACTGAAATTGTTTTAGCGGTGACAACAACATCGCACGGTAGCGCTTAGTTGGCGCACCTACCTGATTGTTGCCATGTTGTCGATACAAAATAGTTGCCTCGTCAATATGCGAAACCTTGCCAAAAGTACTCGCTATGAGTATTAACCACCAATCATGCATGGCGGCTGTTTTTGGGACGGGCAATGCTATATCCAACAATTTACGATTGAATATCATCGTACAGCCAGGGGCAACATTGGCTAAGAAAATATGCTTTGGATATAAATAACTGTCAGGTATGAGTTTTTGCGCTTTAAAAAAGGACTGATCGGTAATATTCAAATCGCGATCAGTCACGTGCAAATCGGAGAAGACCAACAGTGGGACGTTTTTCCCAGCTTGAGACTCTAATTTAATCAATTCTTCTATCGATCTCTGAATTTTGTTTTCAAGCCAGAAATCATCCTGGTCACTTAGCATAATATATTCAGCATTCGTGTGCTGGAGGGCGCAATTAAAATTGTTGATGATACCGGGTTGTGTGCACGTAACAAGTTTCACCTGAGGATGTTGCTTAGCAAGTTCCATCACAATTTTTGCAGTGCTGTCGGACGACATATTGTCCGAAACAATAATCGAACCAAGTGAAAAGCCTTCTACATCGATTTTACAGGTGAGTATAGAAGCAATTTGTTCAGAGATATATTTTTCTCCGTTGTAGGCTGCAAGAGCGATATCGATCGTTGGCATAGAATAAAATCAATTAAATCGCATGCGCTCGTAATAGCGCACGCAACATGTCAAAAAAGTGGAATTTTTTTTCTTTTGAGTATGAAAGCCATCATCAAAGTTATTCCGATTTCAGTCATATAAAGGCTCGATATCAACCCATACCCATGATAACGATACGTCAGAAAAGTGGCATACAAAGCGTGTAGCGGGCCAGCTATGAGATATATCCGGCTTAAAGAAACACTCATACCCAAAGCCTGAAATCTCCATTGAGAAAAAATAGTAGCAACTGCAATAACCAAAGGTAAAAATGCGAGTGATTTGAGGTAGATAGCAGCTGGCATAAACCCGGCACCAAGATAATGAACTGTGATGAAGTCCGCGCCAAAAAACATAACTAAACCGCACAGCAATTCTATCCCTACCAGCATTAATGAACCGTGTTGTATCAATCGCTTTGCTTGTTGACGATCTTTCGGCTCTTGACTCAAAACGGTAATTCGAGGAAATAAAGCAGAGGCAATTGGTTGAATAAATCCCTGTGCTGCAAAACGTAGTTTATCGGTTGCATAGAAAAATGATGCTTGTTCAACGCCAGCGAAATTTCCGATAAGTATTCCGTTAATATTCGTGTAAAAACTAGTGGATATATTTGCCAAAAAAATCGCCCATCCTTCTTTCATCATGTCCCAAATACTTGTAATACTAATTTCAGCACGTTCAATTAACTTTTTGTCGATAGCATAATAGAATGAAAAAACCGCTGCGATAATGCCCGGAATGTTTTGTAATGCAGCTGCTGTGACTAAATCGTCTGAGTTCTTTACATACAAAAAAAATAGTGGCAAAGGAATCACACGGGAAGCACAAGTGATCAGTGCCAGAACACGCATTCGCTCCAACCCCTGAAACATCCAGGTGGGAAACAGTGCATTGCCAAACACGCCCAAAAAGCATGCGAACATCAGTGCGCTATACTGGCGAATGGCAGGAATAGCCGCAATCAAAACCAATGAAAAGACTCCGGTCAAACAGGCGAGCATGAGCTTGACAGCGATTGTATTCGCAAATACCGACGATACCCTTGCTTTGCTATGGCTATCGATAGCAATTAATCTTGTCGCGGTCGTAGAAAACCCATAATCAGTAATCAGAATAAAATAATTAACTATGTACTGTATATACGCAATGCGGCCGAAACCTTCGGCACCTAAGGTACGAGTAAGGTAAGGTAGTACGATCAAAGGTGCCAGATAGATAAAACCTTGTGCAGCAATGAGGTACAGGATATTTTTTTTGGGGCCTGCCATATTCTCAATTCTTCAGATGGGTGACTGACATCATGCCTAATAGATTTTTAATACAAGATTAAAAAGTACCTGAATGTTTCCCCATCTTTCCAAATATCCCGTCTCGTATTCCTTTCAGTATTGCTCTGGTTTTTATTGCTCTGGCTTTTTCTCCTAAAAGAATTTTAACCAATTCCTTCATCATGTCATAGACACACTTAAGTACTAAGAGAGGGTCATAAAGAAAATTTTCTCTAAAAAAAACTACGCGATTTCTGCTCATGTAATACTGGCGTATTGGTGAATAATTAGAACTAAAATACGTCGTCCCTAAGAAAGTTCTTTTCTCGGGCAACCCGAGTCGATGCTGAAAATTAGTCTCATGGGTTTCTATTAATTTAAAACCCGCTTTTCTTAGTCGGAGGGACAAATCGAAATCCACATAGTCTATGAAAAAATCTTCGCGAAAATTTCCTACTTTTTGTACTGCTTTAATTTGAACCAAATTTCCCGAGGTAATTAAAAGTTTGACGGGGCCGCCAGATTTTTTCTCCGAAAATACCCGGTTCCCACTATAAAACGGAGTACCAATAGAGGCGACACTTGCATCGCTGACTGAAATCACCAAGGATAGAATAGCGACGTAATTTTTTGGCAAACAACTATCTTGATCCATCGTCAAGAGCCAATCGGCACCTGATTTTGACGCGTATTCCAGTCCTCTGTTCAACGCATGAGCAATTCCCTGGTTTCCGGAATTATTCAAGTAATAGCAATCGTCTTCCTCGGAAAAACGCGATTGAGTTTGTTTCGCAAGGGACGAGTTATCCGAATTATCAACAATAACAACGCCAGCAACCTGAGAACGCAAAACTAAGAAATTTTCGTATAGCCGTTCTATATCCGGATTAAATGTGACTATCACCGCAATAATTTTATTGATTTGTTGTTTCATAAGTTTGCGTAAAGTGCTTGGTGATAATCTCTTGTACTATTTTTATCCATTTTGCTTTCTCAAACCGGAAGGTATTGGCATCGACAGATGGTTACTATCGGATATATTCGTATCACTTCTTAAAATACTTACTTAGATAATCGATTAAGGTCATTTTTAAACAGAAGTTGAAGAGCCAGAGAGCAACATGATTTGAATGCGGTGGATAGTATAACTGCATTCCCTGCAATTCTTGCCCCATAAAACATCTATTAGAGAGCACTTCGCAGGCTCATAAATTTGACAAACAACAGCTCAGCCCTTAAGAGACCCTCAATTTGCACTCAAAACGCTTGCCTTGACGAGATTTAAGCGATAGCATCAAGCGTTGGAATACTGCCATCATCAAAAAGAACGACCATGCTTTTTTGGCGTTTCAAATCAGGCAAATATTGCGATCACTACAAACACAATAACAAACGGAGACGAGGAAATTTATGGATAAGTTCTGGCTTAAATCCTACCCCGAAGGGATACCAGCAGAAATTGATGTCACGCAGTATCAATCGTTGGTGCAGTTGTTGGAAGAGGCATTTAAAAAATTTGCCGCTCGCAATGCCTATGCATGTATGGGAAAGCTATTAACGTATGGCGAACTCGATACCATGTCGCGTCAGGTCGCAGGCTGGTTGCAAAGCAAAGGCTTGAAAAAAGGCGCACGTGTAGCGATCATGATGCCGAACGTATTGCAATATCCAGTGGTGATGGCTGCAATTTTGCGAGCAGGCTATGCCGTCGTGAATGTAAACCCGCTTTATACACCGCGCGAATTAGAGCATCAGTTAAAAGATTCCGGCGCTGAAGCGATTTTTATCCTCGAAAATTTTGCTACCACGCTGGAACATGTGATTGCTAAAACCTCCGTGAAACACGTTGTCATCGCTAGTATGGGCGATATGTTAGGCGGTTTCAAAGGCACCTTAGTTAATTTTGTCGTTCGCAATGTAAAAAAAATGGTGCCGGCATTTAAGCTGCCAACTGCAATTCGTTTCAACAAAATGGTGTCCGATGCCCGTCAATTAAGTTTTAATCCTGTAGAAATTCTGCACACTGATGTGGCTTTTCTGCAATACACAGGGGGGACAACCGGCGTGTCTAAGGGTGCAACACTGACGCACCGCAATGTTGTTGCTAATGTTTTGCAAAACGATGCGTGGCTGTCACCAGGTATGGCCGGGCATGAAAACGAATCCAAAGTCATCGTTTGTGCTTTACCGCTGTATCATATTTTTGCGCTGACTGTCTGCAACTTACTAGGAACTCGCATCGGGGCGATGAATTTATTGATTCCAAATCCGCGTGACATTCCGGGTTTTATTAAAGAACTGCAGAATTACAAAATCAATATTTTCCCGGCCGTAAATACCTTGTACAACGGTCTGTTGAACAATCCTGATTTTGCTAAGCTCGATTTTTCTGGCCTCGAAATTTGTAGTGGTGGCGGTATGGCAGTGCAAAAAGCGGTGGCGGACAAATGGCTCAATGTCACTGGTTGTGCAATTGCGGAAGGCTATGGCTTATCTGAAACATCACCAGTCGCCACGGCGAATCTGGCAAATACCAAAGAATTCTCCGGTACGATCGGTATGCCCATCCCTTCGACAGAAATTTTGATTCTCGATGATGATGGTAATCCTGTACCGCTCGGCCATCCCGGAGAAATCGCGATTCGCGGCCCACAAGTGATGGTCGGCTACTGGAATCGTCCGGATGAAACAGCGAAAGTCATGACACCAGATGGTTTCTTCAAAACTGGTGACGTCGGTATTATGGATTTCCGCGGTTACACGACGATTGTCGATCGTAAAAAAGACATGATTCTGGTTTCAGGATTCAATGTCTACCCTAATGAAATCGAAGGCGTGGTTGCGCTGCACCCTGGCGTCCTCGAATGTGCGTGTATCGGCGTGCCTGATGCCAATTCTGGCGAAGCCGTGAAATTGTTTGTGGTACGCAAAGATCCTAATCTGACCGTGGATCAACTCATGGACTATTGCAAAGAACAATTCACCGCTTACAAAAAACCGAAGTACATTGAATTCCGTATGGATTTACCGAAAACCAACGTCGGTAAAATTCTACGCCGTGAATTGCGCGATGAGAAAAAGGCGGCTTAATTAAGCAATCAGTCAAAGGGAAGGCAACGCGCCTTCCCTTTTTTACAGGGCGGATGCAAACCACGCTGAACAGATGTTACGTCGATATGACGGGTTACACCCGTCCTACAATAGGCAATGAAAGTAACGGTTAAAATAGAAAAAACGATCAACAAAACTTCAGGCTGTCACCACACCAGTTTTTCCATCTTCGACCACAAAGCTTTGCAACGTACTGATCCCGGAATCGGCCTTCAATACATCGTCCAGCGCCACAAAGTGTGTCAACATTTTTTTGTCTGAAATTTCCATTAACATATAACCACGTTTATCACTGCGACCATATTTGATATGGCGATTACGTGCCAGTATTTGATCTGTACTTTCTTGCGGGCGTGAATTGGACGTGATCGACGTACCACAAAATTCAGTAGCAATAACCGGATTATTCGCCGACGCTTTGGCATCAAAATCGCGCTTCAGATTTGCCGCATAAAACGTATGTACATCACCTGAAATGACGACAGGATTAGCGGGCTGATGCTTTTGAATATCTTCCAATAATCGTTGACGTCCGGCGGGGCAACCATCCCAACCGTCAGTCCAGAATTTTGCTTCTGGCGTATGAAAATCAGCACCTACATCACATTGTGCCATCAAGGTTTGTTGCGTCAGAATATTCCATTTCGCCTGCGAACTGGCAAAACCACGCGCCAGCCATTGCTCTTGTTCGGCACCAAGCAAGGTACGGGTCGGATCGCGCAAATCGCTGCATTCAGCGCGACTGACCATATTGGAACCACCCTGCCCCGCTTTGACACAAGGTTGATAAGAACGGTACTGTCTGTCATCGAGCACATGAAAACGTGCCAGTCGTCCCCAGTCATAGCGATCATAAATCCGCATGCGGGAAAATTGCTCCGGCGTCGTGGTTGGCTGTTGCAGGCGTACTGGCATGTGCTCATAAAATGCCTGATAGGCAGCGGCGCGTCTTTGTAAAAAAATCGGATCTAAACGCTCATCTCGGTCATTGCCGTAATCATTACTGACTTCATGATCATCCCACGTCACAATCCACGGCGCGGCATGATGTGCCTCTTGTAGTAAGGGGTCGGTTTTATATTGGGCATAGCGGGAACGGTATTCTGCTAAGCTGAAACTCTCTATATCCCGGCGTCGCGGCTTTAGTGGGTGCTTGGTATCGTAAGGTCCCCATTCATAAATGTAGTCACCGAGAAAAGCCACCAAATCCGGTGCTGACCGCGCTATATGATGGTGTGCTGCATATTCGCCAAACTCCCAATGCTGACACGATGCAACAGCCAGTTTTAAGCTGCTCCCTTGGGCATCAACTGCCGGTGCGGTGCGGGTACGACCATAGGGGCTAACTGCATCACCCACCATAAATCGATACCAATACCAGCGATCCGGACGCAACGCTGTCACATCCACATGCACACTATGCGCCAGCTCGGGCAAAGCAAACGCTTCGCCTTTATCGACAATGCGCTTAAATGCTTCGTCCTCTGCGATTTCCCAACGCACTTTATACGCCACTGGTGGCAACAATAAGGAATTCAAAGGTCCGGGCAACAGCCGGGTCCACAACACTACACTGTCATGTCGCGGCGAACCGGATGCCACACCAAGCGTAAATGGGTAGGATGGCGTACCACCGGCTATTTTCTCAGCCGCATAGCCTGGAAATGCCTGTGCCAGTGCTGCCAGCGAACCAAGTTGTAAAGACCGCTGTAAAAATTGACGCCGCGACCACATTTTATTTGCCAGCGGAAAATGCCTCAATTGCGTCTAAAGGCGGGATCTGGCGTGGCTTACGATCTTCACCGGTTGCGACATAGGTCAAGGTTGCTTCAGTCACCTTCACGGTATCAGCTTGTAACCGGTTTCTCTCCGCATAGACTTCGACTGCAATCGTGATTGAGGTATTGCCGACTTTGACCACGTCTGCGTAAAACGATAACAAATCACCAACAAATACCGGCTGTTTAAACAAAAATGAATTCACCGCAATGGTCGCCACACGGCCATTGGCGCGTCGGGCAGCCGGAATCGCGCCCGCAATATCCACCTGCGCCATAATCCAGCCACCGAACACGTCACCATGCACATTGGCATCGGAAGGCATAGGCATCACACGCAAAGTAGGCATGTGTGGAGGAAGCGTGGTTTGGGTATGGTTTGTCATCATTATCTTTCTAAAACTAAATCATTTGAACTGGGTGCAACATCAATGCAAAAACTATTCCTGAGAAGCTGACCGCGCAGAGAGTACACAGCAGACGCTGCTAACGGTTACAATCTGAAGCTGAAGTCCAAGCTTAAATTCAAGCTTAGCTCGCAAATCGACAAAGTAAAGATCGTCTTGTCGCAAGGCATTTACCGCATTGCTTTTGACCTGACATTACCTGAAACATATGCGCCAGCTTTTGCTAGCAGGGCTGACATCATAAACTACTTCTAGAAAAGACTCTTACGATGCGCAATCGCAGAGAAAACACCGGCAGCGTGCCACCCGCTGCACCTGCCACTCATCAACGTAGTGATTGGGCAACCATCAAGACGCTGTTACCGTATTTGTGGGCGTATAAGCTACGCGTCTTGCTCGCTTTGAGCATGTTGGTCGGTGCAAAATTAGCTACGGTAGGCGTGCCTTTGGTGTTAAAGCGCCTAGTAGACAGTATGACCATTACGCCGACGCATCCAGCCGCGATGGTGGTGTTACCGATTAGCTTAATCATTGCTTACGGCGCTTTGCGCTTATCGACGACCGTTTTTACCGAGCTACGCGAGTTTATATTTGCAAAAGTGACGCAAAGAGCGGTGCGCAATATCGCTCTCAAGGTATTCCGCCATTTACATGCGTTGTCTTTGCGCTTTCATCTGAACCGCCAAACCGGTGGTGTAACGCGGGATATAGAACGCGGAACGCGTGCCGTTTCTTCATTGGTTGCTTATGCGCTGTTCAGTATTTTTCCGACCTTGTTAGAAATCACGCTGGTATTAATTTATCTGAGTACGCATTACGATAAGTGGTTCAGTATCATCACGTTTGTCGCGCTCACGACCTATATCGTGTTCACAATTTCTGTCACAGAATGGCGTACGCATTTCCGGCGCACCATGAATGAACTCGATTCCAAAGCGAGTACCAAGGCCATCGATTCTTTATTAAACTATGAGACAGTAAAGTACTTCGGTAATGAAGAATACGAAGCCCAACGCTATGATCAGGGTTTAAAAAATTACGAAACCGCCGCCGTCAAATCACAGAGCAGCTTGTCTTTATTAAATACCGGCCAATCGATGATCATCGCCACCGCCGTGACCTTGATTTTATGGCGTGCAACACAAGGTGTCATAGACGGAAATATGAGCATCGGTGATCTGGTGCTGGTCAATTCCTTCATGCTGCAATTGTATATGCCTTTGAATTTTCTCGGCGTGCTCTATCGCGAAATCAAACAAAGTCTGGCGGACATGGAAAAACTGTTTTCCTTACTGGATCAGAATCAGGAAATCGCAGATCCAGTTGGTGCCAAACCATTAATGATCAAGCATCAGCAGGGTGGCGAAATTGTCTTCAAGCACGTCGATTTCAGCTACGAAAGCAAGCGTCAGATTTTGTTTGATGTCGACTTTAACATTGCCGCCGGCACCACCACGGCAGTGGTTGGTCATAGTGGCTCAGGCAAATCAACCTTGTCGCGTTTGCTGTTCCGTTTTTATGACATTCAAACCGGTACCATCAGCATTGATGGACAGGATTTACGTCAGGTGACACAAGCCTCAGTACGTGCTGCGATCGGTATCGTACCGCAAGATACGGTGCTGTTTAACGATACGATTGAATACAATATCGGCTACGGCAAACCAGGAGCTACAAAAGAAGAAATCATTGCCGTCGCCAAGGCGGCGTATATTCATGAATTTATCGAATCACTGCCGGACGGTTATCAATCCATGGTCGGTGAGCGCGGCTTAAAATTATCTGGTGGGGAAAAGCAGCGTGTCGCCATTGCGCGTACGTTACTGAAGAATCCAGCTATCCTCATTTTTGATGAAGCAACCTCGGCACTCGATTCACGGTCTGAGCAAATGATTCAAGCGCAATTAAAAGAAATTGCCCGCAGCCGCACCAGTCTTGTAATTGCGCATCGCTTGTCGACCATCGTCGATGCACATCAAATTTTGGTCATGGACAATGGCAGGATTATTGAACGCGGCACACATCAGGAATTGCTAAATTTACAGGGCGCTTACGCACAAATGTGGGAACGTCAGCAAACCGGTACTACTGACAATGACGGTAATACCGAAGACGAGCAATTACAGGTCGCAGGGGTGTAAATGGAAACCAAGTGGTTAGAAGATTTTGTCTCGCTCGCAGAAACCAATAGCTTTAGCCGTTCGGCGGAATTGCGGCACGTAACGCAACCGGCTTTTTCTCGTCGTATCCAGTCTTTAGAGGCATGGTTAGGCAGCGATCTGATCGACCGCACATCGTATCCGACGCGTTTAACCCATGCCGGTGAAGTGTTTTACGAACAAGCGATTGCAATGTTGGGACAAATCAATAACGCCCGCGCTTTGTTGCGTGGTAAGCGCACCACCACCCAGACCACGATCGATTTTGCGGTTCCGCATACGCTCTCTCTCACCTATGTGCCGCGCTGGCTGACGGGTCTGGAAACAGCGTTTGGAGAAATCCATAGCCGCTTGCTGGCTTTGAATGTACATGATGCGGTCATGACCTTGGTCGAAGGTGGTTGCGATCTCTTATTGTGCTACCACCACCCGCGCCAGCCTTTGCTGCTCGACGCAAGTCAGTACGACATGATCAGCATGGGTCATGAAGCATTACGCGCCTATACGCGCTGCGACAAACAAGGCAATCCAGAGTTACTTTTGCCCGGTAATGAAAACGAACCGATACCGTTTTTAGCCTATGCAAACAATGCCTATCTTGGACGCATGGTGGATCTGATTCTAAACGACACCCGCACTCCTTTGCATCTGGAAAAATGTTACGAAACCGATATGGCCGAAGGCTTAAAAATGATGGCACTCGAAGGCCGCGGTATTGCCTTTTTGCCTGAGTCAGCGGTCACTCGTGAGATCAAACAAAAACAACTGGCACGCGCCGACGACGGCACCGGCGCATGGGAAGTCAACATGGAAATTCGCCTCTATCGCGAACGCCCATCATTACAAAGACCCGGCAAAATGATCGTCTCGCGCTTGTGGGATTATCTGGAACAGCTTCAGACAGCGGAACATAAAAAAGGGCAAAAGGCAGCGAAGCGCGTTTAGTTAACTTGTGAAGGGCAAGTGTAACCCCCGCAGTGATTGGGAATTGCACGGATCTGGCGGGTTGCCCCCCGCACAATGCTGTACCAAGCCAGTCCACTTCGATAATTATGCATTTCCTGCATAGATTAATGCAAACAAAGCATTGGCTGAACAATAGGCAGAACGACTACTATGCCTCACCTTTTTAGTGCGATTTTTTAAATAACGCACCAAAAGAAGTCATTTACTTATTTTTCATTTGTCGTTTGTTTGTCTTTTCTGTTTACATTATCAGGAGATACCATGTCCAGCCAACACCAGATACCGTCCTATCTTACCCCGACAGAGACCGGTCCTTGGTCCGTTTACCTCGAGCAGATTGATCGCGTTACCCCTTACCTCGGCAACTTGTCGCGTTGGGTAGAAACGCTGAAGCGTCCAAAGCGTATTCTGGTAGTGGATGTGCCTATCGAACGTGATGATGGCACGATTGCTCATTTTGAAGGCTACCGCGTGCAGCACAATACCTCCCGTGGTCCAGGTAAGGGCGGCGTGCGCTTCCACCAGGACGTGACTTTGTCTGAAGTGATGGCATTGTCTGCGTGGATGACCATCAAAAACTCCGCAGTCAACGTTCCATACGGTGGTGCCAAAGGCGGTATTCGTGTTGATCCTAAGACCTTGTCTAAGGGCGAATTGATGCGTATGACACGTCGCTACACGTCTGAGATCGGTATCATCATCGGACCAGACAAAGATATTCCTGCACCAGACGTCAATACCAACGAGCAAACCATGGCATGGATGATGGATACCTATTCCATGAATGA
Organism: Undibacterium sp. Ji67W; assembly: GCA_049340365.1. Classification (GTDB taxonomy): domain Bacteria; phylum Pseudomonadota; class Gammaproteobacteria; order Burkholderiales; family Burkholderiaceae_D; genus Undibacterium. The sequence continues at coordinate 8,725 of JBMPOY010000008.1, read as the reverse complement.
AGGCCGTACCGCAACTGGCGTTGTGACTGGTAAGCCAATTTCTCTGGGCGGTAGTTTAGGTCGCCGCGAAGCAACTGGCCGTGGCGTATTTGTCGTTGGTTCTGAAGCGGCGGCGAAACGTGGTTTGAACATTGTTGGCGCAAAAATCGCGGTACAAGGTTTTGGTAACGTTGGCGGTATCGCTGCACGTTTGTTTGCAGAAGCAGGCGCAAAAATCGTGGCAGTGCAAGATCATGGCGGCACAATTTTCCACTCCAATGGTTTGGATGTGAATAAACTGTTAGAACACGTTGCCGCTAAAGGTAGCGTTGCAGGTTTCGATGGTATTGAAGCCGTATTGCCAGATCACGAATTCTGGTCCGTGAATTGCGACATCATGATCCCAGCTGCATTGGAACAGCAAATCACTACCAAAAATGCAGATCAGATCAAAGCCAAAATCATTCTCGAAGGTGCAAACGGCCCAACGACACCAGAAGCAGATGACATTCTGCGCGATAAAGGCGTGTTGGTAGTGCCAGACGTGATCGCCAATGCCGGTGGCGTGACGGTTTCTTACTTTGAATGGGTGCAAGATTTCTCCAGCTATTTCTGGTCTGAAGATGAAATCAATCAACGTCTGACCCGCATCATGAAAGAAGCCTTTACATCGGTATGGCAAGTAACCGAAGATAAGAAGGTTTCTTTGCGTACTGCCGCGTTTATCATCGGTTGCTCACGTGTCTTGCAAGCGCGCGAAGTACGCGGTCTGTATCCATAATCTGTAAAGCATCGTCACACAAGCGGATTTTTGTGCTTGTATAAGTGGTAAGTGCAACGCCCATCACCTAAGCTAGAACTGAGTAAATCTCAGATACGTTCTGTGCATCCGGTAGATGGGCTTTTTTTATTGAAATGCGTGTAATAAATTTAATTTAATTTAATTTAATTTAAATTTATTTACTGCAGGAAAAATAGGAGCGCCAAATGGATAAATTTCAGGTGATTGTGCGTTCAGATAATTATCTTTTAAAAAACTAATTATCAATAAAAAATTCATTTAAAACATTGTTTGTCTTTATAACAACAATTTAAATATGACGCTTTCCGTATAAAGTTTTGAAAGAATTTGCAATTTCCCTTGAACAACTAAGCTGTTTGTCATTACCATCCTGAGCTACTCAACTCGGAGGTTTTATGAAAGTAGTGCAAAAATGGTTGAAGGCAGGTCTGCCTTGCATTCTGGCTTTCGGAATACCGCTTTCATGCGCAGCCGACACCATCAGCAATATCAAAGCAACCCAGACAATCACGATCGCGCATCGTGAATCTTCGGTTCCTTTTTCATATTTAGTCGATGGTAAGCCGGTGGGCTATTCCATGGATATTTGTCTTAAATTCGTAGACGCAATCAAAAAAGAACTGAAACTCCCGCAATTAAAGGTCAACTACTTATTGGTAACATCAAATAATCGCATTCCCGCAATTATTGATGGGAAAGCCGATATAGAGTGCGGATCGACCACCAATAATGCTGAGCGTCGTAAGCAGGTCAGCTTTACCATTCCTCATTTTTTTGCAGCGACCCGCATGCTGGTGCGTAGTGATGCTGGTATTAAAAATTGGCCAGACTTAAAAGATAAGAAGGTCGTCACCACCAAAGGAACCACAACCGTCAAGTTACTCAACGACCGTGACAAAGTGCGTGGACTGAATGTGCGCTTTCTTGAGGGCAGTGACCATTCTGAATCATTTTCAATGGTCGAAAAATTTCAAGCAGACGCATTCGTGATCGATGATGTATTGCTCTATGGTCTGCGAGCAAATAACGCCAATCCCGAAAAATTTATCGTTGTCGGAGATGCGCTATCAACGGAACCATATGCAATCATGTTACGCAAAGATGACCCCGCCTTCAAAGATCTGCTAGATCGCGAAATGGCGAGATTGATGAATGATGGCGAATTCACAAAACTTTACGATAAATGGTTTAAAAAACCAATTGTGCCTAAAGGCATTAATTTAAACATGCCTATGGGTTTTTTATTGCGCGATAACATTCGCTTCCCTAGCGACAAAGTTGCGGATTAATTTACGAATAACAATAAATACATGCGTGAACGGCCCATGAGGTCGCAAGGCATGTTGTGCCGTTGTAATATGGTGCGGAAGGTTTTAAAAATTACTTATAACTTAGTTTTAAAATATGAATGCATCGTTCGAATGTTTTGATACACTCTGTTATACGAATTTCGTCGTTTAATTTTGGAGACAGTATGAAATTATTGAAAACTTTAGCTTTAATGATCAGTGTTGGGGTGACCTGCAACATGGCACACGCCCAAGAAACAGGAACACTCAAAAAAATCAAAGATAGCGGCACAATTATTTTAGGCGTACGCGATTCGTCTATTCCATTTTCTTACCTTGACGATAAACAATCGTATCAAGGTTACTCTGTTGACCTGTGTATGAAGATCGTTACTTCGGTGCAGAGACAGTTGGGCTTGAGCACATTGAATGTAAAACTGAATCCAGTGACTTCGGCGACTCGTATTCCCTTGATGGCCAATGGTACGATCGATCTCGAATGCGGTTCAACAACAAACAATCTTGAGCGTCAAAAACAAGTTGCATTTGCACCAACTACTTTTGTTACTGCCAATCGTATTCTTTCCAAGAAAGCTGCCAATATCAAATCTCTCGCAGATTTACGCGGCAAGGTCGTCGTTTCAACATCAGGCACGTCTAACCTCAAACAATTAACGACCTTAAACGCGGATCAAAATCTGGGAATCAATATTTTGCCAGCGAAAGATCATGCCGAAGCATTCCTGATGGTGGAAACTGGACGCGCAGCAGCCTTTGTCATGGATGATATTTTGCTTGCATCTTTAGCAGCCAATTCTAAATCCCCATCCGATTACGAAATCAGTAAAGAAGCCTTATCAGTCGAACCGTATGGCATTATGTTGCGTAAAGACGATCCTGCGTTCAAAAAAGCAGTAGATACTGCCATCAGCAACATCCTGACTTCGGGTGATATCAATCGCATTTACAATAAATGGTTCATGCAACCGATTCCACCAAAAAATATTACTTTGAACTGGCCTATCTCCGACCAATTTAAAGCAGTGATTGCAAAACCAACCGATTCAGGTGAGCCATCTGCGTATGCAGCAGTTCCAGAGGCACAAAAAGCAGTGTTGAAAAAGAAAAAATAATATTTTCTGAAATGCCGTCCGGTCATTGGTAGCAAGGCATTTTCAAGACTTGTCGATAAGTGGGGAGGGTGTTCACCTCCCCTTTTATTTGTCATAGTTAAAATACCGCTTTCACCAGAATATGAAAGATAGCATGCATACTATCTTGTAATAATTGATATTCAGAAGTACAGATCAGAAGTATGAATCAAGAGAGAGTAGTGAGGAGACAAACATGAACTACAACTGGAATTGGAAAATTTTTTGGGAGGATGCGCCGGATGGCACTGGCACTTACCTTGACTCCCTGATTTCTGGCATGCAATGGACATTAGCCACCGCAGGAGCTGGTTGGGTGATTGCCCTGGTGTTGGGTGCGATCATCGGTACCATGCGTACTGCACCGAATAAATGGATGGCAAAATCGGCCAATGCTTACGTCGAGTTATTTAGGAATATTCCTTTGTTGGTACAGATGTTCCTCTGGTATTTTGTGATGCCTGAAGTCGTACCAAGCGCGCTCGGTGATTGGCTTAAATCTTTACCCAATATGGCATTCATTACTGCTGCGTTGAGTCTGGGTTTCTTTACTTCTGCCCGCGTAGCTGTGCAGGTTTCAGCGGGGATTAATGCGCTTCCACGCGGGCAACTCATGGCGGGGACAGCACTCGGCTTAACCTTGCCGCAAACCTATCGTTACGTGCTGCTGCCGATGGCGTTTCGTATCATCATTCCTTCACTGACCAATGAAGTCGCGGCGATCATCAAAAACAGCTCGGTAGCATCGAGTATTTTTGTCGTTGAACTGATGCAAAGTGCGCGTTCTATGCAAGAATTTTCAGCACAAGTTTTTGAAGCATTTACTGCAGTGACGTTGATCTATCTTGGTATCTCCGTCATTGCGATTCTCTTGTCGAATCTGCTTGAACGTGTCACCGCAGTCCCGGGTTTTATCACCTCTGGCTCAGCTAAAGTGAAGGGGAATTGATTATGTTAGGCTCTTTCGACTTTGATGTGATTCAACGCACCTGGCAGCATTTGATTTTTGAAGGTCTGTTGTTCACGGTTAAATTAACATTGGTCGCCATGCTGGGTGGCATCATCCTCGGTACCGTGCTGGCAATGATGCGCTTATCGAGCAATCGTCTGATTTCTTTCGTTGCCACCACCTATGTCAACCTGATTCGTTCGGTACCGCTGTTGTTGGTGATTTTCTGGTTCTATTTCCTCGCACCGTATATTGGCGCATGGATTATCGGGGCGCATGAACCAGTGCAAGTTGGCGCTTTCTCATCTTGCCTGATCACCTTCATCTTGTTTGAGGCTGCTTACTATTGCGAGATTATGCGCTCCGGTATTCAATCGATTCCGCGTGGTCAGATTTCTGCCGGATATGCGATAGGAATGAACTACTGGCAAACGATGGCGTATATCGTTTTACCGCAAGCGTTTCGCAACATGATTCCTATCTTGTTGACGCAAACGATCGTGTTATTTCAAGACGTTTCTCTGGTGTCTGTGCTTGGGATTCCGGACTTTGTCGGCTCCGCCAATGCCGTTGCGCATCGTGATGGACGATTGGTCGAAATGTACACGTTTGTGGCTGTAATCTATTTCATTTTATGTTTTAGCTTGTCTAGCCTGGTTAAAAAATTACAGCAAAAAGTGGCGATTATTCGCTAGGAGTGGGTCAGATTCCATTCCCCTGAAAGATTTTGGAGATAACATGATTACATTAAACAACGTCAGCAAATGGTATGGTCAGTTTCAGGTATTGACTGATTGCAGCACCCAAGTCGCCAAAGGTGAAGTGGTGGTCGTATGCGGCCCCTCTGGTTCTGGCAAATCAACGTTGATCAAAACCGTGAATGGTTTAGAGCCGTTTCAAAAAGGCGAGATTATTGTTGATGGCATTTCTGTGGGCGACCCCAAAACGAATTTATCCAAACTGCGTGCCCGTATCGGTATGGTGTTTCAGAACTTTGAACTCTTCCCACATCTGACTATCCGGCAAAATCTGACGCTGGGTCAGGTCAAAGTATTGGGACGCTCTGAAGATGAAGCGACAGAACGTGGATTGAAATATCTTGACCGCGTCGGGCTGTTGAATCAGAAAGATAAGTTTCCTGGTCAATTATCTGGCGGTCAGCAACAACGCGTGGCGATCGCACGTGCCTTGTCGATGGACCCAATCGCCATGTTATTCGATGAACCAACTTCAGCACTTGACCCTGAAATGATCAATGAAGTACTGGACGTGATGGTGGGTCTGGCACAAGAAGGTATGACCATGATGGTGGTGACGCATGAAATGGGTTTTGCTAAAAAAGTAGCAAACCGCATCGTTTTCATGGATAAGGGTGTCATTGTGGAAGACTGTCCTAAAGATGATTTCTTTACCAATGCCCGGTCAGATCGGGCCCGCGATTTCCTGGCGAAGATCATCGCGCATTAAGCAAAGATCAGCGGATGTGAAACCCGTTTCTGAGTTTGTTCATCACAGATGAAAAGAGTGGATGCGGTTTCACACCGTCTTTAAATATACTCCCCCAATATTTTGAATTTTTACCCTATTTGTCATTATCAAATATGGGCGGAAAATACATACTATGGTGGAGTATATTTTTATCCTTTCAGCCTGTCGTGCAGAAAGGTAAAATGATGGCTATCGAGAATTTGACACCGAAAGCGATCATGTCCACACCATCCTCACAATCTCTGACCATCACCCGACCTGACGACTGGCATCTACATTTGCGTGATGGCGCCGCACTCGCAAGCGTCTTACCGCACACCGCAGCCCAATTTGCGCGTGCAATCGTCATGCCTAACCTGAAGCCACCAGTCACGACCACGGAACAAGCCGCTGCCTATCGCGAACGCATTCTGGCAGCATTGCCAGCAGGGATGAAGTTTGAACCATTGATGACTTTATACCTGACTAATAACACACCGCCAGATGAAATCCGCCGCGCCAAGGATAGCGGCTTTGTCCATGCTGTGAAACTCTACCCGGCTGGCGCAACGACCAATTCAGATGCTGGTGTGACCGATCTGAAAAAATGCTACAAAACACTGGAAGTCATGCAAGAAATTGGCATGCCTTTTCTGGTTCATGGCGAAGTCACTGATTCTGACATCGATTTATTCGATCGTGAAGCTGTGTTCATTGATCGCGTAATGCAACCTTTACGCAAAGACATGCCAGAGCTCAAGGTCGTGTTTGAGCACATTACCACCAGCGATGCTGCGGCTTACGTTGCAGAAGCGCCTGGTGCGATTGCAGCGACGATTACTGCACATCACTTGCTGTACAACCGCAATGAGATCTTTAAAGGCGGCATCCGCCCGCATTACTATTGCCTGCCAGTCTTAAAGCGTGAAACCCATCGCCAGGCTTTGTTAAAAGCGGCAACATCAGGCAGCGCACGCTTTTTCCTCGGCACGGATTCCGCACCGCACGCTAAAGGTGCAAAAGAGCACGCTTGCGGCTGCGCTGGATGCTATACCGCTCTGCACGCGATGGAACTGTATGCACAAGCGTTTGATCAAGCTGGTGCACTCGATAAACTGGAAGCATTTTCCAGCTTCAATGGCCCCGATTTTTACAATCTGCCTCGTAATACTGACAAAGTTCAGTTACTGCGGCAGGAATGGACAATGCCTGATGAGTTACCGTTCGCCGATGCCAGTATCGTGCCACTTAATAGCGGTGAAACCTTACATTGGAAATTGCAGGCAGTCAGCGCCTAAGCCAGATGTCTGAACGTTTTTTTGACCAGATAGACTGGTCTGCCCGTTGGTTTGATACCGTACGCCCTTATGCGCAGCAATTGATCGCTGCGCAAGATTGGCGTGCATGCCTGAACCGGCTCGCAGGTGAAATGCAATTGCAAAATCATCTTGGGCTAGCGGTTCAGTTTATTCCGCAAGAAGAATTACCGGAAGGCACAGCATATGAGGCGCATATCAATGCGACTGGCAAAGTACCCACGCGGGAAAATCTGCACGATTTTTTTAATGCCTTAGTGTGGTTGAGTTTTCCAGAAATTAAACGTCAGCTCAATGCCTTGCAAGCCGCACAAATTGCCGCACTGGGGATAGGAAAATCACGCGGACCTGCACGCGATGCCGCAACCATCTTTGATGAAAATGCAGCACTTTTGGTCGTCGAACATTCTGCAGCCGGGAACGAGTTAATCGAGGCGTTACGTCTGCATCAATGGGATTCCGCTTTTGTACAACAACGATCAAAATTTGATCGTTGCGCCAAAGTTTGGAGTTTTGGTCACGCCTTAATGGAAAAATTAGTCAATCCATATAAAGCGATCACTGCGCATAGTTGGGTGCTCAGAGTGGATCCCCAGCACTTTGCATTGTCACGTGAAGACAGGTTGATGCAAATCGACCAGCTCGTGTCTCAACAGTTGTTAACTCAGACGTTGACGACCGCGGACTATACACCGTTGCCGGTGTTGGGTATTCCCGGTTGGTGGAAAGATCAAAATCCCGGGTTTTACGCGGATCAGAACGTTTTCCGTCCACCACGTCAAAAAAAATAAGCGGCCAAATATTGACCGCTTATTTTGAACGCTTATATTTAGCTGCAAGAATTCACAACAGGTTTTCTTTAAAGCATTAAGCTTTCGCCGTTGCCTGCAACTTTTGAAATAACTGGTCTTTTAAGTGAATACGTACTTTCTTGAGCGCTTCAAGAGCGACGTCGCCTAAGTGCTCAACACCGTTCTCAGCGCGGTTAACCGCCTTATCCGTTGCTTCATACTCATCAAACAATTTTGCAAAATGCGCGTCGCTCGATTTCAGGTCGTGAATTTGTTCTTTGAATTCTGGAAAATCAACAGCCAATTGGTGATGTTCAACTTGCATAATAACTCCTGAATAGATGAGGAAAATTCCTGCTGTCTCTATCGTATTCGTATCGGGAAAATCAATTGTGATCCAGATCAAGTTCATGCTGAATTGATCATCATACCCGATCAATTTCCCACGAAACACTCAAAAGCTATAAAGACAAAACCCTCGCTACCTAAGTAACGAGGGTTGGTATGAGAAGCCTGACGATAACCTACTTTCACACTGGTTGCAGCACTATCATTGGCGCAGAGTCGTTTCACAGTCCTGTTCGGGATGGGAAGGGGTGGTACCAACTCGCTATGGTCATCAGGCATAACTGGATGATTCATTGTATTTTCGTTGTTCTCCGAAATACAACAAATCGAATTTTTGCAGGGCGATGCAACCCGCTAAATGCTATCCGGTAAATACTTCCGAGCGGGTTACCGCCTCCTACCGAATTCATGTACTTACATTTTTAATTTACATCTCCACGAAGAGACGTATCTATACTTTTACAAAAGCAAAACCCCTCGCTGTTTTCACAGAGAGGGGTAGCATTGGGGAGCCTGACGATAACCTACTTTCACACTGGTTGCAGCACTATCATTGGCGCAGAGTCGTTTCACGGTCCTGTTCGGGATGGGAAGGGGTGGTACCAACTCGCTATGGTCATCAGGCATAACTTG
>JBMPOY010000007.1:0-278596 GCA_049340365.1 Undibacterium sp. Ji67W | reverse complement strand
AAGTGATGATAGAAATGAACATGACGCCGTTGATCGACGTGATGTTGGTGTTGATCATCATGCTGATCATCACCATTCCAATTCAGAATCACTCAGTGAATCTGAATATGCCGACCAATACACCGTCAAAACCAACAGAACCGCCAGTGGTAGTGAACATTGACGTGGACTTTGACGGAACGGTGTTATGGAACGGTGTGGCAGTAGCGAACCGTGGAGAATTGGAAAGCAAGCTGACAGAAGTGGCAAGCAATCCAAATCAGCCAGAAGTTCACCTGCGTCCGAATGCAGTTGTGCCGTACAAATCGGTAGCGGCTGTAATGGCTTCCGCCCAACGACTGGGTGTGACCAAAATCGGTATGGTCGGGAACGAGCAGTTCTTGAAGTGATCAGTACATTTATTGTGATTTGAGCACTTCAATGTTTAAGTCTTGATGTATGATAGAAAATTGGCAGGCTAACCCCTGCCTTTTTTCATATTTGCTGAAATCGGCGCCTTCAGTTTTTGGAATTCGCACGGTTTTTGAGTTTATTTAATTTATTGATTGAGAGATCAACATATGAAGCAACTTCGCTTGTCTCGTATCGCTGTATTAGTTGCAGCGATTGGCTTTGCCGCCGCGCCAGAATTAACTAATATCGCTGCTAATACTGCACATGCAGAAGAAGCAATGCGCCCGGAAATTGGCCGTATTGTTCAGGCCGCAGGTGAGTTGTATAAAGCGAAAAAATATAAAGACGCTTTGGCAAAAATCCATGAAGCTGACAGCGTTAGCGGTAAGACAGTGAATGAGAATTTCACGATAGAACGTATGCGTTTGTCGATTGCATCTGCTGCGGGTGACAACGACGCGGTGATACGTTCAGCTGAAGCGATTGTAGCTGCTGCGAAGTTGCCATCCAAAGAGCAATTGCAAATGATTCAGGTTTTGGCGAATGCTTACTATAAAGCAGGCAATTATTCTAAAGCGGCTTCTACCTATAACCGTTATTTTGCTGAAGGTGGTACTGATCAATCTTTGCGTCCATACATGATTCAGGCAATGAATCAAGGTGGTGATAGCTCTAAAGCTTTGAAAGAAGTCATGGCTGACATGGCTGCTGACGAAAAAGCCGGCCGTGCGCCAAGCTTGTCGAATCTCGAGTTCTATGCCAATGCGGCATTGAAACAAAAAGATATGGCTGGCTATTCCAGTGCGCTGGAAAAAATGATCACCTACTACAACAAAAAAGAATACTGGGTTAACCTGCTCAATAATATCGAGCGCAAACCTGGCTACTCTGAACGTTTGAAATTGGATTTGTATCGTTTGAAAATCGCGCTCGGTCAAGTGACCAAAACGTCTGATTTTATGGATTCTTCTTTGATGGCCATTCAAGCCGGTTTCCCAGCTGAAGCCAGCAAAATTATCGACGCCGGCTACAAGGCGGGTGCCTTGGGCGCTGGTGCCGATGCAGAACGGCATAAGCGTCTGCGCGATATGGCGAACAAGGCGCAGGCGGAAGCGGATAAGGGCTTGGCGGCAGCTCAGGCTGATGCGCAACAAAGCAAAGATGGTACAGGCTTACTGAACATCGGTTATGCTAATGTGACGGCGGGTAAGTTTGACCAAGGTCTGGCGATGATGGAAGAAGGCATCAAGAAAGACAGCCTGAAGCACGTTGACGATGCTAAATTGCATTTAGGTATTGCGCAATTGCAAGCAGGTAAAAAAGCCGCTGCGATTAAAACCTTGAAAACTGTTCAGGGTAATGATGGTACTGCAGATCTGGCTCGCTACTGGATTATTTACGCCAATCAGTCTGGTAAATAATTAGTTCGTCATTGAATTTGTAGGGCGGGTGCAACCCGCCATTTCAATACCACGATTTATGCATGATCTGCGTGGGTTGTACGCGCTCTACATGATCGAAAAAAAAGGGAAACAATGTAATTGTTTCCCTTTTTTATTTGATCTTGATTAGGTTATCCGTGACGCTTTTTTGCTGTCTTCCCGTGTGCAACGATTGTATGGGAATTGCGCATCAGTGCTTGTGCTCTGACTGGTGGCTTACCGCGTGACGCCACTGTTGTACGGGCTGCTTTATTAAAAACCGGCACCTGTAAATGCAAGGTTTGGCCCGTCGTGACGGAATCGTGTTTTAAATTATTCCAACTACGTACGTCGGCAACGCTGACCTGATAACGTTTGGCAATTGAGTTCAGATTGTCCCGCTTGCCGACTCTGTAACTGATTTGCCGAGTGCTTACCGCTTTCTCCATCACTAGTTGTGCTTTGTCCGCCAATTCAGGGGCAATATCTTTATCTTCGTTCTTGTCAGATTTTGGAACCAGAATCGTTGATCCTGCTTTTACCAGCATTTTTGCAGGGATCAGGTTCACATCACGCAATAATTCTGGTTTAACACCGATACGTGATGCCAGGTTTTCGATTTTTTCAGTCTTTTGAACTGAAAGTGTCGACCAACTCGATAACGGCCCTTGCCATTTGCTCAAATTTTCTTTGAATAGTGTTGCATTATCGGTGGGTAATAAAATTTTGGTGTTACTGCTACCAGTAATTACTGGACGATTAAATTGCGGATTTAATGCGTTAAATTCATCCAAAGATAGTTCTGCCAACTGTGCAGCAACACGGACATCAATATCGCGAGTTTTATCGACACTGACAAAATAAGGCTGATTTTCTAGCTTTGGCAGGGCGATACTGAACTGTTCAGGATGCGCAATAATGTTTTTAACTGCTTGCAGCTTAGGCAGGTAATTCCGGGTTTCCGGTGGCATCAATGCAGACATGCTGTCGAAATCAACCGGTAAGCCCAAGGCTTGCTGTTTCTTAATGGCGCGTTGTACTGAGCCTTCGCCCCAATTGTAAGCAGCGAGCGCTAATTGCCAATCGCCGAACATCCCATGCAGGCGTTCCAGATAATTTAGTGCTGCGTCGGTAGAGTCGAGGACACCACGGCGCTCATCCTTAAACATATTTTGCTTAAGATTGAAGTCTTTGCCGGTTGCTGCCATAAACTGCCACATACCGGTTGCTTTGGTCGTGGAGATCGCTTGTGGATTAAAAGCGGACTCGATGAAGGGGAGTAATGCCAATTCTGTTGGCATGCCACGCTTCTCCAGCTCTTCAACCACGTGATATAGATACCGCGAGCCACGCTGAACTGTGCGGAGTATGTAATCAGTGCGGGTGCTATACCAGGTGATTTGATTGTTGACCAGCTTATTATTTAGGTCCGGAATGGCATAACCTGCACGCACCCTTTCCCATAAATCACTTTCTCTGCTGTTGTAGGTGAAATTGGGGATTTCAGTCGGCGTGTGGGCGGACAGATCGGCTGGCGAGTTTTGAAGTCCTTTGCTGTCGCCGAACACTGGTGTCTTGGTGAGAGCGACAATTGATTGCGTGTCCGCGTAACTGTGTTGCGGTAGGGCCCATATCAGAAGTGCGGACACAACGGCGAGGTGAACAGAAGGGCGTAATCGTTTCATAGGCAGGATCAGGGGCTCATCGACCAGCGTCGAGATAGAATGCAAGATCGTAAGAGTGTACGCAAGTGGTAAGGCTCACGTCAAGGAAAATGTCAGTTTAATGACCGGAGTATATGCATAAAAAAACAGCAATTGCGTAACAGGTTGAGCCAGCGCAAACTCGTTTGCTGGCTCATCAATGAAGCGATCTGGCGCAGATAACGCCATACGCTACCATTCTGTCTTTATTCGGCATCCTGATGCAGGTTGAATTGCAATGCCGCGAGCGTCGCATAAACACCGCCAAGTTCGACTAACGAATTGTGGGTGCCGGTTTCAACAATCTTTCCTTGTTCCATGACGATGATACGATCTGCTCTTTGTACTGTCGCTAAGCGATGGGCGATGATGAGGGTTGTACGGTCGCGCATCGCAACTTCTAACGCACCTTGTACTAATCGTTCTGATTCGGCGTCCAGTGCGCTGGTTGCTTCGTCGAGTAGCAACAGCGGTGGATTTTTCAATAAAGCACGCGCAATAGCGATGCGCTGACGTTGACCTCCTGACAGTCGCACACCTCGTTCACCCAAGAATGATTGATAGCCTTCGGGAAGCTTTTCAATAAACTCGTGTGCGGCGGCCATTTTGGCTGCGGCAATCACTTCCGCATCGCTCGCATTCGCTCTGCCATAGCGTATGTTTTCCATGGCATTGGCGGAGAAAATTATAGTTTCTTGCGGAACGACGCCTACTGCGTCGCGCAAATCATGCAACGTCAGATCTCGGATATTGATGCCATTGAGTTCGATAAAACCTTGTTGTGGATCATAAAAGCGCAGTAGTAATTGAAATAGAGTGGTTTTTCCTGCGCCTGATGAACCGACAATCGCCACCGTTTCACCTGCACTGACCTGTAGAGAGAGATGGGATATCGCTTGCGTGTTGGGGCGGGATGGGTAGTTAAAACCAATCTCACTCAAACTCAACGTGGCACCAGTTTGATTTTTAAACGCATTATCGGGCAGAGATTTTGGAGATACTGGATTTTGTATCGGTGACTCGACCGCCATTAAATCAAGTAAACGCTCAGTCGCACCCGCTGCGCGTTGGGCATCACCCATGACTTCAGATAGCGCACCTAAAGCACCAGCAACTAACGATGCGTATAAAATAAATTGACCTAATTCTCCGCCACTCATGCTGCCTTGTAACACCGCATGCGCGCCCAGCCATAAGACAAAAACGATAGAGCCAAAGACCAGCAGAATCGCGATCATCGTCAACAATGAGCGTGCACGGATTCTGCGCATCGCGGTTTGAAATGCATTTTCAACTGATCCGGAAAAACGCTCCGCTTCAATAAGTTCATGCGTGAACGCCTGCACCGTTGGCATGGCATTTAAAATTTCTCCGGCGATAGCAGATGCATCGGCGATCTTATCTTGAGAGTCACGTGATAATTTGCGCACCTTGCGCCCAAATATCACGATAGGAAGCACCACCAGCGCAAGCATCACAATGATGATGGAACTCAGTTTAATACTGGTGACGAACAGCATTACAAGCCCACCGATAAACAGCAGAATATTGCGTAGCGCCATAGAAATACTGGTACCCACGACTGTTTGTATGAGTGTCGTATCAGTGGTGAGGCGTGACAACACTTCGCCGGTTTGCGTGGTTTCAAAAAATTGTGGACTTTGTGTGACGACGTGCGAATAAACCTTGCTACGAATGTCAGCGGTAACACGTTCACCCAGCCAGGACACCATATAAAACCGCGCCGCCGTGGAGATACCTAACACTGTAGCAACACCAAATAAGGCAAGAAACGTCAGGTCAACATGTTTGATGCTGTGGTCCCCCGTACCGCCAAACCCCATGTCTATCATTTGTTTGAATGCCGCTGGGATCGCTAAGGTGGCGCACGCTGCGACCACGAGCGCAATTCCTGCCACAAAAAAACGTCCACGATAGGGTCGCAGAAAAGGAAGTAGACCTTTCAGTGTGCTCAGGCTGCTGCGCTGACTTGCTTGGGGTAAGTTAGATGTGCTCATGCAATTCTATGTAGTAGTGCGGGGTGGGTGTATTCGCCAGATACGTAGTATGTGAGGTTAGATGCGGATGCCACGTTTCTGCTGCGTTTCTGTGGCAGTGACACGCAGTTGATGTTCAACGGTATTATTTCAAGAGATCATTATCGCCCAGATTACCATGTAATGTTGTGCAACAAAAAATGACATCTTTTGAATTTATATGGCTTCGTGGAAATATTTTATTTGGGAGTAAGCGGCTCGAGGGAATCGATATAAATATTTCGCTAATGTGATGTAGTCGGAAATGATTGCTACAAAGCGTGCTCAGTTACTAAAGTGCAACGTTGACACTTGATTTTTGTCATGAAATTCATGTTACATCGATTTCTAAGTGCAGGGCAATTATTGCTAAGTGTAGAATCTTTATACCCCCTTAATTGAAAATTAAAAGCGGAAAGCCTGACAATGAGACGACTTCTGAAGCGAAGTGCGGTGGTACTGCTGGCACTACTTGTTTTACTTTTTATTGCATTGGGGTGGTATTTTCACACCAAAAAAGTGCAGCGTGACGGAAGTGCTATATTGACGGGGCTGTCTGCCAACGTACAGGTTAGTTACGATGAGCGTGGTGTGCCGCATATTCAGGCGCAAAATGAAGCAGATTTGTATCGTGCTTTGGGTTATGTGCATGCGCAGGACCGCTTGTTTCAAATGGAAATGGTGCGACGCATAGCGCGTGGCGAGCTAGCGGAAATTCTCGGCCCTAAGTTGCTTGATATGGACCGCTTATTCCGTACCTTGGGTTTGCGCGCATTTGCCGACGGGTACACAGCAAAGCTGGATAAAGATTCCGCATCCACTAAAGCGTTGACTGCCTATCTGGATGGTATCAATCAGTTCCAGGCAACACACCCTGCGCCACTGGAATTTGATCTCTTACATATTCCAAAACGTCCATTTACGATTGCAGATACGATCGCTGTATCTGGCTATATGGCGTATAGCTTTGCTGCCGCCTTTCGGACTGAACCAGCATTAACGGCGATTCGCGATAAGTTAGGTGCTGACTATCTGAAGGTGTTTGATCTGGACTGGCATCCGTCCGGTGTATTACAAACAGCGCCCAGGATTGCCCAGAATGATTGGATGCAGCTAGATAAGATTGCACAATTGAGTCAGGCAGGGATAGAGAAACTGGCGATTCCGCAACTGGAAGGCAGCAATGCCTGGGTTGTTTCCGGTAAACGTACTGCGAGCGGAAAGCCTTTGTTGGCAGGTGATCCTCATATCGCGTATTCTGCGCCTGCTGTCTGGTATGAGGCACAGTTGTCGTCTCCTGGCTTTGAATTGTATGGCCATTTTCAGGTGCTTAATCCTATGGCCTTGTTGGGGCATAACCAGCAGTTTGGCTGGAGCCTGACGATGTTTCAAAACGATGATATTGATCTGGTTGCAGAAAAAATCAATCCACAAAATCCAAATCAAGTCAGGTTTCATGATCAATGGGTGGATCTGACCAGCAGAGAAGAAACGATTCAGGTCAAAGGTGCCGCGCCAGTCAAACTGGTGTTGCGCAGATCACCTCACGGACCGATTATCACTGATGCGTTTAAAGACAACTACGGTGATACGCCCATCGCGATGTGGTGGACTTTTCTGGAGGCAGACAATCCAGTGCTGGACGCTTTTTATGAGTTAAATCGTGCAAGCACCCTGGAAAAAGCGCGAACAGCAGCGAGTAAAATTGGCGCTCCGGGTCTGAATATAGTGTGGGCAAATGCCAAGGGCGATATTGCCTGGTGGGCGGCAGCCAGGCTGGTAAAGCGACCCGCAAATATTAACCCAAGTTTTATTCTTGACGGCTCTACCGCTGACGCGGATAAAACGGCATTTTATGATTTTGCCGATAACCCGCATGAAGAGAATCCGGCGCGTGGTTACATCGTTTCAGCGAATTTTCAGCCAGTGTCGCCAAGTGGTATTGCTATTCCAGGTTATTACAATTTATACGACCGCGGACAAAGGCTTGATCAATTACTCAGTCAGCCAGGTGTGAAATGGGATACCAAAAACAGTCAGGCATTGCAGCTTGACGTTCAAACAAATTATGCAACGCGTGTGTTACGTCCCTTGCTACCGATATTAAATCAGGTATTGGTTATGCCAGAGGATAAGCGTCTTCTGAATAATTTAAGCAAATGGGATGGTAATTTTCAGACCAAAAGTATTGCGCCCACCGTGTTTAGTCAGTTGATTTATCAGATTGCGCATAACGCCATGGCAGATAAAGTAGGTACGGTACAATTTCAGAATTTATTGAGGACGCGAGCGCTGGACTTTGCCATACCACGTTTGCTTGATGACCCACATTCTCCATGGTGGGGTAAAGTAACCAATGCCAATATGGATGCACGTCAATCAGTGGTGTTGGCTGCATGGAATGATAGCCTGGCTCATTTGCGTTCCACATTAGGTGCGGATAGTTCGCAATGGTTATGGGGACGTGCGCATACCCTGACGCATCGTCATCCTTTGGGGCAGCAGCAACCTTTGGATAAGCTGTTTAATATCGGGCCATTTGTTGTTCCGGGTGGTCGGGAGGTCCCGAATAACTTGTCTGGCCCCATCGGGCCTGCCCCTTGGAATGTGGCATATGGCCCATCGACACGCCGTTTGATTGATTTTGCTGATACCAGTAAAGCGCTGGGCATCAATCCGGTGGGACAGAGTGGTGTGTTGTTTGATGTCCACTACAATGATCAGGCTGAAATGTTTGCGAATGGCAACTATGTCAATGAGCATACAAATAGTGCTGATGTGCAAGCGCATGCACGAGACCATTTGGTGTTGCAATCTCATTAAATATGATTATCTTAAAACTAATTTAAACCGGCTTTCAGCAATTATTTGGTTTTGAATATATCCAAGCTCATGCAAGCCTTATATAATCGCGCTACTTGATCGGGAGAGCGCAGTTTTTAAACTAGTCAATTTTTGTCGGATGACGATTGAAACGTAAAACTGCCGCCGAAGGGGCTAATACCCAAAAACTCTCAGGCAAAAGGACCGGTCAACGGGGTATTGAATATTCCCCATACTCTGGAGAGTGGTAGCGGTACATTTACCGGACTACCCACCGAAGGTGCGCACGAGATGGCAACTTAGCTCTTCGCTGAAGTTGCTCTCGTAATCTCTCAGGTACCAGGACAGAGGGGTATGCGATTTTCGCATGCGATGGACTTCGTCCGTCAGCGTGTGTTTGTTCGTCCCTTCTATTTTGGTAATGAGGTTTACATGACGCAAGCGACACCACTCAAGGCAACTCCTCTCAACGCAGCCCATCGTGCGGCTGGCGCAAAAATGGTCGATTTTGGCGGTTGGGATATGCCAGTCAACTACGGCTCCCAAATCGAAGAACACCACGCGGTGCGCACTGATTGCGGTATGTTTGACGTCTCCCACATGTGCGTCGTTGATCTGCGCGGCGACAATGTCCGCAGTTTCTTGCGTGGTCTGGTTGCTAACAACGTCGATAAATTACAAGTCCCTGGTAAAGCACTGTATTCATGCATGCTTAAACCTGAGGGTACTGTGATCGATGATCTGATTATTTATTTCTTCAGTGAAAACTGGTTCCGTCTGGTCGTGAACGCCGGTACAGCAGAAAAAGACGTGGCGTGGATGAATGCCCGTAACGTCGAAACCAACAGTGGCTTGACGATTACCCAACGCCGTGACGGTGCTAACGCGTTTGCATTGGTTGCTGTGCAAGGTCCAAATGCCCGTGCTAAAGCGTGGGAAGTGTTGCCAGAAACCAAAGCGGCGAGTGCAGAGATCAAACCGTTTAATGCCGTGATCGTTGAGAATACCTCTTTTGGTGAAGTCATGGTGGCACGTACCGGCTACACCGGTGAAGACGGTTTTGAAATCGCTGTCCAGGCAGATCGCGTAACTGATTTATGGAATGCCTTAGTTGTTGTCGGCGTGAAGCCAGCTGGCCTCGGTGCCCGCGATACCTTGCGCTTAGAAGCCGGTATGAACCTCTACGGTCAGGATATGGACGAGACGGTTAATCCTCTCGATGCGGGTCTGGCATGGACCATCGATTTGGTCAGCGAACGAGATTTCGTCGGAAAAAAAGCGTTGCAAGAACAAGGTCAAAAGGCGCAATTCCTTGGTTTGATTCTGCGCGAAAAAGGCGGCATCTTGCGCGCTCATCAGCAAATCATTACTGCGCACGGTGATGGTGAAATCACCAGCGGTACTTTTAGCCCAAGCATGCAGCAGGCGATTGCCTTAGCGCGTTTGCCTATGGGCGTTGCGATTGGTGACACGGTTCAGGTCGTCATCCGTGACAAACAATTAGCGGCAACAGTGGTAAAGCTGCCGTTTGTGCGTAATGGCAAAGTGCTCGTTGCCTGAGTCCGTATCGAATAGAAAATCAACACAATTTATTTACAATTTAATTATTTGGAGCCCACCATGAATGTCCCAGCAGAATTGAAATACACATCTTCCCACGAATGGGTACGCGTTGAAGCAGACGGTACAATTGCCGTTGGCATTACTGAGTTCGCGCAAGATGCGTTGGGTGATATCGTTTTTGTTGACTTGCCAAAAGTCGGTTCTGCATTGACTGCGGGCAAAGACTGCGCCGTGGTGGAATCTGTTAAAGCAGCAGGTGACATCTATGCACCAGTGTCTGGTGAAGTTGTTGCAGTGAACGACGCTGTGACCGACGCACCTGAATCCATCAATACCGATGCATTCTCTGCTTGGTTGTTTAAATTGAAGCCAGCTAACATTGCTGATGTTGATGCTTTGATGAATGCTGAAGCTTACGCAAAAAATATCGGCTAATTAATTCTGATAGCAGACTGGCGGCGCGGCCGCCAGTCTGCTTTTGTCCGTGCCGCTTTCTTATCTCCTCGGTATTTCCAATTCTGCCCATATCATGACCCGTCCTTCATTACATCAACTGGAAGCACAAGATGCTTTCATCGCTCGCCATATTGCTCCTTCTGATGCTGAACAAGCAAAAATGCTGGAAGTGCTTGGCTACCCTAACCGTACTGCATTGATCGATGCGATTGTGCCGGCGAATATTCGTCGCCACGACGTGTTGCCATTGGCAAGTTTTACTGCACCAAAATCTGAGCAAGCTGCCTTAGCGCAGTTGAAAGAATTAGCAGGTAAAAACCGTGTCCTGAAATCTTTCATTGGTCAAGGTTATTACAACACTTACACGCCAGGCGTGGTTCTGCGCAATGTGTTTGAAAACCCAGCGTGGTACACAGCGTACACACCGTATCAACCAGAAATTTCTCAAGGCCGTCTCGAAGCGATTCTGAATTTCCAAACCATGATCACAGATCTGACTGGTATGGATATCGCGAATGCGTCGATGTTGGATGAAGGTACAGCGGCAGCAGAAGCGATGACCTTGTTGCAGCGCGTTGGCAAATCCAGCTCTAACGTGTTTTATGTTGCGGCAGACGTCTTGCCACAAACACTTGAAGTGATCGCTACCCGTGCAAAACCACTGGGCATCGAAGTTCGCACCTGCTACGGTACAGATGCTTTGAATAACGAATGTTTTGGCGTCTTATTGCAATACCCGGGCGTTGATGGCGAAATTCGCGATTATCGTGAATACGCAGCAGCGATTCACGCTAAAGGCGGCATGGTGATTGCGGCGGCAGATTTGCTGGCGTTGACCCTGATCACGCCACCAGGCGAATGGGGTGCTGACGTGGTCGTTGGTAACAGCCAGCGTTTTGGTGTGCCGCTTGGTTTTGGTGGTCCACACGCAGGTTATATGTCCACACGCGATGCGTTCAAACGCAGTATGCCAGGCCGTTTGGTTGGCGTGACGATTGATGCGCAAGGCAAACAAGCTTATCGTCTGGCTTTGCAAACACGTGAGCAACATATCCGCCGCGAAAAAGCAACCTCCAATATTTGTACAGCACAAGTGTTATTAGCAGTGATTGCTTCCATGTACGCTGTGTATCATGGTCCAAAAGGTTTGCGTCAAATCGCACAACGTGTACAGCGCTACACGGGCATTTTGGCTGCTGGCTTGCAAGAGATTGGCCTGACACTGGCGAATAACACGTACTTTGATACCCTGACAGTCAATGTTGCTGACGCGGCAGTTGTCCATGCAGCGGCGGTAGCAAAGGGCTACAACTTGCGTCAGATCAGTGCGACGCAGGTTGGTGTGTCTTTCGACGAAACTGTGAGTCGTGATGACGTAGCGAATATCTGGACTATCTTTGCCTTGGGTAAAGCTGCACCAGACTTCAATACAGTCGAAGCAAAAGTCAGCAATGGTGCGGAAGCAATCCCAGCATCCTTGATCCGCAGCAGCGACTTTCTGACACATCCAACGTTCAATCGCTATCACGCTGAACATGAAATGTTGCGTTATTTGCGTAGCTTGTCCGATAAAGATCTGGCGTTGGATCGCAGCATGATACCGCTCGGCTCTTGCACCATGAAACTCAACGCGACCAGCGAAATGATCCCAGTGACCTGGCCAGAGTTTTCCAATATCCATCCGTTTGCTCCAAACGATCAAACTATTGGATATCGCGAAATGATCGACCAGTTGGAAGCAATGTTGTGCGCGGCGACTGGTTATGCAGCTGTTTCTCTGCAACCAAATGCAGGTTCACAAGGTGAATACGCCGGTTTGTTAGTCATTCAGGCCTACCACGCGTCTCGTGGTGAATCGCATCGTAATATCTGCTTGATTCCATCTTCCGCACACGGTACAAACCCTGCCTCTGCCGCGATGGTTGGTATGGAAGTTGTTGTGGTTGCTTGTGATGAGCGTGGTAACGTTGATCTGGTGGATCTGCAAGCGAAAGCTGAAAAGCACAGTGCTAATCTGGCAGCGGTGATGGTGACCTATCCTTCAACACATGGCGTGTTTGAAGAAGGTATCCAACAATTGTGCGAAATCGTGCATAGCCACGGTGGCCAGGTCTACGTTGACGGTGCGAACATGAACGCGCTGGTTGGCGTTGCAGCGCCGGGTCATTTTGGTGGCGACGTCAGCCATTTGAACTTGCACAAAACGTTCTGTATTCCTCATGGTGGTGGCGGTCCAGGTGTTGGTCCAGTTGCTGTTGGGGCGCACTTGGCAAAATTCTTGCCTAACCAAAAATCGACCGGCTATTTGCGTGGTGAAGCAGGTATTTCCGCTGTGAGTGCCGCACCGTTTGGTTCTGCCAACATTTTGCCTATCTCGTGGATGTATATCGCCATGATGGGTGCTGAAGGCTTGAAAGCAGCGACAGAGACAGCGATTCTGGCCGCGAACTACATTGCTAAACGCCTGGCGCCACATTATCCAGTGCTGTATTCAGGCCATGATGGTCTGGTTGCGCATGAGTGCATTCTGGACCTGCGTCCATTGACCGATGCAACAGGCATCAGCAATGAAGACGTGGCAAAACGTCTGATCGACTTTGGTTTCCATGCGCCAACGATGAGCTTCCCAGTGCCAGGTACGCTGATGATAGAACCAACAGAAAGCGAATCCTTAGCTGAGTTGGATCGTTTCATTGATGCGATGATTGCCATCCGTGAAGAAATCGCTAAAGTCGCAAGCGGTGAATTTGATGCGAAAAACAATCCGCTCAAACATGCGCCGCATACAATCGAAACCCTGATTTCTGGCGAATGGGATCGTCCATACAGCCGTGAAACTGGGGCTTATCCAGTGGCGACTTTGCGTCATCAGAAGTATTGGGCGCCAGTTGGACGTGCCGATAACGTCTACGGTGATCGCAACTTGTTCTGCTCTTGCGTACCATTGTCTGACTATCAGTAATTTGAATTAGCCTGAAATTCAGCTTGAAATTCAGCCTGAATTTCTTCAGGCTGATCGGATGCAGGTTGATGAAGTAAAAACGCGTACCACTCAAATTGAAGTGTTACGCGTTTTTTATTGGCTTTAAATTTTTGCTGAAGACCCCTGAAATCCAACAAAAATTTAAGGTAATTGGAATATTTGCGCTGCTATTTATAGAGCAACCTGATTCCGCCCGCCATCCTTGGCTCTGTAAAGCGCCGTATCTGCTGCGGTCATCAACTGTGCGCTATCCATACCCGGTTCTAAGGTGGCGACCCCAAACGAGCCTGTGATGTGCGGCATCGGTTTTCGATTATCTAAAAAAACTCTGGTTTTACTGAGTTTGGTACACAGCCTTTGGGCAACGCCAAGCGCGGCTTTTTGTGCCGTCCCGGGCAGGATTACCATCATTTCTTCGCCACCGTAACGCGCGGCAAAATCGGTCGGCCGTAAGCCAGCATTTAAGACCTTCGCAGCAGTTTGCAAGGCGTCATCGCCTAACAGGTGGCCGTGTTCATCATTGAAGCGCTTAAAGTGATCCAGATCGACCATAATGATACTGAGAGCGTTGCCAGTCGCATGGGCATTCTCTATCAGGCCGGGCAACTGTGCGTTCAGCCAGGCGCGGTTATGCAAGCCTGTGAGTCCGTCTACCATCGAAAGCTGGCGATAAAATTCACCGACTTTCTGGCGGCTGCGAATCTGCGCGTTGGCAGCACGGATACGGAATGATAATAATTGCAATAGGTTTCGTGCTACGCCATTGAGTTCATCGATCAGGCGCCATAAGATGTCCGCCTCGATGACCAGCAGCTCGCTATCGGATAGCGCAGAAATGGTGGCCGAGTGAATTTCTTCATCTAAAACTGAAATTTCACCCACACATTCGCCTGGCAAATATTGGGTGATGGAGTTTTCAATGTGATTATTGTCTTCGTTGAGCTTGGTGATGCCAAGAGAACCGTGTAGCACAATGAACAGCCTTGAGCCAGAGCTATTCGCGTCTAGAACGACTTGCCCCTTACACGCTTTGACGATCGGACAATCTTTGATGATGTCGTGACTTAAAGCCAGATTTTCTTGATCAAGATCGCGAAATAAGTGGATGTCTTCAATTCGATATTCTGCATTTTTGAAATACATCAGTTGTTCCAAAATTGTTTTATCCAGATACATGAGTCAACTTGCGTTCAAATGAAAATTTGGTTTAAAGCTTCAAAGCGCATTTCCGTTTCTTTGAAAATAGCAATGTAGTCGGCTTCGTTAAGCCCTAGCGTATCCCAAGCGTGCGCGGACAGCAAGGGGACGAGCTCATTTTCTTGTTGAGCCAGATCCAGGGCATGGACAATCACGTTTGCAACATGCACAACCGAGGCAAGTGCGTTAATGCCAGGGATATCGGGATTATGATGTCCTTTGATTGCATCTTGCACAGCTTCAGAGAACTGCCAAATCTGTGCCAGTATCAAGCCTGCTTCTAAGTGATCTATCTTCAGTACATGGCGTTCTGCATCGAGTAATTCGCATTCATGGTTATCTCGATAACTAAGTACTTCCGCATAGTCGACTGGATAATGGGTGACCAAAACCAGACGCCCTATGTCGTGTAACAGACCCGCAGTGAAAGCAAAGTCGTGCTTCATATGCAGTGCGCGCGAAATCAATTCGGCACAATTTGCCGTAGCAATGCTATGGCGCCAAAATGCACGAAAATCAAATCCGGGGCAACTGACTGCCTGAAATCGATTGACCATAATCGTCAATCTGATCAGATTTTTGATATTCTGCACGCCGAGCATCGCCGTCGCTTGTTGTATCGTCACCACGCGAGAATTGATGCCAAAATGGGACGAATTGGCGAGCTTTAGGACTTTGGCGGTAATCGCCTGATCCATCGCGATCTTTTCGCTGATCGATTCTAAGCTGCTTTCTTCATCATCTAATTCAGCGAGAAGTTCATGCGCTACCTCGGGCAAGGTGGGTAAGTCCTTGATGTGTTTAACAATTGCTGCCAGCCTGGCGTGGGTTTCTTCTTCGGGATTCATGCTGCACTCCCTTCGCGATAATGGATCAGATATTGTTTGAGAGCGTTGGCTGGTTCCTGATCCGGCTGTAAGCGAAATAAATATTCAATGCGACTCAGTTTATATTGCCGCTCCGATTCTAATTCTTGCTCATCAGCGGCTTCTTTTTCCACGCATAATTGCTGAATGTGGTGATGGGCGAGAGAGTTGAGTATGCTGGCAGAAAGCTTTACACCTGCGGGTAGCAACACATGACCAACTTTATCCAAAAGATCGTCCGCGAGTATCATGCCTTCCGTAGCCTTGGCTAAAGCAATGTATTGACTATGTTTGCTCATGGAATTTTTACCCCTCAGATTAGCATCCGGTTGATCAGTAATGCGGTTTGGGTGTTATGTTTGCAATCGGCTTAACAGCAAATAAACTTGAGTGATTCGTAAAATAATTCTAATCGAAAAGTTAAATTAATGCTCAATGCATATTTTGTAAATCTTACCAGAGTTGGTGATATGCTAACATAGCAAGGCTATGCCGACGTTCGTTGGTAAGAATCCCGTGAGTTTCTGCACAAGTCTCGCATGTAAGGTGGTTTTTCTTATACTACACCAGCATGAATGTCTTCCATGCTATAGCATAGACAAAGTAATATTTTTTGCAAATGATGTGCTGCATTTTATTCACTCTTCTTAGTTTGGTCACCGATGCGTTCTGCTAAAAATCTTTTACTTCATCGTCCTCGTCTGGTGACGTCATTTACCCTGGCCTTTGTTTGTGTGTTCTTCTTGCCTCAAGAATGGCTCTGGACCACGCGTGCCTTGTTTGCATGGAATCTCGCGGTCTGGGCGTATCTGGGATTGATGGCTTGGTTAATGGGGCGGGCAAATCATCATCGGGTGAAAGCAATGGCGATCCGTGAGGACAAAAGCGCGGTGACGGTGCTCGCTTTAATTTCATTGACTGCGACAATCAGTATTGCTGCAATTATCGTCGAACTTTCCGGAACCAAAAATCTGAGTACGGATGTCCGCACATTGAAATACCTGTTTACTGGCATGACAGTGCTTGGTTCGTGGCTGTTGGTCGCCGTGGTGTTTTGCTTTCACTACGCTTTGTTATTTTATAGATCACCGGAATCGCAGCGTGCTTTGCGCTTTCCGGATGATGAACAAAAACCGGATTATTGGGATTTCTTGTATTTTTCCTTTACGATTGCAGTTGCAGCGCAAACGTCGGATGTGGCAGTGACTTCTCACAGCGCGCGCAAGACGGTGCTGGTGCAATCCGTGCTCAGTTTTTTCTTTAATGTGGCTGTGTTGGGATTTTCCATTAATATCGCTGCGGGGCTCGTCGGAAATTGAAATTGAAAACAACTTTGATATGGCGATAAACGTACAATGGATGTAGCAATAAAAAATGCCACGCGTGGCATTTTTTGCGACCTCGAAGTATGTCTTTTTTATGGTGCAAAGAAATATTATTTCGGCACAATATCGGTTCGGTATATCGGATATTGTTGATATTCCTGATCCCAAGAAGAGTGGCGGCGGGCGAAGAACTCTAGTCGTGCAGCCGGACTTTTTGCAAAGTCTTTATCGTCCTTTAATTTCTTTTCAAATGCCTGTTTTAATGCAGGATCAGAGGCTAACTGTTCTCTTGCAACGTCTTCGGCGACATACGCTTCCATGAATTCTTTTTTCTCGAAATTATTATTGAAATAGCCCCAGCTAACCAAAGAATCAGGTGATGCGGGTTCAAACATCGCTGCAACCAAGGCCGCTTTGGGTTGGGCCGCGGGAATAAATAATGCGCCCTTTACAAAGTTATGTTGTGCATCCACCCAATTGCCTTGCAATTTCAATGTTTGATGGCTTTCAAACGAGTCAGGAGAGATCGTTGCGCCCGATGTGCTGAAGCGCTCAACCGCAACATCGTTCAACGCTGCATTTTGGGCTTCAAACTGAATGCCATGGACACGCAATTTTTCAACCACAAATTTGGCATACGCAGCAGGGACCAGGTAGCCGCCTTTTGGTAGATTGATCGTGACGTCAGGTACCACCTCATTGCGTAGTTTGACTTTCCAGATCTGAGGTTTGGTTTCGTCGTAGCGCGTCATCAGTACGCCGGAAATGTCTGATGGCTTTCTGGTGAACGCATAACCGCGAAAATCAATCATTTGAAATTGATCAGTCGTTTTATACGTTAGTGGAATAGTCTGACCTGCTAAATTGGCAGAACGCATGTCTGCTTCCAGGCATAGTTTGCGCCAGTCGGCGCCATTTTTCGCGACTTGATCGAGTACCGAAATGATTGTATTTCTGGTGATTTTGACTCGGGTTGGGTAATCTTTCCACGAGTGTGTTTCAACTAAGATGCCAAAGCGGTTTCTCAATTGAAAATAGCCATGAGAAAAGCGTGGTGATGCCACTCCGTCCGAGAAACCTGACATCGGATCGTCTTCTTTTTCAAATGCCATGTAGAACGGAAGTGGCAAAGAGCCCTGTGCAGCAAGATCAGCGATGACGTTTTGTTGGAAAATTTTTCCAGATTGTTTGAGGGCATTGTCTCCAGCGTGAGATGGCTCTATCTGAATCGAAATATCATGTTCAAATTTGGCACCATCGGTGACGTGCAAATCGACGACGGTCAAGGGATCCCATTGATTAATGAGTCTGAGCATGGCTTGCATTTCAGGCGTGTCGGCTTTGACATAATCGCGATTTAAATTGAAATTTTGTGCCGTTGTTCGCCAACCCATTTCTTCCGGGCCGCGTTGATTTGGACGATTCCATTTGGCAAAACGCTCATGTCCGTCAACATTGAAAACTGGAACAAAAATGAGGACTTGTTTGTCGAGTGCATTTTTTGCCGCTGTATTATTCAGCGCCGCTCTTAGAGCCAGAAATCCGGCATCCTTACCATCGATTTCACCTGCATGAATACCTCCTTGTATCAGTGTTACCGGAACTTGTTTGTCTTTTGCCAGATAGGGGACAAAAATGTTAGTTCGGGTCGCAATGATTGCCATCATAGGACGGCCTTCTGCTGAGCGACCAATTTCCTGACACCGTACCATTTTGGGATAATTCTTTTGGAAATTACGGCACAGGTTTTCTACTTCTTCGTAACGACCGGTTTTTTGATAGCCCGATTGTTCGGCAATAGTGCTGAGGTTTTCCAGGGCAAAAGTCGAATTGCTTAAGATGGTAATTGCAAAAGCGAGGGCTGATGCAAGAGTGACAGGACGACGTTTTATCATTTTTGCGAGTGTAAGATGTTGTTCGGATAAAGCTTGGCAAACGAACCGACTATCTTACACTATGCATGGATGTTGAAATATGTCCTATTGTGCAGTTTGATTCGCAATGCGCTGCTGCCACCACTGGGCTTTGTTGAGTAATTCATCTTGATCGAGGCGTGTTAAGCCGCGATTAAACATCAGACATTGTCCATGTACCCAGACGTGACTGACCTGATCGCGACTGGCAGCATAGACAATTTGAGAAATCGGATCAAACAAGGGCTGGGTTTCAATGCTGCTCAGATCGATGGCGATCATGTCGGCGAATTTGCCAGGAGTGAGGCTGCCGATTTCTTTATCGAGCCCCAATGCCTTTGCGCCGTTTAATGTCGCCATTTTCAATGCAGCATGTGCGCCCAATGCCGTTGGGTTATTGGATTGCGCTTTCGCGAGCAAAGCCGCCATGCGCAAATCGCCCAGCAGATCAAGCTTATTGTTGCTGGCTGCACCGTCGGTACCGATGCCCACATTCACACCAGCCATTTGCATTGCATGAACTGGTGCAAAACCGGAGGCAAGTTTTAAATTACTGGCTGGGTTATGCGCAATATGCACACCGGTTTGTGCCAGCGTAACGATTTCTTCATCGTTCGCATGCACCATATGCGCGGCGATCAATTTGGTACTCAGTAGCCCGAGATTGTGCAGGCGTTTAAGCGGTCTTACGCCATATTGTTTCAGACTATCGGTAATTTCTTGCGCGGTTTCATGAATGTGGCAGTGGATGCCCATGTTGTGTTGCTCTGACAGAGCAATAATTTTACGAAAGGTTTCGTCTGCGACCGTATAAGGTGCGTGCGGAGCAAGTCTGAAATAAACACCTTGCTGATGCTCAAATTCTGATTTCGCAGCAATTCCCTTGGCCAGATATTCATCGGCATTTTGCGCATAGCCTGTAGGAAACTCAAGTACGCTACAGCCAACGATGGTACGCATGCCGCTATGTATGCCAGCTCGGGCCACAGCGTCATTGTGGAAATACATATCATTCACAGTCGTTGTGCCGCCACGTATCATTTCTGCCATCGCATAAACGGTGCCGTCAAAAACAAACTCGTCATTCACGTGTTTTTTCTCTGCTGGCCAGATATGCTCATTGAGCCATTCCATTAATGCCAGGTCATCCGCGAGACCGCGCAACAGGCTCATTGCCGAATGTGCGTGCAGATTAATAAACCCTGGTAGCAGGGCATGTTTATCGAGATTGATGTGATTTGCAGTTGGGTAAATCTGTCTTGCCTCAGATTCTGGCAAAATAGCGATGATTTTCTCATCTTCCATGACCAGTGAGTGTTTTAACAGAACGGTCGTGTCTGGCTCAATTGGTAATAAATAGGCGGGATGAAGGCAAGTAATTTGTGTCATGGCAGTCCTCATGGTGAACTTGCATTATATCTGTCGAATTTAAGTTCGTTCAATTTACAAAGAACGCTCAAATAAAATGATTAACTTCAACTAATACGGAGAGCATATGGAACTAACTTTTGCAGCACCAGTAGCGCCGCTGATTCCGGTTGCTGGATCGGACGCATTGTTTCCTGTGCATAGAATTTATTGCGTGGGACGCAACTATGCCGAACATGCAAAAGAAATGGGCGGTACGGGGCGTGAAGCACCATTTTTTTTCATGAAACCAGCCGATGCCATATTGGCTGTTGCCTCTGGTACAACGGGCAAGATGCCTTACCCACCGATGACGAAGAATTTGCATCACGAAGTTGAGCTGGTGGTCGCTATCGGAAAAAGTGGGCGTGACATCGCTGTGGCCAATGCTGCGCAGTATATTTGGGGTTATGCAGTTGGTCTGGATATGACCCGACGCGATTTGCAATCGGAAGCAAAGCAGCGGGGGCGACCATGGTGTACAGGTAAGGGTTTTGATTATTCAGCACCGATTGGTCCGCTTGTTCCAGTGGCTGAATTGAGTCAGATTGAATCTGCGACGATTCATTTAGACGTCAATGGCGTTGCTCGTCAACACAGCGAGATCCATAAAATGATCTGGAAGGTTTCTGAGGTCATTGCACAACTGTCGCAATTTTATACTTTGCAGCCAGGTGACTTGATCTTTACCGGCACCCCTGAGGGTGTGGCTGCAGTTGTTCGTGGCGACGTATTGGAAGCCTATATAGACGGTTTAGAATCGTTGAAAGTGGAAGTTATCTGATTCCAGCGAGAGCAAAAAAAACTATGCGTGGTATTTAATGTAATGATAACGCGTAACATTAGAATGAATGAAATTTGTAAGGGACATCATGAAACTGTATAGCTACTTTAGAAGTTCAGCATCTTACCGTGTGCGTATCGCGCTCAATTTAAAAGGCTTAAATTATGAGCAGACTGCCATCCACTTAGTCAAAAATGGTGGAGAGCAGTTGTCAGATGCCTTCAGAGCCTTGAATCCTGAAGCACTTGTGCCAGCCTTTGTTGATGAATTCGAAGGTGAGAGCAAGGTTTTGACGCAGTCTATGGCGATCATTGAGTACCTTGATGAAGTGTACCCGCAGCATCCTTTATTGCCTGCCAATCCGCTTTCGCGTGCGGAAGCTCGTGCATTTGCTTTGGCTATCGCTTGCGAAATTCATCCGATTAATAATTTGCGGGTCTTAAAATATCTGACCAGTACTTTAGGTGTAACCGATGAGCAGAAAAACGACTGGTATCGCCACTGGTGTGAAACTGGTCTGGCAACGTTGGAGCAGACCTTATTAAAGATCGGTAAAGCAGGGAAGTATTGTTTTGGTGATACACCAGGTTTTGCGGATTGCTTTTTAATCCCGCAAATCGCCAATGCACAACGCTTTAATTGTAATTTGTCGGCCTTGCCAACACTGATGCAAATTAATCAAAATTGCCTTGAACATCAGGCTTTTATCAACGCGATGCCAGCCAATCAGCCAGACGCAGAGTAAATTCAGCCATGTAATATCAATAAACCCGATGGTTGACGTCAGAAGTCTATCATCGGGTGAATCTTTGACCCTTAGTTGGCTAAGTCTGGACTTTTATCTGAACCGGCGAGGGTGTCGTTCAAAACAGAAATCAATAATGAACGGGTCAGCTTTGATTTTGTCGTATATCCATCAATCGCTAACTGATGGCTGACTTGTTCTTCTGGCGCATAGCCGGGTTGACCCGTGCGTAAGACGATGCGCAAGTCGGCTTTTTGCAAATCGTCTCGTATGACTTGCACCAGTTTCAGACCCGCATCGACGGTCTCCATGACCACATCCAATAATATGAGCGCCAGATCTGGGTGCTGAATGATGATACCTTTTGCTTCTTTTGCAGAGTAAGCGTGTAAAAATTCCAGCGGTCTGCCATGAATCCGCACGCCGCTTAAAGCAAGCAAAGTCGTCTCATGCACGTTGGCGTCATCATCCGTAATCAGAATTTTCCAGGGATGAAGATTTGTTCTTGGAGAAAAATTGAGATTATCTTCTTCAAGGAAATCAATCATGTCATCCACATTGGATGCAGATGCGCCTTCATCGTGGTTGAAACAATTAAATAAAACCGAGTTCGCAGAATGCATGCGTACACGCGAATTTTGTTTCTGATTCACAGCAACAATGTTGCTCGTTAATAAGCCGGGCGCTCTACTGTGCTCATGTTTCATCAGTGTTCTCCCTAACGCTTTCGATTGCATGCTTCTTGATCTTTATCTTATGTTAAGACACAGGCTAATTCAAGATTGAAGCCAAAATTTATTTAAAAAAATGACATCAAAATCAATTTTAAACCTATTTTTGATTTTTCACAGTCCTTCGCATCATCATATCCAGAAATTGATGTTTTTTATGAGGAATTCTCTAAAACGTCGGCTTTATGCAAAAAATAAATATCAACAAGAGGAAATCATCAAAGACGTAACAAATTTACGAATGAAATAATTTTTCTTTGTATTTGAAATCTCATGATCAAGCAATAAATAAGCTTGTTTAATTATTGTTTGCGCGGCATTGATTGGGTAAAAAATCCGCTGCAATCGTTGTTTTATCTTCGCCCTTAACTACCATTTGCCCGGGAATTTTTGCGCTCGCACAAATCCAACTTAGCGGAACAAGAGGAATGCCTTCTACCACCGCGGGACGTAACAAGAGCACCTTACCTTTAATTGCATTATTGGCCTGATTGCCAAACGTAATATTGATGGCACCATTCTCTACATTGACAGCACTAATATAACGACTAACGATCTTTTCTGCTGGCGGCAGGTTTGCTTCTGCGTTATTGGCAGGGAAGGGACGTGCCGCCAACCACGCGGCTTCCGTTGGTTTTTTTGCGATATCGGCTAAAGGTAGTGACAAAGTGATTTCACTACGCACGGATTTATATAGATATGAAGGAATAGCGATAGACGCAAGTATTGCTATGACAGCAATGACCGCCAACATTTCTATTAATGTAAAGCCGTCGTGCTTTTTCATATGCTAAAAAGATGAGGAATATGAAGACAATATAAGGGAATACCGAACAGCTGCCTACACGTTTTATTGAGTATAAAAAAGAATCTGAAAAGCCCAGGCAGAACCGAATGCAGTAAGTAAGCATGACACCAGTGATACTTTGACCGATAATGCGGCATTCAAAAAAAGTGAAAAACTATGAGTGAGATCTTATCAGTTTGGGGATTAAGTACGAGTTGGCTGGAGCTGGTCTCGTTTTTATTGTCTGTTATTACCGTTGCATTGACTATACGCCAGATCCATTGGGGCTGGTTGTTTTCTATCGTTTCTTCCGGTTTGTATGCTGCTGTATTTTTTGATGCCAAACTTTACGGTGACATGGGCTTGCAGGTTGTATTCATTCTGGTTTCGATGTGGGGGTGGTGGCAGTGGTGGCGGGGGATTGATGGAGAAGCTCCTTTACAAGTGGTGCGTCTGACCTGGCAACATAAGATCACTTCAGTTTTTTTCTGGTTGCTATCCTTTGCAGTCTTGGTATGGTTTTTGAAGACATTTACTGATACCGATGTGCCTTATGCAGACGGGTTTCTCACAGCAGGAAGTTT
Source organism: Undibacterium sp. Ji67W (assembly GCA_049340365.1). Classification (GTDB taxonomy): domain Bacteria; phylum Pseudomonadota; class Gammaproteobacteria; order Burkholderiales; family Burkholderiaceae_D; genus Undibacterium. The sequence goes on along the minus strand of JBMPOY010000007.1, from coordinate 254,879 downwards.
ATTGGGCCAATTTTTATTGTCGCGTAAAAAGCTGGAAAACTGGATCGTCTGGATCATTGTCGACATCTTGTATGTCGGTCTATATGTGGTTAAAAATTTGCAGTTGACTGCTTTATTGTATGCAGTGTTTGTTGTGATGGCCGTCATGGGCTTACGTTCCTGGAGTAAAGCATGTCAAAAATAACTAAAAATTTATCGACTGACTTATCATTAAAGCAGGTGCAAAAAATCGCGATACTCGGCGCTGAATCTTCAGGCAAGTCCGCGTTGGCGGAGGCGCTGGCTGCGCATTACAAAACGCTGTGGGTGCCAGAATATTTGCGTGAATTTGTCGAAGTGCAAGCACGCGTGCCAAATTCCGATGAGCAATTGCTGATCGCCATGACGCAAGTGCGACGCGAAGAGCAAGCGATGGTCGATGCGCGTGAATGGTTGTTTTGCGATACGACACCATTAATGACCGAGATATATAGCAAGCATTATTTTGACGAGGCGGAACCAGATTTAGTCGATTTATCGTCGACCCACGCAGAGCAATACGCATTCACATTGGTGACTGCTCTTGATTTTCCATGGATGCCGGACGGCCTGCAACGCGAGTCGCCAGCGGTCAGGCAGATGATTCATGAGCAGTTGTTGGAGATCTTAGAAGAGCGTGAAATTCCGCATATGTTAATTGAGGGAAGCCTGAAAGATCGTGTGCAGCAGGTGGAGTTTGCTTTATCGTTTTTGATGCAATGATCGGTGAAGTTAGTGTGCACTTATTGCGATTTTACGCACCATTTGTGATTTGATAATTGATGTTTTGGTGATGCGATATTGATTTTTATCACGATCAATCAATACCGACTTTACATCTGTTTAAACAAATGAAGATAGCTGCGGCTTACCGGTAGGATTTCATCGCGACCCTTCAATGCGATCTGAGCAGTTTCATTTTCAGCGCGGGTAACATGACTGATTGCGGCAAGGTTGACGACTACCGCTCGATGTACTTGCGCGAATTGTGTGGTATCCAATTGTATTATCAGTTCCTTTAAAGGCGTACGAATCAGCGCTTCACACTGTTTGGACGTTTCATCGCGCCAGGCAATTAAAGTATATTTTTCGTCAGAACGCAAAAAGTCGATTTTGTCGACCGGGATCATGCACAGCGCCTGGCCCACCAAAGCGCGGATCCAACGTAAAGGTGCATTGGTATTTGGCCTTTGTAATTGCGCTGCCAATTGCTCGATCAATTGCTCAGTATTCGGTGCAGGATGTGACGAATTCACCCTTTCTTGCAGGCGCGCGATAGTATCAGCGAAACGCTCATGCTCAATGGGTTTAACAAGGTAATCGAGAGCACCATGCTTGAAAGCGTCAATGGCATACTCAGTGTGTGCTGTGATAAATACGATGTGTGCCCGTCTGGCTATCCGTCTGGCTATCCGTCGGGCGACGTCTGTCATAGGCCAGGCGTTTCTTTTCGTGTCTATCATATCTTTCTATGGCGGGGCGGTATTAGGTAGAGACTTAATGCGGGTCAATTAGGTACTCGTTGCGGGCTATATTCGCGGTGACACTATGGGTGATGTGGCGCTTGTTATTCACCTTGTAATCGCCGCATTGATTACTGCCAGTGGTCCATTGCAACTCATGCCAAAGCTACGTGTCAGGTTTCCAAGGTTTCATCGTTGGAATGGAAGGATTTATTTATCGATTGCCGTCATCACGAGTGTTGTTGGATCTTACATGGTCTGGACGCGCCCGATTGTTGGTGACCTTGCTCAGCATATTGGTACGACATCGAACGCAGTGGTGATTGTATTATGTGCCTTTTTTACCCTGCGACATGCTCTGGCGGGACAGTTTGCAATACATCGACGCTGGCATTGCGTCTTTATCTGGCGGTCAGTGGCGTATGGTTCTTTAGAGTCGCACTCATGTTTTCTTTAATCGTCAATCGAGGCGCCGTTGGATTTAATCCGGACACCTTTACCGGACCGTTTTTGAGTATTCTCTCTTTTGCTCAATATATCGTTCCATTGACTGTTTTAGAGATATGTCTGCGTGTTAAGGATGACCAGCGTCCTGCTGCGCATTTGACTACAGCGGTGGGGATATTCGTACTTACTATTACAATGGGTATTGGAATTTTCGGTGCGGCATTGATGATGTGGCTTCCGCATATAACAAAGTGAACATAAAGACTTGAGAAAAGCATAGGTCCGCGTGTCGTGTGCGTGCGACCCGCCAAAGCAGTTCAGACTCAAGCGTAGTGTGGCTTGCTCCCGTTCTAAACAACTTTGTTTATTTTTAGTTACTCATTGATGAAAATAAAAAACCACTCGGACTTTCGTCATTGAGTGGTTTTTATTTGTAGAGTGTTGACCTTACTGGCTTTCCATCAAGCTCTTCAAGTGATCCGCTTTGCCCGGGTGGCGCAATTTTTTCATTGCTTTGGCTTCAATCTGACGAATCCGTTCACGGGTAACTTCAAATTGTTTGCCCACTTCTTCAAGGGTAAATTCGCTGGTGGTTTCCAGACCGAAGCGCATGCGCAATACTTTGGCTTCACGTGGGCTCAGAGAATCAAGTGCTTCTTTTAGTTTTTCTTGAACCGACGCTTGCATTGCTGCGGCCATTGGCGACATAGTCATGCTATCTTCGATAAAGTCGCCTAATTGCGAGTCGCCGTCGTCGCCAATCGGTACGTCCAACGAAACTGGTTCTTTAGCGATTTTAAGAATTTCGCGTACCTTCACTTCAGGCAACCCCATTTTTTCAGCAATCGCTGCTGGCTCTGGCTCTAAACCAGTTGCTTGCAATAACTGCCGGCGGACACGATTCATCTTGTTAATCGTTTCTATCATGTGTACCGGTACACGGATAGTGCGCGCCTGATCGGCAATCGCACGGGCAATCGCTTGGCGTATCCACCAGGTGGCATAGGTTGAGAACTTATAGCCGCGGCGATATTCAAACTTGTCTACCGCTTTTAACAAGCCGATATTACCCTCTTGAATCAGATCCAGAAATTGCAGGCCACGATTGACGTATTTTTTGGCAATGGAAATGACCAGACGCAAGTTTGCCTCAGTCATGGCACGTTTCGCTTCGCTTGAGCGTTTTTCACCGGCGATCATCTGTTTGTTGATGTCGCGTAATGCGCTCAATGGCAGTTCTACGCGTTGTTCCAATTGGATGAATTTTTGTTGCAGTTCACGCGCAGCATGGATGTGACGTCCAAGTACGGCGGCATAGGCTTGCGTGCCTTGCATTTCATGTTCCAGCCACGCCGCGTTGGTTGCATGTGTGCGCAACATGTCGACAAAATAGCTGCGCGGCATACCGCATTTATTGACCAGCAACTCCAACATTTGCTTTTCAGTATTGCGCAACTCTTTCATTTGCTTGCGCAGGGTGTCGCACAATTTTTCTGCTGTTTTTACAGTAAAGCGCATGCCTTGCAATTCAGCAGAAATAGCTTGTTGCGCAGTGATGTAAGCGGCTGATTGGTAGCCATCGTTTTCACGCGCTGATTGCATTTTCTCGAAATTTTTAGCGACGATGGCAAATTTTTGCAGACAAACTGTTTTTAATTGCAGCAGTTGCTCATCACTGATGCCACCAACATTGTCTGATACGGCTTCATCATCGTCTTCTTCCTCGTCGTCATTATCACTGATAGCTAATGCAACGGCGTCATTATCTTCCGGGCTAATCAGACCATCAATGATGTCATCGATACGGATTTCATCACTGGAAATTTTATCGGCAATGACCAGAATTTCTTTGATTGTCCCCGGGCAGGCGGAAATTGCCTGCACCATGTCTTTGAGACCTTCTTCTATGCGTTTGGCTATTTCAATTTCGCCACTACGTGTCAGTAATTCGACGCCGCCCATTTCACGCATATACATACGTACCGGATCGGTAGTACGACCGAAGTCGGAATCGACAGTCGCTAACGCTGCAGCGGCCACGGATTCGGCTTCGTCATCGCTGACCGCGGTGGCAACGTTGTCGGTCAGCCGCATCATAGTGGCATCGGGTGCGCGATCGTAGACAGCAATACCCATATCGTTGAGGGTGCTGATAACGTCTTGTATCGTTTCCTGATCAACTAATTCTTCTGGCAGATGATCATTAATCTCGGCATGTGTCAGATAAGTACGATCTTTTCCCAAGCGAATTAATTTTGTTAATTGCTTACGATATTGTTCGAGTTGTTCTTCTGTGTTTGCAGATGAGCCTGTTTTTTTGGACTTGGCGCGGGCAGCACGTTTTAACTCAGCAGATTCGGCCGCATTCAAGGCCTGGATTTCATCATTTTCAAATTGAAATTCAGACGGCTTGCGACCACGCTTTGCGGGCTCTTTATTGGCTTGTAATACGTATTTTGAGGTATCAATGGCGTTGATATCGCTCGTTGCTGCAATGATGTCCGTCTTTTCAATCTCGATTGCAGGCGTAACCAATGGTTTGGTTACTGGTGCGGCGATGGTGGGTTCACTATAGAACGATTTGTTAGCGGAAACTGCAGCATTCGCAGTCGATGTAACCGCTGCAGAAACCGGACTAACAGGTTTGGACAACATCGTCGCTGCGACTGCTTGAGTTACTATTACTCTTTCCGTCGGTGCTGCAGCGCGGATAGTATTTGACGCAGACATTGGTTTTAAGGTCGTGACAGGCGCTGCTGGCGCAAATTTACCTGATCCTATGCGCGCTTCACGTTTGATTGTTGGCACCACAGGTTTGGATGCTTGCTGATCGGATAGCAATAATTTCTTTGCGACTTTTGGTGCCGTTTTACGTATAACCGCCGCACGAGGTTTGGCAATGTCGGCACCTGACAGTGTCTGCAATCCAGCTTTTAAGTCAGCACGGATTTCTGTTTTTACTTCCGCTTTGACTTCTGGCTTGGCAAAATTTTCTGTTACGTCTGTGAGTGCTTCATTTGTCGTCAACGGTGCGCCGTCATTTTGAATGACCGGTTCATCGCTCGCCACCGTATCTGCTGTAAATTCAGCAGCATCAAAAGGCATGGCCGCCATGGCTTCGATATCCTCGGCCGTCAAGGCTTTTGCTGGAGCGATGATGGCCTCGGTTGTGACCGCCTGCATGCGTGAGCGACGTTTTGTCATCACTGTAATTGCTGGAGCCGCAGATGCGCTTGCATCCGTTTCCAATAGGGGTGCTGTCTGTTGTTGATGGTCGTTCGGCGCTTCCTGGACGTCGACTGGCCTTACAGCACTTGGCTGCGCGGCGATAGCAGGACGATTCAACTGGAGGGTTTTTTTACCTAAAGTGAGAGTAGAGCCTGTTTTGGGAATAGAAATAGTTGAGTCAGTTAAGCTGTTTTTCATGTAACAAAATCGAGTGCGACAACAAAGGCTTGTCAATAGTATATGGCGATGGCAATGGCGATAGGCTGTTGACGATCATATTTTCTGATCAACGGCCGACACGGACGAAAAAGCCCGCTGGTAAAAGCGGGCCACGCTGATGAAGGCGATTCATTCATCTTGCTCAAACTAGATCTCGGAAAGAGACGCGAGGGCAGAATTATCCTCGGCTTAGCACTTCTTGACAAGGATTGTCTGCATTTCTTGAAAAGAAAATTGATGCAAGATTGTGTATTGATATTGTTAGTTGCGTCAAAAGCCTTGTGAAATATGGCTTTACTAAAAATTAGTGCAATTTGCATAAATAAAACACGCGTTATTTTTTATTAAATATTGTCTGGATCTTGTTTGGATGTATAAGGTTTTATGACACTGAAAAGGTTCCAATGTCAGCGGAGACGTCGTTTTATTGGTCTCAAGTGAGTGAGGTTAAAAACTCCCATGGCTTTTTTGATAAGCTGCTAATCTGTTTTTTTTTTAATTCTTTCTTTTTTTTGCGCATTTAACAATGTCAAATTTTGTCAATTTTCAAGCGGTGCTTCAATTCTCGTATCGGCTTTTTTTTCTGTCGATAGCGCTGTTGTTTTCAATCACAGCGAGTGCACAAAATGTACCCGATACGCTTGAACAGCGATTAAAGGCTTGCACCTCGTGCCACGGAGCGCAAGGACGTGCAGGAACCGATGGTTACTATCCACGAATTGCTGGTAAGCCAGAAGGCTATTTATTTAATCAACTCAAAAATTTCCGCGATGGTAAGCGGACATTTCCCATGATGACTTACATGGTTGCAAATATGAGTGATGATTACCTTCGTGAAATTGCGACTTATTTTTCAAATCAACATCCGCCCTATGCAGCGCCACAAAAGCCAGACATGTCACCGGCCTTGCTTGAGCGCGGGCGTGTGCTGGTACTGCACGGCGATCAAGATAAAAAAATTCCGGCTTGTGTTGCTTGTCATGGTCAAAAATTGACCGGACTAGCGCCATTTGTACCAGGCATTGCAGGATTGCCAAAGGATTATCTGATTGCACAACTAGGTGCGTGGCAGACGGGTACCAGACATGCTGCAGCACCCGATTGTATGCAGTTGATAGCAAACAAATTGGGACCTGAGGATGTTGCTGCGTTATCTGGCTGGTTGGCAATGCAGTACGTAGCTGACGGTGGTGTGGCGGCGGTCTTTAAAGGCAATCCTAAAGGCGATTATCCTTTGGCTTGCGGAAGCATACCGGGTAGTTGATTCATTCGCTGATTCAACAATTTTCAGCGATGATTTTAGAAATGATATATGCAAATAATGAATGCCACTAATTTGCTTGCAATCAAAGAGATGGATAAGTGATGAATCGAGCGATAAAACATTTTATGTCAGGGATGGCGATACTGGTATTCGGTTTGGGGTGGTATGTTTATGAAGCCGGTTATCGTATCCATGATAATGTCAATGAAGATTATGCCCAGCGTCAGCCAAATTTGACGAACGATACGGCACTTAGTGAGCAGATTAAGCGTGGCGAATATCTAACGCGAATTGGCAATTGTGCGGGGTGCCATACTGCCCGCGGCGCCCCACCTTATGCTGGCGGTAAGTTAATAGCATCAGAATTTGGTAATTTTATTTCCCCTAACATTACTCCCGATGTACAGACAGGAATAGGGAGTTGGACAGCAGGCGATTTTTGGCGTGCGCTACATTTTGGAAAGGGACGTGATGGTAGATTGTTGTACCCTGCTTTTCCGTATCCAAACTACACGCAGGTATCCCGAACTGATGCCGATGCGATGTTTGCGTATCTTAAGAGTATTCCTGCGGTAAGTCAGATAGCACCTTCGCATCAATTGGCTTTTCCATACAATCAGCGTGTTTTGCTGTCAGTGTGGCGCACCTTATATTTTAAGCCGCATGTTTTTGAAGCTACTTCCGCTCAATCCAGTTCTTGGAACCGTGGCGCCTATTTGGTGAATGGACTTGGGCATTGCAGTGCTTGTCATAGTAGTCGCAATCTGCTTGGCGGCAATGGCGGGACGCAGGATTTGGATGGTGGCGCAATGCCAGGGATAACATGGTACGCGCCGTCTTTGTTGCGCATGAATGAAGCGCATCTGGCAACGTTGAGTGAGACTGAATCCAGTCATTTATTTAATCGTGCAATTGCAAACAATGCTGCCATGTCCGGACCGATGGCAGAAGTTTTTGCCAATAGTTTGCAACATTTGACGGCGAATGATAGAGAGGCGATGACTTTGTATTTAAGGTCGTTAGCTTCAAAGCCTGATTCAATACAAAAATATAGACCCGAATATTCTCAACAAGTATTTACCAAAATGATGGAAAAGGGGGCGGTTTTATATAAAGCACATTGTGCCGATTGTCACGGAAATACTGGTGAGGGTGTTAGTGGTATTTACCCGGCATTGAAGCAAAATAATTCTGTCACTATGCCTGGCATCGCGAACGCGATTCGTATTATTTTGACCGGCGGTTTTCCGCCAGTTTCCAGGCAATATGCCAGACCATATGGAATGCCGCCCTTTGGCTCATTGCTCGATGATAATGAAGTTGCTTTGGTGCTTACATATATTCGTAATAGCTGGGGGAACCAGGCAGGTGCTGTGACCGTCGCCGAAGTCAATCGTTATCGGAATGCCCCTGTGAATTAGGAGTGGATTAGGGGAAGAAAAAATTTGAGCTGAAATAAAAAAGGGGCGAATAAATATCGCTCCCTTTTTTGTCATTATTATGATTACAGGTTTAACACTAAGTGAGTGCGCCCTCCCTCAACTAATTACAAACTCCACTTTAATGGATTTCCAGTTGTGTCGGTGACCGTAGTCATTTCCTTGAACACGCGCGCTTGCACCGGGTCTGGAAGGCGAACAAAGTCAACGGTATTGACGAAGCGATCACCATTCATAAATGCCCACGTAAAGAATTTTAAGGTGGCAGTTGATTTCTCGATATTCTTAGCCGCTTGTTGCAGAATAATGAATGTACCCATTGTAATTGGCCAGGTTTTAAGACCCGGCTTATCGGTCAGCATTTCTTCAAATGTCCCTTGTGCTTTCCAATTGCTCGCCGCTAAAGCCGCTGAAAAACCTTCTGGTGAAGGCATCACGAAACGCCCATCGTGGTTTTGAATTTGCACCACGTCGAGCTTATCCTGGAGAACGTAGTTGTAATCGATATAGCTAATGGTGTAAGGATTTTTACGAACTGCAGCAGAGATCCCGCTACTACCTTTCACTTGCGTAAATTTCGAATCCCAGGTAATCGTAAAATTTTTGCCAAATCCAGACTGCCATGCTTTGCTTACTTTGCACAGATAGTCTGTGAAGTTGTATGTTGTGCCTGAACCATCTTGACGCACCTGCGGCAAGATGGTTTTTGATGGCAAACGGGTGTTTGGATTTAATGCAACGATTGCAGGGTCGTTCCATTGGTCGATCTGACCAGAGAATATTTTAGCGATGATTTCGCCGTTTAACTTCACATCACCAGATTTTAAACCGGGGAGGTTAATAACCACTGCCACGCCTGAAATTGCTGATGGAAATTGTATAAGTTTTGATTTTTTCAGATCAGCCTGTGGTAAAGCAACATCACTTGCACCAAAGTCTATGCTATTTTCTTTAATCTTTTTTATACCAGAAGATGAACCAGAAGGTTCGTAAGTGATATTGCTATCAACATTTTTAGCATATGCTTCCGCCCATATCTTGTACAGTGGTGCAGCAGCAGAAGATCCTGCACCATGTAGTTCAACAGCCTGTACTGATTGCGTGAGCAATAGGACAACAGAGAGTAAGTAGTGTGAGTATTTCATGAGTTTTTGATGATAAAAAGCAATGGTGGCTGAAATGTCGGCGCGATTATCGCATGAGAGTACATCTATTGCTTGAGTGTATTTTTAGTAATGTGCTTGTCATTTGAAGAGGTTATGCTTAAGCCTTGTTGTTTATGCACATATTGTTTATATTGTTTATACGCATTTAACTTGGAGGCTCAGATGGCAACCGTTACAAGCAAAAAAGAAGCACCGATAGCAAAAGCAACAGCAGCGCCAGCATTGAAAGCAACAGTAGCTAAGGCTTCGGTGGCAAAAGCACCATTAAAAAAAGTCGCGGCAAAGAAGCCTGTTGTTGCTTCTGAGAAAAAGGTAGCAAACGATAAGCCGACCGCAAAAACAAATGGCATTGCGAAAACGCCGGTCAGACGAGTTGCAACGAAAGTTGACATTCCTAAATCGGCGATCGAAATTGTCGATAAAGTTAAAAAAGCTAAATTAGTACGTGATAGTTTCACTATGCCAGAGGCTGAATATGCGGTATTAGGTCAGGTTAAGCGAGCTTGCCTGAAAGCCGGCGTTGAAGTGAAGAAAAGTCAGTTATTGCGTATAGGTCTGGCGTTGTTGAATAAGACCGATGTTCCTGCCCTGAAAAAACTTATTGGTGAATTAGCGCCATTGAAAGCTGGGCGTCCCAAAAAAGAAAGATAATGTTTTGTTCGGAACTTGCTTCTGAAAGGCCTTCAAAACAGCCTCTGTTTTGAAGGCTTGTTGTTTTTTTGCTTGTCACAAAACCGACATGAATTTGTCATCTTCTTGAAGTAATCGTACTCTATTCTTCGTGCGTTGAACCAACGACATCTTGAGACATAACAAGGACGATGAATGCGATTACTCACGATACCCGCGGATGCTAATCCCAGTTTTTCTAAACTCAATCTGAGTCTGGCGACTACGCCAGAAGAAGTGCGAGAAGTGCAGCGTTTGCGCTACAAAGTATTCATTGAAAGTATGGGCTTATCAGCACTTTCCAATCCAGATGGCTTGGATAAAGATGAGTTTGACGCTCATTGCGATCATTTAATTGTGCGCGACACGAAAACTTTGAAGGTAGTTGGCACTTATCGTATATTGGGTCCGAATGCTGCGCGTGAGATTGGTCGTTACTACTCCGAAACCGAATTTGATCTGTCCCGCTTGCACAACGTACGTCATTCAATCGCTGAGGCAGGGCGTGCTTGCATTCATCCTGACTATCGGAGCGGCGCTGTGATTATGCTGCTCTGGGCAGGCCTGGCGGCATATATGCGCCGCGAGCGTTGTTCACATTTGATTGGCTGTGCAAGCATTAGTCTCACTGATGGTGGTCAAAATGCAGCAGCGATTTATCGTAGTTTGACGGACAAAGACTTCTGTCCTTTAGAGTATCGCGTGACTCCACATGTTCCTTTCCCGCTGGACGAAATTGATACGACCAATGTAGAGGCAAGAATACCGCCGTTGTTGAAAGGGTATCTGCGTGCGGGCGCCTGGGTCTGTGGAGATCCGGCATGGGATCCTGATTTTCACAGTGCTGATTTGTTTGTGATGTTGCCTTTGGCGAATCTGGATGATCGCTATGCGCGTCATTACAACACAGGAGATCAGTAATTGTGAAGCCAGCGGAACAGTTCCTGAGCAAGAAAATGCACAAAACCGGGAAGCGAGATATTACACGCTTCCGGACGATCTGGATTTCTGATTTGCATCTGGGGACTAGCGGTTGTCAGGCAGCAAAGTTGTTAGAGTTTTTGCGTGCAACTGAGTCAGAAACTTTGTACCTGGTGGGCGACATAATTGATGGCTGGCAATTGAAGCGTCGCTGGTATTGGGATCAGACGCATAATAATGTTGTGCAGACGGTTCTTAAGAAGGCCAAAAAAGGAACCAACGTTATTTTTGTTCCTGGTAATCATGATGAGTCTATCCGTCAGTTTATCGACCTCGATTTTGGTGGTATTAAAGTCAGAGATGAGTTGGTTCACACTACCGCTGATGGTCGCCGCATGTTGGTGCTCCATGGTGATCGTTTCGATGGCGTGATTGCTTGTGCCAAATGGTTGGCTTATGTTGGCGATAGCTTGTACACAGTGATTTTGAAATTTAATCAAATTTTCAATAATTGGCGGGCCCGGGCTGGATTGCCATACTGGTCGCTCTCGCAGTATTTGAAATTGAAAGTAAAAAATGCAGTGAGCTATATCACTCAGTTTGAAGATGCATTAGCTGATGAGGCACGTAGAAAGGGAGTGGATGGCATTATTTGCGGCCATATTCATAAGCCCGAAATTCGTGACATCAACGGTATTTTGTATTGCAATGATGGTGACTGGGTTGAGAGCTTATCGGCATTAGTTGAGGACGCGCAAGGCCAGTTGAGCTTGGTGACCTGGCATGACATCATGCACGCTATTCCGGTAAATCAGCCTGTGACGGAAGTAGAGACTGAGGCGGAAATCGATGGTGAAGTGAGCATTGCGGTATAAGTATTGCAGTTTACATCGCAGTGCGATCGATCTGAAGCGCCCCGGAATTATTCTGGGGCGTTTTATTTTCAGTGATTGAATAAATCAGATAAACCTGGTTGTCTCATTTGACAACCAGGTCAGGAGACATGATCGCTTTGAGGTAAGTTTGCAATTCCTCTCCTTGTTTTTGCTTTTGTGATATCCACCAGACATTGCCTTTACGGATGCTATATTCTTGCAAAGGATGTCCCAATAACTCACCTGCTACCTGGCCAAGGTAAGGTTGATGTCCAATGATCATGACTGGTTCCCGGCTATTTGGCCAATTTACCAGCCGTAGTACATCCTCGATCTTAGCGTCAGGACCAAGTTCTGGTGTGATTTTAAATTTTCTTCCGCTGGCTGACAGGGCTTCGGCCGTATCGCGTGTACGAACAGTAGGACTTACTAAAATACGGCATGTTTCTGGCAAAGTGCTATCAAGCCAGTATGCAATTTTGCTGGCTTGCTTTAATCCTTTTCCGGTGAGCTTCCGAAATTCATCGCTAATCTCTTCCGTGGCTGGTTCTGCTTCAGCATGTCGCCAGAGTATTAAGTCCATTATTCATTTTCCGCAGTTGATAGAGAGCCTAGTTGTTGCATCAGGTATTGTTGTGCGCAGAAGTTGGCTTGTTGTCCGCGCGCTTTCTTGCGATCGTAATTGCCATTGGAATCGAGTACCCAGGCATTCATATTGTCTTTCAGATAGGGGTCAAGTCCTTCTGCAAGAATACGTTTTTTCAGCGATTTGTCTAAAACAGGAAACGCCACTTCGATACGACGGAACAAATTGCGGTTCATCCAATCTGCACTGGCAAGATAAATGTTATGCGCCAGATCATTGCGGAAGTAGTAAATTCTGCTGTGCTCAAGGAAACGACCAATAATGGAGCGCACCCGGATATTTTCAGATAAGCCTGGTACGCCCGGACGCAGAGTGCAGGCGCCACGCACAATCAGGTCTATCTTCACACCATCGGCGGACGCGGCATACAATGCGCGAATGACAGATTCGTCAGACAGGGAGTTCATCTTGGCGATGATTCGACCCGGGCGACCTTCGCGAGCAATGCGTGCTTCGTTGCGAATTGCTTTGATTAATTGTGGTTGCAGTGCAAATGGTGCCAGCCACAAGTAATCCAATTTCTTTGGTTTTGTCAGGCCTGTTAAGTGAATAAAGACCTCGTTCACTTCAGCGGCCATTTCAGGATGGGCAGTTAGTAAGCCAAAGTCTGTATAGAAACGAGTGGTAGAAGGGTGGTAGTTGCCAGTTCCCAGATGAGCGTAGTGGCGCAAAACACCACCTTCTTCGCGACGTATAACCAATGCTAGCTTCGCATGTGTTTTCAGTCCTACCACGCCATAAACAACCTGCGCACCAGCCCGTTGCAATTTATCTGCCCAGTTAATATTTGCTTCTTCATCAAAGCGCGCCATCAATTCAACAATGACGGTAACCTCTTTACCTAGTCGCGAAGCGGTGATGAGGGATTCCATTAAATCCGAGTTCATTCCTGTGCGATAAATGGTTTGCTTGATCGCGACAACGCTAGGATCGAGCGAGGCGGAACGGATAAAGTCGATGACTGTCTGGAATGGCTGGAACGGGTGGTGTAATAAAATATCTTGCTTCCGCAGCAGCGTGAAAATATCTGTGTGAGAGTATTTGGCAATTGCTTTTGGAGAAAAAGGCGGGAAACGCAAATTCGCTTGCTTGACGTGATCGACTAATTCACCGAGGCGGACCATGTTGACTGGGCCATCAACTGGATACAAGCGATCTTCGCTGAGGGAAAATTGTTCCAATAGAAATCGTGCCAAATCATCGGGGCAATTTTTTGCAACCTCAAGCCTTACGGCAGCGCCGAACTGACGTGTCTGTAATTCACCTTGCAAAGCCTGGCGTAGATTTTTTACTTCTTCTTCGTCTACCCAGAGGTCACTATCCCGGGTTACGCGGAATTGCGAATAATTGATGACTTCGCGGCCATTGAACAAGTCGGCAATATGCGAGTGAATAACAGAAGACAGCAGGCAAAATGACATGCCTTTTTCAGAGAGTTCATCTGGTAGACGGATAATGCGCGGTAACACCCGCGGCGCTTTCACAATGGCGATGCCAGTGCCACGTCCAAACGCATCTTTTCCGGCAAGTGAGACGATGAAGTTGAGACTCTTGTTAACGACTTGCGGGAAAGGATGAGCTGGATCTAAACCAATTGGCGTTAAGAGTGGGCGTACTTCACGATCAAAGTACTGCTTTAGCCATGCGCGTTGCGCTTCGTTTCTTTCAGAGTGACGTAGTAGGTTGATGCCTTTTTTTGACAACTGCGGAAGAATTTCTTGATTCAGTAATTCATACTGTCTTTGCGCGAGTTGATGGCATTCGGTGCTGATGCGCTTAAGACTCGCTTGAAAATTCGGATGTTGAACAAGTTCGCCATCAACCGTATTTTGAGCTAACAGACTAGCGACTCTGACCTCAAAAAACTCATCCAGATTACTACCAACAATGCAAAGATATTTCAGTCGCTCCAACAACGGGATAGTGCGGTCTTCAGCCTGTGCGAGTACGCGCCAGTTAAATGCGATTTGTGACATCTCGCGATCAAGGAATATAACGGACCTTGAAAGTTCAGCGGGAACATTTTTTGAGGTGGTCGGGGTGTTACTTTTTGATAATTTTTTTTGATCACCCGAGCGGCTGGCGACAGTACCATCTTCGGCTGGATTTTTTTTTGATGCACTAATTACTGTTGACGGATTCACTTCTTGATTTGGCATATTTCCCTGCTTGTCATAAAGGCCTGCATATATATGCAACCTTATTTTAGTTACTTCGCATGACAATTTTATGACAAAAAACGTGATAAGAAAATTAAATATTTCACAAATATTTCATGAAGTCATCGTATTGTCATAATTGGATTGTAGAGTTGCGCTGGTCGAAAGTACCCCCCGCTTGTAATCAAATCATGAGGTGAATATGCAAATCAATCGCGTTGTTAAAACTTTAATTGCTATGGTCGGTGTCGCTGCTTCAGTCAGCATCGCTCAAGCTGCTGATATTACTGGTGCAGGGGCAACGTTTCCTTACCCAATTTATGCTAAATGGGCTGATGCGTATAAAAAGGCTACTGGCGTCGGCTTGAACTATCAATCCATTGGTTCAGGTGGTGGTATTAAACAGATCAAAGCAAAAACCGTTGATTTTGGTGCGTCAGACATGCCTCTGAAGGCCGATGAGCTGAATGCAGAGGGCCTGACGCAATTCCCTGCGATCATTGGTGGTGTCGTGCCTATCGTGAATGTGGAAGGTGTCGCCCCGGGGAAAATGAAGATGACAGGCGATGTTCTGGCCTCTATTTATCTCGGCAAGATTACCAAGTGGAATGCGCCAGAGATCGTGGCGATCAATCCGGGCTTAAAGCTGCCAGCTGAAGATATTACGGTCGTTCGCCGCTCTGACGGTTCTGGTACAACGTTCCTGTGGACGGATTTTTTGAGTAAAGTAAGCCCGGAGTTTAAATCCACTATTGGCTCGTCAACTGCGGTCAAGTGGCCCGTCGGCTTGGGTGGTAAGGGCAATGAAGGCGTCGCCGCCAACGTTCAACGTATCAAAAATACCATTGGTTACGTTGAGTACGCCTACGTAAAGAAAAATAAAATGGTTTATACCCAGCTCAAAAATGCTGATGGCCAATTTGTAGAACCAGATGATGACAGTTTTAAAGCGGCTGCATCAAATGCGGATTGGGCAAAGGCGCCAGGGATGTTCCTGGTGTTGACAAATCAGCCGGGTAAAGCATCGTGGCCTGTGACTGGTGCTTCCTTCATCTTGATGCAGAAGTCACAGGAAAAGACGGCAGAAGCTAAAGAAGTATTGAAATTCTTTGACTGGGCGTTTAAAAATGGTGGTGAAATGGCAAATGAACTGGATTATGTTCCATTGCCTCCAGCATTGGTAAAACAGATTCAAGAAGGCTGGAAAGCGAATATCAAGGATGCATCTGGTAAAGCCGTCTGGTAAAGCAGGATTCGCAACAATTAGTCGTTAAGTTTATTTTTGTATTTAGTTGAACGATCCTTGTAAAGGCAATTCGACCTGCGTTGAATTGCCTTTCAGTGAAAAAGCACCTATGCCAACTCCAATGTCCTCAGTCAATATGACCGTACCTCCAGTA
The DNA here is from genome assembly GCA_049340365.1 of Undibacterium sp. Ji67W. GTDB lineage: Bacteria > Pseudomonadota > Gammaproteobacteria > Burkholderiales > Burkholderiaceae_D > Undibacterium. The sequence goes on along the minus strand of JBMPOY010000007.1, from coordinate 238,965 downwards.
AGTCCTAGCATTTCGAGCCCAGTTTATTCACAAGATAACCAACTCAGTGATGAAAAACTGGCTAAAGTCATGCGCCGCCAACGTTGGCAAGATTTCTTTTTCCATAAATTAACTCTGAGTTTCGCCGCTTTTGTGTTGGTGGTTTTGCTTGGAATTATTTTCTCGTTGTTTATGCGCGCCATTCCTGCGATGCAGGAGTTTGGTCTCGCATTTATCTCTACTGTGGAATGGGATCCTGTTAATGATAAATACGGCGGGTTGATTGCAATTGTCGGTACGCTGACAACCTCTATCATTGCGTTGTTGATCGCTTTTCCGGTCAGCTTTGGTATTGCCTTGTTCCTGACAGAGATTTGTCCTGCCTGGCTCAAGCGTCCATTGGGAACCGCCATTGAGTTGCTCGCTGGCGTGCCAAGTATTATTTACGGTATGTGGGGTTTGTTTGTCTTTGCTCCACTCTTTGCAAAATATATTCAACCAGTTTTACACGCTACTTTGGGTAATTTGCCAGTTATTGGTGCCATGTTCTCAGGCCCGATGATAGGTATTGGTATTCTGTCTGCCGGTATCATTTTGGCGATTATGATTATTCCTTTCATTTCTTCAGTCATGCGCGACGTGTTTGAAGTTGTTCCACCAGTGTTGAAAGAATCTGCTTACGGTCTGGGTTGTACAAAATGGGAAGTGGTTCGCAAAATTGTTTTGCCATATACCAAAATTGGTGTGGTTGGTGGTGTGATGTTAGGCCTGGGGCGTGCGCTGGGTGAAACCATGGCGATTACGTTTGTAATCGGTAACGCGAATCAATTGTCCTGGTCACTTTTCGCCGCCGGTAATAGTATCGCATCGACATTGGCGAATGAATTTGCGGAAGCGGAGACACCACTACACGTTTCATCATTATTCTTGTTAGGTTTAATTTTGTTCGTGATTACATTTATTGTGTTGTCTGCCGCCAAATTAATGTTGTTGGGTCTGAGCCGTAAAGAAGGAACAAAATAATGAACGACACGTTGACACAGTCACCTGATAACCCGGTCTACCGTCGCCGTTTGTGGGTACATAGAATTGGGATCTTTTTATCATCTGCAGCGATGGCACTGGGCGTCGCATTCTTGATGTGGATTTTATTTACATTGTTAATTAAAGGTGTGTCGGCAATTAATTTTGCGATGTTCACCGAAAGCACTCCTGCGCCTGGTAGCGAAGGCGGTGGTCTGATGAATGCGATTGTAGGTAGTTTTATGATGGTTGGTAGTGCTACCTTGATTTCTACCCCAATCGGTATTCTGGCAGGTATCTATCTGGCTGAATACGGTAACAAGAGCATGTTTGGTGCAGTAACGCGTTTTGTTACTGACATTATGTTGTCAGCTCCATCAATCGTTATTGGTCTGTTTGTGTACGCAATCTACGTTGCAAACGTCAAACATTTTTCCGGCTGGGCAGGTAGCATCGCGATTTCTTTGATCGCTATTCCTGTGGTTGTCCGTACCACTGACAATATGCTGGGGCTAGTTCCGGCAAGCTTGCAAGAAGCGGCGTTCGCACTCGGTGCGCCACGTTGGAAGGTCGCTTTGATGATACGTTTGCGTGCCGTAAAAGCGGGCGTGATTACCGGCATTTTGTTGGCAGTTGCGCGGATTTCAGGTGAGACAGCTCCTTTGCTCTTCACTGCATTGAATAACCAGTTCTTTAATGGAAACATGAATAAACCAATGGCAAACTTGCCAGTGGTAATTTATCAGTTTGCAATGAGCCCTTATGACAACTGGCGTGACCTTGCCTGGGGCGGTGCTTTACTTATCACGTTTAGCGTTCTGGGTCTGAATATTTTGTCACGTACATTATTTAATCAAAAATCACAGCATTAATCCGGGCATCGATATGACTACTACACAAGCAAATACTCAAAAAAAAGCAATCGAGATTGATGGGCTGAATTTTTTCTACGGTGCGACCCGTAGTTTGCGCGATATCAATTTAAATATTTTTGATAAAAAAGTAACAGCATTTATCGGCCCTTCTGGCTGCGGTAAATCGACCTTGCTGCGCACCTTGAATCGTATGTATGATTTGTACCCAGGCCAACGTGCCGAAGGAAAAATCATCTATAAAGGCAAAAATATTCTGGATGCGGATCAGGATATTAATCTGTTACGTGCCAAAGTTGGTATGGTGTTTCAGAAGCCGACACCGTTCCCTATGTCGGTCTATGACAATATCGCATTTGGCGTTCGTCTATATGAAAATCTTTCCAAAGGCGAAATGGATGAGCGCGTTGAGTGGGCGCTGAAAAAAGCAGCTATCTGGACGGAAGTAAAAGATAAACTACATAAAAGTGGTCTGAGTTTATCAGGTGGTCAACAACAGCGTTTGTGTATTGCACGCGGCGTCTCTGTTAAACCTGAGATTTTGTTACTGGATGAGCCAACCTCCGCTCTTGATCCAATTTCTACCGTCAAAATCGAAGAATTGATTAACGAGTTGAAAGAAGAATATACAATCGCTATTGTTACGCATAACATGCAACAAGCGGCACGTTGCTCTGATTACACTGCATACATGTATTTAGGAGAGTTGGTTGAGTTTGGCGAGACGGATCATATTTTCATGAATCCAGTAAAAAAAGAAACTCAAGACTATATTACCGGTCGTTTCGGTTAACAACACATCCTTAGCGATACTAATTCAGGAGACTACCGTGACTGGCGAACACTCTTCAAAGCAATATGATCATGACCTGGAGACAATACGCTCCAAGGTGTTATTAATGGGCGGCCTGGTGGAAAGTCATTTTCACGATGCCATGTCATGTTTTCGCACTGGTAATGCTGATCAGGCCGAGGCGGTCATTCAATCCGATTTGGAAGTCAATCGTCTTGAGGTTTCCCTCGACGATATGTGTAGCCATCTGATTGTAAAACGTCAACCAGCGGCGAACGATTTGCGCACAGTGATGGCGACAGGTAAAGTTATCACTGACCTTGAGCGTATTGGTGACGAATCAACCAAGATTGCTCGTATCTCTAAAGAAGCACATGCTAACCGTCGCGGTACCGCGATGTTTAACGGTTATGAAACGGTGCGCGTATTGGCGGGCAGTGTCGCCGACATGTTGCATCATTCTTTAGACGCGTTTGCCAGACTGGATGATGCGAAAGCGGTGCAATTGATCGCACAAGATGCCATTATCGACAACGATTTTCGTTCCATTATGCGTAATCTGATTACGTTTATGATGGAGGACCCAAGTACGATTACGTCTTCGCTCAATACTTTATGGGTTGCAAAAGCTATTGAACGCATTGCCGATCACGCAAAAAATATTGCTGAACATACGATCTATATCGTTGAAGGTAAAGATATCCGACATTCAGATTATGTCGCAATTAAACAAGATCAAAAAGTTGATAACGGATAATGGCTGCTGATACCACAATATTAATCGTCGAAGACGAGCCTGCAATTGTTGAGCTGGTGAGCTTTACCTTGCGTGCTGCTGGATGGAATACGTTTTCCGTCAACAACACGGCAGACGCTTGGGATTTTATCCAGCGTCGTACGCCACAACTGATCTTGCTGGACTGGATGTTGCCTGACCAGAGTGGCTTACGCTTGTTGTCTAAAATCCGATCTGATCGTCAGTTCAATGAAATTCCTATCATTATGCTCACAGCCAAGAGCATGGAAGAAGATAAGATTGCTGGCCTTGATCATGGCGCTGACGACTACGTTACAAAACCATTTTCACCGCGCGAGCTGACTGCACGCATTAAGGCACTGCTGCGACGTAAGAGCCCTGAACATTCTCAGACAGCCTTAACGGCGGGTCCGGTGGTATTGGATCCGGTCAGTTGTACAGTGAAAATCGAAGAGCAAAAAGTCGATATCGGGCATGCTGAATACAAGTTATTAAAGTTTTTTATGGCGCATCCTGAACGTGTATTTTCCCGTAGCCAGTTGCTAGATAAGGTGTGGGGTGATCATGTGGTGATTGAAGAGAGGACTGTCGACGTACATGTTTTGCGTTTGAGGAAAGTCTTGAAATCAGCTGAGTCTTTGATTAAAACAGTGCGTAGTGTTGGTTACATGTTATCTGAGAAGTAATCTCGAAATTCTGTCGGATTTGCTGCGATGGTAGCAAATGATCACGGCCCGCATTTGAATAGCTTTGGTTGAATAGTAATGCAATCGACGAGGTATTGTTGATTGCATTACAATCCATCTGTACCTTAAGAAGACTTAATTTTCTTTCAGTCTACTATCTATACTCCCAATTAAAAAAATATCAGGGATATCACATGTCGTCTCGCCTTATATTCTGGATTTCGAATTCAGTACGTATTTTGTTAGTTGCATTGGGCACTGCAGCTGCCTGCTATATGTGGGGCACCGTTATAGGCTTGTTGTTGGGCATGCTGGCGATGGCATCGTTGGTTTTAGTGCAGCTTTTTTATCTGCAGAGACTGGCTGATTGGCTTGATCATCCGACCAGTTCTCGCTTGCCAGATGGTTGGGGCGCATGGACTGATATTTTTTCCAGATTGTATAAATTACGTCGTGGTGACGAAAAAAATCAAACTGAACTTACCGAATGGTTGGCACGTTTCCGTCAGGCGATGACTTTGTTGCCGGATGGTGTCGTGATTATGGATGATGTGTTGTTTCTGGAATGGTGTAATCCTGCTGCAGAACGTCACCTTGGATTAAGTCTGTCTAAAGACAAAGGCATGCGTGTAACGAATCTGGTACGTAGTCCAGAGTTTATGGACTATATTATCCTTGGGCGCTACGATGTTCCTCTCACCTTATCATTCCGTGATCGTAAGTTGATCGCCCATATTATTCCGTTTGAAAACCGTCGACAAATTTTGGTGACCCACGACGTGACTGAGTCCGAGCGCATTGATATGATGCGGCGTGACTTCATCGCTAATGCTTCGCATGAATTGCGCACACCTTTAACTGTCATCAATGGTTTTTTGGAAATTGCTTCCTTGCAGCCGGATCTCGATATTCCAACCAGAAATGCGCATTTGAAACTGATGTCCGAACAAGGTGAGCGTATGCAGCGTCTCGTGGAAGATATGCTGACTCTGACTCGTCTGGAGTCTATGGACCATCTGTTAAGAACAGAATCTATAAATATGCTTGGCTTGCTTGAGCAAATTTTGCAAGAAGCGCATGCACTTTCTGCTGGCCAACACAAAATCACCCTTGATTGTCAGGGGCCGGATATTCGTGGAAGTACAGATGAGATTCGCAGCGCATTGACAAATCTGGTCACAAACGCGATCCGCTACACGCCAGAAAGCGGTGAAATTCAGATTCAATGGTGCAATGCACCGCAGGGGCCAAAATTTATTGTGATAGATAATGGAATAGGAATAAGCCCTGAACATATATCACGGCTGACTGAACGCTTTTATCGCGTTGATAAGAGTCGTTCGCGTGAAACCCAGGGAACTGGGCTGGGGTTGGCTATTGTCAAGCATGTATTGCTGCGCCACAACGCGAATTTATTCATCGATTCTGTTCCTGATCAGGGTAGTAAATTTTCAGTTCAATTCCCACCTGCAATCGTAATCGACGCCTGAGAGATCTAAGTTATTGTCATTCAGTCATGTCAGAATGTATAAATTTTGTTATTCCTTACTTGTTCTGGGTTCTAAATACGGTACACTCAGGATAATTTCAGATAATTAAACAGGTCTTGGCGGACAAGGTTCGGCGTGGAGGGGATGTTCAATGGAAATGAACGTTTTAGTGCTTGACGATGCGCAAATCAATGTGACCTTGTTGTGTCTTTTACTGAAGAAAATAGATAAATGTAATTCTGTTTCTTTTGTAGAGCCTGAATCGGCTTTGTTGTGGTGTGCAGGCAATGTTCCCGATTTGGTCATGGTCGATTACATGATGCCAACGATGGATGGCGTTGAGTTTATCAGGCGTTTCCGTGATCTGCCTGGTTGCCATGATATTCCTGTACTGATGATTACCGCCAATAACGAACTCGCATTGCGTTATCAAGCCTTAGATGTCGGTGCGAACGATTTTTTGATCAAACCCATAGATAAAATCGAATTTTTGGCACGTACCAAAAATATGCTGGCATTGCGAAAAAGCCAACGTTTTCTTGAAGACCGTGCCATCTGGCTTGACGTCGAAGTTAAAAAAGCAACCTCTGAAATTCGTGCCCGTGAGCGGGAAACGATTTTTCGCCTGTCTAAAGCCGCTGATTCACGCGATCCTGAAACTGGCGCACATATTCTGCGCATGGCGAACTATTCAAGAATTATCGCAGAGCACCTTGGCTTATCTGAATCTGATCAGCAATTATTGCTGGAAGCAGCCCCGATGCATGACATTGGCAAGGTTGGTATCCCTGATAACATTTTGCTTAAACCAGGCAAGCTCACCGTCGATGAGTTTACGATTATGAAGCGCCACGCTACGCTGGGCTATGAAATTCTCGCCGGCAGTAATTCAGAAATGTTGAATGCGGGAGCCGTTATTGCCTTGGCGCATCATGAAAAGTACGATGGAAGTGGTTACCCGAGCGGCTTGAAAGGCGACGATATTCCGCTATTTGCCAGAATCGTTGCCGTGGCCGATGTATTTGATGCCCTCACTTCTGAGCGCCCGTATAAGGCAGCGTGGGAGATAGAAAAAGCGCTGGCTTTTTTGCATGAAGGGGCGGGACACCATTTTGATCCTCAGTGTATTGCTGCTTTTGATGCAGGTTGGGCACAAATTCTCGACATCAAAGAGCGCTACCGCGAAGAAAACGACGACAAAAAAACTTTTGGCGCTGAGTGGAATTTGTAGTCGTCTCGTGTCTTGCTGCATCATTGTAATTTATCTGACAGTAAACCGAAGCACAATGAGATCGGCCTTTCAACCTGATGTTTTTTCAATTTTCGTGAGCTGACGATGAAAATATCACAAATTGTCATGAGAGATATTTCCGGTGCGGTTGAAAAATTATCGACCTTAAGAGAAATCGTTCCGCAATTGATTATTGTTTTTGGATGTGTTGAGCACTTTGCTGATCCAGATTTTTTTAAAGTCCTGAAGGCTAGCTTTCCTGAAGCTGAATTGGTAGGGTGTACTACAGCTGGCGAAATATCTTCAGCAGCAGTCAGCAATTCCACTTCTATCATCACCGCGATTCATTTTGAATCTGCTGCTTTTCAACTGGCGACAGCTGAACTCGGTAGCATGGATGGATCATTTCAAGCTGGTGAAACACTCGCACAGCAATTGCAATCGCCAGACCTAAAAGCGGTAATGTTGTTCGGCCAGGGAGTGAATATCAACGGTAGCGCATTGATTGATGGGTTGACGAGTGTTCTCGGAACCCGCTTGCCTATGACTGGTGGTTTGGCTGGGGATGATGGTGCATTTTCGAAAACTTATATTCTTTCTTCTCATGGAATCTCTACTTCAGAGGTTGTCGCGCTTGGTTTGAAAGGCGAAAAATTACTTTTCTCTCACGGTAGTTTTGGGGGGTGGAAAGCTTTTGGTCCAACTCGCAAAGTGACCAAGTGTGTCGATAATGTGTTGTACGAACTTGATGGTAATCCGGCTCTGGATGTGTATAAGCGCTATCTCGGCGATTACGCTAAAGATTTACCTGGTTCTGGTTTATTGTTCCCGTTTGAAATGTTGACAAATAGCCGTGAATCTCTCGGGCAAATTCGCACTATTCTTGGCATTAATGAGGCTGATGGTAGTTTGATTTTGGCTGGTGCCATTAATCCTGACGGCTATTTGCGTCTGATGCACGCGCATACGAATGATCTGGTGGATGGGGCGGAAACAGCGGCACATGCAACGATAGATGGTATGCCAGTTCCACAGGGCCAGAGTTTGGGTATGCTGGTGAGTTGCGTAGGGCGAAAATTAGTCATGGGTGGTCGGGTTGATGAAGAAGTTGAAGCTGTACAGGATATCCTTGGCGAAAACACAGTCCTGTGTGGTTTTTATTCGAATGGCGAAATTTGCCCCGGATATAAATTAGAGACTTGTAGGCTACACAACCAGACGATGACAATTACTTATCTGGCTGAGTTGAGCTGATGCTACACAAGTTATCCTCGCGCCAGTACAGACGGCTTTTGGGAGTCGCCGATGAGGTTCAACTTAACGCTGTATGTTCAGAATTAGAAACCTTGGCAGTGACCGCTCCACTGAGCGCTTCAGCAAAAACCACATTGCTTGGACTGCGCCAATTTTTGTCGCAAGTCGATGATGCATATCATCAGGCTGACCGTGATCTGGCCTTAGGAAAACGCAGTCTGGAATTAAGTTCCAATGAATTGAACGAGGCAAATGAAACTTTGCGGCAAGATGCAGAAGAACGTCAGCAGGTTCTGGTCACCTTACGTCATACGACGAACCAATTACTCTCGCAGCTAGGGAAGCACCTTGATGATGAAAGTAGCCTGGAGAATTTGTCGCAGTTATTGTCGGGGTTGGTCACTGAATTGCTCGATACCAGGAAAAATCTTCAACGGGCGCTGACCGAACTGGAAAAGCAACAATTTGCGCTTGATCAGCATGCGATTGTTAGTATCACCGATGCGCAAGGTACCTTGATTTACGCCAATGAAAAATTTTGCTCGATCAGTAAGTTTGAAACCAAAGAGTTGATAGGTCAAAATCATCGTATCGTTAATTCTGGCTTGCATTCGCGGGATTTTTTCCAAAACCTGTGGAAAACCATTCAGTCCGGTAACGTGTGGCATGGCGAAATCCGTAACGTTGACAAAGAGGGTGGCTTTTACTGGACTAATGCAACGATTGTGCCTTTCCTGAATCAGGATAACGAGCCATATCAATACATCTCTATTCGCACAGATATTACCGAACAGTTGCGCTTACGCGAAAAAATTCAGGCGAGCCAACTCTTGTTGCAAAACGTCATGGATACCTTGGGTGAAGGGGTATATACCCTTGATGAAAACGGTGTTTGCACATTTATGAACCCGGAGGCAGAAAAAATTCTTGGCTATCACTCGTCTGAGTTGTTAGGTAAGTGTATGCACGATGTAATACATGCGATGCAACCCGATGGTCGCTGCATAGAAATGAAAGACTGTGCCATTGACCAGGCGGTATTGTCGGGGCAAGTGTTTCGATCCGGCCTGGAGTATTTTCAGCACCGATCTGGCATTTTATTTCCTGTATCCATTGTCGTTTCTCCCATCTTTGAACAGGGCATTATTGTTGGTTCAGTGGCGGCGTTTCAGGATGTCTCTGACCGGATCAGGGCCGATAAAGCTTTGCGTGAGAGCGAAACTAAGCAACGCATGTTACTTGATAACGCTGCGGATGCCGTCTTTGTCGCCAATGCCAGGGAGCGCTGGACTTATGTGAACGACCTCGCGCTCAACTTGCTGGGTTACGATAGGGAAGAGTTAATTGGTCAAAATATTTATGATTTGCTTCCACACGAACAGCGAAGAAAAACGCAGAAAAATTTTCTACACCAATTGCTTGAAGAGAAATTTATCCGCGCAGAAATCCGACTTCTAAAGAAAAATGGAGAATTAGTCCCGGTTGAGTTGAACGCAGCGTTACTACCTGACGGCAGTATTTATGGATCTTGTCGTGATATTACAGAGCGTCAACGTTTTGAGTCTGCATTGATACAAGCCAAAGAAGCTGCGGAAGCTGCCAATACCGCCAAGAGTGAATTCCTGGCGATGATGAGCCACGAAATCAGAACCCCGATGAATGGCATCATAGGGATGACGGAGCTCGCGTTAGATTCATCACTTGCGCCGGAACAAAGAGAGTATCTGGAGCTAGTTAAATTTTCTTCGTATTCTTTGCTTGGTATTATTAATGATATTTTAGATTTTTCTAAAATTGAGTCTGGCAAAGTTGTACTTGAAAAGATCGATTTTGAAATCAGAGAGTTACTAGCTTCCTGCCTTAAGGCATTGGCAATTCGTGCTTCCCAAAAAGGAATAGAGCTGGTCTACAAGATAGATCCGGCAATTCCAGATGTCATTTTGGGTGATCCAGGCCGTTTGCATCAAATTATTACCAATCTGGTTGGAAATGCGATTAAGTTCAGCGAGCATGGTGTCATCATTCTTGATGTTCAGCTTGCGCATCAGAATGCCGAATCATTAGATATTTATTTTGCAGTGACCGACCATGGCATCGGTATTCCAATCGATAAGCAAGCGAGTATTTTCAGTGCCTTCAGTCAGGCTGATGCATCTACCACGCGTAAATACGGTGGGACTGGTCTGGGGCTCACGATTTCCTCCCGATTGGTACAAAGTATGCACGGAATGTTGGAAGTAAATAGTGTGGTTGGTCAAGGAAGCACCTTTTACTTTACTGCCAGATTTGAGGCGGGTCTTGCTTCGTTGATCAAGCTTGATACTCCAGATGTATCTGGATTACGTGTGCTAATCGTTGATGACAACGCGATCAACCGACATTTTTTTTCTGACACTTTAAAAAAATGGGGCATGTGCCCAGTAGCCGTAAGTTCTGGTGCGCATGCCTTGGTGAAACTCAGTGAGGTAACCGCGGGTGATGATTGCTTTGATTTGATACTGCTGGATGTTTGCATGCCAGAAATGGATGGATTTGATTTCCTGAAGCAATTGCAGGCAAGAGCAGACTATGTACGTCAGAAAATCGTGGTTTTATCTTCAGCCGGTTCCCCAGAGGATGCGCGTAGATGTCGTGATATGGGCATAAATGAATATGTGACAAAACCAGTGAGCCAAAACGAACTGCTAACTTCAATTGTTGCAGCGATGTCTGGAGATTCATCACGCCATTCTTCTGCGCAAGTGCGAATGCCTGACAAGGATAACGATTTCTCGCCGCTCAAAATCCTGGTGGTGGAGGATAATCTGGTAAATCAAAAGCTCGTGCTGTCTTTGCTAAAAAAATGGCATCATCATGCGGTCATTGCTGAAAATGGCTTAGTTGCATTGGAAAAATACCAGCAAGAAAATTTTGACTTGATACTCATGGATATGCAAATGCCCGAAATGGGTGGGATTGAAGCAACTCAGCATATCCGTACCATAGAGGCACGCGAAAAACATCGCCAACATACGCCTATCATTGCCATGACGGCCAACGTGATGCCAGGCGACTGGGAGCGATGTTTAGAAGCGGGTATGGATCATTACTTGTCCAAACCGATCAAATCAGGACTACTGGAAAATTTATTGTATCAATACCAAGCCGCAACACCATTGCTCATTGAAAGGACTAAAGACATGACAGATGCTCCTTCTGAGCGCTACACACATTCTGCTAATTTTGATTATGCACATGCTTTGCAATCGGCGGATCAGGAAATTATTCATATCATCGGACATTCGTTTCTCGATGTGTGTGATCAATATATTGCAGAGCTCTCAAACGCTGTTGCAGTTCAGGATCCGGAATTGTTGCATCGGTCAGCACATACAATTAAAGGTGTGGTTGGCAATTTTTGTGCCTACCCGATAGAAGAATTGGCCTTAAAATTAGAGCACAAAGGCAAAGATAAAAATTTTGATGATACGTCGGATTTGTTGGAAAAAATCTCTGGAGAATTACGTTTATTGACTGCTGAGTTGAAAAAACTACTTGATACGAGCGCCAGGTCGGCTTCTGAATAGTCACAATTTTTGCGACCATTTTTTCGTCTGGAGTTGTCCCATCTACGTACGGAGTGATGCGTACAATTGAATAAAAAACCGCATCTTATAAATGGATGCGGCTTTTTGGAGTGCAGGGGTGGTGGGTGTTATTTACCGATTGCCTGGGTACGTTCTTTCAGCCAAGTCAGTGCCGCGCCTGAAACACGTGGACTTAAACGTTGCAATACTAAGGCATGGTAATCGTTGATCCAGCTAATTTCATCCTCCCTTAACATGCTGGTATTGACACAGCGCGTGTCGATAGGGCAGAGGGTCAACGATTCAAATTGCAAATATTCACCAAACTCAGTTTGCACAGCAGGAATGTTCAGCAGAAGGTTCTCAATACGAACACCCCATTGATTAGGGCGATAAATACCAGGTTCATTCGATGTAATCATGCCTTCTTCCATTGCGGTGTGTGCTTCCGGAAGAGCGGCTGAAATCGATTGTGGACCTTCGTGTACATTCAAGAAGTAACCAACACCGTGACCAGTGCCGTGACCGTAATTGATACCTTCAGCCCAGATCGGAGCCCGTGCCAATGAGTCAAGCATAGGTGATGGTGTACCACGAGGGAACACTGCTCTGGACAGATTGATCATCCCTTTCAGAACCAACGTGAAATCACGCTTTTGTGCCTCTGAAACGGTTCCGATAGGCATAACACGGGTAATGTCCGTTGTACCATTCAGATATTGACCACCGGAGTCGATCAACAGCAAACCATCGCCTTCAATGACTGCGTGTGATTCCGGTGTCGCTCTGTAGTGCGGCATCGCGCCGTTGCCATTGAAACCAGCGATCGTGCCAAAGCTAGGTGAAATAAAGTGGGGTTGGCGTGCGCGTGCCTCACAGATTTTTTCATCAATGGTCAGTTCAGTAATGCGTTCTTTACCTAAAGCACATTCTAGCCAGCTGAAAAATTCACATAAGGCGGCGCCATCTTGTTCCATGGCTTCACGGACAAATGCTGCTTCTTGTACATTTTTGCGTGATTTCATAAAGACTGAAGGATTGATCGCATCGACGACACGCATACCCGCTGGAATTGCTTGCTGAAATCCTAGTGTAATCCGGCGTGGATCGATCAGAATGCTGCTATTGGCTGGCAACGCTTTAAGTGCATCTGATGCTTTGTTGTAGCTGGCAATCTTGACCTGATCTTGCGCTAGAATTGCTTGTAAAGCAGGAGGTATTTTGTCGTCTGCTACAAAGATAGTTGCGTCATTTAATCCTATCAATGCGTGTCCAGCGAATACCGGGTTATAGCTGACATCGCTACCGCGCAGATTGAATATCCACGCCAGATCGTCGACGGTTGAAACGAAGTGCCATTCAGTGCCTTTGGCGCGCATTTGTTCACGGACCAGTGCCAATTTTTCCTGTCGAGAAATGACCGCGAAAGGTGCAAGATGTTCAAAAATTGGTGACGAGGGTAAGCCAGGTCTGTCGGTCCAGATTTCTTGCAGTAAGTCGATATTCGTTTTTAAATGGATTGCTTTGGCTTTTAAATTCTGATCAAGAAGCCGTGCAGTCATGAGTCCCAGCACCATGCCATCAACGCCAACGGTTTGTCCTGCCTGGAGCGATTCCGTCAACCAATCTATATGCGCGGTTGAACCAGCAGATGCAATTTTCATCATCTGTATGCCAGTTGGCGCAAGTTCTTTTTCTGCCTGACTCCAGTAGCGGCTATCGACCCATAAGCCAGCAAAATCAGCTGTTACGATCAAGGTGCCGACGGAACCCGTGAAGCCTGAAAAATAACTACGTCCCTGCCAGCGATCCGGCAAATATTCAGATAAATGCGGATCTGCAGAAGGAATGATGGTGGCATCAATACCATGTTGCTTCATGGCGCTGCGCAATTGCAGCAGACGGGCAGGAATCGGCGAGGTGATGGCGTTAGGGCTGCTTGGACTGTTCATGAGATGTTCTTTCAGGAGTACGTATCTACAAATGCTTATTTAAGTGGGCTAGTATACTTGAAGTGAATTTTGATGCGCCGAATATGCCAATTTCGTCATTTTCTTAAGTATTGACGCATAACTTCTGAATTGCAGCCACAAAATTTCTGGATGCGCCTAATTTAATGCTGAAAGCCAAGGGCGGGTACAACCTGCCGATATAAGTTAATCGGTAAGCTCAGCGCAGGCTGTACCCACCCAGATTTTGCAAATATTGAAGTGGCAAGAAAATGCCGCTGTATATTTTAAACAAGCAGACATAAAAAATTGGCGTTCTGAATTGTTTATTCAGAACGCCAATTTATGAGAACCAATTACTCAATGTAAAGTGCTTGCTTATCTCACGCGCATACCAGGCAATGCACCTGGCCAGGCTTCCAGAATGTACAGGCCAGGATTGGTTTTTTCATCGGCGGCGGAAGCTGCCAGTACCATGCCTTCAGACATGCCAAATTTCATTTTGCGTGGTGCCAGATTGGCGACCATCACCGTGAATTTGCCAATCAACTGTTCAGGCTGGTATGCTGATTTGATGCCAGAGAACACGTTGCGGGTGCGACCTTCGCCGATATCCAAAGTCAAGCGTAATAATTTGTCTGAGCCTTCAACATGTTCACAGTTGACGATTTTTGCAATGCGCAGATCAATTTTGGCAAAGTCATCGATTTTGATTTCTTCTGCCAACGGCTCGATATCGTTCGCGTTACCAGCAACTGTGCTGTTTGTATTGGCGACAGCAGAAGCATCAGCAGTAACGGGCGCAGCAGTTGTGGCAGGTGCCACCACCGGTGCATCAAACAATTGATCAAAAATCTTAGGATCTACACGTTGCATCAAGTGTGCATAAGGATGAATCTTATGTTGATGCGGCATGGCTACCGTCACATCAGCCCATTGCAATGGCGCAATATTCAATTGTGCTTCGACCTGAGCTGCGAGCTGCGGCAATACTGGTTTCAGGAAGATCGTCAGAATACGGAAAGCTTCGAGCAGGCGGCTGCATACTTCTTGCAATTTCGCATCGTTCTCTGGCTTTTTCGCCAGTTCCCAAGGCTTGTTGGCATCCACGTAGGCATTGACCAGATCGGCTTGCTCCATGGCAGCGCGCAAGGCTTTGCCATATTCGCGCGCCTCATACAATGCTTTGATTTCTGGTGCCGCTTTGTACAAATTGCCAAGGAATGCATCATCTGCATGTGCCCAGTCAGTGGTAACCACACCATCAAAGCGCTTGCTGATAAAGCCAGCGGCGCGTGAAGCGATGTTGATGTATTTGCCAATCAGATCGGAATTGATACGCGCCACGAAGTCATCGGGATTCAGATCCAGATCTTCGACTTTGGCGTTCAGTTTGGCGGCGAAGTAGTAGCGCAGCCATTCTGGGTTCATGCCGATTTCCAGATAACGCAAAGGAGAAATACCAGTGCCGCGCGATTTCGACATTTTTTCGCCAGATACCGTCACAAAACCATGCGCATACACATTGTCCGGTGTTTTGTAGCCAGAGAATTTCAACATTGCTGGCCAGAACAGCGTATGGAAATAGGTAATATCTTTACCGATGAAATGAATCTGCTCGGTCGTCGGGTCTGCCATAAACGCATCAAAATCACGACCAGTTTTGCCGAAGTAATTTTTTAATGAGGCGAGGTAACCGACTGGCGCATCGAGCCAGACGTAGAAGTATTTACCTGGTTGGTCAGGGATCTCGATACCAAAGTATGGTGCATCGCGGCTGATATCCCAGTCGCCCAGACCGCCTTCGCCTTCCAGCCATTCTTTGCATTTATTCGCGACTTCTGACTGCAAGCGATTGTCTTGCAAAGCCCAGCCACGTAGAAAGTCAACGCACTTCTGATCCGACAATTTGAAGAAAAAATGCTCAGAAGACTTCATAACCGGTGTCGCACCAGTCAGGACAGAATAAGGATTGATGACTTCCGTTGGCGCATACACAGCGCTGCACACTTCGCAAGAATCGCCATATTGATCTTTGGCACCACATTTTGGGCATTCGCCTTTGATGTAGCGATCTGGCAAGAACATGTTTTTAACCGGATCGTAAAACTGTTCTATCGTTTTGCTGGTGATAAAACCAGCTGCTTTTAATTTACGATAAATGTCTTGTGACAAAGCATGGTTTTCAGGGCCATCCGTTGAATGCCAGTTGTCAAATTGAATATGGAAGCCGTCCAGATATTGCTTACGGCCAGCCGCAATCTGTGCCACAAATTCTTGTGGTGTAATGCCTGCTTTTTCAGCGGCAATCATGATCGGTGCGCCGTGCGCGTCATCAGCACCAACAAAGTGTACCTCGTTACCCGACATTCGCTGATGCCTTACCCAGACGTCAGCCTGAATATATTCCATGATATGGCCAAGGTGGAAGGGCGCGTTAGCGTATGGAAGAGCAGTGGTAACGAACAGCTTACGAGTCATGTTGATGCACTTTTAGAATTAACGGACAAGGGCATTATTTTAACAGCGAATCTCTGACAGAGAGCGACTGTCAGCGCAGAAGTCTGCGCTCAGTCGATATAAACGATTGTTTTTAGGCTGTTTTGGCTTGTTTGTTGCGGCAAACCGCTGCCACCATTCACATACGGCAAGGAATACGCCTGCCGAAAGGAAACAATAATCGTCGATATGTTGTTGAATTGACTCTGGAGTTAAGCGTCCGTTGGATGCATCAGCGTGAGCTTACTTAAACAAATTCTGATTTCAGACCACCCATTGCCCATCGCGATATACTTCATCGTCACCAAATTTGACGGATTTTGTCACTGCAAAGACATCAACATGATGACGGCCTTCGCCGCGTTTGATATGGGGTTTGGCATAACTGCCGTGCTTGGAACCTAGCGACAAGTGAATGCCACACATGCGTTCATAAGTGCCAATATCACGCACAGTGCGCTCTTTGTTGAAGGCGCGGTTCATCCCCAGACCGAGTTCTCTGACCCAGACCACGCCGTCGTCTGCCCGGATGTTGGTCAATACCTGATCAAATTCTGGTGTGGAATCTTCAGTGGCAACGACCTGGCCTTTTTCTATGATCAAGGTGATTGGTGTTTCAGGCTGATTAATGCTGAATGTGGTGTCGCCGAAAATGAATACGCGTACCTGTCCATGCACATCTTCCAGGTCGACCGACTCGGTAAATACCTCACCGATCGGGAACTGGCCACCGACATTTTTCATTTCGCTGTAATCGCCAACGTTGAGCTTGGCGGGTTCAAATTTTCCGCTGAAAATCAATTGCGCACCGTCGCTGTCTACTACGCCGTGGCTGGCCTGATCAATTTTTTCTTTCAGCTTACGACCGACCACACGGTAGTAGTCTGGGTCATAGGCAAGGGCATCAATGTAATAATCAATCTCAGCACCTTCCATGCGTCCCAGATGCGGATGTTCGATGACTTTCAGACCCTGCTTAAATAATTCGACCCGCAGGCGGTAGGCTTCCAGCCGGAAATTTGTTGACTGCACCAGAATCGCCAGATCGCCACTCTGCAGCGTTGCCAGCGTTTGTAAAATATCGGAGGGCGCTGTCTCATCAAAGTTGATACACAGGGCTTCCGGCAGACAGAGGCGATAGGCGCTTGCTAATACCCGCGCTAATTCACAACGTTCGTCATACACCAGAACCGCTTTGTGTGTCGCCGTGTGTTGAAAGGCATGTTCCAGCACGTTTTGTAAATGTGTATGGCTGTTGGCGACACGGGTTTCAAAGTTGGAGCTGAGTGATGACATGGGGTAATTCTTAAAAATAAGCGGATTGCGTAGTGAGCGGGGCACATTTCTTAGTAACATTGAAATGTTGAATGCCGAGCCAGTATTTTACCAGAGTGGCATGCAAGGCTCCCTGTCACGGTTTTTACTTATTTTACGATTTGCTACGTTGGGATGTAACTTTGATACCAAAAATTACATATTTTCTTGATTTTAGTCATACCAATGTCATATTTTTTTGATATGATTCTTCGTACCTGCTGTACATACAACTGATATGTATGACGGCAGCGAGGTGTGCTTTGTCTGCGTTTAGTGGACAAGCCGCCGTCCTGACATGAATGCGGAGCTGGGAAACCAGTCTCCGCATTTAACTTTTATGTGCCCAGCTTTAATTGTTGATCACGATAAGACTTGGGCGTCATCCCTGTCCATTCTTTAAATGCATGTTGGAACGCGCTTTGTTCCTGATAGCCAAGCATAAACGCAATATCTGAGAGGCTGAACTCTGCTTGCCGTAAATACTCTTGCGCGACGGAGAGGCGGGTTTCATCGAGTAACTGTTGAAAGCTCAAGCCTGCGTCGGCCAGCTTACGTTGCAATGTTCTTTGGCTGACACCTAATTCCAGTGAAATTGTCGGTAAGCGTGCCAGATCGCGTGATAAGTTTTTACGAATGGCGACCCGCACCAAGGCCACGATGCTACCGTCATGTTCCGCAGCTTGTTTTTGTTTTAAAAGTTGCTCCGCATGCTGTTGAAGCAGGGGGTACATGCTGACATCCGCATTGGGAACTGCCCAGTCGAGTAGCGCCGTTGGAAACGTTGAGCAATCAAGTGGCTTTCCAAAAACGACGTCTGCACCAAAAATTCGATGATGCTCGCTGATGTCTGAAGGGGCGCTGTGCCTGAAAAATACTGGAACAGCAGGTAAAGTCGTGCCAGCAAACCAGTTGCCAAATACTCTGATTCCAGCGAACACACTTTCGGCCAGATGTCTGGTGGCATGCGGGAAGTGGCTATGCCATTGGTATTCGGTCTGTGTGGCATTTTCAATTAATACTGACCGCCCCAGATCATGCGCTAATCCTTCGTAGCGCATCGTCTGTTGGAATGCCTGCCGGAAATCTTTACAGCTCATCAAAATCATGCCGTAAACATTGTAGGTACCAAGTTTGACCCGTTCGCCAACATGCAAACCAAAGTGTTGGTCATTGCACAGCTCTGCACCTGCGTCGAGTAAGCGCACGTAAGCGCTGGCCGCGATGCTTTCGCCCATGCTTGTTAACGACTGCAATGGCATGCCCGCCTTTTCTTCCAGCGTGATCAGGGACAAACCGCGTTCCGTCACCAGTTCTAATAGCGGTTGCACATACGCAGCTGCTACCCGACCGTCTGGCGGGCTGTGGTGCAAAGAACTGGTCAGGCTGTTTGGCATATTTCCACAAAGTCCTTGTCATAAAAGCGCAATACGTGCGTTGCAACGCTGGTTAAGCTAATCGCTAAGTATAACAAGGGAAATTTGCGCCATTTGTGTAAATTTTCCACAGATCAATTCAAAAGGGCATGTATGCGACGTTGGAACGGTTGGGGTGACGATAGTATCGAATTTGCAGTGAATGCTGATGCACTGGGTTTTTTGCAAGAGCGCATAGGGCAGGGTGTGTTGCAAAAGGATGCCAGCAAAGCCAGCGTCATCGCCAGCGTTCCGGCATCGCGTTTAACACCACATCCATTGATTGATACCAGCCCGGAAGTACGGCTGCAACATAGTTTGGGCCAGAGTTTGCCGGATTGGTTGAAGATGCGATCTGGCCAGATTGAACAGTTTCCGGATGGCGTGGCCTTTCCTGAAAGCAGCGAACAGGTCAGTCAACTATTGAATTACGCAAGTCGCCATCATGTCGCTTTAATTCCGTATGGCGGCGGTACCAGCGTGGTAGGGCATCTTGCAGTACCTCGCGGTAATCAGCCGGTACTGAGTGTCAGTATGGTACGCATGGCGCAATTGCTCAATCTTGATAAAGAAGCGCAATTGGCGACATTTGGTGCTGGTGTTTTTGGCCCGGATCTGGAGGCGCAATTACGCGCCCATGGTTATACACTGGGACATTTTCCACAATCGTTTGAATATTCCACACTCGGTGGCTGGGTAGTAACACGTTCATCGGGTCAACAGTCGTTACGTTATGGGCGTATTGAGCAATTGTTTGCTGGTGGTCGTATAGAGACACCAGCCGGACGTCTCGATATACCGACTTTTCCCGCTTCGGCTGCAGGCACTGATTTACGGGAAATCATTTTGGGCTCTGAAGGTCGGATCGGTATTTTGACTGAAGTCACCGTCCGTATCAGTCGTTTGCCGGCGTGTGAAGAGTTTCATGCGGTATTTTTTCCGGATTGGGATAAAGCGCAACAAGCCGTGCGTAGCATTGCGCAAGCGAAATTGCCTTTGTCGATGCTGCGTCTTTCCAATGCCACTGAAACGTTGACCAGTCTGAAATTAGCGGGCCATAAAAGGCTGATTGGCTTACTTGAAACCTATCTGAGTCTGCGTCATTGTAGTGATAAAAAATGTTTGCTCTTGCTGGGAGCGAGTGGCGATAAGCCTCATGTCCGTCATGCGATCAACAATGCATTGAAGTTAAGCAGGACACACGGTGGCGTGCATGTCGGACAAACCATGGGGCAAAAATGGAAGCAAGGACGATTTAAAAATGTCTATCTGCGCAATACCTTATGGCAGCAAGGCTACGCCATTGACACCGTAGAAACCGCATGTGACTGGCCTAAAGTGGCAGGCATGATGCAAGCGATCGAATACGCAGCCACCAGCGCACTCGCAAGTGAAGGCGAGCAATTGCACACATACACCCATCTGTCGCATCTGTATGCGCAAGGTGCCAGTGTCTACACGACTTTTGTCTATCGCCTTACTGGGGACTACGAGCGGGATTTGAAACGCTGGAAAAAACTCAAAGCAGCGGCATCGCAAGCCATCGTTGATCACGGTGGCACCATCAGTCATCAACACGGCGTCGGCCGCGATCATGCGCCGTATTTGCATGCGGAAAAAGGCGAACTGGGTATTGCTGCATTACGTCAACTATACCAACACTTTGACCCGGACGGTATTATGAATCCTGGAAAGCTATTGCCTGAATTATCTTCGTCGAAGGAACACTAGCATGGCTTCATCAGTGTGGGAAGGCGATGAGCGCAGCGATCTTGACGCCGTTTTATCGAATCACGGGCGGCCATGGGATCTGGTGGTTATCGGCGGCGGTATTACTGGCGCTGGTATTTTGCTAGAAGCCGCACGACGCGGCTTAAAAGCACTATTGATTGAGCAGCGTGACTTTGCCTGGGGGACGTCCAGCCGTTCCTCAAAATTGGTACACGGTGGTTTGCGCTATCTGAAAGAAGGTAAATTCCACCTGACTCGTGACTCTGTGCGGGAACGACAAGCGTTGATGCAGGATGCGCATGGATTAGTTGATCATCAGAGTTTTGCCTTTGCCGACTATCAAGGTCGCAAACCTGGTCGTTGGATGTTTGCGCTGGGTCTGGCGATTTACGACAAGATGGCGCGCCAAACGGCACGGCATTATTTCCCGACCGATGAATTTCTTATGATGACGCCGCATATCGGACGTCAGAATTTAAAAGGCGGTCTCAGCTACCACGATGCCAAAACAGACGATGCGCGTTTAGTGATGCGGGTGTTGCAAGAGGCAAAAAGCCTGGGTGCAACGGCCATTAATTATCTGGCTGCATCGAAGATTGACTACGTGAATGACCTGGCGCAAGGTGTGCAGGCAAACGATACCATCACAGGACAAGACTACCAGATTCGGGCGCGCAGCATCATCAATGCTACTGGTGCGTGGGCAGATCGGCTGCGTTTGTCAAAAGAACTCAACGGAAAAATTCGTCCTCTGCGCGGCAGTCACCTGCTCATGCCCGGATGGCGCTTGCCCGTTGCCCAAGCGGTGAGCCTGATGCACCCTCGCGATGGTCGTCCTGTCTTTGTGTATCCTTGGGAAGGCGTGACGCTGGTCGGTACGACAGATGTGGATCATCACGCAGATTTGCAAACAGAAACGGCGATTACGCCAGATGAAGTCACTTATCTGATGGAGGCGTTGGCATTTCAGTTTCCGTCGCTGGCTTTGGGGCTTGACGATATTATCGCCACTTTTGCTGGCGTCAGGCCGGTGATTGATACGGGTAAAGCAGACCCATCCAAAGAAGGGCGAGATCATGCGGTCTGGATGGAAAAAGGTTTGCTCACTGTGACAGGCGGAAAGCTGACTACCTTCAGACTCATTGCCTTAGATGCCTTAAAACACCTGATGCCGCTGTTACCTGACTGGCGTCCCGATTTACGTATCACACCTTTGTTTGACAATGCACAAATTCATCGTCGTCAACATCAGGAAGTCGACCTGCCACGTTCGCAACGTGATCGCTTATTCGGTCACTATGGCAGACTAACACCCGAGGTCATCGCTGCCGCGCATAAGCATGAGTTGGAACTCATTCCCGGCACAGAAACCATGTGGGTGGAATTGCGTTGGGCGGCGAGATACGAATCTGTGCTGCAATTAGAAGATTTGCTGCTGCGCCGCACGCGTCTTGGTTTGTTGTTGAAGAACGGTGGTGTAGAGTATTTGCCACGCATACGAACTATATGCCAAGGCGAATTAAAGTGGGATGACACGCGCTGGAATGTTGAACAAGCAGCGTATCTGGAATTGTGGCAAAAAAATTATGCCTTGCCCGCTAAGTCAACAATCAAAGATTGGCTAGTCAATGAATAATCACATAGAAAAACAATACATTTTAGCGATCGATAACGGTACCCAAAGCGTGCGGGCAATTCTGTTTGATTTGAAAGGAAATATCGTCGCCAAGTCGCAAGTGCATCTGGAAGCCTACTTTTCCGATCATCCGGGTTGGGCAGAGCATCATCCTGAGGATTATTGGCAAGCCGTTTGTACTGCGTGCCAACGCCTGTGGGCAAGTAGCGGTGTGTCACCTGGCAGTCTGCATGGTGTGGCGGTGACCACGCAACGTGGCACGATGATCAATCTTGATCAACACGGTAAGCCCTTGCGTCCAGCGATTACCTGGTTAGATCAACGGCGCACTGATGTCGTGCCAGCCGTCAATCCTTTATGGTTAACTGCATTTAAAATTGCTGGCGTCAGTGATACGATAAATTTTTTCAGAGGTGAAGCAGAAACTAACTGGATTAAAGAACATCAACCAGATATTTGGGATAAGACCGCGCATTACCTGATGCTGTCCGGTTATCTGAATTACCGTTTATGCGATAAATTTATCGACTCGATTGGCTCACAAGTTGGCTATCTGCCATTCGATTACAAAGGCTTGAAATGGGCAGGGAAACTGGATTGGAAATGGCAGGCGCTGGCAATCAAAGCAGAGACCTTGCCCGAACTGGTTGCACCAGGAACGATCATGGGTAGCATTACCCCGGAAGCCGCAGCACAAACTGGGATATTAGCCGGAACACCAATGCTCGCTGCCGCTGCCGATAAAGCTTGTGAAGTGATTGGTGCCGGATGTCAGCAAGCACATATCGGTTGCCTCAGTTATGGCACGACGGCGACCATTAATACGACCAGTAAAAAATATCTGGAAGTTACACCATTCATACCACCATATCCTGCCGCTATTCCCGATTCGTATAGCACGGAGGTACAGATTTTCCGTGGCTATTGGATGGTGAACTGGTTTAAAGAACAGTTTGGTCATCACGAACAATTGGAAGCTGCTGCGCAGGGGCTGGTGCCGGAAGAGTTGTTTGATGATCTGGTGAACGCTGTCCCGCCAGGTTCGATGGGATTGATGTTGCAACCCTATTGGACGCCGGGGATTAAAGTGCCGGGTCCAGAAGCAAAAGGTGCGATGATCGGTTTTGGTGACGTGCATACGAGGGCGCACATGTATCGTGCAATCCTCGAAGGCCTGGCTTATGCCTTGCGAGAAGGCAAAGAGCGGATAGAAAAACGTAGTGGTGTGGCAATCACGGAATTACGTATTTCCGGTGGCGGTTCGCAAAGCGACGCAGCGATGCAGTTGACTGCAGACATTTTTGGCCTGCCGACTTCACGCCCACATATCTATGAAACATCAGGGCTGGGCGCAGCGATTGACGCTGCTGTTGGATTGGGTCTGCATCCGGATTTTGATACGGCGATCCGTGCCATGACTCGCATAGGAAAAACGTTTGAGCCGATTGCTCATCATCACCAGATATACAACGAGCTTTACCATCGCGTCTACCAAAAAATGTACGCGCGCTTACAGCCTTTGTATAAAGAGATACAGCAAATTACTGGTTATCCTCAGATGCATTAATGATTGATTTTAGCCGCTAGTTGCTCGTTGCTATTTACTAGTTGGCGGGGGAGACGTTGACCTCAACGTCTTGCATGCTGCCTACAGAACCGTTGTTATTCAAATAGATGCCGGATGATTCTAATTCTCCGGAAGATCCACCATCGCCGCTGTTATCGCCAATTGCTGTATGCGTGCTGACGCTGCCGAGGTAGAGCGCACCTATGCCAGCTTGCTGCAAACTCATAAACTGTGGTTTGCCATCGCTGCCTTCAATTAAAACACCCAGCTTGCTATAAGCTGGGTTGCTTTGATCTATCCAACCGTTATTGTTTCCAAAGCTATCTGCCAGAGACTGTAACTGGGTAAAGCCATTGCCTGTTGTTGGGCCGAATAATTGCGTCTTGTCGGTGATTTTTCCACTATCGTCCGGGTTATATGCCAGGTAGCCACCACCTTGAATAAACGGCATAGTGACTTTCTTTCCATCGTTATTCAAATCGAATGAGAACGTCTGTTGACCTAACTGAACAGAGTTGCCAGAAAAGTTAATGACCAGAGGGTCTTTTAAGGCACTGCCAGACTTGATCGTCACAGAGTGGGTTTCTTGTCGTATCGTTTGTACCGATTGATTCAAGTCGAAATGAATTTTTTTGTGGTCACTGGTTTCAATGTCACCCTCGGCACTAAAACTGGTACTGGTTGTTTGCGTCAAGGTGGTTTGTGCATTGTAAATAGCGCCGCCGCCCTGCGCTGTGGATGTCGGTGTTGATGCGGTGCCCGTTGCTTGATCTGTATGCGAAAAATCGGCTGGATTGATGAGGTGTATGGTCTGTCCAAATATTTCTTGCAACAACTCGATCAGTGCCTGCATTTTCGGATCAATGTTGGTGTAGCTGTTGCTATTGTTTGTTGCATTAGTTGCATTGGTTGCTTTAGTAGCATAGCCTGCACTACTTGACGCCTGGCCAGAGCTCATACCTGAATTGCCGTTGGCCAAATTAAACGTTGCTAGCGCAGCCTTTCCGATATCGGATATTTGCACTAAGGACGAGTTATCCGGCATGCTGCTCAATTTGTCCGGGACATCATTCGCCGCCCCGCCAAATATTCTGAGCTCTTGCCTGGCATTGAATTGAGAGCTGATATGTTGAACGGATTGCATTGCAACCTGAGATGAACTAATGATCATGCCAGTCTCCAAAATTTGGGTGAGCCCTCTTCTTTATCGACTGCCTCTGGAAAAGCTTGAGATGAATTTTGATTTCTTGTCCGTAAGTTTTCTGCTGTTTAAATTTGCATTCCTCAGAGTAAGTTTTTCAGTGATGATTCGATGTATTTTGCTGCTTTTGCTAACAAGTAGGGCGGCTGCACCGTAACAGGTACTTTTGCTCACCGACTTTGTGCGATGCACTATTTTTTTTGGTGAAAATAGAAAGTTCACGAAAAATTTTGCTCAATAAATTTCTTAAGATTATTTCTCCCTGATTAATAAAGGTAGTTTCAAGAGGCGTATTTACTGTGATGTCCTTAGAGGGAAATGCATAAAAATTTTATTGCGCCGCACAAGCTGGCACGCTTACTGCTAACTGGATGATGAAGCTCGTAGTCTTTTTGTATTTAACCATCACCAGGAGAAATCATGACACGTCGCACCGTTTTAAAAGCAGTTGCTCTGGCAGCAATGACTTTAGCTAGTACTGGTTGGATGTCGCAAGCCATGGCAGCTGACACGATTAAGGTAGGGATTTTGCATTCGCTGTCCGGCACGATGGCGATCTCAGAAACCTCGCTAAAAGATGTTGCTTTGATGACGATAGACGAGATCAATGCGCATGGTGGTGTGTTGGGTAAAAAGCTTGAACCCGTTGTGGTCGACCCCGCTTCTAATTGGCCTTTGTTTGCGGAAAAAGCACGTCAATTGGTTGCGCAAGATAAGGTGTCTGTCGTATTTGGATGCTGGACGTCTGTATCGCGTAAATCAGTGTTGCCGGTGTTTAAAGAGCTCAATAGCTTGTTGTTTTATCCGGTGCAATATGAAGGTGAAGAATTAGAAAAAAATGTGTTTTACACTGGTGCAGCACCCAATCAGCAAGCGATTCCTGCGACTGAATATCTGATGTCAAAAGAAGGTGGTGGCGCCAAGCGTTTCGTGTTGCTCGGAACCGATTACGTTTATCCGCGCACGACGAACAAAATTCTGCGTGCATTCTTGCATAGTAAAGGCGTGAAAGACACGGATATCGATGAAGTCTATACACCGTTTGGTCATTCTGATTATCAGACCATCGTCGCCAATATCAAGAAATTTGCAGCGGGTGGAAAGACTGCCGTGATCTCCACGATTAATGGTGATTCCAATGTCCCATTCTATAAAGAGCTTGGTAACGCAGGCTTAAAAGCGACTGACGTTCCGGTGGTCGCTTTCTCAGTAGGAGAAGAAGAGTTGCGTGGTGTTGATACCAAACCACTCGTCGGCCATCTGGCGGCATGGAATTACTTTGAATCGGTCAAAAATCCTGTGAATGCCGATTTCATCAAAAAATGGAAAGCCTATGCCGTCGCTAAAAAATTACCGAATGCAGCAACAGTGGTGACGAATGATCCTATGGAAGCGACCTATGTGGGTATCTACATGTGGAAGCAAGCAGTAGAAAAAGCCAAGTCTACTGATACGGACAAAGTCATCGCTGCTATGGGCGGACAGACCTTCAAAGCACCTTCAGGTTTTGAGCTGATGATGGATGCAACGAACCATCACTTACACAAGCCGGTGATGATCGGCGAGATCAAAGCCGATGGTCAGTTCAGCGTTGTCTACAAAACCAAAGAGCCACTACGTGCACAGCCTTGGAGCCCTTATATCCCGGGTAACGAAGGTAAGCAAAAGTTGTAACTTTCAACGATAGAGTTTGAAGACAGCATGCGCGTCAGTGATCAAGCAATTCACTGACGTCGTTTGTGGCTTTTTACGCGATTTCGCTTTTGCATTTTTATGGCACGTATAACGCACATCTTCCTATGAACGTAAAAAAAATCCTTGGTGTCGTGTTAGGTTTGATCGTTTGCTGTAGTGCGCAGGCAACGATCGATCAGCACTTGCTGCTCGATTTGGCAAGCGATGATCCCGATGCGCGCATCGTGGCTGTTAATGCCATTGCAGCTTTAGCGAATGACGAGGCGGCGCAAGTATTGAACGCGTTAAAAAATGAAAATCTCTATCTCAAAGATCATGTTATCTATGAAGTTGATGGGGAGTCTGTCACCAATTTAATCTCCGGAAAATCCGGCAGCTTACCGGATAGTGCAGAGGCCTTGATTATTAATAATCGTTTGCGGGGCGCCTTAGAAAACGCTTTGTCTGGTATGAAATTATTTTCAAAAGACAAGGCAACACGTCTCGCTGCTGTTCACGATTTGCAGCAGGTAAGTGCTGAACAGTTGCCATTATTGGAGCACGCCTATTTACAAGAAAATGATCCTGAAATCAAAGTACAACTGCAATTATTGATCGCCAGTGCTAACTTGCAATCAACGGATCCAGTGGTGCGTAAAGCGGCTATTAAAAGTCTGGCTGAAACGAATAACGCCAATCTCAAACCTGTACTAGAAGCGATGTTGAAGCAAAATCCTGATGGGGGCTATGCTGAACCTGATGAAAGTATCCGCATTGAGGTTGTGACGACGCTGAACGCTTTAAATTCCCGCCTGGCGCGTACCGAGGTGATTGGCAATTTGTTCTATGGTATTTCTTTAGGTAGTGTTTTATTGCTCGCAGCACTCGGGCTGGCGATTACGTTTGGCTTGATGGGCATCATCAATATGGCCCATGGTGAGTTATTGATGATAGGTGCTTATACGACCTATGTTTGCCAGCTGTTTTTCAGGCATTTTTTCCCACAAGCGATAGACGCGTATTTATTACTCGCTGTACCAAGTGCCTTTGTCGTTTCCGGTCTCGTTGGAATTTTTTTGGAGCGCACTGTTATTCGCTGGTTATATGGGCGTCCTTTAGAAACGCTGTTGTGTACCTGGGGTATCAGTCTGATATTGATGCAAGCAGTGCGTTCTATTTTTGGTGCGCAAAATGTGGAAGTAGCAAACCCATCCTGGATGTCCGGTGGTATCACGGTGCTCGGTTCGCTGGTGTTGTCGTACAACCGCATCGTCATTATTTTCTTCGCACTGGCAGTAGTCGCGGTTGTCTGGTTGATTTTAAATAAAACCCGACTGGGATTATTCGTGCGGGCGGCAATGCAAAACCGTCGCATGGCCGATTGCGTTGGTGTGGCAACGGGAAAGATAGATATGCTGACGTTTGGCTTGGGTTCTGGTATCGCTGGCCTCGGTGGTGTTGCGCTTTCTCAGTTAGGGAACGTCGGTCCTGATCTGGGGCAAAACTACATTGTTGATTCTTTCATGGTGGTCGTACTCGGCGGAGTCGGGCAGCTTGCCGGTACATTACTGGCTGCGTTCGGGCTGGGAGAGATCAATAAATTTTTGGAGCCGGTTGCTGGCGCAGTCATGGCAAAAATTGTGATCCTGGTCATGATCATCATATTCATACAGCGACGCCCGCAAGGCTTGTTTGCACTCAAAGGCAGGAGTGTCGAATGATGCGTCAATTATTTCCACGTACTACCTGGATCGTCATATCGATTTTGGCTGGAGTAGCAGTGCTATTGCCAGCACTGAATCTGTGCTTTCCAGAAGGGCATCTATTACACATCTCTTCTTATGTTCTGGGAATTGTCGCCAAATTCATGTGCTATGCACTGGCTGCGCTGGCGCTTGATCTGGTTTGGGGCTATACCGGTATTTTATCGCTGGGGCATGGTGTGTTTTTTGCCTTGGGTGCCTATGCACATGGCATGTACCTGATGCGTGCGATCGGGCATGATGGTGTCTATCAAAGTGATCTGCCAGATTTTATGGTGTTCCTCGATTGGAAAACTTATCCGTGGTATTGGGCGATGACGGATAGTTTTTTATATTGTATGGCCTTGGTGATTCTGGTGCCAGGTATACTCGCATTTGTGTTTGGTTTCTTTGCTTTCAGGTCGCGTATCAAAGGTGTGTATTTTTCAATCATCACGCAAGCCATGACCTATGCCTTTATGTTGCTGTTTTTTAGGAACGATACCGGTTTCGGCGGCAATAATGGTTTTACTGATTTTAAACGTTTGCTTGGGTATAGCTTAACTGCACCTGGTACCAAAGCAGTCTTGTTTTTGACGACTTTATGTTGTTTGGTCAGCGCTTTGGTGTTGTGTCGTTGGATTGTCACCTCGAAGCTGGGGCGCGTATTGCAAGGCGTGCGTGATTCTGAATCGCGTCTGATGTTTATCGGTTATAACCCATTGTGGTTCAAATTGTTTGTCTGGACGTTATCTGCGGTGCTATGCAGTATCGCTGGCGCATTATATGTGCCACAAGTGGGAATCATCAATCCTTCCGAAATGTCCCCAGCCAATTCCATAGAAATGGTGATCTGGGCAGCCGTTGGCGGTCGCGGCACTTTGCTTGGCCCTATCATTGGTGCTTTTACCGTTAATGGTTTGAAGAGTTGGTTTACGGCGGCATTTCCCGATCTGTGGCTGTACGCATTAGGTCTGCTGTTTATTCTAGTCACTTTGTTTATGCAGCAAGGCATTCTCGGAATCCTGGCGAAATTTAAAAAATCGCGGGAGGTCGCATGAGTTACGTTCTGAGTGGCGTTCTGCGCCCTGGGCAGCAATATGCCGGTGCGACCGGAGATCAGGGAGTTTCCTACCAACGCATTAAGCAAGCTGGCGTAGATACAACACATGGCGCAATTCTTTATCTTGAAGATATCGTCGTTTCGTTTGATGGCTTCAAGGCGATTAATCATTTAAACCTGGACATTTCAGTCGGTGAATTGCGCTGCATTATTGGCCCCAATGGTGCGGGTAAGACAACTATGATGGATGTCATTACCGGAAAAACCAAACCAACGTCTGGTAGCGTGTTTTTTGGTCAAACCATAGATCTGACCAAAATGAATGAGGTAGAGATTGCGCATGCAGGTATCGGTCGCAAATTTCAACGTCCCACAGTTTTTGAACAACACAGCGTATTTGAAAATCTTGAACTCGCCATGAAAATGGATAAGCGCGTTGTAACGACGTTATTTGCACGACTCAATAGTACGCAACGCGACAAAATCGCGGCGGTATTGGATTTAATCCGCTTGCAGGAACACGGTTCGCGTCCCGCTGGCTTGCTGTCGCACGGGCAAAAACAATGGTTAGAAATAGGCATGTTACTGATACAGGAGCCGCAATTGATTTTGCTGGATGAACCCGTAGCCGGTATGTCGGATGCAGAAACTGCCCGTACAGCAGAATTGCTCAATGAACTCCGTGGTAAGCATTCGATTATGGTCGTCGAACATGATATGGGCTTCGTCACAGAAATTGCGCAACAAGCTAAGGTGACAGTCTTGCATGAAGGCTCAGTACTGGCAGAAGGTAGTATGCAACAAGTGCAGGCTGATGAGCGCGTGATTGAGGTCTACCTTGGTCGTTAATTCAGATGGCATAGAGATAGCATCGTAATCGTCAGGGAATTTATGTTAGAAGCAAAACAGCTACATCAACATTACGGCTCCAGCCATACGTTACGCGGTATTTCGTTCAACGTGAAGCAAGGAGAATGTCTGGCATTGCTCGGGCGTAACGGCGTGGGTAAAACGACCTTGCTTAAATGTCTGATGGGCGTATTGCCGGTGTCAGAAGGCGAGGTCGTATTTTCAGGTCAGACGATCAACAAATTAGCTCCGCATCAACGTGCGAAGGCGGGCATGGCTTATGTGCCGCAAGGCAGAGAAATTTTTGCACGTTTGACAGTCGAAGAAAACCTGCTCATGGGCATGGCCAGCTTGCCGTATGCACGCGCAAAGGTGATCAATAACCAGGTGTATGAACTCTTCCCGGTATTGAAAGATATGTTACACCGACGCGGCGGTGATTTGTCGGGCGGCCAGCAACAGCAATTGGCGATTGCCCGCGCTTTATTGGCGGAACCAAAAATCATCATTTTCGATGAACCGACTGAAGGCATACAACCTTCCATCATCAAAGATATTGCCCGTGTCATCAAGTTGCTGCGCGAACGCGGTGATATGGGTATTATTTTGTGTGAACAGTATTTTGATTTTGCCAAAGAATTAGCCGACCAGTTTATTGTGCTGTCACGTGGAGAAGTGGTGGCGAGTGGTGCGCAAAGTAGCATGGATAGTGACGATGTAAAGCGTCATTTGGCGGTTTGATTTGCTCGTGGGTACTCGTGATGAGTGGTAGAATCATTGCCACCTCAGATTCGTCACACTTCTCATCATTTTTTGTTTTCCATGAATGCACCGATCAAAGAGTCCGCGCTTGATTCGCAGTCGAAAACCCATTGGCACGCGAGTCTGCAATTAGGCTTTGCAAATGATGCGGGTACGACACGTCTCGTAGAGCGCAAACATAGTGGCCCGCTACGTGTACAAAAGCCATTGTATCCTGAGGGGGGCGCAATTTGTCACGCGATCTTGATACACCCGCCAGGTGGTGTGGTGGGCGGCGATCAACTGCAAATTTCTACCACTGTCGGAGAGCATGCGCATGCCTTGATCACGACACCAGGTGCAGCCAAATGGTATCGCAGCAATGGCTACACTTCTGCACAGACGATTGAATTACATGTAGGCGACAACGCGCATCTGGAGTGGTTGCCGCAAGAAACCATCTTCTTTGACGACGCTAAGGTCAATTTACGTCAGGCGGTGTATCTGACAGGTAACGCCAGTTTTATTGCCGCTGATATGTTGTGCTTTGGCCGTACTGCTTCTGACGAAATCTATAACACAGGTGAAATTCACCAAAACAGCAGTATTTTCCGCGATGGCAAAATGATCTGGCATGAGCAAGGTCGTATCATTGGTGGTAGCGGTGCAATGCAAAGCGCTCTGGGACTCAACGGCAAGTCCGTCTGTGCAATGGTGATCGCCTGCGGGAAGTCGCTGAATACGGATCAATTACAGCAATTGCGTGAGCAAACTGGTTCTTTGATCAACTTGCACGAAGCAGACGGATTATATGGTGTGACGCAAATGAAAGGCGTCATCGTCGCGCGTTATCTGGGCAATTCCAGTGAACTGGCGAAGCAGTGGTTGCAATTAGTGTGGCAACATTTGCGTCCGGTGATGAATGCGCAGGTGGCTGTGATTCCGAGAATTTGGAATACCTAGGTAAGCAGATAGTTTGCGTATGCAGGGCGGGTGTAACCCGCCAAATCGGGTACTGTATGATCAGCGCAGGTTGCGTCTGCCTCACGCATTATTTGTTGACAGGTACAATCCAGGACGTCTGACTCAAGGCTTCAAAGCCGCCTTTCAGCGGACGTACATCCTTGAACCCCATTGCTTTGAGCGTATGCGCCGCATGCACTGCACTGGCGTCAGCGGGACAAGCGCAAAAGGTGATGATTAATTGCTGCTCTGGCAGATGCGCCAGATCTTCACCGACCTTGTTCACATTGCGGACCAATGCTTGCGGAAACATGCCAGTTTCATTGATTAATGCCTGACTGCGCAAATCGATGACCTGGAACGGCGTCTTTGTTTCGCTTAATACCGCTAATTCCTGAATGCTAATATGAGGGATATTTGCCAAATGTTCAAAACGTTTTTTCTGCCAGACTTTCCACCCAAGCCAGCTGACCAGAATGACAGAAAATACGGTAGCGATTTGTATTCCGTGTTCAGCGAGGATTTCCATCCCGGCACCGATTTGCGCTTGCAAAGCATAGCCAGCCATGAGTGCTAAGCCAGACCATAAAGTCGCACCGATAGCCGAGGCGATCAAAAATTTTGCCCTGGACATTCCCAATGCACCTGCGACTGGTGGGGCCACAATGGAAAAGCCAGGAATGAATTTACCAAACACTAAGGACCACATTCCCCATTTGACAAAGCGTGCCTCGGTCTGATTAACGCATGAGCCAGGGTTAATCGACATTTTGCAAAGCAGTTTGAGTACTTTGTAGCCGAATATTTTTCCCGCCTGGTACCACACCTGATCCGCAATCAACGATGCGGCGACCGCTGATGCAGACATCCCGCCCAGTGCGAGCAAGGATTTTGCCTGACTGGCATTGAGCATTAATGTCGGTACCGCCGGCACAGGGATGCCTAGCTGTTGCAGCAATACATTGCAGAAAATCAGCATGGTACTGTGATGTGCAAAGAAGTCGTTGAGCCAATGCGCATTCATAGCGAATTGACTTTGTTTGCTGACGTTGAAAGGTATATGCAGATTAACATGGGATTCTTATTTTGATTGACGAATAGTTTTGGGGGATTATATATCGTCCATACTATCTGCCCAGCAATCACGTTTTAACACCTGGGCTTACGGGGCGATTGTATTACAAGGGGCGGCATTGCCGGACGCTTTGCCGTTCGTACCAAACAGCAGTTGAACTCCACATTGCGAGCCGAACATTTGCCCTTGATTGTGTCCGATACCAACAACCTCGTAGCGTTGATGCATTTGCAGGCTGAGTTCGCCAGCGCGATAGTGTTCGTATTTCCAGTAACCACGGGCGCGGGCGATACGGGTTGGGCCTTCAGCTTCGGCGCCACAGGATTTATCCAGCACTCTGTGATTGGGGTCGTTATCAGCGGTGCCAGCGAGATAAACTACTTGTCGTCGTAAATGACGTCGGAATAAATCATCGGCATTGACATCGCCAGCGTAGGGAACCATATGTTGCATCCCGTAGCGATAGTCGTCAAAGCCCGGGCAGATTTCCTGATCGTAGACGGCAAAGCCATTACCTTGCGGACGTTCTGGCGTGAAGTACAGATAGGATGATGGGTTGGCGATCACATATTTCAAATCCAAACCTGTCTGACGGATTTTTTCATCCACGTGATTAAGGACAGCATAACGATGCACTAACTGGCCGCCACCGGAATGACCCGCCACTGTGATTTTTTGTAATGATGGAAACCGCATTTTATTGGATAACATCAACAAAATATCGTCCAATACCGTGAGCGAACTGAGCCCTGATGCCGGTAATGCGCCACTGATGGCATTTTCACCTCCACTCCAGCCTTGGACTGACCAAACCGGCATGTTCTCAAAACCTTTCGTCTTGTCTGGCACCCCGGGGAAGTTCGGGGCAATAATCAGAATTTCATCTGGATTGCGTCCTGAGTCCTTTAAAAGTTCCATTGCAGACGTGTAGTAGTCGTCGCCGTTTCTTTGAATGCCATGTTGAATGATGATGACTTCTTTTATCGATGGCAAACCCTGACTCAGATCCCGATTGGCATAAACCGGGAAATCATACTGAGCATTGGCGCTGTGCCCTAAGTGCAGACGCTGCCACTGTGGGGCATCGCCTGCGAATCCAGTACTGCACATCAGCAACATGCTCGTTGATAGGGCGGTCAGAGAGGTCTTGATGAAGTTCATTAGTTTTCCACTTGCAAAGAGAAATTAGTCGGAAATTCAACGATTCAGATGATTATACAAATAGTCATTGCCTCAAGGGGGTTGCGGTTCTTACGTATTGTCCAATGCGCTGAAATTGATGTGGTTTTGCTGGTAAAAAACCAACAGCGCACTACAATTGATCGAGATTGCACCAAAATGCGGCGCTAGTCATTTTGTCTGGCACCGTTGACGTTAAAACAGAGGCATTGAGCTGGTTTGATTCTTGCAAGTGTTGTTAAAACGAGAAAAAATGAGAGAGGTGCAGACATGGATTTAACTCCACGTGAAAAAGATAAATTATTGATTTTTACCGCAGCCTTGCTTGCCGAACGCAGAATGGCGCGTGGCCTGAAGCTCAATTATCCCGAAGCAGTTGCCCTGATCAGTGCGGCTATCATGGAAGGTGCGCGCGACGGCAAAAGTGTTGCCGAACTGATGTCAGATGGAACGCAGATTCTGAAGCGATCCGATGTCATGGAAGGGGTGCCAGAGATGATCCCCGATATCCAGATCGAAGCGACTTTTCCGGATGGCACCAAACTGGTCACCGTCCATCATCCTATCCCCTAGGAGCACGCATGATACCCGGAGAAATGTTCATCGCAGAAGGTGATATAGAACTTAACGTGGGGCGTCCTACGGTCACCCTTGTGGTAGCAAATAGCGGTGACAGGCCGATTCAGGTCGGTTCGCACTTCCATTTTTATGAAACTAATCCTGCATTAAAATTTGAGCGTGAAACAGCTTATGGAATGCGCCTCAATATAGCGGCAGGAACAGCGGTGCGCTTTGAACCCGGTCAACAGAGAACGGTTGAACTGGTGGCGCTGGCAGGTAGCCGTGAAGTGTATGGATTTAATGGCTTAGTGATGGGTAAATTAAAAGGTGTCGCATGAAAATTTCTCGTCAGGCTTACGCTGAAATGTTTGGCCCTACGACGGGTGATCGTATCCGTCTTGCCGACACAGATTTGTTTATCGAAGTCGAAAAGGATTTTGCCATCTATGGTGAAGAGGTCAAATTTGGCGGGGGTAAGGTCATACGTGACGGCATGGGACAATCTCAGCGCATCCATGAATACGTCATGGATACCGTCATCACCAATGCGGTGATTCTCGACCATTGGGGTATTGTTAAGGCCGATATTGGTTTAAAGAATGGCTTGATTGCCTGCATAGGCAAAGCAGGCAATCCTGATATACAGCCCGGTATTGACATGGCAATTGGTGGTGCAACAGAAATCATTGCTGGTGAAGGCATGATCGTCACTGCTGGTGGTATTGATTCGCATATTCACTTTATCTGTCCACAGCAAATTGAAGAAGCCTTGATGAGCGGCGTGACCACCATGCTAGGCGGTGGCACAGGCCCCGCAGTCGGCACCGCAGCGACGACGTGTACGCCGGGGCCATGGCATTTGCATTCGATGTTGATGGCAGCGGATGCGTTTCCGATGAATTTAGGTTTTTTAGGCAAAGGAAACGTGAGCTTGCCTTTACCGCTGGAAGAGCAAATCCGCGCCGGCGCGATAGGGCTGAAATTACATGAAGATTGGGGCAGTACGCCACAAGCGATTGACAATTGCCTGAGCGTCGCTGATCGCATGGATATTCAGGTGGCGATACATAGCGACACCTTAAACGAAGGTGGATTTCTAGAGCATACCCTGGCGGCATTCAAAGACCGCACGATCCATACGTTTCACACTGAGGGTGCGGGTGGCGGGCATGCGCCAGACATCATTGCCGCGGTAGGTGAGGGTAATGTGTTGCCGTCGTCGACGAATCCTACCCGTCCGTATACTGTCAATACATTGGATGAGCATTTAGATATGCTGATGGTCTGTCATCATCTTGATCCTGCCATCGCTGAAGATATTGCGTTTGCAGAATCGCGCATCCGACGCGAGACTATCGCTGCTGAAGATATTTTGCACGATATCGGCGCCATTTCTATGATGTCCTCCGATTCTCAAGCCATGGGGCGAGTCGGTGAAGTGATCATGCGTACCTGGCAAACGGCGCACAAAATGAAGCAGCAACGCGGCGCACTGGCTGAAGACAGTGCAGCGAACGACAATTTCAGAGCCAAACGTTATATCGCCAAATACACGATTAATCCGGCAATTACCCACGGCATTTCGCATGTGGTTGGTTCCTTGGAGGTGGGAAAAATTGCCGACATCGTCTTATGGAAACCTGCCTTTTTCGGCGTTAAACCATCCATGATTTTAAAAGGGGGCATGATCGCAGCCGCCCAAATGGGCGATCCGAACGCCTCTATTCCTACGCCACAGCCAGTGCATTACCGCATGATGTTTGGGGCGTTTGGCGGCGGCTTGAAGAAGTCGTTTACCTTTGTCTCACAAGCCGGTTTTGATGCCGGATTGGCGGAACAATTGAAGCTCAATAAAACGCTGATCCCCATCAAAAATACACGCCATATTCGCAAACAAGACATGATACACAATGGCCTGACACCGAAAATGGAAGTCGATTCTGAAACTTATGAGGTTCGAGCCAACGGCGAATTACTGGTGTGTGAGCCAGCGAAGGTTTTACCGATGGCGCAACGCTATTTCTTGTTCTGAGCACCCCCATTTTGTAATGGTAATTCCAGCGAGAGGAAATTTAAAAAACAATGCTAACACTTCATACAAAAACCGCAAAAACAGAAAAAATTGATGGGCAATTAATTTTGCCTTACGAATTGCGCGAAAAGTCCCGTCTGCGTGCCAATCTGGTGAGTGGCGAAGATGTTGCTGTGTTCACCGTACGTGGCACTGTTATGCGTGATGGCGACCTGATGCTGGGCAATGATGGGCGCGTAATTCAGGTGTTGGCTGCGCCAGAGCCGACGTACAAGGTTGAATGTGATCACCCGTTTGCCTTGCTGCGTTGCGCTTTTCACCTGGGCAATCGGCATACACAGGCGCAACTGGGGGATGGTTTTTTGCGTATCAGAAAAGACCCGGTATTGAAAGAAATGCTGCAAGGCTTGGGTGCAAAAGTCAGCGAAGAAATGGCGAGTTTTGAGCCAGAAGCTGGCGCCTATGGTGGTGGTCATCACCATGCCGGAGATGATATGCATCCACACAACCCGCTGGCGCCAATTCCCTTGCGTCAACGTATTCATCGCCCATCGGATAAAGCCTAGTTTATGCAATCGGCGGCCTTATTACACTTGCTGCAATTAGCCAGTCCATCCTTGCCTATCGGTGCATACAGTTATTCGCAAGGTCTGGAGTCGGCAATTGAACGAGGTTTGGTGAAGAATGAGGCGACAGCACGAGCGTGGATTGCGCACTATTTGCAGGAAATTGTCGCCAAGTTTGAGGCACCTATTTTATGGCGCTTACTGCAAGGATTTCAGCAGCGCGATGTGGAGCAGGTGACCTATTGGAATCACTTATTTATAGCGGCGCGTGATACAGCGGAGTTTAGAGCGGAAAGCATACAGATGGGCTACTCCCTGGGTAAATTGGTTGGTGACTTAAAGATTGCTGATACTGAATTACTGGCAATTTTATTGGCACAGTCTGAATTACCGTTGCCCACTTCGTTGGCATGTGCTGCCGTTGCTTTAGATGTGCCGCCAGAATCTGTGGTGTTAGGGATGTTATTTTCCTGGACAGAGAATCAGGCTTTGGTGTGTGTGAAGTCGATACCTTTAGGCCAGGTTGCCGGGCAAAGACTGTTGTTGTCTCTACGGCCTGAATTAGAAGCTGCGGCGAATCTGGCGATGCGTTTGCAAGATCACGAATTATCCAATTGGGCACCCGGATTATCGCTATTGTCGATGCAACACGAAGTGCAATACAGCCGTCTTTACCGGTCATAAATAAAAAAATGAACATGAGAAGCGAGATCAAATGAATACAACAAAGTTAGAACCAAATCCATTGCGGGTTGGTATCGGTGGACCGGTCGGTTCGGGTAAAACTGCTTTATGCGAGATGCTGTGTAAGCGCATGCGCGATGAGTATGAAATGGCGGTCATTACCAACGATATCTACACCAAAGAAGACATGGAAATTTTGTTGCGTGCCGATGCGTTGCCCGCAGAGCGCCTGATGGGGGTAGAAACCGGTGGTTGCCCGCATACGGCCATACGTGAAGACGCCTCGATTAATCTGGAAGCCATCGCTCGCATGAGTGCGGATTTTCCGGATCTGGATTTGATTTTGGTTGAATCTGGTGGTGACAATCTGGCGGCAACGTTTAGCCCGGAGTTATCTGACCTCACCATTTACGTGATTGACGTTGCGGGCGGCGAAAAAATTCCACGTAAAGGTGGCCCTGGCATTACCCGTTCTGATCTGTTGATCATCAATAAAACTGACTTGGCACCGCACGTTGGTGCGAACCTCGACATCATGGCGCAAGATGCCAAGCGCATGCGCGGTGAGCGTCCGTTTGTGTTTACCAATTTGCGTACTGGTGATGGCTTAGAAGTGGTCGTCAATTTTATCCGTCAGCAAGGGATGCTGGATGTTGTACGTACCTGATTAAGCTTAAGCACGCTCAGTGTAAACTCAATGAAAAGAGAGAAGATGATGAATACCCGTAGCCTGAAAAATCTTGTGAAATTTGCCGCGCTTTGCGGATTATTTTTGTTGGCTTTGCCCGCTTCAGCGCATATCAGCGTAATGCATAGCGTTGGCGGTTTTCAAGCTGGATTGTTGCACCCATTGACAGGCCTTGATCATTTGCTGGCAATGCTGGCGGTGGGTATGTGGGCAGCGCAAAATCAACGTCCTGCGATATGGTTGCTACCACTGGTCTTTCCTTTGATGATGGTGGCAGGTGCTCTGGTTGGTATGTCTGGCGTGTTGGTTCCGGGCATTGAAGCTGGCATTGCCGCTTCGGTTTTGATACTGGGACTACTGATCGCCTTTATGGTCCGCCTGCCAGTTGCCTTAAGTGCGTGTCTGGTTGCCGTTTTCGCACTGGCGCATGGCTATGCGCATGGCGTCGAGTTACCTGCTGGCACCTCAGGTGCATGGTTTGGCACGGGTTTTTTACTGTCGACGGCCTTCTTGCATGTCACTGGATTGTTCGCCACTTTGCTTGCGAATCGAATCGCTAGTCGTGCAGTAAGCCTTCAATTAAATCGTATTTTGGGTGCTGGGATTGCGTTGGCTGGTCTTTATTTTTCTGCTGCTTTAGCTTAGTGTTTTTTTGCTGATAGGTCACGAATATTGATCGCCTATCAGCACTTCTCCTGATAATCTCGATTGAGATATCTGTCTGCATACTGGTCGACGTACATCCTTTAATCAAACGATGCATGGATGTTTTGAAGCAATATTACATAGACATCCTTTGTCTATTGTGCCGATTTCGTCATTTGAATACCTCACAAGTGTCAAGACTTGTCGACTCCTCGCCCTCTACAATAAAGCTTGATTTGAAAATCAATTGCTTGGTGGATTCATTTACCAACATCTCAGAGGATAAAAAGGAGAAGACAATGTGGCATGGTGTGATACCCGCAGTAACAACAAAATTTACCCAGGATGATGGCCTCGATTTCAAAGAAATGGAACGTTGCTTCCGCTATCTGATGGATGCTGGTTGTGATGGTTTGATTGCGTGCGGCTCCTTGGGTGAAGGTCCATTGTTATCGCACGCAGAGCGCATCGAAGTATTGAAGTTGACTAAGTCAGTTACTGGCAATAAGCCCGCCATTCTGACCGTGGCAGAAGCTGCTACGCGTGACGCTTGTGCATTGGCAGAGAAGGGTGCCCGCGCTGGCGCCGATGGTTTGATGGTCGTACCTAGCACGATTTACCACAGCAATCATAAAGAAACGGTTGCTACTTTACGCACCATTGCCGCAGCGGCTGACCTGCCCGTCATGATTTATTCTAATCGCCTCGCATATCGTGTTGATGTCACTACCGATATGCTGGAAGAGCTTGCCGACGATATTCGCTTTGTTGCTGTGAAAGAGTCCTCGGATGATATTCGCCGAACCACAGAAATTATCAACCGTCTGGGTTCTCGCTATGACTTGTTCACTGGCGTGGATAACCTCGCATTTGAAGCACTTACTGCTGGTGCGGTGGGGTGGGTGGCTGGTTTGGTAGTGGCGTTCCCGCATGAAACGGTCGCCATTTATCGTTTGATTAAAGCTGGGCGTTATGCTGAAGCTTTGGATATTTATCGCTGGTTCCGTCCTTTGCTGGATCTGGATGTGTCAACTTATCTGGTGCAAAATATCAAATTGGTTGAAGCATTGGTGATTGATTCCAATGACAGAGTGCGCGCACCACGTATGCCTTTGGAAGGCGATTTGCGTCAGCGCGTAGAACATGTCGTCAAGACAGCGCTGCAAAATCGACCTGCCTTGCCTTCATTTGCCTGATAGCTCGTAATGCACTCTCATCCGGATGTGATCGTCATTGGCGCAGGCATCGTTGGCGCTGCCTGCGCGCTGAGTTTGCAAAAAACTGGCATGCAGACTTTATTAATCGATGCAGCGATGCCAGGTTGCGGTGTTACAGCAGCGGGTATGGGACATCTGGTCGCACTTGATGAGAGCGAGCAAGAATTAGATTTATGTTTGTACTCGTTAAAATTGTGGCTTGACTGGATACGGGAGCATCCGTGTATCGGGCAGGTAAGTCAATGCGGTACTTTATGGGTCGCAGAAAACGAACAACAACTTGCCGCCGCACAAGCGCGTGCTGAACGCCTGAACGCGCGAGCATGGCAGGCAGAGGTACTGAACTCAGAAAAACTACGTCAGCTCGAGCCAGCGTTAAGGCATGGTCTGGCTGGCGCTGTTCGCGTATCTGGCGATAGTGTCGTTTATCCGCCAGTGATTGCCTATCATCTTGCACAAGAGTTGCAGTTACACTGTGGTAAATTGCAATGTGGTTTGCGTGTGAAGGCGATTCTTGATGACGGTGGTGTATCGGAGACCATATTGTTGGAAGATGGTCAGCGTTTATCAGCACAATACATCGTGGTTGCGGCAGGTCTTGGTGTCGCGGAGCTGTTGCCGGAGATTCCAGTATTTCCGCGTAAAGGGCACCTGGCGATCACAGATCGCTATCCGGGTCGCTTACAACATCAGATCGTAAGTATGGATTACGGGCAGCACCATATGACGCCAGATGGATTAAGTGTCGCCGCTAACATACAACCCCGTTCTACGGGACAATGGCTGATCGGTTCCAGTCGTCAGGATGGGCAGACGGATACCACCGTCTCGCCAGTCGCTCTTGGCGCTGTTCTGCAATCGGCAATTCGTTTATTGCCGTGTCTGGCAACCATGAATGTGATTCGCGCCTGGGCTGGCATGCGTCCTGCGTCGCCGGATGGGCAGCCGATTATCGGCGTGCATCCTGAGCGTCCAGGCATTTGGCTGGCGGCGGGGCATGAAGGTCTGGGGGTTACGACCGCTTTCGCGACGGCTGCGATGTTGACAGATCAAATGTTAGGGCGAATGACTAGCATAGACCCTGCTCCTTATTCACCATCGCGTTTATTTGAGAGCAAGCAATATGCATAAAGACACTTTGCGTGCAGCGCAAGAGATACAGATTTGTCTCGATGGTGAATGGTTGCCGGCCAAAGCCAATATGACCGTTGCTGCGTGGATGCTAACACAAACGAAACTTTCAACCCGCATATCATGTTCTGGCACACCGCGCTTTGCTGTCTGTGGCATGGGCGTATGTCAGGAATGTCGCATCTCTGTGAACGGTCACCCACAGCAATTAGCTTGTCAAACATGGTGCGAAGCAGGGATGGTGATTGATACCGGAGGCGTCGCTTGAAAATCAGAGATAGCGGTACAAAAGAGATTTTCGCCTCATTATTGATTATCGGTGCTGGACCAGCTGGCTTGGCGGCTGCGCTTGCCGCCGCTCATCATGCAAAGAGTATCGTAATCATCGATGAAAATGCCGAAGCTGGTGGTCAAATCTGGCGCCGTGATTCGTTTCAAGTGCATTCACCCGCAGCGCAATTGAAGGCAAAGTTACTTACTTATCCGCATGTGCAATTTGTGTTTTGCGCGCGAGTAATTGGGATGGTTGGGCAATGTTGTCTGCTCATAGACACACCAGACGGTGCACAGCGATTGCTTTGGGAAAAGCTCATATTATGCAACGGCGCACGTGAACTTTTGTTGCCGTTCCCCGGATGGACACTGCCCGGCGTGACAGGTGCTGGTGGGCTGCAAGCTTTGATTAAATCGGGGGCGAACTTAAAAGGTCGACGTGTGGTGATCTCGGGCACTGGCCCATTATTGCTATCTGTTGCTGCCAGCGTTAAGAAGGCACAAGGACACGTTGTTGCCATTGCAGAACAACGTTCCACAAAAGAGCTAGTGAGATTTTCGCGTCAGCTTTTTTCTGCTCACAGATCAAAATTTTGGCAGGCACTGTGTCTGTTTAGTCTGATTAATCCTTTGCGCTACCGTCACTCTGCTGTTGTCACAGCTGCACGTGGTGATAAGCAATTACATACGATCACTGTAGCTCAGTCAGGAAAGCAGGAGGAGATTTCTTGCGATTTGTTAGCTTGTGGCTTTGGTTTGCGAGCGAACGTAGAATTGGCTGAATTATTGCAATGTCAGGTTCAGGATGGTGCGGTCGTGGTTGATGCGCAGCAGCGCACTAGTCGTGAAAATATCTGGGCAGCAGGCGAGATAACAGGGATCGGTGGTGTAGAAAAAGCCTTGATAGAAGGGCGTATTGCCGGACTTGCGGCGACAAATGATGTAGTGACCGCAGCCGATGCGTTACAACGTCAGGATGCATATTCCTTTGCAACATTGCTGAACCAGACGTTTTCTGTTGATACTAGCTTGCGAAAATTGTGCAAGCCAGATACGCTAGTTTGTCGTTGTGAGGACGTGGCTGCGCAAGAGCTGGCGCCATTTACTGATTGGCGCACTGCAAAATTAATGACACGCGCAGGAATGGGTGCTTGCCAGGGAAGAATTTGTGGCGCTGCTT
Source organism: Undibacterium sp. Ji67W (assembly GCA_049340365.1). Taxonomy (GTDB): domain Bacteria; phylum Pseudomonadota; class Gammaproteobacteria; order Burkholderiales; family Burkholderiaceae_D; genus Undibacterium. The sequence continues at coordinate 195,739 of JBMPOY010000007.1, read as the reverse complement.
GCCAGTTTTTATATGGATGGCATACCCCGGAAGCACGGCAGCCTGTTTTTCCGGCTACGGCTGCTAGCCTTGCGTTACTCGCTGAAAAAAAATTCAGCTTTGAAAAATAGTACCGGCGTAAGTCGACAAAAAATTTAGAATAATTCGGAGAAGAACTATGAAGCAATTATTTATCAATGGAGCGTGGCACGATGGCGCGAATGCCATTACGAGCTATAGCCCATCTGATCGCAGCGATATGATTGATGAGTATGCGAGTGCTGGCACCGAGCAAGTAGAGTTAGCGATTGCCGCGGCTCATCGTGCCGCAGAGAGTTGGCGCTATTCTGGCACACAGCAACGTGCAGATGCCTTGGATAAAATCGGTACTGAAATCAATGAGCGCAAAGTGGAGTTAGGTACTTTGCTAGCCCGCGAAGAGGGAAAAACCTTGCCGGAAGCGATAGGCGAAGTGGGTCGTGCTGCCGCGATTTTTAAATTTTTTGCGCAAGAAGCACTGCGTATCCGCGGCGATAAGTTGGCGTCGGTAAGACCGGGGCTGGAAGTAGATGTGACGCGTGAGCCAGTGGGTGTCGTAGGTATCATTGCACCATGGAATTTTCCAATTGCGATTCCTGCCTGGAAAGTCGCGCCTGCCATCGCTTATGGCAATACCGTCATTTTAAAACCGGCAGAATTAGTTCCGGGGAGCGCCTGGGCACTGGCTGAGATTATTAGTCGTTCGGGTTTGCCAGAAGGCGTATTTAATCTGCTCTCGGGGCCAGGCCGTATTGTTGGCGAAGCGTTAGCGAATGACAGACGCGTTGACGCAATTAGCTTTACCGGATCGGTCGGTACTGGTCAGCGCGTGTTAACTGCCTGTGCAGCGCGGCGTGCCAAAGTGCAGCTAGAGATGGGTGGTAAAAATCCTTTGGTCGTGTTAGCGGATGCTGATCTGGACGTGGCGGTGAATGCAGCAATTCAAGGTTCGTTTTACTCGACTGGACAACGTTGCACCGCATCTTCACGTCTGATTGTGGACGAAAAAATTTACCCGGCGTTTATTGCTGCGATGAAGGATAAACTGGCGCAAATTAAAGTGGGTCATGCCTTGGAGGCTGGTATCGATATTGGCCCGGTAGTAGATCAGTCTCAACTTGATCAGGATTTACGCTATATCGCCATTGCTAAAGACGAAGGTGCAAAGTTGATTTTTGGTGGTGATCGTTTGGCTCGTCCTACCGAAGGCTATTTTTTGAATCCCGCCTTGTTTGTAGATTGTGACCCTGCGATGCAACACGTGCGCGAAGAAATTTTTGGCCCCGTTGCTTCCGTCATTCCGGCAAAAAATTATGAACATGCGTTGCAGCTTGCCAACGATACTGAATTTGGTTTGACTGCTGGGATTTGCACGACATCGTTGAAGCACGCAACGCACTTCAAACGACATGCACGCGCAGGGATGGTTATGGTGAATGTACCGACAGCTGGTGTTGATTATCATGTACCTTTTGGTGGCACCAAAGGTTCCAGCTATGGTGCCCGGGAACAAGGCAGTGCAGCGGTCGAATTTTATACAACCGTTAAAACCAGTTATACCCAGGGTTAACAGTAATTATTGTCGCTACCGTTGATATATCGGTATTTGCAGAGTTTGAAAAAGCGTGATCGTTATAAAATGATCGCGCTTTTTTTTGCTATTTTTTATGCTGATTGTATTCATCGTGAGCGGAGTAAGCCGACCTGTCGTTGACCTTTTTATGATGTACAACACGAAAAATAATCGAACATGCTTTCAATTCCCATGCTGATAGGCAAACTGGCACCAGCATATATTTATGTTTTTGCTGGTTACCTCTGTAAGCGTCTGACGATGCTCAAAGAGCGCGTGGTCGCCAACTGCTTATTTTATATTTTTATCCCTGTCACGGTTTTTAAGGGCGCATTGTCATCGGATGCGGGGCATTTTTTTGATACTGACTTCGTTGGCTTTGGTGACGAGTTGTATTTTGGCAGGGATGGGCTATTGTTTGAGACATCAATTTTCTGAACGCATTTCTCCTGGAATGTTGTCATGTTTGTTTAGCTATCTGAATATCGGTTGGTTCGGAATTCCTATCGTGCAGGCTGTCTATGGCGCGGAAGGTGCTGCGATCATGACGGCATTCTATGTTGGTGGAATGTTGTTTGGAAACACCATCGGCTATTCTTTAGCGACAGCAGATGGTGGTGGATTGGCGAAGGGTCTGTATAAGCTGGTAAAAATTCCGTCAATTTATGCTGTCACTCTGGCTTGGTGTTTGCGTTTATTTGCGCCAGGTTCCAGTCAATTTATTTTGGATAACTTTGCGTCCTTGTTAACGCTGGGGGGCTTGTTGACTTCTGTTTGTGGCATGGGGCTGGTGGGTATGAGTATTGCTCATACGCACTTCAGAAACGTGCCCTGGGGGGTGTTGGGTCGATTACTCGGCTTGCGTTTTGTGTGTATTTTATTGCTCAGCTTTGGATTGCAAAGTTTGTTACTGCCATTGGACTTCATTACGCCGATGGATGCAAAGATTTACCTCTTGTTTGCTGCTTTGCCGATCGCAGCGAATTTATTGGTTTTTTCTGCAAAAGATGACAGGGCAAGAGCAGAGTATGAATTGGTAGGTATTGCCTTGTTTTCTTCAACCGTTTTATCGTTTGTTTTATTGTTGGTCGCAATCGAGTTACCGCATTTTTTTTCTTTTTGAAAAAATCTTCAATGAAATTCTGAATAGTGCAATGCAGGTAGCGGGTAAACGCTATTGCTCGAAAGTATTGTGCCGTCGCTGCATCGTTGACAAATTGCCGTTTGAACGTTTATCCACAAAAGCTCGTTGCTATAAATTGGCGAAATAAAGTCAGTTTCGTTGTAATGCGTATTGATATTGCGCAAATGCGCTTGCCATATTTTGCTTATATAAGGCAAACTTGGGAAGTATTTGTATTTCTCTCCACTCCTGATAATGTTATTAAAAATATAAAAAAAGTAAAAATCGTTAGGAAGTAAGAAATTCAGTCTTGTTTAAGTAGCAATTTAAAATTTCGTGTATTATCCTAATGACTTTTGGGTCAGTTTTTGGGGCTCAATTTATCATTGCCAACTTATTTGAGTACTTCAGGAGTGTGGAATTGAAAAAAACAAGGATCTGCAAAAAGAGTCCTTTGCAATCACTGGCAAGGGGAACCGGCGGGGTTCTCGCATGTAGTCTGTTCATCAGTGGTTGTGCAGTTGGACCAAATTTTAACGCACCGGCGGCACCCGTTAGCTCTGATCAATACTCCTACACTGGAAAAGCTAAGGTCACAGAAACTGTCAAGGCAAATACTTTTGCTGGTCAATCACAAAGGTTATCCAGTGGGCACGAGATTCCAGCGGCCTGGTGGGAAGTGTTCCACTCTGAGGCCTTGGATAAGCTGATCCGCGAATCATTAAATCATAGTCCCACACTTGCTTCTGCTCAGGCCGCTTTACGTCAGGCTCAGGAAAATTATAACTCCCAGGCTGATTCTGTTCTGTATCCGAGCGTGACCGGAAATTTAGGCGCACAACGCCAACACGCTTCAGCCGTGTCGACGAATGTTCCGGGCGGTAAAGTACTGAATTTGTACAACGCTTCTGTGAATGTTTCGTATTCGGTTGATGTATTTGGTGCGAATAAGCGAGGACTGGAAAGTGTACAAGCGGGTGTCGATTATCAACGGTATCAATTAGAAGCGACTTATCTGACTCTGACCGCCAACGTCGTTACAACGGCGATTCGCGAGGCTTCTCTGCGCTCACAATTGCAAGCAACTCAAGAAATTCTTGAAGCGCAAACATCGCAATTAAATGTTATTGAAAAGCAGTTCACGGTTGGCGCGATTCCTAAAGCAAGTTTGCTGGCGCAGCGCAATTTGGTCGCGCAAACCCGTGCAAGTATTCCAGCTTTACAAAAATCAGTAGATCAGACGCGCAATCAATTGGCGGTATTGGCTGGCAAGTTGCCGGGTGATGCGGATTTGCCTGAATTTAGTCTCGACAATTTGCAACTACCGCAAGAATTGCCAGTTTCTGTTCCTTCGGCTTTGGTTCGTCAACGTCCAGATATTCTCGCAGTAGAAAGCTTATTGCATCAGGCAAGTGCTCAGGTAGGTGTTGCGACAGCGAATCAATACCCGCAGTTTTCTTTGACTGGCAGTTATGGCTACTCCTCCACGGAGTCGAGTAAATTATTTAATAATTCAATGAGTTTCTGGAGTGTTGGGGGTGGGCTGGTCGCGCCGATATTTAATGCAGGTGCTTTGTCCGCTAAGCGTCGCGCATCAGAAGCTGCGTATGATCAGGCGGCAGCGCAATATCGATCAACGGTGTTGTCTGCATTCCAGAATGTCGCAGATACCTTACGTGCTCTTGAACTGGATGCGCAAACTTTAAAGCAGCAAGCGGAAGTTGAGGCATTGGCAAAAGACACCTTAGAACTGACGATGAAGCAATACAAACTCGGTGGCGTAAGCTCACTGACATTGTTGGACGCAAAACGTACGTATCAATCAGCACGAATTAATCTGGTGCAAGCACAGGCGAATCGTTATGCAGATACTGCCGCTTTATTTCAGGCAATGGGTGGCGGTTGGTGGAATCGACCAGAATTGGTTGATATTTCCAGAACCGATGGCACTACTGAAAAAGCTCTGCCGTCTGCGCAGTAAATAATTTTATCGATATTCCATTTGAATTTTGAATAGTAAGGGGAAGTATTCATGACTAAGCGTATGTTCATTATGCTAGGCTGCGTGGTTCTGTTAATCGCCGGTTTAGCATTTGGCAAATATCTGCAAATTAAGCAATTGATCGCGAATGCTCCTAAGCCGGGTGCGCAGACGGTTTCTGCTGCAAAGGCAGAAGTTCTGGAATGGCAACCACAAATTTCAGCTGTCGGTACCGTTACTGCGTTCCGTGGGGTTGAAATCAGTTCGGAAGTTACCGGTCTGGTGCGTGAAGTGTTATTTAAGTCGGGCCAGAACGTAAAGCGTGGTGACTTGTTGATACAGCTGAACGCGGATTCCGATATCGCTCAGTTGCGTGCTTTGGAAGCGGCGGCTGAATTGTCTGCCACCGTGTTAAAACGCGATCAGGCGCAGTTGGCCGCTGAAGGTGTGAGTCAGGCACAAGTTGATGCGGACACCGCTGATTTAAAAAGTAAGCGCGCTCAGGTTGCTCAACAAGCAGCGGTCGTTGAAAAGAAATCAATCCGTGCTCCTTTCAATGGTCGCCTTGGTATCACGACGGTCAATCCAGGTCAGTACATCAACACTGGTGACAAACTGGTTACCTTGCAAACGATAGATCCGGTTTATATTGATTTCTATGTTCCTCAAAAACAAATCGGCTCACTGAAAATTGGTCAAAATCTGAAAATAACCAGCGATGCTTTTGCAGGGCAAGATTTTGCGGGTCAGGTTAGTTCCATCAATCCTAAGATTGATACTGCAAGCCGCAACGTGCAGGTTCAGGCAACCTTGAGCAACCAAAAGCAATTGCTGTTGCCAGGCATGTTTGCCAACGTTGCTCTTGACGTTGGCGATAAAAACAAATTCATCACTTTGCCGCAAACAGCAATCTCGTATAACCCATATGGTTCTACCGTGTTTGTCGTCAAAGATGGCGATAAGAAAGATGAAAGCGGTAATGCTACTAAAGTTGCTCAACAAGTGTTCGTCACGACGGGCGCAACGCGCGGTGATCAGGTTGCTGTGCTAACTGGTTTGCAGGCAGGTCAATTGGTAGTCACGAGTGGTCAACTTAAGTTGAAGAATGGTACGCCAGTTGTGATCGACAATTCTGTGCAACCAAAAAATAGCCCGAATCCAACTCCGCAAGAACACTAACAGGAGCTACGATGAAATTTACCGATATTTTTATCCGGCGTCCGGTGCTCGCCATGGTGGTGAGCATGCTGATTGTCGTGCTCGGTTTGCGATCCTTATTTAGTCTGCCGATTAACCAATACCCACGTACACAAAATGCGGTGGTAACGATTTCGACAGCTTACTATGGTGCGGACGCGCAGACTGTTGCTGGATTTATTACCCAACCTCTTGAGTCTGCCATTGCTCAGGCGCAAGGTATTGATTATCTCTCGTCATCAAGCAGTAGCGGTGTTTCTACGATTACCGCGACGTTGCGCCTTAACTACGATGCTAATCGTGCTTTGACAGAAATTAACACGCAAGTGAATTCAGTCAAAAATCAATTGCCTCAACAAGCGCAAGAGCCTGTATTGACCGTACAAACCGGTCAGACAACTGATGCGATGTATATGGGGTTCTATAGCGATACTTTGCCGACCAATAACGTCACCGATTTTTTGATCCGTGTTGTTAAACCTAAACTCGACTCGATTGATGGCGTGCAAACAGCCGAGTTACTGGGTGCGCGGCAATTTGCGCTACGTGCGTGGTTGGACGCCAATAAAATGACAGCAATGGGCGTGACAGCCGCTGATGTCAGTGCTGCTTTGACGAGCAATAACTACCTGACGGCACTTGGGGCATCCAAAGGTCAAATGGTAACGGTGCCTTTAAGAGCTGGTACTGATCTCCATTCTGTTGAAGAGTTCAAAAAACTGGCAGTGAAGCAAAATGGTGATGCCATTGTTCGTTTGGAAGACGTTGCTACAGTAACGCTGGGATCAGAGAACTACGACTTTAACGTTGCCTTTAGCGGCGTTCGATCAGTGTTTATCGGTATCAAAGTCGCTCCTGAAGCAAACATTCTGGATGTGGCAAAACGCGTTCGTAAGGCGTTTCCACCAATTCAGTCACAGCTGCCAAACGGCCTGACTGGTCAGATTGTGTATGACTCCACCGAGTTTATTAACACGTCAATCGAAGAAGTTGTGAAGACCTTGGTTGAGGCGCTGGTCATTGTTACTGTCGTTATTTACCTTTTCCTGGGTAGTTTCCGTGCGGTGATGGTGCCGGTGATTGCGATGCCTTTGTCACTCATAGGCACCTTCTTTGTGATGCTGATGTTCGGCTATTCGATTAACTTGCTGACATTGCTGGCGTTAGTGTTGGCGATTGGACTGGTGGTTGATGATGCGATCATTGTGGTGGAGAACGTTGACCGTCACATGAAAGAAGGTAAATCGATTCTTGATTCATCGTTGATTGCTGCTCGTGAACTGGGCGGGCCTATTCTGGCGATGACAGTGGTCTTGGTGGCGGTGTATGTACCTATCGGCTTCCAGGGCGGTTTGACAGGCGCATTGTTTACTGAATTCGCCTTTACTCTGGCGGGTGCGGTGGCCGTGTCTGGTGTCGTCGCGCTGACTTTGTCACCGATGATGTGTTCCCGCTTTTTCTCCGCCGACCAGAACGAAGGTCGTTTCGTTAAATTCATTGATCATACATTTGAACGCGTGCGTGGCGGCTATTTACGCCTTTTGCATAGCCTGCTCAATACATGGCCTGTGCTCATCGTAATGAGTGTGATTTTGATCGCTTGCTTGGGCTTAATGTTTAAGATGTCGCAGTCAGAATTGGCGCCAGAAGAAGATCAGGGTATCGTTTTGTCTCAGGTAGTCGGCGCACCAACCGCTACTTCTGATCAGATGCAGACCTATGCTGATCAGGTGTTTAAAGTTGGCCATGATATGCCTGAGTACAAGCAAATGTTCCAAATCACAGGCGTACCTACTACCAATGCAGGTATCGGTGGTGTATTGCTCAAGGATTGGGGTGATCGTACTCGTAGTGCGAAACAAATTCAGGCAGATTTGCAAGCGAAATGGAACAAAATCGCTGGGGCGCGAGTTGCCGCGTTCCAATTCCCTGCCTTACCAGGTTCATCAGGTTTGCCAGTGCAGTTCTTGATTACCACGACAGAGCCGTTTGAAAATCTGAACACGATTGTTCAGCAAGTCATGGATAAAGCACGTGCTTCCGGTAAATTCTATTTCATGGACGTTGATTTGAAATTAGATAAACCACAAGCGACCCTGGAACTTGACCGTGACAAGATTGCTACTTTGGGAATGACGCAGCAGGGCGTAGGTCAGGCATTGGGCGCAGCGTTGGGTGGTGGTTATGTGAACTACTTCTCGATTGCAGGACGTTCTTACAAAGTGATTCCACAGGTGCAACAGGTGGATCGTCTGAATCCTGATAATTTGTTGGACTTTAATATCCGCACTCCTGCCGGAAATATGATACCCGCCAGCACAGTGGCTCATATTACAAATAGTGTTGTGCCACAAGCGATTAACCGTTTTCAACAGTTGAACTCGGCCACTATTTCTGGTGTGGCGGGCGTATCGCAGGATGAAGCACTGAGCTACTTGCGCGGTCTGGTCCAAGAAGTCGCACCTACTGGTTACACAGTGGATTATTCTGGTCAGTCTCGTCAGTTTATGAATGAATCGGGTGGCTTTCTGGTGACCATGGCTTTTGCTGTCATTATCGTTTTCCTGGCATTGGCTGCGCAGTTTGAGAGTTTCCGTGACCCAGTCATTATTCTGGTTTCCGTTCCATTAGCATTGTTTGGTGCGATGATCTTTATTTTCTGGGGCTTCTCATCAGTCAATATCTACACCCAGGTTGGTCTGGTGACTCTGATGGGACTGATTAGTAAGCACGGTATTTTGATCGTCGAATTTGCTAACCAATTGCGTAAAAAAGGTCTGAGCAAACGCGATGCAATCGAAGAAGCGGCAGGGGAACGTCTCCGTCCAATTCTGATGACGACTGCAGCGATGGTGTTTGGCGTGGTGCCACTGGTGATTGCTTCTGGCGCTGGTGCTGCGGGTCGTCATGCGATGGGTCTGGTGATCTTCACTGGCTTGTCCATCGGCACGCTGTTTACTTTGTTTGTGGTTCCAGCGATGTATGTGTTTATCGCTGGCAAGCATGAGGTGGAAAAGCCATTGGATACATTAGATGCGCCAGTAGTGAATCCAACTTAATTTCGTTGAAGTAGTCCAAAGTTGTAATCTAAAACCCGCCATTAAACTGGCGGGTTTTTTATATGTAATTGATCAGTTGTCTCGGTCCTACAAGTTAAAAAATCAGGCGATACTTGCTAAACCAATCACCGATTTTTTTAACGCTGCATGCACTTCCAACATTTCTGCTTTTTGTGTCTGGCGATGGTAACGGAATAGCATTAGCCCCTCTACCTGCGCGACGATCAAAGTCGCTCTTAACTTGTATTCTTCGTCAGAAATCGCTGGGTTCAGACCTTGGATTAATTTGAAAATCGCTTTGCGCTCACGAGCGATCATTTTATCCATGAGCTTGGAAGCAAAATCATTGCGCGCAGCGAGTGCCCAGATTTCAAAAAACATACCGTAAGTGACCGGATTGCTGAGTTCTTCCAGAAACATGCTGATCGCTGAATTTAATTGCTCTATGCGCGGCTGTTGCTCCATTTTGCTGGTAATGCTATCGAGCTTTTCCTGAAACTGGTTCATGGTCATCAATAGCACTGCTTCCATCAACATATCTTTACTTTGGAAGTAGTGTTGTACATTGCTCAGACTGATACCCACCTCACTGGCGACTTTGCGCATGGACAAACCGGCATATCCTTCGCTGGCAAGAATGTGACGTGCAGCATCTAAAATTTCACTGACCCTGCCAAGGCCTTTTTCTGTAGTGCTGGAAGCTTTGTTTTTGAGTGAAGTTTGTAGTGTATTTGGCATGATGAGGCGCATTGATTCTGAGTGTAAATTATCGCATATGGTTTTACGCAATCTTGAATCTCGATTGACAAATAGTACGATTGACCTATAAATTATACGTTATTGGTCATTTGACCTATTATTTAATCAAAATAAGATTTTTCCAATATTTCTCTTTCAAAAACAGCGTGTTGGGGAACCGAGAGTGTTGTTTGAATTCACAATAAATAACGGAGATGTACATGAGCCACCGAGTATATGTATCTGGTGTAGGAATGATCCCCTTTGCCAAGCCAGGAACAAGCGCCAGTTATGACCAGATGGGAGCGACAGCGTCCAGACTGGCTTTAGCCGATGCCGGAATTGCCTACGATGATATCGAACAAGCCTACGTTGGCTACGTGTATGGCGATTCGACCGCAGGGCAAAAAGCCTTATACCAGGTGGGTATGTCTGGCATCCCGATAGTTAATGTCAATAATAACTGCTCGACTGGATCAACGGCATTGTTTCTGGCGCGTCAGGCAATCGCCAGTGGCGCTGCTGAATGTGTGCTGGTACTCGGTTTTGAACAAATGAGTCCGGGCGCTTTGGGTTCAATTTTTCAGGATAGACCAAGTCCATTCGATGCGTTTGATGAAGCCACTGAAAAGCTGGTTGGCATGTCACAAATCCCTTTGGCATTACGTTATTTTGGCGGTGCTGGTTTAAGCCATATGCAGAAATACGGCACGCCTCTGGAGTCCTTTGCGAAAATCCGCGCCAAAGCCAGTCGCCATGCCGCGAATAATCCATTGGCGTTGTTTAAACAAGTGGTGACACCTGAAGACGTATTGAATTCAACCATGATCTGGCCGGGTGTGATGACCAAATTAATGGCATGTCCTCCGACCTGCGGTGCTGCCGCTGCCGTTTTGGTTTCAGAGGCTTTTGCGAAAAAACGCGGTCTCAACACACAGGTGTATATCGCGGGTCAAGCGATGGCGACGGATAAGCCATCAACGTTCGATTCTGAGGATATGATGAAGGTGGTTGGCTATGACATGAGCAAAGAGGCTGCAGCCAAAGTCTATGCGTCCACCGGCATTGGCCCTGACGATCTGCATGTTGTTGAGTTGCATGACTGCTTTGCACACAATGAATTGATTACTTATGAAGCGCTGGGTCTTTGTCCCGAAGGCGGCGCGGCGAAATTTATTGACGATGGTGATAACACCTATGGTGGAAAAGTAGTCACTAATCCGTCCGGCGGTTTGCTATCAAAAGGACACCCACTTGGCGCGACCGGATTGGCTCAATGTTTTGAATTGACCCAGCAATTACGCGGTAATGCGGGTGATAGGCAAGTCCATGGTGCGCGTATCGCGTTACAACACAATCTGGGTCTCGGTGGCGCTTGCGTTGTCACTATGTACCGTCAATCCTGATCGCGGAGAGAGAAAATGAATTACACCTCACCATGGATGTGTTCGGAACTGGAAAGCTTTCGTGATGCGATTCGTCGTTTTATTGAAGCAGAGGTAACACCACATCAAGAGCGCTGGAGGAAGCAGCAACATGTTGATCGCAGCTTGTGGAATAAAGGCGGCGAGATGGGCATGTTACTTGCCGATATTCCTGAAGAGTATGGGGGCTCTGGCGGAAGCTTTGCCCATCAGGCGATTGTGTTTGAAGAGTTGAGTTACGCTGGTGATATGGCCTTCGGCATCCACGTTCATGCAATCGTTGCTCACTATATTTTGAATCAGGGAACAGAAGAACAAAAGAAAAAGTATTTGCCACTACTGGCGAGTGGTGAAATGGTAGCTGCCATCGCAATGTCGGAACCGGGTGCAGGATCAGATTTGAAAGGCATACGCACCAGCGCAGTGCGCGATGGTGATAGTTATCGCATCAATGGATCGAAGATCTTTATTTCTAACGGTTACCTCGCTGATCTGGTCGTGGTCGTCACAAAAACTGATCCAGACGCAGGCAGTAAAGGCGTGTCCTTAATGTTGGTTGAGACCAAAAACTGCCCGGGTTATCGAGTAGGGCGTCTTTTAGAAAAAATCGGTCAAAAAGGCCAGGATACCTGCGAGCTGTTTTTTGATGATGTACGTGTGCCAGCCGATGCCGTGTTAGGTGGCGTTGAGGGTAAAGGCTTTTATCAATTAATGACAGAATTGCCTTATGAACGCACGATACTTGGTGTGGCAGGTGTTGCAGCCATTGAGCGGGCACTACGTCTGACGATAGAGTACACAAAGGAACGTAAGGCGTTTGGACAGGCATTGATCGAAATGCAGAATACCCGTTTCGTTCTGGCAGAGATTAAAACTGAAGCAACCATTGCCCGTACTTTTATTGATCGCTGTATTGTTGATATGCTGGAAGGCCGCATGGATACTGAGCTGGCGTCGATGGCGAAATACTGGATTTCGGACTTGCAATGCAAAGTCATTGACCAATGTCTGCAATTGTTTGGCGGTTATGGCTATATGCTGGAATATCCGATTGCGCAAATGTATGTCGATGCGCGTGTGCAAAGGATTTATGGTGGTGCGAACGAAATCATGAAAGAGATTATTTCCCGTTCACTTTGATTGTGTAGGCCGGACGCAGTCTGCATGGCTGGTGTTGCAAGCTGCAGGATTGACGCCCAAAGCGTGAATCGATTTTTCTTTCGCTTTTAGAAATGAGTAAATTCATGAGTGGTCCATTAACAGGTTTGCGCGTCATTGAAATGGTTGGATTGGGGCCTTGCCCGTTTGCTGCAATGATGCTGGCGGATATGGGTGCTGAAGTTATTCGTATTGATAGAAAAGCTAAGCCTGGTGAAAAGGTCGTTTTTTCGATTCTTGGTACGCGTTTCGATGTCTTGGCACGTGGACGCCGTTCTTTGGCTTTGGATTTGAAGCTCGTTACTGATCAGAAGATTTTGTTGGAGCTGATTTCAAAAGCAGATATTTTGTTGGAAGGATTTCGTCCCGGAGTGATGGAGCGTTTGGGGTTGGCGCCGGAAGTTTGCCAGGCTCGCAACCCAAAACTCGTCTATGGCCGGATTACCGGTTGGGGGCAGCATGGCCCATTAGCACAAGCTGCGGGGCACGACATCAACTATCTGGCGCTCACAGGTATGTTGCATGCGATGGGGCGTGCTGATACGCCACCCCCGCCTCCTTTAAATCTGGTGGCTGACTTTGGCGGTGGCGCAATGATGTTGGCGTTTGGTATTGTGTGTGCCGCCTTAGAAGCGCAAAAGTCAGGTCAGGGTCAGGTGGTCGATGCTGCCATGGTGGATGGTTCTGCGTTGCTGGGTGCGATGTTGTATGGCTTTAAGCAATTTGGTGCGTGGAGCAATGAACGTGGCAGTAACTTATTAGATGGTGGCGCACCGTTTTACGACAGTTACGCCTGCGCCGACGGAAAATTTATCACGATAGGTGCGATCGAGCCGCAGTTTTATGCTTTGCTATTACAACTCACGGATGTGCATGATCCTGATTTTCAGGCGCAAATGAATGTCACGACCTGGCCGCAGTTAAAGCTTAAATTTGCTACTTTGTTCGCTACTAAAACCCGTCAAGCGTGGTGTGAAATTTTAGAGGGAACGGATGTCTGCTACGCCCCGGTGTTGGATATGGATGAGGCACCAAATCACCCGCATAATCAGGCGCGTGGCAATTTCATTGACGTTGCTGGCGTTAAACAGCCGGCACCTGCACCGCGTTTTAGTCGTACGCCACCAGAAGTCTCTATGCCACCGGCCCGTGCTGGTCAGCATAGCGAAGACATTTTGCGTGACTGGGGGCTCAGTGAAAACATGATTCAAGCTTATCAAGGCGCATGATTTGTCTTTTGGTACAAAGAATTTAATTTTTCCGGCTTTCAAACCGCACGATATTCTTTCGTTGTCGCTGGAATTGCACGAACATTCTCCTGAAATTGTTGAGAGCGGAACTTCCCTTGCTTCCATGGTTCAAAATATGCCAAGCCGCCCATCAATGAGCGGAATAATAAATCAGGGGAGAAAGTATGCGCGGTTCAAAAGTATTGCCCGGCTTATTGCCTGGCGTTGTGGCAATCATGATGTGTTTTCAGGCTTTTGTCGCACACGCTGCTGATGCAGCCAAGCCAGAAGCCAAATCTGAAACAGAAGTCAAAAAATGGGATGTCAATCACCCGCCAGGTGAAGCCAAAACAGTCAATATTGATACGCGCACCGGTACCTGGATGAGTGTCGATGTCAGCCCCGATGGGCAGCAGATCGTCTTTGATTTATTGGGTGATCTGTATTTGTTGCCGATCAAAGGTGGTGAAGCAAAGCCAATCACGCATTCTATCGCCTGGGAGATGCAGGCGCGTTTTTCTTCCGATGGCAAAAAAATTGCCTATATGTCTGATGCTGGTGGTGGCGACAACATCTGGGTCATGAATGTTGATGGTAGCAATGCCCATGCCGTTACCAAAGAAGATTTTCGTTTATTGAATAATCCAGTCTGGAGCCCGGACGGTCAATATATCGCAGCACGCAAGCACTATAGCGGTACACGTTCACTGGGTTCAGGTGAAATCTGGATGTACCACACCAGTGGCGGCTCAGGTGTGCAACTGAATGAAAAACCGAATTGGCAAAAGGATTTAGGTGAACCTGCTTTTTCTCCTGATGGTCGTTACGTCTACTACTCTCAGGATACGACGGAAGGCAATTCGTTTGAATACAATAAAGATTCCAACGGACAGATTTATCAAATTTTCCGTAAAGATTTGCAAGATGGCAAAGTCAAAGCCATCGTTGGCGGTCCTGGTGGAGCAGTCCGCCCTGTACCGTCGCCAGATGGTAAATATCTGGCTTTTGTAAAGCGCATACGTAATCAATCAACCTTGTTTTTGAAAAACCTCGATACTGGAGAAGAAGTCGCAGCGTGGCCTGAGCTTGAGCGTGATATGCAAGAATCCTGGGCAATTCATGGCGTTTATCCTTCATTTGCATGGATGCCGGGTAGTAAAGAAATCGTGGTATGGGCACAAGGCAAAATCTGGCGTCTCGATCCATTTGCGCAGAAAGCAACTGAAATTCCTTTCCATGTCAAAGATACCCGTGAAATTCGTGCGGCGGTTCGGTTCCCGCATGCAGTAGCGCCGGATCAGTTTGAAGTCCATCAATTACGCTCAGTCAATGTATCACCCCAAGGTGATCAGGTCGTTTATTCCGCATTGGGACACCTTTATATCCGTGATTTGCCCAATGGCACACCACGTCGTTTAACTAAACAAAACAGCTATTTTGAATATTTCCCAAGTTTCTCTCGTGACGGAAAAAATGTCGTCTTCACGACCTGGGATGATCAAAAAGCAGGTTCGGTTCGCAGCATTAATGTGGCCAGCGGAAAAGAAACCGTATTGACCAGCCGGCCTGGCAAATACACCCAAGCGCGTTTCTCCCCGGATGGTAAGCAAGTGGTGTTTGTGAAATCGAAAGGTGGCTATCTGACTACACCTTGGTTTGCTATGGAAACTGGCGTGTATATCGTGGATGCGGATGGCAAATCCCCGGCACGTTTGCTGACCGAAGAAGGCAGTGCGCCACAGTTTGGTAAAGATTCAAAAGAGGTGTTTGTCAGCCGTACTAAATACACGAGTGAAGTGGATTGGACTACCTCGTTGGTGAAAATTCCTTTGGATGGCAAACCTGAACAAGCGGTCGCGAACAGTGAATTTGCGGGTGAGTTCGCCATTTCTCCGGACGGACAGTGGCTCGCGTTTGGTGAACGCTTTCATGCTTACGTAACCCCTTTGCCGACTGTCGGTAAGCCGATTACCATTGGTCCTAAAATGGATGCGCTGCCAGTAAAACAATTGGACATCAACGCCGGACAGTATCTGCATTGGTCTGGCGATAGCAAGCAAATTCATTTTGCGCTGGGCGACGAATTGTTTACGCGTGATTTGAAAGACGCTTTCGCGTTTGTCCCTGGTGCACCGGCTGAGTTGCCTAAACCAGTTGAACATGGGCTGAAGATAGGCTTCACTGAAACAACAGACAAACCACACGGTACAACGGTCATTTCAGGTGCCCGCATCGCTACCATGCGCGGTGATGAAGTGATTGAGAACGGCCGCATTGTGATTGTCGATAACCGCATTACCCAAATCGGCAAGGCAAGCGACATCGTGGTTCCTGCTGGCGCAACACAAATCGATGCCACCGGTAAGACCGTGTTACCTGGTCTGGTCGATGTCCATTGGCATGGTGGTATGGGCGAGGGTGGCATTATTCCTCAACAAAGCTGGATTGATTATGCATCGCTGGCATTTGGGGTGACGACATTGCATGATCCTTCCAATGATAGCAATGAAATTTTCTCGCACAGCGAAATGCAAAAGGCAGGTGCTGTCGTTGCGCCACGTATTTTCTCAACGGGTACGATTTTGTATGGCGCGAAAGCGAATTTTTCCGCCGTCGTGAATAATCTTGATGATGCGTTGACGCACTTAAAGCGCCAAAAAGCTTTAGGCGCTATTTCAGTCAAGAGCTACAACCAGCCGCGTCGCGACCAACGTCAACAAGTGTTAGAAGCAGCTCGTGAAACGGAAATGATGGTAGTGCCAGAAGGTGGTTCTTTATTTCAAGCAAATATGACTATGGTGATCGATGGTCATACCGGCGTTGAACACGCATTGCCAGTGGCGAAGGTGTACGACGATGTAACGCAATTGTGGTCGCAAACGCAGGTGGGCTTTACACCTACACTGGGTGTTGCCTATGGTGGGCTAGATGGTGAACATTATTGGTACGCGCACACCGATGTCTGGAAACATCCTTTGCTGTCTAAATACGTACCCCGTACCGTGCTTGAGTCGCGCGGTGTCCGACGTGAGATCGCTCCGGAAGAAGATTACAACGTCTTCCGCGCGGCTGAAGTTGCCGCCACATTGCAAAATGCTGGCGTACCTGTCAATCTCGGCGCTCACGGCCAACGTGAAGGTTTGGCTGCACACTGGGAATTGTGGAGTCTGGTACGCGGCGGTATGACTCCCATGCAAGCCTTGCGTAGCGCAACCATTAACGGTGCGCGCTATCTGGGGCTGGATAAAGATGTGGGTTCTCTTGAAGTTGGTAAGCTGGCTGATCTGATGATTGTGGATGGCGACGTATTGCACGATATTCGTCAATCCGATCGCGTCACGCAAGTCATGCTGAATGGTCGTTTGTATGACAGCGCGACGATGAATGAAGTTGGCGCGACAAAAAAAGTCCGTAAGCCATTTTTCTTTGAAGGAAAATCCGGCATCAACGCACCAGTTGGTGCGGCTGAGTATAGCCACGGCGGTGATTGATCGTCCTTGCTTTGCAGTCAAAAAACCTCATCAACAATGTTGGTGAGGTTTTTTTATGGGTTGATGACCCAATGCAGGGCGAGTGCAACCCGCCAATGTTGCTCTCACTGTAATCTCAGTGCGGGTTGCACTAGCCTAACGAACTAGGTGTTCGCATGCTGATGCACGTTCTATTTTTCCGAATTTATTTTTTTCGAATTAATTTTTTCTATCAACTCTTCTATTGATGCCTGTTGATCCGCATTGAGCGTCAAGTCTTTGACAGCCACACCACCAATTTTCGTAAATTTTTTGACGTTGAATAGAGATTTTTTATCTTTATTGGTCATGATTGACCAGTTTGTCATATTGCCGTCAATGTGAATCAATAAGTCACTTTGCGAGATGGGGAGCCTTGGCCTGCACCATTCGCTTGTTCTGTTTTGCAACTGGATGTTCGAAGCGGTTTGCGATCCAAGTAAGGTTTTTTCTATCTGTATGTTGGTTACTTCGCAGCCACAATCGTTAGATATAGTGAGGACGGTTGTTCCGTCAACATTGGTCTTGCTTGCATTTAAATCTGGACAAGACTCGCTACCAGGTGGTTGTAGTGTGATTGACGTGACCCGTCCAATGATGAGCTGTTCTTCGGCCAAAACGTGACTGCTGATACTAGCCAATACGACGAGTGAAATGGGTAAAAGTAAAAGCTTCTTTATCATGATCTTGATATGAGTCAGTTTTTCAGTTTAATCAATAAATCTGGTTTTTGATTTCTGCGAGGACGGCTTCGTTCGGTTTTTATCGATAGGCTTAGCAGAATGAGGCTCTCTTTTGCATTAAGATGATGTTACCTTAAAAACAATCATAAAGTTGTTTTCATGGAAATATATTTGCATTTTCTGAGATGCCCATGAAAGGAATTGAGCGTTTCCCATTTCAGATACAGTTAGGCCTAAGTAAAAACACGAGGTGTATCCTTTATTTTGTCTTGAGTGTGTCAAAATAGCGTTTTAAGCATTTTTGCCTTGTCATTTTGTTTAAATGACAAGGTCAATGCCGCGATTTCTTATCCAACTTACTGGAGTCACATCATGTTTCAGCACGTCGAAGCCTACCCTGGCGATCCTATCTTGTCTCTGAATGAAGCATTTGGCAAAGATCCACGCCCGAATAAGATCAATCTGTCGATTGGTATTTATTTTGATGATGCAGGCAAGATTCCTATGTTGCCATCGGTACGTGCTGCTGAGCATAAAGTTGTGGCAGATGCAGGCGCACGTCCTTACCTGCCGATGGAAGGCGCAGCGAATTTCCGCACAGCAGTGCAAGAATTGTTGTTCGGTAAAGAGAGTGCGGCGGTCAAAGCTGGTCGCGTGGTAACGATGCAAATGGTGGGTTCTTCCGGTGGCTTGAAAATCGGTGGCGATTTTATTAAACGTTATTTCCCGGCTTCAACGATGCTGGTGAGTGACCCGACATGGGATAACCACCGCGCTGTTTTCGAAGGTTGCGGTATCACAGTGAAAACTTACCCATACTACGACGCGGCGACTGGCGGCTTGCGCTTTGATGCAATGTTGGAAGCACTGAAATCTGCGGAAAAACACAGCATCGTGTTGTTGCATGCCTGCTGCCACAACCCAACTGGAGTTGATCTGACAAAGGCGCAATGGCAAGCCTTGGTGCCGGTATTGAAAGAGCGTGAACTGATCGCCTTTTTGGATCTGGCGTATCAAGGTTATGGCGATGGCATTGAAGAAGATGCGTACGCGATTCGTTTGTTGGCTGATGAAGGTTTGAGCTTCCTGGTTGCTAACTCGTTCTCTAAGAGCATGAGTTTGTACGGAGAACGTTGCGGTGCATTGAGCGTCGTATGCCCTGACGCAGCGCAAGCAGTGAATGTTTTGGGTCAGATGAAAGCAACCATCCGTCGCAATTACTCCAATCCACCGATGCATGGTGGTCAGTTGGTAGCACGCGTATTGAGCGACCCGGAACTGCGTCCTATGTGGGAGGCAGAAGTTGTTGCGATGCGTGATCGTATTCAGGCAATGCGCCACAAGTTGCATGATGTACTGAGTGCAAAATTGCCTGGTCGTGATTTCAGCTACTTCCTGACACAGCGCGGTATGTTCAGCTACACCGGTTTGAGCGCAGAACAATGCGATCGTTTGAAAGAAGAATTCGGCGTGTATCTGGTACGTTCTGGCCGTATGTGCGTGGCTGGTTTGAATACTGGTAACGTTGAAGCAACAGCCAACGCGATGGCAGCCGTGTTGGGTTAATTTTAGCCTGATAATTTTTCCAGTAATTTAAAAAGCGATGCTTGATGCATCGCTTTTTTATTTGTGCATCACGATGATCGTTACATATGCTATTTAGCAGTGGCTGGCAGCCGGAGTAACATCTGCGATGGCAGAGATTTGTACTTCAGAGTCCGGTATTTTTAGCAAGTGACTAAAGGCATTGCGCAGGCTGCTCTTGCTACTCGTTGTATAGGCAGAGATGCTTGGTGGACGTTGAATTGCCAGTAGTGATAGACCAGCTTGTTCAAGCAGGCGCTGTAATTGTGCGGCAACGGCTAATCCGGTATCAACTAGTTGTATGTTTGTTGTATGTGTTTGATTTTCTGATTTGAATTCTCGTATTACTTGCTCGATCAAATTAGACACAAACGGATAGTGTGTGCAGCCAAGTACGATCGTGTCTACCCCGGCTTGCAGCAGTGGCGTGACGTAATTGCGTACCAACTTTAAAGTAGCAACGGAACGCAGTTCCCCTTTTTCAATTTGATTAACGAGACCGACACAGGCTTGTTCCTCAAATTTGACTGCGGTTTCTGCGCTGATGTGGGTGCGTAAATTGTAGAATTTTTCACTTTGCAAAGTGAATTGCGTCGCCAGCACGCCGACGATTTTATTTTGACTTAATGCAGCAGCAGGCTTTAAACCAGGTTCTATGCCAATGATGATCAAGTCTGGGTAGCGCTCGCGCAACGCATTGATGGCAGCAGCAGTTGCGGTATTGCAGGCAACGACCAGTGCTTTGATATGTTGTTGCAACAGGAATTCGGTCACTGCGATACAGCGTTCAGTGATATCCGCTTCTGATTTTTCGCCATAGGGAGCGAACGCAGAATCAGCAAAATAGATCAGTGATTCATGTGGCAGGATATGGCGTATATGCTGCAATACCGATAAACCTCCGATTCCAGAATCAAACACCCCGACAGGCGCAAAACGATCATATTTCATTTGGGACATTCCTTTTCTGGTCTGGGCTCACTTTAGCTGATGATTCATGCGACGATGAGCCCAGTTTTTCTTACTGATTCTATTTTTTCTTAATGTGCGAGCATTAATTGACAGGAATGATGCCTATCTTTGCTTGCCATTCTTTTGGTCCGGTGTTGTGTACCGAGGTGCCTTGTGAATCGACGGCAACTGTGACTGGCATGTCAACGACATCAAACTCGTAAATCGCTTCCATACCCAGATCAGCAAAACCAACTACCGTGGCTGATTTAATGGCTTTTGACACCAGGTAAGCCGCGCCACCGACTGCCATCAGATAGGCAGATTGATGTTTTTTAATTGACTCAATCGCCACTGGGCCACGTTCTGCTTTACCGATCATGGAAATTAAACCAGTTTTTTCCAGCATCATGTCGGTGAATTTATCCATACGTGTGGCCGTTGTCGGACCAGCTGGACCAACGGCTTCATCACGGACTGGATCCACTGGGCCAACGTAGTAGATTACACGGTTAGTGAAATCTACTGGCAATGATTCACCTTTAGCCAGCATGTCTTGAATGCGCTTATGCGCTGCATCGCGACCAGTCAGCATCTTGCCGTTCAGCAGCAAAGTCTGACCTGGTTTCCAGGACGCGACTTCTTCTTTGGTCAATGTATTGAGGTCAACGCTTTTGGATTTTTCTGTATCTGGTGTCCAATGAACTTCAGGCCAGTCAGACAGTTTCGGTGGTTCGATATAACTTGGGCCTGAGCCATCAAGAACAAAGTGAGCGTGACGTGTTGCTGCGCAGTTCGGAATCATCGCCACTGGTTTGGATGCCGCGTGGGTTGGGTACATATTGATTTTCACGTCCAGCACTGTGGTCAGGCCGCCCAGACCTTGTGCGCCAATGCCAAGGGCATTGATCTTATCGCACAATTCAATACGCAATTCTTCGGTTTTGTTTTGAGGGCCGCGTTGTTTGAGTTCATACATGTCGATGTCATCCATCAAGGATTCTTTTGCCATCAACATCGCTTTTTCTGCGGTACCACCGATACCAATACCCAGCATGCCTGGCGGGCACCAGCCAGCGCCCATGGTTGGCACTGTTTTCATGACCCAGTCAACTAAGGAGTCAGATGGGTTGAGCATAACAAACTTGGTTTTGTTCTCGGAACCACCGCCTTTGGCAGCCACCTTAACGTCAACCGTATTACCAGGCACCAGTTCCATATGAACTACCGCTGGCGTATTGTCTTTGGTGTTTTTACGTTCGAATTGTGGGTCAGCGACGATAGAAGCGCGCAGTTTGTTTTCTGCCAAATTGTAACCTTGGCGAACGCCTTCATTAACAGCGTCAATGATAGAACCAGAGAAACCTTCAAATCTCACGCCCATACCAATTTTGAGGAATACGTTGACGATACCGGTATCCTGGCAAATTGGACGTTTGCCCTCAGCGCACATGCGTGAGTTGGTCAGAATCTGTGCAATTGCATCTTTGGCGGCAGGGCTTTGTTCTGCTTCATAAGCGCGCGCCAGATGGGCGATGTAATCGGCAGGGTGATAATAGCTGATGTACTGCAGCGCGGCGGCTACGGATTCGATCAGATCGTCTTGCTTGATGACTGTCATGTTGTGGCTCTTGGCTAGTGATGGAAAAGATAAACTTTATGAATCCGGCGCAGATCAGATTTGTCGTCATATATGTTAAAAATATACGCAAAAAAATCTCTTTTAGGCGTCACCTGGTACAGCATAGCTCAGGGTGGCACATGTTGCGCCAACTCGGATTCACAAAAAACATTATTTTACATCTGTGTCATAAGCTCGTGTGAGTTCACATTATTTGCTGGTGTGTTAGTGGCAATGTGATGGTATTATTTTGGTATTAAAATAAAGTTATAATTTTGTATGAAATTGGCAGTTTGAACCGTAAGGCTTGAGTAAGTCTCTGAGATTAAGGTTTGTATGTCCAGTTTTATGCCAAAAAAAATACCTGAACTTATTCCAGCTTTGCAGCATTTATTTACTGAAATTGATTGAAAACAAGACGGAGACAAAAATGACTGACCAAACAAGCAATGCGACAGAAGTAAAAGCAGAATCCCGGATTTTCCCACCGCCAGCCGCTTTTGCAGCGTCGGCGGCGATCTCCGGAATGGATGCTTATCATGCCTTGTGTAAGCAGGCGGAAGACGACTATGAAGGTTTCTGGGGAAATTTAGCACGCGAAAACTTGCATTGGCATAAGCCATTTGCTAAAACGCTGGATGAATCGACCGCACCTTTGTATAAATGGTTTGAAGATGGCTTACTGAACGTTTCTTACAACTGCCTCGATGTGAATCTGCAAAAAGGCTATGGCGATAAAGTCGCTGTGATTTTTGAAGCCGATGGCGGTGAAGTGACGAAAGTGACTTACAAAGAATTGCACCACAAAGTCTGTCAGTTTGCGAATGGCTTGAAATCACTGGGCGTAGGAAAAGGTGACCGCGTAGTAATCTACATGCCAATGTCAGTCGAAGGTGTGGTGGCAATGCAAGCCTGCGCCCGTATTGGCGCAACTCACTCAGTCGTGTTTGGCGGTTTTTCTGCCAAGTCTTTGCAGGAGCGTATTGTCGACGTAGGTGCAGTTGCTGTCATTACTGCTGATGAACAAGTACGTGGTGGCAAGCATTTGCCTTTGAAAGCGATTGTTGATGAGGCATTGGCGCTGGGAGATTGCGAAAAAGTCCGCAATGTCGTGATTTATAAACGTACTGGTGGAGCTATTAATGTTGTAGCAGGACGCGACATTTGGATGCACGATCTGGTCGCGAATCAGTCTGATGTCTGCGAGCCAGAATGGGTCAGTGCGGAGCACCCGTTGTTTATTCTTTACACTTCAGGTTCAACTGGTAAGCCAAAAGGCGTGCAACATTCTTCCGGTGGCTATTTGTTGTGGGCTATTCTGACCATGAAGTGGACGTTCGATATCAAGCCAGCGGATGTATTCTGGTGTACTGCCGACATTGGCTGGGTAACAGGTCATACCTACATTACTTATGGTCCATTAGCTGTCGGTGCGACCGAAATCGTGTTTGAGGGCGTGCCTACTTTTCCAAACGCGGGTCGTTTCTGGAACATGATAGAAAAGCACAAAGCGACTATTTTCTATACGGCACCAACTGCGATTCGTTCATTGATCAAAGCCGCTGATGCTGATGCCAATGTGCATCCATCTAAATACGATTTGTCTTCTTTGCGCTTATTGGGCTCGGTGGGAGAGCCAATTAATCCAGAAGCCTGGATGTGGTACTACAACAATATTGGTCGTGGCAATTGTCCTATCGTTGACACCTTCTGGCAGACCGAAACGGGTGGTCATATGATGACGCCTTTGCCGGGTGCTACACCATTGGTGCCAGGTTCTTGCACCTTGCCATTGCCAGGCATTATGGCAGCCATTGTTGACGAAACCGGCCATGATTTACCAAACGGGCAGGGCGGTATTCTGGTAGTCAAACGCCCATGGCCATCGATGATACGCACGATCTGGGGTGATGAAGAACGCTTCAAGAAGAGCTATTTTCCAGAAGAGTTCGGTGGCAAAGTTTATCTCGCGGGCGATGGTGCAATCCGCAACAAAGATACCGGGTACTTTACAATCACTGGTCGTATTGATGACGTGTTGAATGTTTCCGGCCACCGCATGGGCACGATGGAAATCGAATCCGCATTGGTAGCGAACCCATTGGTGGCTGAGGCAGCAGTGGTCGGTAAGCCTGACGACACAACGGGCGAAGCAATTTGTGCCTTTGTGGTCTTGAAACGCAGTCGTCCAACCGGCGACGAAGCAAAACAGATTGCTACAGAGTTGCGCAATTGGGTAGCCAAAGAAATTGGTCCTATTGCCAAACCAAAAGAAATTCGTTTCGGCGACAACTTGCCGAAAACACGTTCCGGTAAAATCATGCGTCGTTTATTGCGTGTTCTGGCAAAAGGCGAGGCGATCACTCAGGATGTTTCGACATTAGAGAATCCGGCAATTCTTGAGCAACTGAAGCAACCATTGTGAGCGAGGCGCTTTCTAGCGCTAAGGTTTTCATTTGCTAAATAAAAAACGGCACACCTTTTCCGGGTGTGCCGTTTTTTTGTTCAGACGTGTTTAACTTATGATTTCAGTTAGCTGGTCATCAACGATTAGTGCGTGACATAAACACCAGGCGCTCAAACAAATGCACGTCTTGCTCATTTTTTAGCAGGGCGCCATGCAATGGCGGTACGATGGCTTTGTTATCTTTGCTGCGTAAGGCTTCGGCAGGAATGTCTTCTGCCAGCAATAGTTTAAGCCAGTCGATAAACTCTGAGGTCGAAGGCTTTTTCTTGAGTCCGGCAACATCGCGTACTTCATAAAAGGTTTGCAAGGCTTGCGCAAGCAAGTCCGCTTTTAATTTCGGGAAATGCACATCCACGATTTTTTGCATCGTGTCTTTATCCGGAAACTTGATGTAATGGAAAAAGCAACGACGCAAAAATGCATCTGGCAATTCCTTTTCATTGTTCGACGTAATGATGACCAACGGTCTATGCTTGGCGCGCACCATTTCGCGAGTTTCGTAAACGTAAAATTCCATGCGATCTAGTTCACGCAGTAAATCATTGGGGAATTCGATATCGGCTTTGTCGATTTCGTCAATCAGTAACACCACAGGTTCATCAGCAGTGAACGCCTGCCACAACAC
This sequence comes from Undibacterium sp. Ji67W, assembly GCA_049340365.1. Classification (GTDB taxonomy): domain Bacteria; phylum Pseudomonadota; class Gammaproteobacteria; order Burkholderiales; family Burkholderiaceae_D; genus Undibacterium. The sequence goes on along the minus strand of JBMPOY010000007.1, from coordinate 170,799 downwards.
GCCTTTGACAATGTAATTGTGGATGTCTTTGACGCGTTCATCACCGAGCTGTGAATCACGCAAACGGGATACCGCATCGTACTCATACAAACCTTGTTGCGCTTTGGTTGTCGATTTAATATGCCATTGCATGAGCGGCATGTTTAGGGCTGCAGCAACTTCTTCCGCCAGCATGGTTTTACCTGTGCCGGGTTCACCCTTGATCAGAAGAGGGCGTTGCAGCTTGAGTGCGGCGTTTACGGCGAGTTTTAAGTCATCGGTGGCGACATAGTTGTCAGCGCCATCAAAACGGAGAGCGGTAGTTTCCTGCGTCATGGTGGATGTGATAAAGGTTGGTTGTTCGGGCGAAATGTACTGTAAAAGAGTATAAGCCAGAATGCGTGATTTGGTGAACGGATGTTCTATTTTAAAAAAAGCAATAAGAAAGCACCTTGTACAGATTTTGTATCGCCACGCAACAGTGTGATGAGATGCTGGCTAAATTACTACGTTTGTGTGCGTTTTTAACGCATAATTGATTTTGATCATATAAAATGGTGCGCAGTATCAAGGTGTTGTCTTCATTGTTCTGTTTGTTTAATTCAATTCGCTCATATGAAAAAACTGTTTGCAATCCTCGCTTTGGCGAGTCTCGCTCATGTTGCATCCGCAGCAGAGGTTGTTGGCAATGCGAAAGATGCTGCTGATAAAAAAATCGCAATGTGCATAGGCTGTCATGCAATTCCTGGCTATAAAGCTACCTTCCCTGAGGTATATCAGGTGCCAATGATAGGTGGCCAATCTGCCAAATATATAGAAAGTGCTTTGCAGGCTTACCGTAAAGGCGATCGCAAACATTTGTCTATGCGTGGAATCGCTGGTAGCTTGTCTGATCAGGATATTGCTGATCTGGCTGCGTATTACTCCCAACAAAAATAAAAACTGGAGCTAAAAGATGAAAAAAATGACAAAAATCACTTTAATCGCCAGTGTGGTTACAGCTTTGACGTTGTTTGGCGGTAATGCATTTGCGGCAGGCGACGCGGCGAACGGCAAAGCGATTGTTGAAAAAAATAACTGTGCTTCTTGCCACGGTAAAGATTTCAGTACGCCTATCGATCCTGCTTACCCTAAGCTGGCCGGTCAGCATGCCGACTATCTGGTTCAAGCTTTAAAGGGCTACCAGCGTGGCGTTGACGGCCCAAATGGTCGTGGCAATCCAACCATGGGGGCACAGGCCAAGGCATTGTCACATAGCGATATTCTGGATGTGGCAGCTTACCTGCACAGTTTGCCAGGTAGTCTGATCGTGCAAAAATAAGTTGGTCTGAGTAAAGTTCTGCTGCTCTGCTATTCTACTGTTGTAGCACTGTAAATAAAAACCACGCTTGAATGATATGGCGTGGTTTTTTATTGGGTGGCTGTTACAGATTCTTTATCGACAGCGTTGTTGCAAGGATTCTATGTATGCCTGCCCATCTGGTGGTAAGCCAGTTCTTTGCGAATTCCAGATCATTTCACCGAGGCATTCCATGATTTGGTGATGCGCTTCATGCTCGGAATTAAACTTATGTGCAAGTAACTGGAATGCAGTTTTGACACCGCGTGGCTGATCTACAGAGATTTGCTCGGCAATCGACAGGTGCATCGATAAATGCAAAAAAGGGTTTGTTTGCCCTTGGTCGACGCTGTAATTGGCTTCCAGAGCGGCTTCGACGTTTTGTAAGTCGGCTTCGTACTCAGGGTGCTGGCGTATCCAGTCGGAAGCGATGGCTTCGAGCGGCGTTAAAATTTCATGCGAGTGCATTTTACGAAAGGTGTCGCAAAAGAACCGCCGTACATCGTGCTGACTTGGGGTGAACATAAAAACAATCGATAACTGGTAAGCGTTCGTCTTTAAGGGCAAAGACTAAAGTGCTGTATTGTAAAAGGATTTTCGATCGCGCGCTTTGCCAGATGTGGCGCATGCAGACGTTTTTTATCACTTCGGTTATCATGCAGCGATTCTTAGAAAGGGATACTTATGTTGACTAAAGACGCTCTCAATACCTTGTTTTCTGAAGCTCGTACCCATAACGGTTGGTTGGATAAGCCGGTTACTACCGATCAGTTGCAAGAAATTTATGATTTAATGAAGTGGGGGCCGACCTCCGCTAATTCGTCGCCAGCACGTATCGTATTTGTGACATCTGCAATTGAGAAAGAAAAGTTATTGAGCTGCATGGCGGAAGGTAACCTCGAAAAAACCAAAACCGCACCAGTGACAGCGATAATTGGTATGGATATGGCTTTCTATGATCAATTGCCAAAATTATTTCCTCACGCCGATGCGCGCTCTTGGTTTGCTGGTAATCAGCCAGTGATTGATGCTACAGCGTTCCGTAATTCTTCTTTGCAAGGTGCTTACCTGATGTTGGCAGCACGTGCTGTCGGTCTGGATTGCGGCGCCATGTCTGGTTTTGATGCAGACAAAGTCAATGCGGCATTCTTTGCTGGCACCAGTGTGAAAGTCAATTTCATCTGCAACCTTGGCTATGGTGACGAGAGCAAATTGTTCCCGCGTTCTCCCCGTCTGAGCTTTGATGAGGCTTGCAAGATTGTTTAAGTGCAATCAAACTCGATGAGTACAACGCTCTTACACCTTGTCGGGTAAGGGCGTTTTTTGTTTGAATTCGCATAAATCGGCGATCATGCAATTCCAGCATTTCGGCTTTCTGGCAAGACAGGTATAACGGCCATGCAAAATCAGCCAATGGTGTGCGTCTTGCTGAAATTCTTTTGGCACGAATTTCATCAATTTTTGCTCAACGATATCTACGTTTTTGCCTGGAGCAATACCTGTGCGATTCGACACTCTGAAAATATGCGTGTCGACGGCAATCGTCGGCACGCCAAAGGCGGTGTTTAATACGACATTTGCAGTCTTTCTGCCTACGCCGGGCAGGGCTTCTAAGGATTCGCGGTTTTGTGGTACTTCGCCGCCATGTTCGACCATTAGCAGGCGGCAGGTTTCAATCACATTTTTTGCTTTTGTACGGAATAAGCCTATCGTTTGAATATACGGAATCAATCCATCGACGCCTAAGGCATAAATGCTTGCCGGTGTGTTAGCAACCGGATACAGCAATCGCGTGGCTTTATTTACCGACACGTCAGTGGCCTGTGCTGACAGTAGAACGGCGATCAACAATTCAAATGGCGTTGAGTATTCAAGCTCTGTCGTTGGGTGCGGGTTTTCTTGCTGTAAGCGGGTAAAAATGGCACGGCGTTTTTCTGCATTCATGATGATTTATTTCCTGCTTCGGCTTCCAATTTTTTTAAGCGTGCGCGTTCAATCGCCGCTGCGATAATTGCTTTTTTTCTGTCTCTTTGCTCAATTTCTTCTTCGCTATGGGGAGTTTCTTCTTCCAGCGCTTTGAGCTTTGCCGCGGCTTTGGCAGCTAAACGCTCGTCATTTTCGCGCTTTTCGCGCTGCAGGCGTTCATTTCTGAATTCATACTGTTGACGTGCCGTCTGCGCTTGCTGCTCGCTCCACGCCGACCAGCCAGTTTTTTCCGCTGTCACCGGGATCATCTTGATGCAGTCGACTGGGCAGGGAGCAACACACAAGTCGCATCCCGTACAACGATCCGCAATCACGGTATGCATCTGCTTAGGCGCGCCAACGATGGCGTCGACTGGACAAGCCTGTATGCATAGCGTGCAGCCTATGCAGAACGCTTCTTCGATAAAGGCAACCGGGCGCGGGCGTTCCATGCCGTGGCTTAGGTCTAAGGGTATGATGGGCTTGGACAGGAGCGTTGCAAGGCGTGCTATACCTTCCGCTCCACCAGGAGGACATTGATTGTAACTAGCTTTACCATCAGCAATCGCTAAAGCATATTGATGGCAAGATGGATAACCGCATTTAGTGCATTGCGTTTGCGGCAGGATATTTTCAATTGTTACTGCAAGGGTGTTGGACACGGCAAACTTTAAATTAGCTTCAGGAAGAACTTGAATTATCCACGACATTTTTGTGAACAACAAATAAAAAGACCGCTTTCCTGAGAAAGCGGTCTTTTATCACAAAACCAAATCCAAATAAATCAGGCGTGTTTTTTGATAAATTCGCCAATTTTTGGACAAATCACATCACGCCAGCGGCGGCCAGAAAAAATGCCGTAGTGACCGCAGCCAGGCGCCACGAAGTCTTGCTTCATGTTGGCAGGTATGCTGCTGCATAAATCGTGCGCTGCCTGCGTCTGACCAGCGCCGGAAATATCATCAAGTTCGCCTTCGACGGTAAATAAAGCCACTGTTTTGATATCCTGTGGGCGAACCAGCTTACCTTCTACTTCCCAGGTACCCATAGGCAGACGGAATTCCTGGAAGACGGTTTTAATCGTTTCAAGGTAATAATCAGCAGGCATATCAAGGACTGCATTGTATTCATCGTAAAACTTGCGATGTTGTTCTGCAGAGTCATCATCGCCTTTGATCAGATGTTGGTAGTAGTCCCAATGGCTTTGCGCATGGCGATCTGGATTCATTGCGACAAAGCCAGTATGTTGCAGAAAGCCTGGATAAACTTTACGGCCGTAGCCAGGGTAATTGGCAGGGACGCTGTAAATCACGGTATTTTCGAACCATGAGAATTTTTTCTCAGTGGCAAGATTATTGACTTGTGTCGGCGATTTGCGTGGATCGATCGGGCCGCCCATCATGGTCATTGTTTTCGGCAACTTTGGATCTTTGGCAGACGCCATCAACGAAATTGCCGCCAAAACAGGCACGGTTGGCTGGCAAACGGAAATAACGTGGACGTCTGGCCCTAATAAACGAATAAAATCTTGCACATAGTAGATATAGTCATGCAAGTGGAATGCGCCTTCGGAAAGCGGCACCATGCGAGCGTCAGTCCAGTCGGTAATATATACGTCATGTTGCGGTAATAGTCCGCGTACAGTATCTCTTAGCAGAGTTGAATGATGACCAGATAAAGGGGCAACGAGCAATACTTTAGGTTGTTTGAGTTTTGCAGCATCTTTATCACTCAAGACCTTTCTGAAGTGTAATAATTTGCAAAAAGGTTTAATAACGGCAGTCGTTTGCGCTATTTCAACGACTTGCTTGTCTATCGTGGTCGTTGTAATTCCAAATGCTGGTTTTTCGTAGTCTTTACCCAGCCGGAACATGAGTTCGTAGCCTGCAGCGATTCTCTGTGCATAAGGAGAATGCGCCAGTGGTGAAATCGGATTGGTAAAGAGTTTAGAAGAGGCCTCTGCCCATTGAGTTAATGGGTTTAAGAAGGCGCGATTCAGTTCATGGAGTTGGTAGAGCATGGTGACATCTTTCTTGTAAAAGACGGGAAGCCGGCTTATTGATTAACTTATTGATACTTTCAGTGAATTTCTAAACGCTAATCTGAAAATTTGTGTAAGCATGTATTGCAATGCATCATAAACCAGTTACAGAATTTTTGTGTTTTTCTCGTGTACTTGTATATCTTTTGCCATGTAAATGAATGTTAAATCAATTATTTAAAATACAATTATCGTTTATTTCATACAGCATACATGTCTCAGTTTTATCATATTAAGGGTTGGCGTATGTTTATTCGGGCAGTCTGCCAGTGCCCTGCTGGGGCAGTTTTTCGTCAGATCTATTATTAAAGGTACCGGGGTATGAGTCGTCGTTTACATCTGTCAGAATCAGAATGGCGTGAAAGCTGCTTTGCTGCGTTTGACCTCATGCGGGATGATCCGGATGAGGGACGAACAATTGCTCAGGAAATGCATCAGCAAGCGATCGCTCACAGATTGCCAGTATTTGGTACCTTTGCTGAGTTGCTCTTGGCCTTTGCCGACTTCTTCGGCGGTAATCTTGCCTTGGCAGAGCCTGAGTTTGAACGAACGGCCGTAATGTTCGAATTAGTCGGTGATGACGAAGGTCTTGCTTTCGCCAACTTTGGCACTGTAGCTGTCTGGCGTAAGCATGGTATGGCAGAGCAAGCCTACTCATTATGTCATTCTAAAATTCTACCTTTGTTACCAGCTCAGGATAATCGTTTGTCTGTGCTAGTACTGAACATGCTGGCAATCTTATCGCAAGAATTGGGGTACACAGAAGAGGCATTGCGACATTTTTATAAAGCACTCGACCAGGCGCGACGCTTAAACATACCTAACCGGGTTTCCCAGGTACTGGCGAATCTTGGTGAAATTTTCTACATGAGCGGCAATGTTGAGTATGCCGAACATTTGCTCGAAGACGCTCGTCAGATTGCCGTTACTTCAACTGAGCGTTGGTTAGCGCCTTTTATTTCGACCATGCTTGCGCTGTGCAAGCTGGCGTTGGAAAAATACGAAGAGGCCTATTCAGCGGTTGCTGCGTATATCGGCGAGGGTAGTGCTGCATTGCATACGGACCCGGCGAGTCGCGCGTTTTGTTTTTCTGTTGCAGCCTATACCTTAGCCAGAAAAGGACAGTTGACTCAGGCAGACCAGCTTAGCAGCATCGCGATGAATTCGCTTGATAGTTTTGAGGATAAACATTTAAAGCCCTATATCTGGTGGGTGAGCGGCTATCTGCATCATTGCCATCATCGTTATTCTGATGCTGTCGCTGATTTATTGCGCGCCATCGAAGAAAGCGGCAAAACCGGCTATTTTTATGTGTCTTTACGCGCCATGAAAGAATTGGTCGAAATTTTCTCTGAAGAAAAAAAATGGGAAGATGCGTTTAAAGAACAACAACGTTACCTTGATTTGTTCACCAAAGTTCAAGGGCGGGCGACCCGGATTCATGTGCAGAACTTGCACATTAAAAATGAACTCAAAGAAGCTGAACTCGCTCGCCGTTTGGAAGAGGAGGCACTCAGCGAGCGTAAAGCACTTGATGATGAACTGAAACGCATGTTGGCTGAGCGTGAAACCATTCTTGAGAATTCTATCGTTGGCATGGTGTTCCTGAATAACCAGGGCCGTGTGCAGTGGGTTAATTCGCCGCTATGCGCTATTTTTGGTGTCGATAGAAAAGAAATACTTGGTGCTTCCTTAGAACAGTTTTACGCCTCTCGTGAAGAATATTTATTATCTGGCGAAGCAGTCGGTGCTGCTGTCTGGCGCGGGGAATCGTATGAGAATGAGTTGCAAATGCGTCGTGCTAATGGTGACATATTCTGGGTACATTTTTCGGGACGTGCAGTGGATAAAAACGATTTGTCGCATGGCACCGTGTGGGTGGTTATGGACATTTCATCGCGTCGGCAATTAGAAGCAGATCTGAATCGCTCTGAAAAACATTATCGTCAATTGGTCAATAATGCGACCGAAGGTATTCTGGTAGTGCAAAATGGCAGAATCGTATTTGCCAATCCTCGCGCATGCCAGTTGACTGGCTGTGCCAGTGCGCAACTTGAACATGAGAAATTTATCGACGTCATTTTCTCTGAAGATCGATTGTTAGTCGAAGACTTCAATGCGCGATGTTTGCAAGTCGATGAGGTCGAGCAGTACTTTCATTGCCGTATTTTGCATCCATTGACCGGACAGATTATCTGGGTTGAATTATCGACCGTAGCGATTGACTGGGAAGGTTACGCCGCAACGCTGTCATTTATGTCCGATATTACGCAAAGAAAGCTGCTGGAGTCCCAACTCAAAGAAAGTATGGCCGAGCAAATTCGCTTGCAGACTTTGCAGATGCAAAATGAATTAAAAGAAGCGGAAGTTGCTCGTCGTCATGCAGAAGAGACGACCGAAGCGAAATCGATGTTTCTGGCAAATATGAGTCATGAAATTCGCACGCCTATGAATGCGATTATCGGTATGGCACATCTGGCGCTACGAACCGAACTGAACGCGAAACAAAAAGATTATTTGGAAAAAATTCACAATGCTGGCATGTCGTTGATGGGTATCATCAACGATATTTTAGATTTTTCTAAGGTGGAAGCAGGTAAGTTACATATCGAGGATGCAGAATTTAATCTCGACGATGTGCTGGAAAATATTTCAGCGATGACTTCCGAAAAAGCCTATGAAAAAGGCGTGGAATTTGTCTTTCGCACGCCGCGCTCAGTTCCCCGGCATTTACGTGGTGACTCGTTGCGCCTTGGTCAGGTATTGATTAATTTGGTCAATAACGCCGTTAAATTTACCGAGCAAGGCGAGATCTCGGTGAGTTGTGAACAACTTGAAATCAATAATGGCAAAGTAGAGCTTTCGTTTGAAGTGCGCGATACAGGAATCGGTATGTCGCGTGAACAGATGATGAAATTATTTGTTCCTTTTAGTCAGGCAGATGAATCGACGACAAGAAAATTTGGTGGTACAGGTCTTGGTTTATCGATATCCAAGCGTGTCGTTGAATTAATGGGCGGTACGATTTTTCTGGAGAGTGAAGAAGGGCTTGGTACCTCGGTCAGATTCCATGCATGGTTTGGGCTCGGAGAGGATGTGCAGACTAACCTTGCTTTGCCGCAAATAATCGCTGAAATGCGCATCCTTGTTGTTGACGATAATCAATTGGCGGCGAATGTGCTGCGTGAAGAATTGTTGGCATTGACACCACACGTGGATCTGGCTTTTACTGCCAACGAGGCAATCGATGCGGTCGAGGCTGGTGATCAACATCAGGCTTATGATTTATTGTTTGTCGATTTGGATATGCCTGAAATCGATGGCCTGGCCTTGATAGGATTGCTGAAAAATATCAAGAGTCTGCGGTCATTGCCATTTTTTGTTTTGGTCGGTGCCCATGGCCGTGATGAAGTCAATCACAGAGCCGATGTTGTTCCTGATGGCTTTATTTGTAAGCCCGTTAGCGCAACGGCAATTCGCGCTTGCATTGCAGAGTTGTATTCGAAGCAGGAACAACAAGCCAGACAAAAAGAAGAATTTTCTATCCCGCAATATTCTAATCTACGTGTATTGCTCGTTGAGGATAATGAAATCAACCAGCAAATAGCACGCGAATTGATGGAGGCGAGCGGTATTCAGGTCGAGCTGGCAGAAAACGGTAAAGTGGCAGTTGATAAAATTTTTAATCATCCGCCAGAATATTTTTCTCTGGTTTTTATGGATGTGCAAATGCCAGAATTGGATGGGCATGAGGCAACGGCGATTATCCGTGGTGACTCGCGTTTTCAGCAGTTGCCTATTGTTGCGATGACTGCGCACGCCATGGTCGATGAACGTAAGCGCTGCCTTGTTTCAGGAATGAACGCCCATCTGGCTAAGCCGATAGAGCCTGTTGCCTTGTTTTCAACCATTTCAGAGTGGTGTCCTGAGCGTGTCGCAGTCTTGCCGGATGAGCGGATTGTAGAGGTGAGTGAGGTTAGTGCGCTGGTGATTGATGGTGTTGATACTGCTGAAGGATTGAAGAGAACTTTAGGCAGTGACGAACTCTATTTTGAACTACTCACTCGCTTCTGTGATGATCAACGTGAAGCTGTGATGAAGGCGCAAGCGGCTTACGTTGATGGTAATGTTCAATTAGCGGAGCGCATCATTCATACGCTGAAAGGTGTGGCTGCCTTGATCGCGGCTAAGAACGTGCGCCAATTGGCTGAAGAACTCGAATCGTTTTTACATACTTCGACACAAGCAAGAGATATTATTTCTCGTTTTGATGTGTGCCATAAGCAATTGCAGGCAACGATTTTTTCAATTGAAAAAACCTTGTTGCGCGAGCGCAATCGAACCATAATTGATGGTACCTTGGATGTCACTCCGATGGCAGAGCGCTCTTTAATGCAATCCACTATCATTAAGTGTGAAACCTTGCTGGCAGAGTATGACGGCGAAGCGGTCGATGTTTTGATGGAATCGAGTGATCTGATCGTGCAGGCTTTAGGCGTCGAATCATATAAGCAATTGATGAGGGCTGCGAAGCAATTCGATTTTGATGCGGCCTTAGGCTATTTGCGCCAGGGCGCAAAGGCACACGGATTTGAAGTTAATTTTCAGGCTATTGATTAGGGGGTAAGGGTGGCGAATTCGACGATGTAATAACGCCATTCCTTTATTTGTACAACATGGGTCAGAATTCCGAAATGGTTTCCAAGCAAGTTATCCTGATTGTCGACGATACGCCGGACAATATATCGCTGTTATCAGGCCTCTTGAAGGAACAATATAAAATAAAAATTGCCACCAGCGGTGTCAAGGCATTGCAAATTGCTGCCCAACAACCAGCGCCAGATCTGATTTTGCTTGACGTGATGATGCCAGAAATGGACGGCTATGAGACCTGCCGACGTTTAAAATCAGATTTATTAACGGTTGATATTCCTGTCATTTTTCTGACTGCAAAAAACCAGGCGCAAGATGAAGAAAAAGGTCTGTTACTGGGTGCTGTCGACTATATCAGTAAGCCTATTAGTCCATCGATTGTCATGGCGAGAGTGGCGACGCAATTGAATTTAATCCGCATCCAACATCTCTTGCGTAATCAAAATAAGTATCTAGAAAGTCTGGTGCAAGACCGCACCAGTAAGCTAGGCAAAATGCAGGACGCCATCATCATGGCGATGGCATCACTCGGTGAGGTCAGAGATAATGAAACCGCCAACCATATTTGTCGCACACAAAATTATGTGATGGTGTTGGCTCGGCAACTGAGTCAACATCCACGCTTTAAGCATGAATTATGCAATGAAAATATCGAACTACTTTTTAAATCTGCTCCGTTGCACGATATTGGTAAGGTCGGCATTCCCGATAAAATTTTACTCAAACAAGGTAAGTTAACTGCCGATGAGTTTGAAATTATGAAGCAGCATACAGCGTACGGGCGTGAAACCATTTTATCGGTCGAACGTTACCTTGGTGAGAGCAATAATTTCTTACGTTTTGCGCGTGAGATTACCTACTCACACCACGAAAAGTGGGATGGTAGCGGTTACCCGCAAGGGATCTCAGGTGATGCGATACCCATTTCAGCGCGCTTGATGGCAGTTGCTGACGTATATGATGCCCTGATTACCGAGCGCGAGTATGAGCCCGCCTTTGAGCATCAGGCTGCAGTCAGCATCATGCGCGATGCCCGCAATTCACATTTTGATCCGGATGTGCTGGATGCTTTTTTGCAGGTGGCGGATAAATTTGAGGTGATCGCAAAGAGTTATCGTGAGCCTTTGCTAACATCCATAGAATCTGTTGCAATCACCGAGTCTTCTTCTTACGTTGACTAAACTGTATAGGATGTGGCGCTATACAAACTCTCTAAACCTTCATTCGTGTCTAAAAAATAGCAGAGATGCGTCCGCGCAACTCTACATCTGTGAAGGCTTCAATTACAATATATTCGAAGAGTCGAGTCCACTGGAAGAATATCTATGAGCACTGAATTTTTGACGCCACAACTTAGTTCAAAATTGCCCAATGTCGGAGCGACGATTTTTTCAGTCATGTCTGCGCTTGCGGCAGAAAAAGGCGCGGTCAATCTTGGGCAAGGATTTCCGGATTTTGACTGTGATCCGCTCCTGATTGAGGTAGTTGGTAACGCGATGAAGCAAGGTTGGAATCAATATCCACCCATGCCTGGTGTCTTGAGTTTGCGTGAGGCTATTGCTGCAAAAATAAGGGCATTGTACGGACGCAACTACAATCCAGCGAGTGAGATCACCGTTACAGCTGGTGCGACGCAGGCGATCATTACCATCATTCTTGCTGTCGTGCATGCTGGCGACGAAGTCATCGTCCTTGAGCCTTGCTACGACAGCTACACACCAAACATCGAATTGGCTGGTGGCATAGCGGTGCGGGTTCCATTAACGCCGGGTAGTTTTCGGCCAGATTTTGACAAAATTTCTGCCGCCATTTCCAATAAGACCCGCGCTATCATTATCAACTCTCCACACAATCCTAGTGGGATGGTGTGGAGCGATGTTGATATGCGCAAATTGCAGGATCTGTTGGCACCCACTGACATCGTGGTGATCTCTGATGAAGTGTATGAACATACGATTTATGATGGACTTCTGCATCAAAGTATTGCACGCTTTCCTGAACTTGCGGCTAGATCGTTTGTTATTTCAAGTTTTGGTAAAACATACCATGTGACGGGCTGGAAAATCGGTTACGTTGCGGCGCCCGCTGTGCTCAGTACCGAGTTTCGCAAGGTTCATCAGTTCAATGTTTTTACGGTGAACACGCCAGTGCAATATGGTATCGCCGTTTATATGACCGACCCTAAGCCTTACCTCGAATTAGCCGCGTTTTACCAACGTAAACGCGATCTGTTCCGCGAAGGTTTAGCGCAAACTAAATTCAAGCTATTACCCTGCGAAGGCACTTACTTTCAATGCGTTGACATCTCAGAAGTAAGTGATCTGAGTGAGACTGAGTTCTGCAAATGGCTTACCAGCGAAATCGGCGTCGCCGCGATTCCACTATCTGCATTTTACGGCGATGGTTTTGACCAGCGGGTAGTGCGTTTTTGTTTCGCAAAAAAAGATGAGACGTTGAATTGTGCTTTGCAAAAATTGATTCGTTTGTAATCAAGCTTGGCGATTTTTCAGAATGTTTTTGTTGATGATGGATAAGAGTTATGAGTTACGCACTTGATGTCGAAATTTTATCTGAATCATGTACAGTGATGGACGCAATTGCTACTTCAGAAGGTATTTCCGGCTGGTGGACAAAAACTAACGCTGTCAGCAACGAAAATGGTATCGAGCTACTTTTCGTTGATTTTGGTGCGGTAAAAAAAATAATTAAAGTAAATAGTGTGGAACCGCTATCGCAAATAAAATGGGAAGTGTTGGAGTGTACTTTGAGTGAGTGGGAGGGAACCACAATAACATTGAAAGTAATGCCGATGGGAGCAGGTAAATCACTTTTGAAACTTGTACATAGCGGACTAACCCCAGACCTTGAATGCTTTGAGTCGTGTTCTTTTGGTTGGAAGTATTTTATGAATAGCCTGAAGCAATATGTTGAAACAGGCAAAGGTACTCCGTATTAATTAAAGAATATGCGTCTTACATCCTATCTATCGACGCTATGCGGAGAATACTTTATGCAACATGTTGTAGGTTCAATCTTCGCTCTTCTTGTGCTGGCAGGCTTTTTGGTACTTGGTGGCGCCGGACATGGTTGGATTGCTGGCGCATTTAGCTGTCTACCTTTGGCTTTAATTTCGTTTGCTTCATGGGTCAACGCGCTTTCCCGGGTGCCAGTTTTGATGCGAGCGTATTGCTTTTTAATGCTGGGCGGTTTGATTCTGCTTGCAGTGGCTGCCGCGACCGTGTCTGAGGGCGTGGATTACTTCTTTGCTATCTGGGAGCATCAGGGTGGGCTCTTTGGGGAAATAGTTGTGGGTTTCGTGTACCTGAATTGGGTCTTCGCAAACATGCTGGCGATAGCACGGATGTGCGGTGTTCCGGCAAAGCCGTGATCTTGCGGATAGTCTGAGACTTGAGGTAGTCGCTCGTGAATATCGTTGAATAATGACCACCCTGCCTCTCTAATTACTGTAATCTGAATTACTACTTTTCTGAACAGTTTTTTTGTAAATTGGGGGCGGGATGGAATAATCGGTGGCATAGACATTAACTGGAAAGTCGGTTTTTGCGCTCATTATTCTCCGCGAAGGCTGAGAGTCTGGTGGTACTTGATCAGCTTCAGCGTGGAACAGCAATGGATGTTTTTTTTGATAAAAATGCTAGTTCGGACTGGAATTTTGCATCGCGAACTGAAGCGCTCAAACCTCTATAAATTTCTTTTTTATTCTGAGTACACGCTTCCAGATCCAGGGAATATCACGCTTTGCCTTTTGTTCTGCATCGTTGTCTTTGATGACTTCGGTGGTATTAAGTAGGGCGACGCCTTTTACGGCATCTTCATCGTGTTTGATTTTTTCCGATGTTTTGCTGGCGTCTTTTATCATGCCATTGCTGAGTTGATAGGCCGCAATGGCTGCGGCGACAGCGGGGTTGCTTCCGGTTTCGGTGGCGTAGTCCATTTGGCTCGCCATTGCAATAGCAGTATGATCGACCAGCGGCTGGGCTGTAATTGGTGTTGCCTGAATTTGAGTCGGCTGCGTTACATTGTTCGCTAGATTTAAAGGCGTCGTTGGTGAGCTTGGAGTTGATGGTGTGACTGCCGGGTTTGTCGGTATTGCGCTTGGGGTGGTATTTGCGTTACTGATTGCGTCACTTAGAGCACTGGTCGCGCTTTCTATGTGAATCGCTTCAATGAAGGCTTCATTGTTCAGTGTGGTTTGTAGCTCTGCATTGAGTAGGGCTTCAGACGCATTGGGTGTCCTTTGCGCTTGCAGCTCTTCGGTGGTGTGACTACTGTTGGCAAGCGTTGAAGTGGCAAGATTTTCGAGGTGCTTAATTGCATTTTTCTGAGTAGCATCTAAGCTTGCAATTTGGTTTTGTACTTCTAGCTGCTGTACGTTTTGTAGTAGTGCAAGGTTCGACAGCTCCACGATGCTGTCACCGGCATCTGTGATATTTATCGTATTTGATTGTTCTGCGTGAGTTGAGTTGGGCGTCACAATGCTGATTTGCTCGGTGGCAATTGAAGAGGCAACCGTTGTCAGTGGTGATAGAGGTGAAACGCTCATGTGAGATTCTCCGCAGATACTCCTATGAAGCTTAACGGCAATTGCCGCGATTTGTTGAGTTTGTTTGCAAAATGATTCGCTGATGATTGGCTTCAATCAAACAAATCGCTCGTTACCAGGCATGGTTTGATTTGGTTGTTCAATACGGCGGCGATTTGCTGGCTTTTGATGGGCGAAATGCGCAGGCCTATTTTTTGTTTTTACCTGCAGGTCGATTGTCGACGTTGACCTCTTGTATCGCTTCAGCGAATTCAGAAATATCTTCAAAGCTTTTATAGACGGAGGCAAAACGGATATAGGCGATTTTGTCGAGACGTTTGAGTTCGCGCATTACCAGTTCACCGAGTTGCACTGACATGATTTCACGTTCACCGCTGGCGAGCAGTTTTTCTTCTATGCTTTGCACAGCGTTATCAACCGCTTCGGCCGATACCGGACGTTTACGCAATGCCAGCATCAGACTGGCCCGTAATTTTGAAGATTCATACTCGCTGCGGCTGCCATTTTTTTTAACGATGACGGGCATGATCAATTCTATGCGTTCATAGGTTGTGAAGCGCTTATCGCAATGAGCGCAGCGGCGGCGGCGGCGCATAACATTGCCTTCTTCAGAAACGCGAGTATCGATCACCTGGGTGTCGTCGTTATGGCAGTAGGGGCATTTCATGTAGGTACGTTAGTCTCTTTAATTGTTGTGTCGCATGTTACTTAATAAAACGCCACTCATCGAGTGGCGTTCATCAGTGACGAATTGCTTTACATTATTTTACTTCGCGTAGACTGGGAAAGCACTAGTCAGCTTTTTAACTTCTGCTTTGACGCGTTCGATCGTTGCCGCATCGTTAGGATTATCCAACACGTCAGCAATCAAATGACCGACTTTGATCGCTTCTGCTTCTTTGAACCCACGTGTGGTGAACGCTGGGCTACCAAGGCGAATGCCGGAAGTGACCATCGGTTTTTGCGGATCATTAGGAATGCCGTTTTTGTTGCAAGTCATGTGTGCAGAGCCCAAAATCGCTTCCGCTTCTTTACCGGTCAAACCTTTTGGACGCAAATCAACCAGCATTACGTGAGATTCAGTGCGACCAGAAACGATACGCAAGCCGCGTTCTGTCAATGTTTGCGACAGTGCTGCCGCATTTTTAACAACTTGTTCTTGATACGCCTTGAATTCTGGTGTCAGCGCTTCTTTGAATGCAACAGCTTTACCAGCAATCACATGCATCAATGGGCCACCTTGCAAGCCTGGGAAAATCGCAGAGTTGATTTTCTTCGCAATTGCTTCGTCGTTCGACAAGATAATGCCGCCACGTGGACCGCGCAAGCTCTTGTGTGTCGTGGAAGTCACAACGTCAGCAAATGGGACTGGGTTAGGGTACACGCCAGCGGCGATCAAACCTGCATAGTGCGCCATGTCGACCATGAAGTAAGCGCCGATTTCTTTAGCGATTTTGCTGAAACGTTCAAAATCAATACGCAGGGCAAACGCGGATGCGCCAGCAATGATGAGTTTTGGCTTGGTTTCGCGTGCCAGTTTTTCCATAGCGTCGTAGTCGATGTCTTCATTCGCATCCAAACCATAAGATACGACATTGAACCATTTACCAGACATATTCAATGGCATGCCATGAGTCAGGTGACCGCCTTCAGCCAGGCTCATGCCCATGATGGTGTCGCCCGGGTTGAGCAGTGCAAAGAAAGCGCCCTGGTTGGCTTGTGAGCCAGAATTTGGTTGTACGTTAGCAAAATTTGCACCGAACAATTGTTTCAAGCGGTCGATCGCCAATTGTTCTACGACGTCAACGTGTTCGCAGCCACCGTAGTAGCGTTTGCCTGGATAACCTTCAGCGTATTTGTTCGTCAGTTGGGAGCCTTGGGCTTCCATGACGGCTGGCGAGGTGTAGTTTTCAGATGCGATCAACTCGATGTGTTCTTCCTGGCGATGGTTTTCCAGTTGAATCGTTGCGAATATTTCTGGATCGATATTGGCGAGGGTATGATTTTTAGCAAACATGGCTTTCCTGATTTTCCTGTTAAAGTAAAAAACTATATCGGTGATTGTTTTCTATGAGGTGTCAGTCGGACGTGGTCGTAGAGTGGCAGCCTCACAAATTTACCATCAGGCTACCCAGGCGCACGGCTGAGGTCTTACGACCCCGAAATCTCACGCTTCCCGATGGATCTCCATCTTTTGTTGATGACCAAGTAACAGATCAGTCAACGTTTTCGCCAGTCACGTGAGACGAAATGGTGCGCAGATTTTACGTGATGCCTTATGAATGGGCAAGCGGGTAAGCCTAACTTTTGTTTGGTTGCGGAATCTACGTATCCCAGACTCACAGAAAAAACTTGGCGCATTCAAATTGGCACTGTGTCAGTTACGCAGAAGTCCTGCTGTGATGCACAAAAGCACTTAGAATAGAGGGCATCGTATTTCAGAGGATTGGCACGTTACTATCGTGCAAGTTTACTTTGCTGGTTGCTTATTGTCTTAAAGGAAATTGTATGATCGTGTTAGTTACTGGTGCAAGTTCAGGTTTTGGCGAAGAAATAGCAAGAAAATTCGTGCGAGAGGGGCATAAAGTCATCGCTGCAGCGCGCAGGGTGGATCGTCTGGCAGCGCTACAAGCTGAGTTGGGCGAGAATTTATTGCCAGTTGAACTCGATGTGACTCATAAGGCATCGATCACGAAAGTATTGGCAGAGTTGCCAGCTACATGGAAAAATATTGATGTTCTGGTCAATAATGCTGGTTTAGCTCTGGGTACCGAACCTGCGCATCTCGCATCTCAGGATGAGTGGGATACGATGATAGATACCAATTGCAAAGGACTGGTGACGATGACACGCGCGATTTTGCCTGAGATGGTGGCGCGCAACAGTGGCATGATTATTAATATTGGGTCTATTGCTGGTTCGACGGCGTATCCGGGTGGCAATGTTTACGGTGCAACGAAAGCGTTTGTTGATCAGTTCACCAAAAATCTGCGTGCCGACATGGTGGGGACGGGTGTCAGAACGACCAATATCGCTCCTGGTTTATGTGGCGGTACAGAGTTTTCGAATGTGCGCTTTCGCGGCAATGACGAAGCTGCTGCCAAAGTCTATGAGGGTACTGTGCCGTTGACTGCGATCGATATTGCCGAAACAGCGTACTGGATTGCGACTTTGCCACCGCATGTGAACATCAATTACATAGAAATGATGCCGACATGCCAGGGTTTTGGCCCTTTAAATATTAAGCGTCAGCCAGTCTGATTGTTATTTTCCTCCCCAAAGATTGAATGATTTTCTGTGTACTTAAGGGAGTATTCTTATTTTTCTGTTGATCGTGCCCAAATTACAAGGGTGATAGAAGTAAAATGCAGGATATTCCTACTGAACAAATTAAAGATGCGAGAAACTTTTATCTGGAACGCACGGATTTATTATGAAGATACTGATGCTGGCGGCATCGTTTTTTATGGTAATTATCTGAAATTTTTCGAACGTGCCCGAACCGAATGGTTGCGTGCATCGGGCGTAAATCAACAGCAACTGGCGCAAGAATTTGAGGTCATGTTTGTCGTTAAAGCAACGGCACTTGATTATCATGCACCGGCTCGCCTGGATGATGAACTTAAGCTGACGGTTGTGGTCGAAAAGCTTGGGCGTGCTTCCGTGCATTTTGTACAGGAAGCCTGGTGCGAGGGTCGCTTGTTAGTCTCTGGGAAAATCAAAGTGGGATGCGTTGGTGTGACTAGTTTGCGACCATCTGCAATTCCTGATGTTATATTGGCAAAAATTTCGGTATAGTCGCAACGCGTGCCAGATATTGGCGAAAATTTTGCTGCGAATAGTTTTACCCCACCGTTTTCACTTTCATCTGTTTTTTTATCTGATTTTATGACTGCTACACAAGACCTTTCATTCTTAAGCCTGATTAGTAATGCATCGATACTGGTGCAATTGGTGTTGGTGCTGTTACTTGGTGTTTCGCTGACTAGCTGGACATATATTTTTAGCAAAATGTTTGCGATCAAAAAAGCCCGCGCGCAGACGGAACACTTTGAACGTAATTTCTGGTCTGGTGGCAATCTGGTCGAGTTGTATCAGGAAGCGGTGAATAGCCGTCGTAATGCAAGTGGCAAGATGGGCGCACTGGAAAGAATTTTTGAAGCTGGAATGAGTGAATACCAGAAAGTTAAAAACGCTAATAAGGCATCGTTGGATTCCAGTGCTATGCTCGATGGTGCGCGTCGCGCAATGCGCGCAGCCTATCAGCGTGAAATGGATATGTTGGAATCTCACTTGTCCTTCCTGGCATCGGTTGGCTCGGTTTCGCCATACATCGGCCTGTTTGGTACTGTCTGGGGGATTATGAATTCTTTCCGCGGTCTGGCGAATGTGCAGCAAGCGACGCTGGCAGCGGTAGCGCCAGGTATTGCTGAAGCTTTGATTGCAACGGCGATTGGTTTGTTTGCCGCGATTCCTGCTGTGTTGGCGTATAACCGCTATTCGCATGAAATCGACCGTTTGGCGATCCGCTTCGAAACGTTCATCGAAGAGTTTTCCAATATTTTACAACGTCAGTCGCGTTAATGATTGAGGTAGTATGAGTTCTCTGCGTGGCGAACGTAAACGCAAATTTAAAGCCGAAATTAACGTCGTTCCCTACATCGACGTAATGCTGGTATTGCTGATCATTTTTATGGTCTGCGCACCGATGACAAATCCAAGCGTAATTAATTTGCCGACGGCGGGTCAATCGACGCAGCCACCGTCTTCTTATATAGAGATTTCTATTTCCAAAAATAATACATGGGCGATTGGAATTAAAAGTAAAGCAGATGGTAGTGGCAATAATACATCGGATGAAAAGGAAGAAACCTCGGATCGTGAGAAGTTGATGCAAAAGCTGCGTGAATATCACGAGGCAAAACCTGATTTGGCTGTATTGGTTTCTGCCGATAAAAAGGTGGAATATGATAATGTGGTGCAGGTCATTTCTGATGCGAAAAAGATAGGTTTTAATCGCGTCGGATTGGCGACAAAATAATTGAGGATGACTGCTTCTACATTTTTTCAGCGTTTGACTTGCTTACTGATGAGTTTCATCAGTGTTCCAGCGTGGACGCAAGAAGCAGCTGTTTTAGAAAAAAATCAAACGACATCTTTTGCTCGGGTGGAAGCAGCTCAGGTAGCCTACGGAGAGACGAAGGAGGCTTTATCTTCTGAAAGCGCCATGGTAGATGTACCAGAGCCAGCGAGCAGCAATGCTGGTTCCGATCAGCTATCCTCGCAGACGATGAAGCCAGAAAGAGCTCAGTCTGGGCGTATGAGTGGTAGTTTTCGTTTGAAAGCTGAAAAAAGTGAATGGGCCACTTTGTTGAGGGAACATATCCCCGAGTTTGTTAGTAACCCTGAGGCGCAAAATATTACACCCTCATTGCTACGTAGAATGCGCCAGGATATTGGCGATATTCTGGCGACAGAGGGTTATTTCTCTCCACAAATTCAATTTGAAAATCTGGATGAAGTTGCGCTCAGAGATGCCAGATCCAGTGCCGAAAAAGTGATTAGTGTTCATGTTGATCCCGGGCAAAGAACTAAAATCACTAGCGTTAATATTCAATTTTCTGGCGCATTGAACGATGCAATTGAAGCACGTGATCAGACTGCAATAAATCGTCGCAATGAAGCATTGAAAGTCTGGAAACTAACGGAAGGAACACCATTTAGCGAAGACGCCTGGAGCCAATCAAAAAATCAATTGACCGAAAATTTGCGCACCAATGTTTATGCATCAGCAAAACTTAGTAATAGCGAGGCAAACGTCGATGCTGATGCAAGCACAGCGGATCTTGCGTTGACGGTCGATAGTGGTCCTGTATTTACTTTTGGTGCGCTACAGGTTACGGGTTTAAAACGCTATCAACGATGGATATTAGATCGTTATCAACCACCGCGCGAAGGTGAATTGTATTCGCGGGCACGGTTGCTGGAGTTTCAGCGTGCTTTACAAAACTCGCCTTATTTTTCTTCTGTCGCCGTGGCGATAGAAGCTGATCCGGACTTGGCAAAAAATGTACCTATCGAAGTCAGTCTTGTAGAACGTAAGCCGCGCGACCTTAGTTTTGGACTTGGATATAGCACCAATACAGGGTTTCGTAGCGAAATCGCTTACCGGGACCGCGACATCTTGAGCCGCGCTTGGGATTTGCGCAGTGCGATCAGGATAGAGCAAAAGCGTCAGGTAGGTTATGCAGATATTTATTTGCCTCCGAATGATAACAAGCTTGATTCTTTTGGCGTTATCTCTGATCACGAAAATGTGTCGGGTGTGTTAACAGTGAAGAACGCAGTAGGCATAAAGCGGACATCAACCAATGGTCATGTTGAGCAGCGTCTGGGCTTAAATCTGGTACGGGAAAAAATCACCATCGAAGACGAGCCAACGCAAATTAATCGAGCGTTGGTGGCGAGTGTAGGCTGGACCTGGCGTGATGTCGACGATACATTTGCCCCACGTAAAGGGGAAATTTATCAACTCGATTTAGCCGCTTCGGAAAAAGCCTTATTATCAGATCAGCGATTCTTCCGGATTTACGGAAAATATCAACGTTGGATACCAGTTGGCACTTCAGATAGCATTATTTTACGTGCAGAAGCCGGACAGGTATTCTCAGATGGTATCGAAGGTATTCCAGAGGATTATTTGTTTAGAACGGGCGGTAGTTCAACCGTGCGCGGATACTCTTATCAGAGTCTCGGTATTCATCAGGGAAATGCAGTTACAGGTGGTCGCGTTATGTCAGTGGTTAGTGCGGAGTATGTGCATTGGCTGGATCGCACTTGGGGTATTGCTACGTTCATTGATGCCGGTGATGCTTCGGATAACTGGCGAGACTTGAGTATGTCTCAGGCATTCGGGGTGGGTGGCCGCTATCGTACACCCGCGGGACCGATTGCACTGGATCTCGCCTACGGCAAACAGGCCAAGAAATTACGTTTAGATTTTTCTATTGCGATTGCTTTCTGATATGGAACAAAAAGTATCTACGGAGGTATCTGAACATACTGTTCCAGTTACAGTTGTTGGACGCAGGCGCTTTTATGTTCTGAAATTGTTTGTCACAGCGCTATTGTTGGTGTTTCTCCTTTCAGGTTTGTTGCTGGTGTGGGCAATCAAAACCGAAAGCGGTACCCAGACCTTGTTTTCAGTTGCCAACTATGTGAGTGCGGGAAGTTTGCAAACACAAGGCGTTAAAGGCGCGTTTGGCGATGAACTGGAATTCGAAAAATTATATTTCCATTCAACTGATCTGAAGATTGAAGCGAGCGGAGTTCACTTAAACTGGCGACCATTTTCTTTGTTGCAAAAGCAGGTATTGATTGATCGGCTACACATAAGCTCAATGCGGATAGCTACAAAGTCTGATAATTCCCCTTCGGTGTTGCCAAAGGATTTGCACATACCGATAGGTTTGATGGCGAAGGATCTTGCAGTCGGTGAACTATTGATTGCCGACTTGATGCCAGATGGAAAACAAGTCGTCGGCCTGAAGCTGACCGCATTGGCAGGTGACATACACTTTGATCATCAACAATATCAGGCGAAACTTTCATTGACTTCGCCTTGGGGGCGTATTCAGTCAAATTCACTGAATCTGAACGCACAAAGACCATTTGCTTTAAGTGGTAGCGCCAATTTACAGGGGCAAATCACACCAGAAATCCCTGCGATGAATGTCTTGGTCAATGCAAATGGTGATTTGCAGACGTTAAAACTCACTCTGCAAGCGCAACTCAGTAAACAAGAGAACCTGCCGAATATCGGTCCTGGTGCATTAACTGGTCACGCAACTGCAAGCATTGCACCATTTGATGAGCAAGTGTTGAAGCAATTGAAGATCGACCTTGAACATTTTAATCCGGCGGCATGGGTCAATGCGGCACCAGTTGCAGATTTGCGTGTGTTAGCTGATGGACATCCGGATTTCAAACAAAAAAATCAGGCAGATCAACTGATAGGCTCACTACATGTAAGTAATGCAGCGGTTGCGACCTTGGATAAAAATGCTCTGCCTGTGAAGAGCTTAAATAGTCAGTTCGAATGGCGTGGCACGCATTTGCGCTTATCCGATCTGCAAATTCAATTCGCTGGGGATGGTGTTGCACGTGGTGCTGCCCAGGTCGATTGGCATGCGAAGCAAGCAAAAGCCGATGCACGAATTGAATTGACGAATATCGACTTGCTGAAAATTGATCAACGTCTGCGTCATAGTCAGATCAATGGTGAAATCACTGCGCAAACAAATGGACAAATTCAAGTACAAGCGCAACTTCGTGACAAGGGGACACTGCTCAACTCTGACTTGACTTACGATATTCAAACGCAGTTACTGACCTTGAAGCAAATCAAACTGGCATCTCAAGATTCACATATTGAAGGGCAGGGCGATATGACGTTTGCTGGAAAGCAGGCGTTTCATTTCAAAGGTAGTATTCTTAATTTTGATCCTTCAAAATGGGTAGATGTACCTTCTGGCCATCTTCAGGCAGAGCTGAGTGCATCGGGGCAACTGCTTCCACAAGCTCAGGTTTCCATCAACTTGCCGCGTTTGCAAGGACAATATGCGGGGCAAGCGGTACTGGGAAATGTTGACCTCCAGTGGCAATCCTCACAATTGCAAATACATCAGATGGATTTACATTGGGGAAGTAATCATCTTAATGCGCAAGGTGCCTGGGGGAATGTCAACGACGTGCTGAAGTTACAGTTGGATGCGCCGCAATTAAATGAATTGAATGCACTGCTGGCGAGTCAGCAGATCAAGATTTATGGCGATCTCAAGGCGAACGTGGTTTTAGAGGGTAAATTTTCTGAGCTTGCTGGTCAACTCAATGTGCAATCCGGAAAACTTCAGTTATCCAAAAAGCATCAGGAATATTCTCTTGAAAATTTGCTCGGAAAAATGAATTTGTCGCACGCCAGTAATGGTGTTTTTGATGGTGAAATCAGCGCACAGCATGTGAAGTCAGATGCGAAACTGACGCCAGAATCTGAAGATAAGATTGAAGAGCTTAAACTGGGACTAAAAGGTCGCCGCGATGCACACCAGATTGCCTTGCATGTGCAGTTACCGGGGCAGCAAAATATACAAGCGCAAATCAATGGCGGAGTGCAGTCACTGCAACATAGTAAAGAAAACATCTGGGGTTGGAACGGACAGTTGCAGAATCTCACGATGAACGGGCAAACCAGTGCTCGTTTGACGAGTCCCGCACCTATCAATATTTCTGCACAGGCCTTACACCTTGGTCATGTCCAACTCGAGAGTGGTATTGTCAACGTTTCACTGGATCAGTTGGATTGGACCCCCGATTCATTGAAAACGAGAGGTCGGATTTCGAATGCCAAGGTAACTGAATTGCTCAACTTCGTCAAACCGCAATATGCTGTTACTGGCAATCTCAGATTAAATGCCGATTGGAATATCCAACTGGCAGATACGGCGCATGGAGAAATTAATCTGCAAAAACAAAGCGGAGATTTGCGTTTTAATGACCCCGACGGGACTGGTACACCTATTCCTTTGGGTATTCAGGATTTAAAGATGCAGGCACGTATCGGAGGCTTGGTTGCTGGTACAGATGGGCAACGCATGAGTCTGAGTTTGAGTGCGGATGGTACACGTTTAGGGCAAGTCCGGGTGCAGGCCGATTCTCTCTTGACCAGACAAAATGGCCTATGGAGTGTCTCACCATCGGCACCTCTGGGCGGAACGATCAATGCAGTTGTACCTGACCTTGAGTGGGTAGGCTCGTTGATCAATCCTGGTCTCGTATTAAAAGGTAAGTTGAATCTTGATGCCAGACTGAGCGGTACCTTGAGTGTGCCGCATTACCATGCTGATGTTGCTGGTAGGGATTTGGAAGTGGCATTTGCATCCGAAGGGCTGTTGTTGCCGAATGGCGTGATGGATGCGCAAATTGATGATACACATTTAAAGTTGGCGCGTTTGCAATTTTTAAACACAGTGAACATGCTGCCGCAGCATGAGCAGTTCAGAGATTGGGATGCGATCGGTAAGCGTGGTGAGTTCAATGCGAGTGGTGAACTGGATATTGGCAAGGAAACCGGCTCAATCAAAGCCGAGTGGAAGCAATTCCCCATGTTGCAACGTAAAGACCGATGGCTGCAGGTATCAGGTCAGGCCAGTATTGTCGAAGCAAATAATGTCTGGAGTTTGAATGGCAAAGTGGTCGCCGATGGGGCTTATTTTAAGCTGCCAAAATTGCCGCCACCGAGTCTGTCGGGAGACGTTAACGTCAAAAGGAAATCGGATAAGCCAACTGAGGCAGCAGTCAACGCCTCCAAAAAAGGTGTGAAAACCCGCATTGACGTCATTTTTGATATGGGGCCTCGTTTTGTATTTGTTGGGCGGGGTCTGGATACTGGATTGGCAGGAAGTTTGCGCTTGCGTTCATTTGACGGTAGTCCCTTGCAAGCGACCGGATCCATCAATACGGTGAAGGGGGCTTACGAAGGATATGGGCAGCAACTGACGATAGATCGTGGCAATCTTAACTTTCAGGGGCCTCCTGCGAATCCGGGCTTGAATATTCGTGCCTTGCGGAAAGGTTTGCCAGTTGAGGCCGGTGTCGAAGTGGTAGGTACCGTCGTGGCGCCGCAGGTAAGACTGGTTTCCGAGCCTGATGTACCAGACACAGAAAAATTAAGTTGGCTGGTCTTGGGTCGCGGATCGGATCAATTGGCTGGTGGGGATGCGTCGCTTTTGATGTCTGCTGCAACAGCGATATTTGGTGGGGACGGTAGTCGTAACGTCCCCAAAGATATCGTGCAAGGGCTGGGCTTTGATGAATTTTCGATTGGTAATTCAAGTGGTGCGCCATCTTCACACGTTCCAGGGCAGACTGTTGCCGGTACAACTTCAACCTCCTCAAACTCCACGAACAGCGACCAGGTTGTTAGCGTAGGCAAACGTCTGATGCCCGGTTTGGTCCTCGCGGTTGAACGTGGCTTGGGCGACGCCAGTGGGGCAGTCAAATTAAGCTGGCAACTTACGCGGCGGATTACGATCGTTGGCCGTACCGGCAGCGAATCAGCGGTGGATATCAACTACACATTTTCATTCAATTAAATCGCTAATATTCCATTTTTTATTTTCTGGTAATAAATCATGTGTACCATCACATTCTGTAAATTGCTTGACAAATGAATGTTAAATTTGTAGTTATTTTGCAAATTGCTTTGCAAATAAGTGTTAAGTTTGTCGTTAATAGGCACTTTATTTCCGGATATATATTTCTCTGTTAAAAAATACTGAACTACACTAATTTTTATCAATGGTGCTTTGATGTATATCAAGGTTAGTTGATATTCTGTTTGTTTTCGTCAGCTATTTGTACTTAGCAAGTTTCTAAAGAGCAAGGCTTTAAATGCGGTTATTCATCAGTATCATTTAAAATATGAGGAGTACGTATGCGTACCAATCTGCCTGTCAGTAATCAAGAGTATATTCTGGGTGACGATGAAACTATTGTTTCGAAAACCGATTTGCAAGGCAATATAACTTATATCAACGATGATTTTGTCCGTGTAAGTGGCTTTAGTGAAGAAGAATTGATTGGCGCTCCGCAAAATA
This sequence comes from Undibacterium sp. Ji67W, assembly GCA_049340365.1. Taxonomy (GTDB): domain Bacteria; phylum Pseudomonadota; class Gammaproteobacteria; order Burkholderiales; family Burkholderiaceae_D; genus Undibacterium. The sequence continues at coordinate 144,604 of JBMPOY010000007.1, read as the reverse complement.
TTGTTCGACACCCTGATATGCCGGTTGAGGCTTTTGCCGATTTCTGGCATACCGTCAAGAGTGGTAAAGCGTGGACAGGATTGGTGAAGAATCGCTGTAAAAACGGTGATCATTATTGGGTAGAAGCAACTGCTGCGCCGTTGATAAATAACGGGCAAATGGTCGGCTACACTTCAATTCGCGTTAAACCATCGCGTGATAAAGTCAACGCAGCTGACGCTGCATATAAAGCAATCAAAAACGGTGATAAGTCTATCCTGATTAAAGAAGGGGTTGCCGTCAGAAAATCTTCATTAGGGAAACTCAATTTCCTTTCTTCAATATCAATCGCGACCAAAGTAAGTGGCTTTACTATTGTTATGGCGATTCTGTTGATCGCATCTGTGGCACTTAGTTTCAGTGGAGCGGCCAAAGATAATGCAAGCATCATTGCGGCCCTCAATCTGGCATCACTGATACTGGCAGTTATTTTTGGTGGCGCACTTTACGGAAGTGTAATCAATCCTTTGCGTGGGCTTGCAGGCAGCATACAAACGATGAGCTCGGGGGATTTGTCTGGATCAATTGTTGCGCACGGCGATAATGAGTTGACTGATGTCACCCAGGCATTGCGTGTTTTGCAAACCAACATGAAATTATTGATTGGGCAAATCAAGCAAACGACGGGGCACTTGAATAATGGGGCAGGGGAGATTGCGCAAGGGAATGCTGATCTGTCTTCACGTACTGAATCGCAAGCCAGTTCATTAGAAGAGACCGCTTCTTCGATGGAAGAATTAACGTCTACCGTAAAACAAAACGCAGACAACTCGAGAGAGGCGAGTCAATTGGTGGTGTCTGCCGCCAGCGTCGCAGAAAAAGGTGGGGTCGCTGTTGCGAATGTCGTGACGACAATGGGTGCGATCAAATCCAGTTCCAGTAAAATTTCTGACATTATCGGCGTGATTGATGGGATCGCATTTCAAACCAATATTCTGGCGCTGAACGCGGCAGTTGAGGCTGCACGTGCGGGTGAACAAGGGCGCGGTTTTGCAGTCGTTGCAAGTGAGGTTCGCAATTTGGCGCAGCGCAGTGCCAATGCGGCAAAAGAAATTAAGGTGCTGATCAATGACTCCGTTTCGCAGGTAGAAGTTGGTGCCAAATTGGTGGATGAAGCCGGTAGTACAATGGGAGAAATTGTTAGCGGTGTAAAACGGGCTGCCGAAATCATGCATGAGATCACCGCTGCTAGCCAGGAGCAGAGTGCAGGTATCGATCAAATTAATCAAGCCGTGGTACAAATGGACGATATGACTCAGCAAAATGCCGGTTTGGTGGAGGAGGCTGCCGCTTCAGCAGAGAGTCTCAAGCAACAGGCAAATGCACTTATCGATTTAGTCAATTCATTTACGCTCGTTCGTGGTGGCGGTGCTGGTGTAGCGCGAAATGTTACACCAATTAAACGAGCTGTTGCGACAGCCGTACACCGTCAAAAAGCGTCTAATAAAAATAGCCGGTTATCTTTGAGTTCGCCAGGGCAGCGTTCTTAAAGCACATGTTGATTATGCATGTGCCCGCTGCTTAAGGTGTGTCAAAGTTTGAATTCTTTAGGCTTGGCTAGTTCGCAACAAGTACTGAGCGCGATCTTGAGTTGGGTTGCGCTTTATGCTCTCATGTCGTTAACAATATGTTTGTCCTCAATATGGTAAATCTGGAGGATACGCCATGAGAAATTGGTTCATTTGTGATCGTGCGCTGCTTTTGCAATTGTCATCGAGAGCAGCCAGCACCTTGTTTGTTGCCTGTATTTTTGTAATGCCTGCGCACGCCGCTGGGTCTGATAAACAAATGACCTGGCTTCTGAACGACAGGCCGCCGGCTTTTATTATCGTTAATGGTTTGCCGACAAATGGCTACGTCGATAGTTTCTTGCAAATGATTACGTCGCAATGGACCGACGTCAACCACAATTTTATTGTTACACCCATTGGCCGCGCATTTAGCGCGATCAAAAAAAAAGAAGAAGTCTGTTTTCCTGGTGCAGTCATTTCCAGGGAGCGCGAAAAAATCGCCTACTTTACCGCCACTCACCTTCAACTTCCCCATCAGCTTATCGTCAGGGAGAGCGCGATAAAAGACATTCCTTTGAACAAGATGGGGCAGGTCGACTTGCGATTATTGATGACATCAAACGAATTGACGGGAATTATCAATCGCGGCCGAAGTTATTCTGATCAAATCGATGACTTAATTAAAAACAAGACAAATAAAGCTATTGTTGAAGAAGTTTCAAATTATGCGAATGGTAGCAATATTCTCCGCATGCTCGCACTGGGGCGAGGAGATTACACGTTCGAGTATGAGCAAAACTTTATTTATCAATTAACTAAATTAAAACCTCTGCAGGGAGAAAAATTGATTGGGCTCCCTATAGCAGAACTTGAGACTTTCAAAGTCGGTATCGCCTGTCCGCTTTCGCCTTGGGGTAAGGCCACGATCGAACGGATCGACGAAATACTCAGTCGTGTCTCGCAATTACCTCAATATCGCGAAGCCCAGATGCAATGGGTTTCAGATAAATTTAAGAGTCGCTATCGTAAAGATTTTGATGAATTTTATTTACAGCGAAAATCATTGACGCATTACAGTGATCCACCAGGTTGATTCTAACGACACTTCGGTAAAGTAAGTCGATATGCAGCTGTTTTTCGGTTCGTGTTGAATGGCTGGCTAATCTCTGACTGCGAAAAATATATTTTTTGCTTACATTCTTGCCGTGTTGATGAAATGACGTAATTTCGATAAATTATGGCTAGATGTCGCAATCGCGACGCTCAATTTTTCTTTACACTGCTTGCATATTCCCAGATCAGTGGATGACGATTGATCTATTTCATGGTTTATTTATTTTTCATGACGATTATGCAAACTGCTACGAAGCAAATATCCACGGTACCAGGGACGGAAGAAGTGACTGGTTTCCGTGTACTGGGGGCAATTAGCGTCGCCCACTTTCTTAATGACATGATCCAGTCACTGATCGTGGCTATTTATCCGCTATTAAAAGGAAATTTCAATCTGAATTTTGCGCAGATTGGATTGATTACGCTGACTTACCAGATTACCGCATCGATTTTACAACCTGTGGTTGGACTCTATACTGACAAACATCCTAAACCCTACTCGCTGGCCTTGGGAATGGGCTTTACCCTCGTGGGTTTGTTGCTGCTGTCGGTCGCGCCGAACTACGGAATAGTGTTGCTGGCTGCAGCTTTGGTTGGTACCGGCTCGTCAATTTTTCACCCAGAGTCTTCGCGCGTTGCGCGCATGGCTTCCGGTGGTCGTCACGGTCTGGCACAGTCCATCTTTCAGGTAGGTGGTAATGCGGGTAGCTCGATGGGACCTTTGCTCGCGGCGTGGGTCATCATTCCTCACGGTCAGGCTAGCATCGCGTGGTTCTCGGTGGCAGCCTTGCTGGCGATAGGTATTTTGTGGCAGATCGGTAACTGGTATAAACGTAAGCGTCAGGAGTCCAAAGCCAGACCAGCCAAGGCATCCCACTCACATGTGATCTTGCCGCGCAAGAAAGTGATATTTTCTATCGGGATTTTACTGCTGCTGATTTTTTCAAAATACTTTTATATGGCAAGTTTAAGCAGTTATTTTACGTTCTATCTGATGAGTAAATTTCACTTGTCGGTACAAGACGCACAGATCCATTTATTTGTGTTCTTATTTGCCGTGGCAACAGGTACCGTGCTTGGTGGCCCGATAGGCGACAAAGTTGGGCGTAAGCTGGTAATCTGGGTTTCTATCCTCGGCGTGGCACCATTCACCTTGTTGTTGCCCTATGCGAATTTATTCTGGACTGGCATGCTGTCGGTCGTCATTGGTTTGATATTGGCATCGGCATTTTCTGCCATTCTGGTGTTTGCGCAAGAGCTGGTGCCCGGGAAAGTAGGTACGGTTTCTGGTTTATTCTTTGGTTTCGCGTTCGGTATGGGGGGGATAGGCGCAGCCGCATTGGGCAAATTAGCGGATATGACTGACATATATTTTGTGTATCAGGTCTGTTCGTTCTTGCCTTTGTTAGGATTGGCAGCGGCCTTTTTACCTAATCTGGAGAAACTACCACATACGGCGAGTTGAAGCTTGAAGAGCTCAGTCGCTAATTAAAAAGCGATGTTGTAGAATCAAAACGTGTTGTGGGATTCCACGACACGTTTTTTATTTGTCTCTATAGAAAGCAAAAAATGTCCATTGCATGGAACGTATTTACTCCATGGTCTGCTTTGATAGGCGGGGTTGTGATAGGGCTTGCCGCCGCAGCATTGATCCTGCTGAACGGAAAAGTTGCCGGTATCAGTGGCATCTTGGCGGGCGTATTGAAACCATTTAATCGTAATGGCTACTGGCGTATCAGTTTTTTGCTGGGACTGTTGATTGCACCCATCGTATATAGCTGCTTCGCACCATTGCCGATATTGCAGATAGACGCTAGTGTGGGACGTTTGTTAATAGCGGGTTTTTTAGTCGGGATTGGGACGAGGTATGGCGCTGGCTGTACTAGCGGTCATGGTGTGTGCGGGCTATCTCGCTTATCTTTACGCTCTCTCGTAGCGACCACGACGTTCATGGCCGCTGGATTTGTCACTGTGTTTGTGATCCGTCATGTATTGCATAGTTGAGAATATAGAAAATGATTTATTTCACTTCCTTCGTTGCAGGCGTCTTGTTTGGTTTGGGTTTGATCGTCAGCGGCATGATTAATCCTGGTAAACTTCAGGGCTTTCTTGATCTGGCGGGCGCCTGGGATCCATCTTTAATCTTTGTCATGGCAGGGGCTATTGCGGTGGGTTTGCTGGCGTTTGCGATCGCCAAAAAAAGGTCGATAAGTTTTATTGGTGAAAAAATGGATTTGCCTACGAGCACGGCGATAGACCTCCGTTTAGTTGGAGGTAGTGCATTGTTTGGTATCGGTTGGGGCTTGGCAGGCTTTTGCCCCGGACCAGCCTTAGTTAGTCTTGGTATGGGTTTGCCTTCAGCCATGATTTTTGTCGCCGCCATGATCGCCGGTATGTTGTTGTTTGAATTGATAGAAAAAGTATGTTCACCTAAATAGCCATGGCAAACCTATTCATGTCTGCAATAAAGAAGGAGATAGTGTGAGTGAACTGAAATTTCATATTGCTGATCCAATTGCAGATCGTGCCAGTCTTATTGAGCTCAATATTGAATACATGGAATGGGTGGCAACCGGGATTGAGACCAGTTGTGGTGTTTCTATTGTTGCCGTAAGTGGCCTTTCAATTGCGGATTATGTGGAAAAGGCGCTGGACAAAATTTGTTTTGAAAAGCCACCATCTGGCGTTTTTTATCTGGTCAAACAAAACGGCATCGTGGTGGGCATGGTCGGCTTACGCTCGCTCAGCAAAGACGTTGCCGAAATAAAGCGATTGTATGTACGCGAAGCTTTTCGTAGTCAGCATTTGGGAAAGCAAATGTTGAATAAAGTGGTGATAGATGCTGAGAACTTTGCATACGCTCAGATCAGGCTTGACAGTGCACTGTTCATGAAAAACGCACAGCAACTTTACCGTTCAATGGGATTTATTGACCGCGGCCCATATCCCGGAACTGAAGTGCCCGAGGCATTGCATGCGCAGTGGCATTTTTTTGAATTAAATTTATTGAACAGAAAATGAATGTAGAAATCGTTGATTTTCCAGAGACTCTGGTGGCCGCTGTTGAACATCGTGGTTCGCCAAATCTTGAGCATGAGAGCGTACGTCGTTTGATCGCATGGCGGATCGAGCATGGTTACCCCCCGGAACGCCATCGCACGTATGGCGTGCATTACGATGATCCTTTTACTACGCCACCAAATGCCTATCGCGCCGATTTTTGTATTTCGGTTGAACAAGAAATTGCGCAGAACTCGTTTGGTATCGTCAATAAAGTGATTCCTGGCGGACGATGTGCAAAAGTACGCCATGTTGGATCTCGTGAAAACATTCCCGCAGCGCGCTATTTGTGTGAAATCTGGCTACCAGCAAGTGGCGAATCACTAAGAGGCTTTCCGCTCTTTTTTCATTACGTTAATGTTGGTTCAAACGTCAATGAAGCAGAGATGGTGACGGATCTCTATCTGCCTATACGCTGAACTATAAATGTGGCACATTTCGTTTCAGCGTGCCCACGTCGAGTCACTCAAATGCTCGTCCATTGCTTTTCCTGGTGCGCATTCTGTTGAAAAATAAGAACCCGCAAGGCCACCAATTGCGCCGCGTCTTTGGTATTCGCCGAGATAGTAGTTGCGCGCATTTTTCTTTGCGGTTTGATCTGGAACACCTAACAGTTTAGCTGCACGATAATTCCTCTGTACCGCTTCACATTCCGTCTTTGCTTCATCATATTCACCGCGCACATGCATGCTTTCATGCGTAAAAATATTGAGACTGATGATTTCTTCTCGGTTGGCTTTTTGTGGGTGATGCAGGTAATCCATTATGCGGTTGCACCACGGGTATTGAAAGACAATATCGCCGTTGAGAGGGTTTGCATGACCAGCTGCAAAATAATTTTGATCTAAAAATGTATCAAGAATAGTGTTGCAATGGACTTTGGCTGGATGAAAGTCAGCAATCTCTGTTGCTTTTGCAGATAAAAAACGTTCAAAACGCCAGTAATGAAACGGTGGCCAGGCAAATGCGAATGCGATTGTCGCGTAAAGTAGTAAGAGTGGTATCGATACCTTTTTTGCAATCGGACGATCAAAGCCGGCAGGCGTAACGATGGTGCTTAAACATTCGCGCACCAGCATCCAGCAAAAGAACAAAGAGCACGCTATCCAAAGCATGATTTTCTTGTGCCTTTATATTGGTTTGGACATTCTGGTACTCAATGCAACTGCTTTCAAACGAATGAGTAATAAATTGATTATAAACCTCAGATGTGCGTAAAGATAATTTTAATTAATATCCAAAAAGACCTAATAATTCACGCTATTCATATTTGACATATGGTTATTTGCAGGGCAAAGTCGTTTATTATTTATTCGCCGATCTAAGCTAATCAGGAGTCAGACATGCCCGTATATCGTTCTCGTACAACTACCCATGGCCGCAATATGGCGGGCGCGCGCGCTTTGTGGCGCGCCACTGGCATGAAAGATGGTGATTTCGAGAAACCAATCGTCGCGGTAGTGAATTCATTTACGCAATTTGTGCCAGGGCACGTGCATTTGAAAGACTTGGGGCAAATGGTCGCGCGTGAAATTGAGGCAGCCGGTGGCGTTGCCAAGGAGTTTAATACGATCGCCGTTGATGATGGTATCGCAATGGGGCATGGTGGGATGTTGTATTCCTTGCCTTCACGCGAATTGATTGCTGACTCGGTTGAGTACATGGTCAATGCACATTGTGCCGATGCGATGGTATGCATTTCCAATTGCGACAAAATCACCCCTGGCATGTTGATGGCAGCGATGCGACTCAATATTCCGGTCGTTTTTGTTTCTGGCGGCCCTATGGAAGCCGGTAAAGTCCTGGAAACATTGCACCCTAAACAAACTGGCGAACAAAAAATCATGAAAATCGATCTGGTCGATGCCATGATTAAAGCTGGTGACAGCAAAGTCAGCGATGAAGAAATCGGCAGAATTGAACGTTCTGCTTGCCCGACCTGTGGCTCTTGTTCTGGCATGTTTACCGCCAACTCGATGAATTGCCTGACGGAGGCGCTGGGCTTATCATTGCCAGGAAATGGCACAATCCTCGCAACGCATGCTGATCGTAAAGAATTGTTCTTGCGTGCTGGTCGTCTGATTGTGGAGTTGGCGAAGCGTCACTACGAGCAAGACGATTATTCCGTCTTGCCGCGCTCGATTGCCAATAAGGCCACCTTTGAAAACGCGATGGCTCTCGATGTGTCGATGGGTGGTTCAACTAATACCGTCTTGCATTTGCTGGCAGCCGCCAACGAAGCCGGTGTTGATTTTACAATGGCAGACATCGATAGAATTTCCCGCAAAGTACCTTGTTTGTGCAAGGTGGCGCCAATGACCGATAAATATCATATCGAAGACGTGCATCGTGCTGGTGGCATTATTTCCATTCTGGGCGAACTGGCACGCGCAGATCTGCTTGATACATCGAGACCAACTGTTCATAGCGCCACAATGGCTGATGCGATTGCTAATAACGATATTGCAGTCACAGATGATGTCGCGATAAAAACCTTGTTTATGGCTGCGCCCGGTGGTGTGCCAACCCAAACTGCGTTTTCTCAAAACAAGCGTTTTGATAGTCTCGATATTGATCGTACGTCTGGCTGTATTCGCGATAAAGCGCATGCGTATTCACAAGATGGTGGTCTGGCTGTCTTGTACGGCAATCTGGCTGAAAAAGGTTGTATCGTCAAAACTGCGGGCGTAGATGAAAGCATTTTGAAATTCACCGGCAAAGCGCGTGTATTTGAAAGTCAGGATGCCGCTGTCGAAGCCATTTTGGGTGATACCGTTCACGAAGGCGATGTCGTGATTATTCGCTATGAAGGCCCTAAAGGTGGACCAGGTATGCAGGAAATGCTGTACCCAACGTCGTACATCAAATCTAAAGGTTTAGGTAAAGCTTGTGCCTTGTTTACCGATGGTCGTTTTTCCGGTGGATCTTCTGGCCTGGTCATCGGTCATGCATCACCGGAGGCGGCAGAAGGCGGTGCAATCGGGTTGGTGGAAGAGGGCGATATCATCGAGATTGATATTCCTGAACGTCGCATCCATCTGAAAATCAGTGACGCAGAATTGAGCACTCGCCGCGTTGCGATGGATGCGCGAGGTGATGCTGCGTGGCAGCCAGTTAACCGTGAACGTTATGTTTCTCAAGCCTTACAAGCGTATGCGGCATTGGCGACTTCTGCAGATCGTGGCGCGGTAAGAGACATTACGCAATTGAAGCGAAAATAAGTACGGTTGTATTGCGTGAATTCATTCGTCTCCCGTGTACGGTTAGTGGAGCTAATGTAGGGCGGGGCAACCCGCCATATCAACCTATTCACTGTCACAGCGCGGGTTGCAACCGAAGTGCTTGCTCACCGTATCATTTAAAATTTTCAGGCTAAATTGGAACCAAGTTTCAGGCAATCCAGTAAGATTTGCGCAGGTCGTTTATACTTCTTCTTTTGGTGATACATTTTTTTGTCATCTTTACTATTTTTATACCAACAGCACCTTAAGCGTGCTATCACTGAGGTTTATCGGTGATGGGCGACTTAACTAATCTGTTTAAAAGAAGAATTCGCGAGAACCGTATGTCAAGCAACAACCCGCCTGCCGACAACCAGGAGCAGGTTTTGGAATTTGTCGATTCCTGTCGATTGCCTACAACGTGGGCTAATTTTCACATGCATGCGTTCTTTGAGCCAGCAACCGGCAAAGAGCACATTGCCCTGACGCTGGGTGACGTTGCTGATGGGCAGCCGGTGTTGGCGCGTATCCATTCTGAGTGCCTGACTGGTGATGCCTTGTTTAGTCAGCGATGTGATTGTGGTCCGCAACTGGAAATGGCTTTGCAAAAGATCGCACAAGAAGGGCGTGGCGTTTTGCTGTATTTGCGTCAGGAAGGGCGTGGCATTGGATTGCTCAACAAAGTACGCGCTTATCACTTGCAAGATGATGGTGCTGATACAGTAGAGGCAAATCAGCTCTTAGGTTTTGCCGCCGATTTGCGTAACTATGGTTTGTGCGACCCTATGCTTAAACATCTGGGTATTCAATCCTTGCGTTTGATGACAAATAATCCGCGTAAGTTGGCCGCAATGGCAGGCTTAAATGTGACGGTGGCAGAACATGTTCCTCTGATTATCGAGCGTAATCAATACAATAACCGTTACCTCAATACCAAAGCTAGTAAGCTGGGTCATTTGATTCAGCCCGACTTATAGTCCGAACCGCTAAATTCATATTAAAAGCCAGCGCAATTTTTGCTGGCTTTTAATATTTGAAAATGGGGTGGCCGACTTCTGAATCTGTGTAAAGTTTGGCGTCAGATCTCTATTTTTTCTTGCAGTTCCTGAAATTCTTTACTGGCTTCCGCTAAGACCTGATCAAGTGATTCTTGCGTCAGACCCAAATTCTCCCATGATAATGCGGTAATTTCCGGGGTGCTGTGATCGGGTTCGGCATTTCCATTGAGAACGTGCGCAATGCCATTGGCCACATGGACAATGGTTGCCAAAAATCCCTGACCGGGTTTTTCGGGGTGATGATGTCCAGCAATCGCAAGGATCATTTGTTCTGAAAAATTCCACTGGCGTGCCAGCGCTTCGCCTACCGCGGCATGATCAATTCCTATCACATGTTTTTCGGCTTTATATTGGGTGCATTGATGTTCTGCCTGCCAGGCAAGTACTTGCTCGAAGTCTGCGCCATGGTATGTTGCCAGCACTAAGGTGCCGACATCATGCAAAAGACCGGCTGTAAATGCCACGTCCTGATTGAAACTCAGGCGGCGTGCCAAAATTTTGGCGATGATTGCGACAATGTTGGAATGTTTCCAAAATTCTTTGTGACTAAATCCAGCACAATTATTTTCTGGAAAGCACCCGGTTAGTGCCGAGGTGACGATGATTTGTCTTACTGTACTCAGACCGAGCAAAGAGATCGCCTGTTGTATCGTCGTGACCTTGATCATTGTCGAGTAGTACGCGGAATTGGCATAGCGCAGGGTTTTTGCTGTTAGTGCAATATCATGCGTAACTTTTTGTGCGAGCTCATGGGTATCGACATCTTCTTTGTCGATATTGTTCAGAATTTCCATGACCACAGCAGGCAGGGTGGGCAAATCTTTGACTTCTTCGATGATTTGTTGAATAGCAATAATCGGCATGTCTCACTCCTTGATGTACATGCCTAGTATTGCCTAAAACGTCCTGTAGGTGATGGTTGTGTAGTTTTTACTACATGCTCTTGACAGCGCCGTGAACTAATTTTTTATACTTTTGAATCTAGGCGTTTCTCGCTAATACTGATTTTGGCTCTTTCTAACATATCGATGGCTGCCGGACCGCGTAATAAGGTGACGGCGACTGCAAGTGCATCGATGTAAGTTAAATGCGCAAGACGCGACGTCATTGGTGTATAGATGTCTGGGTCTTCTTCTACATCAACACTGATGTGAACGTCGGCATAATCAGCCAGGGGGCCGCCGCTGGCGCAGAGCACTAAAATTTTGGCACCAGCTTGTTTTGCCAACTGCACGCTGTTGATCAGGTCGCGCGTGCGACCTGTGCGCGAAAAGGCGACTACCACGCAATCACTATTGAGCAGTGATGCCGATTGCGCTTGTAAATGCGCATCGCAAAATACCGTCGTTGGAATGCCGAAGCGGAAAAATTTGAGTTGAGCATCAATTGCCAGCGCGCCAGAGTAACCGAGCCCATAGCATTCAATTCTTCGAGCGCGTGCCAGTAAGCTGACCGCGGCTTCAAAAGTTGCGGTGTTAGCGTTGTTGCGTGCCTCCATCAATGTGGCAATAGTGCGGTCGAATACCTTGGGCAAGACATCTTTTACATGGTCAGCCTGATTCACATCCAGATGCAGATAGGGAATACCTGTGGCTAAACTTTTGGCGAAAGCTAATTTAAAAGTCTTAAAGCCGTCAAAACCCAGGCTTTGCGAAAAACGTGCAACGGTGGGTTCGCTGACATCGCAAGCCTGCGCTAAAACACGGATCGACATTTCGAGCGCATCGTGTGGTTTTTGCAGAAGAAATTCTGCCACCTGACGCTCAGCGCGGCTTAAGGCGGTACTTGCGGTGCGGATACGTGCCAACAGCCCTTTTTCAGAAGGCGTGTTTGAATTTTTATCAGAAAAAGGATTTGCCATGGTGTGTGTTTGCTATCAGGACTGTTTCAACATTAAGCGGTTGGCTGCGGATTGTCGCCAGCCCTGATGCTGCTTTATACATCAATAGTTACGTCGAACTTTATGTCAATTTATTATACAAATACCGTTTGCCAATACAGCTTTTCAATTAAGGGCACCAAAAAACATCAATGTCGCAAGCTGCTTCGCGTAACAGAGCCGCAACTGGTAAATTATTTTGTGCTGCATGCTCCAACACTTGACGTTTCTCTGCTCCCGTGATGACCAGCCATATTCTTTGTGTGTCCAGTAAGCGCGGCAGAGAAAGCGACATGCGGCTCTGACGGGTTTGCGGATGGACGGCTGCGAGGCAAGTTAAGTTGTCGTGTTGCGTCGGAGCACCGGGAAACAGTGATGCAATGTGACCATCAGCACCCATACCCAGCAATACCGCACTGAAAGCCTGTGGTAGCTGTGTTTGCAGTCTATCATCGATAGCAGCGGTCGCTACTTCTGGCGAGGTACTGGCGTTTTTTAAAGATACTAACTGCCAGTTTTTTTTCTCGGCTGACTTTTGCAGGCAACGGCGAAACAAGCCTTCATTGCTTTGCTGATCCGCGTCGCTGACCCAGCGTTCATCGGTAGCTACCAATTTGATTGGATGACGTTGGCTTGTTTGCGCCAGCAAATCATCCAGGCGTTGATAAATGGGCGCAGGAGTGGAGCCGCCAGCCAGCGCAAAACAAGAGCCTTCAGGCGCAGCTTGAATGATGTCTAACCATTGCTGGCTGAGCGCATCACTGAGCGCGCTGAAGTGATCAAAAGTGTGAAAATTCATATTGGACATATTGATCAATTCTCTACGTATTCTTCGCCCCAGGCGGCACCGTGTTGCGCCAATAGATAGCTGGCAGAAGAGGGGCCCCAGCTACCTGCGATGTAGGATTTCAAACCTTCATGATCGTTTTGCCAGGCATTCATGATAGGGTCTATCCATGCCCATGCTGCGCTCAATTCATCATCACGTACAAACAGCGTCAGATCACCGTGCATCGCATCGAGTAACAGGCGTTCATAAGATTCGACGCGGCGGGAATTCGATGCTTCAGCAAAGTCCAGATTCAGTGCGACATCAGACAAACGTATACCTTCGCCCGGCTCTTTGGCTTTCATAAACAATTGCACGCTTTCTTCTGGTTGCAAAGAAATGACCAGACGATTGGATCGCATAGGTCCCTGTGATTGACCGAAAATAGAATACGGAATCGGTTTGAAATTAATGGTAATTTCAGCGCTACGGGTTGCCATACGTTTGCCGGTGCGCAGATAAAATGGCACGCCAGCCCAACGCCAGTTATCAATCTCGGCGCGGATCGCTACAAAGGTTTCAGTGCGGCTGGCTTGTGGTACGCCTGGCTCTGCCTGATAGCCTATCACTGGTTGGCCATCGACTGCGCCAGCGCGGTATTGTCCACGGACAGTTTTTTTGCTGACTTCATCTGGTGTGAATTTATGTAAGGCACGCAACACTTTGACTTTCTCATCGCGGATCGCATCTGGGTTTGCGTTGACTGGTGGCTCCATCGCAACGATGGAAACTAATTGCAGCAAGTGATTTTGCACCATGTCGCGCAGTGCGCCAGTGTGGTCATAAAAGTCGCCGCGTGACTCAACGCCAACTTGTTCTGAAATTGAAATTTGTACGTCTTGTATCCACTTGCGGTTCCATAACGGTTCGAGGAACGAATTTGCAAAGCGTAATGCTAATAAGTTTTGCACCATCTCTTTACCGAGATAGTGATCGATACGATAAATCTGGTTTTCGTTCAGATAATTACGCAGAGACTGATTGATTTCTTTTGCAGATTGCGCATCTCTGCCCAACGGTTTTTCAACGACGACACGCGCATTGCCTTCAACCAGACCGTGTTTGGATAATTGCTCAACGACAGGAATAAAAATATCCGGACCCGTGGCCAGATAAAACAGAGTTGCATTCGTGTCGGAGGTGTTCAGGGAAGCCTTCAACGATTGAAAATCTTCAGGTACACGGGCATCGATTTTTGTGTAATGTGTCAATGCCAGAAACGCAGCCAGTTTTTCGGGTGTAGAACCACTCACCTTGGAAGCGTATTCGCCAATGCTATTGCCAACACGTGAGCGATACTCGTCATCTTTCAAACCTTCACGCGCTGCGCCGATAAATTTGAAATTCTCATCCAGTCGGCCATTGACAAACGCGCTGTATAAAGCCGGGATGATCTTACGCTTAGCGAGATCGCCTGTGCCGCCAAATAAAACAAATGTGGTCATACTGACTCCGTGATGTGTTCTAAGTTGTTCTGTTCTGAATCCAGATGTTTTTGCTATCGAAAGAGTGGATGATCGCTATTTGATCACTACCTTATTCACTGTGCTTAGTACGTGATAGAAACCATTTTTCATTTTTCCAGCGTTTTGATTATGCCAGAAAAACTTCAGAAATGTAGTTTCATTACGATAAATTTGATTGTTTTGCTTAAAAAAACAGCTTTAAGATATATTTCTGAAAGTTTGTTACGAAAAATACCTAATTATGCTATCTTTCTACCCATCGTATCAGTATTTTTGACAAGCTTTATTATTTCAACCCCTTTGGGGCACAGGTGAGTTTATGACAACATCTCCTTCCGTCGCGTTGCACCCGGTCATTAACCAGGTCACACAACGTATTATTGAGCGCAGCAAAACCCTTCGCAGTGCTTATCTTTCCCAGTTAGAAAAAATGCGTGGCCGTGGCCCGCGTCGTGCCAGTTTGTCTTGCGCTAATCAAGCGCATGCGAATGCGGCGATGGATAGCGGTACCAAAATCTGGCTGAATCAGGCACAAAAACCTAACATCGGCATCGTTACCGCCTACAACGATATGTTGTCGGCGCATCAGCCATACGAATCGTATCCGCAACAAATCCGTCAAACTGCGTTGCGCTTTGGTGCGACTGCGCAGGTGGCCGGTGCGGTGCCAGCGATGTGTGATGGTGTGACGCAAGGTCGCCCGGGTATGGAATTATCCTTGTTTTCCCGTGATGTGATCGCGCAGGCGACGGCGGTTGCTTTGTCACATGATGCGTTTGACGCGACCTTGTGTTTAGGTATTTGCGACAAGATCGTGCCGGGGTTGTTGATCGGTGCTTTGGCGTTCGGACATTTACCGACGATTTTTATTCCCGCAGGTCCTATGGGGTCTGGTTTGTCGAATAAAGAAAAAGCTGCCGTGCGTGAGCGCTATGCGCAAGGTAAAGCCACCAAAGAAGAATTGTTGGCGGCTGAAAGCGCGGCTTACCATAGTGCAGGTACCTGTACTTTCTACGGTACGGCAAATAGTAATCAAATGTTGTTGGAAGCTATGGGCTTACATTTGCCGGGTGCGGCTTTTGTTCATCCTTCTGATCCATTGCGTCAGGTGTTGACTGACGCCGCCGTCGAGCGCGTCTTGCAAATGACCGAGCAGAGCGGCAATTACAAACCTATCGGTCAATTGGTGAATGAAAAAACCATTGTCAATGCCGTCATCGCATTGCTGGCAACTGGTGGCTCCACCAATCATACAATTCACTGGATTGCCGTTGCTCGCGCAGCTGGCATTCTCATTGACTGGCAGGATTTTGATGAATTGTCATCTGTCATTCCTTTGCTGACGCGTATTTATCCAAACGGCACTGCAGACGTGAATGCATTTGAAGATGCGGGTGGGCCAACTTTTGTGATTCGCGAATTGCTGTCCGCTGGTTTGATGCATGGTGATGTGATGACCGTATATGGTGATGATGGTCTGCATTCACATACCGCACGTCCAGTCCTGACTGAAAATAATCAAGTCCAATGGCAAGCTTTGCCAGCGCACTCAACCGATACCTCGGTTGTGCGCAATGTGACTGAGCCATTTGCTGCTACAGGTGGTCTGCGCTTATTGCAAGGTAATCTGGGGCGTGCAATCGTCAAAGCCTCCGCCGTTCCTGAAGAAGCTTGGATTGTGAAAGCGCCAGCGAAGATTTTTGAATCGCAAGATGCATTGGTGAAAGCGTATAAAGCCGGTGAATTGAATATGGATTTTGTTGCGGTCGTGATTTTCCAGGGACCGCAGGCGAATGGCATGCCTGAACTGCATCAATTCACACCTATCCTGGGAAGTCTGATGTCCGCCGGTTATAAAGTTGCCTTGGTCACAGACGGTCGCATGTCCGGTGCTTCCGGACGTATTCCGGCAGCTCTGCATGTGAGTCCGGAAGTTGCGCAGGGTGGCCCGTTGGGCAAAGTACGTGATGGTGACTTGGTTGAACTAAATGTCCACACCGGCGAATTGCGTGCCTTGGTCGATGAGCAAGAATGGAACCAGCGTGCAGTAAGAACATTGAGTAAAGACGAAACCTTTGGCTACGGCCGCGATTTATTTGCTGCGCAACGTCGCGTAGTAACAGCGCCTGAACATGGTGCATCGACTTTGTTTATCGATTAATTTTGGAGAGTTTATTATGGCATTCACGAAGCAAGACATCATCACTCAACTGGAGCAAATCCGAGTATTACCGATTTTGGTAACGGATGATGTGGATCAGGCAATTCGCTGTGTGACTACCTTGGCAGAAAATGGTTTGCCAGCGGTTGAAATCACTTTACGTACACCCAATGCGATGACAGTGCTGCGTGAAGTAGTCAAAGCATGTCCAACTGTCACCGTTGGTGCAGGTACGATTCTGACACAAGCACAATTAGATGCCGTGAAAGAAACTGGCGCTGCGTTTGGTATCAGCCCAGGCATCACACCAGCACTGGCAAAAGCGGCAGCAGAATCGGGCTTGCCTTATTTTCCAGGTGTTGGCGGTGCGAGTGATTTGATGTTGGCACTGGAGCATGGTTTTGATGTGGTTAAGTTGTTCCCATCTGATATCGTTGGTAGTACCAAAATGGCAAAGGCGTTGGGTGGCCCATTCCCTGATGTGCGCTTCTGCTTAACGGGTGGAGTGACCGTAGAATCAACACCTGCTCTGTTGCAGCAATCAAACGTGTTGTGTGTTGGTGGTTCTTGGATGTGTCCGGCATCGCTGATTAATGCGGGCGATTGGACTGCGATTGCGACGCTGGCAGCGGCGGCCGCACAAGCAGGTAAGAAATAAACTTATTTGTCATTTTTGTTCGTCATTTTTATCCGACCTGGGTGGAATATTTTTAGAGACGCCGATATTGAGAATTCAAAAGGGTAATCCTGGCGATGACGGCAATATTCTTCCTATTTTTGCAAAAACTAAAATTCAAAGTGTAAAAGCAAGACCATGGCTACTTCCGTTTCGCGTACTCCGATTTGGTGTTTGTTGCAGCAACGTGCAACCAACTTGCCTAATTTAAAAGAATTATTTCGCGCTGACCCGCAACGCTTCACGCATTTTTCGGCGTCGGCATGTGGGATCATGCTCGATTATTCTAAGCAGCGAATTGATACGACGGCGAAGCTGAATTTGCTGGCACTTGCACGGCAGCAGGATGTTGAGGCGAGACGCGATGCGATGTTGCGTGGTGAAGCAATTAACCATACTGAGAATCGCGCGGTGCTACACACGGTCTTGCGTTTGCCGAAAGGTGAATCATTTGATTTGAATGGCGTCAACATTGCGGCGGATGTCCATCAAGTGCTGGCGCAGATGCGCACCTTCAGTGATGCGGTGCGCGAAGGGCGTTGGCTTGGTTATACTGGCAAAGCGATACGTACTATCGTCAATATTGGGATTGGTGGTTCAGATCTGGGACCGCAAATGGCATGTATCGCCCTGGCACCTTGGTCACAAAAAAATCTGTCCTTACATTTTGTCTCGAATGTCGATGGTCGTCATGTGGCGGACGCCCTCGCGAATGCTGATCCGGAGACTACCTTGTTTGTGGTCGCTTCCAAAACTTTCACCACAATGGAAACGCTGACTAATGCACGCACCGCACGTGATTGGATGCTGGCGCATGGCTGCCCTGTAGATCAAATTCGTCAACATTTTGTTGCGTTGAGTACCAATGTGCAGGCTGCTTCTGAATTTGGTATCGCTCCTGAAAATGTATTCCCGTTCTGGAATTGGGCGGGTGGTCGTTATTCCATGTGGAGTGCGATTGGTTTGTCGATTGCTTTGTACGTTGGCGCAGATCGTTTTGAAGAAATGCTGGCGGGTGCGCATGAAATGGATTTGCACTTTGCGCAAGCGCCGTTAGAGCAAAATTTACCAGTGTTGATGGCCTTGATTGGGGTCTGGAATATTAATTTCCTTGGCCTGCAAGCGTTGTCGATTGCGCCATACCATCAGCGTATGACGCGCTTACCGGCGTATTTGCAGCAGCTTGAAATGGAAAGTAACGGCAAGTCGGTCACGCGTGAAGGTCATCGGGTTGATTACACAACCTCACCGATATTGTTTGGTGAAGCAGGGACCAATGGACAGCATGCTTACTTCCAGTTGTTGCACCAAGGTGCAACGATAATTCCGACTGATTTTATTGTTGTCGCCGATGATGACGCTGGTTTGCCTGGGCACAATCAAGCCTTGCTGGCAAATTGTTTTGCACAATCCAAAGCCATGGCTTGGGGTAAAAGTATAGAAGAGGTACGCGCAGAATTGGGTGATTTGCCAGAAAAAATGCTGGCACCGCGCGTATTCGAGGGCAATCGCCCAACCTCAACGGTGCTGCTCAATGAATTGACGCCGCGCAGCCTTGGTGCTCTGATTGCATTGTATGAGCACAAGGTGTTTGTGCAATCCGTGATCTGGGATATCAATGCGTTTGATCAGTGGGGCGTCGAGTTGGGTAAATCACTGGCGCAGCAACTGATTAGTCTTGATCCGGCTGCCGTTAAAGAAGAATATGACAGCTCAACAAAAGGCCTGCTCATGGCGGTGAAGCGTAGTCAAAAGTATAAAAACGCTGCGTAGATACCCATATCTTTCAATTTCAATGCAGAACTGCTTGGGGAACGGAAAGTCGGTATTTGAACGACTTTCCGTGGTCTTCTTCACCTGGCGTGTTCTGTGATCTGTGTCGTTTGTTGTATTAATTGTTGTATGTAAGCCTCACGTCAATTCACGGCTGTATGCTGGGATGCCTGAGGAAATTGCGTGCGCAATGTAATGCATCAAGAATTTTCATCTTTCCTTGTTTACTCCTACCGTAGAATTTCGTCAGCATGAATACTCACCTCCAACCTCAACACAAAATGAACGATAAAGACGACGATAAAGACCAGAGCTTGCGCGAAGATATTCGCCGCCTTGGACGCCTGCTAGGTGATACGGTAAGAAATCAACACGGTGACGAAGTGTTCGATTTAATTGAGCAAGTACGACAAAACTCGATCCGCTTCCGGCGTGATGCGGATGAGGCTGCGCGTAGCGAGCTGGAGTCGACCTTGGATAGTCTGACCAATGATCAGACGACGCAGGTGATACGTGCATTCAGTTATTTTTCCCATCTGGTGAATTTGGCGGAAGATCAGCATCATATTCGCCGTACTCGTGCCCATCAGATTGCTGGCTCTGCACCGCGTGCGGGTAGCTTGGCGCATACGATAGAAGCACTTTATAACACCGGACACACCACGCAGCAGCTCGTTGACTTTTTTCAGACTGCGCAAGTTGTGCCGGTATTGACCGCGCATCCGACCGAGGTTCAGCGCAAGAGTATATTGAATTGCCAGATGGTGATTACCCGATTGCTTGACGAGCGTGACCGTATGCAATTGACCCCCGAAGAAGCGGCAGCCAATGAAGAAGCGTTAGGGCGTGCGGTACTCACGCTGTGGCAAACTCGCATGCTACGCACTTCCAAATTGTCCGTGCTCGATGAAGTGGAAAATGGCTTGAGTTTTTACGACTACACGTTTTTGCATGAATTGCCGCAGTTGTACGCCGGTCTGGAAGATTTGCTGGTCAGTAAAGATCCTGCGTTTAAGCAGGCTGAGTTACCAAGTTTTATGAAAATGGGTAGCTGGATCGGTGGTGACCGAGACGGTAATCCGTTTGTGACTGCGACGATACTTGAAAAAACGCTGGCGATGCAAAGCACCCGCACATTTAAATTTTACCTCGATGAATTGCATACCTTAGGCTCTCAGTTATCAATGGCGACTTTGTTGGTGAAGGTGTCTGACGAGTTGCAGGCCTTAGCACAGCGTTCCCCCGATCACTCTCCACATCGTTCCGATGAGCCATATCGCCTGGCGATCAGCGGCATTTATGCACGTGTTGCAGCGACGTATACGCATTTGCTGGGTTTGTTGCCAACGATTGCGCCTAGCGGTGATGCGCAGGTGTATGCGACAGCCGAAGAGCTGGCAACTGATCTTGATATCGTTCACCAATCTTTATTGGAGCACGGTTCTGCAGCGATTACGCGCGGCCGTTTGCGTCATCTGCGTCGTGCCGTAAGAGTGTTTGGCTTCCATTTAGCACCAGTCGATTTGCGTCAGAATTCTGATGTGCATGAGCGCGTCGTCGCTGAATTGTTGCAAGCAGCGAATCCAGAAGTGAGTTATCTGGCGATGTCAGAAGAAGAGCGTATTGCGGCCTTGATTGTTGAAATCAGTTCTGCCCGTCCATTGGCTTCGCCGTATCTGGTGTACTCCGAAGAAACGCAATCTGAATTAGCGATTTATCGTGCAGCGGCAACCGCAAAAAAACGTTACGGTGATGGCGCAGTTCCAAATTGCATTATCTCCAAAACCGACGGCGTGTCGGATATGTTGGAATTAGCGCTATTGCTCAAAGAATCAGGCTTACTGCATCCGGCAGAAGGGCGTCTCGACGTCAATATTATCCCACTGTTTGAAACGATTGAAGACTTGCAAAACAGTGCGCCAGTAATGGATAGATTGTTTGCGATTCCTGCTTACGCGCGTCTTTTGGCTAGTCGCGACAATGCGCAGGAAGTGATGTTGGGTTATTCCGATAGTAATAAAGATGGCGGCTTTCTGACTTCTGGCTGGGAATTGTATAAAGCTGAATTGGATCTGGTGCAGGTGTTTTCCCGTCATCAAGTGCGACTGCGCTTATTCCATGGTCGCGGTGGTTCTGTAGGTCGTGGTGGTGGTCCTAGCTATCAGGCGATTCTCGCGCAACCCGCGGGTGCAGTACAGGGGCAGATTCGCCTGACTGAACAAGGCGAAGTGATTACCGCCAAATACGGTAATCCAGAGGTAGGGCGCCGCAATCTGGAGGTGCTCGCAGCAGCAACGATGGAAGCGAGTATGCTTGCAGATGCTGAACAGCCGCCTAAGCCAGAATTTTTATCAGCAATGGAAGAGCTTTCTGCGCATGCATTTAAAGCCTATCGCGATCTGGTTTATGAGACAGAAGGTTTCGAGCAATACTTTTGGGAGTCGACGGTGATCTCAGAGATCGCCGGATTGAATATCGGCAGCCGTCCTGCATCACGAAAAAAATCGACTGCGATTGAAGATTTGCGGGCGATTCCTTGGGTATTTAGTTGGTCGCAATGTCGTTTGATGTTGCCGGGTTGGTTTGGTTTTGGTGCTGCCGTTCAGCATTACTTAAAAACACACCCGGAAGATGGTCTGCAAACCTTGCAAGCCATGTTCAAAGAGTGGTCGTTCTTCTCGACAGTCTTGTCCAACATGGAGATGGTATTGGCGAAGAGTGATATCGGAATTGCGAGTCGCTACGCGCAATTGGTGAAGGACGATAACTTGCGTTCACGTATTTTCCCGCGCATGGAAGCTGAGCATGCGTTGACAATTGACGTGTTAAAAGCGATTTCTGGTCAGGATGAGTTGCTGGCGGCGAATCCATTGTTGGCACGTTCGATCAAAAATCGTTTTCCTTATCTGTCACCATTGAACCACGTGCAAGTTGAATTGCTGGAACGTTTCCGTAACGGCGATGAAGATGAGCGTGTTCGACGCGGTATCCATTTATCAATAAACGGTATTGCCGCCGGCTTGCGCAACAGTGGTTGAAATATAGCTTTTCCGCTCTGGATTCTTCAGAACTAAAAAACCGCAAGATCTCAGTGTTTGCGGTTTTTTTTATTTAATTTTTGTTCCAGACTACGTTGTGATCTCTCAGAATCCTGTTTGCAGGCCAAGGCTAAAATTGTTTGCAGTAGTGCTGGTGTTCGTAGTCATTTCCACTTTACGTGAAGAGATTTCTGCTCGTACTGTCATACGTGGGTTGATGGCATACGTAACCCCAAAACCAAACACAGGTTTTGTTGAATTTATTGATCCATTGTGAGGTATCCCAAAAACATAACCGTCATTTTCTGCCTTCGTATAGGCAATGCCAGCCTTAGCAAATGCTTCAACTTTTTCTGCTATCTGATGACGGTAGACGCCGGAAATATCAATACCTTTAGCTTTAATCGACGCGGCGTAGGGGCCGTAAGCAGTGAAGCTGCTTGCGTGGATGGTACCTAAGGATGTGTAGCTAACTTCCGCGCCCCAATTTGCATTGACGTTATAACCACCAAAAACGGAGAAAGAGGTGTCATAAGTATCGCAAAAACTTGCTTGAGAGCAGCTAGTTTCCCATCGTGCCTGTCCTACTGTTCCGCCAACGTAGGCTTGTGCCATAGAATTTGTGCTGAAAAGCATGGCGGAAATTGCTACTGCCGCGGACAGAGTTTTTGTGTTCAACATGGTAGACCTTGTGTAATGTGAATTTTTTCTCTGAGAACTGCTTTGAGTGCATTATTTGCAATCGTAAAATCTCAGACGGGCTGCATTGTAACAAATTGGATTTTTAATTGCACGAACGTTCGTTTTTCTTTTCGCGCTTGTTGGCACGTTGGCGAATTAAAATTTCGCAAGAGTGTTACGTTTTCGATTTCCCGCCTCATAGAAAAATTTAATTACAACATTTGAGCAAAATAGATTAAAGAAGCACTTAACCATTGCCGTTATAGTTTGTACAGATAAGGGGAATTGTTATGGAAGTTACCGATATTGCCAATGTTGCAACAACCTTGGCGCAAGTGGGAACGAGTGATGCTATTAATACGGCCGTGTTAAAACGTGCCAACGATATTGAGGCGCAAAATGCGGCAGCGTTGATAGCTGCAATTCCTACGCCAACACCGGTCGCCACGACGCCTTCAGTCTCTAATTTGCCTCTTAATCTGGGACGCAACGTCAATACAACGGCTTAAGCTAAAAATGATGGCCTATATCGGGCTTCAGACACTTAGATAATTGAACATGTTATTTTCTGAACAGCGTACTTTGGTGCGCTGTTTTTGTTTCTGGAATGATTTTGAACAAGCAAAGTTTTTATTGTTCAGCCATAATCTTGGCACTTTATTGCAAGAGGACAAAATCATGAGCCAAGAAATATGGGCTTGGTCGGATAGACTGAGTTTGAGCTACGAACCGATGGACGATACCCACAAAGAGTTTGTGCAACTGTGCGGGGCACTGGCAGAAGATAATCCGGCTACCTTTATTGATCGACTTGATGCTCTGATTGAGCATTCTATCGGGCATTTTGAGCAAGAAAATAACTGGATGACGGAGACAGGATTTCCACCTGCAGGTTGTCATAAGCAAGAGCATGACGCTGTACTAGAAGTCATGCGTGAAGTACGCCAGCGGATTATGGCTGGGGACGCTGATTTAGCACCCAGACTGGCAGAGGAATTGCCGCATTGGTTTGAACACCATGTCGACACCATGGATAATATGCTCGCCAGGTTTATGGCGACGAATCCTGAAAAATTGTCTGAATCTACAATAGCGGAAAGCAGTCTTTCAGATTAAGGCTGTATTCGTCGCATTCGTCGGCAGCGAAATAGGAAATTTATGCGGCAGTGACGGTGATTTTTATGTCACCTAACTGCACGACTTGTCCTGCGCGAATTTTTGCAGTTTTTCGTAATTCTTGCTGACCATCGACGCTAACGTCACCGCTGGCAACGATTTGCTTGCCAGCGCCACCACTTTCGCAGAGTCCAACCAGCTTTAAAAGTTGGTTTAATTCCACAAATTCACCTTCCAGGCTGAAGTCTAATTTTTGCATGGTCGCTCCGACAGAATATTAAAAAAGGGCGAAGAATACACCAAAACACATCGCTTAGTCGCTATCTTTTGGCATCTTTCGGTCAACGGGGATGAATCTCAGTCTCCAGGTATGTCCTGAAGGTACAGCACAGACACTCAGCGCATCAACACTCAGCTATGTGTGATCATCATAGATAACACCTAACAAAGCGCTTGAAAATTTACCCAATCCTAGTACGATGCAGATGCAGTATCTGCAAAAATGAATCTAAGCTAAAAGTTTTTGCGTATATATCATTGTTGGGCAAAACGTATTTTTTTAGCGATGCGTGTAAGTTTATTCGTTTTGCTTCGACTATAGAGTGTAGTTGGCGTGTTTTTTAATGTGTTATCTATCAAATCTATCTCATCTACTCAATTTACGGAGAATCAAATGAATAACAAAGCAATGATCGCAGTCGCACTGGCAGGCTTGGTTGGATCTTCTATGGCAATGGCAGCAGATGCGCCAAAAACAGAAAAATGTTATGGCATCGCCAAAGCAGGTCAAAATGATTGCGCCACTAAAACTGGTTCGCATTCTTGTGCAGGTCAAGGCAAGAAAGACAATGATCCTGCGGACTGGAAAAAAGTACCTGTTGGTACTTGCGAAAAAGCTGGCGGTAAAACTGACACAGCGAAAGCTTCTTAATATCAGCTCTTTGGTGAATGTCTTTCCAGACTATTAATCTCAGTCGCCCCCACCAGGCTCTTTCAGGAGTCGGAGTGGGGTTGCGAACACCGCATTATCGCGAATTTCTTGATTCAACTGTCGCTGTGGATTGGATCGAAGTTCATTCCGAAAACTATTTCGGTGAAGGCGGCTACGACTTATTTGTACTTCAAACGTTGCGCCAACAATATCCGTTGAGCCTACATGGGGTTGGTCTCGGGTTGGGGTCGGCGCAAGGCTACCGCCAACAACATATTTCAAAGTTAAAACGTCTTATTGAACGTTTCGAGCCTGGTTTGGTGTCTGAGCACTTATGCTGGGGGGCGATTGCAGGTCGTAGCTTGAATGATTTGCTCCCGTTGCCATTGATGCGCTCTGCCTTGGATCTGGTTTGCGAACGGATCGACGATCTGCAACATCAATTGCAAAGACAAGTCTTGATCGAAAATGTCTCAACCTATGTGCGGTTTGCACAAGATGAAATGTCAGAGGCAGAATTTTTGCGGCAACTGGTTAAACGTACTGGTTGCGGAGTTCTGCTCGACATCAATAATTTATATGTGAATGAAGTCAATCACGGTGAGGATGCGCGTGCAGCCTTGCAATGTATGGCTGCACTACCTGCCGGGACGGTGGGCGAAATTCACCTCGCAGGTTTTTTGGAAACGGACGACTGTCTGGTGGATAATCATGGTAGTTGTGTCAGTGCGCCTGTCTGGTCTTTGTTTTCTGAAGCCTGCACCTTGCTAGGAAATGATATCCCTGTGTTGATTGAATGGGATACAGATATTCCCGCTTTATCGGTGTTGTTGGCAGAAGTGGAAAAAGCACGTCAATTTCAATTGTACGCGCAGCAGCCGTTGACGGCGACGACATAAGATGATGAAGCTAGAACAGATACAAGCCGATTTTGCGCAAGCATTGATGGATCCCGACTTCATGGAGAGTCTCGTGCCGCAACTTCAGGTATCAGCACGTCAGAATGAACGTTTCGCTTATTACCGCGGAAATATGGCTGGGATCTGGGCTTCCGCATTAAAAAATGCTTACCCGGTTTTGTTGCAGCTCGTCGGTATCGATTTTTTCGAGGAAATGGCGAAGGCCTATGGGCGTGCTTATCCTTCGCAGTCGGGCGATTTAAATCAATTTGGAGCACAGTTATCTGATTTTCTGCGTGATAGCGATTTTATTTCTGATTATCCTTATTTTGAAGATATCGCCCGGCTTGAATGGCAATTACATTGCGCATATTATGCGGCGGATGCGCAAGTGCTCAATCTGCGCAATGCGATCATTGCTGCTGAACAATCGGGGCAGGATCTGGCGTCTGCGATTTTAATACCGCATCCGGCGGTCGGTCTCTTCGCGTCGCCCATGAGCGCAATAGAGATATGGCTTGCACATCAAGGCGGCGCATCGATTGTATTTCCGGCTGACATACAAAAAGAAAATTTTGCTTTGATATCCCGTCCGCAATGGCAAGCATTGGTTTCACCTTTAAGCAAGGCTGATTACCTTGCCCTGCAATCCTTGTTTCAAAAAGCAAGCGTTGGCGATGCTTTAGAGTTGGCGTTGAGTGAAGATGCTCAATTTGATATTGGTGCAGGTTTGCAGCGCTGGTTTTCGGGCGGAAGTTTTACACAAATTAATTTTATATGAAGTGAATGTAAGAATTTAGTGACGAAGTCGACTCAATAATATCAATCAACCAGGAGAATCTGATGCACTATTTTTTACGTTTACATGCACTTAGCCAGCGATTTGATGAGCAACTGCAACGCTGGGGCGGAAGCCTGGTTAGCTTGGGTTTGCGACTCTTTATTGGCTGGCAATTCTTTAAAGCGGGCTTGAGTAAAGTCTCCGATTGGTCAGCGACTTTATCTTTATTTCGTGACGAGTACACTGTGCCTGTCTTGCCACCAGAGGTTGCGGCGGTGATGGGAGCAGGGGGGGAATTGTTTTTTCCGGTATTGCTCGCTCTGGGATTGTTTTCGCGTCCGGCAGCATTGGGACTCTTGGCAGTTAATGCAATGGCGGTGGTTTCTTATCCGCAACTATTTCAGTTCGAATGCCCTGCTGCGATCAATGACCATTTCTATTGGGGAGCCGCTTTGCTGGTTCTGGTGGTGTTTGGTCCAGGTCAATTCAGTATCGACCAATTTTTAAAAGGAAAGCGCATTTAAATCGTGCCAGCCGCTAAACAGCCGATGCTTGTAAAGCTCGCAGCTCTTGCTGAAATTTATCTAAATTTGGAATTATTGTAGCGTAGAGTTCAATTGCTCTCTTCATGTTGGACTCCCTTCCTGCTATTTCTATGTGCTCACCGATCACGGCAAGTGGCGTTATGCCCACGTTAGAGCTGGCGCCTTTGATTTGATGTCCAAGCGCCTTTATTTCAGAAAAATTGTTTTCACTAATGGCGGCATTTAGTTGGCTAACCATTGGACGCATTGTCTCTAAAAACAGATTTAAAAATTCGATATGGGTATTTTTGTCATTGCCTAACATGTCGATCAATCTATTCAGATCAATCATTGAGATCCCGCCAGAATCGGTGATTGGATTTACGGTTGAAGCGGTATCGGCTTCTATGTTTAATGATCGTAGATGTTCCGTCAGAGAAGCTTTTAATTCAGATTTGTTGACTGGTTTTGATAAATAATCGTCCATTCCAGCTTCTAAACATTGAGGTCTTTCTTCGCGCATCGCATTTGCTGTTAGTGCGATGATAGGGGTGTGCTTACCGCTTTCTTGTTCCATTTCGCGGATGCGTCGTGTGGCTTCAAAGCCATCCATGACTGGCATGTGGCAGTCCATGAGTATCAACGCATAATGCCCTGTGCGCGCCATTGCTACACCTTCCTCGCCATTGTTGGCAACTGCAGACTGGTACCCTAATTGCTCTAATATGCTGATTGCCACTTTTTGGTTGATTAAATTATCTTCGACGATCAGAATTTTTTCACTTTGTTGTTTGACGATTTGCTTATTAATAATTTGGTCTTCATTCCTTCTTAGTGGTGTGCCTCGCATGTTCGGTGTATTTGGCATTAGACCTTGCCTGCGGTCCTGCGCTTGCTGAATGGCGGCAAATAAACTGCTGTATTTTATTGGTACCGGCAGTGAGGCGAAGTATTCCAATTTTTTACCATCTAAGTCCTTGATGTCATCGCTACCCAACAAAATGATATAGGCCTCGGGATGTTTTTGCCTGAGCTGTTCAAGAAGGGTTTTGCTGGTTTCGGTTCGTTGGCAATCAAACAGACAGACGTTGATTTCAGCAAGTTGCTCTATTTTCCGAGAAAATTCTTCCGGTTGTTCCGTCATTACTGGTGAGATGCCGTAAGACAGCAAATAGGTTTTGATGCTTTGCGAAAAATGGTCACCATGAGAAAACGTAAGGACACTGATGTCCCTTTGTTGTTTGTGGCGGCTGGAGATGGTTTTGCCATTGAGACTCATTAAAGGAATTTCAAACCAAAACAGGGAACCAGAACCTGGCTGGCTTTCAACCCCGATTTCACCATCCATTAACTCAACGAGACGTTTGCAAATGGATAAACCTAAGCCTGTGCCGCCAAAACGGCGGGTGATCGAGTTGTCCGCTTGTGTAAATGGAGAGAATAGGGTCGGGAGTATTTCATGCGCAATACCAATGCCAGTGTCGATCACCTCAAAGCGAATCAAGTTGGTGCTGAGGCTTTTATTTTTCAAAAAAACGTTGACAGTGATATCTCCATTTTCCGTAAATTTGATCGCATTGCCGATCAGATTTAATAGAATCTGCCTTAGTCTGCCTGGGTCGGTGCTGACAAGTTGTGGTATCGTTGGGTCGATAAAACTAATTAGTCGGAGATGCTTTCTTTTGGCGCGTTCTATCAATAGCTCCACACTAGCTTCGACTACATTAAGCAAGTCACATTCTGTATGCTCGATTTGCATTTTCCCGGCTTCAATTTTTGAGAAATCTAAAAGATCGTTAATGATCGCCATAAGTGCATTGGCAGATTCATCGATGACCTTTGCAAATTCTCTTTGCTTGGGGGTGAGACTGCTGTCGAGTAATAAATTGTTCATCCCAATGACGCCATTCATTGGTGTGCGAATTTCATGACTCATTGTAGATAAAAAAGCGCTCTTTGCATGATTTGCTTGTTCAGCGCGGATTTTTGCAATTTCTAATGCGGATTCATAATGATCACGAATACGCATCAGCCAGGTGAGCAAAATAGCGCAGACCAGGACGAAAACGGCAAGTGTAATTCCAGTCCATTTTAAGTTACGTGAGCTTTCGTGCCACTTGGCGATCGCATATGTTTCCGAAATGGCGCTAATGGCCACGATGGGGTAGCTGTGCGGGGAGCGAAAATGAATAATGTATGTGTTTTGCGACGAAAAGCTATCAGCCATCGTTAAATGGACTTGCCCATATTCCGTTTCGCTTTGCAAAAGTTTGAAGATCGGCAGCTCGGGGTACGATTTTCCAAGTGAGAAATGTTCGTTCGGTGTTGTGTTGAGAACTTTGCCACTGTAATCAAAAATCGTCACAAAATTGATCTTTGCGCCGAGCATGCTATTGAAATCGGTCAACAGGTATTGTGGATTTACCATGGTGAGCATGATGTAATCCTGCCCCTTCACTGTTACCAGCTTGGCAAAAGGAAGGCAATGTGTACCATTCAGATTATTTTCTTTGGCAATGCCATTGACATCCAATTCATGAATGTCGCGGATGAAAACTGGTCGCCCAGCTTCCAGTGTCGTGCCCGGGGTGTCTTTAAATCCCATCCATTGAAGGTTGATTAACCTCCCAACTTCAGCGAGATTTGAGCTCGCTATAACTGTTCCATCCTTGCTTAAAATCGATACTGACCTGAGATGAGTTGAGTTATTGACGGTCGCTTCAATAATTTTTCTCACGTCTAAGACAGTGACATCACTGCTGGATGGTTGATCACTATTATTGAAAATGCCGGCAATGACATTTAAGGAGTTATCAATTGAAGACAAGGTCCTGGTTAAATGGCTTTCCAGCATTTTAGCCAGCAATTCAGCACGAACATTGGTTTCCTGGATTGCAAGTGCTTTATCGTGATTCAGTAAATAGACTGTTGCGTATAGGATGCCGACACTGAAAATCACACCCGAAATCATCCATAGTGGAAATCTACGTAAGATGCGAAGTATCTTTGTGTTGGCTTGCATTTTTTGGTTATTCGTTTCGTAGATATGACTAACACAAAATTGCGCCAACAAAGCATGGCGAGATAAGCTGTGCAGAGAGTACTGCATGAAGATTTCTCACCATAACGCTGTTGAGGGCAGTTTTGCGTGTCCTTTACTAATTGGTGACGACAATGGGATCTAATTTGTGTTTGCTCGCTATGGAACGCAATCTGCCATCTCTTTTTATTTTATCAATAAAAGAATTGATACGGGTTAAAAATGCAGGATCACCGGGGGCGATCGCATAGGCGTAATCTGTCATGTGAAACGGTTTGCTTGGTGGAATCATTCGAGCCCAGTCGGTCGTTTCTAACATGCGACGGCTATAGGGAAAATCTGTCATGAAAACGTCTGCACGTCCGGATTCAACCTCTTGTTCGCGAGTTAGTGGTGGTGCCACGACCACTAATTTTGCTTGTTTCAGCGTTTTTTGCATGATAGATACCATTAAGGTGCCATCCTGGACGGCAACGATGCGACCTGGCTTGTCGATATCATCCCAGGTTTGGATTGTGTCATTCGTTTTTGATTTGATCGCATAAATATCGCTACGCAAATACGGCTGTGAGAATTCAAGTTGTGCAATTCTCGCCGGCGTGATGCCTACTGCGTGCATAGCAATGTCGCATTTGTTCTTTAATAAATTATCGATCAGCTCTGGAAAGGAGCTGTCTATGTACTTAACTTTTACACCCAGGTCTTTTTCTAACTCCACGGAGAGGTCAATGTCGATGCCAGTTAAGGTTTTTGTTTTAGGGTTCTTAAATGTAATGCCGTAATAGTCTGGCCATATACAAACCCTGAGCTCGCCTGATTGCAAAATCTGTTGGAGTTTATTTTTCTGGTTGTTTGCTTGGGCAGCGACAGGTGCGCAAACAATAGTGCCAACGATGGTTGCTAAAATAAAGGCAGGGAGATTTTTTTTCACGGGCATGTCCTATCAGAATTGCACAAAAATAAAGCAGTAATAAATAAGGCAGTAATTAGTGTGAATGTTTCTTCAATGAGAACAGTGTGACGACAAATTAGTATTTCGTGCAATTAAATTTTGGTTAAATACATGCAATCTGACAACTTACTTTACAGAAATTTTCGTTCTTGTTATTGTTTTAGTAGCGATAGTCAATGAGTTCACTTCTGATGCAGAGTGCATACTTACAAACAAAGTGAACCAGGGGATTACCCGGTTCACTGTGTTTTTAATGCCTAATCTATGAGGTGTGAGTCGAAATTTAAACTTGGTTTTGGTGAATAGCCACTTGATGTACGGCCGGAACAGGCCAGCCAGCCTCTGCGCAGGCTGCGGCAATCGCTTTATTGGTGTCAAAATAGACTTGCCAGTAGTCTTTGTTGCTGCAATATGGGCGCACAGTAATCAGGCTGCCCGAAGCGTTGAATTCCAAAATTTCTATGGTTGGCTCTGGTGTGTTGGTGATGTTGGCAACCTTTGCAACGTGACGTTTTAATACCTCAATTGCTTCCAATGGGTTGACCCCATTGGCAATCTGACATTTGAGATCCACGCGGCGATGAGGGTTGGCAGAATAATTAACCAGGTTGTCAGAGAAAATTTTACTGTTGCCAACGTAGACGCGCAGATTATCACCGGTCGTCATGGTCGTTGAAAACAAGCCAATCTCTGTGACTTCCCCGGTTTGGCCACCCGCACTAATTGCATCACCCACTTTGAATGGGCGCAAAATCACCAAAAAAATACCTGCTGCGAAGTTGGATAGCAAACCAGACCAAGCGACACCTATTGCAACACCACCGGCCGCGATTAATGCAGCCAAGGATGTCGTTTGAATTCCGCATACATCCAAAATAGCCATGACTAATGCAATGCGCAAAGCGACACGCAACGATGACTCACTGTAGCTGATCAACGTCGGATCGACTTTGCGCAGGGTCATTGCCCGACGTAATAAATTAGTCAGCATACCGATGACGATGCCACCGATGATCCAGATCGCGATTGCCGAGAGGATTTTGATCCCAAATGGAATGACGTAGCTATTCACAAGTTGTTCGACTTCGATGTTTGGCATGGTTATCCTTTAAAAAAAGTAAGTCAGAGAGATATATTAATATCGTTTTTCGTGAATTTATTGTCAATGCAAAATATGTAAAGCATTGATAAAAGTAATATTAATTTGCACTACTACCGTGTGAATGTATCCGTCGGTGTATTTGTCTTTCATTGACCTTGTGGCAGGTTCATTGAGCTGACACATGCTAATAGTAATTTTTAAAATATATCAAGTTACCAATTTCAATGTGTTTTAACTATAGATTTAATAGCGAAATACCATTGGAATTACCTGAACAATAGGCGCAAAATTGCCGTATTCCAGAGTGCAAATCTGGGCAGATTACTCAAGGAGCTAAAGATGGAAACGATAAATAATTTATCTCGCCAGAACCATATTGATATTGGTATCAACGATGCTAATCGTATGCAGATTGCTCAAGGTTTATCAGTTTTGCTGGCTGATAGTTACACCCTATATCTGATGACGCATAATTTTCATTGGAATGTTACCGGACCACACTTTAATACGCTGCACACGATGTTTATGGCGCAATATACTGAGCAATGGAATGCGCTGGATTTGATCGCTGAGCGTATCCGTTCATTAGGTCATCATGCACCGGGAACTTACAAAGAATTTGTTCGTTTGTCTTCCATTGCAGAGGTTGAAGGTACGCCAAAAGCCATGGATATGGTACGTTATCTGGTGAAAGCACAGGAGGCGACCGCAAAAACAGCGCGTCACCTTTTTGGATTTGTTTCTGAGGTCAACGACCAACCAACGGCTGACTTGCTGACGCAACGTCTGCAAGTGCATGAAAAAACTGCCTGGATGTTGAGAAGTTTGCTTGAAGAGTAATCTTTGTTTCTCGGGATGAGGCGATATTTAATTGGTTAAACTTCGCCTCATCCAGAAACTCAGTGCATCGACAATGGCGACCAAAATCAACATAGCGATAATCACCGTAGCGGCGGTTGGCATTAGAAATAGCGACAGATGATATTTGAGCATTTGCCCCAGGCCACCTGCGCCAACCACACCTAGTATTGCCGCGGCACGGATATTATTTTCCCAGCGATAAAGGGTATATGACATTATTTGTGGCAAGGCTTGCACCAAGTTCGCGTACAAGAAAGCGTTGATGGCGCTGCTGCCGTTGATGCGTAGCGTGTTTTCACATTCTTTTGGCAGGTTTTCCAAAGTCTCTGCAAATAAGCGACCCAAAACCCCCGTTGTATGTGCTGCCAGCGCTATCGTTCCGGCAAATGGCCCCAAGCCTGCAGCGATCAGCATGATCGATGCCCAGACTAATTCCGGAATCGCTCTGAATATATTCAGCAATAGCCGCGTCCCATGTTTTGCAACGGCGCCAAAGCGGCCGCAGGCAGGAAGTGCAAGAACGATCCCAAACGTGGCCGCAATGGCGGTACCCAAGGCCGACATCGCTAGTGTTTCTATGGATGCGATGAATACTTTCTTTAAGAAGTTTAGATTCAGATCGGGTGGGGTAAAACCTTGCAGGAACTCTTTGCCGCTCTGCATTGCCTCCTTGCTGAACAAGCTTTTCCAATCTAAATTCAGGCTCATGAAGCTTGCTACAACTAAAGCAGCGAGTGACAACAGTACCAGCATTGTTCGCAGCTGTATCAGTGCAGGCGTCTGTGGCATGCCTGAAGTACTATGTGCGATTGAGGTCTGGTGCATCACTCCAGACCTCGACGGAATAAATGGCTCATGACATCGGCTACACCAACCAATAATACAAACACGAAAAGCATAGTGGAAACTTCGCCGCCTGCCAGCATTTTCATTGACTCATCCATTCTCTGCCCGAGCCCGCCGGCGCCAACAAAACCCATCACGACGGAACCCCTGATTGCGCATTCCCACCGGTAAATCGTGTATGAAATGAGCTCTGGTGCCGCATTTGGCAAGGTGCCATACAAGAAAGCCTGCATTCGTGAACAGCCATTCTCAAGTAATATTTTTGTCGCCTGAGGATCGCTGGATTCGATAATTTCGGCATAAACTTTTCCCAACATGCCGCTATATGTCAATGCAATGGCAAATACACCAGCGGTCGGACCTAGGCCAATGATACGAACGAAAAGTAGCGCCCAAACTAGTTCAGGTATGCTGCGCAATAATACTAATTTCCAGCGCACAATTTGCCGTATGACGTAAGCAAAACGATGCATGCGATTTCTGCCGATACTAGAAATCGAAAGTTGTTGATTCACAATCAAGGTCATTGGAATGGCTGCCAGCATTGCCAGAGCAGTACCCGTCGTGGCCATGGCGACGGTTTGCCAGGTTGCCGAAATGACGATTTTTAAAAATTCAGGATCGTAGGCGGGTGGGAAAAAGCTTCCTAAAAATCGCGTCGTCGCAGATAGACTTTGTTCATCAAATAGTGACCATGGTTTGAACTCAGTTAAAACCAATGCTGGCCATAGTAGGAGGGCAAAAGCCAGACTGCCAATCACCCGTGAGCGCCATGCAGGATCTTTAAAAACAATGGTTTGTATCCTTGAGTCATTCATTTGTCTGAGTTTGCAGCTTTAGTAGCACATCGGCTTATCTTGGCGCGTGACTACGGGTTGTATATCATGCTTAGATTCAATTGCTGTGTTCTGATATAACTCTGTAATCATTTGATCTGTCACCTGTTGACTGTCAAATAGAATTTTCCCTTCGCGCAAGCCGATAATGCGTGTGAAGTTGCTGCGGGCAATATCGACCTGATGCAGGCTGCAAATTAAAGTCGCATTTCTTTTGCTCGCTTCTTGTCGCAGTGTTTCTAGTGTCTGAGCTGCGAGTTGAGGATCAAGGGCGGAAAGGGGCTCATCAACCAAAAGTAACTCAGCGTCGGATAAAAGCAGGCGAGCTAATCCGCAACGTTGACGTTCGCCACCAGAGAGTTTGTCGACGCGAGCGTATAACTTATCTTGTAGGTGAAAACGCGATAATGCTTGATAGGCTTCGATTGGTGCAACTGGTTTGATTAAGTTTCTGAGTGCTGTCACAAATGACCAATGTGGTAGTTTTCCCGCTAGTACTGTTGTTACTACGCGTTGACGTGCTGGCAGAGGTGGTGTTTGCGGGCATAAAAATAACTTGAGCCGCAAACCGTGGCGTTCATGACCTGATAGTTTCCAAGGTGATTTTCCATTGAACGACAGTGTTCCTGAGCCTGGTTGGTGCGCCAACGCCAAGGTGTGCAATAGTGTAGTTTTACCTGCGCCAGATGGTCCGATGATGGCAATTTGCTCCCCTCGTGCTACCGTCAAGTTGACATTGTCGAGCGCAAATTTACCATTGCTTTTTGATGGCGGCGTGCCTTCAAAAACTGTGGTTACCGCATCCGGATGCCAGATAGACAGATTCTGCAAACACAGTTGCGGTGATGCCATTATTTAAGCAAGCCCGCATTATGGGCGGCAGCTTCGATTGCTTTATAATTTTCTGCCTTGGTTGGAATGAAGCGTTTGGTACGCTGTAGCTCCAGAATTTCTTTGTCTTGCGGCGAAGCCGGGTTCAGTGTTAAAAATGCTTCCGTAATTTTCTTTTGCATTTCAGGTGGCATGTCTGCACGTACCGACCAGTTATAATCAAAGTAGCCAGGGGTCGTGTAAAACACGTGTACTTGTTTGGTGTCGACTTTGTTTTGTGAGATGAGTTTTTCCCAGACGGAGATATTCAATGCTCCTGCATCTACCTTGCCACCAGCGACTGCTGCAACGGTAGCGTCATGTGCGCCAGAAAATGCAATGCGCTTTAAATCGGTGTCGGGATTGATTTTTGCGGCCAACAAATACGAACGTGGCATTAAATGCCCTGATGTGGATGATTCAGAACCAAAACTGAATGTTTTTCCTTTCAGATCTTCGAGCTTGTTAATGTCGCTTTTGGTCGTGATAAAGACAGATTGAAATTTTTCATCTTCTTCTCGCTGTACCAGTGGTACGATTTTTCCTTTGCTACGTGCATTTGCCTGAACAAAAGTAAAGCCGCCAAACCAGACCATATCTAATTTGTTATTAATCAGGCCTTCGACCGAGGCTGAATAGTCTGTTACCGGGATAAATTCTACTTTTACACCTAATTTTTGCTCCAGATATGCGCCCAATGGCTTAAATTTTCTTTGTAATTCTGTTGGGGCTTCGTCAGGAATTGCAGAAACACGTAGCACCTGTTGCGCCATACTAAGATTGCAAATGAGCGCCACACTGAGCAGTGCAGCAGAAGCCAGAAAATGAAAACGTCGACGCGGCATAGTGGTGTGTGGCATAGCGTGTTCCGAAGTTGAGTGGAAAGTTGAGAGTTTATCTCGAAATTGACAAACGTGAACGCGGATGCGCAAATTGCAAGCAGTAATTGATTGGGAATTAGTGGCTATTAAAGGATCGTTGCGTTTTGTTCGTTCGATGGCTGGTAGCTTAAAAAAACTGATCTGTTTTTACCGCTACGTTTGGCATTGTATAGCGCATTATCTGCAGTGCCTAAAAGGGCGTATGGATCGCAACTTTCGACGCCAGAAAAGGTGCTGTAACCGATACTGATAGTTACTTGCTGGTCAATATCAGACTCTTCGTGAAAAATATGTAGATCCCATACGGCTAGCCTTAATTTTTCTGCAAATTGTGATGCAGAATCGTGCTGCATATTTGGCAGCATCAGGACAAATTCCTCACCCCCATAACGTGCAATAACATCGCTCACACGTTGTAGCTGCTTTTTTAAAGCAGTTGCAACCGCTATTAAGGCCTTGTCTCCTGCAATGTGCCCGTAGACATCGTTGAATTGTTTGAAAAAATCAATGTCGACCATGAATATGGATAACGGGGTGCTTTGCCGGACAGCCTGGGCAAGCGCCATTCTAAAATGTTCGTCAAAAAAACGACGATTGTAGATGCCAGTCAGGCCGTCAGTGGTGGCTTCTTTTTTAAGTAATTCGGAGTGAGTGCGCAGAATTTTTTCGCGCTTGATAGAGGTTGACGAGTCAGTTACCTGAATAAGACAGTGTCGTTCACCATCAATATTGATAGGTGTGAGCGAAATAGACTGTTGTATGCGTTTCCCTTGATGTTCGAAATTGCGATCATATAAAGCCAGGGGGGAGCGGTGGAGTGCATTTGATAAAACTACTGGCAAGCCGTAATTAATCGTATTAGAAATTGCAGAAACAAACGCAGCGCTTGGCAATTCAGAAAATGCTTGTGAGATATCTTTGCCTATAGCATTTGTGGAGGGTACGCCACTATGTTTTTCAATCCACCCATTCCATAGCGTAATCAATTGTCGTCGATTTACAACAATAAGTCCAACGCCGATAGAGTTGAGTATCTCCTTTATGGCATCAGAGGAGTGTGAGAGCACATCGGACATTAAATTGCTCCTAAAAATCGCTCTATCTGTACGACTAGTTTTACTAAGGACGTAGAGCCTAATACAAAAATTAAATGTCCCTTGGAGCGGCGTTTTTCAATTACGAGGTCAATATGAAGCAGCAACAGGTAAGCGTCAGCCTCTCCAGAGTTAATGCGTTGGATAATTTCGTTTATTGTCGAGACAGTGTAATCGGGAAGCGAACAATCCATAGGAATGCTCAACATGTCAGCCATTGCAGAAAGACAAGCATTGAGGATGATATTGCCTAGTTCACACATCGCCTCTTGCTCAAATTCAGCCAGATCTTCGATGCTGATTTGCGAACTCATCATATCGCGCACAATTTCCAGCGCGTGATCTTCTGCAAAAAGCAATATTGCTTCCGCCTCGAAAGCGCCCTTAAATGTCTGGTGGACAGCGCCGAAACGATCTGTGCCTAATCCAATAACTTCGTTATCAATTTCAGAGGACTTGCGAATTTCAACGGAAGGAACAGAGAGCTTTACTTCGTCCCCGACAATTTCGGAGAGGCTGGCAGCTGCTCTTCCTGCGCCCACATTGAACACTTCGGTTAATGCGTCAAGATGAAGTTCGCTTAGGGAATCCATTATTAACTCATGAAGTAGTTGACGACAATAGAGATAGATTTATCCGTAACTGGCTTAGCTACAAAAATTGAACCGATGGAATTTGCGCGACTTTGCATTGTGTCTTGCACGTTGGCGGAGAAAATAGCGATACGCATGTGAGGATGCATTTGTAAAATTTGTTCTGCTGCGTCAGTGCCAAGCATTCCTGGCATGTTGATGTCCATGGTGCAAAAATCCAGATGCCCCTCTTGAGCAATTTTGATGGCATCTTCTCCGCAACCGGCTTCCAAAATTTCCCAGTCAGGCTGGATTGCTTTGACATGAGCGCGGATCACCATGCGGGAGACTTTGCTGTCATCAACAATGAGTAATTTTTTCATAATAGATTGCGTTGTTTTATGTAATGTTGTTCGTGTTGTTAAGGTCAATGTAACTCATTCTACCTCACAGTTTCGGTATTTCAATATGTAAAAATCTTGAATTAATGTTTCTTAAGTTTGCGCCATAAGGTCGTCCGACTAATTCCCAGGTAAGTAGCCGCGGCTTCGCGGTTATGATTGAATTTCTCCATAACTTGCTCTATCGAAAGTATTTCTTTTACCGAAGATTTTTCATTGACTAGGATACTCTTTGTGCTCGTCGCGGCCTCACTTAGTGAATTTAATTCTGGACAGATTTTTTGAGCGAAACTCAAAGTCAATGCCTGCAATGGCTCTGCACTCATAAATAACGCCAAGCGCTCCATCATATTTCGCAATTCTCTGATATTGCCAGGCCAGGCATAGCCTTCCAATAAAGGGGCGCAGGTGTTGATCTCAGCATGCAAATTGACGTTGGGGCGCGCGCCCAGAGTGGCCAGCGCCTGTTTCAGCGACCATTCGGCTAAAGGTAAAATATCTTCCGGACGGTCCCTCAGTGGCGGTAAATGTAAGCGTAAAATTGCCAGGCGATAAAATAGATCTGCTCTGAAAAGGCCCGCTTTTATGCGGCTTTCCAAATCGCAGTGGGTCGCACTGATAATGCGCACATCAACCGGAATAGGGCGCGTTCCACCAACTCTGACAATTTCTCTTTCTTCGAGTACTCGTAGTAACCGGGTTTGCAAATTAAAGGGCATTTCGCCAATTTCATCAAGGAATAGCGTGCCGCGATGGGCTGCTTCAAATACACCATTATGACCACCACGTCTTGCTCCGGTAAAAGCGCCTTCTTCATAACCAAATAATTCTGATTCCAGAAGGCTTTCGGCAATTGCGCCGCAATTGACTGCTATGAAAGGATGTCGCGATCGCGGGCTTTCCTTGTGTATCGCTTGTGCTGCAAGTTCCTTTCCTGTACCTGTTTCGCCTTGCAGCAAGACCGTTGTAGTTGAGCGGGCATACAATTCAATAGCACGGCGAGTAGCTTGCATCGCGACCGATTCGCCACGCAAGTCTTTTATGCTATGGCGAGCTCGTGGTGTGTCTATTGTCGGGCGACGCCCTCTGGCTGATTCTAA
Source organism: Undibacterium sp. Ji67W (assembly GCA_049340365.1). GTDB lineage: Bacteria > Pseudomonadota > Gammaproteobacteria > Burkholderiales > Burkholderiaceae_D > Undibacterium. The sequence goes on along the minus strand of JBMPOY010000007.1, from coordinate 105,293 downwards.
TGCGGTTAATCGTGCCAATTCCAGTGCGTCGTCAAACGCCTGACGTATCGAGCTTGCTGAATACATGAAAATGCCAGTGAGACCTGCTTCTTCGGCCAGATCGGTAATTAAGCCTGCGCCGACGATAGCTTGTATGCCGCTGGCTTTTAATTCGCCGATTTGTGCTCTGGCATCTTCTTCAGTGACGTAGGTCCTTTGTTCGATATGGAACCCAAAGGTGGTTTTGAAATCAATCAGTTCCGGCATAGTTTCCTGGTAGGTGATAATGCCGATCTCGTCTGATACTTTGCGGGCTCTCGCTAAGCCTTGCATGACATCAAAACCGCTGGCTTTTGCAATGATAACGGGCACTGGTAGCCGGTTTTTCAGATAGGCGCCGTTTGAACCCGCTGCAATGACGACGTCACAACGCTCCGTTTGCAGGCGTTCGCGGATGTATTGAACAGCCTCTTCAAACCCCATATGTAGCGGGACGATATCGGCATTGCCATCGTATTCCACCATGATGTCGCGAAACATATCGAACAGACGTGAGATCGATACGGTCCAAATGATTGGTTTGTCTTGTGGATCGCGAAGGATTGGCGGATGTTTCATCTTAATTGACTGAATTATTGGTGATGTTTCATGAAATGTTTCATTTTATGTTTCATTCGATGTTTCATGAGGATTGATTGTAACATTGAAATGAAACAAAACGTTGCTCATCAGCAGATTGCATCTCAGGAATTTCAGATTTAAGTCCTTGATTTTTATGAATCCACGCCTATTCTATGGCGCAGCATGTGGTGCTTGGCACGCTGATTGCATTAGTCGCACGGAATTCTGTTCATTCATTAAGGTCAACGTTCTGACGCTGGTAGAACAAAGCCTAATTAACCTGAAAGATAATCACGCTATGAGCAACTACTCCGCAGGTGCCGCCTTCCGAAAGGCGATGCAAGAAGAATCCCCGTTACAAGTGGTCGGCGCGATCAATGCCAACCATGCTTTACTGGCAAAACGTGCTGGTTTTAAAGCAATTTATTTATCCGGCGGTGGCGTCGCTGCAGGTTCTTTGGGGTTGCCAGATTTGGGTATCTCCAATTTGGACGACGTCCTGACTGACGTGCGCCGCATTACTGACGTGTGCGATTTGCCTTTGCTGGTCGACGTTGATACAGGCTTTGGATCCTCCGCGTTTAATGTTGCGCGTACCGTCAAATCGATGATCAAGTTTGGCGCGGCAGCAATGCATATTGAAGATCAGGTTGGGGCTAAACGCTGTGGTCATCGCCCAGGTAAAGAAATTGTTTCTAAGCAAGAAATGGTTGATCGTATTAAAGCTGCCGTTGATGCACGTACTGATGAAAACTTTGTGATTATGGCGCGTACCGATGCTCTGGCAGTCGAAGGTTTGGAGGCTGCCATCGAACGCGCACAGATGTGCGTCGAGGCGGGTGCAGACATGATTTTCCCTGAAGCGATTACGCAGCTCGATATGTACAAGCAATTTGCAAACGCCGTCAAAGTACCTATCCTTGCCAATATTACAGAATTTGGTTCTACACCTTTATATACCGTTGAAGAATTGAAGTCTGCTGATGTCGGTCTGGTGCTTTACCCACTGTCCGCTTTCCGCGCGATGAATAAAGCCGCTGAAAACGTCTATACCGCGATTCGTCGTGACGGCACGCAAAAAAATGTGGTCGATACGATGCAAACCCGCATGGAATTGTACGAGCGCATTAACTATCACGATTTCGAACAAAAATTAGATGCCTTGTTTGCGCAGCAAAAAGCGAAGTAATTTTTTAGATGAACATGCTCATCAAAGTGACGTGTGATGGCATCTTCACTTTTGAGCATAATTAAATATAGATACATCCTTGGCCTCTGGAACGGAGATTAGGCAAAGGGTAGGCAAATGAAGATAAAGAATTCTATTGCTTCGCTCTTTGTCTCTGAGTCTCTAAGTTGCGAGGTTTATTTAAAATCTGGAGATAAAAATGACGACCGAAACTACAAGCACATTTAAACCAAAAAAATCCGTTGCCTTGTCTGGTGTGACAGCAGGTAACACTGCTTTGTGTACCGTTGGTAAGACCGGTAATGATTTGCACTATCGTGGTTACGATATTTTGGATGTGGCAGACGCTTGCGAATTCGAAGAAATCGCACATTTGCTGGTGCACGGAAAGTTACCTAATGCCGCTGAACTCGCGGCTTACAAAACAACGTTAAAAGCCCTGCGCGGTTTGCCAGCAAATTTGAAAGCTGCTCTCGAAACGTTGCCAGCGTCATCACACCCTATGGATGTGATGCGTACTGGTGTTTCCGTTCTGGGTTGCACTTTGCCAGAAAAAGATGATCATAACTTGCCTGGTGCACGCGATATTGCAGATCGTTTGATGGCGTCTCTTGGTTCTATGTTGCTGTACTGGTACCACTTCAGCCATAACGGCAAACGTATTGAAACTGAAACTGACGATGATTCTATCGGCGGTCATTTCCTGCATTTGTTACACGGTAAAAAGCCAAGCAAATCCTGGGAAAAAGCGATGCATACATCCCTGATTTTGTACGCAGAACACGAGTTCAATGCATCCACATTCACTGGTCGCGTGATCGCTGGTACGGGCTCTGACATGCATTCTGCCATCACTGGCGCAATTGGTGCCTTGCGCGGTCCTAAGCACGGTGGTGCGAACGAGGTCGCGTTTGAAATTCAAAAACGTTACGACAATCCGGATGAAGCAGAAGCGGACATCAAAAAACGCGTAGAAAACAAAGAAGTGGTGATTGGTTTTGGCCACCCTGTGTACACGATCTCTGATCCACGTAATAAAGTGATCAAAGAGGTGGCGCGCAACTTGTCTGTCGAAGCTGGCTCGACCAAAATGTTTGATATCGCTGAACGTCTGGAAACAGTAATGTGGGACATCAAGAAAATGTTCCCGAATCTGGATTGGTTCTCTGCCGTTTCTTACCACATGATGGGCGTGCCAACAGCGATGTTTACGCCGTTGTTTGTGATTGCCCGTACTTCCGGGTGGGCGGCGCACATTATCGAGCAACGTATCGACAACAAAATCATTCGTCCAAGCGCCAATTATGTCGGTCCTGAAGATTTGAAATTTGTACCGTTGAACGAACGTAAATAAGTAAAAATATCTCATCTCAACCGCAGAGCCCCTGACGATAAAAATTGACGGGTTGCCTCTGCGGTGTCACTGGTTTCTATCGTTCCCATAGTTTCCAAAGCCTCACTACTCTGAGCGAGCACAATATGAACACACAATTCCGTAAATCATTACCTGGTACCAAGCTCGATTATTTCGACGCGCGTGCTGCTGTCGAAGCGATTCAGCCAGGTGCGTTTGACACCTTGCCATATACGTCCCGCGTTTTGGCTGAAAATTTGGTACGTCGTTGCGATCCGGCGACCCTGACTGAGTCTTTAAAACAACTGATCGAGCGCAAGCGTGAATTGGATTTTCCATGGTTTCCTGCACGCGTTGTTTGTCACGATATTCTCGGTCAGACAGCTTTGGTTGATTTGGCTGGTTTGCGCGATGCGATCGCTGATCAAGGTGGGGATCCGGCGCAGGTGAATCCCGTCGTGCCAGTACAATTAATTGTTGATCATTCACTGGCAGTCGAATGTGGCGGTTTTGATCCTGATGCGTTTGAAAAGAATCGCGCGATTGAAGACCGTCGGAATGAAGATCGTTTTCACTTCATCAACTGGACTAAGCAAGCATTTAAAAACGTCGATGTCATTCCGCCAGGCAACGGCATCATGCATCAGATCAATCTGGAGCGCATGTCACCAGTGATTCACTCACAGCAAGGCGTGGCGTTTCCGGATACCTTAGTTGGTACGGATAGTCATACGCCGCACGTGGATGCGCTTGGCGTGATTGCGATTGGTGTTGGTGGTCTGGAAGCAGAAAATGTCATGCTCGGACGCGCGTCGTGGATGCGTTTGCCAGACATCATTGGTGTTGAATTGAGTGGCAAGCCACAGCCTGGTATCACGGCGACTGACGTGGTATTGGCCATGACTGAGTTCTTACGTAAATCCAAAGTGGTTGGGGCATACCTTGAGTTTTATGGCGCTGGCGCAGCTGCATTGACCTTGGGCGACCGTGCAACGATCTCCAATATGGCACCCGAATATGGTGCAACTGCGGCCATGTTCAGTATCGATCAGCAAACTATTGATTACCTGAAATTGACCGGTCGCGAAGATGAACAGGTTGCGTTGGTAGAAACTTATGCCAAAGTAGCTGGCTTATGGTCAGATACTTTGGTTAAAGCGGAGTATGAACGCGTATTGACATTTGATCTGTCGACGGTTGTCAGAAATATGGCGGGCCCATCGAATCCACACGCACGTGTAGCGACGTCTGATCTGGCTGCAAAAGGCATTGCGGCCGCATGGGAAAATGTACCAGGCCAAATGCCTGACGGTGCGGTGATTATTGCGGCAATTACCAGCTGTACGAATACCTCCAATCCGCGCAATGTGATTGCCGCGGCTTTGTTGGCAAGAAACGCCAATCGCCTTGGTTTGACGCGCAAACCTTGGGTCAAGTCTTCTTTAGCACCGGGCTCCAAAGCCGTCACCATGTACCTGGAAGAAGCAGGCTTGATGACCGATCTGGAAAAATTAGGTTTTGGCGTTGTTGCCTATGCCTGCACCTCCTGCAATGGGATGTCGGGGGCGTTGGATCCAGTGATCCAGCAAGAAATTATTGATCGTGATTTGTATGCGACAGCGGTGTTGTCTGGTAACCGTAACTTTGACGGCCGCATCCATCCTTACGCTAAGCAAGCCTTCCTGGCGTCGCCACCTTTAGTGGTTGCCTATGCTATCGCTGGTACGATCCGTTTTGATATTGAAAAAGATGTGTTGGCTGTGGTTGATGGCAAAGAAATTCGTCTCAAAGACATCTGGCCTGCTGATGAAGAAATTGACGCTATCGTTAAATCCAGCGTTAAGCCAGAAATGTTCCGTAAAGTGTATGAGCCTATGTTTGCGATTCAGGCAGCATCTGCAAATACCGTGAGCCCGCTGTATGACTGGCGTCCGCAAACCACCTACATTCGTCGTCCACCATATTGGGAAGGCGCATTGGCAGGTGAGCGCACCATGAAAGGCATGCGTCCTTTGGCGGTATTGGGCGACAACATCACGACCGATCATTTGTCCCCATCGAATGCGATTATGCTCGATAGCGCAGCGGGTGAATATCTTGCGAAAATGGGCTTGCCAGAAGAAGATTTCAACTCCTACGCGACTCACCGCGGTGATCATTTAACTGCACAACGTGCCACGTTTGCGAATCCTACGTTGAAGAATGAAATGGTGCGCGATGCTGATGGCAAGATTAAAGCAGGTTCATTAGCGCGTATTGAACCAGACGGCAAAGTCACTCGCATGTGGGAAGCGATTGAAACTTACATGGAACGCAAACAACCTTTGATCATCGTCGCTGGCGCTGATTATGGTCAGGGCTCTTCACGTGACTGGGCAGCGAAAGGTGTGCGCCTGGCGGGTGTGGAAGTGATTGCGGCAGAAGGTTTTGAACGTATCCATCGCACCAATCTGATCGGTATGGGCGTATTGCCGCTAGAATTTAAGCCAGGTGTGAATCGCCTGACATTAAATCTCGATGGCTCTGAAACGTATGACGTCATTGGTGAGCGTAAGCCACGTCAAGATCTGACCTTGGTTATCCATCGTAAAAATGGTGAACGAGTTGAGGTAGCAATGACCTGTCGTTTAGATACCGCTGAAGAAGCCTCGATCTATGAAGCGGGCGGCGTGTTGCAACGCTTTGCTCAGGACTTTTTAGAGTCAACCAAGGCTGCTTGATTTGGCATCGGGAACGATGTTTTACGTTTTAAAATACGAAAGATGAAAAATGGCTCATCCAGCTCAAATTAAAATCCCTGCGACCTATATTCGCGGTGGTACTAGCAAGGGTGTATTTTTCCGCTTGCAGGATTTGCCGCTTGCAGCGCAGGTGCCAGGCGCTGCACGTGATGCGATGTTGTTGCGGGTAATTGGTAGTCCTGATCCCTATGGTAAGCAAATTGATGGCATGGGCGGGGCGACCTCATCCACAAGCAAGACTGTGATTTTGTCGAAAAGCACGCGCTCAGATCATGATGTCGATTATTTGTTTGGTCAGGTAGCAATTGATAAAGCATTTGTCGACTGGAGCGGTAACTGCGGCAATTTATCTGCCGCGGTTGGTTCTTTTGCGATCAGTGCAGGGTTGGTAGAGGCAGATCGTATTCCACAAAATGGCGTGGCGGTGGTGCGTATTTGGCAATCGAACATTGGCAAAACAATTATTGCACATGTTCCAATCACCGATGGCGCGGTGCAGGAAACCGGTGATTTTGAACTTGATGGCGTCACTTTTCCTGCGGCAGAAGTACAGCTTGAATTTATGGATCCGGCAGCGGACGAAGAGGGGGCTGGCGGTTCTATGTTTCCGACCGGAAATCTGGTTGACGACTTAGATGTGCCTGGTGTTGGTGTGTTAAAAGCTACCATGATCAATGCCGGTATCCCTACCATTTTCGTTAACGCAGAAGCGATCGGTTACACGGGTACCGAGTTGCAAGATGCGATCAATGGCGATACTAAGGCGTTGACTATGTTTGAAACAATCCGTGCGCATGGTGCAGTACGCATGGGTTTGATCACGCATATTGATGAAGCGGCCAAACGTCAGCACACTCCAAAGGTGGCGTTTGTTGCGCCACCTTCTGATTATGTCTCTTCGAGTGGTAAAGAAGTGGTTGCTAAAGACATTGATTTGCTGGTGCGTGCTATGTCCATGGGTAAATTGCACCATGCAATGATGGGAACGGCTGCAGTCGCCATTGGCACTGCAGCGGCAATTCCGGGCACCTTGGTCAATCTGGCAGCGGGTGGTGGTGAGCGCACAGCAGTGCGTTTTGGGCATCCATCCGGAACTTTGCGTGTTGGCGCAGAAGCGACGCAGATCGATGGTGAATGGACGGTAAAGAAAGCAATCATGAGCCGCAGTGCACGGGTTCTGATGGAAGGTTGGGTAAGAATTCCTGCTGACAGCTTTTAATCTCAGGCTTAGTCTTAGTCTTAGTTTAAGTATTCACTAAGAATTATCGTCAGACTATTTTCGCGAACATCGCTTTAACTTGGTGATGTTCGCGATTTTGTTGGCTTAAGCTTTTAACGTTGCCAATGCTGCTTGTAATTGCTGCGCCAATTCAGGATTATTGATCTCACCAGAGGCAATATCGAAATTGCTATGAAAAGAAGGGATCGATAAGCTGGCTTTTACTGTCGCGCCAAAATAAGGCAAAGAATTCGTTGCCGCTTGTAACACGGATTTTGCACCGCCAGGACCGGGAGATGTCGACAATGCAATCACTGGTTTGCCATTAAAAACTTTTTGTTGAATACGCGAAGACCAGTCGAATAAGCTCTTGTAGGCTGCGGTATAAGAGCCGTTGTGTTCAGCGAATGAAATCAGAATCGCATCAGCGCTGTTGATCTTATCTAAGAAATCTTTCGCAGGTTGCGGATGTCCGTGTTCAGTTTCATGATCCTGGCTATAAATCGGGGCTGCAAAGTCGTTCAGATCCAGGATTTCTACTTCGGCACCTTCGATCAGTCCTGCTGCGTGCGTGACCAGTTTTTTATTGATCGATTGGAGGCTGTTTGATGCTGCGAATGCAATGATTTTCATGGGATGTTCTTCCTGCCGCTACGTTGCGTTGAAATGAGAAAAAGCTGACTTTTCTGTCAGCCTTCAATCATATCTGGCTATTGTGATAAGTAGAAGAATGCCCTTGAGTATTTTGGGGTTTTATTTATTTGTTTTAGCTCATCAACGCCGCCGTTAGTGAGCGAAGTTCTTCTTCTGACTCTTCAAGAATGCTGTTGAGCGTTCCGTCACCAACGACAAAATCGATTTCCGAACTGAAGCGTTCTGATTCAGAATAAGAATTGAAATCAAGCGGGGACTGCGTGCTTGCAAGTTCATTGGCGAGCAATATGGTGTCGCCCAGCGTTTCTGGTGGCATCGCCCGCAATCCAAACCACATTGCTTCCAATGCCTCAATGACTGGTGCTGGTACGTACAAATTTTTAATGACGGCGCGCCCGATGACCGCTTCCGTCGATTCTAAATCGATAATAGTGTCAGAAAATTCAGGTAATTGTTCGTCTTCGTCAAATGATGACTCTTGTTCTAATAATGAGGGAAACTCTTCGGCTCTTGATAAAAGATAAAAATTTCCGACTTCGTGAACGATCCCGATAAACATCGCAGTGTCGGCGTCCAACTTTGTAATGCGGCGTGCAATAACCTGTGACAGCGCAGCGACTTGTGCCGTATGTTCCCACAGTTTATTGGTGATGGCTCTGATATTGCGATCTTTGCTGGTGCCAGCCAATTGTCTTACGATGACCGTAGCGACAACTGCTCTCAAAGAGCGAAAGCCGAGCCGATTAATGGCCGCTTTGACATTGGTGACATCGCTACCGCGGTTATATGCTGCTGAATTGGCGATTGCCACCACGCGCGCTGCCAGCAGGGGTTCATTCATAATGAGCTTGGTTGCGATATCGACCGCACAATCGGGATCATCTAGTGCTTGCTGAATTTTTAGCGATGCGGCGACATTGGTCGGAAATACCAAATCGCCACGGTTTGCCTGTTCGACTATGCTTTTGAGCGCTTTAGATCTGTTCATTGCAGAGGTCTGTCTAAGTTGAGTTAAGCATCGCGGAGGCTCTGTATTTTATGCTCAAGAACCTATCTCAAAGGGGGACTCCCCCCTTCGCTGCTGATGGCGCATTCTGAAAACACTGCAATCGCCAGTCGATGGCATCTGTACTCAGAAATGTGCCTGATGGTTTCATTTTGCTTGACTTAAACTGTAAGGTCAATCAAGCATTAATATAAATTAAAACAGGCGCCTATTTTGTGGCTTGTTGTTGCTCGGCAATCCACTTCAACATTTTAGTCTCAAGTAAAGATAATGGAAGGGTTCCGTCACTAAGAATTGCATCATGAAAATGACGCAAGTCAAATTTATTTCCTAAAGCCGCTTCCGCTTTATGACGCAGCTCCATTATTTTGAGTGAGCCTATCTTGTAGCCTAGCGCCTGTCCTGGCCATGCCATATAACGTTCTATGCATTGACGAGAAACTGCTTCGCTGTAACCCAAAGTTTCTTGTAAATATTGAATGCCTTGTTCACGCGTCCAGCCCTTGGCATGCATCCCAGTATCGACGACCAGGCGGGTCGCTCGTAACATTTCATCGCTCAGATGTCCATAATAGGCACTTGGATCATTTTGGTACAAACCCATATCTGTACCAAGAGTTTCGGCGTAAAGCGCCCAACCCTCAGTGTAGGCGTTATTGCCGCCGACTTTGCGGAATTTTGGCACGTCTAATTCTTGCAAGGTCGCCAGATGGAAGTGATGTCCTGGTTGTCCCTCGTGTAAGAACAGCGTTTTCATGCCTGTTGTCGCATAATCAGCAGGGTTATTAATGACAGCCCAGAACACGCCTGGACGCGAGCCATTAATTGCTGGTGCTGAATAATGATCCGACGCGGTTTCTCGGCTGATTTCTGGTTCAGGGCGTATATCCAGGGGGGCTTTTGGGATATGACCGAATAATTCCGGTAATTTCAGACGAACCTGGGCGTCGATTGCGTGGTAAGCGTCAAGAACTTCCTTTTCGGTTTTAAATGGACGATATTGAGTTTGCTGCTCCATCCAGGCTGGTAAACCTTTTGCATCGCCGGTATAACCCAGGCGTGGACCCAGTGTGACGTATTCACTTTGAATGCGCGCAACTTCTTTCAGGCCGATTGCATGAATTTGCTCTGGCGTCATTTGTGTGGTCGTCTGATCTTGCACCCATGCCTTGTACCATTGTTCGCCATTAGGTAATGCTCCCCAGCCAGTGCTGTTGCAGGCGGCAGGCAGGTATTCATTGTTAAGGAATTCGTCAAACTTGCGTAGGGCTGGCAGAACAAGATGATCGATAACGTCGCGGTATTTTTCGCTAAGACGTATTTTGTCTTTTTCGCCAAAATTTGTCGGGAAGTTTTTGACCGGCAGGTAGTAGGCTTGATTCTCAGCCTTGTCAGCCAGCAGTTGTTTGTATTGGGGAAGTGTTGAAATCACCAGAGCTTTTGGTAAAACAATGCCGCGATGGATGCCAACGCGCATGTTGATCGTTGCTTGTTTTAGCCATGCGGGTAATTGTTTCAGTCGGTTTAAATATGCATCGTAGTTAGCCACAGTGGTGAGTGACTGGGCACTTTGTCCACTGGCAAATTGCGCCAATGTTAATGGGATACTATCCATTTGATTGATAGGCATCAGGATGTCATCAAACTTTGCCATCTCGATGGCACCTTCGACTTCATGCTTCAGGCAATCGTAGGTGACTTTGTCATTGGTACTCAGATGTCCATAGTCAATCTGGTGTAACTTTTTTGCAATATGCCGCAAAACAAAGGTATGTCTGGCTTTAACTGCCGGATTCAGCGTTTGTGGAAGGCGATCGTCGTAGCGATTATCGCCATTGTAGGTAGATGAAATGGGTTCAAATTCTGATTGCTGGTCGTAATAGTAGGCGGCCAATTTGAGTAGTTCCTGGCTGTTTGCCTGAGAAACTGCATCCGTGCTAGTTTTGTTTGCTAATTCAGATGCTGCTTCAGCGTTCAACTGAACACTCGTATTCAGTATTAAGCTTAATAATAGTGGACTAAAGAGTGTAATTGCAGGGCGAAGACGGCCAGGTTTGCTCATTGCTTGTTCCGTTAAAGAAGATGGTGCCTTGTTGCGGCAAAAAGTATGGCGCTATTTTACGCGAGACGAGCTAGAAATGGATGTCGTTGTCACGTTTGGCATGCGGCACAGCGCAGTGATCGCGCTGTGCCCTGGTGTCGCGGAAGAGGCTTAGGTTGGGGAGAATTTTATATTATGGTTTAAAACTCTTCCCAATCATTTCCTTCAGGTGCGGCTTGTTTGTTAGTGGATCGGTTGCTTAATTGTGGAGTACTGCTTGTCTTTTTTTGATTAGCGGATTTAGCAGGTACTTTTTTCGTCAAAATTGCGGTGTTGCCATTTGGTAGATTTGTCGGTGTTTGCAAAATGTTGGTCAACTTGAAAATGCTGACTGCTTGTGCCAGCGCGCTGGCCTGTTCTTGCATGCTTTCAGCGGCGGCTGCCGCTTGTTCTACGAGTGCAGCATTTTGTTGTGTCATTTCATCCATCTCGGCAATGGCCAGATTGACTTGCTCAATGCCTGCGCTTTGTTCCTGACTTGCTGAAGTGATTTCACTCATGATGTCGGCGACATGCTTGATTGATGTCACAATTTCTTCCATCGTAACGCCTGCCTGACCTACTAAGTCATTACCGAAATTCACTTTTTCGACAGAATCGTCAATTAGGGCTTTAATTTCTTTAGCAGCGCTGGCGCTACGTTGCGCGAGGTTACGCACCTCGGTGGCAACGACGGCAAAGCCACGACCTTGTTCACCAGCGCGGGCAGCTTCTACTGCGGCGTTCAGGGCCAGGATATTAGTCTGGAACGCAATACTGTCGATAACTCCGATGATGTCGACGATTTTTCCAGAACTATCTTTGATTGAGCCCATCGTTGTTACTACCTGTCCGACAATGTTGCCACCTTTGGTTGCCACGTCGGACGCTGAAATAGCCAACTGATTGGCAGTTTTTGCATTGTCCGCATTTTGTTTGACAGTGGAGGTGAGTTCTTCCATAGAAGAGGCCGTTTCTTCAAGAGAGCTGGCTTGATTTTCTGTTCTGGAAGAGAGGTCTGCGTTACCGGCAGCAATTTCACCGGATGCTGTAGAAATCATTTCGGTACTTCGGTGTACCTGACTGATTGTCATGACCAGATTGTTATTCATATCTGCCAGAGCACTGAGCAATTGTCCAGTTTCATCAGATGAGTTGACTTGAATTTTCCCGGTCAGGTCGCCGTCTGCCACTTTTTTGGCGACAGATACTGCAGCGTCCAGAGGGCGTGTGATTGAGCGTGCAATCCAAACTGCAAATGCACTGCTGATTGCTAAGGCGGCCAAACCTAAAATCAACATCAGGTTGCGAGAAAAGCTGATATTGCTTTTAATCTGATTGCCATTTTCTGTCATGGCAGTTTTTTGGATATCACACAGATGGGCAATATCATTTAATGCTTGCCTGAGAGCTGGGAAAGTCGTGCTTTGCATCATTGCTGTCGCGTCATCTTTTTGATCTAATTCGATGAGGTCAGCGGTTTTGCTAAATGCTGTGACAAAGCCTGCCATGGAGGTTTTGAGCTTTTCCAGGGATTTTTTCTCTTCGTCTGTCTGTGCTAATTGGCCGATTTTTTCGAGAAGTTCATTGATCTTTTTCTTGTTGGCATCAATCGCCGTATATAATTTTGTGCGGCCGTTTTGATCCGTCGTCAGGATCATTTCGAGGGTGCGGCTGCCGTTTTCCTGAATCAGTGAGGCGATTTCCAATCCGCTTGCAACGCTGACAGCATTATTGTCCAGAATCTCTTGGCTGCGGCGAGAAATCTCATTGAGTCGGACAATGCTCACAATCACCATAATTAACATGATGATAAGTGTAAGACTGAATCCTATGCTAAGACGCGTGCCAATCTTAAAATTGCTGAAATTCATATCGGTTTGCCTTTGATGGTAGGTGTTGAATCTTGTCAAGATAAGTATATCGCTTAAATAATTGCAACAAATCAGGTACAGAATTCTTAGTCGAAGCATGCGGATCAAACTTTACAGTGAAATTCAATATTCTGTTCATGTAAAATCATTAAGCTCTCGAAAAATAAGGAAATGTATGAAGCTTGCAACTTTAAAAGATGGCTCCCGGGACGGTCAGTTGATCGTCGTTGCCCGGGATTTAAAGACGGCCTGCATTGCGAATGGTATTGCACCAACCCTGCAGCGTGCCCTGGATGACTGGAATTTTATTGTGCCGCAACTGGAAGAACTATATATGCGTCTCAATTCCGGGCGTGCCGTCAATAGTTTTGATTTCAGCGCTGATAAATGCATGGCACCTTTGCCGAGAGCCTATCAGTGGGCAGACGGGTCTTCCTACGTCAACCATGTCGAGCTGGTGCGCAAAGCGCGTAATGCTGAGATGCCTGAGAGTTTTTGGCATGATCCCTTGATGTATCAGGGCGGTAGCGACGATTTTATCGGTCCTTGCGATGATATTGTGTTGGCGTCGGAAGAGTGGGGCATTGATTTTGAAAGTGAAATTGCCGTCATTACTGGTGATATTCCTATGGGCGAGAAAGTGCAATACGCCGGTGAACATATTCGCCTGCTAATGTTGGTCAATGATGTCTCGTTACGTAATCTGATACCGTCAGAATTGGCAAAAGGATTTGGTTTCTTCCAATCGAAACCTGCTTCCAGCTTTTCGCCAGTGGCAGTCACACCAGACGAGTTAGGCGAGTTTTGGAAAGACGGGAAAGTTCATCTGCCTTTGCGATCGACCTGGAACGGCAATCTGGTTGGTCAGCCAAATGCTGGTGTTGATATGGTTTTTTCATTTCCGCAGTTGATTACGCATTTATGCAAAACACGCAACGCGCGTGCCGGGACTATTATCGGCTCTGGTACGGTGTCCAATAAGGATGCGAGCAAAGGTTTTAGTTGCATCGCTGAGAAGCGCGCGCTGGAAATGATAGCGACCGGTGAGCCGGTTACGCCTTTTATGCACTTTGGAGATACGATTAAAATTGAGATGCTGGATAAAAATGGTAAATCGATTTTTGGTGCGATTGAACAAAGTGTTGTTGAATCAGATGAGGCAAAATAAAAAACTAAAAAAAATAAAGAGTGGCGCAGGCCGCTTTTTTATTGCCTTTGAATTTTCATGGTGATGTTCAGACTTCGATGACATTGAATTGCAAGTTCGTGCATACAATTATTGACGATATTTTCTTTATTGTGGAGCAGTACTAATGCTTAAGATTCGGCACCGGTTATTGTTGATGTCTCTCACCATTGTGATTACCCCGGCATTTGCACAAATAAAAATTGGCGTGGATTTATCAATGACTGGTGCCGCTGCATCGATTGGTGTCTCATCAAAGAAAGCGGTATTACTTTGGCCTAAAGAAGTCGCAGGTCAGAAGCTAGATTACATCATTTTGGATGATGCAAGTGATCCCGGTAGTGCAGTACGCAATGCGCACAAACTGATCAATGAAAATAAGGTCGACGTGATTGTTGGTCCCAATCTGACTTCGGCAAGTTTGGCAATGCTTGACAGTCTGACTGAGAGTTCAACGCCTATGGTTACTCTGGCTGCTGCAGCATCGATTGTTTCGCCCATGGACGAAAAGCGAAAATGGGTTTTCAAAATGCCTCAAAATGATAGTCATATGGCGACAATACTCACGCAAGATATGGCCGGACGTGGATATAAGCGTATTGCCTTTATTGGTTTTTCTGACGCGTATGGCGAGAGTTGGGCGAATGAATTTTCCAAATTTGCTGAGCTCAGAAAAATCAGTGTGGTTGCCAATGAACGTTACGCCAGGACAGATACCAGCGTCACCGCGCAAATTCTGAAAATTATGGCAATCAAACCGGATGCTGTTTTAATTGCTGGTTCTGGCACCCCAGCGGTTTTGCCACAAAAGACATTGAAAGAGCGTGGCTACAAAGGTCAAATTTATCAGACGCACGGTATTGCAAGTCAGGAGTTCTTAAACCTTGGCGGTAAGGACGTTGAGGGGACTTTGTTTCCGACCGGTCCAGCAGTGGTTGCATCGCAATTACCAATGACAAATCAAGTAAAGAAAGTAGCGCTTGATTTTTCAGATCGATTCCAGATTGCTTATGCAAATACGCAAAATGTGAACGGCCTGAATCAGTTTGCCGCAGACGCATGGGGTGCATACATGCTGATAGCCCGTGCCATCCCTGAGGCTGTTAAATTGGCGCATCCCGGAACCAAAGAGTTCAGGATTGCATTAAGAAATGCCATTGAAAACACGCATGATTTAGTCATTCCGCAAGGAGTCGTTAATATGTCAGTGACCGATCATGTTGGACTCGACCAACGATCGCGAGTCATGGCACGGATACAGAATGGAAAGTTTGTGTATCTGAGTGGAGGTTAAATAGTCTGTCAAAAAATACTTCTTGGCTATGTGGTCGAAATAGGTTGATCACCAATATGTCGACCATCATAGCAAATTAAAGTCTATTGTCGCCCCATTTGGAAAAACACACTTTTTGCACCATCCTGGCCAACTGCAAAACCTAAATAGATCGGTCCCATAAAGCTATTAAAACCTGCAAATAAGCTGAGGCTTTTCTTTAGAGAGGCTGCCGAGATGTCTTTTCCTATGTCCCAGGTGTTTCCTGCTTCAAACGACGATCCAAGGAACAGGCTTTGCCCGGCCATTTCAAAATTCACTGCGCGGAGTAAATAGGTAGCGCTACCGTATAGCATATAGTTGCCGCGGAACTGATCTTGCTGATAGGCAGATAATCTTTGAAATCCACCTAAACTAGATCCTACACCTTGCAACCCGGTGCTGGATTGAAATAATCCACCGCTGCTAAATTTTAAATTGACGCTATGGTTATCGAAGCTTTTTGCCCATTCACTTGTAAAAGACATTTCTTGATAATTATGGTCGCTTCTGTTTATTCCAAAAAAGACGTCGCCCGCAACTTTATATCCGTCCCTTGGAAAACTAGGGTCGCTTAATTGGTCAATGACGAAAGCAGTCTTGATTCCGACTTGTTGCAAGGTTCCGGATTTGACGTTGACGTTGGTTAAAGCTCCTCCTGGACCTGGAATGTAGCCCCCTATTTTCGGATGTATGATGTACTGATTGTAGTTGAGGCCAATTCGCGCCTCGCCTAATCGCCCTTGGTTGCCCAGTCTGAATGCAAGATCGGCCCCCGCTTTTTCAGAACGTAAATCGAAATCAGCAACGCGTATGTTGTCCTGATACAGGTTTGCAGTGGTGTTGTTATATTCAATATATGGCGACATAAACATGCCTTCGCGTTCAAACAGGGGTTGTCGCAATTCAGTATGTAATCGGGTTTCATTGCCAAATACCGCGTCTGTTCGCCATTCGAGACCACTTTCATTGAGCCATGGACGCCGGTGACCGACTTGCAAGCGGAAACCTCCGGCACCGTCGAATCCACTGGATAAGTTCAGTCCGAACCGTAAAAAATGAGGACCCCAATTGCGGCCTCGTGCATCTATCCGGATGCCGTAATCACTTTCTCGCTGTACTAACTCGTGAGTGATGCTATCAAACTCACGGACTGCATTTAATGTCGCTAGCTTACGATTGATTTCATCGGCGTTATAAACGCTACCAGTTTGTATTCCTAATTGCCGACGGATATCGGAGGATGGAATTTCACTGTTATTTTCGATGTCCACAAAACTGATTTTAATCGGCGGCAGTTGAGGGTGAGTTCGCATGTGCTGAGCACTGGCGAAAACCGGGGCAGGTAAAGACAGGGCCATTAATTGCCCGCGCATTGTTTCAGTCGCTTTTTCACCGATCATACTGGCTTCCTCTGAGCGTCCAAAATCCATAAAACCAATATTGCCAAGGTTTGGTTCAATGAGAATATCCTGAGGTTGAAGCAAAGATTTTTGTGCCTGGACGTTTTGCTCGGTCAGGATGTTGACCATTTGCTGACTAACATTGAATAAGGTTTGCAATTTATCCCTTGGCAATAAGGGCGTCCCGATATTGACTGCAATGATAACGTCCGCACCCATACTGCGAGCGATATCGACGGGCAGATTACGAACGAGTCCACCGTCGGATAGAAGGCGTCCATCAATTTCGGTCGGGGCAAACACGCCCGGCGCTGCCATGCTGGCGCGTATTGCTTTATGTAGCGATCCTTTATTGAAGACGACCATTTCGCCTGTCTCAAGATCAGTTGCCACTGCGCGAAATGGAATGGGTAATTGATCGAAGCTAATATCTGGAGGTAAATGTGCCGTCCAGTTCTGAATCAATTCTTGAAATTGGCTGGCTTGGACTACGCCACTTGGTAAACGGACGCCGTTTTCACTCAATCCCAAAGTTGCTCCGAGTGGATACAGATCGTCGTCTTCTCTGACAGACTGAGGCAATGATCGACGCTCCACACGATCAAGAGCAATATCATTGAGTTTCAGACTCTGTAATTTCTGTTCGATTTCGGATGCTGAAAGGCCCGAGGCATATAGACCCCCAACTACCGCTCCCATGCTGGTTCCGGCAATGCAATCGATCGGGATGCGCATGGATTCCAGTTGTTTAAGCACACCAATGTGAGCGAAGCCGCGTGCGCCGCCGCCAGATAAGACAACGCAGACCTTGAGCGGCTTGGTTTGTGTTTGCGGCGGAGTCAGCGTTTCAGCTTTGGCCGTAAAAGCATATGAAAATAATATGAAAACAGTGAATATTGTGAAAAAACTGCTTTTCAGGTGGCGGTATTTGTGATTGAGCATAGAATTCTTGTCGTGGTCTCTATATACTGCTATATGTATATCAACTAAGCTTTACCGAAGTTTAATGGTATAAGCCAATTTACTCTCGTTACCTATGAACCTACATCAATTACGCTTTGTCCGGGAAGCTGTCAGGCAGAATTTTAATCTGACTGAGGCCGCAAAAGCTCTGTTTACTTCACAACCTGGTGTTTCTAAGGCAATTATCGAGCTGGAAGAGGAGTTAGGTGTCGATATTTTTACCCGTCATGGTAAGCGTATCCGTGGTTTGACTGAGCCTGGGCGTGCGGTGTTGAAGTCGGTTGAGCTGATCATGCAAGAAATTGATGGATTAAAACGTATCGGTAAGGAGTATGCAGCACAAGATAGCGGTAGTTTTACCATTGCTACGACGCATACCCAGGCACGCTATGCCTTGCCTAAAGTGGTACAGGCATTTATGCTGAAATATCCTAAGGTGCGGCTATCGCTGTTGCAAGGAAATCCCAAACAAATTGCCGAAATGGTGATGCGCGATCAAGCTGACCTGGTGATCGCAACTGAGTCGATTTCTGGTTTTGACGGGTTGATTTCACTTCCTTGTTACCAGTGGGAACATGTGGTAGTCGTGCCAGTAGATCATCCTTTGCTGAAGTTGAAAAATATCACGCTGGAAGAAATTGCTCAATATCCACTCGTCACTTATGACGCGGCTTTTGCAGGGAGAAGTAAAATTGATCATGCGTTTCAGGTTCGTAATTTGAAACCAGATATTTTGTTGGAAGCGATCGATGCCGATGTGATCAAGACGTATGTCGAATTGGGCATGGGAATAGGGATTATTGCTGGCATGGCTTTTGATTCTGAGCGTGATAAGAATCTGCGTGCTATTCCGGTCGGACACTTATTTGGTATGAATGTGTCGCGCGTTGCGATTAAACAAGGGGCATATTTACGAAGTTACATTTACACTTTTATTGAGCTCTTGAATCCTACCCTGAATCGCAAGATGGTTGATAGTGCTTTGCAAGGTAACAAAGATAATTACGATTTATGAGCATGCAGCGTTTGCGTGATTGGCCGCTGACTCAGCGCAGGCAACTTAAAGTTATCTTGACCGATATTGACGATACGCTAACGACAGAAGGTAAGTTAAGTGCAGCAACGCTGCAAGTGTTGGATAGCGCCAGGCAGGCTGGTTGGTTGCGCATTGCCGTGACTGGCAGACCGACCTACTGGACTTTACCCTTACTGCGTTTGTGTAATTTTGATGCGGTAATTGCCGAGAATGGGGCGAGCGCCTTCTGGCTTGATGAAGCAGGTAAACAGCAAGCAATGTTTTATGCGGAAGCAGAGCTTCGTCAGCAACATCGTCAACAGTTGGAGCAATTTGCTGTGATATTGCAAGCGCGTTTTCCAGAGGTGAAAATTGCGTCCGATGCTCCGCAGCGCATCGGTGACCTGGCGTTTGATATTGGTGAAGAAATACCGCCTTTACCATTAGCCAGAACGGCAGAAATTGCAGACTTCATACGAGAGCATGGTTTGTATGCAACGACCAGTAGTATCCATGCGCATGCATCTGTTATGCATTTTTCGAAACAGACCATGACGCAGAAATTGTTGGCGGAAGTGTTTGATATTGCCGACCAACACGCGCGTGAATGCTGCGTGTTTATTGGCGACTCGCCAAATGATGCAAGTATGTTTGCCCATTACCCATGGTCGGTCGGCGTTGCCAATGTAAAAAAATTCCTGGACAGATTTGATGCACATCCGCGCTTTGTTACCGAACAAGCTTGTAGCGATGGATTTGTTGAGTTGATTAACTTTTTATTAGATGAAGAAAATGAATGAAGAAACGATGCGCGAATATTATGCTCAACGTGCGCAGACCTTAGAGCAAGTGTATCAACGACCAGAACGTCAGACAGATTTGCAAGAGATGCAGCAACGCGTCTGCGAATTACTGAAAAATCATAAAGTGTTGGAAGTCGCTTGTGGTACTGGTTACTGGACTGAAAAATTTGCACCACAAGCAGAGTCTGTGTTTGCCACTGATGTGAATCAAACGATGCTCGACCTGGCGAAGGCTAAAGACTATCCGGATGTTAAACCTGAATTTGCACTGGCAGACATATATGATTTGCCTGATGCGAAAGAGGGGCAATATTCAGCTTGCTTTGCAGGATTCTTTTGGTCACATGTGAAGCGCGAAGAACAAGCCGCTCTGTTGGCAAAGTTAAGTAAGGGCGCAGGTAAGGGTAGTTTGTTGGTATTAATGGATAATAATTATATTGAAGGTAGCAGTACCCCTATTGCGCGTACAGATGCAGAAGGAAATACCTTTCAGTTCCGCATACGCGCCGATGGAGAACGGGTTTTGATCGTTAAAAATTTTCCGACAGATAGTGCCTTGCGCAAAAAGTTCGGTCCTTTAGTCAGGGATATTCGGGTGGTGCGGAACCAACACTACTGGTTATTGACCTGTATCCTGAAATAAATTTCGCACGGTTTGATTGGAAATTTATTTTTAATCATAGGCGTCTAGTATTGTTCCTCGAAACGGAGGCATGCTACATTGCTTGGGTTTTTTAACCTACCACTGAAGGAGTAGACATGGATTTGCAAACATGCACAGAGACGATTCGCACTAAAGTTGGTGATGATAGCGGTCTGAATGCCACCCTGAAATTTGATTGCGGCAGTGATGGCGTGGTTTTCGTTGATGCTATAACGACTCCAAATACGGTGTCCAACGAAAATAAAGATGCCTCCTGCACGATTACTATTTCTTTGGAAAACCTGGCAGCTTTGTTGACAGGTGAATTGAATCCTATGAATGGATTTATGATGGGTAAATTGAAGGTTGCTGGTGATATGGGTGTTGCAATGCGCTTGCAAACAGTTGTTTGAAAATTGATTGCTTTAAGCCAAAATTCAGATCTGAATTTTAAAACTGAAAAAGCCGCAGACATCTTTCGACGCTGCGGTTTTTTTATTGCAACTTACTAGACTAGCGACATCGCGCCAACAATCAAAGCGGATGTGCCATCCGGGTAGAGCGCGTCATAGCAACGCGTGCAGGAATTGCAGAATAAATGCGAACGTTTTACGTGCTTGTAACGCAATACCAATTGCAATTGTACGGTGATACAGTAAGGGCAATGTTCGCGCATCTTGCCTACCGATTGCACATCATCTGCATAAAATCCACCTTCAGTAATAGCGCCATCCACTACATCTCTGGGATCGACTTCTAGTAAAGTGAATTCTGGTGCGCGTTGATTTCTGCGTTCGCTGGAGAAGTGTGGCTGTGCTTGCATCACAGTGCTGCTAACATGATTCATGTTGAACTCCTGAAGTATTACCTGCGCCATGATGTTGAGAATAATCCGGAGGCGCACCTCAATTTAGTAAAAATCCGATGGAATAACAAGGGATGCATTGAAACTCATGAAAGAAAGTACAGAAGCTAAGGAATTACTTGTGCTACCTCAAAAATGGTCCTGCCAGATTCCTGCAGGACAAACCATATTAGAGGCAGCCTTGAAGGCCGGAATTCGCTTGCCGAACTCGTGCCGGAATGGGGTCTGTCGTGCTTGTATGTGCAAGTTGCTTGAGGGAACGATTCAATATCGTATTGAATGGCCGGGCTTAAGCGCAGAAGAGAAAGCAGAAACCTGGATTTTGCCTTGCGTAGCGGAAGCGAGCGGACACCTGGTCATTCAGGCGCCGCTTGCAATTAATGAGTTGGATGCGGAATAAAGCGTGTTTCCGCATTGCTACACTGTTGTATTGCCTCGCCATCGCCATGCCAACATGGCGTCATGGCCTCTTTGTCCGGGGAAGGAATGCCGTCATCGTTGAGTCTCGCCAGGCGTGTATCCCATGCTTTAACGCCCGAAGTGCTCACTTCTAGCCTCACTATCCAACCGCGGGTTTGTGGTTCATTATCAAGCGAATCGATCATGAAGTTGCCAATGCTGTAAATGATAGGTTTGCCTTTATATTGTTCGATATCCTGAGTTACATGCGGATGTCCGCCGATGACTGCATCGGCGCCTGCGTCAATCATGCGATGAGCAAGCTGGTGTTGGCGCTCTCCGGATAATGGTTCATTTTCCCAGCCCCAATGCATAAACGGAATAACCACGTCGGCATGGTAGGTGAGGCGGGCATTTTTGATATCGCGGATCACCTGTTCATCATCTTCACTCCAGGCGACGCCCGCTTCCGTTGCTGTTGCTTCAAAACTGCGGGGCATGAATTCATCGTAACCTAATACGGCGATTCTGATTCCTTTACGTTCAAGTATCAGTGGCGTATGCGCTGCTTTTAAATTTCTGCCACCGCCAAAATAGGAGAATTTTTGCTCTTCCAGATAGCCTAACATTTCAGTGAAAGCGGATCTTCCAAAGTCACCTGAGTGATTGTTGGCGAGAGAAACCGCATCAAAATGCTGATGGATCGTCGGCAAAGCGCTGGGGTGACCACGAAAAGTAAAAATTTTTTCTGCTTTGTCGCCGGTCGTCGCAACGACACATTCCAGGTTGCCTATGCTGATATCCGTGCTCGACAAAATAGCTGAGAAAGCAGCTAATGGATCTTTTTTATCTTTAATCCATTGTGCTGGTACGCCATCAAGAACTATATCGCCTGCGAAAAGCATGCTGACTGTTGTTTGGGGTGTTTCGGTGTTGGCGGCGAATGCGGCATTATTTGTAATGAGGAAACAGGAGACGATGGCCATAAAACGACGGGTATTTTGCAGTGTTGAAATGAAATTCATATTATTTGTCCTGCAAGGTGCAATGATATTGTAATTCGCGCTCTAATGGACCCGCGTATAGACGATTGAATGGTGTCAGCGCAATTATTTCGGTATGCAATTGAAATGGTGGGTAATAACTGGCTTCATGAATCGGTACGTCGCCGTGCGAAGTTTGAAAGTAGGCGTAAATCTTAATGTAGTTGATCGTCTTCTGATGACCATTCATTTCGGTTTTGAATTTAAAACGTCCGCCGATATCAACTGCTTCAATTTGATAGGGATTATCAGATAGTTGCGTTTCAATGACCTGAGTCGCACCGGCATAAGTTGCGTAACAGCGAAGAAGTGGGGTGGCTTGCGCTGAGCCAGCCAGGCAGGCAATGTTCAAGACGCAAAATAAGGCAAATGTGTTGTTTCTCGCGAAATTGCTTGCTGTTCGTAATAAAAGACTATGCATGCTCGGGTCTGGGAGGAGTGAGGGTGTCGTATCATAACGCCAACTTGGTTTTATATACAGTAATGGCTGCTTTTGATGCGCTCTATATATGTATGTATCCGGCATTGTTATGATCTGGTCTTCCTGATGCCATTTTGTGCGAGTATTTTCGTAGAGTCTTTAGTCCAGTTTTTGCCCTGACGTCGCCACTTGGGCACATTTCATGTAAAGTCTATTTTGTGTCGGGTCTCTCCAAGTTAATAATGACATTTATTAGCGTTTATCTACAATTTTTTAGAAAAATGATTAGTGCATGAAACAAAGTATGGTGACCAACCCCGAATTCCAAAGTTTGCTAACGCAAGTGTTAGAAGAAAAAATTCCGTTTTGTCATCTGTTAGGAGTGAAAATTGCCAGTCTGGATCCGGATCGTCCTCAGCTCCGGTTCGATATGCGCGAGGAGTTGCTTGGTAATTTTGCTCAAGGCATGTTGCACGGAGGAGTAATTGCATCAGTACTTGATAGTGTGGCTGGTATCGCGATTTTGTTAAAGATGGCAGCACTACATCCCAAAGACGATGTTTTTTCGCAAGTAAAAGAATTCGGTTTAATGAGTACCATTGACCTTAGAATTGATTACTTGCAGCCTGGTAAGGGTACGAGTTTTACAGCTAATGCGGAAGTTACCCGTCTGGGTAAGCGGGTTGCAAATGTTTTAATGGATTTGCGAAACGACAAAGGTGAACGTATTGCAACGGGTGCTGCCGCATTTATGTTGCATGGACGTTCTTGAATATTGTTTTGACTGACTATTTGCAATGATCAGGATCGACCGTGAATAGTGCTCGTTCATCAACGTTTAATGTAGGTTTGATGCAAATGCGGTCTCCAAATTATTGAAAATCAGACGAGATTCGCTAAAAGTTGAATATATTTGCAGATATCTTCATTTTTTATTTACTTTCCATTGCGGATTGTGCGTATAATCAACTAGTCGTTGAGATTCAAAGTGGTAGTGCAGTATCAGTCTGTCATTTCTTACTTGGTTGAAACGATCTATCGGGCATATGCCCAAATTAACTGAAATAGGAAATAGTAATGGCAACAGGTATTGTTAAATGGTTCAATGATTCTAAAGGTTTTGGTTTCATTACTCCTGATGAAGGCGGCGAAGATTTGTTCGCTCACTTCTCCGCAATCGTATCTTCCGGCTTCAAATCTTTGAAAGAAAACCAACGCGTTTCTTTCGAAGTAACGACAGGCCCTAAAGGTAAGCAAGCTTCCAACATCTCCCCTCTGTAATTAGAGTGTTGATGGGCTGATATAACAGCCTTGCAATAAAAGGTCCCCGATTTGTCGGGGATTTTTTTTGGCCGTTGTAAATGTGTCTCGCACTTTTTAATAAAACAACTTTATACTGCGTAGCACATGGATGAAATCTTGAATAGTGAAGATGATGCCTTGTTGAAACATTTTTTACTTGTTCTTGTTTCTGATCAATACCAAATTTTTTGATATTTGTACGCTGGCGTATTTGAGAAAATACTGATTGAGAGGGTAGTGATGATGAATTTAACGATCAGGCTGAGGTTGATTGGTACCATGACCTTTATGGCTATCATGCTGACTATTGGTGGCTTGATGGGTATTTACGGTGTACGTAACAGTAATACAGTCATCCAGGAGCTATTCACAAATCAGTTACCTTCGGTCGATAGTTTAGAGCAATCTAGGGTCTGGCTATTGAGTTCCAGAACCGCACTTGATAGGGCGATTGCTCATCCAGATGCTACGGATGTATCGACAACGATAAGTAAGTCGGAAGAGTTCGTTGTTAAGTCTGATGAAAGTTTTAAAAAATATCTTGCTTTGCCGCAGGATGAGGTAGAAAAAAAATTAGCAACGGATCTTATTTCACTTCGTGATACCTATTTAAAAGAAGCTCACCAACCTATGTTGGCGGCAATTAAGGCGGGTAATAAAGAAGAAGCTGATCGAATTAATACTGAGGTTGTTCCGGTTAAATTTTCTATTTACTCGGCAAAAATTGGCGAGCTTGCGGAGCATCAGTTTGCCAGTTCTGCAGACTTACTCAAAAAAAGCCAAAGCGACTTCACGATTTTTATGTGGGTTGATATTTTAGGTGTCATCGCAGGGTTGACGGCGGTTTTTATATCCGCACATTTCTTGTTGCGTGCCATTTCTCATCCTTTGCAGCAGGCATTGGTTCAATTTACTGCTATTGGTGATGGAGATCTGACTAATCAATTAAAGCCTGAGTCCAATGATGAAATGGGACAATTGGTTTCTGGGCTGGAAAATATGCGCCAGAGCCTCGTGCAAACCGTGACGATGGTGCGTCAGAGTAGTGGCTCTATTGCTGTGTCGGCAGAAGAGATTGCCGCTGGGAATATGGATTTGTCTTCCCGTACCGAAGCGCAGGCAGCCAGCCTTGAAGAGACCGCATCATCGATGGAAGAACTAACATCAACCGTGCAGCAAAATGCAGATAATGCGCGTCAGGCGAATACTTTGGCGTTAACAGCTTCCGATGTGGCAAGCAAAGGTGGCCGGGTGGTTGGTGATGTTGTACACACTATGTCCTCGATTAAAGAAAGCTCCAGAAAAATCGTTGATATTATCGGCGTGATCGATAGCATCGCATTTCAGACCAATATTCTGGCGTTAAACGCTGCGGTCGAGGCTGCCCGCGCGGGCGAGCAAGGTCGCGGTTTTGCAGTGGTTGCCAGTGAAGTTCGCAATCTTGCTCAACGATCTGCTGGTGCAGCCAAGGAAATTAAAGAGCTGATCAGTAACTCGGTAGATAAGGTAGAAGAAGGCTCGCGTCTGGTGGATGATGCTGGTAAAACCATGGATGAAATCGTGGTGTCGATTAAGAGTGTTGCCGATATCATGGCTGAAATTACTGCAGCGAGTGCGGAACAAAGTGATGGTATTCAGCAAGTCAATCAGGCAATTACTAAGATGGATGAGGCAACCCAACAAAATGCCGCCCTCGTCGAAGAGGCGGCTGCCGCTGCAGGTAGTATGCGTGAGCAGGCTAATAATTTGAATCGCGCTGTTGGCATCTTTAAAGTGCAGGCGAGTGATAGTCAGGTACGTCAGACGGTGTCTGCACCAACCAGAACGCCAGCGCCAGCGCCTGTCGTGACCCAAACTAAACCCGTGGCAAAACGAGTCAAGGCTATTGCCAGAGCCGAGGCACCAAAAACCAAACCGCGTGACGTTAAGCCGATGAAATCTAGTGGTGATGGTGATTGGGAGGAATTTTGATCCATCGTTAGTGGCTTAGTGACTTAATGGCGTAATGTCTTAATGTCTTAATTGCTTTTTACAGCATAAAAAAACGGGCTACGGCTCGTTTTTTTATCGATGGAATAATCAGCAATTACTTTTTCTTCCAGTAATATGGATTGCTATACGCCTGACGTAGAAAATCGATAAATGCACGAATCCGCAAAGGAAGATGTCTCCGTTGTGCAAAAATCGCATAAATATCATTTCCCGGAGCGGTATATTCATCGAGGACTGTAATGAGCTTCCCGGATTCTATTTCTGCGCCGACTTCCCACATCGAGCGCCACGCCAGACCTTTACCGGCCATTGCCCAGTCGTGTAAGACTTCACCGTCATTACAGACCATATTGCCATCGACTTTGATGGTCACGTTTTTACCATGCTGGCGAAACGTCCAGCCACGTTGACTGCCATCGCTGCTAAACGCTAAGCAGTTGTGGCTGCTTAACTCATCAATGCTTTTCGGTGCGCCGAAACGTTTTAAGTAGCTCGGTGCGGCAACCACAACACGCTTATTATCAGCCAATTTAACGCCAATTAAATTTGAATCAGTCAGCGACGCAATACGGATGGCGACGTCTATGCCTTCGCCGATCAGATCAACTACGCGGTCGTTCAGACTCAGGGTTAATTTTAAATCTGCATGCTCGGTCAGAAAGGAAGGTATCAATGGCGCTACGTGTTGCCTTCCAAAACCTGCAGGGGCAGAAACGGCCAGAACGCCACTCGCATGCGCACTGCGCTCAGAAACGGAGGACTCAGCTTCTTCCAGGTCGGCCAGAATGCGCATGCAATCATCTAAAAATGCAGCGCCTTCATTGGTGAGGGCAATTTTACGGGTCGTTCTTTGTATGAGTTTGACGCCTAGTCGCTCTTCCAAAGCGTCAAGACGACGACTGATCATCGCTGGCGCAACACCTTCTGCACGGGCTGCAGCGGATAAGCTACCGCGATTTGCCACTTCAGCAAAGGTACTGATTTGTTTGAATTGATCCATGTTTTTTTCTCTGAACTGGTAAGTTGATTCTTAACCGCTGGTCATTAACGCCAATTTTGATAGTCTATACGGTCGATTGTGTGTCTATCTTTAACTAAAAGTAAAAGATAAAGTGATAAAACTAAGTATTTATGTTGGTTTTTATTGAATACACTACAGCGTATTGTCTGCCTTGCCAAATTGAGGGGTAAATAACCATGACTATCCGCGCGATTGCTTTTGATGCGTACGGTACTTTGTTTGATGTGTATTCAATTGCTCAACTGGCGGAGAAATATTTCCCGGGACATGGCGCTGATGTGGCGCAAATGTGGCGCAGCAAGCAGATTGAATATACCCAATTGCGTACCATGTGCAGTATGTATAAGCCTTTTTGGGAGGTGACGCAGGATGCTTTGATCTACGTTTGTAAAAAACTGGGGCTGGATTTAAACCTGGATGCGCAAAATAGTCTCATGGGTCAATATGCGCGTCTTGATGCGTTCCCGGAAAATGTGGCGACTTTGAAGGTGCTGCGGGCGTCTGGATTTAAATTATCAATTTTGTCGAATGGTACGACGGCGATGTTGCAATCAGCGGTTGATGCAGCCGGCATGCAGGGTATTTTTAGTCATTTGATGTCGGTAGAGGTGGTGCGCAAATATAAAACAGCTCCTGAGGCCTATCAATTGGGGCCTGACGTGTTTGGTGTGCCAGCTAAAGATATTTTATTCGTATCGAGTAATGGCTGGGATGTTTGTTGCGCTACCTGGTTTGGCTACACCACGTTTTGGGTTAATCGCGCTGGTGCGCCTCTCGAAGAGTTAGGTGTCGCACCGCATGGCACTGGTAGTACGTTGACTGATGTGATTAATTTTGTCGAAAAACTTCGTAGTTAGAATTTAGTTTTTATTTTTATTTTTATTTTTATTTTTATTTTTATTTTTATTTTTATTTTTATTTTTATTTTCGCTTGGAGATGGATATGACGCAATTGAACTTGCCTGCTGGTATGCAGATTATTGGTGAAATTAAACCAGGTTTTGAGCAAATTTTGACGCATGATGCGTTGGCATTGGTAGCGAAATTGAGCCGTGCATTTGAGCCGCGCCGTCAAGAGTTGCTGGCAGCACGTGTCGAACGTGCAAAGCGTCTTGATGCTGGTGAACAGCCTGACTTTTTGCCGGAAACTTTGCATATCCGCGAAGGTGACTGGAAAATTGCTCCTATCCCTAAGGCACTTGAGTGTCGTCGCGTAGAAATCACAGGCCCGGTTGAGCGCAAAATGGTGATTAATGCGTTTAACTCTGGTGCAGACAGCTATATGACTGACTTTGAGGATTCCAATACACCAAATTGGGACAATCAGATCAGCGGTCAGATCAATATGCGTGATGCAGTTCGTCGTACGATCAGCCTGGAGCAAAATGGCAAGTCCTACAAGTTGAACGACAAAATCGCCACTCTCGTGGTACGTCCGCGCGGTTGGCATCTCGATGAAAAACACGTGTTGGTCGATGGTAAGCGTGTTTCTGGCGGTATTTTTGATTTCGCTTTATTCTTGTTCCACAATGCAAAAGAACAACTGGCTCGCGGCGCAGGCCCTTACTTCTATTTGCCAAAAATGGAATCACACCTGGAAGCGCGTTTGTGGAACGATATTTTTGTGATGGCACAAAATGAAATCGGTATTCCACAAGGAACAATCAAAGCGACAGTATTAATCGAAACCATCGTTGCCGCATTTGAGATGGATGAGATTTTGTATGAATTGCGCGAACATAGTTCAGGCTTGAATGCGGGTCGTTGGGATTACATATTCTCTTGCATTAAAAAATTTAAAAACGATAAAGACTTCTGCCTCGCAGATCGTGCGAAGGTAACGATGACAGCACCGTTCATGCGTTCGTATGCTTTGCTGTTGCTGAAAACTTGCCACAAACGTAATGCGCCTGCGATCGGCGGTATGGCTGCATTGATTCCGATCAAAAACGACCCCGAGAAAAATGACATCGCGATGGGTGGCGTGCGTAACGATAAAGCACGCGACGCGACGGATGGCTACGACGGTGGTTGGGTTGCACATCCAGGTCTGGTCGAGTTGGCGATGACGGAATTCAAAAAAGTGCTGGGTGATGCACCGAACCAGATTTCTAAACAGCGTCCTGACATCGAAGTGACAGCGAAAGATTTATTGAATTTCCAACCTGAAACGCCAATCACAGAAGCAGGTTTGCGTTACAACATCAACGTCGGTATTCATTACCTGGGCGCCTGGTTGGCGGGCAATGGTTGTGTGCCTATCCATAATCTGATGGAAGATGCGGCGACTGCTGAAATCAGTCGTTCACAAGTATGGCAATGGATACGTTCTGCCAAAGGTAAGCTGGAAGATGGACGTAAAGTGACAGCCGACATGGTACGCGCCATGATTCCTGAAGAATTGGCGAAGGTCAAAGAGGTTGCGGGCGATGGCCCAACGTATGATAGAGCTGCCGTCATTTTTGAAGAAATGTCGACCTCCGAAAACTTTGCAGAATTTTTGACTTTGCCTTTATACGAAGAAATCTAAAATATTTCATTACTAAAGTTAGTCAGGATCAAAAAAACAGCCCGAAAAAAACGGGCTGTTTTTATTGGTGGTGGCATACTGTCGTTTTATTTTCTACACTGTGTTGCGACATCTTGTCCTGCAGTTTTTTGAAAGCGAATTGATCATGTCTCAGTCCACACCTATTTCACCAGAAACCGTCATTGCCCATACCGAAGAATGGCTGGAAAAAGCAGTTATCGGTCTCAACCTCTGTCCGTTTGCCAAAGCGGTACAAGTCAAAAAGCAAATCCGCTACGTGGTCAGTGAAGCGACGACACCAGAAGCTTTGCTGGAACAATTGCATAGCGAGTTGGAATTATTGGCTGAAACGAGTCCGGAAAAGATTGATACGACGTTATTGATTCATCCTCAGGTATTGACCGACTTTTTAGATTTTAATGATTTCCTGGATGTGGCCGACGGCTTGTTGGAAGAGTTGGAATTGGATGGGATTTTGCAGGTAGCAAGTTTTCATCCTGATTTTCAGTTTGATGGCACGGATATTGACGATATCGAAAATTACACAAATCGTTCGCCTTACCCAGTGATGCATTTGTTACGTGAAGAAAGTATCGATAGGGCAGTGGAAGCATTTCCTGATGCAGGGATGATTTATGAAAAAAATATCGAAACCATGCAAAAACTTGGTTTTGAGGGCTGGGATAAGCTGCATTTGTCTTACCTGAACAAATAAGCGCTATCGGCACCCAGGCCGCGGTATTTCTAAATGAGCTTTGATTTTTTTGGATTCGTTCCTGAAGTAGCTCTTGGACTCGAGTGATTTACGCGTTTGCAGCAAAAAAAGAATAGGGTTGCCACTTTTCTGCAATTAATTATTTATATCGATAGATGAAAAAGTCATGTAGTAATTCTTGTTTTTTTGTAGTTGCATTATCGTGATGCGCGAATGGTCACAGAATTGATTTTGAATAGTGAATATTGATAACTGAGTTTTGTACTGGGGGGAGTATAATTTTTTACCCTTATATATCAATGAGATACGGCGATAAATTAAATATACTCCCAGATTTTTATATTTTTCTAAACTCATTGCAACGTGCAAGGTCTGTTTCTTGTGGACGCTGATGTGCGCGGATTGCTGCCATCAGGCATGTTGTTTGTCATGTTGATTTTCAGTTTTCTTATTTGTTTGCCTCATTTTCTGTGGAAAATTCGCTTTGACTCTGAGCAATACCGCGGATTCTTCAGAAATTTTGCCTAAAAGCTCCTTGTTATTTTGCAGAGCAGCATGTACAGTAAGAGGTTGATTTACCTCATTTCTCACCCTTAGTCTTCTATATCTATGGCTTTAATCGTCCACAAATACGGCGGTACTTCGATGGGTTCGACAGAACGCATCAAGAACGTCGCCAAGCGCGTCGCCAAATGGCATGATGCCGGTCACCAGATAGTTGTGGTGCCTTCGGCAATGTCCGGCGAAACAAATCGCATCATCGGTCTCGCTAAAGAAATTATGGCGCAACCTGATCCACGTGAACTCGACATGATTGCCTCAACCGGTGAACAGGTTTCCGTTGGATTGCTGGCAATGGCTTTGCAGGCTATTGGCAAAAAAGCCGTGTCTTACGCAGGTTGGCAGGTTGCCATCAAGACCGACTCCTCGTACACCAAAGCACGTATTGCATCGATTGACGATGCAAAAGTAAAAGCTGATCTGGATGCGGGCAAGATTGTCATTATTACTGGTTTCCAGGGTGTGGATGAACAAGGCAATATTACAACGCTGGGGCGCGGTGGTTCCGATACATCGGCTGTGGCTGTTGCGGCCGCATTAAAGGCGCAAGAATGCCTGATCTACACGGACGTTGACGGTGTCTACACTACCGATCCGCGCGTGGTCTCAGATGCACGTCGTCTGAACACGGTGACCTTTGAAGAAATGCTGGAAATGGCATCCTTAGGTTCCAAGGTTTTGCAAATTCGCTCTGTGGAATTTGCTGGTAACTACCGTATGCCTACCAGGGTTTTGTCATCCTTGACTGACCCATTAATGCCGCTGGAAGAGGAAGCAAAATCCGGCACACTGATTTCGTTTGAGGAAGATACACACATGGAACAAGCTACCATCACTGGCATCGCGTTTAACCGTGATGAAGCCAAAATTACCGTTCTGGGCGTGCCTGATCGTCCAGGTATTGCTTACCAGATTCTCGGCCCGGTTGCTGATGCAAATATCGAAGTCGATATGATCATACAAAACCAGTCGGTAGAAGGAAAAACCGACTTCACTTTCACTGTTCCACGCGGCGAGTACCAAAAAGCGATGGAAGTGCTCGAAGGTAGTGTTAAAGCGCACATTGGCGCAACCAGTATCGTCGGCGATTCCAAAGTGTCGAAAGTCTCCGTGGTTGGCGTTGGTATGCGTAGCCATGTAGGCATCGCATCGCAAATGTTCCGTACCTTGTCGGAAGAGGGTATCAATATTCAGATGATTTCCACTTCTGAAATCAAAATCTCAGTTCTGATCGACGAAAAATACATGGAACTGGCCGTACGTTCCCTGCATAAAGCGTTTGGCCTCGAAAACTCTTAATCCTTAACTTGTAACCGCGATCTGTGCAATCGTTGGCGGTTTATTGCTGTGGTAGTTTGAAAAAAACTATTTTTGTTGGTCGCAATAGTTGACCAAAGGCCGTTGAACCGCTATTATCTTGATCTCGATTACTGCCGAGCTCTAGGGCAAGGTTTGTAATAGTGTGGAGGCGTGGCCGAGTGGCCGAAGGCACTTCCCTGCTAAGGAAGCATATGGGCTTAAACCTGTATCGTGAGTTCGAATCTCACCGCCTCCGCCAGTAATTCTGATTAAGCCCCTGATTCGTCAGGGGCTTTTTCTTTTTTTTGCTTGAGCCATTTGGTAACGAGGCAAAAGTCATTTGGATGGTCAGATAAGAAATACTTATACACCGATTGGCTTATTGGTATCATCAATTGATGGTGCCTCTAGCGGTAACGTCAGTCTGAATGTGGTTTCACCATGCTCGTGCGAACTTGCTACGATGATTTGTCCACCGAGTAAACCTGTCACCAGGTTGTGTACTATGTGTAATCCCATTCCTGAGCCACCTTGACCCAGGCGGGTCGTAAAGAATGGTTCGAAAACTCGTTTTAAATTTTCTGGATGAATGCCTTTTCCATTGTCTTGGATCTCAATATAGGCGTGTTGGTCGTCTGTAAAATCGGCGGAGATTCGTATGGACCCAGATTCGCGAGCGTCAAAGCCATGGATTACGGCGTTATTGATTAAGTTAATGATGACCTGTCCGAGTGCGCCCGGAAAGCTATCAAGCACGATGGCTTTATTGATTTCAGATTCGATTTTGCAGGTTTTTTTTGACAAGGTCGGATTCATTGTCAGTAAAATCTCGGCGATTAATTCTGCTAAAGAGAACTGACGTCGTTTTGAGCTGGTACGGTCTACGGCAACATGTTTGAAACTGGTGACCAGATCACCTGCCCGCATAAGATTGCGAGTCAGAATATCAGTAGCCATGCTAATTTCTGAAACAAATTTCTTTAAGTCCGAACGTTTTAGGCCTGTATCGATTTGCTCGACTAATCTATGGAGCATTTCTTCTTGTGTGCTTGCTACCGTTAAGCTGTTGCCTATTGGTGTATTTAGTTCGTGAGCAACGCCTGCGACCAATGAGCCTAATGCGGCTAATTTCTCTGATTGTACCAACTGATCTTTTGCGATGTTCAGGGTCTCAAGTGCGTTCTTGAGATCGAGATTAGCAGCTTGCAATTCTGCGGTTCGCTCTTGAACGCGACGCTCCAGATTGGTGTTGAGGTTCAAAATTTCGTTTGCTGCAGCGCGTATTTCGGTTACATCGTGAAGTACAGCAATCATCAATTCTTCGCCACGGGATTCAAATAAAGTGCTGTTAATCAGGATATCTCTGGTTTTGCCATCACCTAACTTAATCTGAGCCGGGTAATCGATGACGGTGGTGTTTTGTCGTAACAATGAAACTAACTTACTTCTGTCATCAGCAGAATTCCATACATTTAAATCCTGCGCTGTCTTGCCAATAATGTCCTTTCGATGCATCCCCATCGCTTTCTCAAATGCACTATTGACCTCGATATAGGTACCGTCTTTCAGACGCGATATCGTCATACAATCAGGCGTGAGGCGGAACGCAGCACTGGATTGTTCTGAGGCGATTAGTTGATCGGTAATGTCACGTGCGATCCAGACTGCGTGAGAGTTGACATTGCCTTTGAGGGCGATTAAGGCGCAATTCACAAGACAGTCGCGAATGCCGCCGTCTTTTGTTCTCATTTTTGCCAGATAGTCGCGCGCGTGACCTTTGCTCATTAATTCTTGAACCAATTCAACACGTTGTTCTGGAACTGCCCAGACGTTAAAGTCCTTGATTGGGTGCCCCATGACTTCATCGCGACTGTAACCGCTGATTGTTTCGAAGCCAGCGTTGGCTTCAACGATTCTACTATCGCTGAGTCGGGTGATCACGATCCAATCCGCACTGGTGTGAAAGACGCGCGTAAATTTTTCTTCGCCATCTCCAAGTTCGGCAAGAATCCAGTGTTTGAATGCTGGAGGCATGAAGCGAGAGAGAAGTCCCATATCTGATCTTTACACTTCTATAAATGAGATTTCATGTCAGATGATCAAATCTTCATGAGAAATAAAGGTCGCAAGAAGATATTGCTTCAGCAGTTTTGGAAAATAAATTCCCGTGAGAAATAAAGAGTGGATTGGATGCTTTATTAAAATAGCAGCTAATTTTATTCACTTATTTTATATAAATAAAAAAAATACAGATGAAAATAATTGTGAATCCAGTTTGCACATCTTTTTATAACTACCTTTTGCATCATAAAAACTCTGCCAGATCGTCATGGTGCTAGCGCCAACGTTAGCCAAGTCGCATTCGCCAGTGGTATGATCGGGCTATTAAAGCATGCGGCATTTTTTAATGTATGCCTTGTTTTTTGGCGTTTTGTAACACTGCAATGTTTTCGTATTTGCAATGATAAAAACCTGACCTGGTCGCAATAGGCAAGTTCAGGAAGATAGCGCCGTACGCGAAGCTGTTGACCAAATAGACATGTCACCGGTTGAAGATTGAATTGAATGGGTGTGCAAAATGCGCTCATTTCTTTATTTTGTGCATATAGCATGAGATTTTGGTGATGTTCGGATGGATTCATAGAATGAAGTTGTGTGTAAATAATAAAAATATCAGGGTTTTGTTTTGCATGTTGGCATTCATTTTATGCACGCCAAGTTTCGGTGGAGAAAAAACGCAGCTGATATTTACCGATATTGTTGATCAGCTTCCAAGTTCAATTGTTGCTCAAAGGGTTTTGCGTACTGCTTATCAGCGTATGGGGATAGGCATTACTTTTCTTCTGGTTCCAAACCTGCGCACTAAGACTTTGCTCGAAAATCATGAAGTAGATGGGATGAGTTATCGTTTTTCTGATGCCCCGATCCAAAATTTGGTCAAGCTATCGGTTCCGATAACTAGCGAAGACTTTTGCGTCTATACGGTAGACAAAAAATTTGTTGTGAATGGTTATCAGAGTCTGCGTCCGTATTCGATTGGATATTTGAACGGTGCCCGTATTTTTGATGATAATCTCAAAGAGATGCGCACTGAAACTGCGCCTAGTGAAGAATCTTTGTTAAGAAAGCTTTCAGCAGGTCGTACCGATCTCGTGATTGAGTCACGAGCCAGCCTTTGCACCGCAAAGAAATTAGGGCTGAACAATGTCGTTATGTTGGAGCCGTCGCTCGAAAGTGTTCAGGGATATCATTGGCTGAGTCCAGTACATCAGAATCTAATACCGAAATTGGAGCAAATTTTAAAAGAAATGGCACGAGACGGCACGATCAAGAAAATCCAGAGGCAAGTTTGGGATGATTACAACGCTGATTGTGCTAACGTGAAGTAAATTTCGGTGATTTGATCATGCCGGACTCAATCCAAAAACGGGGTGATATTCACTCCGTTTTTGGATTGATGGATATACTGAGTTATTTAAGCGACTACTTTAAGTGTGCCCGCAGCCTCTGACATCGTACCCGTTTCGCGATAGCGGGTGTGCCACGCGTAGGCTCTTTCCAGCACGTGAGGCGTGTGTCCTCCGCGTAATTCCGCTTCCGCGAGATAGTCGAAGAGCATTTGTTTGTAAGGTTCGGCGACACAATGCTGAATAATTTTTTGCGCGCGTTCACGTGGTGCTAATCCTCGTAGGTCTGCAAGGCCAATTTCTGTGACGATGATGTCGACGTCATGTTCGGTATGATCCACATGTGTGACCATAGGGACGATGCTTGATATTTTTCCACCTTTGGCAATCGATTTTGTTGCAAACACAGATAAATAGGCATTGCGCGCGAAATCA
Source organism: Undibacterium sp. Ji67W (assembly GCA_049340365.1). Classification (GTDB taxonomy): domain Bacteria; phylum Pseudomonadota; class Gammaproteobacteria; order Burkholderiales; family Burkholderiaceae_D; genus Undibacterium. Next base: position 69,261 of record JBMPOY010000007.1, on the reverse strand, counting down.
CCGGAGCCACCAATGCCATTCAAGCACGTGTGTGGAGTTGATGTTGCCATAGATGTCTGCCTTGAGCGCAGTGTTGATCGTGATCAGGCCCAGGCGGCGTATCACTTCTGGGTGGTTGCTGATTTCTTGTGGGCGCAAAACCAGGCGACCTTTGTATTTGGCAATATTGTTGAATACATCAGTACTTTTTTGCGAAGAAAGTGTAATCGACGAACCAGATGCAAAATCAAGTTTGCCCGCATCAAATAAATCAAATGTCGAGTCCTGCAATACTTCAGAATACATCGTCAGATGTTCAAACGGGCTATCTATAAAGCCACTCATGACAGCATTGGCGATGGTGCCTATCCCGGCCTGTAATGGCATCAAGCTGTTGGTCAGGCGACCATCTCGTACTTCATCTTTGAAAAAATTGACTAGGTGGCTCGCGATTTTGGCGGTGTCATGATCGGGAGGAAGTATTGTGGATGCGCTATCCGATTTTTGCGTGATAACGATGGCGACGATTTTTTCTGGCGGGATGGAAATCGCTGTGCTGCCTATGCGATCACTGACCGACATGATGGGAACTGGTTCGCGTCGTGGACGATGTTTTGGGATAAAAATATCGTGCAGTCCTTCGAGTTCCAGTGATTGTGTCAGATTGATTTCGACAATGACCTGATCTGCGAGAATTGCAAAGCTGGCACTGTTGCCGACTGATGTGGTGGGGATGATGGCACCGGTTTCCGTGATGGCAATTGCTTCGATAATAGCCACGTCAATGGCATTGATCTGGCGCGTTCGTAATTGTTCTACGGTTTCAGACAGATGCTGGTCAACATACATCACTTCACCACGATTAATCGCAGCGCGTAGGGTCGGATCGGACTGAAAGGGCATGCGACGACTCATTGCTCCTGCTTCAGTTAAGGTCTTGTCTACATCGTTGCCCAACGAGGCACCAGTCATCAAGCTAATTTTTAAATGCTCAATCCTTGCACGTTCAGCAATCGCTAACGGCACTACCTTTGCATCGCCTGCTCTCGTAAATCCACTCATACCTATCGTCATCCCATCTTCTATCCAGGATGCCGCATGCTCGGCGCTGGTAATGCGGTTTCTTAATTCTGGTAAGCGTATTCTTTGCTCTTGAATTGTTTGTTCTAAGTGGATTGATCTGGTTTGATCTATTTGTGGAGCGTCATACATTTTTATTCCTTTGTCTCTGAAAATAATTCGTTTCTTCAAGGTTGATCGTTGATCTGTTGTTATGTGATTTTTTCGTTTTATCGCGCTTAGGACAGACAGTAATTTGTTGGTGTCAAAGGCTGCGGAACAACAGTGTCTTGCAGAGATTCTCGCAGTTCGATTTCTATTGTGCGGCAGATTGCATCCAATGGCAGATCGTTGGATTCGAGCCCAAACGGTTCTTCAATTTCATCACCCAATGCATCCAGGCCAAAAAATGTGTACGCCACAATCGCGACTACGAATGGCGTCATAAAACCGATAGAGTCGACCAGGCCAAAAGGTAGCAAAAAGCAATAAATGTACGCCGTGCGGTGAAGAAGTAATGTGTATGAAAACGGAATCGGTGTATTGCGAATTCGTTCGCAGGCTGCGCCAGCAGCGGTAATGGCTGATAAGGTAGCATCCAAATTTGCAGCAAGACATCCATCGATACGTTTCTCTTTTAAGGTCTGGCGCAAATCCTGTCCCATATTGAGCATGAGTAAATCGGGCTTATTGCGCGTATTTTCAAAACGTTTGAATTCATCGGGATGAAGCCATTGCTGCATCTCGATCTTCGTTTCCTGATTTCGCAAAAGATCTCTTAATGCATGGCAGTAGGCAATCATGCGGAACACCATGCGCACGCGGATGTCATTTAAACCGTTGCTGGCAATCGCTGGATGAGGATAATCAATCAGACTCTGACATTGACGGGATAAGTTGCGACTACGCAGAAGTAATTCCCCCCATAACTTACGCGCTTCCCAAAACCTGTCATAGGCTGCGTTGTTGCGAAAGCCCAAAAAAATCGAAATGGGTAAGCCGATGAGAGTGAAGGGAATTGTGGTGAGCGTTATTTTTAATTCGAACAGGTCGCCATGGGACATGGTAACCAGTGTCGCAATCAGTATATTGATGATGAGTGCAGGAAGTATGCGTGGTAATACCGACCCGCGTAATAACAAAAACAGGCGAAAGCCTGATGGCCTGTCGCGGACGATCATGTTGCGTCCGTTGGTTTGATTTGCTTCAAAACTTCCTCATTAATTACTAACATATTAGTGAATTAAATCACTAATATGTTAGCAAGTCAAATCTTGTTCTGATGTGCTCTGTACAATATGAATGTATATGAATGTTAAAGTCGGTATAAACCTCATCCGATTCAATTTTTAAGATAGTCAGGAGTAGTAATGAGTCACAAAATTGCTTATCGCAATTTGCCGCAGTTATTTTTAAAGGCGCGTGGAAACCTGATGGCGCATTTCAAGCCCATTCTCAGTCATTTTGGCCTTACAGATCAGCAGTGGCGCATCTTGCGGGTGTTAGATGAGTACGGGCAACTGGAGCCACGAGAGCTATGTGATTTGTGCCAGATTTCCAGTCCAAGCATGGCAGGTGTTTTAAAGCGTATGGAAGAGCTGGATCTGATACTGCGCAGTCCGGTAAGTGGCGACCAGCGCCGTGTCTCAATAGGTTTGTCTGTTGCCGGCGATGCACTGATGAGCGACATGGCGCCGCTCATCGATTTGCAGTACCAACACATTGAGCAAACTTTTGGTCTGGCGGCGATGGACGAACTGGTTGCTATGCTGGAGAAATTTAATTTGCTCGCGGAAGAATCGGTTGAGCATGTTACTTTTAAGTAACTAGTTTTTCTTCGAGATTTACGTTTGGCACTGCAATCCGGCCAAGTGCATCGAGCTTATTAAAATCGTGTAGTAAAAAGCAAGCGTTTTGTGATGTGCGCTCGGGGATAGATAGACATCGGGGATAAAAGGCACTACATTAGGACTTATGTGAGACAGTGCGCACTGAGCTAATCCAGGTTGAAATTTTGCTTCACGCAGCTATAAAACCTTTGCTCAAGTCTTGCTCAAAAAATCCGCGAAATTCTTGTTGTTTTTTCTTGCAACTAACTGCCAGGGGAATTTTATGTCTACTGAGGTTAAGAAGTTCCGACTCATCACGCGTAGTGACTTTGATGGACTGGTTTGCGCGGTGTTGTTAAAACACCTGAATATGATAGATGAGATCTTGTTTGTTCATCCAAAAGATATGCAAGATGGCAAGGTTACTGTCACCACCAACGATATAAGCACCAATCTGCCTTATGTTGGAGGAGTGCATATCGCTTTTGATCACCACTCGTCTGAAACTATCCGCAATAGCGGTGAACGCACTAACCATATTATCGATCCCGATGCGCCTTCTGCTGCGCGGGTCGTTTATAACTATTACGGTGGTTCAAAGGCTTTTCCTGCATCCTGGGATGAAATGATGGCAGCGGTTGATAAGGGCGATTCCGCGCAGTTTAATCGCGAAGAAGTTTTACATCCTGAGGGTTGGGACTTGCTGAACTTTTTAATGGATGCGCGTACTGGCTTAGGGCGCTTCCGGGAATTCAGAATTTCAAATTATGCGTTAATGATGGAATTGATCGATCTTTGTAAGACGCAGACTATTACCGAGATTATGCTACACCCCGATGTTAAAGAACGGGTTGATTTGTATGTGGAGCATCAGGAAAAATGTAAAGAGCAAATTTTGCGTTGCTCAACCATCCATCACAATCTGGTCGTTTTAGATTTGCGCAGCGAGCCGATTATTTATGCAGGGAACCGATTTTTAATCTACGCACTGTTCCCCCAAATTAATATTTCTATCCATGTCTTATGGGGATTGAAAAACCAAAATACTGTTTTTGCGACTGGCAAATCAATACTGAATCGCAGTTCAAAGACCAATATCGGTGCATTAATGCTTGAATACGGCGGTGGTGGGCATGAAAATGCAGGAACATGTCAGATTGATAATGAGCTGGTGAAAGAGGTGCTGGCAGCACTAATACATAGGATTAATGCGGATGGCTAATGGATTTGGAATGGGGACGGATGCCTGGATTTGTGATGGGGTCAGAACACCTTTTGCCCGCTATGGTGGTGCCTTAGCCAGTATTCGTACTGATGATCTGGCGGCAAAGCCGATCGCGGCTTTGATGGCGCGCAATCCGTCTGTCGACTGGGCGCAGTTAGATGATGTTTATTTTGGATGTGCTAACCAGGCCGGGGAAGATAATCGTAATGTTGCCCGCATGGCGGCATTATTGGCAGGTTTGCCTGTTGATGTGCCTGCCAGTACCATCAACCGCTTGTGCGGATCAAGTCTGGATGCAGTCGGAATGGCTGGTCGTGCAATTAAGTCAGGTGAAGCGCAACTCATCATTGCTGGTGGTGTCGAAAGTATGACTCGTGCGCCTTTTGTCATGGCAAAGGCGGATGGTGCGTTTAGTCGTACTTGTAGAGTTGAAGACACCACGATAGGGTGGCGCTTTGTTAATTCTTTGATGAAGTCGAGGTATGGTATCGACTCCATGCCAGAAACCGCTGAAAACGTTGCTCTGGAATTTCATGTCAGTCGCGCAGATCAGGATGCTTTTGCCTTGCGAAGTCAGCAGCGTTGGGCACGCGCAAATGCGGCTGGCTTTTTTCAGAACGAGATAATTTCTGTGGAAATTCCAGTTAAAAAGGAAGAATCCAGATTATTTGTTGTGGATGAACACCCGCGCCCTGAGACTGATATGCCGATGTTGACACGATTGAAGGGGGTTGTCAGTGAAGGTGGTTCAGTGACAGCAGGGAATGCATCTGGCGTAAATGATGGAGCATGCGCTGTGCTGATTGCATCGTCGCAGGCGGCGGATAGCTATGGACTGCAGCGCCGTGCACGCATCATCGGAATGGCTGTGGCTGGTGTTGCACCGCGGATTATGGGTTTTGGCCCATCACCTGTGGTGCGCAAAGTCTTGCTGCAAACCGGTTTACAACTCACTCAAATGGATGTGATAGAGCTTAATGAAGCCTTTGCTGCGCAGGCATTGGCTGTGATGCGGGATCTGGGGTTGCCGGATGATGCAGAGGATGTGAATCCAAATGGCGGGGCAATTGCAATTGGCCATCCTTTGGGCGCCTCCGGTGCCCGGTTGGTTGCCACTGCTGTTAATCAACTTGAGCGCATTGACGGTCGTTATGCCCTATGTACGATGTGTATCGGTGTGGGGCAGGGCATCGCTTTGATCATTGAGCGTGTCCGGTAGCCATTGTCTGTAAAAAAGGGCTTTTTATCGATATTTTTTATTATCACAAAAGCGTTTGTAAGAGTATCGATGTGTTGTGTAAAAATTCTATAAAGAGATTTTTTGTCTGGCGCTATTGAAATTGGTGGCAGATTCGCCTACTGTGCAGTGCACCAAAAAACAATAAGGTACGCAATTGGAAAATCATCAGGATCACACAAAAAGCAGTCTGGCTGCTTTATCACTTGCTGCTATTGGTATCGTCTATGGCGATATTGGCACTAGTCCTCTCTACACAATAAAAGAAGTATTTTCTCCGGAACACGGTCTGGAGCTCAATGAATTTAATATCTTCGGTGTCATTTCATTGATTTGCTGGGGTTTGATTATTATCGTGGCATTGAAATATGTCACCCTGATTTTGCGAGCGGATAATCGCGGCGAAGGCGGTATCATGGCGCTGACAGCGTTAGCGCTGGAGTCGGTGGGGAAATCTTCAAAACTCCATTTGATCTTGTTCGTACTGGGCTTGTTTGGCGCTGCCTTGTTTTATGGTGATGGTGTGATCACACCAGCCGTCTCTGTGCTCTCTGCAATTGAAGGTCTCGAGGTCGCAACCCCTGCTTTCGGGCCTTATGTTGTGCCGATCACCGTGGTGGTCATTGTTGCGTTGTATGCAGTTCAGTACAAGGGCACTGCGGGCATTGGTAATTGGTTTGGTCCGATTATGCTGATTTGGTTTATTGCGCTTGCAGTGATGGGTGTTTATAACATCGCTAAAGATCCAGCGATCATTGGCGCGTTAAATCCTATGCATTCAATACGTTTTATGCAGGTGCATGGCTGGGTTGCCTTCTTGGCGCTGGGTGCTGTTGTGTTGGCTTTTACCGGTGCGGAGGCGTTGTACGCAGATATGGGGCACTTTGGTAGTCAGCCTATCCGTACGGCTTGGTTTTTTGTCGTATTTCCCGCACTGGGATTAAATTATCTGGGTCAGGGGGCTTTGTTAATCGTTAATCCTGCTGCAGTGAGTAACCCGTTCTACCAGCAGTTGGGTGCATGGAGTATTTACCCCTTAGTCGTGATCTCTGCGGTGGCAACGGTCATTGCTTCCCAGGCGACTATTTCCGGAACTTTCTCAATGACGAAGCAGGCAATTTCGCTGGGAATTATGCCCCGTATGCAAATTATTCATACGTCGGCGAAAGAAATTGGTCAGATTTATATTCCTGCAGTTAACTGGGCGCAGTTGGTCGTTGTTGTTGCGGCGGTGATTGGATTTGGCTCTTCTTCAAATCTTGCATCTGCTTACGGTATTGCTGTGACCGGCACAATGTTAGTCACTTCCTTGCTTACCTTCTTTGTGATTCGCTACGGTTGGAAATACAACCCATTGTTGTGCTTCCTGGCGACGGGCTTTTTTGTGATGATTGACTTGGCGCTGTTTTCTGCCAATGCTTTGAAAATCTTCCATGGAGGTTGGTTCCCGTTGGTGTTGGGTGTGGTCATGTTTGTCGTGATGATGACTTGGAAGCGTGGTCGTGAATTGGTGTTTAATAATCTCAAAAAACACGCGATTCCTTTAAGTGACTTTTTGGAATCCTTGTTCGTTTCCCCACCTCAGCGTGTTGCAGGTACAGCTATTTTTTTGCGTGGCGAGGCGGATGGCGTTCCGCATGCTTTACTTCATAACTTATCGCACAACAAAATTTTGCATGAAAGAGTGATTTTCTTAACTTTGCATAATCAAGAAATCCCTTGGGTTCCAGTGGCTGATCGTGTGCAGGTAACTGACCTCGGACATAACTGTTTTCAGGTGGATGTGAAGTATGGCTTTAAGAATGAGCCGGATATTCCAAAAGCGTTGGAATTGTGTTCTTCTAAGGGTTTAACGTTTGAGCCGTTGGAAACTTCGTATTTCATTTCCAGACAGACGATCGTTTCCAAGCCAGAGCGCGGCATGGCCTTGTGGCGTGAGTGGTTGTTTGTGACGATGTCACGCAATTCGCGTGATGCGGCAGACTACTACCGCATTCCGACTAATCGCGTAATTGAAGTGGGCTCGCAGGTCGAAATCTAAAACTTTGACATGGGGGCTTATCAAATCAAAACCCCTGTGCTATAATTTTGTTTTTCGCGGCTGTAGCTCAGCTGGATAGAGTACTTGGCTACGAACCAAGGGGTCGTGGGTTCGATTCCTGCCAGCCGCACCAGATTCAAGGGACTAGATGAAAATCTAGTCCCTTTTTTCTTTATGTGTTTTTGAGTTCTGCATTCCTTTTTTCATTTTTTCTGTATTGATAGCCTGTTGGCATCACGCCGCCGCTTCGTTTGGAGTTTTTTCACGTTTGTTGGATCAAGCGGTGCTTTTGTGAAAAACTAGGTGTTATTTACTTAAGTCTCATCTGTGCTGATGAGTGCCTTGCTTTGCATTTTGAGGGATTTACCAAGCTTTTCCAAAGTTTTTGCTATCGGGGGCTTCTCATGATCGCCTTGGTTTGCTATAATTTTGTTCTTCGCGGCTGTAGCTCAGCTGGATAGAGTACTTGGCTACGAACCAAGGGGTCGTGGGTTCGATTCCTGCCAGCCGCACCAGATTCAAGGGACTAGATGAAAATCTAGTCCCTTTTTTCTTTTTTAAGTCAGAATTAAACAGTGCAATAAAAAACCGCCAACGTTTGTGGCGGTTTTCGTTTTTTAAATCAGAAGTGGTGTGGTAGAGCTTATTCCGCAAGGATCAGCTGTCTGAGACTCCAATTCTCTGGCGCTTCCTGGTTCAGTGCGCTGCGCTTGATTGGACCGGTTTTGATGCTGTCATCAAGGGAGTTAATCAATCTATGTAATTGTCCCGTGTCTGGCAACATCGTTCCCAGAAATGCTACCTGATCGAGATGTTGTATCAGAATGGTCGGGAAGTTTTCAATTTCTATCTCGTCTATCAGATGGGCGCAGTCTTCTATATCTATCCAGGTAAAACATTTATCGGGATGTTGCGCAGCTAATTCATTAAATGCAGAGCGATAAGCGGTACAAGTGTCGCACCAGGCGGCGCACAGGCAGGCGACCAGCCAATTTTTGTTGGAAAGTTGAGTTTGTACCTGTTTCAGGTCATCGGAGTGGGTATAAGCAGTCATTTTTCAATTTTAACCTATCCTTGTGCTTGAGAATTCAGCCTTGTTGAGCGGTGAACACGGTAAAATACGTCCATGACTACGATTTTAGCAATAGAAACTACGACAGAACTCGCTTCAGCAGCTTTGTTTGTTGAAGATCAGATGTTCGTGCGCGAATTATCTGGTGTACAGACACATTCTCAAGGAATTTTACCGGCTCTGCAAAGCTTGCTTGCAGAGGTGGGAATCAACCTAAACGATTGCGATGCGATTGCCTTTGGTTGTGGGCCTGGTGCCTTCACGGGCATACGAACTGCCTGCGGTGTCGTGCAGGGGCTCGCATTTGGCGCCGATCTGGGTGTGATTCCGGTGGTGAGTCTGCAAGCGATGGCTTTGGCTGCGGCTGAAAGTAGCCGCGTGAACGATTTCGTGTGCGTGCTTGACGCCCGTATGAGCGAAGTATATTGGGCGCATTACCAATTGAATGGTGGTGCCTGGACAGAATTAAGTCCACCCACTTTATCGAAGCTTGACGATATTCAAGTCGCTGAGCAGCATCCACACGCCCTCGTGGTGTTGGGAAATGGCTTGGTGCTACCATCCCAACTACAAGCGCACGCATCTGTGCAATTGATGCCGCATGCCAAACAAGTCGCACAATTAGGTTTGCAGGTTTTTAAGGCGGGTTCTTGTGTCTCACCTGAAAATGCACAGCCTTTGTATTTGCGCAATAAAATTGCATTGACTACCGCCGAGCGGGCAATCGCAAAAGAAGCGCTTTAATTGAATTATTTTATAGAATAAAGCTGACGTGAAAAGATCGATGGTGATGATTTTCCGGTGGAAGAAATATGCATGAATTTGTAAGGCTGGGATTTGCGGATATTGACCAGATTCTGTCTATAGAGGAGGCGGTTTATTCGCACCCGTGGACGCGTGGGAATTTTTCAGATTCCCTGATGAATGGACATGATGCGTTTGGTTTGCGTGATGAGTCGAATCAAATCATCGCCTATTTTTTGGTCATGCCAGTGTTGGATGAATTGCACCTTCTTAATTTCGCAGTCAGAACACAAAATCAAAAACAAGGCTACGCAAGTGCTATGCTGAAGTTCATGCATCAATATGCGATCGAGCAAGGCTTTGTGTCCATCTTGCTGGAAGTCAGGCGTAGTAATTATCGCGCCATCGAAGTCTATTTGAGTGATGGTTTTGAAGAAATTGGTCGTCGCAAGGGTTACTATCCGTTGGAAGGTGATGCGCGTGAGGACGCAATAGTGATGCGGAGAATATGTTAATGCAATCGAATCAGGCGGCTACTCGCATCAAAATGTTGACCGAGATGGGAATCGGGCCTGTCTGGCTGCCGCGTTATGCGGACGCGATCCAAGAGGCTATTGAGGTTTCTGTCACCGCTGATCCTTCAATTGATCATATTGAGACTGCCACTCAGTCTGTGATTGCAGAGGCCATTGTTGCTCCTGTCGGCAACATGCAGGTACCTGAAGCTGTACTTTCAGATGAAACTGCATCTGCATGGTTCGATCAGTCTCCTGTTTCTGATGTGCTACCAGTGTCGTCTCGCGTCGTAGCATTGAGATCAGTATCAGACATGAGTTGGGATGAGTTGGAAGCGTCGGTCGCATCATGCCGTGCATGTGGTTTGTGCGAGGGAAGACAGAAAACCGTATTTGGTGTCGGTGCGCGGACTGCGAACTGGTTATTTGTCGGTGAGGGACCCGGTTATAACGAAAACATTCAAGGTGAGCCATTTGTTGGTGCGGCGGGGCAGTTACTCGATAATATGTTGCTATCTCTCGGCGTGCGTCGTGGTGAGCGCACCTACATCGCAAATGTGGTGAAGTGCAGACCAAGCAATCAAGAAGGTAAAGACAGACCTCCAAGCGCCGATGAAATTGCTTCTTGTTTGCCGTATTTAGAGCGGCAAATCGCTTTGATTCAACCACAAGTAATTGTAGCCTTAGGTAAAACGGCAGCAATTGCTTTAACTGGATTTGATCCCGAAACACCAGTGACACAGCTGCGTAACAAGGTTCACCGTGTCGCTGGGATACCTATGGTGGCGACTTATCATCCGGCATATCTGCTACGCAAGCCACTCGAAAAAAGTAAGGCATGGCAGGATTTGTGTCTGGCTCAGCGAACATTTGATGGTACATCGGTGTGAAATTATCGGCGCAGCAGCAATTTCATGCCACGTGGGGTGACTTAAACGATCCCCATGTCCGCGCATTGGTATGGTTGCTGACATCTCCCCATTTACTTCATTCAGGCTCTCCAATATGGAACGGTGCAGATATTGCACCTGTCCTGCCTGATGCGTCCGCAATGCGAGGTTTCTTGCAGGCACTTGACCTTGATCCTGCGCCTTTGCACGCAGCCCTAGCGAAGCACCCAACCAAACGACTGGGCTTGTATGCTGAGACGTTGTTAGCATTTTTTCTAGGGCAATTTTGTGATTTGTATGCACATGGATTGCAAATTCATGATGATAAGGCCAGAACCATCGGTGAATTTGATTTTTTGGTGCGACACGGTCATCGTCTTTCGCATTGGGAATTAGCAACCAAATTTTATCTTTTCTTCCAAAGTGATGAGCTCGCCGTTGATGGCGAGCAAGCTGATTTGTTCGACTATCTGGGTCCCAACCTGGCTGATACATTGGGTGCCAAGATGCATAAAATCGTGCATCAACAATTGCGCCTGAGTGAGCATCCACAGGCGTGTTCTCAATTGGCATTGCCTGTAGCCTCTGCGCAGGCATTAATCAAAGGATGGTTGTTTTATCGCGACCCTCTGGCTATGGAAGCATCAAACTTCGTCGATGGTGTTGCTGTGGATCATTGTCGCGGTTATATATGGCGTTTGAGTGATCTTCGTGACATGCCTGAATTTTCTGGCGTGACACTTGATCGGCTGATGTGGTTAGCACCTGCTCAGGTCCCGATTGGTGAGACTCTGGGCAAAGATCAATTAATCACAAAAACAGAGGCGCAATTTGGCCTCATCAAAACCCCCGTTATGCTGGCGATCACTGAAGCGCAGAATGGCTATGCGAGAGAGGTTTGTCGTGGCATGGTGGTGCCAGATGATTGGTGGCAGCAAGCGACAGAGGCAAGAAGGCGCTTAGCGCCTCTTGCCTGATTGTTGTTCTAAGTCAATGTTTGTGTTCACCAATTAAGGCAATTGAGTCAAATTCGCGCTGATTGGCGTGGTGTTTCTTCATGACTATGAACATGGTGCTCATTACAAATCCACCGAACAACACGATCACAACTTGAATATTCAGGTTGAGTGAAATCATGATGGCGTAGACCGTCAACATCGTCAATACGGATAAATTTTCATTAAAATTTTGCACTGCGATAGAGTGACCCGCACTCATTAAAACGTGACCACGATGCTGTAAAAGTGCATTCATCGGCACTACAAAAAAGCCAGATAAGGCGCCGACTAAAATCAGCAGCGGATAAGCGACTTCTTTGCTATGGACAAAAATCATCGTCATGACGACGGCGCCCATTGCAATGCCAAGCGGCATTACAGAGAGGGATTTTTTGAGAGGTACAAACTTGGCAGCAGCACATGCACCGATGGCAACGCCCACAGCAACAATACCTTGCAAGATGGCTGCCTGATTCAGTGGCATGTGCAATGAGGCTTCGGCCCATTTTAAAACGATGAATTGCAAAGTTGCACCTGCACCCCAAAACAGAGTTGTGACCGCGAGCGAAATTTGTCCCAGCTTGTCTTGCCAAAGCTTTATGAAGCAATTTGAGAAGTCGGCGATCAATTGCAGGGGCTGGTGTTTTTGATGTGCGTAACGTGCACCGGTGTCGGGTATTCTTAAATTAAAAATCGCGGCCAGACCATAAAAACCAGTGATGACGGTCAGCGCGGCTTCCGTTGCCGTATTGATTGGTAAGCTTATCAGGGGGGATTTCAGGCTGAGTAAGACATCTGTCACATGTGGTGTTACCAGTGCGCCACCGAGTACCGTTCCCAGAATGATAGAGCTGACTGTTAGACCCTCAATCCAGCCATTGGCGGCCACTAAGTGCTCGGGTGGAAGTAGTTCGGTCAGTATGCCGTATTTTGCCGGTGAGTAAGCGGCTGCGCCAAAGCCCACGACACCATAGGCAATCAGCGGGTGCACATGGACAAACATGAGAGCACAACCAGCAACCTTGATCATGTTCGTGATGAACATCACTTTGCCTTTGGGAAGTGCATCCGCAAAGGCGCCAACAAAGGCAGCCAGTAAAACGTAGGACAATACAAAGAATAACTTGAGGAGTGGGGTCATCCAACTCGGCGAGTTCATGCTTGCAAGTAAGGCCATCGATGTGATGAGCAATGCGTTGTCGGCCAGCGATGAAAAAAACTGTGCCGCCATAATCGTATAGAAACCGCGTTTCATGCTTATGATTTGCCTGTTACAAAGTGTTATCGGTCAGCTTTATACCATGAAAAACTCAAAAACTATCTGAATTAGCACAAGCTTACAGTTGAATACTGAGTAAAATACCAGTGTTTACTCGGTTTTTGGAAAAATATGGCGAAAGCAAAAACAAATTACACCTGCACTGAATGCGGCGGCATCGTGAATAAATGGGCTGGACAATGCCCGTCATGCGGGCAATGGAATACCTTAGTTGAAACGGTGATTGAGGCCGCAGGTAATCGCTTTTCCGGAAAACATCAAAGTTTGGCACAAACGGCACCTGTGTTGAATTTATCAGATATTGAAGCGTCAGACGTGCCGCGCTTTGGCACCGGTATTGAAGAATTCGATCGGGTGTTGGGTGGCGGCCTGGTGCCTGGCGGTGTGGTGCTCATTGGTGGTGACCCGGGTATCGGTAAGTCAACCTTGTTGTTGCAGGCGCTTTCCAATCTGGCCAAGATCAAAAAAGTTTTGTATGTGAGTGGTGAAGAATCTGGGGCGCAAATTGCTTTGCGTGCGAACCGACTTGGTCTCGACACAAAGGGCTTGGCCTTGCAGGCGGAAATTCAGCTCGAAAAAATTCTTAACACACTGTCGGATCATAAGCCGCAAGTTGTGGTGATAGATTCGATACAAACCTTATATTCGGATGCATTAAGTTCGGCGCCCGGCTCGGTGGCACAGGTGCGCGAATGTGCGGCGCAATTGACTCGTGTCGCTAAAACTATGGATATCACCATGATATTGGTTGGCCATGTGACCAAGGAAGGCGCGCTAGCTGGGCCGCGCGTACTTGAGCATATTGTTGATACGGTGTTGTATTTTGAGGGAGATACCCATTCCAGTTTTCGTTTGGTACGTGCCATTAAAAATCGTTTTGGCGCGGTCAATGAGTTGGGTGTATTTGCCATGAGTGAGCGGGGTTTGAGAGGTGTATCAAACCCCTCCGCCTTGTTTTTATCGCAGCATGATGCGCAAGTCGCAGGCTCATGCGTGATGGTGACGCAAGAGGGGACGCGACCGCTCCTGGTAGAGATTCAAGCGTTGGTTGATAGCTCGCACGCGCCAAATGCACGTCGCTTATCAGTCGGCTTAGAACAAAACCGGCTGGCAATGCTGTTGGCGGTCTTGCACAGACATGCTGGTGTTGCGGCGTTTGATCAGGATGTGTTCATCAATGCGGTTGGTGGCGTCAAAATTGCAGAGCCCGCTGCCGATCTGGCAGTTTTATTGGCGATTAACTCGTCCATGCGCAATAAGCCCTTGCCGCGCAGTCTGGTCGTGTTTGGCGAGGTTGGTTTGGCTGGTGAGATACGGCCAGCACCACGCGGTCAGGAGCGTCTCAAAGAGGCGGCAAAACTAGGCTTTACTATTGCCATGATTCCTAAGGCAAACGCCCCTAAGCAAAAAATAGAAGGCCTGACTATCATTGCGGTGGATCGTATTGATGAAGCAATGAGCAAGATACGTGATGTTGATGATGCGAGTTGATGTCTTCTGAGTTGGCGATACACTAATTTATTGAATTAGCTTGGCGGCAGCAATGCCGCTTCTTACTGCCGCTTCGATAGTGGCGGGATAATCGCCAGCAGTATAATCGCCCGCTAACAACAGACCAGCCTGGTCGGTCGTGTTTGCCGGGCGAGTAAGCCCAGGTGTGCAACTGAACGTTGCCCTTTTTTCTGTGATGATCTGATGCCAGTTGGGCTGTTTCAGCGCCGGTAACTGAAAGCATTCAGCTAACTGGTTTGCAATCGCGCTTGCAATCTGATCGTGTTCGATAGCATTGAGATTTTGTGGCGCACTGATCACCACCGCCATGAGGCCATTCTGCTCAGGGTGCAGGTAGCCGCGATCAAACACATATTGCCCCCATTTTTCTTGTTGAGGTGCATCGCATAAGGCATACATCGCACCTGGTAGCCGTATATCGGTCGCGTACTTCAGGTAGCAGGTAGTAATCGCTTCAAATTCAAATTCAGGTAAGACGGTATCGCTGTTCGCTGACTTCAACAGGCGTTTTGCGTTGCTGCTGTCGGTGGCAATGATAATGCCATCGTAATACGTATGCTCGACTGATAATTCTTGTTTGCTCAATGTGAGTTGCCATTTTCCTGGTGTGCCTGGATGCTGCGAGATCTTCGTGACTGCTTGTCCTGGAATGACTTTGCTGCCTTTGCTTTGGATAAAGGTCGCGGCTTGCTCCGGAAACAGTGCGGTTAAATTCAGCTTTGGGATCAACATATCGGATGCCGCACGCTTGGCACCAAGACTATCTCGTAAAACGTTCAAAAATACCTGTGCTGATGCGCGTTCGGGCGGCGTGTTGAGTGCGGCAACGCATAAGGGGTTCCACATCAACCGGCATAAGCGTTCGGTCTGATCAAAACGTTGCAGCAACTCGCTGACGCTACAGTCTTGGTATAACTTCCAGCCCATCCAACGTGCTGTCGAAGAGAAGCGAGCGAGCGCCAATTTATCCGCTTTCGCTAATCCCTTCGATTGCCACAAAGCGATTAATAAATGCAGTGGTGCAGGGATCAATCCGGAATTTGGCGCAATGAACTGCATACCATCTTCATGCGATGGGTAAAGCATTTGCAAGGGCAGGCGTAAGAAGGATTGCCCCATATCGATACCGACTTCGCGCATCATTTGCAGACTTTGCTGATAAGCACCAAGTAAAATGTGCTGACCGTTGTCGACTTTGAGCCCATTCACTTCAACGGCGCGAGCACGTCCGCCGAGCGTGCGTGACGCTTCAAATAAACTAACCTGGTGTCCTTGCTTAGTTAATTGAACTGCAGCCGCACAACCTGCCCAGCCGCCGCCAATGACTGCAACGTGCTTACGTGAGGATTTAGCCACGGACGTAGGTTTTCCAGGCGAGCCACAGTTTCCGGATCGGCGTTAAGGAAATACGTTGATTCAACACCTGAAAATGATCGCGCTGAATTTCTACTAAGAGAGTGCGATAGATGGATGACATAATCAGACTCGTGCGCTGTGCGCGGCGATCTTCTGCTGGCAGCAGCGAGAGTGCTTCATCATATAATTTTTGTGCGCGCTCATACTGGAACTGCATCAAGGCTTCAAATTGCGGGCTGTGCTTTGCATTCAAGATGTCGGCAGCTGTTACTTTGAACTCTTGCAATTCGTTGACTGGCAGATAGATCCGACCTTTACGCGCATCTTCTCCCACATCACGGATGATGTTGGTCATCTGAAAAGCTAAGCCAAGCTTTTCGGCAAATTGTCTTGTTTGCGGGTTGGTAATGCCAAAAATGCTGGCGGATAAAATGCCAACAACACCAGCGGCATGCCAGCAATATTTTTGTAATGCAGTAAAATCCAGATAGCGCGTTTGGTTGAGATCCATTTCCATGCCGTCTATGATGGCAAATAAATGGTCTGACTGCAGCTGGTAGGTCGCCATATGCGGCAACAGGGCTTTGGTCACAGGATGTGTTGGCGCATTTGCCAGCATGGCCTGGAGTTCTTTGCGCCACCATGCCAGCTTTGTGCGGGCTAGCATATCATCGCTGCTTTCGTCGACGGCATCATCAACTTCGCGACAGAATGCATAGAGTGCTGTAATGGCTCTTCTCCTTTCTGTCGGTAGGAACAGAAAGCTGTAATAAAAACTGGAGCCGCTTTGGGCAGCTTTTTGTTGGCAATATTCGTCTGGAGACATGCTTTTTTAAGTAAGTAATCGGCACAAAGCCGAATAAAGTCGATATGCTAACAAACTTCGTGCAAACATGAAGTACTTGCCATGATAAGGCTTAACTAAGTATCTTAATGTAATCAGATCGCACAATTATTAATCCAAAATGCGCTAGCTCGTATAATAATGGGCGCATTATATTATTGCTCAGGTAAAAATGAGCTTGCTTTTGGTACAAAACTCTAAATTTGGACAAATATCTTGAATAAATCGAAAATTGCTGGAATTTTAGGCGGCGTGGCAATTGTCCTCGCTGGGTGCGGTGGTTTCGTCTATACGACTGTCGGTGGCACTGTAACTGGTTTAGGCACCAGCGGTACAAACGTAGTGGGCTTGAAAAATGAAGGTAACTATACGCAACTTCTGAGTGCTGACGGTTCTTTCTCTTTCACTGAAGCCAGCAATGCTAATTACGCAATTACTGTCTATCGTCAACCTAGCTATGTGAATTGCACCGTTGCTAACGGTACTGGCACTATGAACAGCTCAACGGGTGTAGCGAATGTCGCAGTCACGTGTGTTCCTAACGTTCAAATCGGAGGTACGTTAAGTGGTTTGGCGGACGGTGCTAAATTATACTTAATTAACAATATTACAAATGTTGCAGCGAACGTCAATATTAATGCCGATAATACCGCTGCAGGCGCTCTCTCAGCAAACGGTACTTTTGTCCTGCCAACTTGGGTTGTGAGTGGCTATAACTACAATGTTGCCGTTGCTTTACCGCCGCCTGGACAATATTGCACTGTAGTGAATGGATCGGGCGTTGCTAACAATCAAAACGTTGCTGCAGCCAACAATATAGGCGTCAACTGTGTTACGGCGGTTCCTGTTACTTTTACTGTGACTGGTCTGACGGCAGGTAATTCTTTGATCCTGACCAACACTTCGACAGCACGTGCTGACGATAAGATTGTGACTACAATTGGTACCTATAACTTTGACTGGAGTTTATTGACAGGAATGCCGTTTAACGTCACTGTTAAAACTCAACCTAATGGACAGACATGCACGGTGGCAAATGCCACTGGCGTTGCTAATTTAGCCAACCCTGGTGCTTCCGCCCAGGTCGCTGTTACTTGTCAATAAGTATCAAATGAGTCGGGAGAGAGTTATTTTCCGGCTTCCACGCACGTACTGAAAAAAACGGACTAGTCGCAAGTTGCGGCTAGTCCGTTTTTTGTACGCCTTATCGTATTTTATTTTACGGACTGAGGCCGTGAAATCTAAAAAATTTAAAGGCTTAGAGTTCTTCTAGTAAACCTTGTTCGTTAAAGTAGAAAATTCCTTCGTGCTTAAATCCCCACTTGCCACCTTTGAGTCGGATGAAGGGCTCAAAGCTAAAAAAAGGGACATCTGAAAGTAAGGCTTTGTTATTGGTTTCAATAAATTGTCGCTGATCGCGTTCCGTGGCAATACTGTGACCAACATTATTTCGATAATCAAGATTAACGAAGCCATTTTGCCGGATGCGCATGTTTGCCCAATCAAAAAGTTGACCGAAGGTGGTTTGTGGTCGCACGAGTTTAAGCATTTGGGCGTGCATTTGTTCGAGAAAACCCAAACCATTCTTGAATTCAAGCAGCTGTGGCGTTTTAGTTACTTTGCCATTTTCGATGGCGAAAGACCGGGCACAATCTCCCCATGCCTGGTCGTGAACAGGGCTTAAGTCGATAGTGATTAAATTTGAAATGCCGACGCGCTCTTCACGTGGCTCATAATCGCGACCAGAGATCGATACGCAACTGCGGGAGCCCAGCAGAACGAGGGCGGGGCAATCATAATACCAGGTGCCAGGATAGCCTTGCTCTTTGAGTAGTTCGTGCGCTTTAACGGCAATACTCTTTTCAGTATCCTCGGGCGTGATGAGATTCTCCAGTCGTGCAAGAGTTGATTTTGCAGCGGTTTGCACCTGACGGTGTTGAGATATCTCGAGTTCAGTTGGCATGGTATTTTTTTGCGGTTAGTCTTTGCTCACAAAGTAACAATTTATTTTCCGCTTCCTGTAACTGCACCAACACCCGCTTTGGTCACATCGACCGCGGTGCCAACAACAGCAGTTCCCACATGAACCGTTGTTGAAACTGCAGCGTCGGCGATTGCCAGGACGGTACATCCGTTGAGTGATAGGGTATATGTTAGGAAAAGAAAAATTTTTGTACAAGTGCGCATGGCAATAGCCTTGTTTTATTAAATTGAAAAGTTGATCTGTTGCTATATTGAATTGCTGTTGTCGATATTGAGTCGGCGATGCTTTTTATAGCTTCTTCTTGAAACGTAAATCGCTGCAAATTTACTTCTCAGCGAAGTTTTATCATTATGCTTTAAATTATGTGAGCGAGTATGTTTCTTACCGTTTGATGGTCTTGCTCTCAATGTCATTAATACAAAAACAAGGTTCGCATAAATTATGTTCTTGCGTACGTCGTATGGCGAGCTTGCATAAGTTTGGTCTGTGGCTATTTCATGCTCATGATGAGTGCACGCCAGATCAGAATAAGCCAATCGAGTTTTTGCAGCTTTGGACGGCGCCTGAAGACATCTCCCGCTGCCTGGTCCGTTTTCTCTGCAATTCTTAAACCTCCCTGTACAACCAGCCTTAATTCCCATCCAAGCCGTGGAGGTAGACGTTTGCAAAGGCCGCTCCCGGAAAGCATCAGGTCTCGTGCGCGCTGCGTCTGGAACTGCATGAGCAGTTGCCATTGCTCGCTGTTGGCCTGGTTAGCGATCGACTCGGCGGATAGGTCAAAGCGTAGCATATCCTCCTGTGGGATATAGATTCGCTGTTTTTCCCAATCTATGGCAACGTCTTGCCAGAAATTAATGAGTTGCAGAGCGCTGCAAATGGCATCTGAATCGCGTAAATTCTTTGTATTTGCAGCGCCATATAAATGTAACATGAGTCTGCCAACAGGATTGGCGGAACGACGGCAATAGTCAAGCAAATCCTCATAAGTTGCGTAGCGCGTTGTTAACACGTCTTGCCTGAATGCTGACAATAAATCTCTGAATGGTTGCACGGGTAATTGATGTGCCCTGATGGTTTCTGCCAGATGTTGGAATAACGTCGATTCGCTGGGGGAGTTTGCCTCTATGGCGTCGAGTTCCCGGTCATATATATCTAGTGCTTTGATGCGCTCTTCAGGCGTTGCGTTTCCTTCGTCGGCAAAATCATCCGCGGTGCGTGCAAATGCATAAATATTTCGAACTGCTGACCTTAAATTGGCAGGTAATAGTAAGGATGCAACGGGAAAATTTTCGTAGTGTTCAACTGTCATATTCAGCTTGTAAATATTAATGACCGAAAAGTCATTGGCAAAAAAGAAGTGCTTATCTATAATAACTAACTATCGAGTCATTTATTTCGGTTTTCTATCGTGTTGCTCGAAAGTACCTCTGCTCCAATAGCCTGCATAGTAAAGGAAATTCCCGTGTCAAGACTACAATTACAAACGCGCGTCAATGATAATTTTTACAAAAATCGGTTCTTCGCCTCTCGATTGTTGCGTACCGCTTTTGCGTTGGCAATGATTGCGACGCTCGCCGCTTGTTCAAAGCCAGCAGAAAAAGCAGAGGATATTCGTCCCGTACGCGCAATTGTTGTTAAGAGTGGCACGGCAGAAGCTGCAATGGAATTGTCCGGAGAAGTGCGTCCGAGAGTAGAGTCGCATTTGGGATTTCGGGTTGGTGGGAAGATTATTAGTCGCAAAGTGGAGCTGGGTACTGTCGTAAAGCGAGGGCAAATTTTGATGCAATTAGATCCGCAGGATCTGGCTCTTGCGCAGGCGCAGGCGAAAGCGGGGTTGGTTGCCGCGGAAAGTAATCGTGACCTCGCGCAGGCAGAATTGAAGCGCTATCAGGAATTGCGTACAAAAAACTTTGTTGCTGCGACTGTGTTGGATAGTAAAGAGGTGGCGTTTAAGACGGCGCAATCAAGTTATGAGCAGGCGCTTGCTGCGTATAAAAATCAAAGCAATCAAACCGGTTACGCTAGTTTAGCTTCAGACGTTGATGGGGTGGTGACTAGCGTTGATGCTGAAGTTGGGCAGGTAGTGGCTGCTGGTACGCCGGTCGTTCGCGTGGCTCAGGCGGGCGATATGGAAGTGGTGGTCGGTATCCCAGAAAATAAAATCAATGTTATCGGCCAAATGACCTCTATCAATGTCAGCTTGTGGGCGAATCCAAATAAGCTCATGTCGGTTAAATTGAGAGAGCTGTCACCGATCGCCGATCCAGTCACGCGCACCTATACTGCTAAGGTGACTTTGCCTGCGGATGCCACTGATGTACGCTTGGGTATGACTGCCACGGTCAGCTTTATTGCTCGCAACCCGAATCAAGTTATTAAAATACCGATGACAGCATTATTGCAAAATAAAGAAAGCTCATCGGTCTGGATTGTCGAGCAGGGGGCAGTTAAATTGGTGCCGGTTCAAATTGCTGGTGCATCCGGTGAGGATGTGTTGATTGCAGGTGGCATTTCTGGTGGTCAAACTGTGGTGACTGCAGGTGTTAATTTTCTCAAGCCAGGTCAACGTGTGACCCTTCTTGGCGCTGATCTCGCTGCAGCGAATGATGCGGCTGCTTCTGTGGTAGGAGCGGCCAAATGAGTGAAAAATCTGGTGGCTTTAATTTATCAAAATGGGCGTTAGAGCACATGCCTTTGACGCGCTATTTGATGGTGGCGTTGCTATTGGGCGGGATATTTTGCTATGGACATTTGGGGCAGGATGAGGATCCTCCGTTTACATTTCGTGCAATGGTGGTGAGGGCAATATGGCCGGGAGCCACCGCTTTGCAAATGGCGGACCAGGTGACGGATAAGCTGGAAAAAAAGCTTCAGGAAACGCCGTACATTGATCGTATTCGTAGTTACTCTAAACCTGGAGAAACCTTAATTACCTTGGAATTGCGAGAGTCAACGCCGCCGAAAGAAGTGCAGCAGGCGTGGTATCAGGTGCGTAAAAAAATTGGCGACATTCGGGGCACTTTGCCACCTGGTGTCATCGGACCGATTTTTAATGATGAATTTGGTGATACCTATGGTTCTATCTTTGCTTTATCCGGTGATGGATTCACGTATGAGCAAGTGAAAGAGTATGCCGATTTTGTACGACAGCAATTCTTGCGCATCCCCATGGTTTCCAAAGTGGAGCTATTCGGTGTGCAGGATGAAAAAGTCAACATCGAATTCTCGCAGAAAAAATTTTCGCAATTAGGCATCTCATTTGATGCCATCGTTGCACAAATCAATTCTCAAAACGGTATTGAGGGTACTGGCGTATTGACAACCTCGTCGAGTAATTTGCAGGTGAGGGTTTCCGGGGCGCTGATGACTGTAAAGGATCTGGAGAATCTACAACTGCGAGCAAACGGAACGACTTTCCGATTGGGCGACTTTGCAACAGTTAGGCGTGAATATCAAAATCCGCCGCATGACAAAATGCGTTTCAACGGAAAGGATGTTGTTGGCCTTGGTATTTCCATGGAAAAAGGTGGAAATATTGTTGAGATGGGTAAAAATTTACAGGCAACGGTGGCGCTGGTTAAGGCGAAATTACCAGTTGGGATACAGCTTGAACAGGTAACTAACCAGCCTGATGCAGTTAAGGCGTCAGTCGGTGAGTTTATTCATACCTTAATTGAAGCCGTTGTCATTGTATTAGCGGTAAGCTTTCTGGCTCTGGGTCTGCATACCAAACCTTTCCGTCTGGATGTATGGCCTGGTCTGGTGGTAGGCTTAACCATACCTTTGGTGTTGGCGATCACCTTCTTATTTATGCATATTTTAGAAATCGATTTGCATAAAATTTCTCTTGGTGCGTTGATCATCGCTCTTGGTCTTTTGGTGGATGATGCCATTATTGCGGTCGAAATGATGGTGCGAAAAATGGAGGAAGGTTTCTCGCGTTTTGATGCGGCAACCTTTGCCTATACGTCGACCGCCATGCCTATGTTGACTGGTACATTGATTACTGCCGCCGGATTTTTGCCAATTGGTCTGGCTAAATCTGCTGCTGGCGAATATACGTTTTCAATGTTCTCGGTGAACGCGCTTGCTTTACTGATATCTTGGTTTGCGGCAGTTCTATTTACGCCTTATCTTGGGTATTTGCTGTTGAAAGTGAAGCCGCACACTGAGGGTGGAGCGCCACATGAGTTGTTTGACACACCATTTTATAGCCGCTTCCGCACAGTAGTGTCCTGGTGCGTAGAGTGGCGGAAAACAACAATAGTCATTACTCTGGCTATTTTTGGTCTGGGTGTGTTTGGCTTTAAGTTTATCGAACAACAATTTTTCCCGGATTCCAGTCGTCCGGAATTGATGGTGGAAATGTGGCTTCCCGAGGGGTCCTCGTTTAACGCTACCGAGACGCAGGCAAAGAAATTTGAAGCGTTTATTCAAAAGCAGGAAGGGGTGGAGAGTGTCACCAGTTATGTCGGAAATGGTAGCCCGCGGTTCTATTTGCCATTAGATCAGATTCTGCCGCAAACTAATGTGACGCAAATCGTTGTTTTGGCGAAAGATTTGAAAGCGCGTGAACAATTGCGGCTGAAAATCGTACACGTGTTTAAGGTTGATTTTCCTGAAGTCCGCGGGCGTGTGAAGTTGTTACCGAATGGACCTCCGGTTCCATATCCAGTGCAATTCCGCGTGACCGGCCTTGATGTAGCTGGCGTCCGTGCTATCGCTGATCAGGTAAAAGAAGTTATGCGTGCTAATCCAAATACCGTAGGCGTCAATGACAACTGGAACGAGTCGGTCAAGGTCGTGCGTATTGATCTTGATCAGGATAAGTTGCGTGCTCTCGGTGTGACATCTCAAACTGTGATGCGGGCGGCGAATACCATTTTGACTGGCACTACGGTTGGTCAATTCCGTGATGGAAACAAGTTGATCGATATGGTTGTGCGCCAGCCTATTGATGAGCGATCAACAATCGAAGCACTCAGCAATGCCAACATGCCGACCGGTAGTGGAAAATCAGTGCCTTTATCGCAATTGGCAACGATCAAAATGGTGTGGGAACCAGGCGTTGTTTGGCGTGAAGGTAGGGAGTGGGCTGTGACCGTCCAGTCGGACGTCATTGATGGAATTCAAGGGCCTACTGTTTCCGCGCAGGTTATGCCTAAACTGGGTCACATTATTGCTAGCTTGCCTCCCGGATATAAGGTGAAATTAGCCGGTGCTGCTGCTGATAGTGGTAAAGCGCAGGATTCCATTGCTGCGAATGTTCCATTGGTGATTTTCATTATTTTTACTTTGCTCATGCTTCAATTGCATAGTTTCTCAAGATCCTTGTTGGTCTTTTTGACTGGCCCACTAGGTGTCGCAGGTGCGGCAATGGCGCTATTGATTTTGCAGCGCCCATTTGGTTTCGTTGCGCAATTGGGGGTGATTGCCCTGTTCGGCATGATTATTCGCAATTCAGTCATTTTGATTGATCAGATTGAGCACGACATTGGTGCCGGCGTAGACCCTTGGAATGCCGTCGTTGAGTCTGCGGTCAGACGTTTCCGGCCCATTATCCTCACGGCGGCAGCAGCCGTATTGGCGATGATACCGCTGTCGCGATCTGTATTCTGGGGGCCGATGGCGGTGGCGATTATGGGTGGGTTGATCATTGCGACTGGTTTAACTTTATTATTTTTACCAGCACTATATGCAGCCTGGTTTAAGGTGAAGAAGCACGAAAATCCGATATAACTGGTTTGGATTCTTGCATCTGTTTTTTGTTTTTAATGTGCTTCGAATGCTCAAAAATTAGTAATTTAAAAAAATTTTTGGAGTATTTCTTTAAAAGCGTTAAAAAAATAAGACATATTGATTCAAAATCCAGTAGAATATCGGGCTGGAGTTGTAATGCCACATGCATAAGTTTCGGGCGACGATAGATGTTCGGGTCGCCCTTTGCTTTTGTACCGGCCGTGTCGGATGTGTGCCGGTATGTAACTTACTCATCCCGCGAGGATGGCGAAATTGGTAGACGCACCAGGTTTAGGTCCTGACGCCAGCAATGGTGTGGGGGTTCGAGTCCCCCTCCTCGCACCACAGAATTTTTACTATTTGGACGATTTTCATGGCAACTGCAGTCGAAACTTTAGATAAATTGGAGCGCCGCCTCACGATTTCTTTTCCAATCGCTGATGTGAAATCAGAAGTTGAGAAGCGTTTGAAGGTGCGTGCGCGTACGGCAAAAGCACCAGGCTTCCGCCCAGGCAAAGTGCCAATGAAAATGGTTGCTGCGCAATACGGTTATCAAGTCGAAAACGAAGTGCTGAACGATAAAGTTGGCCAGGCATTTGCTGCTGCGGCTAACGAAAATAACCTGCGCGTAGCTGGTTATCCTAGTATCGAACCAAGCACAAGTGAAGGTGTGGCTGAAGGTACGTTAGCATTTAATGCGACGTTCGAAGTTTACCCGGAAGTAGTTGTTGGTGACTTGTCTTCTGCTGAAGTTGAGCAAGTTAAATCCGATGTAACTGATGCTGAAATTGATAAAACAATCGACATTCTGCGCAAGCAACGTGTGCATTTCCACGTTAAAGGCGAAGAGGGTGCGCATGGCAATGGCGGCGCAGATTTATCTGCGCAAAATGGTGATCGCGCTACAGTTGATTTCGTCGGTAAAATCGACGGTGTTGAGTTCCCTGGCGGTAAAGCTGAAGGTTTTGTATTCGTCTTGGGCGAAGGCCGTATGTTGCCAGAATTTGAAGCAGCAACAATCGGTTTGAAAGCTGGCGAATCCAAAACATTCCCATTGTCTTTCCCAGAAGATTACCACGGTAAAGACGTAGCAGGTAAAACTGCCGAATTCACAATCACGCTGACAAAATTGGAGTGGGCACATTTGCCAGAAGTTGATGCTGAATTCGCGAAAATGCTTGGCGTTGAAGACGGTGACCTGGTCAAAATGCGTGCTGATATCAAGGAAAACCTTGAGCGTGAAGTAAAAGGCCGTGTGAAAGCAAAAACCAAAGAAAGCGTTATGGACGCATTGGTAAAAGCAGTTGCTTTTGATGTACCAAAAACTTTAGTTGCGCAAGACGGTGAGCGTTTGGCTGAAATGACTCGTCAAGACATGGCGCAGCGTGGCATGAACGTGAAAGATGTACCATTTCCGACAGAATTGTTTGCAGCTCAGGCTGAACGCCGCGTCCGCCTGGGTCTGATCCTGGCTGAATTGGTCAAGGCAAATAATTTGCAAGCAACTGCAGATCAAATAAAAGCGCAAGTTGAAGATTTTGCTCAAAGCTACGAAGACCCACAACAAGTTGTAAAATACTACTATAGTGATCGTAATCGTCTGGCTGAAGTGGAAGCCCTTGTTTTAGAAGAAAACGTCGTTAACTATGTATTGAGCAAATCAAAAGTGACAGAGAAAGCTCTGCCATTTGATGAGTTGATGGGTAATAACGCACAAGCTTAAGTTTGAAAAAAGGAAATCACATGACAGGCATCATCCGTAATTCGGCGTTGGATACAAATATGCTGGGCATGGTGCCTATGGTAATAGAGCAGAGTGGACGTGGTGAACGTTCTTATGATATCTATTCTCGTCTCTTGAAAGAGCGTGTGGTTTTTCTGGTTGGTCCTGTGAATGATCAAACGGCAAATCTGGTGGTAGCTCAATTGTTGTTCCTTGAGAGTGAAAATCCGGATAAAGATATTGCTTTGTATATTAATTCTCCAGGCGGCTCAGTTTCTGCTGGTATGGCGATTTACGATACGATGCAATTTATTAAGCCTGATGTTTCAACGCTGTGCACGGGTTTGGCTGCGTCGATGGGTGCGTTTTTGTTGGCTTCTGGTGCAAAAGGTAAGCGTTTTTCTTTACCTAATTCGCGCATCATGATCCATCAGCCACTCGGTGGTGCTCAAGGTCAGGCATCTGACATTGAAATCCAGGCACGTGAAATTTTGTATTTGCGTGAACGTCTGAATGGTATTTTGGCGGAAAAAACTGGTCGTAGTCTCGATCAGATAGCAAAAGATACTGATCGTGATAATTTCATGTCGGCAGATGCAGCAGTTGAATACGGTTTGATTGACAAGGTGCTGACTCATCGCGCTTAACCGCTTAGAATTGGATGAACGCCCGCTCCTGAATAGGTCGGGCGTTTTTTTATTCGTTTCTATTATTTTTGGAATTTAGTGCAAACGTTGTTCATGCAATGACTAAAATTGTTTTTGCAGGTAATATGCTTTTGCGTTCCAATCTAATTAATTTTGTTTTTTTATATTCGCACTATGCCCGATAAAAAATCCTCCAGTGGTGAAAAGCTGCTCTATTGCTCTTTCTGTGGCAAGAGTCAACATGAGGTTAAAAAGCTGATTGCAGGGCCTTCAGTCTTTATTTGCGATGAGTGCATAGATTTATGTAACGACATCATTCGCGATGAAGTGTCTGAAATTGACAATATTGCCAGTGCCAAAACTGAGTTACCAACACCGCAAGAAATTACCGATTTGCTCGATCAGTATGTTATCGGTCAGGTCAATGCGAAGCGTATTCTTGCCGTTGCTGTTTATAACCACTACAAACGCCTCAAGCATTTGGGTAAAAAAGACGACGTGGAATTGGCAAAAAGTAATATCTTGCTGGTAGGCCCTACCGGTTCAGGTAAAACTTTGCTGGCGCAAACCCTGGCCAGAATGCTGAACGTACCGTTCGTAATTGCTGATGCAACAACACTGACTGAAGCTGGTTATGTGGGAGAGGACGTAGAAAACATCATTCAGAAATTGCTACAAAACTGCAATTATGAAGTTGAGCGTGCCCAAAAGGGTATTGTTTACATTGATGAGATTGATAAGATTTCACGTAAGTCTGACAATCCGTCTATTACTCGTGATGTTTCAGGTGAAGGTGTGCAGCAAGCCTTGCTGAAGCTGGTTGAGGGTACGATGGCTTCTGTGCCTCCACAAGGTGGTCGTAAGCACCCAAATCAAGATTTCATACAGATCGATACCACCAATATCATGTTTATCTGTGGGGGTGCGTTTGATGGCTTGGCGAAGATTATTTCTGACCGTTCTGAGCGTAGTAGCATCGGTTTCTCTGCCAGCGTGAAGAGTCAGACTGAGAAGAGTGCAAGCCAGGTGATGCAAGATGCTGAGCCGCAAGATTTGATCAAATTTGGTTTGATTCCAGAATTGGTTGGCCGTTTGCCAGTGATCGCGACCTTGAACGAATTGGATGAAGCCGCATTGATCCAGATTTTGGTTGAGCCAAAAAATGCCTTGATTAAGCAATACGCCAAATTGCTTGAGATGGAAGGTACTGAATTGGAAATCCGTCCGGCGGCTTTGCAGGCAATTGCTAAGAAGGCGATTGCACGTAAGACTGGCGCGCGCGGTTTGCGTTCTATTCTTGAGCATGCCTTGTTAGATGTCATGTACGATTTGCCTAGCCATCAAAACGTTGAAAAGGTCGTTATCGATGAAGGTACTATTTCAAACGGTGCTAAGCCATTGTTGATCTATCAAGATAAGCCAAAGGTATCCGGCGCGTAATTGTTGACTGAGATCACTTAAATTTGTTAAAAAAAGGGGAATATTCCCCTTTTTTTTATGGTTATTGTGCGATTTAATTTGAATCGCAGTAGAATAATCTCAAATAAATTATAGCTTCAATCGCAAAGCTACCCGGAGATATCCTCTGCGTGGCTTTTTTTATTGTTTTTCCGAAAGATGGGCTTGTGTTTTAGCCTTGTGCGCCAACATTAACAACTAGTATTTACGAAAGGTGCGCCATGACGACTACTCTGAATCCCGAGCAAATCCAACTGCCTTTGCTGCCGTTGCGTGATGTGGTTGTATTCCCCCATATGGTTATTCCGCTGTTTGTCGGACGTCCAAAGTCAATTAAAGCTTTGGAAGCAGCGATGGATCAAGGTAAAAGTATTATGCTTGCTGCGCAAAAAGCAGCAGCAAAAGATGAGCCATCGGCTGATGACATTTACGAAATAGGCTGTGTTGCCAATATTTTGCAAATGTTGAAATTGCCAGATGGTACGGTAAAAGTTTTAGTGGAAGGCGCGCAGCGTGCACGTATCCATAAAATTCATGACTCCGACTCACATTTCACTGCTGATTTGACGCCTGTCGCTGCGGTTGAGGAAGATGATTCCGAAGTCGAGGCAATGCGCCGTGCTATTGTTCAGCAGTTTGATCAATATGTGAAGTTAAACAAAAAAATCCCGCCAGAAATCCTGGCATCGTTGTCCGGTATTGATGATGCAGGGCGTCTTGCGGACACAATTGCTGCTCACCTACCGCTTAAGTTGGAGCAAAAGCAAGTCATTCTGGAGATCTTCAGTATTGCCAAGCGCCTTGAGCACTTACTTGGTCAACTTGAAGGCGAATTGGATATTCTTCAGGTCGAAAAGCGTATCCGTGGGCGTGTTAAACGCCAGATGGAAAAATCGCAGCGCGAATACTATCTGAACGAGCAAGTCAAAGCGATTCAGAAAGAATTGGGCGAAGGTGAAGAGGGCGCTGACATCGATGAGCTTGAGAAAAAGATCATCGCAGCTAAAATGCCTAAAGAAGCACGTGATAAGGCTTTAAACGAGCTTAAAAAGCTGAAAATGATGTCGCCGATGTCTGCCGAAGCAACGGTCGTACGCAACTATATCGATACCATTGTCGGTTTGCCTTGGAAGAAAAAATCCAAGGTCAATAACGACCTCGCGAACGCCGAGAGAGTCCTTGAAGACGAGCATTATGGTCTGGATAAGGTCAAAGAACGCATTCTGGAATATCTCGCAGTTCAACAACGTGTTGATAAGCTGAAAGCGCCGATCTTGTGTCTGGTTGGTCCTCCGGGTGTGGGTAAAACTTCGCTGGGTCAGTCGATTGCGCGCGCAACGAATCGCAAGTTCGTTCGTATGGCACTCGGCGGCGTGCGTGATGAGGCAGAGATTCGCGGACATCGTCGTACCTATATTGGCTCTATGCCAGGAAAAATTTTGCAAAGTCTCGCAAAAGTAGGTGTGCGTAATCCATTATTCTTGCTCGACGAAGTTGATAAGATGGGTGCCGATTTCCGCGGCGATCCTTCCTCCGCTTTGCTGGAAGTGTTGGATCCTGAACAAAATCACACGTTCTCGGATCACTACATTGAAGTGGATTTCGATTTGTCTGACGTGATGTTCGTGGCGACGTCGAATTCCTACAATATCCCGGCGGCATTGCTGGATCGTATGGAAGTGATTCGTTTGTCCGGTTACACAGAAGACGAAAAAACCAGCATCGCACAACGTTATTTGTTGCAAAAGCAAATCAAAAATAATGGTCTGCAAGAAGCAGAGATTAGCATTGCGGAAAGTGCGATTCGCGACATCATTCGTTACTATACCCGTGAAGCAGGTGTGCGATCGCTTGAGCGCGAGATTTCCAAGATTTGCCGCAAAGTTGTGAAGATGCTTTTGCTTAAGAAAAATGAGAAAAAAGCCACAATCACTTCAAAAAATCTGGACAAATACCTCGGTGTTCGTCGCTACGATTTTGGTGTGGCAGTCAAAGAAAATCAAATCGGACAAGTGGTTGGTCTGGCCTGGACTGAAGTTGGCGGTGATTTGTTGACGATAGAAGCGGTAGCGATGCCTGGTAAAGGTGGCGTGATACGCACTGGTACGCTCGGTGACGTGATGAAGGAATCGATCGAGGCAGCTCGTACTGTGGTTCGTAGTCGTGCTAAACGACTAGGTATCAAGGCAGATGTTTTCGAGAAGAGTGATATTCACATTCATGTACCAGAGGGGGCAACACCAAAAGATGGACCATCGGCTGGTATTGCGATGACAACTGCCTTGGTGTCCGTGTTTACAGGCATTCCAGTTCGTGCAGATGTGGCAATGACGGGCGAGATTACCTTGCGTGGCGAAGTGCTGCCAATCGGTGGCCTCAAAGAGAAGCTGCTTGCAGCACATCGTGGCGGTATTAAAACGGTATTGATCCCAGAAGAGAATGCAAAAGATCTGGCAGAAATACCTGATAACGTCAAAAACAAACTGGAGATCGTGCCTGTGCGTTGGATTGATAAAGTGCTGGAAATCGCTCTCGAACGCCAACCTGAACCTCTGCCAGAAACTGAAGCAGAGGTGGCTGCGGCTCCGGCAGTTGATGCAACTAAAGATTTAACGGTTGTGAAGCATTAATTAACCACGAATATCTTTGTGAAGTCTAAAAACGCCCGGATATATTTCGGGCGTTTTTATTTTCAGGATTGACGAGTTAGATGTCGGATCGTATAAGAACGTTGAGCGTCAACCATTCAACATATTAAATCGCAAGTTGAAAAGTATCCAAGCGCTGGTTCATACTATGGCAAGCTCCTTAAAAAGGTTGAAGCTGCTATGCCGATCAAGCAAGATACGCACATAGAAAAACATCTTCTTCAAGATTCTAATGTTATGAATGAAATTTAAGACATCATATTCGAACTCTCGAGTGAGGGGGGGGGCGTGCGTGTCGCAATGCTGTTTGTGTGAATTGGATGGGGTGGTGTGTCAATCTTGTGGTGATCGGCATTGAACTTAGTAAATGCAATGGAATGTCGCACGTCAATTTTTGATGTATGTAGAAAAATTTTCGTACGGACATTTCCGATTTAATTTAATTTCATTGATTGTGGCTTAAACCCAGTTCCGCATCAAACCAACAGCCAGACCTTCCAATGAAAAATCCCCTTCCTGATCACTGATTTTAATGGTGGAATAATCGGGATTTTCCGGGATCAGTTCGATCTGGTTGCCGGTTTTTTTGTAGCGTTTGACGGTGACGTCGTCCCCCAGTCTTGCTACGATAATTTGGCCATTGCGGGCGCTGTCGGCTTTTTTGACAGCTAGCAGATCGCCATCCAGAATGCCGGCATCACGCATCGACATGCCGCGTACCTTGAGTAAAAAATCTGGTTTAGCTGAGAATAAAGCCGGGTCTACCTGGTAGCTTGCTTCTATGTGTTCGCTCGCTAAAATTGGTGAGCCCGCGGCTACGCGTCCTACGAGTGGCAAGCTAAACTGTATGCTTGCAGGGTGAGGCAGGTTGAATGATGAACCCGTGATGTGGTTCGATAATTCCGACTCTAACAGGCGTATCCCGCGCGAGGTGCCGGCGGCAATTTCTATCACGCCTTTTCTGGCGAGTGCTTGCAAATGTTCCTCTGCTGCATTGGTGGAGCGAAATCCTAGCTCCGTCGCAATTTCGGCGCGGGTCGGAGGGAAGCCGGTGTTCTGGATGGCGTCCTTGATGAGGTTCAGGATCTGCTCCTGGCGGGCTGTGAGCTTTAGCATGGAATGTGCCGCGCCTTGATAGCGCTGTATGTATGGACAGTCTGTATTTTTATACAGTAGGGCAATATGCGCAAGGGAATTTTAAATTTATTTGGGATTTAAGCAAAAAATCTCCAACGGTGTTGCGAGGCTTCTTATTGTGTTTAAATTTATTTTTAGTGCGTACAGTGGTGGTGAAATGTTGCATATATTCTATAAAGCACCATGTTTTATGTGCTTTAACGATCTATGTGCTTGAAGTAATTGAATAAATTAAAAAAGTGGGTTATTATCATCGGCTTTCCTCTTCCTGCACTCGTCTTGACGCCGAGGCAGGCTATTTTATTGTCCACAAGGAGAATATATGCGTCATTATGAAATCGTATTTATCGTACATCCCGATCAAAGCGAGCAAGTTCCTGCGATGATCGAACGTTACAAAGCTAGCGTTGTTGCACGTGGTGGTCAGGTTCACCGCGTTGAAGACTGGGGCCGTCGTCAATTGGCTTACATGATTCAAAAATTGGCTAAAGCACACTATGTTTGCATGAACATTGAGTGCGATGCAGAAACATTGCTTGAGCTGGAAACAGCATTCAAATTCAATGATGCTGTTCTGCGTCACCTGACAGTCAAAATGAAAAAAGCTGAAACAGCACCATCTCCAATGATGAAAGCTGTTCAAAAAGAAGACGCAGCTAAAGCACAGCGCGTTGAAGCACCAGCTGCTTAATTTTTGATTTGAAGAAGGTCGTATAAAAAGAGAGTGAACCAATTCAAACTTGTGGCGCGCATTGTTGAGAAATCAGCCTTGCGATATACGCCAGCAGGAGTGCCTATCGCAACAGCAGTGCTGATGCATAGTTCGCAGCAGACTGAAGCAAATATTGATCGAAAAGTAGAATTTGAAATAAATGCCCAGGCAGCTGGAAGTATTTCAAAACAATTTGATGACTTGCCTCTGGATGTTGAAATAGGGTTCACTGGATTTTTAGCACGTAAAAATCGCAACAGCAAAAGTCTCGTGTTTCACATTAATGAAATCGGGACGAATTTACTAGATTAGGAGCCTAAAATGGCATTCGGTAAAAAATTTGATAAAAGCAAATTGAAGCAAAAGCGTCAGCAACAAAATCCTTTGTTCAAACGCAAAAAATTCTGCCGCTTCACAGCAGCAGGTGTAGAGCAAGTTGATTACAAAGACATCGACACATTGAAAGATTTCGTGCAAGAAAACGGCAAAATCATGCCAGCACGTTTGACAGGTACTAAAGCTAAGTACCAACGTCAAGTTGATACAGCGATCAAGCGCGCACGTTATTTAGCGTTGTTGGCTTACACAGATCTGCATAACGCGTAATTGACGACAAGTACTAGGAGAAAAATATGCAAGTTATTCTGATGGATAAAGTCGTTAATCTCGGCAACCTCGGTGATGTAGTTAAAGTGAAAGATGGTTACGCACGTAACTTCTTGATCCCACAACGTATGGCTCGTCGTGCAACTGCAACAGCAATCGCTGAATTCGAAGCGAAACGCGCTGAGTTGGAAAAAGCAGCAGCAGCGAAATTGGCGGCGGCACAAGCTCAAGGCGAAAAACTGGAAGGTTCTACCGTCCAAATCACGCAAAAATCTGGTGTTGATGGCCGTTTGTTCGGTTCCGTGACTAACTTTGACATCGCCGAAGCGTTGGCAAAGCATGGCGTGACTGTAGAAAAAGCACAAGTACGTTTGCCACAAGGTCCGTTGAAGACTGCTGGCGATCACTCCGTTTCTGTTGCTTTGCACACAGACGTGGTAGTCAACGTTACTGTTTCAGTGATCGGCGAGCACGCGTAATAGCGGGTTTCATGATTACTATAAAAGCCGGGTTTTCCCGGCTTTTTTTATGTGTGTTGAAAATAATTTATATTATTTTTACGATGTTGTTTGAAAAAAACATCTCGTTAATCTCGGCATTTGTATCTAATAGTAACTCGATTTAGCAGGTATAATGCGCGCCATGAAAGCCGCTTCTGATCCACAAATTGACGCCATTCGCGTCCCTCCACATTCCATTGAAGCAGAGCAATCTGTTCTTGGTGGCCTTTTGTTAGATAATGCCGCCTGGGATCGTATTGCCGACTTTATTGGTGAGGATGATTTCTATCGTTATGATCATCGCATTATCTTTCAATGCATGGTCAAGCTTATCAATGGCTCCAAGCCTGCTGACGTTATTACCGTTTTTGAGGCCCTAAATAGCGCCGGCAAGGCAGACGATGTTGGTGGCTTAAGCTATCTGAATGCCCTCGCGCAAAACACGCCATCCGCTGCCAATATACGCCGCTATGCGGAGATTGTGCGTGACCGCGGCGTATTACGTAAGCTGATTACTGTTTCTGATGAAATCGCTGGTAACGCCTTTAACCCTCAGGGTAAAGAAGTGAAGCAAATGCTTGACGAGGCAGAATCTAAAATCTTTGCCATTGCAGAAGAGGGATCTCGTGGGGCTCAGGGCTTCCAGGCGATTCAACCTTTGCTAACGCAGGTCGTCGAGCGTATTGATGAATTGTATAACCGTGATAATCAAAATGATATTACCGGTGTTCCGACGGGTTTTGTCGATCTGGATAAGATGACTTCTGGTTTGCAACCAGGAGATTTGGTTATCGTTGCTGGTCGTCCGTCGATGGGTAAAACCGCGTTTTCGCTCAATATTGGTGAGAACGTCGCGATTGATAGTGGATTGCCAGTTGCGGTTTTCTCAATGGAGATGGGTGGCGCCCAATTGGCGATGCGTATGTTGGGTTCTGTGGGGCGATTAGATCAGAGTCGTTTGCGCGTCGGTAAATTGAGTGATGAGGATTGGCCACGTCTGACACATGCCATTCAAAAAATGAACGATGCGCAACTATATATCGACGAAACACCAGCGTTGAGCTCAATTGAGTTACGCGCGCGTTCACGTCGTCTGGCGCGTCAGTGTGGCAAGTTGGGCTTGATTATTGTCGATTATTTGCAGTTGATGTCTGCCAACGTTGCCGGTGAAAACCGCGCCACGGAAATTTCAGAGATTTCGCGAAACTTAAAAGGTTTGGCAAAAGAGTTGAATTGCCCGGTGATCGCGCTCTCTCAGTTAAATCGTTCATTGGAGCAGCGCCCTAATAAACGCCCCGTGATGTCAGATTTACGAGAATCCGGTGCTATTGAGCAGGATGCTGACGTTATTATGTTTATTTATCGCGATCAGGTTTATAACCCTGATTCGCCGGATAAAGGCACCGCCGAAATTATTATCGGCAAGCAGCGTAACGGGCCGATTGGTAGCGTGCGCCTGACCTTCCTTGGCGAATACACTAAGTTTGATAATTACGTTGGTTCATTGTCTGTCTACGGAGACAGTGAGTAATGCTGATTTGAAGCCGCTGAATTCATTTGCAGTGGAAAATTTAAAGTGCATGTGTATTTTTAATATGTGCAAGTTGTAACCCTATTAGTTTCTATTTTCAGTGAGAAAAAAATGTTTGGACGCTTGATGCCTACCGAAGGTAAATTCTTTGAACTCTTCAATCAGCACGGTGAATTGTGTGTTAAAGGGGCGAAGGAAATGCTTGCTTTGATGACCAATTTTGATGATCTCGAAAGTCGGGTTCATGCAATAGAAACGATTGAAAAGCAAGCAGATACGGTTACGTTCAATACCATAGAATTGCTGCATAAGACATTTATTACGCCAATCGACAGAGACGATATTCATAAGTTGATCACCCGCATGGACGATATTTTGGATCTGCTTGAGGATGCTGCGCAGACGATATCTTTGTATGACATACGTGAAATCACTCCTGAAGCGAAACGTTTGGCGGAACTGTGCCTGGGTTGTGCCGAAAAAGTGAAAGCGGCAGTGGCTTTGTTGCCAAACATGAGTAATTCGCGCGAAATTCTGACTATCTGCGAGGAAATTGATAGGATCGAATCTGATGCTGATCACGTTATGCGAGCCGCAATGTCAAAATTGTTCCGTGATGAGCCTGATGTGCGTAACTTGATTAAATTGAAGGCGATTTACGAAATTTTGGAAACAGTGACTGATCGTTGTGAAGACGTTGCTAATATCATCGAAGGCATTATTGTTGAAAATGCCTGATCGTGGTGTCGATGTGCCGGGGCGGTAGCATAGCGACCTCGGTACTAAGTTGTTGTAAAAAGAATTTTACCCTCGTGTGAGGGTAAGTAAAATAGAATTGATTTCTCTCATGCAAACCTTCCAGATCAGCATACAAGTTCTTGTTTTTTTGATTGCGCTGGCAATCTTATTTGACTTCATTAATGGCTTTCATGATGCTGCTAATGCGATTGCAACCGTCGTTTCTACCGGTGTATTGAAACCGCAAACAGCCGTAGCAATGGCTTCTTTTTTCAATGTGATCGCGGTATTGTTTTTTCCTTTAACAGTCGCAGCAACGGTCGGTAAAGGAACGATTGATCCCGCCATTGTTGATCAATACGTGATATTTGGTGCATTGACCGGCGCTGTGTTTTGGAATCTTGTGACCTGGTACTTTGGTATTCCTTCATCTTCATCTCATGCGTTAATTGGTGGTTTAGTCGGTGCTGCCGTCGCTAAGTCCGGAACCGGGAGCTTGGTCGCATCTGGTCTGGTGAAGACAATCGTTTTCATCGTTGTTTCACCACTGCTTGGCTTTGTATTGGGTTCGCTGATGATGTTGATCGTTTCATGGTTGTTTGTACGATCGACGCCAATGAAGGTTGATAAGTGGTTCAGGCGTTTGCAATTATTGTCCGCATCCATGTATAGCCTGGGGCATGGCGGTAATGATGCGCAAAAAACCATTGGCATTATATGGATGTTACTGATTGCAAGTGGGCATTTGGCGCCCAATGATGGCATTCCCGTGTGGGTAATTGCGCTTTGTTATGGAGCGATTGGATTGGGTACCTTGTTTGGTGGTTGGCGCATCGTGCAGACGATGGGGCAGAAAATTACTAAATTAAAACCAGTTGGCGGTTTTTGTGCTGAGACTGGTGGCGCCATCACGTTATTCATTGCAACTGCAATGGGCATTCCAGTGTCGACGACGCACACAATTACTGGTGCAATCGTTGGTGTGGGCTCGTCACAAAAAATGTCCGCAGTACGCTGGGGTGTTGCAGGAAATATCGTTTGGGCCTGGATCTTGACCATACCTGCATCTGCTTTTGTGGCTGCCGTAGCCTGGTGGATAGGTCTCCACGTTTTATAAGTTTTCTTGAGCTGATAACTATAAAAAACCGCGCATCTCTTTTAGGTTGCGCGGTTTTTTTTCATAGTTTTGTTTTGTTGTCGCTTATTTTTGAAGGTTTACATTTGTTTGAACAGGTGGACAAAACTTCTTGATACCTCGAGTTTTTCGTTTGAGCCTTTAATCTGAACCAAATGCCTTCCGCGCAAGTCGCGTACGACACCGGAGATCGCCTTTGCATTAACCAGGGTAGAGCGATGGATTTGCCAGAATAAGGCTGGATCCAGTTCCTCGGATAAGTCACGTACTGGTTTGCGGATCAGTGCCTCGTAACTCGCTGTTTGTACTCGCGTGTACTTTTCATCTGATTGGAAAAAGAGAATTTCTTCAACTGGAATTAAGCGTAACTCTTGGCCAATAGATGCTTGTATCCATTGCAGATAAGTCGGTTTGCTGGAGATGCCCATTTGTTTTGCCAATTGGCTCAACATGGAGCTCATGTCATTTGGTTGCGTTAAGCTTTTGAGCCGTGATTTAAGGCGCTCCACAGTTTTGCCGAGGCGCTCCACATCGGCTGGTTTGAGTACATAATCGACTGCGCCATGATCAAATGCTTCAATTGCATATTGATCATAGGCAGTAATAAAAACAATATGTGCTTTATTGCCGATTTCTTTCGCCGCCTCCAGGCCTGTTTTTACTGGCATACGTATATCCAGAAAGACCAGATCCGGGTGGTATTTTTCAACGAGCTGAATAGCCTCTTCACCATTTTTTGCTTCGTCTAGTATTTCCAGTTCTGGCCATACTTGTTCCAGGCGTGACTTAAGTTGGTCGCGCATCAATCTTTCATCGTCGGCGAGAATTGCGGTTGGCATAGTTTTTTAATAGGCTAATTCATAAGGGATTTCTATGGTAACGCAAACTCCGCTTGGTTGATTAGGGGTAATAATCATTTGGCCTTTTTCTTTGTAAATAAGCTTCAGCCGTTCGCGAATATTTTGTAAACCAAGACCAGTTCCGTTACTAGGCATTGCACCAAACCCTAAGCCATTGTCGGTAACTGTTACACGTAATCTGTTATGTGCCACCTCAGCGCGGAATTGTATTGTGCCGCCATCCTCTTTGCATTCTAAGCCATGCTTAATCGCATTTTCTACCAGAGATTGCAGCATCATCGGTGGGAACGAGGCGCTACGCAATCCCTCTGGCATGTTGAAATCAACATTGAGCCTTTCTTCCATGCGCATTTTGAGTAAATCAAGATATGACTTGATCATGTCTGCTTCACGACCCAGGTTGGTGGTGGTGGCATTTTCCCGCATCTGAGGTAAAACAGCCCGCAAATAGCTGATCAGACTGCGCTGCATCGCAGCGGCACGAGGTGGATCAGTTTCTATCAGGTGTTCAACGGAAGCCAGGGTGTTGAATAAGAAATGGGGTTCTACTTGTGCCTGCATCATTTGCATTTGCGCTTCACTCACTTGGCGTAATAGCGATTCTCTTTCTGCAGCCTGACCTGCAGCCTTCGCTTTTTCTTCGGCGCGGAATTTCCCACCCATCAGTACTTTCATGCCGAACAGGCAAAAAATCGAAAGTAAGACAAAGTTAACAAACCATTTGGACGAGGTTTTCTTGTAGCTGCGAACCTCTTCGTCAGCAGCGTCGGCGACAGCATTATTAATGTCGTCGCCAATC
This sequence comes from Undibacterium sp. Ji67W, assembly GCA_049340365.1. GTDB lineage: Bacteria > Pseudomonadota > Gammaproteobacteria > Burkholderiales > Burkholderiaceae_D > Undibacterium. The sequence continues at coordinate 30,464 of JBMPOY010000007.1, read as the reverse complement.
TCTTTGGCGACGTCAGGAGGTAATTTGATGTGGATATCTCCAACCTTGGATCGTGCGTTATTTGGTTCTTCTGCAGCTTCATTTGAAGCTGAGCCAGGTGAAGATGATGGTGAGGGTGCTTTATTGCCATCAATTTCAATTTCAATTTTCTTTGATTCTCCATCGTTGGTATTTTTTCGAAAGTGCATTCCCGTATCGTCAATTTCAATACTGGTATCGCCATCCAGCACTTGTGGAGCATGTTTTTGCTTTTGATCATGCTTGTTTTTTGTGACGACGATGCTTTCTTCGGACGTAAAAAGCATGTCCTGTAACATCGCACCAACACAAAGAGTGATGATGGCAAAAAGGAAGAATTTCCACCAAGATAGTTTGGTTACCCATGCGGCGGTTTTATCAAAGCTAATACTTAACCAAAGACGTATTTCTTTAATGATGTCCTTAAGAGTTTGCATGGTTGTCGGATTCATTTTTTTGCCTCGTTTTTCTTGGTGTTGTATGGTCAACTATTTGCACCAATAATTCAAAAATATTATCAATTTATTTGCCAGATGTTGTTACTTTAAATAAACCGGCTTGAATTCGCTATTGGTATGCGATAGTCAGCAAAATCAGGGGGGTAGAATGAAAAATAGGCGACACGACTGTTGCGTGACGCCTATTTATGCAAGCCTTCAGATGAAATTCAGGTGCTCTCTTTTTGCTTCATCCATGCGTGAAGATCGGTTCTGGTGAGTGGTTTTGCATAGAAGTAGCCCTGCGCAAGATGGCAACCAAAGCTGATCAGAGTATCTGCTTGCATCTGATTTTCGACGCCTTCAGCGATAATCGACAGGCCAAGATTTTGTCCAAGCTGAACGATCATTTTGGCAATGCTGCCTTCATTTGTATCAAGCTGGATGTCGTTGACGAATGCCCGGTCGATTTTTAATTTGTCTACGTCTAGTTTTTGCAGGTGGCTTAAGGAAGAAAAACCGGTTCCGAAATCGTCAATAGAGATGCTGACACCTAATTGCTTGATCTGGTGTAAGGTTTTGATCAATAGATCAGGGTCTTTCATTGCCATCGACTCAGTGATTTCAAGCTCCACAAACTTTGGCGGGGCTTTGGTTTCTTCAAGGGCTTTGTGCAATGTCTGCATAAATAGGGGATGAGAGAACTGCGCCTGCGACACGTTGATTGCCATTTGGAAGTCCAGATAGCCAAGGCTACGCAAATGAACTAGCTCGTGGCAAGCGCTGCGTAATACCCATTCGCCAATATCAACGATGAGACCTGAATACTCTGCAATCGGAATAAACTGATCTGGCGGGACGAATTTTCCATCGTCGGTCTTCCAGCGCAACAGCGCCTCCGCACCGAGCACCTTACCGGTGGTCATATCAATTTGCGGTTGATATACCAGGAAAAGTCGTTCGTGTTCAAAAGCAGCTCGCAGGGCATGCATGAGTAACACGCGTTCTCGAATTTCTACGCCCATGTTGCGGGTAAAGTACTCATAACCGCCGCGTTGATGGGTCTTTGCTCGCTTTAGTGCAATGTTGGTGTCTTTGAGTGCTTCGGATGCATCGCCATCATACTCGTCAAGTTTAATCAGCCCTATCGTCGCAGTGAGTTGGACGTCCTGAAGATCAACTTCAAAAGGCGTGTTGAAGAGCGCTAATATATTGTCCGGGCAGACTTGATACTGATCACCAAGCAGGGCAAACGTATCGCTACCAACACGCGCAATTTGGCACGTGTTGCCAAATGTTTTAAATAGTCTTTTTGCGACGGCGGTGAGCAATAAATCCCCGAATTGATGACCTAACGCGTCATTAGTTTCAGCGAAATGGTCTATGTCGATTAGCGAGAGGGCGCTGCGGGTTTTAAGGTCTGATGCTAGGGTCTCATTGAGAGTCTGTAAAAGCTTGAGACGATTTGCCAATCCCGTCAGCAGATCATAGAACGCATAATTATGAAGACGGGAGTTCAGAACGACATTATCTAATCCAACCGAGACATTGCCGCAAAAAACATCAAGCAGACGTTTATCCATCTCATTCAGATGTAAGCCTGTGTCCAGAAGGAGAGTAAAGTCTTTTTTGGCGACGTTGTTAAAGTAGAGGGCGGTGATATTTGATTCAAAAATACTCTGACGTTCGTTGAGTGATCTAGTGACGACATCAAGGGTTCCGGGATCAGTTACGGCGCCTAATGAATGATTCAACAGGTTCGAAAATTGCGGCGTGGTTGCAATAATACGCAATTCGTCTGTCTCACTGTCCTTGCCAAGCGTGTTTTGCTTTGCACAGACAAATCCCTCAGACGTCAAGCCTAGCAAGCCATTAATTTGTGTTAGTACGCCGGATGCAAAATTTTGCAATCCGTGTAAAGCCATGAGTTCAGTGCTGGCATTGATAATTGTTTCGAGCCCGCGTCGGCTGGCGCCAATGGAGCAAATCTGCTCATAAGAGCGAATCGCAGACGTGACGGCTGTATATAACTTAGTACGAGTCAATTCAGACTTGGTTTTATAGTCATTGATATCGTAATCGCGAATGGCATCAATTTCTGGCGCATAACCCGGTTGGCCAGTTCTCAGAATAATACGAACATCTGCTAGATCTAATGTTTTTCGAATGTAATTAACTAGTTGCAAGCCAGCATCTTCTTGCTCCATGACAACGTCGAGCAAGATAATTGCAATGTCAGTTTCGGTTTCCAGAATATTGCGTGCCTCCGCGGCGGAATAGGCATGCAGAAAACTTAGTGGTCTATGTTGAATTTCAAGGCTGCCGAGCGCAAAAGTGGTCGCAGAGTGGACATCCGGATCATCATCAATGATCATGACGCGCCAACTAGAATCAGCTTTGGACGCTGCCGAAAACTCGTCATGTTCTGGTTCATCAAGAAAAACCAGATCGTCTTCGGAAGAGTGAATCGTTGAAGTCATCTGAAATGCGGCTCCATGCTTGGCATATATTCTGTGCAAGACCTATTTAATTGTTTCTGGTTGAACTATGACACTAAAAGTGACGGCAGCCAAGCCTCATGTATTCTTCTTTGGCAATAATAAAACATAATCTGCCCTAAAGAATACTCTATATCGGATTTATTTTTGCGTGATACCTCGTTCATTGTCTCATTGCTTTGTCATTTTGCGCATGGAGGCTTGGCAATAAGGCTGTTAAAATGATTTAAATTCCGTTTTTAACCTTGATTGCAAAATATTATGTCTGGTAACACTTTTGGTACGCTCTTTACAGTTACAACTTTTGGTGAGTCGCACGGTCCGGCAATTGGTTGTGTAATTGATGGATGTCCTCCGGGTATGGATTTGTCTGAGGCGGACATTCAGCCAGAACTCGATCGTCGTCGACCAGGTACATCGCGGCATGTCACGCAAAGGCAGGAACCAGATACGGTAGAGATTTTATCGGGCGTCTATCAGGGAAAAACCACCGGGACACCCATTGCTTTGCTTATTCGCAATCAAGATCAGCGCAGCAAGGACTATGGCAACATTACTGAGACCTTTCGGCCTGGTCATGCCGATTTTACTTATTGGAATAAATATGGCATTCGCGACCCTCGCGGCGGTGGTCGCTCATCGGCGCGTCTGACGGCGCCAGTGGTGGGGGCGGCAGCAATTGCAAAAAAATGGCTGAAGGAAAAATTCGGTACCGAATTTAAGGGGGGGATGTCGCAACTTGGGGAAATTGCAATTCCCTTTCAGGATTGGAAATTTGCTGCCAACAATCCATTTTTTGCTCCAACTTCCGATGTGAGTCTGATCGCGCGTCTGGAGGAATATATGGATGAGTTGCGCAAAGATGGTGACTCTATCGGTGCCAGAATTGATGTTCTCGCGACCAATGTGCCTGTCGGTTTGGGTGAGCCGATTTACGATAAGCTTGATGCTGAAATTGCTTATGCAATGATGGGTATTAATGCGGTCAAAGGAGTGGAGATTGGCGCAGGGTTTGCTTCGATTGCCCAGCGCGGCTCAGAGCATGGAGATGAATTAACGCCGGACGGTTTTGTGGGTAATAATGCGGGTGGGATACTTGGTGGTATTTCTACTGGTCAGGATATTACCGTTTCTATCGCGATTAAACCTACCTCGTCGATACGCACGCCAAAAAATTCTATCGATAAGAGCGGTAATCCAGCGGTTGTCGAGACTTTTGGCAGACACGATCCTTGTGTGGGGATTCGGGCTACACCAATCGCTGAAGCAATGTTGGCGCTGGTGTTGATGGATCATGCTCTACGTCATCGCGCGCAATGTGCTGATGTTCCTGGGGCGCCATTTTCTTTCGTTTAAGAAATAATATATCTGCATGCGGATCTCCCTCATTGACGCTGGGCGTTGCATTGAGGGAGTATCTTATTTGGGTTGGGCGTGAGAGACGTTGATTATTTGATAATAGTTTGTCCAGATCCTGGCAGCAGTACGATGGTTGAAATTTGAAATGACGCTGTCTCGATTTGATTCGGGCTCTTGAAATAATCGAAATAAATGTTGGTTATTTTTCTTTTTAAGTAAAGTAATCCCATGAATATTTGGTGATATCCGGTAAAGCTAATTTTTATATTGGAAAGCCAACATCGATTTTTGCTGTCGAGCTTGGTTTTGCGCCGCACAATTGTGGCATAATCAAATTCGATTTTTTTGTGTGGACGCTCTGGCATTCACGTTTTTCATTGCACTCATCCGTTTTACATTCATTACGATCTTTTATTAGAGATCACTTTTCAGGCTTTAGATTATGCTTAAAACGCTTTATGACAAATTGTGGGAATCGCATGTAGTTCACTCTGAAAATGACGGCACAGCGATACTATATATCGATCGTCATTTGCTGCATGAGGTCACAAGTCCGCAAGCGTTTGAAGGTTTGAAAATTGCAGGCCGTAAGCCGTGGCGCGATTCTGCCAATTTGATGGTGGCCGATCACAACGTACCGACGACCAATCGTGCCAATGGCATTGATGATCCGACTTCACGTTTGCAGGTGGAAACTCTGGATGGAAATGCCAAAGAATTCAGCCTGACGTATTTTGGTATGAACGATAAACGCCAAGGTATCGTGCATGTGATCGGACCTGAGCAGGGTGCCACATTACCAGGAATGACAGTGGTCTGTGGTGACTCACATACGTCCACGCATGGCGCCTTCGCATGCCTCGCGCACGGCATTGGCACATCAGAAGTTGAACATGTGCTGGCAACCCAGACCTTGATTGCGAAAAAATCTAAATCTATGCTGGTGCAGGTAGATGGTGCTTTGCCTGCAGGTGTGACTGCAAAGGATGTGGTACTGGCGGTGATCGGTCAGATTGGTACTGCTGGTGGCACTGGTTATGCAATCGAGTTTGCCGGATCGACTATTCGTAGCTTATCGATGGAAGGCAGAATGACTGTCTGCAATATGGCAATCGAAGCTGGTGCTCGTGCTGGTATGATCGCCGTGGATCAAATTACGCTCGATTACGTAAAAGGTCGGCCGTTCTCTCCAGTTGGCCCGCATTGGGATAGGGCTGTTGAGTACTGGCGTACGCTGCATTCAGATGTAGGAGCGCGGTTCGATATGGTCGTTACTTTAAATGCTGCTGAAATTAAGCCACAGGTGACATGGGGAACTTCGCCAGAAATGGTGGTTGCGATTGATAGCCGTGTACCAGATCCAGATCTCGAAAAAGACGCAGTCAAACGCGATGCGATAGAAAAAGCATTGGTGTATATGGCATTGACGCCAAACACAGCAATTTCTGATATCCGAATTGATAAGGTTTTCATTGGCTCGTGTACAAATTCTCGAATTGAAGATTTACGCGCTGCTGCTGCTGTCGTGCGTGGTAAGTTCCGTGCTTCTAACGTGAAGCTCGCTCTGGTTGTACCCGGGTCTGGTCTGGTAAAAGAGCAGGCCGAGCGTGAGGGATTGGATAGGATCTTCCGTGATGCTGGTTTTGAATGGCGTGAACCGGGTTGTTCAATGTGTCTGGCGATGAATGCTGATCGCCTGGAACCGGGTGAGCGTTGTGCGTCCACGTCTAATCGTAATTTTGAAGGGCGACAAGGGCAGGGTGGTCGCACGCATTTGGTTTCTCCTGCAATGGCTGCTGCCGCAGGAATTCATGGTCATTTTGTTGATGTGCGAGCACTCGCATAATTTTTGCTAAAGGGAAAAAGAAATGAAAAAAATCTTCGCAATCATGTTTTGTGTTGCTTGTGTCACTGTCCTGAGTGCGTGTAACACAGTGCAAGGTCTTGGAAAAGATGTGCAAAAAGCTGGTGAAGCAGTCGAGAGTGTTGGTAAAAAATAAACCAGGTCATGGAAAAATTTAATTTACATAATGGCTTGGTAGCGCCTATGGATAGGGCAAACGTGGATACGGATGCCATTATTCCTAAGCAGTTTTTAAAGTCGATACAAAGAACTGGTTTCGGGCCCAATTTATTTGACGAGTGGCGTTATCTGGATCATGGTGAGCCAGGTATGGATAACAGCAAACGGCCATTAAATCCGGATTTTGTTCTGAATCAGGCGCGTTTTCAGGGGGCGTCGATTTTGCTGACCCGTAAAAATTTTGGCTGCGGATCATCGCGTGAACATGCGCCATGGGCGCTGGATCAGTACGGTTTCAGAGTCGTTATCGCACCAAGCTTTGCCGATATTTTCTTTAATAACTGCTTTAAAAACGGCTTGTTACCTATCGTTTTAAGCGAAGTTCAGGTTGAGCATATTTTTAATGAAGTGAAAGCCTTTCCTGGTTATCGCCTGACTATTGATCTGGAAAAGCAATTAGTGATTACAAATGGCGGTGTCAGTTACCCATTTGAAATCGATGAGTTCCGTAAATATTGCTTATTGAATGGCTTAGATGAAATTGGGTTGACGCTGCGTCAATCCGATAAAATTCGTGCGTTTGAAGAGCGTCATATTGCTGCACAACCTTGGTTGGCAAATACGATCTAATGCAGAGTTAAGGGAATATAAATAAATGAAAATAGCAATTCTGCCTGGTGATGGTATAGGTCCGGAGATCGTTGAGCAAGCGGTTCAGGTTCTGAAGGCCTTGGGTGAAACATTTGAAATGGAAACTGCGCCAGTTGGTGGCGCTGGTTATGAAGCGTTCGGGCATCCCTTGCCTGATGCCACCTTGGCATTGGCAAAAGAAGCGGATGCGATTTTGTTTGGTTCAGTCGGTGATTGGAAATACGATAGCTTAGAACGCGCTTTGCGCCCAGAGCAGGCGATTTTAGGTTTGCGTCAACATCTGAATTTGTTCGCCAATTTCCGTCCTGCGATTTTGTACCCGGAACTGGCTGAGGCATCGACTTTAAAGTCAGAAGTCGTTTCAGGGCTTGATTTATTGATTATTCGCGAATTGACCGGCGATGTTTATTTTGGTCAGCCACGTGGTGTGCGTGAATGTCCGGATGGTCCTTTCAAAGGGCAGCGCGAAGGTTTTGATACGATGCGCTATGCAGAGGGTGAAGTGCGTAGGATTGCGCATGTCGCATTTCAGGCTGCGCAAAAGCGCGATAAGCGTTTGACCAGCGTTGATAAAGCCAATGTTCTGGAAACCTCACAATTCTGGAAAGACATCATGATTGATGTTCATAAAGAATACCCAGATGTCACGTTGGATCACATGTATATCGATAATGCCGCAATGCAGTTGGTGCGCGCACCTAAGAAATTTGACGTCGTTGTGACCGGTAATTTATTTGGTGATATTTTGTCTGACGCGGCAGCGAGTCTGACAGGCTCTATCGGTATGTTGCCTTCGGCATCCCTGGATGCCAATAATAAAGGTTTGTACGAGCCCTCACATGGTTCTGCACCGGATATCGCAGGTAAAGGCATTGCTAACCCATTGGCAACCATTCTCTCTGCAGCAATGATGTTGCGTTTTTCTCTGGGTAAGCCTGAGCAGGCGGATCGTGTTGAGGCGGCAGTGAAAAAAGTATTGTCACAAGGTTTGCGTACGCCGGACATCTATGTGACGGGCACCACTAAAGTTGGAACGGCTGAAATGGGTGCCGCTGTGGTTAGTGCATTGGCAAATTGAGTGGTTATTGATGGGCAGGGTGGTCCTGCATTGAGTGGGAAACTTTAAGGGAAATATGATGAAGCTGGTAGGTTTGGTAGGTTGGCGTGGAATGGTCGGATCGGTTCTGATGCAGCGTATGCAAGAAGAAAACGATTTTGCTCATATTGAACCAGTATTCTTTTCTACATCGAATACGGGTGGTGCTGCACCTGCGATGGCAAAAAATGAAAAGACGCTACAAGACGCAAATAATATTGACGCATTAAAAAAGTGCGACATTATTATTACCTGCCAGGGTGGTGATTATACCAATGAAGTATTTCCTCAATTACGTGCCGCGGGTTGGAATGGTCATTGGATTGATGCGGCCTCTAGTTTGCGCATGAACGACGATGCGGTGATCGTATTGGACCCTGTTAATTTGCCGGTGATTAAAGACGCACTTGTAAAAGGGCAAAAAAACTGGATCGGCGGCAATTGCACCGTGAGCTGTATGTTGATGGGTGTTGGTGCTTTGTATAAAGCCGGTCTGGTTGAATGGATGAGTACACAGACCTATCAGGCGGCGTCGGGTGGTGGTGCGCAACACATGCGTGAACTGCTGACGCAATATGGTGCCTTGAATGCGGAAGTAAAGCATTTGCTGGACGACCCTAAGAGTGCCATTCTTGAGATTGATCGTAAAGTTATTGCTAAACAGCGCTCATTCTCTGAATCTGAAACAGCGAATTTTGGCGTGCCGCTTGGTGGTTCTCTGATTCCATGGATTGATAAAGATCTTGGCAATGGCATGTCAAAAGAAGAATGGAAGGGCATGGCTGAGACGAATAAGATTCTTGGGCAAGGTGTTGGTTTCGGCACTGAAGCAATTCCCGTGGATGGTTTCTGTATCCGGATTGGCGCAATGCGCTGTCACAGTCAGGCACTGACATTTAAATTGAAAAAAGATGTTCCTGTAGCTGACATCGAAGCAATGATTGCCGCAGACAATGAATGGGTAAAAGTTGTTCCTAACACTCGTGAGGCGAGTATTCGTGATCTGACGCCCGTTGCTGTTACTGGAACCATGAATATTCCGGTTGGACGCATTCGTAAATTGGCGATGGGGCCAGAATACGTTGGTGCATTCACGGTAGGTGATCAATTGTTGTGGGGCGCTGCCGAGCCATTGCGTCGCATGTTGCGCATTTTGATCGATTAATTGCCAGTTTCTGAGAAGTTGTCTTTCTTCAGATGGCTATATTGAATAAAGGGAGGTTTACCTCCCTTTTTTTCGTCTTGATTTTTGTTGAATGGGTAATAATGTCTCGGTATTGTTAAATGGCAACAACGTTTCTGAGTAATCGATCGCCTCCAACTGTCTGAATGTATTTACCCTGTTGTCAAATCGGGTTAAGCTTGCAGCGCTTAGTTTGTAATGCTATCGTGAAATAATATAATGCTTCGCCCGGCAATATGAATAGACTATCCCAGCGGACTTTGTTCGCAAAATTCCCAATATGTCAGACAAAATGCATAAACAAAAAAGAACATCTGTGATTTCTCTGGGACACAAAGCCTTGAGTGTTGCTGTCACCTCAACTTTGCTTTTAATGTCAAATGCCCATGCCACTGGCATGGGGCGACTAACTGTTCTTTCAGCTTTGGGACAGCCTTTACGGGCGGAAATCGAGCTTACGTCTCCGAATAGAGATGAGATAGATACGCTGTTGCCAAAGTTGGCCTCTGCAGAGGCATTTCGTCAGGCAAATATTGACTTTAACAATGCCTTACTTTCTTTGCGTTTTGCGATCGAACCCAAAGGCGCTGGCTACGTCATTAAGGTTTCTTCTGCGCAGCCAATTAATGAACCTTTCGTTGACATGTTGTTGGAAATTACGTCATCGAATGGCAAGTTGTTGCGTGAATATACGTTCCTGTTAGATCCTGCTGAGTTAAGAAATTCTCAGTCGCCACAGGTGACTAACCCAAATGTTGTTGTAAATAAGGGACAGTCTGCTACAACAAATCAAACAGAGGGGCGCCCATCTGCTTCGGTTCCTGTTGCTACCAGTGCTAGTCCGCAAGTTTTAGCCAAAAAGAGCGCCTCTCAGGCTGCTCAGACAAATAAATCATCGTCGGATGAATACGCTGTCAAACCTGGTGATACTTTAGGGAAAATTGCTGCTTCTTATAAGCAAGAAGGTATTTCTCTGGATCAGATGTTGGTTGGCTTGTATCGCGCAAATCCGCAAGCTTTTGTTGGTAAAAATATGAACCGTCTGAAGGCGGGGCAGATATTAAGTGTTCCAGATGCTGAGACTGTGCGCTCAACCGCTGGTGCGAGCACGAGTGCACATTCTGTTGTAGTCGCACATGCCGCTGATTTCAATGCTTATCGGAATCACTTGGCTGATTACGTTGATCATGCCCCCGCTGCTAAGCAAGTGGCTGAAAAGCAAAGTGCTGGCGGTGCGATTACTGCGAAGGTGAAAGAAGTTCCGACTGCAACCAGTGAGTCCGCAGATAAATTAAAGCTCTCTAAAGCTGCTCCGGCCCCATCGCAGAAGGGGGGGAGTGGTAAAGGCGTCTCTGAGGAAGAGAAGCTTGCCAAGCAGAGGGCGTCTGAAGAAGCAACGGGTCGTTTAAAAGAATTAGAGAAAAATGTCGGTGATTTGCAACGTCTATTAGATGTGAAAAATAAAGACCTGGCTGCAAAAGAAGCTGAACTCAATGCGAAGGGTGCTAAAGATAAGCAAGCTGCAGCAAGTTCAGTTGCTGTTTCGTCAGCTAAAGTTGTGGCTACACCTGCATCTGCAGCCGCTAATGTAGCGGCGAGTGTTCCGGCAAGTTCGGTGGCTGTGGCAACCGCGGCGTCAGCGTCAGTTGAAAAATCTGCGGCTAGTGCAGTCGATAGCTCAGCAAGTGCAACTTCTGCTGCGCCTGTGAAACCGAAGCGTCATGTGGTGGCGCCGCCTCCACCTCCTCCTGAGCCAAGCTTCTTTGATAGTTTGTCAGACTGGGTAGTGCCTGGCGGCGGCGTGTTGTTGGCATTGCTTGCTGGTGCAGGTGTATGGATGAATCGCCGTAAAAAGAAATTGCAGCAATTTGAAGATAGTATCTTGACTGGCTCCAGTATGAAGGCGAACTCTATGTTCGGCTCTACCGGCGGTCAAAGCGTCGATACCAATAACAGCGTTTTCAATTCGAATTTTGCACCGTCTGCCAGCCAGCTTGATGCGAATGAAGTTGATCCAGTTGCAGAGGCGGATGTCTATATTGCCTATGGTCGCGATTCTCAGGCTGAGGAAATTCTGAAAGAAGCCTTGCGTACGCAACCAGATCGGCATGCGGTTCGCTTGAAATTGCTGGAAATTTACTTTGCACGCAAAGACGCTAAATTGTTTGAGCGTCTCGCGAGTGAATTGTATGGCATGACAAGTGGCCAGGGTGATGAGTGGACTCAGGCTTCTTCTATGGGTATCGCGCTTGAGCCAGGCAATCCTTTGTATGCGGGTGGTAAGGCGAAGGCTGAAATGATGTACGGAGCGGGTCTTGGTTCTCCAACTCAACCGCTTGAGGATCTTGATCCAGACGCATTGTTAGGTAATTCACTCTCCAGAGATATGCTGGAAGCCATCAGTATTATTGATACTGCTACTCATGGTGAAACGAAAGAGCCTGAACATGTCGCATCAACTGTGCCAGATGAACACATCGTTGATGCTCACGATACAGGGCTCGATTTCGATCTGGGAATTGGTGATGCTGACGTTCCGCAAATACCTGAGTCTGCCCCTCATAATTCTGTGATGAGTACACCTGAGCATATTCCTGAAGTTGATTTTGGTTCAATTGATTTTGATTTTGGTGATAACTCGCCTGTTGCTAAGCCGATTGAGTCGCCAGTTCATCACGCGGCGCACTCTGAAACTGAGAGCGACGACTTGCATGACCTCGATTTTGCTGAGCCGAAAGCTGCAATTCAGGCCTTTGAGCCGCATGTTGAAACCGAAATTCCTGCCGTTGCCGAAGAGGTCAAATTGCCGCTTGAAGAGATGCATGATGAAACGCATGAGACTATCCCTGAGGCAGCTTCTGCTTTTGAGTTCGATCTGTCAGGAATTAGCCTTGACCTGCCATCGGATAAGCCGCACGTTACCGAAAACCTTGCTGCTGAGTCGGTTGTGAGTGAGACGCCTGTGGTCAATGCTGAAATGGCGACCAAGCTTGATCTCGCAGTCGCTTATCACGAAATTGGCGATAAAGAAGGTGCGCGTGAATTATTGGATGAAGTGTTGAAGGGTGGTACTGCTGAGCAAAAAGAAAGAGCCGGTACCATGCTGGCGCAGATGGTCTGAATGTAGTTAAATGTTATGCTGCGGGCGCCATGGGATCGGCGCCCGTTTTTGTTTTTTGAATGAATGGATTTACTTGTGAAGCGTCTCGTTTTAGGTGTTCAATACGATGGGAGTGGTTGGCAGGGGTGGCAAAAGCAACCCTCGGGAAATACTGTGCAAGATGCACTAGAGAGAGCGCTTTTTCAATTTTCTGGTGTGGAAATTGGAACTGTTTGTGCAGGGCGAACCGATGCTGGTGTTCATGGATTAGAGCAAGTAGTTCATTTTGATACGACCATTGAGCGTACCGCCTATTCGTGGGTCAATGGCGTTAACGCCTTTTTACCTCCGAGTGTTGCAGTGCAATGGGCTAAAGAGCTTGCGTTAGACGAGGGTTCTCAAGACAACTTTCATGCACGTTTTAGTGCCAGAGCCAGGACTTATCATTATGTTTTGTACAATAATAAGATTCGCTCGCCGATCTGGTCAGGGCGCGCCGGTTGGGCGTTCAGACCTTTGGACGTCAATTTGATGCGCATTGCGGCAGAAATGCTTTTGGGTGAGCATGACTTCTCCGCGTTCCGGGCATCTGGGTGCCAGGCGAAAACGCCGGTGAAACATATGTATTCAATCAATATTCGCCAGCAGGGTGAAATGATTGTTTTTACACTGAAGGCCAGCGCTTTTTTGCATCACATGGTACGTAATATTGTTGGTTCTTTATTGTTTGTTGGTATGGGGCGACGCACACCGGAATGGATGGCTGAAGTGCTGGAAAGCAAGGACAGAAGTATCGCTGCGCCTACTTTTATGCCGGATGGTCTGTATCTGGCGAAAATTGATTATGATGCAAAATGGGGTCTCCCTCATTCCGATGGTATAGAATTGCCTGGATTCTTGTCTCTTTTGTAGTGCTTTGTTACCACTGGGCGTGATTTCTCGGATTTCCTGTCTGAAATCCGGTAAAATGACGTTTTGCAAAACCCGCACTGAAGGCGCTCGCCTGGGGACTATTGCCCAGACTGGAGCGCTTTTTTTTAGCTGGTCTTCGCCTCACCTTAGTATTTTTGTGTAATTTCAATGAATAACATCCGGAATTTTTCTATTATTGCCCATATCGATCACGGCAAATCCACGCTGGCTGATCGCATTATTCAATTGTGTGGTGGCTTATCGGACCGTGAAATGGAAGCGCAAGTCCTTGATTCTATGGATATTGAGCGAGAGCGCGGGATCACAATTAAAGCTCAGACTGCTGCCTTGCATTACAAGGCAAAAGATGGTCAGGTGTATAACCTGAATTTGATTGATACGCCAGGTCACGTCGACTTCAGCTATGAGGTGAGTCGCTCTTTATCTGCTTGCGAAGGGGCATTGCTTGTCGTTGATGCATCTCAGGGCGTTGAGGCGCAGACAGTGGCGAACTGCTACACCGCGATTGAACTTGGCGTAGAAGTTGTGCCTGTGCTGAATAAGATTGATTTGCCATCTGCAGATCCTGAGAATGCATGCTCAGAAATCGAAGAAGTCATTGGTATTGACGCTACAGATGCAGTGCATTGTTCCGCTAAGACAGGGCTGGGAGTGTTGGATGTATTGGAATCCCTTATCGTTAAAGTGCCGCCACCAAAAGGCGATCCTGACGCACCTTTGCAAGCATTAATTATTGACTCGTGGTTTGATAACTACGTTGGTGTGGTGATGTTGGTTCGTATCGTTAATGGTACCTTGCGCCCTAAAGATAAGATTTTGTTTATGGCAACCGAGGCGCAGCATCTGGTTGAAAGTGTGGGTGTGTTTACGCCTAAGTCTTTGAGTCGTACTGAATTGTCTGCTGGCCAAGTGGGCTTCGTGATTGCAGGCATTAAAGAACTGAAATCTGCCAAGGTTGGCGATACGATTACAGTGGCGAATAAAGCCGCCAAAGAACCTTTGCCGGGTTTTAAAGAGGTGCAGCCACAGGTGTTTGCTGGTTTATTTCCAGTTGAAGCGAATCAATATGATGCATTGCGAGACTCGTTGGAGAAATTGAAGCTCAATGATGCAGCGCTGATGTACGAGCCTGAGGTGTCTCAGGCGCTGGGCTTTGGTTTTCGTTGTGGTTTCCTTGGTTTGTTGCACATGGAGATCGTACAGGAGCGTTTGGAACGCGAATTCGACATGGATCTCATCACGACAGCGCCGACTGTCGTGTACGAGGTAGTGATGGCGGATGGGACCATTTTGATGGTTGATAACCCGTCAAAAATGCCTGATCCCTCTAAGATTGAAGAGATTCGTGAGCCCATCGTCACCGTCAATCTCTACATGCCGCAAGAATACGTTGGCTCTGTGATTACTTTGTGTACGCAAAAACGTGGTGTGCAATTGGATATGAGCTACCACGGCCGACAAGTTAAATTGACCTACGAAATGCCAATGGCAGAAATCGTACTGGATTTCTTTGATCGTCTGAAATCCACTTCACGCGGTTATGCGTCGATGGATTACGAGTTTAAAGAAAATCGTGCTGCTGATGTGGTAAAGGTCGACATGCTGATTAACAGTGAAAAAGTTGATGCTCTGGCGATTATTGTCCATCGTGCTAATAGTCATTTCCGTGGTCGTGCGGTTGCTGCAAAGATGCGTGAGTTAATACCTCGTCAGATGTTTGATGTGGCGATTCAAGCGGCCATCGGGTCTAACATTATTTCACGTGAAAACGTGAAGGCTTTGCGTAAAAACGTATTGGCAAAATGTTATGGTGGCGACATTAGTCGTAAGCGTAAATTGCTCGAAAAACAAAAAGCTGGTAAAAAACGGATGAAGCAAGTTGGTTCCGTAGAGATTCCGCAAGAAGCATTTTTGGCAATTTTACAAGTGGATGAAAAATGAGTTTTCAATCAATTTTAGGAAATTTTGCCCTGATATTGTTCGTGCTGACCATTGGTACAGGCATTGTCTGGTTTTTGGATACATTTGTATTGGCTAAGCGCCGTCGTGTAGCAGCCGATGCGGCTTTGGCTGCATACGATGCACGTAATGCAAAGCTAAGCGCGGATGGTATTAAAGTTGAAGAAAGCAAGCGCCACGAAATTGAAGAAAATATGTTGCGTCAGCCTTTGTGGGTTGAATATTCCGGCAGCTTTTTTCCTGTTATTGCACTGGTTTTCTTTTTGCGTTCATTTTTGTATGAGCCGTTTAAAATCCCGTCCAGCTCCATGCTGCCAACTTTGTTTGTCGGCGATTTGATCCTGGTAAATAAATTCACTTACGGTATTCGTCTCCCAATTTTGAATAAAAAAGTCATAGAAGTGAATAATCCGCAGCGCGGTGATGTCATGGTATTTAAGTATCCTGAAGACCCGTCTGTGGACTACATCAAACGTGTGGTTGGTGTGCCTGGAGATAAAGTTGTCTATAAAAACAAGCGATTGTTGATAAATGGTAATGAAATGACGTATCAGGGGATGCCAGATTTTCTGGATGAAGAACACCTGAGTTATTTTAAACAATATTCCGAGAATTTGACTGGCGTGCCACACAGGATATTGAATGACGACCAGTCTCCGGCATTTGTCAGGGATCCGCATAATTTCCCTAAACGCGAAAATTGTACATACAATATAGATGGCTTTTCTTGCGTTGTTCCTGAAGGTGAATATTTCATGATGGGTGATAATCGCGATAACAGTCTCGATAGCAGGTACTGGGGATTTGTTCCCGATCAGAATATTGTTGGGAAAGCCTTCTTTATCTGGATGAATTTAGGAAATATTAAACGTATTGGCGGTTTTCAATAAATGATGTGTTTAAAAAACGGAGTGAATCAGCAATGAAGAATAATCATCATACTCAACTTAAGTCGCAGCGTGGAATTTCCTTGATCGGATTGATTTTTTCTCTGGGAATGTTGGTGCTGATCGCAATGGTGGCCATGAAAGTCGTTCCAACGACGATTGAATTCTTTTCGATCAAAAAGGCGATTGTCAGCGCAAGAAATGCTGGTAGCACCGCTCGTGACATCGAAAATGCGTTTAACAAGCAGGCCGAAGTGGGTTACATCACATCAATCTCAGGTAAAGATCTGGTTATTGAGAGAAATGGTGATGGCATTGATGTAAGTTTCTCTTATCAAAAAAAGATTCCTTTGTTTGGGCCAGCATCACTCTTGCTGGAATATGAAGGTACAACGGCGAAAAGTGGTATTGCCACCAAAAAGCCAGAATAAATAGATTGACGTATGAATCTTCAATTATTGCAAAAGAGGCTGGGTCACCAGTTCGTCAACCCGGCTTTATTGCAGCAGGCGCTGACTCACCGTAGTCACAGTGTCGTACATAATGAGCGCCTTGAATTTTTAGGCGATTCAGTTTTGAATTGTGTGGTTGCCTCTTTGTTGTTTGATAGCTTTGCTAATATTGATGAAGGAGATTTGTCGCGCGTACGCGCTAATCTCGTTAAGCAACAGACATTGTATGAAATAGCACAAAGAATCGAACTATCTCAGTTTCTTCGGCTAGGCGAGGGGGAATTAAAGTCCGGTGGGTTTCGCCGACCATCAATTCTCGCGGATACTTTAGAGGCTTTGTTTGGCGGCATCTTCCTTGATGCAGGTTTTGATGCTGCAAAAGCAGTTATTCGTGCTTTGTATGCGCCAATTTTAGAGTCGGTTGATCCAACTACGTTGGGTAAGGATGCCAAAACCTTGCTTCAGGAGTTTTTGCAGAGCAGGAAAATCGCTTTGCCACAATATAATGTGGTCGCGACACATGGTGCTGCGCATAATCAAGAATTTGAAATTGAGTGTCTGGTGCCTAAACTGGATATCCAAGTATTTGGTACGGGCGGAAGTCGCCGTGCTGGTGAGCAGGCAGCAGCAAAATTGGCATTGGAATCGGCGATTGAAGTGTTATCCCGCACTCCAGCTTCGCGCAAAGCTAAACCCCGTGCTGCGCAACTAAAATTAGCTGGTATAGCCACTTCGCAAAATGAAGCTGCTGCTGATTCAAACAGCGCTGCTGACAAACAAAAGACCGCGGTAGATTCTGAAGCGAACAAAGCTTCGGAAGATATAGCAAACCCAAACCATCACCCAAAGACTGCTTGAGCGCCCCATGAATGAAATTTTAGACAATCCAGATTTCCGTTGTGGGTACATTGCCATTGTTGGCCGTCCAAACGTTGGTAAATCGACTCTGATGAATGCCTTAATTGGTGCCAAGGTGAGTATCACATCGCGTAAAGCTCAAACAACGCGTCATCGTATCACCGGTATTCAAACTAAAGAAAATACGCAATTTGTGTATGTTGATACACCAGGTTTTCAGACCCGTCATTCGAATGCCTTGAACCGTACTTTGAATCGTACCGTAACAACCACGTTGACCGCAGCCGACGTGATTTTGTTTTTGGTTGAAGCTGGTACTTTTGGTCCTGCTGATCAGCAGGTGATCGATTTATTGCCTAAAAATGTACCCTGTATTTTGGTGATCAATAAGTCGGATCGCGTCAAAGATAAAGCAGTGATGATGCCGTTTGCACAAAAGATAGCGGCATTATTTCCGTTTGCAGCCATCGTTCCTGTCTCAGCAACATTGCGTTTTCAGTTAGAAAACCTCGAAGGCGAAACAAGAAAGTATCTGCCGTTGAATCCGCCTATGTTTGCGGAGGATGACATCACTGATCGTAGCGAAAAATTCCTTGCCACTGAAATTGTCCGTGAAAAACTATTCCGCTTTGTTGGTGATGAATTGCCGTACACCAGCACTGTGTTGATTGAAAAATTCGAACAAGAAGGAAATCTGCGTCGTATTTTTGTCGCGATACTAGTTGATCGCGATGGTCATAAATCCATGGTGATCGGCAATAAAGGGGCGCGTCTGAAAGATATTTCCACACAATCCCGTACGGATATGGAAAAGCTCTTTGGTGGACCTGTCTATCTTGAAATCTGGGTGAAAGTAAAATCCGGGTGGGCTGATAACGAGGCCGGTTTGCGGGCTTACGGATACGAATAAGAATAGCATGACTGCTGGGGATAACGCCGTCATGCATTTGCAGGATGCCACATTGCAAGCGGATGACACTTCCATTGATTCTGTTGTGCGCATGGCCGTAAAAAGAACAATCCCTACCCCCTCTAAATCTCCTGTTCGCGAACGCCGGGTATTGAATCAACCCGGTTTTGTTTTGCACTCCTGGCCGTATAAAGAAACCAGCGTAATCGTTGATGTGCTGACACGCGACTATGGCCGTATCGCATTAGTAGCAAAAGGTGCTAAGCGTCCACATTCGCAATTGCGCAGTGTTTTACAAACATTTCAACCTTTACAGTTCGCCTGGACTGGTAAGTCCGAGATACGCGTGTTAACTTCTGCTGAGTGGGTTGGCGGCATGCTGCCACTGGAAAAGTCAGCATTGTTGTGCGGTTTTTATTTGAATGAATTGCTGGTCAAATTTCTGGTGCGCGACGAACCACATCCCTTATTGTTTGATCAGTATGTGTCGACTTTGAATCAATTGGCACATGACGAACCAGCGTCGACGGTATTGCGCCAATTTGAGCTATCTTTGTTGCGTGAATCGGGTTTATTAAGTGATCTCAGTTTTTGTACGAGTGCCAGAGCGCGCGTGCAAGCAGATGTCAGTTATGTTATCGATCCTGAACTCGGTGCCAGACCCGCTTTGCAATCAGATGCTGCTCCTGTCGTTTCTGGTCAGACTTTAATTGATATGGTTGACGGGGATTATAGTGACCCACAAACGCAATTTCAAAGCAAAATGCTGATGCGTAGCCTGCTTGCCCATCATCTGCATGGTGCTTTTTTAAACACCCGCCAAATTTTGATTGATTTACAAAATTTATGAATATCCATCAACAACGCCAATTGCTTGATTTGAGTATAAGCCTGAATTCATTGGTGCAGATTCGTGAAAAATCGGGAGCGCAATTTTTTGATCTTTCACGCTTTTCATTATTTGCTCAAGAGGCCGGCGCTGATTGCATTTCTTTATATGTTAATGAGTCTGGCTGGCCGTCACTAGCATCGGATGTCAATCAGTTGTCGCACCAGGCAATCAATACTTTTGAATTGGAACTTGTCGTTGGTGACTTCATAATCGAAAATTTGATGACAAGTGCGGTGAAGCATGTATGTCTGGTTGCTGCCAATGCCACTGATACGTCGCAGTATTCTGTCCTTGATCTGGAAAATAATTTTTCTCAAATTGACCTTTTTGTTAAGCAGTTGCTCGCGCGTGGTATCCAAGTTTCTGCATTTATTTCGCCGATACCTGAGGCGATTGCCGCTGCGGCTGAGTTAAGCATTTCTCGTGTCCGACTTGATTGTTCATCTTATGTCGACGCTTTGAGCGTTCGCCAGCAGGAGCATGCGTTTGGGCAAATTCAAGCTGCTGCAACCAGTGGTGTAGGTCAAGGCATGGTTGTTGGTGTTGAGGGTAAATGTGACTCGGTGCAAGTTCAGGCATTGGCAACAATTTCTGATATCTCCCATTTTCATTTGAATGAGCTGGTCGTTGCTCAATCCTTGCAGTGTGGCTGGGAAAGTGCAATTCGCAATATCAAAGCGTCGCTGGTGAAATCGCGATTGAATCGCAGAGCTAATGGGGGTTGACGTGATCTATGGCGTTGGTACTGATATTGTTGAGGTCGCTCGTATCGAGCGTGCTTTGCAGCGTGGTGGCGATCGCTTCGCAAAAAAAGTGCTGGGTGATGAAGAGTTGCTGATTTTTTTTCAGCGCCGTGATCAGGCTCTTGCCCGCGGTATACGCTATCTGGCAACCCGGTTTGCCGCTAAAGAGGCATTTTCTAAGGCCATAGGAACCGGCGTTCGTTTGCCAATGACGCTGCGTAATATGCAAACGCTCAATGGCGATCAGGGAAAGCCAGTAGTGGTTGTTAACGGTGATTTAGAAATCTGGATGTCTGCCCGAAACCTTACTGCGCATGTTTCAGTGAGTGATGAAATTCAACAAGTTCTGGCGTTTGTCGTCGTTGAGCAGGTAGTCGTGACATGAGCGGCATGGATACAGAAAAATCTTCTTCTGAAATTCGGCAGCAGGTGGTCGATGCAGTGGCTCAGTTACCGCATTTGCCCGGCGTGTATCGTTATTTTGATGCGCAAGATCAGGTGCTATATGTTGGCAAGGCGAGGGACTTAAAAAAGCGCGTTACCAGTTATTTTCAGAAAACATTATCCAGTCCCAGAATTGCGATGATGGTGGAAAAAATCGTACGACTGGAAACCACAGTAACCCGTAGCGAAGCGGAAGCGTTGATTCTGGAAAATAACCTGATCAAGGCACTTCGTCCTCGTTACAACATTCTATTTCGTGATGATAAGTCTTATCCCTATCTGAAAATCACCGCAGAGAAAACGCCACGGATGACCTATTATCGTGGTGCGGTCGATAAAAAGCATCAGTATTTTGGGCCGTTTCCATCTGGCTGGGCAGTCAAGGAGTCAATGCAAATTCTGCAAAAGGTTTTTTTGTTGCGAAGTTGCGAGGATAGCGTTTTTGCCAACCGAACCAGACCTTGCTTGCTGCATCAAATTCAGCGTTGTAGTGCGCCCTGTGTAGATTTAATAACCCCTGAAGACTATCAGCAAGATGTAAAGAATGCGGCGGATTTTTTGCGTGGTCGTCAATTGGAGGTCATGCAAAACCTCGAAACAAAGATGCTGGAATTCTCTGCTGAACTCAAATTTGAGCAGGCAGCCATGGTGCGCAATCAAATGTCTGCTTTATCTAAGGTATTGCATCAACAAAGCATGGAAACGACTGGCAATGCTGACCTGGATATCATCGCGGTCATTGTCGAAGGCGGGCGAGCCTGCGTCAATCTGGCAATGATACGTGGAGGGCGACATCTTGGGGATCGAGCTTACTTTCCGAGTCATGTGGACGATGTCAGGGCGGTAAGCGATGATTCAATTGAGGCTGAGGTAGTGGCGGCATTTTTGGCGCAACATTATGTGGATCAGTTTATTCCTTCGACCCTGGTGATGAATGTGGCTTTGGATGCACCAGATCTGATGCTGGTGCTGGCAGAACAATGCGGTCATAAAATTCACTTATCATTTCAGCCGCAGGAGCAACGTCGCGTCTGGCTAGAAATGGCAGTGAAGGGTGCTGAACTTGCTCTGGCACGGCTTTTGTCCGAGCAGGGCTCGCAACAGGCGCGCACTCGTGCCATGGCGAATGCACTTGAGCTAGAGGTGGAAAATATCGAATTGTTGCGTATCGAGTGCTTCGATATCAGCCATACGCAAGGTGAAGCAACGCAGGCATCGTGCGTCGTTTATCATCACCATGCAATGCAAAACAGCGAATATAGACGCTACAACATCAAGGATATTACACCGGGTGATGATTATGCTGCGATGCGCCAGGTGTTAACCCGTCGATACGAAAAAGTGAATAAAGAAGACCCCACTGCACTGATAATGCCAGACGTGGTGTTGATTGATGGCGGAAAGGGGCAGGTTGAGATCGCCAGACAAGTTTTTGTTGAGCTGGGACTCGATACCAGTCTGATTGTCGGCGTATCAAAAGGGGAGGGACGCAAGGTCGGCTTGGAAACGCTGGTGTTTGTCGATGGGCGCGAAGAGAAAGAATTGGGTAAAGAATCTGCGGCATTGATGTTGATTGCGCATATTCGTGATGAAGCGCACCGATTCGCGATCACCGGCATGCGTGCCAAGCGCGACAAGGCGCGACAAACCTCGCAATTGGAAGAGATCGAAGGTGTGGGGCCAAAACGTCGCCAAAGATTGTTGGTGCGTTTTGGTGGTTTGAAAGGTGTCGGTGATGCCAGTGTCGAAGAGCTCGCCAGCGTTGAAGGAATTTCTCGTCAATTAGCAGAAGAAATTTACAAGCGACTCCGTTAGATCAATATAATGAAGAGAAATATTCTAAATAATTAAGTCATGCCATTTAATTTCCCTATTCTTCTCACATGGTTACGCGTAGCACTGATTCCTCTCGTGGTCGGTGTTTTTTATTTGCCTGATACGTGGCTCGATCCATTTCAAAAAGGACTTGCTTCGACGTTGATTTTTATCGTTGCTGCGATTACCGATTGGTTTGATGGTTTTCTGGCTCGTCGTTGGAATCAAACGTCTTCATTTGGTGCATTTCTTGATCCAGTCGCTGACAAATTGATGGTGGCTGGTGCTTTGCTGGTTTTGGTGCAGCTTGACCGAGTAAATGCAGTGATCGCATTCGTCATTATTGGCCGTGAGATTACCATCTCTGCTTTGCGTGAGTGGATGGCAATTATTGGCGCATCCAAATCTGTTGCAGTGAGCTCTCTGGGTAAAATAAAGACGGCAGCGCAAATGGTGGCTATCCCTATGCTCTTGTATTACGACACGATATTTGGAATTGATACGATATTACTCGGTTCTTGGTTGTTGTTGATTGCAGCAGTCTTGACGGTATGGTCTATGTTTTACTATCTGCGTAAAGCATGGCCTTTAATTAAAGAATCGACAGAGAATCTAAAGTAGCTTACTTGACAGTTTTTCGAAATACTATATAATTCTGGTCTTTCGTTGATGCGGGAATAGCTCAGTTGGTAGAGCGCAACCTTGCCAAGGTTGAGGTCGAGAGTTCGAGACTCTTTTCCCGCTCCAAGTTTTCTCAGCGAAATATGTAATGCAAATGCGGGAGTAGCTCAGTTGGTAGAGCGCAACCTTGCCAAGGTTGAGGTCGAGAGTTCGAGACTCTTCTCCCGCTCCAAAATGGCGTAGTACCTGAAGTATCGGCAGTATAATGCGGGAGTAGCTCAGTTGGTAGAGCGCAACCTTGCCAAGGTTGAGGTCGAGAGTTCGAGACTCTTCTCCCGCTCCAGATTCTGAAGGGAAGCACGGCTTCCCTTTTTTGTTACAGTAGTTGATGTGCCGCGATTTAGCTTAGAGTGAGAATATTTAAGTTAATAGCACCCCTGGCGGGGTAGCAAAGTGGTTATGCAGCGGCCTGCAAAGCCGTAGACGCCGGTTCGATCCCGACCCCCGCCTCCAGATTTTAGAAAGCGCTGTGTGCGCTTTTTTTGAAAGAGCAAGCAATCTATGATTGCATGTTGTAGTGATGGGCCCGAGTGGTGAAATAGGTAGACACATCGGACTTAAAATCCGCCGCTTCGTTAATAGCGGGCGTGCCGGTTCGATTCCGGCCTCGGGCACCATATCGACATCAGACGTAACGCAGAAAACCCTGCAAAGCTAGAGAAATCAAGGCTTTGCAGGGTTTTTTGTTTTGTGCTCGGATTGATCATAAATACGAAAAAGCCTGTATTAAATACAGGCTTTTAAAATTGGTGTAGTTCCGCAATTCGGGAAAAGTTCCGCAAAACACTATTTTGTGGGGTTGTCCGACAAAAACATTGAAATCTTCATTACTTCGGCGATTGCGAATGAGAGCCGCAAAACGCAGATGCATAGTGATTGGCATTGTGCGTTTTGCGATGAGGCTGTCGATATAGGGCTGCTGTTTTGTGATCGGGATTGTCGGGATGATTATGATAAGCAGCAGCGGGTGTTAAAAATTGCTGGAGGTCGATAGTCAAACGGGTGCCGGAAGAGAATTGATACCTTATCTTCCGGCATGCGGACTTAGTGTTACTTCGTTTTCTTCATCGATTCAGGCATGAAGATATTGATGTCTTTATTGAGCAGTGCAGCACTGATTTTTTGAGCATACATTTTTACTGCTTGCATGTCTGATTCTGGATGACTACCTCGCTCAGCAAGTTCATGTTGAATGAGATCGTTCATATTTTGCGTGCAGAACTCTGCGTTAGTACATGCTTCAGACAGCCAAAAGCTATCTTTGTCGCAGCTTGCGGTGCCAGAGTCGCATAGTGCCATTCTCATCGCATAGTTTAACAAGACTGATTCATTTGATCCGACTGCATAATTTTTTCCGTCAAAATAAACTCCTTCGTCATTACGATAAATTAAGTTTTGCATTATCAGCTCAGGACTTTTGCTTTCCAATAAAGAAGACAATGCGGTCTGGTAATTTTCGGTTTGGCGCTCTTTTAATTGCGTTTGAATTTGAAATAAAGGATCTCCTTTTCCTGGATCGGATAAAGCGTTTAAGGCGGCAACTGATAATTCACTGTCAAGAAATCCTGCGCAAGCTGAGGTCTGTCTGGTGAGTGATTGCTGCATGTAGGAAGCCTGACGATGATCGGATGAGTCTGTTTGCTGCCCTTTAGGTTGTTTTAGATATGCCCGGACTGCATAGCAATGCTTGACGATGCTAGATGCATAGTACAAGCCTCCTTGTTCGGGGTGTTGCTTGAATTTCTCAGCAAGCGCCCGGAAATCAGTTGCATGTGCAATTTCCATATGCATTGGGTTCATGGTTTGGATCGGAGTTGACTTTGTTGTCATTGAAATTTTGGCTTCAATGGCTACGGGATCGTACTTAGATTCAATTCTTTGTTTTTGCGAAAGTGACTGCGTTGAATTACTTTCTTCCGAAAACGTTTTTGGGAAAAGTAGATAAGCAGAAACCAAAATTAACCCAACGCAGGCAAAAACAAACCATGTTATTTGAGTTCTATTTAACATCCGTAATCCTTATCCGGCTACAGAGCAACTTCTTGCTATGCCATCGCCTTTTTTTAAGCTTTGTGGAACTTCTACTAAGCCGCCTTCACTCATTGTAGGATTGGTGACAAACCATTTTTCAGTTCCTCCATCCGCATAAGTAACGGTAATAAAGCCAGCTTTTAGTGCTTCACTTTTGAGCACTGAAAATGCTCTAATGTTTGCCCAAACTGCCTGTGCAGCTATATACCTGACTTCTGGACCTACCATTGACGTAATCGCTCGGGCATCCGAGCTTGCCATAGGCGTACAGCGCACGTCATTCTTTAGTGCTGCCACATCACCATTACCAATAGAGCCGCCACCGCCATTATCACCGCCAGAACCTGGCATACGATCTCCGCCGAGAGAACCATCCCAGCCACATCTGTCTGACATAACCCCATTGCAGTCGGAATGTCCTTCAATATCGACAATTTGATCTCCGGCAAAAGTGGATATGGGGAAAGTCAAAGTCAAGGAACATACCAAAGAGGAAATTAATGTAAGCGATTTGTTTTTTAGACTGTTGACATATTCAATTCCGTTTAAAGGGCAAAAGTTAAGTAGCAAAGAAATTTTTATGAATAAATGACACGCTGACGAACTATTTTTTGTGTTTTTATAAATAATTCTGTTTTGATATTGCGAAAAAGTAATATTAAATGCAATAAGAATAATCAAGTTACATAATGTTTCTTTTTGCTGGCAAATTTATTTAATGGTTGCTTTCTTGAAATTCAATTCTTATGTCATTGATTTAAAATAATTTATTTTAAATCTTTGATAATAAAAATCTAATTTTTTTTTGTTGAAACTGCAGTTTTTTTTACCACTGAAATTGAAAATAGAATAAAGATTAATTCAGTTGTAACCTAGTGCGCTGACCTCCTTCTTCAGGTATACGGGGTCTTTGTTTTGTGTTTTTTCGCGGATATTAAGTCGCAATTCAACGATCAGCGTGTTAGGTGCGTTAATTTAATTCTAAAAATACAATTTCCATGATTCTTTATGATTCCAGGTTCTGGCGCGCAGTCATCCCCCCACCACGCCTGCCCGCTAAATAGGTCAGTTTTGACGCAAATTTGCGTCACCAGTGTGACCCGCGCCCGTATTGGCTTTGCGTGCCAGTGAGTAGGTATAAAAACTGACGCAGTTTGACGCAGCAAACGGGCTATTGCTGTTGGTTGGTGGTGAATGGGAATGTTTGTTATTTGGGAGTGGCCTCGGGAAAAGGGTAACCTCGGTAACCTGTTCGATTTTATTGAGCTAAGTCTTTGATTTTAAATAGGTTTGATAGTTACCATTAAAAGGTAATCTTTGGTAACCAGAAAGGTAATATTTATCTAAGTCGTTGATTTCATTAGGAATAGATTTTAGAAGAAATTACTGTTTTAAAAAGTAACCAGATTACCTTGAGATTACCGAAAAGTTACTTTTTTAAAAGTAGTGAAAAACCTTAATATATCAATGAGTTACGCTATGTTTTGAAAATGAGGTTACCTTGGTTACCCTTTTCCCGAGGCCTACTTTATTTTAGTTTCAGGGCTAATAAATGAAATTCGATAGGATTTATTAGTTTGCTTCTTGAATAATAAAATTACGAAGAATGATGTTTTTAGCTTTAGACGAAAATTTCATAATTAGACAAGAAAATATAATATTGACAATCTAAGAGCATGAACTAATATGCAACAGCCATGATCATTTTGTACTCGCTTTTTTGCATGGCAACGTTGTGCATCTTATTCGTTCACGGCTCACTACGACTAATTTCTCATGAAGTGCTTTTTATGATCAGCTTACTTTGCACGTGTCGAGTAATTGCATTCCCCTGTCTTTTTAAATAATCACTTTATAGGCAAACTAACATGACTACGGTTAACTCAGGTCCTTTTGGCGGCAATGGTGGTAGTGAATTTACGGATACACATGATGTAAATAGCTGGGGTCGAATTACTCAAATTTCTGTACGTCACGGCTCTCGAGTGGACTCGATCGCGACTACGTACGCAAATGGACAATTTCTGGTTCATGGTGGTACTGGTGGTGACTTAACGGTTATCACATTGAATGACGATGAATTCGTAAATAAAATCGATATACGATCCGGCTCAGAACTCGATCAGATTACATTTCATACCAGCAAGGGCGTGACTTATGGCCCATACGGTGGCTCTGGTGGTGATCCGAGGACAGTTGATTTTGGAAATGATGTATTGCAATATTTCTTTGGTCGCAGTGGCGCTCGTATAGATGCACTTGGATTTGCGTATGGTACCAAGCCACCTGTTACACCGGCATCAGTAACTCGTTCGTCTCAGGTTGGCGGTGATGGTGGCTCACCTTTTGACGACTTGGCGGTAAGCGGATATTTGGTTGGTAAAATTAAGCAAATTAAGGTTAGGTCCGGAGGGCGCGTCGATAGAATTGAGACTACATACGATGGAATACAAGGAAGCCCAGTAACTTACGCCCACGGCGGTGATGGGGGCGATGACCATCCTCCATTTGTTCTTAATGACAATGAGTATATAACGCAAATTAGTGGCCGGTCAGGTAGTCGTCTCGATCAAATTAAGTTTACACTTAATAGTGGTCGCGAATCTATCAGCTACGGTGGTGACGGTGGTTCGCCATTTACATTGAAACTGGATGGATCTGTCGTAAAAGCTTTATATGGGCGTTCTGGCTCCGAAGTTGATGCACTGGGTGTCTACTTTGCTGAAGCAATTCCTGAAAGAATTGAAATACAGTCGCTAGTATTTGACACACCAAATTTCATAATTTCTGAATCTGCTCCAATTTCTTTAACTACAATCAAACTGACCAATAATCAGAGCCAGCCGCAGACAATTTCAAGTACTCAGACGATTACTTATATCAATACCGATACGACGACGATTAGTATTACTAACGAGGCCTCGGTTGCGTTTAAAACAGAGACCAATTTCTTGGTAAGTAAAAACGATTTAACCGTTGGCTATAAGCTTGGCGTGACATATGCGTCTCAATCAACAGAAACTACGCAAACGTCAACCGCGTTCACATTCTCCGCAACTGTCCCAGGAAATAGCAGTATTGTGGCATCTTGCATTGCTGCGCAAGATAAGTTTGACGTGCCATGGACGGCAACCGCTTTGGTTTACTACCAAAACCAATCGCAGCCAGAAAGAGTGACTAATCTACAAGGTACCCTCAGTGGCGTCCAGGTAACCAATCTGACTGCTATTTATAATTAAACATTTAA
This sequence comes from Undibacterium sp. Ji67W, assembly GCA_049340365.1. Taxonomy (GTDB): domain Bacteria; phylum Pseudomonadota; class Gammaproteobacteria; order Burkholderiales; family Burkholderiaceae_D; genus Undibacterium. Next base: position 2,247 of record JBMPOY010000007.1, on the reverse strand, counting down.
ATGGTCTTGCCGGTATTTGTTTTTACCGGCAAGATTTTTTTAATTTTTATGTTGATTTATAAATAATAAATTCAATTTTCCAATCATCAAAAGATTCCGCAACAAAATAGCTGTAACGCCATGCTTCATTCTTAATTGGGTCGTAGTTAAGGCATTACGGAAAAAAAATTTTAAGCTAATTGCTTGATTTTAAAAAAGTGGCGAAGAACTTGAAAACTGGCGAGTAGCTCATTAATGTTGGAAATTCAGTTGAATGTTGTTTCCGCAAAAAAAATGTACCTTGCGCCAGTGCTTATTCTTGAGAGGTTAACAGTGGTGCTTTTGCGGAATTAAAAACTTATCCAACTACTTGAAATAAAAAGATATTGCATTGGAATTAAAATCCGCCGCTTCGTTAATAGCGTGCGTGCCGGTTCGATTCCGGCCTTAGCACCATATCGACATGAGACACAAAGCAGAAACCCCTGCAAAGCTAGAGAAATCAAGGCTTTGCAGGTTTTTTTTGTATATTTTTTAAATAAAATATGTTTCTTCATTTCCCTCTTCATTTCCGTTTTATAAAAATTTCATCGCGCGGCGTTGTATACGTATTATCATTCGGATAATTTTTTGCTTTAGTTTTGTTTGGCGTCTTTTCTAAGCACTTAAAACTAAGCACTTAAAAAATACTTTGGCTGACCGATTACGGATTGCGTTGTGTCTTGTTATGTTCGAGATTTGAAGTAATCGCATTTTTGGTGGGCGGGATAGTTCATCGCAATTTTTTGAGCGGATATTTTTACATCCGGAGACGAGGTAAGAAAAGATTCAAATCGGGTATGTTGCTCATGCAATTTATTTTTTGAAATATGTGTTACTGAGATGAGGGGGAAGCATGAGTTTTATGATTATTCTGGTGTCGCTGGCGTTGTTGATGATTGTTGCGTACAGAGGTTTTAGTGTCATTCTGTTTGCGCCGATTTGTGCACTGATTGCGGTTGCGTTTACTGATGTGAGTTTGATCCCACCGTTATTTAACGGGATTTTTATGGAGAAGCTGGTTGGTTTTGTTAAGCTTTATTTTCCTGTTTTTTTACTTGGCGCCGTATTTGGTAAATTGATTGAGTTGTCTGGTTTTTCGAAATCGATTGTGGCATCAGTGATAAAAATTGTTGGCCGTGAGCGTGCAATTTTATCGATCGTGTTGGTGTGTGCAATTTTGACTTACGGTGGTGTTTCTTTGTTTGTGGTGGTGTTTGCGGTGTACCCATTTGCAGCAGAAATGTTCCGGCAAAGTGACCTACCAAAGCGCTTGATTCCGGGCACGATCGCTTTGGGTGCGTTTACCTTCACCATGGATTCTTTGCCTGGTAGCCCACAAATTCAAAACATTATTCCAACGACATTTTTTAATACGAATACCTGGGCTGCTCCGTGGTTGGGCGTCATTGGCGCTGTGTTTATTCTGGTGATTGGTCTGATGTATTTAAACTGGCGTCGTCGTCAGGCTGCGGTAGCTGGTGAGGGGTACGGTTCTGGTCACATTAATGAGCCGACTGAATACAAAGCCGAAAAATTGCCTAACGCCTTTGTTGCTGTGTTTCCGTTGCTGGTTGTTGGTGTGATGAACAAGATTTTGACAGAATTAATCCCACGCTATTATGGTGAAATTCATAGCACGACCTTGTCAGGTTCTGCTAAGCCTTTAGTGACAGATATTCACAAAATTGGCGCGATTTGGGCGGTTGAAGGAGCTCTGTTGTTGGGGATTCTGTGTATTTTGTTGTTTGCTTTTAAGACGGTGAAAAATCAATTTGCTGATGGCAGTAAAGCAGCAGTGTCTGGCGCTTTGTTAGCCTCCCTGAATACTGCTTCGGAATACGGATTCGGTGGCATTATCGCTGCGATGCCGGGATTCGCTGTGATTTCAGATGCACTCAAATCAATCCCTAATCCATTGATCAATGAGTCGATTACAGTCACAGTTTTGGCTGGCATTACCGGTTCTGCTTCTGGCGGAATGAGCATTGCGTTGGCGGCGATGTCGGAGACGTTTATCAAGGCGGCGAATGCGGCGCATATCCCTATGGAAGTGCTGCATCGGGTTGCGTCAATGGCTAGTGGGGGCATGGATACCTTGCGTAAGCGCCTCGCCAGCACCGTCATTGACTTTTTCTGCTTAACGCGAAGTCTGATTCAGTCTGCTTTTTACACCAAACGATCAACGACATTCCACGGCAACAAATCAGCAACCTTATTGATTGGATA
>JBMPOY010000006.1:0-293468 GCA_049340365.1 Undibacterium sp. Ji67W | reverse complement strand
TTGGGTCGCCGCTTTCTGCGGACGGGTGTGTCTAATAACTCCAAAATAGCTCCCGCTAAAAAGTAACGGGAACTACTTTGAAGGTTTTTAACGCTAGCGTCCAGACGGTTTAGGTGAGGTGCTTACTCTTTATCCAAGTTCTTTGAGCGATTGTTGTTCTTTTCGATTAATTCATTAATTGATTTAACATGATCATAAATTTTTGCGGGATCATGTTTTTGCAAAGGAACATCAACCACTTCAAACAGATTATTTTTCCGGTTTTGGAGTGCGTTTTTCAGTTCCAATAAATCCTGCTCGTAAGATTTTAAGCACGTTGTAAGTGCAGTTTTTTCCTTTTCAAAAGATGCTTTTTCATCTGGATAAAACTTATCGCTAGTAATAGAAATAAATGTAGATATATTTTTTATTTCTGCTTCAACTGATTTTACTGTTGTATCAATTTCAGATTCCAAATCTGAAGACTCCAGACTGAAGTGTGAATCTAGAACCTGCCAAATATCATCAGGAAGTGGTTGACGGCAAAAACCACAAGTGGTTCTTTTATCTCTGTGATGTGAAATTCCCTGCTTCACCCATAACTGAAGAACACTGTCATTCAACAATTCCTGGATGGCTTTTGTAGGAGTAATCGTTTTTTGAAGTAGTGTTGAAGCAGTTACTGAAAGTTTGGGATATTCAAGTTTAATTGAAACCTTACCAGGAATATCTGCAAGTACATCCTGCTTAAGAAGTTCAAGACCTGAAGTAATTTCACTTTGGGTTAATGCGGTGTAGCCTAGCAGATTTGTCTTAACAATATCCAAATTAAGTTGGGTTATCGTGTAAACAGCAGGAACGTAATCTCTATTGTCCTTCAGAAATTTAGCCTGACCCTTTAGCTTTTCACTAAAGGCACTATCAGCACTAGTATAATTTCGCGCCTTCTGATCTTTATCATTTCGTTTAGTGACTAATTCATTTTTGAGGCCAGAATTAGTTTCAACACTTCCCAATTTAGATTCAATCTCAGCGATTTTATCTTCAATCTCTTTATTCTTTTCACCGACAATTGCAAAGGTTCGTATTTCACCATTTTCTTGATTTACAAGAAAGCTCAAGTTATCGGTTACAAAGTCACGGTTATAAACTCGAACATCATAATTATGTGTGGAAATTCCAGATTGAAGCACATCACCTTTATCACCAAAAACTGTAAATGCTGGCGCAGCATAATTTGCTGGAAGTCTCCCTGTTTCAAGGGAACGGATTATTCGTGAAAGTGTAGTCTTTCCAGAATAATTTCTGCCGTAAAGAACATTCACACGTTTGAAGTCAACAGAAATTCCATCTTGATTTTTAATGGACTTCTTCCATGAAAAATTATTAAAGCTTCCGAAGTTTGGAATATCTATTTTTGTTATAGTCATATGAACCTCGTTTTACCCTTATAAATATTTCCCAATTTTATGGACGAAAAAAAGCACCCAATTGGGTGCCTTTGATTTAATCTGTTTCGGATGTGTCATCAGCTTCAGCATCAGGAACATCTGCTGCATTTTGCAATCTTCGTTCAGCTAACCATTCCAACCGTAAAGCTTGTGTATGCAATACAGTTCTAAGATGCTTGGTTACTTTTCTTTCACTGATGGTTTGTGCCAACCGTGAAATGGTTTGACTTCTGCGGGCAATTCTAACGTCTGGATGCTCACGGATTTCCTTAACTTCATCTGACACGATTACACCTTCATGTGCTGTAGGAATTTCCACCTCAACTTGTGGTGTTGGGGGCTCCTTTTCGTTCAGGATCGCGTTAAACTTGGATTTTAAAATGGCCTGAGTGTATATCTTATGTTCCAGAGCGTCCAAAATTTTTTTTGCCGCTTTAAATTCGGGAGTTTTCGCTTTGGTACCTTCCAATTGAGGAAGTGGATAGATAACGATTTTGTACACCTCAAAAGGGTCCAAAACGTTCATTGCAACGGCATCAGTTCGTTGATTGGTGAGATGTCTTCGTATTCGTGTACGCAATGACTCTTTGGTTTGACCAACATAAATTGGCTCACCATCGTAATCATAAAATGAATAGACACCCTATTGATAATTACCAACTCTAACCTGTTGATGATTTTGGGGATTTTCAACCAATCTGTTCAAGAACTGCTCTAACAGTCTCCGCAGTTCGGAAGTCTCAAATGGGAGACTAGTTGTTGAATCAGTTGGTGCAGGTAGTGCCGCTACTTTCTCTTTTTTGCTCTTTCCAGCCATAGGAACCCTTATGCAACATTAAGTTGTACCTGTGGCTGTACATTCAAATTAAAGGTAGGAAGCAATATATTTTGATTAATATGAGCCACTACAGGCACAACCACGCCATCACCTACGAGATGATACGCCTCATTGTACTTAGTTGGCAAAATATAATTTTCTGGCAATCCCATTAATCGTGCCGCTTCACGTGGCGAAATCAATCTAGATCTAATCTGATGACCATCAACCACCATGATAGTTTGACGACTTGAACCACCACTTGGAGTTCTCAAGCAACCCGCAATACCATCAAAACGAACTTCAGCACGTTGAATTCCTTCACGCGTGCGTTTGTAAATAGTGCCGACTTGAACGCGGCCAGAATTTTGGGCTGTAATGACTTTCTCACGATTCAACGGAGTCATCATAGAGAGGATTCGTTGAGTTTCCTTCTGGGTATTCCACTCGACACCTTGTGGTTCATCTTCAATGATGTCATCCAAGGTTACTAATTGCTGTGTGGGTTCTGGCATCTTCCACCACTTCCATTTATTCTTAACTTTCTTTGGAAGTGCGTTATATGCACAAATTACTTTATCTGGATGCCATGCAGGTGAAGCACGTTCACAAATGATTCCATCAGGGATCGCTAAAGATTCATCAACACAAATAATAAAAACTCGTGGTCTGGATTGCGGAACGAAATGAACAGCATCAACTACAACAGCACCAAAGTTATAACCATCACCAGCTACACACTTTGCAATTGCTTCAAAATCTTTACCGTCATGCGAAGTCAAAGTACCATAAACATTTTCCAAGACAATCATGGATGGCTTACGGTTTTGTGTTTTCAGTTTTTTAATCAGCTTCCAGAATCCCCAAAAGGTACCAGAGCGTTCACCTTTCAATCCGGCTCCATTGCCAGCAAGTGAAAGATCCTGACATGGAAATGATGCCCACGCTAAATCAGCATGACCAGGTAAAACAGAAGTGGAAATTTTATTGATGTCTTCAACAAGAAGGTGATCATCACCCCAATTGGTACGGTAAGAATTTGCCTTATGCTCTGAAAAATCATTTGCAAATGTGCAGTTCCAGCTGTCTCCCAAACCAGCACGAGCCATTCCACCACCGGCAAAGAATTCAAAGAAGTTGGGCATAGTTTTAGTTTTGAATGGTAAAATCATTTGTGATTTTACCATAATAATCCAGCCTGGCCAACTGACGCAATTTTGCCGAGACATGAATCATCCATAACATGAAAAAACCTAGCCATTCAATACTATGATAAGTGATTCCATCCCCATCCATACTGATGATGCACGACCTTTTCTGCGACTAGGAATACTTAAAACTTCAATCGTGGAATTTGCACCTTCTCTTCCGCGCCAACAGTACCACTCCCTTCTGATTTTTCAACGACATAACTTTTGATGACATTGCCGTCATTGCCAATCTTCAGCGTTGGTTTGCAATCACGTATGACTTCAAGGTCGGACTTACTTGGTTTGTAGCCTGTGATTTGTTCTGGTCTGAATGCCCCTGACAAAACCGCTTGGAGAAAAATTTGGGACTTGAATTCGTCACTACCAGTCAGATGAAGTCCTTGCCATCCTTTTTCTACCGCTAACTTGATAGCAACCTTGATTTCTTCGTCCGTGCCACTCGCTATTTTGATTTGACTACCGTAGTCATAAATTTTTCCGCCACCATTGAGATTGATTTGAAAGCATGTGCCAATCTCGGTTTCAATCTCGTCCACTCCTTTGCAATCACTGGCAAATATCTCCAACAAAATCGGAATGTAGGTTCTAGCAAAAATCGCGTCACGATATTTTTTATTGTTCTTTGTGTCGGTTGGGTTTAAGAATAAATGCTTGGATTTTTTTGCTTGAACAATTTCTTGCTGGATTGGACTCGTTTCACCTTCCAACTTCAATGATGCAATTAATTGCTTACTTCTTTCGTTACTCATATTTTTCTCCTTAATAAGTTCGTTGAGTTCCTTTCGTTTTGATGTTGTGATACCTCGTTTGTCCATTGCATGACAGTTTGCACCGACATGCACGGTGGGGATTCGGCCTGCTCCCTGATCTTGCAAACTACGGTGGTCAATGCGAGATTTGCTAGAAGCGACAGACAGTCTTCGGTTGCAATGCTTTGCCCACTGCTCGCGCCATTCTTCCAATTGCTCTTTACTATTCCAGTCACGGTTCTTTTTGCCAAAGCCATCTTGGGTGATATTAATTTCACGAGTGGTCAGCAAAATGTGGGCATGAGGATTTCCCTTCTTATTGTGAATAACGACATCCGCAATCATGCCTTTGCTGGTGAGCTGAGTATGCACAAATCGTTCTAGCAAAATAATGTGCTGTGAAGGGTTTAATTCAATCGGTAAAGCGACTTCGATTTCACGGGCTACCTGTGCATCCTTTCTGGTTTCGGACTGCTCTACAGCATTCCAAAGCTGTTCACGGTCTTTCATCCATTGCGGTGCATTGGGTGGTGTGAAGATACGGCGGTAAGACACTTCCTTTTTTCTGGAATAGTCGAAGGCCTGACCAGAACGGCTATCGTAAATTTTCAAACCTGCTCGGTATGCAGCGGCAGCGGTCGCACTTCTTCCAGTGGTTCGGGTAATGAGTTTTACACTCAAATGGTATATAGCCATATTTAATTCTCCTGAACGTCTTTGTTTGGGCATTCAGCTTTAAGCACACGTTGAGAGATTTATCCTCAATGTATAAGTGCGCATTTCGCTGTTTTATTTTTTTGCCTTTTGCGCTTGACGTTTCTTTTTTGTTTGTTATTTGTAGTACTACAGCGTGAATTTGAAATGTCAACGCCAAAACAATAAAAACAGGAGATGAAAAAATGAGCAAACCGAATTTAGAAAAATTACTCCAGCAAAAAGCGGAACTTGAAGCCCGTATTCAGCAAACTAAAAACCGTGAAGCGATGGAAGAAAGAAAGCGAGATACAAGACGAAAAATTCTGGCGGGTGCTTACGTTATTAAGCTGGCGGAGAACGACTTGAGAAAGCTAGGTAAGGAATTGATTTCAGCAGGAATGCTTGAGCCAAGAGACTATGCTTTATTTGGAGTGAATGATGATAATGCTGATTTTGATTTTAATCGTTTGTCTTTGGACTGATTAACCGAGATCGAAAATTATTTTTTATTAAAAATGTTGAGCTACAATGAACCATTAGCTTTTTAACACAAAAATAATTTCACTCATCTTTCAAAGCCTTGCATATGACCGAAAAAAAAGATTTATCAAACTTAAAAACAAAGACCTCAATTCAAACATCTTTTTTTCAGGAAATCGAATATGAGAAAATAAAAAAGATTGTAAAAAAGCTAGGTGATGCTCCCGCGACGAAAGACTCGCATGGGCAAGATGTAGGACTAAGTATTTATGAATCATCTAAACAATCAGCTCGAGATTACACCATTAATGCGCGTGCTAGTTCAGCGATTGCAATAATGGATGTAATCTTAGCTGCTCATAGAGACTACAACAAACAGGTGCTTAAACACGTCAAAAAAATGCGTGATAATCACCCCAATTTAACGATTACAGAGTTGGAGAAATTACTTCAGCAATACACGACCGCGCCATCATTCAAAGAAATTTGGGGACATAATGATAAAAAGAAATTTGAAACCTTACGTTCCTTGATTCAAAGAATTTTGCCAATGCTCAAAGGAGTTGACAACAATGAAAATGATTTTGCGGTGTTGAGTGCATGGGCTTCGCAAGCAAATCTAAAAGATAAAAAAAATGATGTTATCGGTTCATTGCCAAATATTGGAATCGCAACTTTTCAACATATGCGAATGAATTTTGGGGCAGATACGGTAAAGCCAGATCAACGAGTTAAAGAAATATTTGAGTACGAATTTAGTCGCAAATTTAATGACAGAGATTCCGTTTTAGCTGCCCATGAAATTGCAAAAATTTGTGAATATACGCCGCTATTCATCGATCAAATATTTGTCAGATATGGTTCAGGATACTACCGTTCAAAAGCAAATATTAGGACATCAGTAATGGAAATTATTCGGCAATTAAAATTGCTAGGGGTCTCCGAAAAAATAATATCTAAAGCAACTGGATGGAGCATCGATGTTATTCGGAATATTGAATAATTTTCCTGAACGGCAAATAATTTCTTTGCTACACTTCTTGTCTTTAAGTTCTGCTCATTTCTACGGTGGAAAAAATTATCATAGAACCTTGAAAGCTACGTCCAGCTTATCTTTTCCTATTAGTTCTGCGGTTCTACTCTAGATAATTAATATAAAGAAGGAGAGCAGAAAGGCTATAGCGCTTTTTAGTTGTACTGAACTTCAGTCGTTCGAGCAGAACCTGTTTTTCCTTTTGCGACCCGCATAAATACGATGAATTTAGGTTCTACACGGCGGAAAGTAAATGCCGGTATAGGTTTAGAAAAATATCTGTTGCTGGCATTGGGTTGCACGGTTCTGCGCATTAGGCGTTAATTGAACATGGCTACTCCATAAATGAAAAAAGAGCCGTTCGGCTCTTCATTCATCTTCAACAAAGTTAATTATGCTTGCTTCTGAAAATTCACAACATTTGAATTTTCATCGTTAGATTTCAATTCACTCTCGTCTTCATAGTCAAAGAACACCATTGCTGGTTCAGCCTTACAAAGGTTGTAAGCGAATCGCTTCATACATTCAGTTCGGCTTGGTAACTGATAAAAATAACCCTGCGTTTTACTCTTCCAGTTAGATCGCCAGTTAGGATTGTCCTGTTCAAAGGCAAATACCTTGCTCATGGCTTTACCCATTTCGTCGGCACTAGGCATAAAACGAAATCCAAGGCTCTTGCACCACTCTAAGCAATCGGCATAGAAGGCATTACGATAACAACGGCTTTGGCTACCATCAGGAGCCTTCACAATCGTTTTATTCTCTACCAAGGCTGAACCATTTAAGACTTCATAAATAAATCGCTCTGGCAATGGCAAGCTGCGAATCATTAAATTCATTCGGGCTTTGGTGTTAGGAAAATCTCGTGGTGTAAATCCTGAAATGTCACGATTTTTAAGAGTATAAAAAATCGCTTCACGACCACCATTTTTAATCCATTCATTATATTGATAAAAGAACTCACCTGGTTTAGTTTTACCCTTATAGCGAGAACTACCGTCAATGACAAAAAAGCGACGATCTTCTTCGCCAACAGGCACACACCATTCTTCATTGGAAGCGACAAAAAGACGAGAATAATTTTCGACTTGAATCGCTGGACGTCCTTTGTCATTAATCATATTCAAGTCTTCGGTAATCATCGCTTTCAATCGTCCTTCGGCTGATTTATCACCGCCCCACACTGCTTCGTCCGCAAAAATTATGAAGGCATTTAAAAGGTGTCCATTAAATTCACCAGTTAAAGTGTGGTTTGATGATAAATGCTTATAATTATCGGTAAAACCGCCAATGGTTTTCATAAGTGAACCTTTACCGATACCTTGTGTACCTCGCATGACAATCGCCACTTCTGGGAGCACTGCTGGCTTTTGAACCATGTGTGCTAAATAATTTAAAAGATATTGCATACAAGTTTGGTCGTCATTACACAAAGCAGCAACCAAATCTAAGAAAAGTGAAATATCTCCTTGCTTAGGTTTAACTTTGAAACCTCTCCATAAATTCCAGTATTTTTTCCCACAAGTTTCTGATGGGTCAAATACAATCCCTTCATAACGAGTGGTAAATTTATCTTCAAGAAAAGCCTGTGTAACTAAAACTTTTTTATCTTCACGAGCTTTGCCTGACTTCGCTTTTTCTTGGGGAATATAGTGATAACGATGAGCATGAAAATTATGGAAATCCACAATATTTTGGAACTCAAGGCTCTGCAAAAATGTATCTTCCCAGCAGATATATGTTTTACCTGTGCGATTGATAATCGCATATTTTTCGCGAAACTCTTTCAAGTCACGAAGTAGAACAAACTCGCTTTCCATATCGCTGTATCCAGCAACAGCATTTGTAATTTCATTTCTTAATTCTGGCTTTTTCAAAATGCTCGCGCCGTTTGATAATGGAGCATCACCAAATGGGTCAAAAAAGTTTACATCGGTATTTTCGGTATTATTCATTTTATTTTCCTTCACAGTTATATTCCATTTGACGGTGGATTCACACTTTGCACCTGCAAAATGGAGCCGTTTGTGCCACCAATAACCCCATTAAATGGGGTTAATTTGCACTACGGTAGTCGCTGTAAATTGGTTGTATTAATGAATGGTCGTTGCATCTTCAGGTCTCGTTTTTAATTCAACCTGCATCGCAAACTGGTCGCCTATATCTATCATGCAAATATTTTTTACTTCACTGATGGTGCTGCCCCTGTTGGCAACATCAAGAATTAAGGCAAACATAATTCCCATTTCTTCGCCACTCATTTCTTCGTGCAAAGCTGCAATAACATCAGCCCACAATTTAAGGCTTTCTGCATTCAGCGTTTTAGTTAATGGGATTCCGGCTAGGTTTGAAACATCAATGATGGTTTCAATGCCTGAGATTGCAGAACGAATTAATTGCTTTTTTTGGTGGTTATCCATGATTTTTTTCCTTTTTAAATAGTGGATTGCATTTTTGTTTTTTTACTTCCGATCTCAGATAGTTTTGAGATGTCGGGTTGCCGCTACTTCCAGCAAAATCGCTCTATTTATGGGGGACATGGTCGCTGTATTTTTATTTCTGCTTCTTGCTACTACTTCCAACATTGACTGCTAAATAGCCCACTACTTTTTCTTATTGTCCTGGGCTATTAATTGCTTATGCTTTTTTACACCTGTGCATAAACGGTGGTAATGACTGGGTCATTTCTGACATAACCTTGCCTTGGTTTGGCGAAGTGGTGTTCAGGTATTTCAATCGCCGCTTGGATTTTTTTCATATCCAATATTTTCCATCCAATATCATCGGTACAACTTGTGCCACCGATTTGGTAGCCACGAACAAACTCTTGACCTGTTGAGTTCTTACCGCAAATATAGGCTTCAATCATTCTTGGTAAGCCCTTATATAAAATTAATAGAACCTGCTTATTCTTTATCGCTTCTTGAATCACTAGCATACAATTTCCTTTGGATTAAAATGTTTTTTACTGCTCCTTTTTTTGCTACCAACTTCAGTATTAAGCGACATAAATTACCATCGCCAAATTCGTTCACACATCAATGGCACATTGCTTCGTAATACATATTCCCTGCATCATCAAATCGCCATATCTGTCCATCGGTAGGTAAGCTATTGTCACCTGATGCAATGCGATCTGCTACTTCAGCAAGTGTTTCGCAACGGGCAATGTAGGGTTGGCATTTTCGCTTTGGTTGATATTCGCAAAGAAAACTATCTTCGGCTAATTCTTCACAAGTAGCCCTTACAATTTGCTCACCATATTCACCCATATCCCAATAGCCGATCTGATAATCTCGCACGGTATATTCTTCATGTGTATCGGCATCAAGGTATTCATCCCAATCTTCTTCCATCATTTCGTTGGCTGAAAGACTATCCAATTCTTGAAAATACCTTCCTTGTTCGTTATTACTATTTTTTTTCTGTTTCATTTTTAGCTCCTTAATCAAGTGTTGATGTTTAACATTCTCCCAAATTTGACTGCAAATAAAAATGGATCATTACGGGGATAACGATACATGTTACTATTGCAATTAAATTGATTTTTCTTTCATCGCATTCCAAATGCTATGGTTACAACTATAAAGCGAAATGATTGAAATTAACTCAGTTCGTTATAGCATAACGAGCATTGGTTTTATAACAATAAACGGCGCTTTAAAACTTAAAGCCTTAATTCTACTTTTTGAGTTTTAGAATGAAGACAAGCAAAAAAATTGATGGGAAATTGGTTGGGATACCGAAATTAAGAAATGACATTTGGTTGGCTGCATTGATCATTGAGTCTAAGCAAAAAAACCTGAGTCAATTAATAATTTGGTTGAGTCGTCAAGGCTTGGACGGAGATCAAGGGAAATGGAATAAATTTAATTCTCACCGAAATGAACCATTGCCGTCATTAATTGATGATGTAGATAAAATCTTAAAGGGAACTGCCCGTGTTTATAAAAATGGGTCTAAAGAGTTTCCGCTTTTTTCTGTATTGAATGCAAATTTAGATTTGTGCAAACGGTTTCTCTCTGGCGTGCTTAGCAGTGCCGGTTTATACGGATATAAAAAAAGCCTAGTTGATAAAGGTCAGTCCTTATTGGAATACGTACTTTTTGACGAACTGGATTATCAAGGTGATCGGTCAGACACCGATTTCAAAAAAATGGTTCGTGGTTCCAATAGGAATATTGTCAAACGAAGTCAAAACGATCAAAAAAAAATACAGCCGCGAACCGTACTCGCAATTATCGCTTTTTGGAATATCGTTTTAAAACAGGATGATGCCGATGCAATGCGATATGCAGAATATCTAATGTATGGCATTTTAGGAAAACCGATAGAACAGGCTTTTGGAAAGTCTGTGGCTGACTATGTTCAAGAATTATTTGAAGATGCTGGCTGAGCAAATTAATCAAGCCCCCTGTCCGTGCTGTCCAGGTTTGACGGGGCTGTTTGGCTTCTTTCTTTGAAAACTTTCCGACAGGCGAAATAATTTGATTTGGAACACCAAACCCAAGATTTTTTATATGTGAATTTAGCATTAAGCATTGACTGACTTCATCAATATTTTTTCGGAATTGAAGCTGAGCCTAACGTTCCAGACTGTGCTGGTTTTATAGCACTGGCGTGAAAGAAAGAATGGCGTCAAAATGTGGTATTAAGTGTTCCAAATAAGTGGAACACCTTTTGGTAGCGATTTTGCGAATAGCACCTATACAAATCAATGACTTAGGCATTTTGGTAGCCAGTCCGCCCCGGGCCACCAAGTATATAGAGGGTTAGAGCCGTAAGGTTCTGACCCTTTTTTATTTTGGTCGTCATTTCCACAGGGATACTCTCGCATCCATCTTTGTCGTATGGATGCGTACCCTCCAAGGTGATCGAAGATTCAACATCGAATCCTGTGCCGATGCCGATCTTTCTCTTTGCTCAAGGGAACGTCAAATCCAACCCTAGCGTACTTGCAAGAACGTAGGTGAAGAGTCCCAGGCACATTAGCGCTATCGCGAAGACGATGATTACTTTGCCGCTTTTGCGCAGCGCCACGCGCTTTTCCTTTTCTTGATCGTAATGCCATTTGATGGCGAAAAACATCCCCGTGCCGAGCACGAGAAGCTTGAATGTTACGAAGACTATCGGGACCCAATTCATGATGTGAATACTTTCCAGGCGGTTCATTAACACGATTTATCGTGCGGAGCACGATCTCAAAACGCTGCTTCAGCAATGTGCTTTTTTAACGATCCGTCAGACAATCCGCTGCATCTGTCACGACATTGATCGATGAGAGCAGAATAGCATCCGGTGGAATAACTTACCGGTTGCAGATCTGAGGGAAGAAAACGTCAACGACTGCCATGTAAGAATGGCGTCGTTGTACGTCAGAGGCATGCTACTTGAAAGCAATGTCCATACATCGGGACAAAATGTCTCAGTTGCGAAGTATGCAAGATGGCATTCAGCAATCTGCTCACAGTGACGCGTCGTGAACGGCGGGGCGCGTGATTAGCAGCTTAAATCATCACATTGAGTGTGAACGCTGATGAGCCCTGCCATGAGATAAAATTTAAAACCGAAATAACTTGCGTGGCACGTCAGCTAACACCGTATGCCTGTCACTCGGATCAGGCAACCATTGATTAAGCAAAGCACGCTGGTCGGCATAAAATGCGGTTTTTTCAAACAAAGTGTGCGGCCAGTCACTGCCCCAGATGAGTTGTTGGAGGCCGTAGCTTTCGCGCAGCAATGGCAACGCATCGAGGGCGATTTGTTGGCCGCGGCCATCGGCACCATTTCTGTATGCACCAGATAGTTTGATCCACACGCGGCGGGTTGAGCCAAGAGTCAACAGATATTGAAAACCGGGGTCATTGATGCCCAGCTTGGGATCAGGCCGACCGAAGTGGTCGATGACGACGTTGACACCGCTAGATAACAAGGGATCGACAATCGGCTTTAATGATTGTGCCAATTGATGTACTTCGACTTGCCAGTTGCGGTGCCACAGCTCTTTGAGCAATGCAGCCCATGCAGGCGAGGCAAAATCAGGAGCGGGCAAACCGATTTGATTGAGTCGGATGCCGACCACGCCTGCGTCTTGCAATTGATCGAGTTGCTTACCGGTGACGGTAGGATCAACCACAGCAATACCGCGAAAGCGATTTGGATATTTGCGTAAAGCGGCGACCAGATAACTATTGTCCGTCCCCAGAAAACTCGGTTGCACCAGGACGCCATGCGTCATGCCATTTGCTTCTAGCTTATGCAGAAAATCTTCTGGCGAAGCATCGTAACCAGAGGGCGCACGGCGCGGATCTGGCATCGGCAGATTACGCAAGAAGACATGTGCGTGGCAATCAACGGCCATGGAAGATGTGGTTGATTGTGTTGGCTTGATTGCTGTGCATGCGGCGAGCGAAGCAAGGCCGGCGCTGGCTCCGGTGGCGATCATTGACATGGCAAATTCTCTTCTGGTCAACATGGTTTACTGCTCCTTACGGTGTCATCTGCCACACGATCACCGTGCGGCGAATTCACCTTTAAGATGTTTAGTTACGATGTTTGGCTACAATGTTTATCGACTCTATTTAATCGAGACTGCGGCCAGTCGTTTCTGGCAAGAACATAATCGTCAGCACCACGATGCCATAGGCGATACCGGCATCGATACCAATTGCCTGTCCTAATGGCATGGATTTGCTCATATAGCCAACCAATACCGGGAAACCCGCTGAAGCGATGCGTCCAAAGTTATAGCAAAAACCAACGCCCGTGCCGCGTATATGTGCCGGGTACAATTCGTTGAACAGCGCCCCCAGACTGGCTGGAATACCTGCCGCAAAAAAACCAAGCGGAAATCCAAGGAACAGCATTTCGGTATCACTCAGAGGAAGCAACAAATACATGCACACAGTGATCGTGCAGCAAATCGCAAACAAGGCGACGTTACGGCGGCGGCCTATGCGGTCAATCAAGGTCGCGCTCGCCATGCAACCAAACCAGAATGCGACGATGATCACGGCAAGATAGCCGCCGGTACTTAACACCGAAAGATGGCGTTCGGTTTTTAAATAGGTCGGCAACCAGGTCATCAGCGCGTAATAGCCGCCATGTGCGCCCATGCCCAACAATGCGCCAAGGATGGTGGTCTTTAATACTTCGGGGGCGAAGATACCGACGAGGGGAATTTTTTCACCGGACGATTGCGGGACAGCGCGTTTTTCTGGTTCGGGAATAGAGCGTCGCACATAGACCACCAATAGCGCAGGCACCAGGCCGATCATGAACATTGCACGCAGGGCGGTTTCTGGCGGCAAAAAGTAAAACAATGCCGTATAAAAAATTACCGAAGCGCCCCAACCTACAGCCCAGGCGCTTTGTACTGTTGCCATGACTTTGCCACGATGTTCACTGCGGATAGTTTCTGCCATCAACACTGCGCCAGCCGCCCATTCGCCGCCAAAGCCAAATCCTTGCAGCGCCTTAAGAAAAATCAACTGCGGAAAAGACTGCGCAAAACCACACAGAAAGGTGAAAACAGAAAACCAGAGTATCGTGATTTGTAGTGTACGCACGCGACCAATGCGGTCTGACAGCGTGCCCGCGACCCAACCACCCAATGACGACGCTACCAACGTGACGCCACTAATTAAACCGGCTTGCGTTTTGTCTATGCCAAAAACGGCGATGATGGTGGGAATGGCGAGCGTGAACATCTGCACATCCAGTGCGTCCAGTCCCCAACCGCTAAAGCACGCCCAAAAGGTTTTTCTCTCTAGCGATGATACTTGTCGATACCAGTTAAACATGTTTTGTCTCCGGAAGCCTGTCTTGAATTATTTTTATAAACATACAGTCATATATATGTTTATATGAAAGTTAAACCTATCTGTCGGCGATGTCAACCAAAGTTTAGCTCTGGACGAACAACGGGGCTTCGGGTTACAGTGCAAACAAGTAATCATCTATATGTAGATATGAATCAATCTGACGACCGCCTCCCGCTCTACCACCGCTTACGCGACGACATGATAGAAAAAATCATGAATCGCGAATGGCAACCTGACTCTGCCATTCCGACCGAGGCCGAACTCACCAAAACTTACAAGGTGGCGATTGGCACCGTTCGCAAGGCAGTTGATACGCTGGTCGCAGACGGCTTGCTTGAACGGTCGCAAGGACGCGGTACCTTTGTGCGTAGGCCGAATTTTAATTCGTCGCTGTTTCGTTTTTTCCGGCACCAGACGGAAGGAACAAAGAATAAAGTACCCGAGGGACGCATTCTTCAACGTGCGTTATTGACACCACCAGAGTCAGTTGCATCTGCATTAGGTCTGACTAAGCGCGCGAAAACGATCCGACTGGATCGCTTGCGTCTGGTGGATGGTCAAGCCGTTTTGCTGGAAGAAATCTGGCTGCCTTACGCACAATTTAGCGCACTGATGCATTTGGAGTTGCCTGATTTTGGTGATCTGTTGTACCCGCTGTATGAAGAAAAATGCGGACACACTGTCGCCTCAGCGCAAGAAACATTGACGGTAGAAACCGCCGATGCTGAGGTTGCAAAGCAACTCGGTATCCCAAAAGATCAACCAGTCATCGTGATCGACAGGCTGGCACTTGGTTACGACAGACAGCCATTAGAATGGCGGCGTTCACGTGGGCCTGCAGATCGCTTCCGTTATCAAGTAGAAATTCGTTAAAGAAGAATAAAATATAAAACCAGATGAAATCAGATCTCCTTGCTCTCTCTGCTATCGCCTTGTGGTCCATCCTCGCCGCGCTGGGTGTCACGCTATCTCATGTACCGCCGTTTTTGTTGACAGGTATTGCATTGATTATCGGTAGTTTGATTGCTGTTCCGCTTTCTGGATTTCGGCTTTCAGCATGGAAAGTACCTCTGCCAACCTTGTTATTGGGCGTCTACGGATTATTCGGTTTTCACTTGCTATTCTTTATCGCTTTGCGCACAGCACCTGCGGTGGAGGCGAATTTGATCAATTATCTGTGGCCGCTTGGCATGGTCGTGCTTGCGCCATTAATATTGCCGGAAACCCGATTACGTCGTGCGCATATCGGTGCGGCGCTATTAGGTTTTAGCGGTGCGGCCGTTGCTATTATCGGACGCAGTAGCAATGCGGGATTAAGCGGTGGATTTCATATTGGTTATCTCTTCGCGTTTGGCTCTGCGCTGATCTGGGCAACGTATTCATTGGGTACACGGCGCGTAGCGCATTTTGAGACAGCGGCGGTGGGTAGCTTTGCAGCAATCTCCGGCATGCTGTCTTTGGCATGTCACTTTTTGTTTGAACCTGCGACAACGCTATCGTCTGGCGATTTACTCAGAATCGCAGTGCTGGGTCTGGGGCCATTAGGCGGTGCGTTTTTTCTGTGGGACGCTGCAATGAAAACCGGTGACCCACGCCGCATTGGGGTCTTCGCTTTTCTGACGCCTTTGCTGTCAACCATTGTTGTAGTGATGACCACGGGGGAACCGTTTAGCCTCAATATTATTGTCTCGGCAGCGATGATCATTGCTGCCGCAGAATGGGGAAGACGGGCGACGAAGTAATAAGACTAAGCCGGCTGTTCAATAAAATAGACCGACGATCAGGCCGGTCTATTTTTCAACAAATCACTTCAATGATCGTCTTCAAGGTTTTAATTGTTCCGCTCTCCAGCGCATTGCAGCGTAGATGCGTTTCTTGGGGCTTGGATGATCGAAGAAAATAAATTCTTCGACATGACCGGGATCAGATTTGCGATATTCGGTTAACTTCAGCATAGCTTCTGCAAAACCGAGAGGCTCCGCCGAGGCGTTTAAACCAAACATATCAGCTTCGGTTTCTTGCGTCCGTATCAACGTATTATTAATCGGTGTGGCAATAAACATGAATACTGAAAACAAAGCGACAAATAAAGGGAAGCCAGCAATATCGGCATGATCTTTGATACCAAACTCGACTCCCCATTTAGCAATAGACCAATCCAATGACCATTTAACGAAAGCAAATCCGATAACCAGGACGATCGCAACTTCCATCCAGGCTTTATAGATATGGTTCATCGTGTAATGACCAAGCTCGTGCCCTAATACCGCCTTGATTTCGCTCACAGTGCTGCGTTTCAGCAGGTTATCATTCATACGCACTGCAGCGGAACCAAAAATTCCCGATACGTTGGCGCTGACGCGGTTGCTTTGTTTAGAAGCGTCAAACTGATACAGATTATCAATCGGCACACCATTGGCGCGCATCATTGCCATCACGGGTGTTTTGATGCGTTCTTCTGTAATCGGCTTATAGGTATTAAATAAAGGATCAATATAAGTTGGCGCCAACAACATCATGACACCGATCAACACAACGCCGATACCAGCGCCCCAAATCCACCAATTGCGGCTCGTGCGACGCAGAGCAATATAAAGAAGTCCAACCGCTATCCCCATCCCGACCG
The DNA here is from genome assembly GCA_049340365.1 of Undibacterium sp. Ji67W. Lineage (GTDB taxonomy): Bacteria > Pseudomonadota > Gammaproteobacteria > Burkholderiales > Burkholderiaceae_D > Undibacterium. The sequence continues at coordinate 276,603 of JBMPOY010000006.1, read as the reverse complement.
TTGAAATCCCGAGCATCATGATATTTTCAACGAACCAATCAATCGCGCTCAGATTGGACAGGCCGTATAGATGTTCGCGATAGTATCCTTCATAAGCAGCCACCGGAAATGTAATGAGCGAAACCAAAACGCTATAAACCATCGCTGTCAACGTATCAATGAGCCACAATGGACGTACTTTTTTAGCTATCCAGTCGCGCGTGCTTGCTAATGCTCTGGTCCGCAACAAAAGAAGTGCAGCAGCCAGACCAACGATGAGATCGAGCAATTGCAGCCAATATCCACCTTCAAAATACGCGTCTGAACGTGCTTTTGCGGCTGGTGAAATACGGGCCATGTAGGCTTCAGTGGCCGCCACCGGATCACGCGGTAATGCGGCTCTCCATGCATCATCCACTGTAGCAATTTGCGCCGTTGCGCGTGACGCATTGCCTTGAGACATTGGTGCCATCGTCGCGATCAATATCGAGAACAGTACAGCCAAGCCTATCACTATCCATAAAATCTTTTTACTCAATTCAGTCTCCTCTTAACATTATTCGTTTTTGTAAAGCCATAAGAACTTGAATCACGTACGCAGGGTCTTCCTTAATATCTTTTTCAAAAAAATCTCAGAAAGATTCATTCGCTGAAGCGACTGGTTAAGGAGTCAGCCAATGTGCGAAGAGGATAATTTAATAATTTCAAATTAGCAATAATTTATTCATATATCTAAGCCAATAAATTACATAGCAAAACCCGTTCAGATACGCCTTGTCACTGGCGCGTAACTTTATTCCAATACCATCACTCTGCCTGATTTAGCACCCCACCTGTCATACCACTGTTCCTTATACGCAAGGAGTTCATTTCCATGAAATATGCAATGTCTATGGTTGCCACACTGACTGCCAGCTTAATGCTAGGTGGTTGTGGCAGTTCCTCTACTACACCCGCAGCCACACCAGTAACACCAGCGATCACTGCAACCCGCACGATCATTATGGTGTGGGACGGTTTGCGCCCAGATTCTGTTAACGCCACCGACACACCCAATTTGTACGGTTTGCGTCAGTCTGGTGCCAACTTTACGGATAACCATTCAACTTATCCCACCTTCACGATGATGAATGGTTCGTCATTTGCCACAGGCTCTTTCCCTAAAACCAGCGGTTTTTATGGCAATACATTCTGGACGCCACCGCAAGGTACAGGCAACACCATTCCTTCCGGTAATAGTGCTGGTGGCACCCCGCAAGATTACGTTGATCCAGTCTTTACCGAAGACTATCAAGTGCTCAATACCTTGAACAATTATTACAGTGGTCAGTTGTTGCTCGTAAAGAGCTTATTTGCAACAGCGCAAGCGGGTGGCCTGGTGACTGCAACTATCGGTAAGAGCGGTGCGGCGTATATTCAGGATTTGGGTCAAGGTGGTTATTTTCTGGACGAGAATACGGTCTCGCCACGTAGCCTGGTAACAGAACTTCAGACGGCTGGATATGCATTGCCTACCAATACTGTACGTGGCTATTCAGGTACTGATGCAGTAACGCTGTCTGCAACAAACGGCAATCCAACTGCACGTGCTGGTTATGTGACATTCAATACCACTGCATTTGATCCTAATGGTGTGCAAGCCATTGCCTCGCGCGATCCTAGCGATGCCACTCAAGGTGCGCCAGAAGATGCAGCAAATAAATACATGATGTCTGTATTTACTTCCTACATTCTGCCAACCAAAAAGCCTATGTTGTCTCTGATCTGGTTCCGTACCCCAGATAATGTCGAGCACGGCTATGGCCCAGGTACTGCCAACGCCAAAGCAGGCCTACGTTCACAAGATGCGCGCCTTGGCGAGCTGATCTCTGCCTTGCGCAGCAATGGTATGGACAGCACAACTAATATTATCGTTGTGTCGGATCATGGCCATTCCAGCGTTTCTGGTCCATTGAATCTCTACCCATTGCGCACTATCAATGCATCCACGACCTTGCCAAATGGTCCGTTGGTCAATGGTTCTACCAGCGGCACCAATAATGCAAGCATCGGCGGTGTTGCTGCGAGCGGTGGTTATTCATTCTCTGGTGACGTGCGTTCCGCAGATTTGCTGACCTATCGCGGCTTCAATGCTTACGATGGGACTAAGTGTGCTGTTTCTCCTATGTACGGTTTGAACGCAGCAGGTACACCAACTTTAGCAGTCCAAGTGGATACAACAGGATCACTGTGCGGCGCGGCTAACACGAAATACCAGGCAATTAGTGCAAGCCTGGCCAAGCCTGTTGCAGCATTTGCAGTTCCAGCACCAGGTTCACTACCCGCAAATGGTATCGTTGTAGCCGCCAACGGTGGTTCAGATTATTTCTACGTACCGGGACACGATGCAACCACAGTAAAAAATCTGGTGAAGTTCCTGCAGCAACGTGAAGAATACGGTGCAATTTTTGTTGATAGCCGCTATGGATCAATTCCAGGCACATTGACAATGGCGCAAGTTAATCTGGAAAATGCAAATCGCCAGAACAATGGTCAGCCAGATGTGGTGGTCAGCTTTAACTGGGATAGCACGGTTTCCATCCAAGGTATGCCAGGCATTGAATTTGAAAGCTTTAGCGCCGGTCAACATGGTATGCATGGTAGCTTCGGCATCAATGATGTCCACAATACCTTGATTGCATCGGGTCCTTCATTCAGCAACACGACAGTTGCCGGACCTTCTGGTAACGTTGACGTTGCACCGACTGTCGCCTACCTATTAGGTTTGTCGATGCCACAAGCGGATGGTCGTATTCTGAATGAAGCCTTGGTGACGCCAGCCAGCAAATCAGCACCAAGCGTTGTTGTCAGTACTGTTGCCCCAGCAAGCCCAGCAACAGGTCTGCGCTTTGAATTGCCAACCGATCCAACCGGAGCAACTGCGGATTCTTCGTTGACTGGTAGTTACAACATTAACCTCGGTGTCAAAGATCTGACCGTTGATGGTAAGACTTACCGTTATTTTGATTACGCAAAAGCGATTCGCCAATAATGAAATTTTTAATCCCTCGCACAACGAAGGGATTCGGATTGTGGCTCGCGATAGGTGCTATCGCGAGCTTTTCTCATCTGAATGCCCATGCAGATTCTCTTAACTTTAGTAAAATTTTTAGCGACAAGAACGAAAGCAAGCGCCTGCATTACCAAGCTCTATTCACGGCAAAAGGTGAAGAGCACCAATTAGAAGTTTGGCGTGATGGTCAACAACGTTTAAAACGGCGTACTGACGACACGATAGAAATCTACGCAAATCGCAAACCTGGTGATGTTGAGTACAGCTTATCGATTTTGGATCTGAAAAAGCACATCCACACCCGGATCGATCGTACTAATTTGTACCGTATAGGTAATTTTACGGATTGGTTTGATTTGGCACACGGCTTGAAACATCCAAAGGGTGAATACCGTTTGGAAAAAGCTAGTGCTCCGGCAAAAGCGCCTGAAACATTGAGTCCATGTCAGTGGTACGATTTGATTCAATCGGATCGGGCAACCCATATCTGTTGGAGTACTCGTTACCGCTTACCAATGCTGATCGTTACATCTGAGGGTCAAACGGCATGGCGAATCAGCGCAGTTGATGAAAAATTGATTGCGCCGGGCACCTTTACGATTCACGACGAAGGCTATATCCGCAATGATGCCAATCAGGATATTGAAAAAGATTAATTGTCTGATTTGTTGGCGATGAGCGAAAACAAAAAATGCCGCGAATGAATTCAGCGGCATTTTTTTTCGTCTAAAAACGGAATTTAAAATTCATCCCATTTCCCATTGTTCATTGCTTGCGTTAACAAGTTTTTTTCCCTTTGCACAAATGATCGAATGATCGACATTACGTTCTGCGTGTAAGCGTAATTTACGCTCTGACTTCAGTGTCACCAAATTCCGGGCAATGACCGGTTTTGCGGATTCCGTCTGCGAATTTAGTACGGTATTCAATTTGAACGTGTACACCAGTTTAGCCAGATTTTCAGCTTGTGAACGCATTGAGCCTGCTGCCGCCTCTGCTTGTTCGACCATCGCCGCGTTCTGCTGCGTATCCTGGTCCATTTGAATCACTGCTTCATTGATTTGGTGAATACCCGCTTGCTGTTCCTGGCTGGCGAGTGTAATTTCAGACATGATGTCTGTTACCCGTTTTACGCTGTCGGTAATTTCCAGGATGGTATTACCAGCTTCATTGACCAAGGTAGTACCTAATTCAACCTTCTCAACAGAATTACCGATCAACAGCTTAATTTCTTTGGCGGCATCTGCACAGCGATGCGCAAGATTACGCACCTCGGTCGCAACGACAGCAAAGCCTCGCCCTTGTTCACCAGCACGTGCCGCCTCTACGGCAGCGTTCAGAGCCAGAATATTGGTCTGGAAAGCAATGCCATCAATGACACTAATGATGTTCACAATTTTGCTTGAAGATTCGTTAATCGAACCCATCGTCGTAACAACCTGCGACACCACATCAGCGCCACGCACTGCGACCAACGAAGCAGAATTTGCCAAGACGTTTGCCTTGCGTACACTGTCTGCGTTTTGTTTCACGGTGGAAGCGAGTTCTTCCATCGACGAGGCGGTTTCCTCTAGGGAACTTGCCTGATGTTCTGTACGTGCAGACAAGTCTTGATTACCAGACGCGATTTCTTTAGCAGCAACAGTGATCGTATCGGTACCATGACGAACTTCGCGCACTATCGATGCCAAATTGCTAGTCATCTCATTGAGTGCGACCAACAGTTGGCTTACTTCATCTTTACCACTAACATGAATTACCTGGCTAAGGTCACCACTAGCAATGGTTTCGGCAATGCCGACTGCCTGATGAATAGGAAGGGTAATAGAACGGCGAATTGTGAACGCCATAATCGCTCCTGCAATTAATGCCAACAACGTTGCACCAAATAATAGCCTGATAGAAAATAAGTACTCCGCATTTACCTGTTCTATTTGCGCGTAATTCTGTTTCTCCTGGAGGTCGACCATCCGTTTAAGAGCATCGAAGGTATTATCTTGCTCCTTCTGTACGTTGTTCTGTAAGAACGTTGTTGCTTCTTCTGACTTGCCTTCATTCACAAGAGTGACCACCTGCGCTAAACGGCTTAACGTTTCTGGAGCATGTATCTGAATCTCAGCATAAAGCTTTTTTGCCTCATCACTGCTAACGAGTTTGCCTAATTTTTCTGAGTTTTCTATGAAGCCTGATTTTCCGTTTTCTATGCGCCCCAGCATTATGGTTTGCATGTCTTTTTCTTTGTACAGAATGTAGTTTCGCGTTGCACGTGCCACCTGGTTTAAGCCCAATAGCATTTTATTGCTCAGTGCAATCTTGGTGTTATTTTCATTGACCACAACATCCATACTCGCTTTGCTGGCGGAGAGTCCAGACCAGCCAATATAAGCAACAACCACTAAGAGAGAAAGAACCAGACCAAACGCCAAATGAAGGCGTGTACCAATTTTGAAGTTATTCATATGATCGCAGCAGATTAGAAGTATTCCACTAATGGTAATACCACTTGGCATATACGCTTTTAATCTGCGTCAAACATTAGGGCCAGGTCAAAATCAAATTCTTGCAATGTATTTCCTAGCAGTATTTCCGGCACATTTTCACATCGAAAACGGCGATTTATAGATTAACTTTTTGCTCGGTCCGATCATTTAACGACCCCAATCATCGCACCAAATTGTGGACCAATGTCTGAACCTAACCCAGGGTAAAAACGAGAAACACTACCATCCAGATAAAGTGCGTCAGTACAGTTTAATTTATCTTTTAGAAAATGGGCAAAATCAAAAAAACTGACAGGACCGCGCGAGAAGACCAGTGCGCTCTCATTGATTGAGAACGTACATATTGCATTGCGAACTAAGCGATTATCCGAACTTGCGGAGAAAATAGGATTGATCTGACCATGTTCAATCAACATAGGACCAGATTGCGTCGCAAACATGATATCAGGCCATTGCGCATCGCGTTCCGCCGCAAATTGATCAGTATTTATAATGCTCGCTTGGATTCCACGAATAATAAAAACGCCATTTGGTTGTAAGTAGAAATTTCCGTAAGCGTTTTTGCGTACATTGAGCCGACGTAATTCAATACCGTTCTCAATATACAAACCCAGAGGACGCAGGTTTTCTTCATAAATCCCGGCATTTGTCGCGCATACCAAAGATTTACCACGCTGATTGAGCCACTCTTGCAAGACACCGAATTTGCCAAACACATTTTTTCGTTCATCACGCCAAAACATCTGTAAGTGATCTTTACGCAAATCGATTTTGCAAACAGCAATCGAATTTTCCTGAAAAGGATAATCAACCACGCTAGCGGCTTTGCTAGCTATAGGTAACGATAAACAGCCAAGCAAAAGCAAGCAGGAAAAGCGCAACAATATCGATATGTTTAGCATAAAAAATTTGTAGCTACGGTGACTGAATATAATGAAATTGTTCAACTGATGCTAACTCTCCAAGCAAGGTTGCACAAGGTTTTCCCAATAGGCTATATTCAGTTCCAATATACGCCGTTGAGCACACATCATGTTGACAGAGCTGGCTTATCGTCCGGATGGAATTTTACTCAGAAAGCTACCTGATTCATTGCCACTGTTTCTAGCGCTGTGATCAACTGATAAACGTCGGCTTTTTATTGCTGCATCCACTTGCCGGCTAGACCATCCAAAATTCCAGTTGCTGGATTTTTCTGTGTGTCGGCCATTGGCGACCAGGCTTAAGATTTCTATTTTTTTCATTTTAGTACTCGCTTGCAAAAAAATGCCCACAAATGAAAAGGTCGATGTGTTATCGAACACTCTTCGCTTTCAATCCGCTTCAAAGTAAATGCATGCTGCGGGACTCAGGTAGATAGACGCAGTCTTATTCCCGGACAGGCGACAAGCTGGCTGACGAAGAACTCGCAATGAGCAAAGGTCAACACTAGCGCATACGCATCGTGTGGCGAACAAGTTTGGAAATGACCATGATGGTCGGTGACACTACAGCGAAATCGTCGCTGCAGCAAAGATGACTACAGAGCTTAAACGATATTGGCTGGGGTGTATCCCAAATTCAGCAAGCGACAACTACAACTGTCCAAGATCAAAGCTCCATGTTTTTTCGATGGCGAATTTTAGTTTTTATTACAAAAGCAAGTCAAGTAAAAAAATAAATTAATTTCGACGAATTTTTTATGCCAGTTGATTTGCAATGAAAATCAAAATTAAAAAAATCCTACAAAAAATTAGCATTAATTTGAGTTAAAGATCATTGCAAATTCAATGTAACCTCAATGTAGTTTTGGTGTTGATGAACCTTAAGAAAATGATGGAAACGATTAACATTTTTTCTTTACGTTTACATTTTATTTACTTGACACATCAAAACTAAGGCAATTAGAATCCGCCGCATTATGTTACATAGGAGGTCCGATCTTGGACAGTTATAGTTGTAGATACACACCGTTATCCGGTGGATGGGTAATCAGCCCCGTAGTGATCGCAAGCTCCAGGTAGACTTCTCTCCTGCAGCTTGCTTGTTGCGAGCTGTAGCATTCTGGCATATCGCCAGCTTCATTCCCTATCCTAAAAAAAATTGATTAATTTATTGATCGGCACGCTCGTCGTTTTTTTCGACTTTGCGTCCTGATCAAGGTCGCGCTTCGCCTGTGTTCGCGAGTCGTACTGATGCACGCTCACGTTCTGGCTAAACACGTCCTGTAATTGCAGATGTATTGAGCAAGGCATCGTCACGCCTCTATGTTTTGAGTCTTGATGTCATGTCGTTTTACGTGCTCACCACTTCCGCACATTTTCAAGGTAGATCATTTTTTTTCCATCGGATTTTCTGTCCACACAAAATTAACGAAACACTTTCTCATTGCCCTGAAGTGATTTCTTTCGTCAATGACGAACATCGCAAATTGAAAATATTTATAAAGAAAATTCGTATGAAAAAGCTTATTTCAACGCTGGTCGCTAGCACTCTACCACGCACACTACCTCGTACTTCGACTCTACTCTCTTATGTGGCAGGTGGTACCGCCTTGACATTATCATTCGGTGTCTGCGCTGATACAACCGACGCGACCGACAAGACACCGATGCAACGTGTTGAAGTGACTGGATCGCTGATACGTGCTTCAGACCGGACCGAATATAACCAGGTGCAACGTGTCACCGCGGCGGATATTCAGGAAAGTGGCGCGTCAACGGTCGCTGATTTTTTACGTGAGATCAGCGCCAACTCTGGTAGCAGCTACAACGAAAGCACGGTATTGAACCAATCTCCGGGGGCAACAGGCATTGCCTTGCGTGGTTTGAGCGTCAAATACACGCTGGTACTGATTGACGGTCAACGTGCAACGCCATATGCATTCGCATCAGGTGGCACAGACACTTTTACCGATCTCAACACTTTGCCACTGAACATCATCGATCATATTGAAATCGTTAAAGCGGGGGCGGTATCACAATACGGATCAGACGCTATCGCCGGTGTCGTCAATATCATTACCAAGAAAAATGTTCACGGAACTGAAGTCGATGGTAACGTGGGTGGTACGCAATTGGGCGGTCAATACACCAAAAGTTTGAGTGTTTTGAATGGCTTCGGCAATCTTGATACAGATCGTTATAACGTAACGACAGCGTTGAGCTATTTGAATCAAAGTGGCATTTCCATGGCGCAAAGGGACATAACCAAAACGCAGGATTACTCTGGCAAGAAAGGCGGACTATTTTCGCAGCCCAGTTCATTTGTGATGACGCCAAATGGCCCGCAAGCACTGCCTGTTTGCGGGCCTGACGCGCAGGTTACGTCTGGCGCAAACAATTTACAGGCAAAAAGTGATGGCACAGTCTGCTCACAAAATGGTGCCAGCGCACAATCACTCGCAGCACAGGTAACTCGTAGCAGCGCCAAGATGCATGCAGATTTCCGTATCGGCGACTACAGCCAGGCATTCATTGATCTGATGGATAGCCACAATGCGACGTCTCTCGCAGCGGGTCAGGCTGGCTTCGGTGCGAATGCGTTAGTGCCATCGCTGTACTTCGTGCCAGGCATTGGGTATACACCGTTTGCGCCTACGCTTGGAGGCAATCCATTGAGTTACTACTTCCCTGACTCTCAGGTACTTAACACCACCTCTGACTTCTATAGAATTTCATCCGGCATCAAGGGCTCTTTTGCGACCGAAAAATATGGTGACTGGGACTGGGCAACTTCTTTCGGTCATTCACAAAGTAAAGTATCAAACGCCTACAGCAATCAAATCAATGCGTCGGTAGTACAAAATTATTTGAATGGCGTCACACCCGCTACGTTTAACCCAGCGACATTCAATGCGCTGCCGGGTTTGTTTGGCACCTCCAATTATCGCGCACTGTCTAAGCTGGATACCTTGGATGCGACAATCTCTTCAGGGAATGTGTTTAAAGTCCCGGCTGGTGATGTTGGTCTGGGTTTTGGTACGCAATTCCAACATCAGAGTGAATTCATCGGTGCGGGTTCGTTTGACTTTGTTAATCCGATTACGCAGCGCGTTGAAGGTCAAAGAAATGCCGCGGCACTCTACTATCAAGTTGACGTGCCACTCTTGAGCAATTTGTCTCTGAGTCAGGCTGGCCGTTATGATCACTACAATGATTTTGGTGGCGTGTTTTCACCTCGCATTGCGCTGCGCTATCAACCAACAAAATCATTCACGATGTATGGCTCGTACAATGCGGGTTTCCGTGCACCGACCTTGATTGAACTCGATCAAAAAGAAAGCGTTACGTATCAAGTCGTAGGCAATCAAAACGTGAATGAATATTTCACTGGCAATCCTAATCTGCAGGCTGAGAAAACCAAAAACTACAATCTTGGTTTTCAATTTTCTCCTACTAAGACAACGGACATCGGTTTAGATTGGTACAAAATTTATGTCAGCGATGTCATCAGCCAACCAAATATTGCGGCGATTGTTGCCGCTAATCCAGGACAGCCGCTTTACAAGTTGCCGTATTCGAACATCTCGTTTCTAAATACCGATGGCTTTGAAGCGACCTTGAAACATGTCGTGCCAAGCGGCGTAGGCATATTTACATTAAACAGCGACTGGGCCTACGTCTGGCATTTCAAAATTCCAGATAGTATTGTCCCTGATTTTGCCGGGAATAACGGCGCCAATAATACTGTCTTCGGTGGTGCGTTGCCTCGCTGGAAAGGCAATACCAGCGTTAGTCTGACTAAAAATAATTGGACGACTTCTCTGAGCTGGCAATTTACCGGCGGATATAAGCAAGTGATAAACACTGCCAGCGCCGATGCGCCGTCTTACAGCTTGTTTAATTTAGCAGCCAGCTATTCCGGTATTAAAAACTGGCGACTGTATGCAAACGTTAATAATTTATTGAATCGTGCGCCACCGTTTGATGCTGTCTGGATGAACACGTATCGTGGTTACTACGATCCATCCTTGTACCAGTACATTGGTCGTAGCGCGCAAGTTGGTGCGACATATAAGTTCTGATAATTTATTAAATTTTGCCACTCTGGTATTCCAAATTGTTATTTTCTTCAACAATCTGGAATACCAGACAGCGCAATATCTGGCCAAAAAACATAATCTGTATTAGTGGCATAATGGCGATTGATAACGCCGATTTGCGCAGAAAATCGGCGGCATATCACGTTATTGTATTACCTTGATAGGTATCATCATGACCACTTCTGATTCTTCAGCAAGCACGCCTCGAAATAGCTGCACCGTGTATTTTGACGGGGCATGCCCCATCTGCTCCAAAGAAATTGCGACTTATCAAAAATTAAAAGGTGGCGAGCAAATTAAATGGGTAGACGCCAGTGTCTGTAATGAACAAGAACTAGGCACAACTCTCGATAGACCTGCCGCGTTAGCGCGATTGCACGTCAGAGACGCAAGCGGGAATCTAGTACACGGAGCAGCCGCCTTTGTCGAAATGTGGAAACATTTGCCAGCCTTGTCGTGGATCACGCCGCTACTTTCCAATCGCTTTGCGCTCTCTATTTTAGATCTGCTTTATAATTTTTTCTTACGTGTTCGACCGCTGTGGCGTAAAGCCTAGAGCCTCATACACAACGCAGGTAGTGCGGGGGCGACCCGCCAAATCCTCATCGAAGCGACGGCAGCGCGGATTACACCCGTCCTACAAGAAAATAAATCTACCGCCATAGAAACCACTCCAAACTGAGACGCCAAAATTGCTCCCAGAATATCGGAGTTTCGTCACATCTTGCACCACGTCTTTTGCATTTAATTCCATAATTTCTCCTGCATTTTTTAACCCTTAGGAGACTCTATGTTAAGTAATCACAGTAATCACAGTAATCAAAAGATGATGGTATTTTTACGTGTTCTTATTGCTTTACTCATCACGATCCACGGTTGGGCACGCCTGTTTTTTGCCGTTCCGGCGTTCTCGGGGCCAGCAGACCTGGGCGGTGCCATCACAGACATTGGCTTCCCGGCAGGGCTCGCTTTAGGTTGGATTATTACCATCGTAGAAGCATTTGGAGCCCCCCTGTTTGCATGGGGACGCTTCATCTTTCCGCTCGGCTTGTTCTTTACTTTCGTCTATACGATGTCAACCATTTTTTACCATGCACCTCATGGATGGTTTTCGTCTGGTAGTGGCCGCGATGGCTGCGAATATGCTGTCTTGCTAGTGGGCTCGTTGATTTGTGTGTGGTCGCAATATATACCAGCCCCTATCAGAGAAAGTCGACTGAATTTTTGGCAAAAGGCGTAATACCTAGAAAACAAGTTTCGCTTTCATTGGATGAATGCGGTACCAAAGGTAGCGGTGCCACGACAGATCTTGGGATACGTATCTTTGTTGAATGATGCACTGACTTGCTATTTGGCACCGCTGCTATACTATTCCTAAAATGAAAACCGAACCGAAAATAGTAACCAATTCACAATTAACGAATTGGTCTTACTGGCAAAAACTGGCTCAAATTCTTGCGCTAAATTTTGCGGCATGGCTGGTCTTTACCGCTATTGGTGCATTGACTTCTTACAACGACGATTTGCGTTCGGGATTCTTGCCTGACTATTGGGAAATTTTCAAAGATTGGGGTCGCAGTGCAATCGCATTGTGTATGCTCAGTTTCATTCTCTATGCAGTTTTTTCGCGCTTTCCGGATTGGATTTGCAACGGCAAAAGGATCATCTTAAGCTACGGGCTTTTATTGCTCTCTTTCTTGCCGTTAAATTTGTTTTTTGTGCTCAAACTATTTTTGAGCGATGGCAATCAACAGATAACCTGGGAAACAATTCAAACCCACATCATCGCATTGAATGACTATTCTTCATTATTACGATTATCGTCGGTGACTGCGGTTTTCTTTGCGGTTGTGATCGTCAAGAATTGGCAAAGAACACAATTACGAGAAAAAATTTGGGAACAAGAACGTGTCGCAAATTTGCATCTGCGTTTGGAATTGGAACAGCAAAAATTGTCTACTTTACGAGCGCAACTTGAACCCCACTTTATGTTTAATGCACTCAATGCCATCAGTGCATTGGTTTTAACAGATAGCAAAGAAAAAGCATTAAACGGCATTCAAGGCTTAAGCGAATTATTACGTTATGCTCTTGATGCAGCAGAAAAAGATAGCGTACGATTTTCTGATGAACTTGCCTTTTTACAAGACTATATTGGCTTGCAGAAATTACGTTATGGATCACGTTTGCAATTGACTATCAGCGGTATTGACGATGTGATTAACAATGCAGAATGCCCTCCTTTGCTACTGCAACTCTTGCTGGAAAACGCGCTGCGCCATGATCTGGATTGTCACCAGGAAGCCAGTGATATATTGATTGAATTTAGCCATAAGGAAACTCATATTGAAATTTACATCAGCAACACCTTGCACGATCTGGATGGTGCTACCAGCATTAATCAAGGTGCTGGCCTCGGCTTACGCAATATCAGAGCGCGCTTAGATCTGCTATATGGTGGGCAAGCCAGTATAGAAACGCAGCGAATCAACAAGCGTTTCGAGGTCAATCTACGCATACCTCGCTTCTTGAGTCGTTAAAAAATGAATACGAATGCTATATTGACTGAGAGAGAAATCCATCGCGCAATCATTGTCGATGATGAGGAATCCGGCCGTATTATGTTGCGATATTTTTTGTCATCAAAAAAAGACTGGACGATAGTTGGTGAGTTTTTTGATGTAGCGACAGCGCGTTCATTCTTAGATACTCAGAAAGTCGATATCATTTTTCTCGATATACAAATGCCAAAAGAAAATGGTATTGAGTTTGCACGTAGTTTAAGCAATTCCGAACAACCGCCCGTCATTATCTTCGTGACTGCCTACAACACTCACGCGATTGAAGCTTTTGAAGTACACGCTTTGGATTATCTGCTTAAACCAATTAATCCACGTCGTTTTACGCAAACACTTCAACGGGCATCTGAAATGCTCAACGAAAAACGTGGATATGCAAATGCACTGCGCGATTACTTCGATAGAAAACAAGTTCCAACGCTGACGGATAATAATTCCAACTGTTATTTAAAAAAAATAGTGGCACGTTCCGTCGGATTGATGGAGTCGATTTCTATCGACGACATCGATTGGATTGGCGGTGCTGGAAATTATGTAGAACTACATTTAAATCAACGTATAGTCCTCCATCGAATCGCCTTCAGTATTTTAGAAAAACACCTCGACCCACAGGTATTTATTCGTGTACATCGTAGCTTTATAGTCCGTATCGATCAATTAAAAAGTATAGAAGTAGTGGGAGATGGTTCGTATTTAATTAAATTAAAATGTGGCGCCCAGATTCCGGTTAGCGAGCGCTATGTTGAGAAGGCGAGAGAATTCTTTTAGCTTCTGCGATTAAATAAATTGCGCAAGAAAAAACAGATCTTATTGGTCGATCAATTGGAAATTTTTTAGCGCCTTTTTTTGAAAAATTGGATGAAAAAACCTCTTTCCCGCATCGACAGAAAAGAGGTTACTACTTCAAAAAAATTTTACTATTACGACGCAGGCGAAGTTAAAGGTAATTTTTGACCCGATTTCACAATCGCCACTGCTTGTGTAAAGCGACGATGAAACCCTTCTTCTGACAGAGGAATAAAGAGGTCAGTTTTAACGCGACGTTTAGTTATGACGGTGACCTTGACTTTTCCATCTGTACCGTTTTCTACCCAGGCACCCATAACTGAACCTGAAGAAGCTAAACTCATTCCGGAAGAGGTGAGCATATAGCCTTCGGTACGATGTTCTTCAATACCATCAGCACCTTCCCAACGGAATACGGTTCTTGCAATGTCCCATGCCTGATCCTGAGTAATCGCATATTCATGGGTCAGACCTTCTTTACCGCTTTCCTTTGCGACGACGACATCATTGATCGATGCACAGCCAGCTAAAAACATACTTGCGGTAATCAGACATGTACTAAAAAAGCGAGTTAATTTCACTTCGCAGCTCCTTGAGGTTAGGAAAAAATGAGTTCACATATTAACTTAACATGAATGAAAGTCGATACATTTTGAAATAATTTTTTCACAACTTTTAGAACTTCATGAAACGATACTTAAATGACGTCAAATGTATGCAATACCAACCAGAGATTTGCTGCAGAAATCATCGCAAAGAGTATCCACGCCGTCAGTTGAACTATAACTGCGCTTTTAAATCTGCCCATCAGGCGCTCATTTGCCGCCATTTTAATCATGGGATACATCACAAAAGGCAATTGTAAGCTCAACACAACCTGACTCAGAATCAACAGCCTCCCGACCGAATGCTCGCCCCAAACAGTAACGCCGATCATGGCAGGAATCAGGGCCAGACCTCTTGTCACAATACGTCGCTGCCAGCATGGGATTTTCATTTTCAGAAAACCATCAAGTATCACCTGACCGGCAATGGTTCCGGTAAAGGTTGAACTCTGACCAGAGGCCAATAAGCCGATACCAAATATCAATCCCGCAAACGCACTCCCCGTCACCGGGTCAAGCAAATGGTAAGCGTCATCTAATTCCATCACCACCGATTTTCCATGAAAAGCCGCTGCTGCCAGGATCAGAATGGCGGCATTGATGAGCAACGCAAAAAACAAAGAAATGATGGAGTCAATATTGGCAAAGCGGATTGCTTCACGGCGACTGGCTTCGCTGTTGCCAATTTTTCTGGTTTGTACAACAGAAGAATGCAGGTACAAATTGTGAGGCATGACAGTGGCGCCGAGGATGCCGATAGCAAGATACAAACCGTCGGTATTCTTCAGCGCACTCATGGAAGGAAGAATGCCTTGCGCGACACATTCCCAGCACGGACGCAATAGAATGAGTTCTGCTAACAGGCAAATGCTGATGGTGGCGATTAGCGCCAAAATAATGGCCTCTACTTTGCGAAATCCAGCGCCTTTTAATCCCAAAACTAAAATGGTATCGAGAGCAGTAATACCGATTGCCACTGGCAAAGAAACGCCTAAGATCAACTTAAACGCCAATGCGCATCCAAGGACTTCAGCGACATCACAGGCAATAATGGATAGTTCTGCAAACGCCCACATAACGAGCGCGGTTGGTCGCGGGTACTGCTCGCTACAGAGTTTCGCCAGATCTTTTCCAGTGACAATACCTAATCTAAGGCTGATACTCTGTAACAACATCGCCGCCAGACTGGATAAAACAACGACAAATAGCAGTGCATAGCCAAACGAAGATCCGGCAGAAATCGCGGTTGCCCAATTGCCGGGATCCATATAGCCAATCGAGATTAACAAACCAGGTCCAGCAAAGCGCAGTACTTTTTTCCATGCCGGATCGGACGATATAACTGTGACTGTACCCGTCACTTCTGAAGGGCAGAATGGCGCGGTGGCCACGGTGGGCAACTTAAACACTGATCATCCTTTGACGTTAGCTCGCGTGATGGTTCCTCTTCGCTATTTTTTCTCAAACAGGACGGGTGCCACTTAACAACGCAGCGCGACCATTGACGTGCTGCAAGCGCCACAGGATGCAAAAGGCAATGATCGACGTGCCGATCACGACGTAACCCAAGCGATCATAATGCTGAAGCTTTCCTACGCCATCAAAACTAACGATGTGGCCTGCAACAACCGAGGCAATACCACCCGACAATTGCTGGATCGATGCACTAATGGCACTGAACGAACCGCGCTGCACTGGCGTGGGCACTGAAGCCATCATCGCCTGAAAGGGAATCATGCGCGAGAAAATACCGACAAACAGCAGTACATTCACAAGCACCAACAGTGGAAATGATACTGATTCCATGTGCGTATAAATCACGACCATCAGCATTGACATCAAGGTGCCAAAAATGAAGACCTTGAATTTACCCACTGCATCGGAGATCTTACCTATCATTGGTCCAAAAAAGATCGTGCATAGACCAGTGATCATATACAAAGTCGGCAACTGATGGATGCTAATATTCAGATTATTGACCACAAAAGTGCTGCTGAAAGGCATCAACATAAAACCACCAGTAGTCAATAACGACACCGCTGCAAACGCCAATAAATAGCGTGGTTCACTCACGGTATGAAACAAATGCTTAAAGGCACTATGTTCTTGCGGAATCGCCAGATGGGCATCGACGGGCTTCAGCTTCCACAGCACTAACAAGCCGCCAATCAAGCCTAACAATGCCATCGCAAAAAACGGCACATGCCAATCCCAACGATTGGACAAATACAAACCAAAGGGGATACCCAATACCTGGCTGGCCGCAAACGCGGTTTGTATCATACCCATAACGCGGCCGCGCATTTCCGGTGCAAATAAATCGGTCGCAATGGCCAATACGATAGAACCAATCACGCCACCAAACAAGCCCGTCACAATACGCGCCAGCAACAGTATCTCGTAGCTCTGCGCCATGCCACACCAGACAGTGCCAAGTATGAAACCAGTATAAAAAAACAAGAGCAGTTTTTTTCTATCGTAGCGATCGGCAAAGCCTGCAGTGAGTAAGCCGGAGATACCCGCACTAAAGGCATAGGCAGAGACTACGAGTCCAAATTGCCTCGCAGAAATTGCCATCGAAGGCATGATGGTCGCACCCAAAGGCGACATCAACATGAAATCGAGAATCACAGCAAACTGTAAAAATGCCAGCATAGCAACGACCAACTTTTGGTAGGTCGAGAATTCTGGTTTGGAAGAGCTAGGATCTGTCGTTGTCATTTTTAGTTTTTACGTCCAAGAGTAATGGCCTTTTCCGGGCAAGCTGTCACGCAAAGACCACATCCGCGACAAGCATCAGCGTTGGGAGTATACGCGACTTGCATGCCATGCACACGGAGCTTGAGTTTCTGCAGCAAATTCAGGTGGTCAAAATCTGCTGCATCAATTGTGCGAATTTCAAACACGTTTTCTGGGCAAACAGTCAGACAATCACCTTTGCCTTCGCAACGTTTTAAATTCACGATAGGCATCAGAACGCCGGGCGCTTGTTTGCATTCAGACGGGGTCGTCAGCTTAGGCTTCGAGCTCATTCTTATTGCTCACGTTGACCAAAAGGGCGGCGACGATGTTGAAAAAATTGCTCCCGCTCTTCGGGCGTCATGTCGTTGAGCTTTTGCCACTTATGCCAGTGTCTATGACCATGCCAGCCACCGTGTCCCCCACCGTGCCCGCGAAAACCGCCAAACAGGATCCGGCACAAAACCAACAAACCGAGTGCATGCCAGTAATCAATTACCTGCACTCCTTGAAACAAGGCAGGCATGACCCAGTTCCACAACCACATCACCACCGCAGCAAGTGCTGCGAATAGGACTAACATTAAACCTTTCATCCATCTCATCCATGTGTATTTCATGTCGTTCTCCTTAATTTTCCAATGCATCATAAATTTCTTGCAAACGGCTACGTAGCGCCAGCACTGCATAGCGTTTGCGCGCCAGCAAGGTATTCATTGCAATTCCGGTTTGCATCGCCATGTCTTTAAAACTCTGGCCATCAATTTCGTGTGCAATAAAAACTTCACGCTGGTTTTCTGGTAATTCGTCGATGGCAAGCTGTAATTCTTGTAGCATCATTGTCCGGGCGAAGGCCGCTTCCGGCCCCTCATCCGGCGATGGCAACAATCCATCGAGGCTATACTCATCTTCGTCACCCAGATCATCGTTTGGCTCTGGCAGGGAAAGTTCTTTTTTCTTGCGAAACCGATCAATTATCCGGAAACGCGCGACCTGATATAACCAGGCACTGACCTGCTCTACGGTGTCCGGAAACTGATATGCCTCAACCAATTCATAAAAAACATCCTGCAAGATGTCTTCAGCCTCACTAGGATCACCAACACGGCGCACAATGAAACCCGCTAGTTTCTTGCGGAAACGAACGACTGCTTCAGTGATGGCGCTGTGCTGTTGATGCGTGTTGTCTGGCTTATTTGGTGATGTCATACCTATGAAGACGTTTGAGATTTGAAAATATTGTATGCAAAGTGAACTATTTTTAAGTTTCGGGAAGTTTCAAGACTGTCCATGGCTTTGCCAGCGATTTGCTCAATATCAAAGAGTAGTCTCCTTGTCATCAACTTGCCACAATCAACACCTAAGCTCGTTTTGCTCAGGCCGTTTGATTTACGTTTAAATACGTTTATATACGCTGATATCCGTTTGATGGAGCACAGTTCCCGATGGCTGGATGTGCTATTCAAAAGGATATGACATACGGACAACAGTAATTAGCTACCGACTTAGCTTTTTTATCTCAAATCACTGTATTGCCATCAGAACGCCGTTTTTCAACTTATCGGTTTGTCGTCCAGATTCATAGAGGTATCGTATGCATCAAAACCTCACCTTGATAGTGAGAGATGGCTGGAATCAACATGTGCCGGGGTGGCGTGACTTGTTCGCCATCCTTTTGGTATTGACCGTCGTGATCTTACTCGGTTCTGGTGCAAGGCAAATGCTGCAACCGTTTGCCGTTGCGCATCAGCCTGAGATTTCATTATCGATCTCTGCTTTACCTAATTATGCATTGCGCACCATCATGCGGATGTTAGCAGCTTTGCTGGCTTCCTTATTATTTACGTTCGTCTATGCGACCTTAGCCGCTAAGAGCCGTCGTGCTGAGATGGTGCTTATTCCTATCTTAGACGTGTTGCAATCGGTGCCAGTTTTAGGTTATTTGTCATTTACTACGGTGTTTTTTATTGCGCTATTTCCAGGCAATGTGATGGGGCCTGAGCTGGCGGCGATCTTTGCTATTTTTACCAGCCAGGCATGGAACATGACTTTCAGCTTTTACGAGTCACTGCGCATGATCCCGAATGATCTGGATGAAGCAAGTCGTAGTTTTCGCTTCTCTGGCTGGCAGCGGTTCTGGCGTCTGGAAGTACCGTTTGCGATGCCTGGCTTGATCTGGAATATGATGATGTCGATGTCAGGCGGTTGGTTCTTTGTTGTCGCCTCAGAAGCGATTACTGTGGGCAAACTACAAGTCACGTTACCGGGCATAGGTTCCTACGTGGCGACAGCGATAGCGCATCGCGATCTGCAAGCGATAGGCTGGGCGATTGTGGCGATGAGTATCACGATTTTAATGTACGACCAATTGCTGTTTCGCCCCTTAGTGGCATGGGCAGAAAAATTCCGCTTTGAACAAACCACCGCGCAGGTTAATGCTAAGAGTTGGTTGATTTCACTGATCCGCAATACGCGCCTTCTACACCCTATCGCTGCGCATTTTACCCATGGTCTTCAACGTGTGGGACGCGCACGTTTGTCCTGGTTAGATAAAATTCCGCCTTTGACCCGCTATTCAGGTTCGTCTCACATTGTCGACCGTCTTTGGCTTGCATTGGTGCTTCTGGGGTTGGCTTATGGTTTATGGACATTACTGCATTATTTCAAAAATGAAGTGTCAATGAACGATCTGGTCATCGTGTTTCAGGCGGGTTTATTGACATTAACACGGGTCATTATCCTGATCATCATCGCCAGTTTGATTTGGGTACCGATTGGTGTCGCGGTCGGACTCCGGCCGCGCTGGGCGCAGATCGTACAACCATTTGCACAGTTTCTCGCGGCTTTTCCGGCGAATCTGATGTTTCCGATCGCAGTCTTTTTAATCCTGCGTTACAACGCCAATCCACGTATCTGGTTATCGCCATTAATGATACTTGGCACGCAATGGTACATCCTGTTCAATGTGATCGCCGGGGTATCGACCTTTCCGAATGACTTACTAGAGTCAGCGCGTAGCTTTCGGATTAAAGGTTGGCGGTGGTGGCGTGATGTGATGTTGCCCGGGATTCTGCCCTACTACATCACTGGTGCCATTACAGCTTCAGGCGGTGCATGGAATGCCAGTATCGTCTCGGAAGTCGTCAGTTGGGGGCCGACCAGATTAAATGGATCAGGCCTTGGTGCGTATATTGCGAACATGACTGAGACTGGTAATTATCCGCATATCGCCCTAGGCATCACCCTGATGTCAATATTTGTAATCGCAATGAACCGCTTGCTTTGGCGTCCTCTGTACGCATTTGCAGAACGCCGCACTAAACTGGATTGAGAATGGAAAACATGATGACATCAAGTTTGATTAATCCACCTATTAACGATACCAGTAAAGAGGCCGTCATCGCTTTGCAACACATAGGTAAAACCTTTTCCAAACCAGAAGGCGGAAATTTACCAGTGTTAGAAGACGTCAATGTCACCGCACGTTCTGGCGAAATTTTGGGATTATTAGGACGCTCTGGTTCCGGCAAATCGACTTTATTGCGTATCGCCGCTGGTTTGATACAAGCCAGCAAAGGCGAGGTTCTTTACAACGGCAAGCCGCTCAATGGCCCAGCAGAAGGGATCGCCGTCGTGTTTCAAACCTTTGCTTTGTTCCCGTGGCTTACGGTCTTAGAAAATGTTGAAGCCGGACTTGATGCATTAGGCTTGTCTGCCGATGTGACGCGTCAGCGGGCATTGGCAGCGATTGATGTGATTGGTCTGGATGGCTTTGAATCAGCATATCCACGCGAGCTCTCTGGTGGTATGCGACAACGGGTAGGCTTTGCGCGGGCCCTGGTGGTACAGCCAACGATCTTGCTGATGGATGAACCATTTTCTGCATTGGATGTGTTGACGTCCGAAATTCTGCGCAGCGATCTGCTTGATCTCTGGCATGGTCATCAATTGCCAATGAAATCAATACTGATGGTGACGCATAACATCGAAGAAGCAGTATTGATGTGTGATCGTATTTTGATACTTGCATCGAATCCTGGACGTATCGCGGCTGAAATTGAAGTGCCTTTAGCGCAGCCGCGCAACCGGCTTGCACCGGATTTTCATGCAATTGTCGATCAGGTCTATTCAATACTGACTTCACGTGCCATGGAATCTGTTGATGCGCAACATCAATTACACGGTAGCTTTACCCAGCTTCTGCCTGGTGCATCCAGTATCCGGATTTGCGGTTTGATTGAAACGCTGGGTTCAGATTATTTTAGCGGTGAAGCCGATCTGGCAAAATTATCCAGGCCTTTTGTACTTGGCGTAGATATGTTATTACCTATTGCCGAAGCACTGCATTTGCTTGAATTTGCTGAGCTTAAAGAAGGTTCGATACGCCTGACTGCCTCCGGAAAAATTTTTGCATCAGCAGGAATGGATGAACGAAAGCGGATGTTTCGTGAACACCTGTTACAGTTCGTTCCTTTGGCGGCACATATACGCCATGTGCTTGACGACAGAGAAGAACATCAGGCACCGCGCCTGCGTTTTATGTCTGAACTGGAAGATCATCTCAATTCTGCGGATGCGAACCGCACCTTACGTACAGTCACAGACTGGGGGCGCTATGCAGAATTGTTTGAATATGATGCGAAGACCTTGAGATTTTCTATTGATGCGATCAGACCATAATTCGCTTGCATAAAAAAGCCCCGCGTTTGCTTAACAGCGCGGGGCTTTTTTTCGTTACCAGAATCAGAACTTGGCTGACAAACTCATGCCTATCGTTCTTGGGTTAATACGATACACTTCATTCGCAGTACCCTGAACTTGCGGACGCTGAATCACGTTTTGATTGTTAGTCAGATTTTTAACGTACAAAGTCACTTCCCAAATATCACGGCTTAAACCAACGCTGGCATCATAGGTTGAATAAGATGGACGTTGGTAATCAGGATTAGCAGGGTCGAGTGCGCCGTAGCTGGAACCTGTCCAATGTCCCGCCGCACGTGCAAAGCCGTACACGTCGTCATTGACGAAGAAATTATACTGTGCCGTCAATGCCAAATTGTACTTAGGTACGCCTGGCACTCTGGCGCCTTTTACCGCGCCGACCACACCCGCATTCGCACCAGCATTATCGGACAAAGTTGCGTCGGTGTAACCAGCAGCCAGATCCAGAACGATACTCTTTGTTGGTTTAAATTTGATTTCAATTTCGGCACCAGAACTTGTCGCGTTGCCTACATTGGTGTTATATGCATAGCCGCAGGCTGGGATGTTAATTGCCTGTTGCAGATTTTTCCAGTTAATGTAGAACAAGTCAGCGTTGACTGACAACGTGTTATTGAGGAAGCGCGACTTGTTACCAACTTCGTAACTCCACAAACTATCCGGGCCATAGCTAACTGGGTTCGCGGCTGTCAGTCCACAGTAACCCAGTGGCAATGGGAAATTAGATCCACCGACACGGAAACCTTCGGTTGCCGACGCGTACAAAGTATTGCTCTTATCCACTTCCCAGGTCAAAGAGAGCTTAGGTGTCAGCTTATTACCACTCGAAGACGACGTAGAATGGGCAACGCCGTCGTTCGTTGTATCGTTAGCAAAATAACCGAGCGCGTCACGGGTAAAAGTCTGGCTAGCCTTCAAATAACGTGCACCAAGCGTTGCGTGGAGTTCTGGGCTGAAATAGTAATTACCTTCGCCGAATACTGCTTGCTGCGTATCGTGGTAGAAACGTCCGGTGTAATACGAATTATCATTCGGAAAACCGCCGCTGACAGGATTGGCAATCACATTCGGATCAGTAATGCTCACGCCAGCAGTTTTGAATGCGGCATTAATGCCGACCACAGGCTCGTTATCAAACAAGGTTGTATGTTGATTCGACGCATAAGCACCAACTAACCAAGTGTATGGAGAAACGTTAGGATCGTAAGGCTTAGAGAGCAGTCGCACTTCTTGTGAGAATTGCGTCACTTGATTATTCAAAAAAATCGTTGAAGGCAAACCACCGACGACACTTGCCAAATTTGGATAGTTGCTATTGATCTGGCTGCCAAGATAAGAGCTATTGACTGTCGTCCCATCCTGGGTACGGTCAAAATTACGTTTAAAGTAACTCGTAACCGAGGTCAGATCGCCGAATCCAGTATCATAATTCAAGGTCAACGATGGAACGGTCAAGACATCTTTACCTGGTTCACGTACTGTTTTACTTGTCGTATTGTCAGGCAGTGGCACGCCGTTGAGCGTCTTCGTATAAGCGACATCAATGTCACCTGTCTTCACTCGCTGATAGAAAATGGATGGAGTGATAGTCAGTGCTTTAGTCACATTCCATTTCAACGCCATTCTGACGACAGCATCGTCTTCCGTATTGATGCCATTGGCAATCGTCGCCGTCGTATTTGGATCAACCTGATTGATAAAACCACTATTATGTGCAGTCTGAATGCCGACGCGCAATGCCAGTTCATCCGCTTTCAACACCTTGTTAAATACCACGTTGCCGAGGTAATTGGTGCCACCACCTTTAGTAGATGAAACTTCTGTATAGATGTCGGTAGAATTGACCTTCGTATTTGGCTGGTTCGAGATAAATTTAATCGTTCCGCCCATGGAACTCGCACCGTACAGAGTTCCTTGTGGTCCACGCAGCACTTCAATGTGATCTAAATCGAAAAACTTCGGTTCTGCGCTACCCATACTGTACAGATTGCCTGAGGTCATCGATACATCATCCAGATAGATGCCGACAGTGGCAGAACCCGCAGCAGAACTGATGCCGCGCATCTCAACATTGGATAATCCTGGACCATTACCGGCATTACCACCGCCACCGCCACCCGAAAAAGAAATATTTGGTATCGAGCGGGTCGCATCAGCAAAGTCAGTAATATGCTGTGCCGTTAATTCATCACCACCAATCACGGAGACACTCAAAGGCACCTTGCTGGCATCTTCTTTACGTTTCGTCGCGGTAATATTAATTGACTGAATCTGGTCAGTTAAACCAGCTTTAACTGCTGGCGCCGTCGCTGTCGTTGGTGTGGTCGCATCCGCAGACTGTTGTGCCCAGGCAGGATGAGCCAACATCAAAGAGCTGGTTGCCAATGCGCAAACGACTGTTCCAGTATTTTGTCTTGCACCTTGATAATTGGAATTCAGTGACGCAAGCGAAAGATTTAATTTTGTTCTTTTGAGATTCATGTTGATCCTTTGTGTATGTAGCATTTCTTATTTACACCTGACACATATAAATCACGCATCAGTTCTCCTCCAATTAAGGCCAGGCAAGTACGAAATCCTGACGATAAAAAAGTGTAAACCGGCTTTTACCAATTTTAATTTTGAATCGTGCAGAATTTCAATCGATATGCCAGGGTGTTTAACTCACTTGCAAGCAAGTTTAATGCCTATAAGCACGCACCGAAAACGCACATCATTTCGAATTTCATTAAAGACTTGCCTCGCTGGCACCGACCGCAGTAAGCGCTGAACATATAATCGCAAGAAGCAAAAACAAAGTAAATCGTTAAAACCAATCATGTGCCGTGTCAAAATGTTACGGTAATTTATATGTGTATCAAGAAGTATTAAAGTTGCCGCGGGCTCTGGGGCGTCACGTCGAAAATCACATTTTTTTTGCTGTAACAGATATAAAAATGTGAAAAATCAGGAAGAAATACCGTTGTACAAAGTCCACAGGCTGCAGTGCCCCAAGAAAATATTTATAAAAAAGCCTTTCCAACTCAACAAACCAAAGAAAGAAAAAATGCTTTCAAGAACTTTTCTACGAAGACATTCACTAAAGGTGGGTGAAAAAATGCGTAATTTAAGCAAGCATGAGATGACAAAATCCTCAGAATAAGCGATGCTTGCGCTTTTTCCCGAAAGCGCTGCATGGAATTTTTCTCTATCCTTATTCTTGCTATGGTTCAGGGCATTGCTGAACTCTTACCTGTTTCCAGTTCAGCACACGTTATCGTGGCCGAAAAATTAATGGGCCTTGATCCAACATCTCCTCAAATGACGATGATTTTGGTAATGTTGCACACAGGTACGATGTTTGCAGTGATTGCTTATTACTGGAAATCCTGGCGCGAAACGTATTTCGCTTCAGCACAACAATTTCGGGCCAATGGCGCCAATCTGGCAATTGCCACTATTGCGACGGGTGTCGTAGGATTTGGGTTGCTACATATCATCAAGCACTTTTTCGTTGCCAATCCAACGACATTTGAAATTGAACATTTATTCGGCAATGCCAAACTGATGGCAACGGCACTGGCGTCGGCCGGCGTGCTGATCATTGTTTCATCACGTATGAAAGACCGTGGCGACAATGAAGTCAATACACGGAGTGCTTTGTTCATTGGTGCAGTGCAAGGTTTGTGCTTGCCTTTCCGCGGGTTTTCGCGTTCTGGCGCTACCATTTCTACTGGTCTGGCATTGGGTGTGAATCGTCGTCGTGCGGAGCAATTCAGTTTTGCGCTGGCCGTGGTATTGACGCCAGCTGTAATCGTTAAAGAAGCCTATCGTCTATACCAGGTAGAAGCCGCTTCTGCAGGCAGCGACATTGCTGTGTTATTACATGCTTTGGTACCTGGCTTGTTAGGCATGGTATTAAGTTTTCTGACCGGTCTGGTTGCGTTGCGTTGGTTGTCACGCTGGTTGGAACAAGGCCGTTGGCATTTCTTTGGCGCGTATTGCTTATTCGCGGCGCTGGTCGTGCTCTGGGTGGGCTAACATCAATTCTTTAGCGGCGCTTACTCTCCGTGCTGCACGATATCAAGATAGACACTAAGCGTTTCTATAAAACGCTTAGTGTCTCAAACTCTCTTTCTTTCCGACAAACAGCCGTGAAAAACTCGCAATGCTTGCGATGGCGGCGAATACCGACCCCATACCTAAAGCGTAATGCGTTGCTTTGTCTGCAAACAAGCTAAAGCACAATGCTACCAAGGCTGCACCTGATGCTTGCCCGATCAGACGTGAAGTACCGACCACGCCACTAGCACTGCCCGCCCGGACCAGAGGTGCGGCTCCCATCATTGCTTTTAGATTTGGTGTCTGAAAAAAACCAAATCCTATACCGCAAATTGCCATTCTCCAGACAATATCGACTACTGCCGGATGCGCTGATATGCCAAGCAAAGACCACATTCCGACAGATAAAATCACCAATCCAATACCACCCAGGACACCGGGAGAATAATGATCACTCAAACGACCCGCAATGGGTGCCATTACCGCCACCAAAACCGCCCATGGTGTCATCAGAAATCCTGTTTCAACAGGTGAACGACCAAGTACAGTTTCAAAATAAAATGGTAAAGAAACGAAGGCCAGACTCTGGGTCGCGAAAGTGCAAATTGAAGTAATCACCGATAGAAAGAAAACAGGGTGACGAAACAAATCCACCGGTAACATCGGTGCCTGATGTCCCGTCTGACGGCGCAGCAGTAAGACAAAAAAGATGACTGTCACGAGCAATTCCAACAACAGCGTCTTAATATCAGTGAGATGCGCCGCATCACCAAATAACAAAACCAACATGCTGAACGCGCCGACGTTGTATAACGCGGTCAACATATCAATTCTGTGTGTGGAACGATGGGTAACTGGCAAAACCTTTTGCCCTAGAAAAACTGCAAACACCCCAAGCGGGACATTAATGGCAAACAACCATGGCCAGCTCCATGCCGATAAAATTAACGAAGCCGTGGTAGGTCCGACAGCAAATGCCACCGCGACCACCAGTGAATTCAAACCAAAACCCCGTCCCTGCAAACTGGCCGGAAAAATGGATCTGACCATCGCCACGTTCACCCCCATGATCGCGCTTGCTCCTACCCCCTGAAACAAGCGCGCAATGACCAATGAAGACAATGACCATGAGCAAGCGCAAGCTAAAGACGCCAGAGTAAACAAAGCGAGACCAGCAATCGAGACGCGCCGGTATCCTGTGATTTCTCCCAGCGCAGCAAATGGTAACAGTGTTGCCACCATCGCCAATTGATATACATTGATAATCCAGACCGAAGCGGCTGGTGTTGTATGCAACTGATCAGCAATGGCAGGTAAAGCCGTGTTCGCAATCGCCGTATCTAATGAGGCCATTCCGACACCAATTGCCAAAGATAACATCGCAAGATTGCGTTCCCGTGTCGGCAAACCATCACGGTCTACGACACTCAGTTTTTCATCTGCGCTTGCTTGCGTCTGCATTGTTCGCTCAGGAATGGAAGAAGATGTTAAATGCAGTTTTCATTAACTGACTGCACTGAAGTCAATTAAAAGCGATATTCAGCAACAATATTTTTGCTCAAACCATGCTTACTTCCACCGGGCAAAATATCGCCGAGGCGTCGCATATTGGCAGCCGGAATAAACATTTCTGCCATCTGTTCGGTACAACGAAATTTCATTGCCGGACTCAGTATTTCACGTGCCCTGATTTTCAAGTGCAAAAAAACCTTGCTGCTTTCGCGATTTAAAATGATATGAATATCACTCTTAAAGCTCGCCAGCGGTATCTTTAGCCACCAGCCTTCATCACCGCCGTAGCGCCCGCACGCCGACCAAAAGGTATTATTGTCATACAAGGTCACAGAACCCAGACGGCCGTTTATTCTTTGCATTGCTTCAATTTTAGTCATTTTTATTCTTTGCTATCAATTTCTTAATCAATGCTGAATTATAGACGTGATTCAAGAATCGCCCGGTTTGCGTATAAAAAGGGCTTGTTTAATTCCACCTGTCGGCTATGATTCCGAAGTCAATTTTTTGGATTTTTTTAAAGGAACTATCTTGAAATCACGTTTAGTTAGCAAAACCATGCTGAGCTTGGTTGCGGCGTTGAGCTTAGGAACACTTTGCAGTACGGCATCCTCCCAAAGTATGGAGTTCCGTCAAGGTTACGACCAGGGATATCGCGACGCGATGGTAGCTCAAGAACGCGAAGGACATCGCGAACCTGAGCGGATTTCGATCATGGCGGCACGCTACGGCACTCGCGAAGAAGCTTGTGATGCCAGCGAATCAATCCGTCGTATCGCAGGATGGCGTAGGCACGTCGAATTTGTCGTGAACAATAATCTGTGTGGAGATCCTGCGTTTGGCCGCCCGAAACATTTGTTCGTTGAATATCGTTGCTCCGGGGGGCCGGTAATACGTACTGAAGCGCATGAAAACGAAATGATGTCGCTGTACTGCCAGTAATATTGACATTTCAAGCAAAATAAAATCTGCCGTGACGTGGTCGGATACGGCAGTTTTTTATGCTTTCACATTTTCCATCAAGTTATTTTAAAAACGCATTGGTAAAACCAAACAAGCCTGCCTTCCCATAAGAATTGCAATCCGGCGATGCGGGTCCAGGTGGACAATCAACGTCTCGGTCAAGCGACCAAAAATGCAAACCTGCCAGATGATTTTTTTGCGCAAACAACGTCATCGTTGCGATATCATTTAAATTGAATACTTCATCTTCCGTATCATTCCCTCCTATCATTGGAGTCAATTCGATGTGATCGAATGGGACGCCAAAATAGTGATGAAGATTAATTGCGGCTTGAATTGCCGATGCCCCCATATCACATCGTGCATCGGCACCCAGCACACAAGCATCCGTGGATGAAACGCCGTAATCCATGACCATCAGATTGATATAGTAATCGTGTAAATCTGCTTTCTTAATCGATTGCATCACGGTCAAGCCAATAGCGCCGAGAGCCGGCTTATTAATAATAGCCAAAGTTGGCAACGTAAAAGAAAATCGTAAGTGTGGATAGGCCGTTTGTGCCAGCTTAATTCTCTTTATCAGTTGATTGATTTGTTCCTCTGTTTGACTGGCTTCAATATCAAAATCAAAGCCTGACAGCTGTGCGCTATGATAGCGCTCAATAAATTTCTTAAATCCAGCATCACTACTGCAAGTAAAAGAGCCCGCCTGGCCTCCGGTTGAAATGATGTAGTTGATTTCTTTCTTTGCTAACAATGGCACATTGGCCTCAGCAAAGACCTCGCCTGGCAATCCATCCCAATTTTCTTCGCCGCATTCACCGGTGGCAAATGCCAAAGTAATTGTTTTTAATTTTTTAGGGATCGCATCCAACAATGGCATGCTCTTGCCCGTTACCCCGATGATCAGTTGGTTTTGATTCGAGGCCATGTTATTTCTGACGTACTTGTAGGGGCTAAAAATCTGTCTGGATGGTGCAGAAATGTGACTATCTACATCGATACTGGAACAGGCGGTGAGCATACCAGTGACCAACATGAATGCAGTGAATCTCGTTAAAGCATTTTTCATTACGTCTATCTCCTTGTATTTCCTTTGGGTAGGCTGAGGATTTTTTATGTGCAGAGATATGAGATTGGAAGTAGCGCCAGACGTCAATAAAAAAATGCTGATTCAGGATTTTTTTGAAGAAAATAGAGGTAATTCAGACCATTTTTTGAACAAATAAAAAAATACCGTTAATACCGCAAAGAAAAAAGTATTCAGCGTAAAAAATAAAAAAAATTCGCTGTTGCTGACAATAGACGAAAAAAAATGAGGAGAAATAGCCAGACCTAATACCAGTAAATTAAGTCCCAAAAAAAACAGGCATCAAATTCATTTGTATGCCTGTTTTGTTCAACAATTTCTACGTTCAACAATGAACATCAACGACGTGGTGCATAGATACGCGCGATATCCTCGGCAAAGTGACTCGCCATGTTATTGCGTTTCAATTTCAGTGTTGGCGTAATCAAGGTGTTTTCAATTGTCCATGGTTCCAAAGACAAAATTGCCGCCTTAGGTTGTGCATAGAACGGCAAACTATTCGTCAATTCACGCACCCGCTTGACGACAACATCAACTGCCGCTGCGTCTTTGAGGCTCTTAGGATCGTGAGGATCCAATCCTAATGATGTACTCAATTCTTGCCAATAACGTTGACTCAACACGACAGCGCAACTGATAAACGGTGAGTTTTCACCGAAAGCATAGGCTTGCTCAAAGGATGAGTCAGTAAGGATTGCCAATTCGAGATCAACTGGTGCAATTTTTTCGCCCGTCGACGTCACGATAATTTCTTTGACACGTCCCAGAATACGCACGCGACCATCAGTCACAGAAGCCTGATCACCAGTACGCAACCAGCCATCAACGAAGGCTTTCTCTGTGTCTTCATCACGTTTCCAATAGCCACGCATGACATTCGGGCCACGTACCTGTAATTCTTTGTTTTCGCCGATACGCACTTCAACACCAGCCATCGTACGTCCTACCGTGTTAGGATCATTATCATCCGGCGAGTTAAATGCAACAACTGGCGAAGTTTCAGTCATGCCGTAACCTTGTACGATAGGAATACCCAAGCCCAGGAAACAACGCGAAATGACGGTCGACAAAGCAGCGCCACCGCTGACCGCAACACGTATGCGCCCACCAAATTGTTGTTTCAATTTGGTCGCCACCAGTGGGTCTAATACGCTCCAGGCAATGTTATCCAAAGTCGCATTAAATAAGCCATCCGACAGATTTTTTTGTGTACGTAAAAAACGGCGCCAGCCAACCGCGATCGCGGCATTAAATAAAGTTGCAGCAAATTTGGACGTCGCCAATTTGGTTTGAATTACGCTATACACACGTTCATAAATACGCGGCACAGAAATCAAAATAGTAGGTTTGACGATGGTCAAATCTTCAGGCAACTGCCTGGTCGACCGGGAAAACGCAACGCAAGCACCTGCGGCTACCGGCAAGTAGTAACCGGCAGTTCTTTCAAACGTATGTGACAAAGGTAAGAACGACAAAAACACATCGCTGGTGACCGGAGCCACACGTTGTACCACGGCTTTGACATTTGACAGTACATTCAGGTGAGTCAGCATGACACCTTTAGGTTTGCCTGTTGTGCCAGAGGTATAGACCAAAGCTGCCAGATCTTCCTGAGTTGGTGCCTGTGCTGGCAGTGCGGTTTGAGCGCCTTTTTCCAGCCATTCTTGCAGCATGAGCATAGGAACAGGGCT
The DNA here is from genome assembly GCA_049340365.1 of Undibacterium sp. Ji67W. Lineage (GTDB taxonomy): Bacteria > Pseudomonadota > Gammaproteobacteria > Burkholderiales > Burkholderiaceae_D > Undibacterium. The sequence goes on along the minus strand of JBMPOY010000006.1, from coordinate 245,321 downwards.
GATAAATTGTGCGTTTTGAATGGTTTTTTCTAACACCACCACCTGACGCAAAGCAGGCATCGCAATACCGGTCTCAAAAATATCCTTCCATTGTTGATCCGTCGCCGCAATCAACATCGTCGCATCGCTATCACCGACGATATAGCCGATACTGGCGGGATTATCCAGCGCATGCATAGGAACCGGTACACATGCCAATTGCATTGCCGCCTGATCCATACACACCGCATGCAAACCGTTCGGCAGGAGGATCGCGACGCGCGCGCCACGCTCAGGTTGCAGCGTTGCTAAGGCTTGTGCAAATTCCTGTACTTTTTTATGGGTTTGCTGCCAGGTATAGCTAATCCATTGCTGACTGCCTTCATCAAACTGGCGATATGCTTCTACGTCAGGCGTCTGGGCTACGCGCCAGCTAAATAACTCTGCCAGCGTTTGCAAAGAGTTCAATTCATTTACCTGCGCGGATAAGTTGGTGGTCGACATGAGCGTATGTGAGTAAGTAGGGAATCGTGAATAAGCGGCACAGTATCTGGCGGCAAGGTGTCTCTTAATAATTATATAAGATGATACTACTAAGGCGGATTCACCGCACTATCATGCTTTCAATCAAACAGTTATGCAACGTCGGGCAAAAAATTGCAATGCAACATAAAAATGCCTGCGGCATATCTGTGAGAAACCATAGAAAATCACGCGAATTATATGGGGCAGCTAGTTGGAGACAATGATCCACATCATTGACAAGCAGCGCAAAAGTATGGCTTTTCTGATTTATAAAAAGCAGACGGCAAGCCTGATGATGGGAAGGAAGCTGAGGACGAGGTATTTTTTATAGCCATGAACTCCCTTCCTGATCGCCCCGGTAGACGAACAGGAAGGGATACAAGAAAATCAGGACGCTTGTATTGCCTGCTCCAGATCCGCCAATAAATCATCGATATGCTCAATGCCAACCGACAAGCGCACTGTATCTTCTGTCACACCTGCTTTGAGTAATTCTTCGGGATTGAGTTGTCTATGCGTAGTGGTCGCCGGGTGGCAGGCAAGTGACTTGGCGTCACCAATATTCACCAGACGCGTAAATAACTTTAAAGCATCCTGAAAGCGAGCACCAGATTCACGCCCACCAGCCAATCCAAAAGTCAGAATGCCCGATGGTTTTCCACCGAGATATTTCACTGCCAAAGCATGATCTTTATGATCAGGTAGGCCGGCATAATTGACCCATTTAACTTTAGGATGACGGCTCAGATATTCGGCAATTTTACGCGTGTTGTCTGTAATTCTATCCAGCCGCAATGCCAGCGTTTCTATACCTTGTAAAATCAAAAATGCATTGAACGGCGACAAGGCCGCACCAGTATTGCGCAGTGGAACGACACGCGCCCGTCCAATGTAAGCAGCGGCGCCTAATGCCTCGGTATAAACCACGCCGTGGTAAGAGACATCGGGTTCATTTAATCGCTTGAATCTTTGCTTATGTTCCGCCCACGGGAACTTGCCAGAATCGACAATAATCCCACCGATAGAATTACCATGTCCGCCCAGATACTTGGTTAAGGAGTGCACCACAATGTCTGCACCGAACTCAATCGGACGCAACAAGTAAGGCGAAGGCACGGTGTTATCGACAATCAGAGGCACGCCGTGCTGATGCGCGATCTTAGCTATCGCTTCGATATCGGTAATATTCCCTAAAGGATTGCCTATCGATTCGACATAGATCGCTTTCGTTTTTTCATCGATTAATTTGGCGAATGAATCCGGATCACGATAGTCTGCAAATCGCGTTGTAATGCCAAACTGGGGAAACGTATGCGCAAACAAGTTATAGGTACCACCGTACAGGGTGGACGCTGAAACGATATTATCACCGGCTTCTGCAATCGTTTGTATCGCATAAGTAATCGCGGCTTGCCCGGAAGCCAGCGCCAATGCTGCGATCCCGCCTTCTAATTCGGCAACGCGTTTTTCAAGCACATCATTGGTCGGATTCATGATGCGTGAATAAATATTCCCTTGTACTTTTAAATCAAACAAATCCGCACCGTGTTGTGTGCTATCAAACGCATACGCAACCGTTTGATAGATCGGTACTGCAACGGCGCGGGTCGTCGGGTCCGGCGTATAGCCACCATGTACTGCAATTGTCTCCAGTTTCATTGATATTTTTCCTTAGATAAGATTTATTTTGAAATACATTGCTGAATCATTCAGAACGATCATAAAAAGCAAAGTCACCTGATACAAGGAAGATTTTCAACTATCTAATGTCATTTTTTGACATAGGAGTTTTACGCATAAGCAGCGTGAAATATCTTCGTGTACGAAATCATGACCTGAGTGCAATACTGGAATGTATTCAAGCATCCAAGTCAGGTATTTTATGTCTCCTTCTTTACAAAAAATTGACAGCATCGGCCACATCTCTTCAGATCAACATCAGGAGCGCGATGACGTATTGGTGATTGCACGTGCCTTAGCACAACGACTAGCACAAACAGCGGTAGAGCGCGATCATACTGGTGGACATGCTGCAACGGAAAGAGAATGGATACGCAATTCAGGTTTGCTGACATTGTCGGTGCCCAAAGAATTCGGCGGTCAGGGCGCGAGTTGGGAAACCATCAATCACGTCGTACGTATCCTCGCACAAGTGGATAGTTCACTCGCCCATGTGTTTGGCTTTCATCATCTGCAGGTCGCAGGCTTGTCTTTGTATGGCAACGCGCAACAACAACGACGCTTATTGACGGCAACGGTAGAGAAGCAACTATTCTGGGGCAATGCCCTTAATCCCTTAGACAAACGTACGGTCGCAGCGCGATTAGAAGACGGCTACGTTTTAAATGGCGTAAAAAGCTTTTCTTCGGGTTCGGTTGGTTCTGACTGGCTCACTATTTCCGCATGGGATGAAGTGACGCAAAATCCGCTGATTGCAGTCATACCGAGCAAACAACCAGGAATACAAATTCAGTCCGATTGGGATGCATTTGGTCAGAAGCAAACGGATAGTGGCAATGTGCATTTCAATCAGGTATTTTTACCTGATGATCTGGTTTTACAGCCGCCCGCTAAAAAACCCACTGCGCAAGCCACTGTGCGTTCGCAAATCGCCCAAATGATCATGACCAATCTGTATCTCGGCATCGGTCTTGGTGCGTTTGAAGCAGCACGCACATACACAAAAGAGCAAGCCAAACCGTGGTTTTCTTCTGGCGTAGAACGTTCCTCAGATGATCTATTTATTCAACGTCGCTATGCAGAACTGTGGTTGCTGCTCAAACCTGCAATCGCCCTTGCTGATCAAGCTGGACGAGAACTCCAACAAGTCTTCGAAAAAGGCGCTTTGATCACTGCTGAAGATCGAGGCAATCTGGCGATTTCTGTCGCTGAAGCCAAATGCCTTGCACATCGTGCAGGAATAGAAGTGAGTACGCAATTATTCGATATCACTGGTGCACGTTCGACCTCAGAAAAATTTGGATTTGACCGCTTCTGGCGCAACGTCCGGGTACACACGCTGCACGATCCTATCGATTACAAATTGCGTGATCTGGGGCGCTATTTATTGAACGGTACAGTGCCCGAGCCGACACCATACTCATAAAAAGAAGGAATGACCATGTCGCAACCCGTGATCCGACTGTCAGCGGTTAGCAAATCTTTTCCTGTTCACGATGGCAGTACTTTTCACGCAGTTAAGAATGTCAGTCTAGAGATTGCCCAGGGAGATATTTTTGGATTGATCGGAAAAAGCGGTGCTGGCAAATCCAGCCTGCTTCGACTGATCAATCTTCTGGAGCAGCCAGATAGCGGCAGCATCATCGTCGCCGGACAAGAATTAACGCAATTGAACAAAAAAACCTTGCGTTCCGCTCGCCAGCAGATTGGTATGATTTTTCAGCAGTTTAATTTACTGCAAAACGCCAATGTGTTCGATAACGTCGCATTCCCGTTAAAAATTCATGGTGCATTGAGTAAGCAAGAAATAGCTGTGCGCGTGAAGCAATGTCTGGCGATTGTGGGATTAGAAAGTAAAACCTTCAGTTACCCCGCACAACTGTCTGGCGGGCAAAAACAACGTGTCGCAATTGCCCGTGCGTTGGCCTCTCGCCCGCAGGTCTTGCTTTGCGATGAACCAACCTCGGCATTGGATGCAGAAACGACACGCGAAGTGCTCGATACCTTACGCGATATCAACCAACGATTAGGAGTCACCATCGTGATAGTCAGCCATGAATTATCTGTACTCAGCAGTTTGTGCAAACACGTCGCCGTTATCGCCGATGGCGAAATCGCAGAGTCTTTTGCCATTGCTGACACGAATCAATTGCGCGTCACGGCTTTAGGTCGTGAATTGTCTTGCCATTGGCATGAGGATCACAGCAACACTCACCACAAGGATGCCGCTCATGTTTGACAATATCATCGCGATTCTGCCGGAACTAGGAATAGCGATAGGGCAAACACTGACCATGATGGCAATCGGGTTATCCACTGCCATCGTGCTCGGTGGCCCCTTAGGAATTTTGTTGTTTCTGGTCGATGAAGGTCAATCATTACAGCACCGTCCTATTTCTATTGTGTTGAGTTGGCTGGTCAATACCATACGCTCCTTTCCATTCATCATTCTTTTGGTGGCATTGGTGCCATTTACGCGTTGGCTTATCGGGACGTCGATAGGACCAGTGGCGGCATCGGTACCATTGTCGATCGCTGCCATTCCTTACTTCGCGCGTCTGGTAGAAAAAAGTTGCAAAGAAGTCCCACGTGGCGTGATTGAAGCAGCCCATGCGATGGGGGCTTCTGAGTGGCAGATTGTGTGGCGGGTATTACTGGTCGAGGCGCGAGCAGGTCTGGTGTTAGCACTTACGGTACTGGCGATCAGCTTTCTTTCCTACTCTGCCATTGCGGGCGTCGTCGGTGGTGGAGGAATTGGTGATCTGGCGATACGTTACGGTTACTACCGCTTTCAAACAGATGTGATGGTTGTCACGGTTGCCATCTTAGTCACCTTAGTGCAAGTGATTCAATACTCTGGCAATCATGTTGCACACAAACTCGATAAACGTTAATTAACGGTCATTATTTCAAAGGAATTGTATGTTAAAACGTCTTCTAATCGCTTCATTCACTACCAGTGTATTGAGCCTCGTAACTGCATCCGCCATTGCAAAAGATGCGAAAGAATTAGTCATCGGTACCAGCGCGGGCCCGTATGCAGATCAGGTCAAACTAGGCATTAAGCCGATTTTAGAAAAACAAGGCTACAAAGTAAAAGTGATTGAATTCAATGACTACATTCAACCTAACTTTGCCTTAGCGGAAGGATCGCTGGATGCGAATGCGTTTCAACATATCGTATATCTGACGAAGTTTTCTACCGACAATAAATTAGCCTTAAGCGAATTAATCAAAGTGCCCACCGCACCGATTGCGATTTACAGTAAAAAGCATCGGTCTTTAAACGATGTTAAAGAAGGCACGACAGTTGCCTTACCAAATGATCCAACCAATCAGGCACGTGCCTTGGTATTGCTGGAGCAGTTAGGCTGGCTTAAGCTCAAAGCCAACGTCGATCCGGTGCGTGCTTCAGAAAACGATGTCGCAGTGAACCTCAAAAAGATCAAATTGATTCCATTGGAGGCTGCGCAATTACCGCGCTCACTCGAAGACACAGATTATTCATTCGTAAACGGCAATTATGCGCTCGCTTCCGGCCTCAAGCTTACCGAAGCCTTAGCACAAGAAAAAATCTCGACTCGCTACCAAAATCTGGTTGCGATACGTACTGCAGATAAAGACAAACCATGGGTAAAAGATCTCGAAGCCGCTTATCGTTCACGTGAATTTTTAGCCGTCACTAATCAATATTTTTCTGGCTTTGCGAAACCAGATTACCAGCAAGCACTAGAAGCGACAAAAAAATAAATCATGAGCAAACTCATACGTTTTAATGCATTTCAAATGAATACACCGGGGCATCAGTCTCCGGGTTTGTGGCGACATCCACGTGATAACAGTCATCAATATACCAGTGCTCAGCATTGGACGGAATTAGCGCGTTTACTGGAATACGGCTTGTTTGATGCGATCTTTCTGGCTGACGTCTTAGGTGTCTATGATGTTTATCAAGGCAATGTTGATGCCGCTTTAAAACATGGTATACAACTGCCCTTGAATGATCCGCTCGCACTCGTGCCCTTGATGGCGAATGTCACACGGCATCTGGGTTTTGGCGTGACGTGCGCGCTCAGTTATGAACATCCATATCCATTTGCGCGTCGCATGTCTACCCTCGATCACCTGACCAAAGGGCGCGTAGGCTGGAATATCGTCACGGGCTATCTGGATAGCGCCGCACGGAATCTGGGATTGCAGCAGCAATTGAGCCATGATGAACGTTACGATCTTGCCGATGAATATCTGGACGTAGTCTATAAACTCTGGGAGCAAAGTTGGGACGATCAGGCGGTACGGCATGACAAGCAAAATGGTGTCTACACCGATCCCGCGCATGTCCATCCTATCCGCCATCAAGGTCGCTTTTTTAACGTGCCTGGCATTCATTTATGCGAACCTTCACCTCAGCGCACGCCTTTGCTGTTTCAGGCGGGCACCTCAAAACGCGGCACTGCTTTTGCAGCCAGACATGCGGAATGCAGCTTTGTCAGTGGTCCGAGTAAAAAAGTGGTCAAGCGCTATGTCGATGATACTCGCGCTGCTGTCTTAGCGGCAGGTCGCAAGGCAGATCAGATTTTAATTTATGCGCAATCCTTAATTATTACGGCTGAAACATCAGAGGCCGCCCATGAAAAATATCAGGATTACCTTCAATACATCGATATCGAAGCTTCCCTAACCTTGTTATCAGGTTGGACTGGTGTTGATTTCTCACAATTCCCTCTCGATGCAACCATCGATTACATTGATTCGGATGCCGGACGTTCAGCACTGGCCTCGTTTAGCGCGGCAGACCCTGACAAAGTATGGACCGTACGCGAAGCCGCACAATTTATCGGCCTTGGTGGGCGTGGCCCTGTTTTGGTTGGAAATCCCCAAGAAATTGCCGATCAACTGGAAGCCTGGATCGATGAAACTGGTATCGATGGCTTCAACCTGGCTTTTGCGCTGTCACATGAAACCATCAGCGACGTTGTGAAATGGATCGTTCCTGAATTGCAACGCCGACACCGTTACAAAACCCACTACACCGATGGCACCCTGCGTCATCAACTGTTTGGACACGGCAATCATCTCCCCCTCAATCACATCGGAAGACAAACGAAAATCACCACCGAGGCAGCGCGAACGGAGCTTGCAGCATAAAGAAAATAGTGCCAATGCATGTACCTGCCGATGCAAGAATCTGTTAAATTAACAAAAACTAAATATTTAGTTCACGTTAAGAGCAGATAAAGGTGAATTTGCTGCGCTGTTTCCAACAAAACAGGCATATTTTTGCAATCCTGCTCATCAATTGGTAGGATGACTCCTTTTAGGGCGAACTTACAAGTTCGTACGAGCATTTTGCTTCTCCAGGGCAATCAAATCCACGGAGATGCAGTATGTGCAGGTGACAGTTTTTCCTCTTTTCCCTTGGACCTATGCAAAACAGTCTGACGCGCAAGCCTATAGAAATAAAGATTTCCACCGTTGTCGCTGTCGCAATTTTGTTGCACGATGCGTCCACATCAGTGCTGGAAGCAGCACTGAAAGAAATGACTGCAGGCTCACCTGATTTTTTTGACGATGAGTTTGCAGTCATCGATGTTGAAGCGATCGCGGATGCAGTCGTTGACTGGAATGCCTTAATTCCACTATTCAAAGCACATGGTTTGAATCCGGTTGCAGTGCGCCACGCACGCGAGGAAGATCATGAAACCATACGTTCGCATGGTCTGAGCATTGATGTCGTCAGCAAACCAAGGTTAGAGACCGAACAAGTGGCAGCACCTGCGCCGGTGCAAGCTCCAGCACCTGCACCGACGCCTGTCGAACCGCAGATCATTGTTCGCAATAATCCGGCGATGGTCATCGATACGCCGGTACGCGCCGGGCAACGGATCTATGCGCGTGGCGCAGACTTGATTATTACCGCCTCCGTCAATAATGGTGCTGAAGTGATTGCTGATGGCAGCATACACATTTACGCACCTTTGCGTGGGCGTGCCCTGGCAGGGGCCACTGGCAATACCGAAGCGCGTATTTTTGCTCTGACCATGGAGCCCGAGCTCGTGTCCATCGCAGGAATTTACAGAACTTTTGAAAACGGTTTTCCACCATTGCAGGCCAATCACCCGGTACAAGTGAGGCTCAATGGGGATAGTATTGAAGTATCATCATTAAAATTAGTCGGCTGACGCCCTTTACAACAAGCAAATGAAGCAAGTGAAGCAATTGATTGCAGTTATTTCGGATAGAAAAAGGAGTTTTTTGTGGCAAGAATCATCGTTGTAACATCCGGCAAGGGCGGAGTTGGAAAAACGACTTCCAGTGCAAGCTTCGCTTCTGGCCTCGCTATGCGCGGACACAAGACTGCCGTATTGGATTTTGACGTTGGTCTGCGTAACCTGGATCTGATCATGGGTTGTGAACGCCGCGTGGTCTATGATTTGGTGAATGTCATCAGTGGTGAAGCGACGCTGAACCAGGCACTGATCAAAGACAAGCACTGCGACAACTTATTCATCCTGCCAGCCTCACAAACCCGCGACAAAGACGCACTGACTGAAGAGGGCGTAGAAAAAGTCCTCAATGATCTCATCAAGATGGATTTTGAATACATCGTCTGTGACTCTCCGGCAGGTATCGAGCGCGGTGCAGTCATGGCGCTCACGTTTGCCGATGAAGCCATCGTTGTCACCAATCCGGAAGTGTCATCAGTGCGCGATTCTGACCGCATCCTTGGCATTATCCAGGCGAAATCCAAGCGTGCACAGGCTGGCGGCGAACCAGTCAAAGAACACTTATTAATCACCCGTTATTCTCCAAAACGTGTAGAAGCGGGCGAAATGTTATCGCATACCGACGTGCAAGAAATCTTGCGTATCCCATTAATTGGTGTTATTCCTGAATCAGAAGCCGTATTGCACGCTTCCAACCAAGGTAATCCTGCAATTCATATGAAGGGTAGCGATGTTTCCGATGCTTACGAAGATGTGGTGTCACGCTTTTTAGGTCAGGATACCCCATTGCGTTTCATTAACTATGAAAAACCGGGATTGCTGCAGCGCATTTTCGGAGGTAAATAAAATGGCTCTGCTTTCTTTTTTATTTAACAGTAAACCTAAAACCGCCAATATGGCGAAAGAACGCCTGCAAATCATCATTGCACGCGAACGCACAGGCCGTGATGGTTACGATTTTTTGCCGGCATTGCGTGAAGAATTGATCGCTGTCATCTCCAAGTACACCAAGGTCAATGCGGAAGACATTAAAGTTTCCCTGGATAAACAAGGAAACCTCGAAGTGCTAGACGTCAACGTCGTTTTGCCAGACCTGGAAATGAGAAGTTAAAAGAAAATTGCCGCCAGATCACTTTAGAAGTGACTATCTGGCGGCAATTTTGTTGCATATTGTCCTCATTTTTGAAAATTAAATATTTCAATTTTTTGTGCATTTTTATTGGTATTGCGGTGTCTGCGAGCAAGTAAATACGAGTCACCAACAACAATTTAGCGCATCATAAAAACGCTACTGATCGTTGCTGAGACACATTTTATCGATCACATATTTTCACAATTTTCAAATTTTTCACTTGCTTTCGATATAATGATAAGCATGACTTTTTAATTGCCGGACATTAACGGTAGCTACCCATGAGAATCGCTGTACTAGACGACGACAACAACCTGCTGGAATTGGTCTGTACCATTCTGAATGCGGCAGGTCATACCTGCCATCCGTTCCTGAGTGGCAAAGAAATGCTGCACCAATTACGCCGCGAAAGCTATGACATGCTCATTCTGGACTGGCAGGTTCCTGACCTGAACGGCACAGAAATTTTGCATTGGGTCAGGGAAAAACTTTCACCAACGCTGCCAGTGTTGTTTATGACCAGCCGTTCCGGAGAAGACGACATCGTCGCCGGTCTGGCTGCCGGGGCCGACGACTACATGATCAAGCCTATCCGCCGCAGCGAATTGGTGGCACGTGTACAAGCGTTGTTGCGCCGTGCATATCCAACACAAACGGCGTCAGAACACCTGCAATTTGGTGTCTATAAGTTTGAAACCCGCGCGGGTCGCGTCAGTATCAATGATGTGCCGGTCGAAATGACACAAAAAGAATTTGACCTCGCCTTATTGCTCTTCCGCAATCTTGGCCGCCCACTTTCTCGTGCCTACATTTTGGAAGCGGTCTGGTCACGGGATGTGGATATTCCATCCAGAACCATGGACACCCACATCTCGCGGGTACGGAGCAAACTGGAATTAAGACCAGAAAACGGTTATCGTCTTGCCCCAGTTTATAGCTATGGCTACCGACTAGAACAGGTCACTCCAGAATAAATTCTCCGGGTCAGTAAATCTGACCCGGATTGCATTTCAACTTTAGGATTCTCGCGCATGAGCACCTCGACAAAAGCACTCTTGCGACAATGTCAGACCAGCTTACTGGTAGCAATTTGTCTCTCATTTTCCCCGCTGAGTTTTGCCCAGACGCCGCGTGGCGAACCTGGCAGTGTACTCGCCACACCACCCGATATGACGTATTTCGCGCAGCAGGGCGACACTTTATCCGGCATTGCCAAGCGATTCACCGATAAAACACCTAATTGGACAATTCTGGGTAAGCGCAATCACATCACTGATGACCGTGCCATCCCTATCGGCACAGCGATATTGATTCCTTTAGAACTGTTGCCGGAAGAAGAGAGTGAAGCAAAGGTGCTGGCACTTGCTGGCAACCCGACCTACAAACCTGTCAACGGTTCCGAAACATCACTAGCAATTGGTACAGTGGTGAAGGAAGGTACGCAAATTTTTACTGGTAAAAATGGCTTTATAACGCTGGCGTTTCCGGATAATTCACGTGTTTCAATTCCTTCGAATAGCCAGATCAGCTTCGCCAAATTACGTAAGACCAAATATACAGCAAGCCCAAGAACTGAAATTTCATTGCTTGAAGGAAAAGTTGAATCGCATGTCTCTAGCTTGCTGTCCAACAAAGGTCGCTTTGAAGTGCGCTCGCCGTTGGCGATCGCAGGCGTACGTGGAACACATTTCCGCGTTGGTGTGACGGAAGCTGGTACAGCAAATGAAGTGCTGGAAGGTGGCGTTGCCGTCAATAGCCCTACGTTGAAAAAATCGACTGGTATCGTTTTACCGGCAGGTAAAGGCAATATCATCAGCGCCAGCAGTGTTGGAAAAGCCGTTGATTTATTACCTGCGCCCAAACTCAATGAGCAATACTTATTGCAAGTCCGTCCTACTATCCAATTTCTGATTGATAAATCGGAAGCAGCGACTGGCTACCATGTACAAATATCCAGAGATGCGCAAGCACTGGACGTGTTGACAGAAAACACGTTCAAAGACACGCGTTTTAAATTCGATGGTGTCGCAGATGGTTCTTACTTTGTTCGCATCGCTGCGATAGACCAATATGGTTTGGAAGGCATTCCGCTGACACAAGCATTTACCCTCAAAGCGCGTCCGGAACCACCATTTACCGTACAACCAAAAAATAAAATCCGTAGCGATAAAACAGATTTCGTCTGGACCGAAGCCAGTAATGCAGAGTCTTATCACTTGCAAGTCGCCAATGATGATCAGTTCAAAGACATCGTACTTGATCAAAGCAATTTAAAAGACGTGCAGTTCAGCAGTGATGCCATCAAAGTAGGAAACTATTTTTGGCGTATTGCCACTGTTGTCATCCAAAAAGATGGCAAATCAGATCAGGGGCCGTTCAGTGATCCGCAAGCATTCAGCCGCCTGCCAGCACAAACTGGTGCTGCATTTGCAGATTCAGAAGGGAAAGAGATTTCCTTCAATTGGGCGGCAGAACCAGGCCAAAAATTCCTTATTCAGATTGCCAAAGATCCTGAGTTCAAAACCATGTATCTGGCCCGTGAAACCAGCGCTGCTGAATTAAAAATTCCGCGACCTGATGCGGGGCAATACTACATTCGCGTTCAAGCCACTGATCCGGATGGCTACGTCGGGGCATTTTCTTCTACCCAAAAAATCACGATCAAAGCGCGTTGGGTCGATAGCGATGGTAATGCAATTTCTACTGGCGGTGGAACACTGGGAACTGGCTTTTGATTGGTAAATAATGGCGAACGCACCGCTACAGGTTAAACATATTGCTTTTCGCGAATGGCTGATACTTAGTTGCTTATTGCTGGCATTAACGGCCGCACTGAGTTTCTCCAATGTTCTGAGTCGGCTGAATATGGTGCTGTACGACCATTTTATGCAGATCAATTCACATGAGGCACGCGATGACATACTGATTGTTGCGATCGATGACTTTAGCCTCAGTGAATTGGGGAAATGGCCTTGGCCCAGACAACGCCATGCCGAATTGCTCAACAAGATCAACGCCGCCCAACCGCTGGCTATCGGCCTGGACATGGTGCTACCGGAGGAAGAAGGCAATAATCCGGATGGCAGCCCTGGTGGTGACCAGGCATTAGCGAATGCCATTGCACAAAGTAACCGCGTGGTTTTGCCGGTTGTGTCGGCCAGTGCCGGCAAAGGCTTAACAGCAACTTTGCCATTGCCTTTGTTGGCGACTTCTGCACGACAAATTGGCCATATCAGTATAGAGCTTGATCCGGATGGTGTGCTCCGCAGTGTTTTCTTGCGCGAAGGAATCAAGGGTGAATGGTGGCCGCATTTTGCGCTGGCGCTCAAAGACGTTGGGCAAAACTCTGCCGCGGGGACAGAGAAATATCTCCCAGGTGAACGTCGTCCAGCAGCGCTGCATAACACTTCTCAGCCCGGTACCTGGCAACGTGATTATCAGATGCATATTCCGTTTTATGGCGATAAAGGGCATTTTCGAACCATCCCTTATGTTTCCGTCTTACGCGGCGAAGTACCTGCTGACTATTTCAAAGGCAAGTATGTTCTGGTCGGCACTACCGCGGTGGGAATGGCGGATTCTTTTCCCACTCCAGTTTCCGATACTGAAGGCAGTATCCCCGGCGTGGAAATTAATGCGAATATTCTTGCCAGTTTGCTCGATGAACGCAGCATTCGCTTTGTACCGGGATGGCAAGTCGCGTTATACAACGTAGCCATACTGTGTCTGGCTTTAGTGGCGTATCAAATGCTCTCGCCAAGAAAAGCACTGATCACCACTGGCATGCTGTTTTTGCTCGCAATTACAGGTAGTCTCTTATTCATGCGTTATTACGGCGTGTGGCTACCGTCCTCATCAGCACTGGTATCCCTGCTGATTGCCTACCCGATTTGGAGCTGGCGCAGACTCGAAGCCGCCATTCAGTATCTGGGAGAAGAATTTAGTTTACTGGAAAAAGAGCCCCATTTACTGCCAGAATTTATCGACGATGAACAAAAGCAGGATGTCGCTCTGACAGATACCTTAGAAAACAGTATCAATGCCATGCGTATGGCAGCAAACCGGGTACGCGATCTGCGGCAATTTATTAGTGACAGCCTGGCCAGTTTGCCAGATGCAACACTGGTCACGACGACCGATGGCAATGTATTGCTTTCGAATCAGGCGGCCCGCGCTTACTTTGCTGGTTTGGGCATGCCCAAAGTGAATGATGCTTTATTACCGTATTTATTCGCTCAGATGTCGCCACCGCAAGCGAATGATCAAACGAGCTTCAGCTGGTGGGACATTCTTGACCTGAAACATACAGCAAACATGAAACAGGGGATAGAAGTGCGCGACCCCAAACAGCAAGACGTTTTGATCAAAAGTGCGCCTTGCTATAACGCCGACAAGGTGTTGGTGGGTTGGATCGTCAGTATCATTAACATCACCGCGATTCGCGCTGCAGAACGCAGTCGTGATGAGACTTTGCACTTCATTTCTCATGACATGCGGGCTCCACAGGCATCGATTCTGGCATTGCTGGAGATGCAAAAAGAAACAGCAACGGCATTGCCAACCGACGAATTCATGGCACGCATCGAAAAGGCGTCACGCATTACCTTAGGTCTGGCAGATAATTTTGTCCAATTGGCACGTGCCGAATCGCAAGACTACCGATTCGATGAGGTCGATTTCCAAAACGTGCTGATGGATGCCACAGAAGAAATGTGGTCTTTAGCTAAAAACAAAAATATTCGCATCAAAACCGATATTCCTGATGCCGAATTTCCAGCGCGGATTGACCGCTCTCTGGTCACACGAGTTTTGACCAATTTGTTATCAAACGCAATCAAATACAGTCCCCGCGATACAACGATTACCTGCAAACTGTCATTGGAGCAACATCTGGCGGATGCTGAAATCGTTTGCAGCATTATCGATCAAGGTTATGGGATTCCGCGTGCAGAACAAAATAAGTTGTTTCAACGCTTTCAACGCTTTAAAACCAACGAACAGCCTAAGAACGATGGCGTTGGCCTTGGCATGGTATTTGTGAAGGCGGTTTTGGATCGTCACCACGCCAAAATCGACTTTACCAGCGCTCCGAATGAGGGATCGACGTTCAACCTGCGTTTCCCCGCTAGCTTAGTTTGAGATAGATCAAGAGAGATCAAAGTGGCGGACACAAAAAATATTGTCCGCTACGCGCTATAATGACGACTTAACCCCACGCACACTTTGGCATGCAACTAACTGCTGTTGGACTCAACCACACGACTGCACCGCTCTCATTGCGGGAAAAAGTCGCCTTCTCGCCTGAGCAAATCGCTCATGCGGTGGCGGCTGCGCGTGCATGGTTTGGTAACAATGCTGCAACTGCACAGCGCAATAGCGTGACGGAAGCTGCCATTTTGTCTACGTGTAATCGCACAGAATTGTATGCAGCGTGTCCGGCAGCGAATCCTATCGATGCTACCGCACACTTTCTGGCTGACTATCACCACTTGCCTTACGCCGATTTACGGCCACATCTGTACACCCTGCCACAAGACAATGCCGTAAGACACGCATTCCGCGTTGCTTCGGGTCTGGATTCGATGGTGTTGGGTGAACCGCAAATTCTCGGTCAGATGAAAGATGCCGTCAGACAGGCTGAAGCGGCTGGTGGTCTTGGTACCTATCTGCATCAAATGTTTCAACGCACGTTTGCCGTTGCCAAAGAAGTACGCAGTACCACAGAAATCGGTGCCCATAGCGTATCGATGGCCGCCGCAGCCGTACGACTATCGCAACGTATTTTTGACAAGTTAGCTGATCAACATGTTTTGTTTATCGGCGCGGGTGAAATGATAGAACTTTGTGCAACGCACTTTGCCGCGCAAAATCCTAAATCGATCACCATCGCCAATCGCACTTTGGAGCGCGGCGAAACACTCGCTCATCGTTTTAACGCCAAAGCGATACGACTTGCTGATTTGCCACAGCAATTGGCTCAATTTGACATTATCGTTTCATGTACCGCCTCCTCCTTGCCTATCATTGGCTTAGGTTTGATAGAGCGCGTGGTCAAAGCACGCAAACACCGTCCTGTATTTATGGTTGATCTGGCCGTGCCACGCGATATCGAGCCAGAAGTGGCGAAGCTCGATGACGTGTTTTTGTACACCGTCGATGATCTGGGAACGGTGGTTCAGTCTGGCTTAGAAAATCGTCAGGCAGCAGTTGCACAAGCCGAAGCCATCATTGAAACCCGCGTGCAATCATTTATGCATTGGATCGATGGCCGCGCCATTGTTCCTGTTATTCAGGATTTACACGAAAGCAGTGAACAAGTCCGCATGATGGAACTCGACCGTGCCCGCAAAATGTTAGCGCGCGGTGAGGATATCGATGCCGTATTAGAAGCCTTATCCAAAGGTATTACAGCAAAATTTTTGCATGGCCCACAACAGGCATTGCATCAAGCCAGCGGTGACGAACGTGCGCGTCTGGCAAGCTTACTCCCACAATTATTCCGCACTAAGCGTTAGCGACGCCTGTCTCTCCGGCGTTCTGCAACTGCGCGAACGATGCGCACGATTTCGGGCACATGCCCTCCTCTACTCTCAATAATTTCAAGTATGAAACCATCAATGCTTTCCAAGCTAGATCAACTAGCTGAACGCCTCGACGAAGTCGGTCATTTGCTGATGCAAGAAGGCGCCACCAACGATATGGACAATTACCGCAAACTCAACCGTGAGCATGCGGAATTAGATCCTTTGGTCGCGCTGTATAAAAATTTCCAGCAAGCGCAAGCCGATATCGATGAAGCGCAAGAAATGTTGAATGATCCTGAAATGAAAGCCTTTGCTCAGGATGAAATCGAAACTGCAAAAGCCAATATGCAAAATCTGGAAGCGGATTTGCAAAAAATGTTATTGCCGAAAGATCCCAACGACGAACGTAATATTTTGCTGGAAATTCGCGCCGGTACTGGCGGTGACGAAGCAGCTTTATTTGCCGGTGACTTATTGCGTATGTACACCCGCTTTGCGGAACGCAATCGCTGGCAGGTGGAGATGATGTCTGAATCCGCTTCCGAATTAGGCGGCTATAAAGAGGTCATCGTCCGTATTGCCGGGCTGGGTGCCTATTCCAAGCTGAAATTTGAATCCGGTGGTCACCGCGTACAACGCGTGCCAGCAACAGAAACGCAAGGTCGTATTCATACTTCAGCGTGTACCGTGGCGGTGATGCCAGAAGCCGATGAACTGGCCGACGTGGTGATCAATAACGCTGATTTGCGTATCGATACGTTCCGCGCCAGTGGAGCGGGTGGTCAACATATCAATAAAACGGATTCTGCGGTGCGTCTGACCCACATTCCGACAGGCATCGTGGTCGAGTGCCAGGATGGTCGTAGCCAGCATCAGAATAAAGCCCAGGCGATGCGCGTATTGGCTACGCGCATCATGGACGGTCAGTTACGCGAAAAACAAGCCAAAGAAGCAGCGACCCGTAAGAGTTTGATCGGCTCTGGCGACCGTAGTGAACGCATACGTACTTACAACTATCCCCAAGGCCGGATGACGGATCACCGCATCAATCTGACTTTATATAAACTCGACTTTATTATGGATGGCGATCTGACGGAACTCAGCAATGCGCTGATCGCCGAACATCAAGCCGAATTATTGGCGGAACTTGGCGACGATTAAGTCGTCCAAGTAGTAATTATGATTTACGCCAGTTTGTCGACACAGCTTTTGCGCATCAGCGATTAAAACCGTGTAAGCTGGCAACCGCTCTCATTTTCCGGATGAAATTCATGCGTTCTTCGAAACCCGTATTACTTGGCATTGCCGCAATCTGCATTGGTTTGATCGGTGCTGCACTCTATTTACAAATCGTCGAGCACATGTTGCCTTGCCCGCTATGCGTTTTGCAACGTTATGCTTTTATTGCGATTGCGATCTTTTGCCTGATTGGTGCAGCAATGCCACGTGGCACACGCCGCATCAGCATTGGTTTAGCGACAGCATCGGGGCTCGCCGGTATTGGTATTGCGGCAAAACATTTATACGTTTTAGCAAACCCGGGATTTTCGTGTGGCATCGATCCTTTGGAAACTGGTCTAAATAAAATATTTTTAGCCAACTGGTGGCCGACTTTATTCCGTGCTGATGGCTTGTGTGAGATTCCTTACCCACCTACGCTAGGCTTATCTCTGCCTGCCTGGGCGATGATAGGATTTGTATTGATGACTTGTACTTTGCTGTTTCTGTTTTTCTCGCGTGAAAAAACTGGTATGTTTGGGAAGCATCGTTAATGCAAGCGTGGCAGCAAGCGGGTCTGACGATCGCTGACTATGAACGACTGTCGCCCTTAGAAAAATTAGAAACACGCATTTTATTGATGCATGTGACAAAATTGAGCCGCATACAGTTAATTACCCAGTCAGAACAACTACTCACTACGCAGCAAGCACAAGATCTGCAAACCTTGCTGCAGCGCCGGTTGGATGGCGAACCAATTGCCTACCTGACTGGTGAGCGCGAATTTTTTGGTCTCACGTTTCATACCTCAGCCGCTGTTTTGATCCCACGTGCCGATACCGAATTATTGGTGGAGTTAGCACTGAACTACGCCCCGGATAATTCAGCACTACTAGATCTGGGTACTGGCTCGGGTGCTATCGCGATTTCCGTTGCCCACGCGCGACCAGATTTGGCAGTAACAGCAGTGGACATCAGCGACGCAGCACTAGAAATTGCTCGTAAAAATAGCGATCGTCATCTGACAGGAAATCGCCTTCAGTTACTGCAAAGCGATTGGTACAGCGCTGTGACCAGGAAAGCTTTTCAAACCATCGTCAGTAACCCTCCCTACATCGTCAAAGACGATCCCCATCTGACGCAGGGAGATTTGCGCTTTGAACCGATCAATGCGCTGACTGATCATAGCGATGGCCTGAGCGCGTACAGACACATCATCAGCAATGCTCCAGCCCATTTAGTAGAGCAAGGCTGGTTATTGATGGAACATGGCTATCACCAGGCTGCTGAGGTTCGCGAATTACTATCTGCGCAAGGTTTTGAGCAAGTCCAGAGCTGGCGTGATCTGGCGGGCATAGAGCGCGTATCTGGCGGACAATGGAATCGGAGCACTTAAATGGAAATATCGACTGATAAAGCAAGACTCGATATCCCGCTGATACACCAATTTCTGTCTGAACAATCAGCTTGGGCAAAGGGTATACCTTTTGAAAAGGTACAGCGTTCGATTGAACACTCTTTATGCTTTGGTGCATACATCGATGGGCAACAGATCGCTTTTGCCCGCGTTGTGACAGATAAGGCTACCTTTGCCTATCTGATGGATGTGTTTGTGCTACCCACTTACCGCGGACAAGGTCATGCCAAAACCTTGATGCATGCGGTGCAGGAACATCCAGATTTACAAGAGATACGCCGCTTTATCTTAGTCAGTAGCACAGCACGTGGTTTGTACGAAAAATTTGGATTTCAAGCACCAGCCAAACCAGAGACCTTTATGGAAATTAATAGGCCAACTATCTATTTACGCTAAGTTATCTGCGCATCATTTCCCATTCAGTATCCAATAAAAAAACGACTTCGATGAGTGAAGTCGTTTTTTTTACGTGGCCGGGAATCCGGCTTTAGAACAAGAAATTTCAACGAGCGCCGATAGGAATAGACACACCAGCCGATTTTTTCGCATCTTTTGCCGCTTTTTTCTCTTTCGGTGAGAGTAAAGCCTGTTTCTTGGTTTCTTTGTTGGTCTTGGTCACTTTACTCATGATATTGCTCCTGATAGACGCCCGCGAATACGGGTGTTGCCTCAGTATAGGTGAATAAGATGCGAGGGATGGGAATTTAAGTGATTATTTCACCTGCTGTTTATTGAGCTTACGCGCCAATGTGCGTCGGTGCATACCCAGACGGCGGGCAGCTTCTGAGATATTAAAATCGGTCTCGACTAACACTTCGTGAATACGTTCCCACTCCAAGGTTTTGATCGACGTGGAACGATTAGTCAACTCAGGTTCAGAAACCCCTGCAACGTGCCCGAATGCCGCTTCGATATCATCGGTGTTCGAAGGTTTAGCAAGGTACTGACATGCACCTAACTTCACCGCTTCAACCGCAGTAGCAATACTGGCAAAACCGGTTAATACCACGATCAACATTTCAGGATCGTGTTTGTTCAGCATTTGCACACAGGCGAGGCCAGAGGCATTACCATTTAATTTCAAGTCGACCACAGCATAACGTGGAGAATGTTTACGCAGTAAATCCGCTGCATCTTCGAGATTGGCAGCATGGATTACGGTATACGAGCGACGTTCAAACGAACGCGCCAAAGTACGAGCGAAAGCAGTATCGTCTTCGACTATCAACAACAGACGATTGTCCGGCATTTTGTTTAACCCTTTAAAGCATGATTGCTGAAAGCGGCAGTACGATTTTAACGACCGCTCCACCTTCTGCGCGATTGCGGGCAGATACTGAGCCCCCCAATTTACGCGCCACATTCACCACAAAAAATATCCCTAAACCGCTACCGGGACGCCCTTTGGTCGATTGGTAAGGCTGTCCTAATTTTTCCAGAATCTCCGGCAAAAAGCCCGGGCCCTGATCGGTCACGACGATACTCAAAGAATTGGCATCGCTGCTCACTTGCAGACTGAGCCAATGTGGTGAGGCTTCTAGCGCATTATCTAACACATTGCACATCATCTGTTTAAGCGCAGAATCAAACACCACCGGTACATCCTGTTGCAGGTGATTTTCAAAAACAAATGTACCTACTGGACGGGTTGTTCGGAAATCCTCCGCGAGATTACTCAAGAAGGTATTGAGCGTGGTCTTTACCGAAGACTCACCGCGTGCCTCACCAGCAGACAGCAAAATACTGCTGACGATACTTTTACAGCGTTGCAATTGTCTTTGCATTTCGCTGATTTCTTCGAGCAATTCAGGGTTTTTACTGAATTCTGGCATGCGTCGCCAGTCGCCTAAAATCACGGATAACGTCGCTAAAGGGGTGCCAAGTTCATGCGCTGCTCCTGACGCCAGCAGACCCATTTTGACGATGTGCTCTTCTTCAGTTGCATGTTGCCTTAAATCGGCCAATTGCGCATCACGACTGCTAAGATTGCCGCTGATGCGGGTTAAGAAGAATACCAATAAGGCCGCATTCACCAGAAAGCAAATAATCATGCCATCCTGATACAAGCCTGGCATGCTGTCCATATGATCAGGAGGCAAGGTCAATGGATAATAAAATAAAGACAGCCCGAACAAACAAACACCAGAAATCGCCACAATCAGCCAGGTCGACCAAGCTTCCAGCAAAACCGCACTTAGAATCACTTGCAGCAAATATAAAAACGCAAATGGATTACTGATACCACCAGATAAATAGAGTTGTGCGGTCAGAATCGCCACGTCCACGAGCAAGGCAAAAAATAATTCTCGATTCGAGACTTTCACCTCTTCGTGCCACCGCAAATGGCTGGCAATATTGAAGGCAATCAGCAGCGCAATGACATACGATATTTGCAACAGCGGCAATTTAATATCGAAAACTAACGTCGCCAGCGCAATCGTTGATACCTGCCCTAGCATTGCAATCCATCGCAAATGGATCAGCTGCAACATGTTTTTGTGACCTGCGGAACTTTCGTAGTCGGATGCAGCGTACAACACCCGTTTCTGATGCGTCTGAATTTCGCGTTCGTCAGTTTGCTGTGCCGGATTGCCCGTCATTCCTGCGTCTCCTAAGGATGCTGTCGCATTACGCGCAAAAGGTCGCCGGAACTGCCCGGCAACACACTATGTTAACAGACTATGAGACTTGATGAGAAATACGCTGCAGGTTCAGCCGTTTGTCGTCGCGCCAGACGTAAAAATAGGCGCCAGCCACCATCAATGCCAGGGCGTACCAGGTAAATGCGTAGACTAAATGATTGTTATGAAAGGTAACCACAGTCAGACCAGGTACCGGATATTCTTTTGCTTCGTCAGCGGGTGATGCTAAATTGACTTCGAGATCAACAAAATACGGAGCCGCCTGATCTAAATGATGGGAAGCACTCAGTGCAGCTATATCGCGGGAAAACCAGTGTTGCGCTGTTGGATCATTGTGACGTAAAAAACCGCCATTCGGTTCACTGATGCGTAATAGACCGGAGAGCACGATACGAACCGCATCGCTACTCGCGCGTTCTGATTGAAACTGTTCAGCCAGGGCGGTCGGGATGTACCCACGATTGATCCAGACAATACTGTTGTCGTCCGTTCGCAGAGGCGTCATGACCCAATATCCACGGCCTAATTCTGTCGACGCCAATACCAAACTCGTATATTGAAAAAGATAGGTGCCAGCGAGATGTACATGTCGATATTCGTCCTGTACCGCATTAACCCGCGCCCAATCAGCCGGGATGGGGACATCCTGGGGCGCTGCGTGTACTCTCTGCTCAACGCGCGCAATCAGATCGAGTTTCCATTGCAAACGTATTACTTGCCAGGTGCCGAGCGCGAAGAAACTCAAAAATAACAACCCCGCACAAATTGCGAGCGTAACCCTCACAAATTTGGAACGGGGTTGGGAAACATTGGCTACCGAAGCATCAGCGTCGGCAGCCGCATGATTCAAGCCGTCAATCATGACATGCCAGGCATTTTCTTCATTTCTTTCTCTACCGGTGCCATCTTGATAGATTCAGGTACTGTTTCGTGATCCATCCCTGGCATCATGTTGTGATTCAGGTGATACATGACCCACAAAGAACCACTCATCATGATGACAACAACCATGGTTGTGAACAGCAATGCCAGCATGGTCCAGCCGCCTTCAGATTTCGAGTTCATGTGCAAGAAATACACCATATGAACAACGATCTGCACTGCTGCCAAACCTAGCAACACAAAACCTGTGGTACTGGATTTATCGAATACTTTACCCATCACCAACCAGAATGGAATCACTGTCAAAATAACAGCGAGGATGAAACCGGTGGCGTAACTTTTCAGACTACCGTGATCAGCATGGTCGTGGTGACCGTGGTGATCATGATGGTCATGGTGGCCATGAGCCCCGTGATCGTGGTGTGCACTCATGGCAAAACTCCCATCAAATAGACAAAGGTAAAGACACCAATCCAGACAACGTCAAGAAAGTGCCAGAACATAGATAAACACATCAAGCGACGACGATTTTCTGGTGTCAGGCCATGACGCTTCAATTGGAATAACAAAGTCACCAGCCAGATAATACCGAAGCTGACATGCAAACCGTGAGTACCCACCAACGCGAAGAATGAAGTCAGGAAACCACTACGTTGCGGGCCTGCGCCTTCCAGGATCAGGTGAACGAATTCGTACAATTCAAAATAAATAAAGCACGCACCCAGAATACCGGTAACAGCCAACCAGATCATCGTGTTACGCAAACGATCTTTTTGTGATTCCAGCATCGCGAAACCGTAAGTGATCGAGGACAGCAACAGCAAGGAAGTATTCAGACCAACCAATGGCAGATCAAAAATTTCTGCGCCAGTCGGACCACCTGCATAATTGCGACCCAACACAGCGTAAGCAGCAAACAAGCAAGCGAAGACCAGACAGTCACTCATCAGGTATAACCAAAAACCTAACATAGTGCCGTTTTCAGGATGGTGTTCCCGAACAAAGTAGCGTGAGCCGGAAGCCGCGCCCATCGCGTTATGAGTAGAAGTAGATGTATTAGACATGGCTCGCTAACAAACGTGTGCGTTCTGCTTCAGTGCGGGAAACTTCGTCCGCCGGAATGTAGTAATCGCGGTTGTAATTAAAGGTATGAGTAATGATTGCTGCCATCATTGCGATAAACGCGACAACAGCGGGCAACCACATCTGCCAGATCAGAGCAAAGCCAACAGCTGCACTCAAGCCAGCAATGATCACACCTGCGCCAGTATTTTTTGGCATATGAATAGCGACAAAACCATCAGTAGGACGCTGATATTTGTTGCTCTTCATATCTGCCCAGGTGTCGATATCGTGCACCATTGGCGTGAATGCAAAGTTGTATGCTGGTGGTGGAGAAGATGTCGACCATTCCAGAGTACGACCACCCCATGGATCACCAGTAAAATCGCGCAATGAATCACGACGCATGAAGCTGACGCCCAACTGAATCACAAAGCAAGCAATACCCAAGGCAATCAACACTGCACCGAATGCGGCGATCTGGAACCAGATCTGCAAGGATGGATCTTCAAAGTGACTCAGGCGACGGGTAACACCCATCAGACCCAATACATACAAAGGCATGAACGCAAAGTAGAAACCAATGGTCCAGAACCAGAATGAGCATTTACCCCAAAATGCGTCGAGCTTGTAGCCAAATGCTTTTGGAAACCAGAAGTTAATACCAGCAAATGTACCAAATACCACGCCACCAATAATCACGTTATGGAAGTGAGCGATCAGGAACAAACTGTTGTGCAATACGAAGTCAGCCGGTGGAACCGCCAGCAACACACCAGTCATACCACCGATAACGAAAGTCACCATAAAGCCCATGGTCCACAACATCGGTACTTCGAAGCGAATACGACCACGGTACATCGTGAACAACCAGTTAAATATCTTCGCACCGGTCGGGATAGAAATAATCATCGTGGTGATACCGAAGAACGAGTTAACACTCGCACCGGAACCCATCGTGAAGAAGTGATGCAACCATACCAGGTAAGACAAGATGGTAATAACGACAGTCGCGTACACCATGGAGGTGTAACCGAACAGACGTTTGCTGCTGAAAGTAGACACGATTTCTGAGAACACGCCAAAAATTGGCAATACCAGAATGTACACCTCTGGGTGACCCCAGATCCAGATCAGATTCACGTACATCATGGAATTACCACCCATGTCGTTCGTGAAGAAGTTCGTACCAAAGACGCGATCCAGAGACAGCATCGCCAGTACCGCAGTCAATACCGGGAAAGCAGCAACGATCAGAACGTTCGTACACAAAGCTGTCCATGTGAATACTGGCATTCTCATCATTGTCATACCAGGAGCACGCATTTTGATGATCGTGACGATCAGGTTCACCCCGGATAACAAGGTACCAACACCGGCAATCTGTAAGGACCAGATATAGTAATCGACCCCCACGTCCGGACTACCAAGTATGCCTGACAGTGGTGGGTACGCCAACCAACCGGTGCGAGCAAATTCACCAACGAACAAAGATGCCATCACCAAAACAGCACCGAAGGTCGTCATCCAGAAACTGAAGTTATTCAGGAACGGGAAGGCCACGTCGCGCGCACCAATTTGCATAGGTACAACGTAGTTCATCAAACCAGTAACGAACGGCATCGCGACGAAGAAAATCATAATCACGCCGTGCGCTGTAAACACCTGGTCGTAGTGATGCGGTGGCAAGAAACCGTGCGCATCACCGAACGACAATGCCTGCTGAGCGCGCATCATCAACGCATCAGCAAAACCGCGCAACAACATCACAATACCAAGGATCATATACATGATACCGATACGTTTGTGGTCAATACTGGTGAACCAGTTGTTCCACAAGTTGCCCCATACACGGAAATAGGTCAAGGCACCTAACAAGGTGATTCCACCCAGCGCTACCATTACAAAGGTCGCTAACAAAATCGGCTCATGGAAGGGAATTGCATCCCAGCTCAGACGGCCGAATATCAGCTTAGTCATATCAATTTGGTCTAACATTATTTTTTCCCACTAGTAATTGACGGCGTGGTACACACTTCAGCATCAAGCGTGCGGCCGTTACGCTGATTCTGCGCAAGCAAAGTCAACCCTTTTGGATCGCTATTTTTTGCAGATTTAACGTTCATGTCGGTTGCCATTAACTGGTCCATACAAACCTGATCAGCTGCAACACAACGATTGACAATCGCATGGAACAGATCAGCATCTACCGTTCCATAGTGGCGTACAGCATCTTTAATACTTGGTTCTTCCAACTTCATGTAGTCTGCACGTTTGAGTGTGCTGGCCTCCGCCTTGGCGGCAGCAACCCAAGCGTCAAAGTCTTGCTGATTCATGCCATGGAACTTGAATTTCATGTCAGAGAAACCCGCGCCGCTATAGTTTGCGGAGAAACCGTCATACACACCAGGTTTGTTGATCACAGCGTGCAATGCAGTTTGCATACCTGGCATCGCATAAATCTGACCCGCCAATGCTGGAATGTAGAAAGAGTTCATTACCGTTGAGGCAGTAATTTTGAAGCTAACTGGCACATCCACCGGAACCGCCAGCTCGTTCACTGTGGCAATGCCTTGTTCTGGATAAATAAACAACCATTTCCAGTCCAGCGCAACAACTTCAACGACGATCGGTTTTACACTGGCAGGAATAGGACGATTTTCATCCAAACGCGACAACTTTCGATATGGATCAAGTGTATGCGTAGAAATCCAGGTTATTGTTCCCAAAGCGATGATAATTAACAACGGTGCCCCCCAGATCACCAACTCCAACATCGTCGAGTGATCCCAATCGGGTTCGTAGGCTGCCTCAGTATTGCTCGCGCGATAACGCCATGCAAAAAAGAGAGTGAGTGCTATCACCGGAACGATGATAATCAGCATCAATATTGTTGAAACGACAATCAGTTTGCTCTGCTGGGCGGCGATATCGCCAAAAGGATTTAACACAATCGTGTCACATCCAGCCAACAGCGCAACGCACAACAGCATAAGTCCGCGCCGCAATAGTAGGGAAATCATAATGAAAAATCCAATTTAGACTGAAATTCATGGTAATGTACATGGACTGACTAGCATTAGCGATTGGACGTTTTGTCCTACCTTAGCAAAGTTATATCTGCGAGGGTTCATGGCGTCCATCGATCAGACCATAACTACGAGAGACGACTATGCCAAGTATCAGCCACCACGGCGAACATAACGCCGAATTCCCCCTCCGTTCCAACACTGGTTCAACCAAAAATACCAAATCTGACCACACGACAATTGCACCAGGTGAAATTGCGATTGGTGTCGTTATCGGACGTGCGTCGGAGTATTTTGACTTTTTTGTCTACGCCATCGCTTCGGTACTTGTTTTCCCGATGGTATTTTTCCCTTTCGTACCGCGCCTTGAAGGCACTTTGTACGCATTCACTATATTTTCTTTCGCGTTTCTTGCAAGGCCTTTCGGCACTGTTATCTTTATGTCTATCCAGCACCATCTGGGGCGAGAAGCAAAATTGACCATGGCGTTGGTCTTATTAGGATTTTCAACAGCTGGAATTGCGTTTTTGCCAACTTTTAGCCATTTGGGGGCGACTGCCATTGTACTGCTTTCAGTTTTGCGCGTTGGACAGGGAATCGCTTTGGGTGGCGCTTGGGATGGATTGCCTTCTTTGCTGGCATTGAACGCTCCGCAAAACAAGCGCGGCTGGTATGCGATGCTGGGACAACTCGGCGCCCCATTTGGCTTCATGATCGCTGGTAGCATCTTCGCCTACCTTATATCGAATACGACGCCAGAGGATTTTCTGGAATGGGGTTGGCGTTTCCCGTTTTATGTTGCGTTTGCGATTAACGTAGTGGCCTTGTTTGCCCGCTTGCGCCTGGTTTCCACCAATGAATACGCCCGTTTGCTGGATGAACGTGAATTAGAACCAACCAAAGTGACTGAACTGGTAAGCTCCCAGGGACGCAATGTACTAATCGGCGCGCTGGCAGCACTGGCAAGTTATGCCTTATTCCATCTGGTGACGGTTTTCCCTTTATCGTGGATTACTTTGTATTCACCCAGATCGTTAAGTGATTTTTTGTACATACAGGTGGGTGGTGCTGCGTTGATGGCGGTGTCAGTCGTTTTATCTGGTTTGATCGCTGATCGTTTTGGACGCCGAAATACATTGGGTACACTTGCGCTGATGATTGCCGTGCTGAGCGGCTTTGTCCCGACATTACTTGATGGTGGCGAACAAGGTCAAAACATCTTCATCCTGTTAGGCTTTGTCTTGCTGGGGCTGTCTTATGGCCAGGCTGCTGGTGCAGTCACCGCCAACTTCGCTGCCAAATACCGCTACACCGGTGCGGCACTGACTTCCGATCTCGCATGGTTAGTGGGCGCTGGCTTTGCACCTCTGGTCGCGCTTGGATTATCGTCCCACTTCGGACTAGCCTACGTCAGCTTGTACTTGCTTTCCGGCGCAGCGTGCTCAATGGCTGCATTAAGCTTAAACCGGGCGCTGGAAATCCGGGATTAATTGTTATCCGGACTGCTTAATTAGTCGCATAAATATGAAGGGTGGGGTGAGCAGGCAATCTGCTCATCCCACCCTTTCGTTTTATGCGAAGCTCGCAAGGAGCAGGGAAACCCGTCAATTCTGCTTAGCATGAGGCAAGAGATTCTCTGATGCATATAAAACAACTCATTGTTTAATTTATAGCAGCTTTTACCTCATAACTCCTGCCCAACTTCCTGTCAAGACTGGCGCAATTACACAAATTGCGTATCATCTGCGCCTTGATTGCTTTTTATTGTCTGGATTCTGGATTTATGCTGCCTTCGATTGAACAAAGACTCGCCTTAGAACTCGCTGCTAAGCCAGTTCAGGTTGCTGCTGCCGTTGCCTTGCTGGATGAAGGTGCGACGGTCCCGTTTATAGCCCGCTACCGTAAAGAAGTGACTGGTGGGCTGGATGATACCCAATTGCGTCTGCTCGAAGAGCGTCTGCGCTACTTGCGAGAACTGGAAGACCGTCGCGCTGCGATCATGGCATCGATTGAAGAACAAGGCAAAATGACACCAGCGCTGCTGGATGCCATTAGCCACGCCGAAGACAAGACTCGTCTCGAAGATTTATACCTGCCATACAAACCTAAGCGCCGCACTAAAGCGCAAATCGCGGTAGAAGCGGGTTTGTTACCACTCGCCGATGCCTTGCTGGCAAATCCTTTATTAAATCCAGAAACTGAAGCCGCAGCGTATTTAAAGCCTGCCTTTACAACAGATAACGGCGATAATCCTGGCGTTCCGGATACCAAATCCGCATTGGACGGCGCGCGCCAGATTTTGATGGAACGCTTTGCAGAAGATGCGACAATATTGCAATCCCTGCGCGAATATCTGAACGATCATGGCGTGGTTGAATCCAAAGTCGTACCAGGCAAAGAAGAGGCTGGTGAAAAATTCGCCGACTATTTTGACTACTCAGAAACCCTGAGCACGATTCCATCACACCGCGCACTGGCCTTATTCCGCGGTCGTCGCGAAGAGATGCTGACGGTTACTTTGCGCCTCGATAGCGAAGAAGAAAAACCAACCTGGGCTTCGCCATTAAATCCTTGCGAAAGCCGCATTGCCGCTCATTTTGGCGTCAGCCAAAAGGATCGCCCTGCAGACAAATGGTTAATCGATACTGTGCGTTGGGCATGGCGCGTGAAAGTATTCATGCATCTCGATACCGAATTGATGGGCAAGTTGCGCGAACAGTCTGAAATAGAAGCGATCAATGTTTTTGCCCGCAATTTGAAAGATTTGTTACTGGCAGCGCCAGCAGGTCCGCGCGCTACCATGGGTCTTGATCCTGGCCTGCGTACTGGCGTCAAAGTCGCGATTGTTGATGCAACGGGTAAAGTGATGGAACACGCGACCATTTACCCGCATCAACCACGCAATGATTGGGACGGCTCTTTACACGTGTTAGCGCAGCTCGCTGCCAAGCACAATGTGTCGTTGATCTCTATCGGCAACGGCACGGCATCGCGTGAAACCGACAAACTGGCGCAAGACCTGATTAAACTCAAACCAGAATTAAAGTTGACCAAAATCGTCGTCTCAGAAGCGGGAGCATCGGTGTATTCGGCTTCTGAATTTGCTTCCAAAGAATTGCCTGACCTGGACGTATCTATCCGCGGTGCTGTGTCGATTGCGCGTCGTTTACAAGATCCGTTGGCAGAGCTGGTGAAGATCGATCCAAAATCCATCGGTGTCGGTCAATATCAGCATGATGTGAGTCAAAGCCAGTTAGCGCGCTCTTTGGATGCCGTGGTTGAGGATTGCGTGAATGCGGTTGGTGTTGATGTCAATACTGCGTCTGCTCCTTTATTGGCGCGGGTTTCCGGCTTGTCTTCCAGCGTTGCGCAAAGCATTGTGAACTTCCGCGATGCCAAAGGAATGTTCACTTCACGTGCCGATTTGCGTTCTGTTCCGCGCCTTGGTGACAAGACCTTTGAACAAGCAGCGGGCTTCCTACGCGTCATGAACGGCACAAATCCGCTTGACGCGTCTGCAGTGCATCCAGAATCGTATCCGTTGGTAGAAAAAATTCTGGCCGACATCAAGAAAGATGTCAAAGGCGTCATTGGTGACAGCGGCTTGTTAAAATCATTGAATCCAGCCAAATACGCTGATGAAAAATTCGGTGTACCAACGATTACTGACATCATCAAAGAACTGGAAAAACCAGGCCGCGATCCACGTCCTGAATTCACTACCGCCACCTTTAAAGAAGGCGTAGAAGAAATCAAAGATTTGCGTCCAGATATGATTTTGGAAGGCGTTGTGACAAACGTTGCAGCCTTCGGTGCCTTTGTTGACATTGGTGTCCACCAAGACGGGCTGGTACACATCTCTGCATTGTCGAATACTTTCGTAAAAGACCCTCATACCGTCGTCAAAGCGGGTCAGGTTGTCAAGGTCAAGGTATTGGAAGTGGACGTCAAACGTCAACGTATTGCCCTCACCATGCGCCTGACCGACTCTGCACCACAAGCAGGTAGCAAGCCAGAACAACGTGGTGATCGTAACGATGCGAAACGCCTCAATCAACATCGTTCACAAACACCGGCAGCGGCTCCGGCGGGCAATGCGATGGCGGCCGCATTTGCTAAATTGCGCGGCTAATATCCGTAGCGTTGTCTGATAAAAAAACCGGAGCACAGTCTCCGGTTTTTTTTCAGCAATCAGTGCCAGAACAATACAAGCCAGCCACAATTAAAACCACTTTAAATCAACAACATAGTCAAAATTTGGTCTGCTGATAATGCAATATGGCGTATTGCATCATTTGGTTTGTCGTCGCGACATTGAGCTTTTTCTTAATATTTCTGCGATGAGCACTGACCGTGGTCAATGCAATATTCAGCTTATCGGCAATGGACTTTGAAGTTCTACCTTTGGCAATTAGCATTAAGATTTCCAACTCTCTTGCTGACAATTTTTCTCCGTTACGCGCCACTTTTTTACCACGAATAAATGGATCAGCGTTCACGTCGATTGGTAATGGCATATTTGAAATTGCAACGGAATTTTCAGGAGAAATCGCAGGTGGAATGTCATCCGATAAAAAACGACGTCGAAGATCATCAAGAAAATGAATCTCTCGCCCAATTTCGGTTTGCCGGATTTTAAGAGACTGTTCGAACTTCTGAATAAATTCGATCACCTGGCTTTCGTTACCGATCAGGTCTGTCACATCCGTCAAAACACCAGACCAGAGACTACCATCGATATTCGTCTCAGATAACGAAGCCTGAGCAAATACCCATTTTAGGGTACCTGACGGGGTTCGTATGCGGTGAAGATGAGCCCAGTTTCTGCGTTGGTTAATCGCATCTTCAATTGACTTACGGTGATCAGCTCGGTCATCGGGAATAATTTGATTGGTAATGACGAAATGATTTTCGTAAGCCTCTTCAGGTGATACCTCATACAGATCACGAATGTGATTACTGAGCAAAAGAAATTTCCAGTCGCCATTCTTAAAGACAAAAAACTGATAGATCACGCCAGGGAGCTGATCGATAAACAATGATAAATCCTTGGTAATTTGATTTGGCATTTTCTTTATTTTTCTTCTGTAGGAATCAATTGCGGGATCAAATTGAGGGATCAATTAAGGACACAATATTTGATGATTTAGTCAACCGAAAACCTGACTACCTTTTCTAAATTTTTATGTAAGCAATGACATTTCCAATTGACGTTCTGTGGTGTTACTACACGATATGCCTTACAAGCCAGACCAAATTGATTCACCTCAATCCACTCGCTATACGAGTTAAGATTTTTTTCGATTTTATGAAAACCTCTTGTTCTATCTCAAGAATATGGGAAGAATAAATCGAATTCCCATGCTATTAATGACTATTTTAATAGTCACTTATAACTATTCCATTCGCCACTAGTCGTGATTTAAGTTGATCAATTTTAATTAGCCCCATCTAAAATTTTGCTATGAAAAAAGTGAATTACTTGAATTTTTCACGGCCATTCTGGGGCTTCCTTTGCGCCATCAAAAGACATTAGAAGTTGTGTTGGTATTGTTGCGGGTGGATCAAAATACAAGGATACTTTGACAATATATTGGGTTTATTTTCCATTGGTGTATGGGAAAAATTTCCAATAATCGTTTTTTCGACAAAGCTTAAGTCTGCATGAGCCGTCAGGTATGACCAACATGATTTTCCCATTTTATCTTCCGCATTTCACTTTTTTGTATTTTCCAGCATGAATAATAATGAACAAGAATTGCAGTCTAATCTTAAGCGTTTTTCTGGGATTGTTGCCAGCGCCAAAGACGGCATTATTACCATCGATTCTGATCATAAGATCATTTATGTGAATGCGGCAGCTACCATGTTTTTTGGGTATGGGTCTGAAAGCACAGATGAAGCAATGTTAGGGATGAATTTAGATCAGATAATTCCTGGTCGGCATCGCGAAAATCATAATCAACACGTTAAAAATTTTGGGAAAACTGGCGTTTCCATTCGCGAGATGGGTGCTAATTTTGAAGATTTTTATGTTACTGGACTAAAAAAAAATGGCCAGGAATTTCCAATTGAGGCCAGTATTTCTAGTTTTACTGAAGGTGAACAACGCTTTTATACCGTCATTTTCCGCGATATTACAGAGCGTAAAATCGCCAAGCAAAAATTGGATCAGTATCATCAAGAGTTGAGCAATCTGACCCGATCAATACAAACAGCACGCGAAGAAGAGAGAAAGCATATTGCGCGTGAATTACACGACAACCTTGGACAACTTCTGGCGGCGCTACGGATCGATTTACATTTTTTACGAAATAAACAGACTGAAAACGCAGACGCAGTGACACATATTGATGGCATGGATAAATTAATCCTTAAATCCATTGCCAGCTTGAGGCAGCTCGCCTCTGATTTGCGCCCAAACTCCTTAGATGAAGGCGGACTCTTTTTTTCTTTGCGCGCGCTCTCTAAAGAATTTACGCAGCGTCACTCGATCAACTGTCAGTTGATTGCAGTTGAAGATGATTTGAATTTTTGTGAAGAAACGTCAACGACGATATATCGGATCGTTCAGGAATCCTTATCAAATATTGCTCGCCATGCGTATGCAACGCATGTCGATATTGAACTCGTCAAAAATAGCGAGGGCTTATACTTCAAGATTGCTGATAATGGCATAGGAATTTCTCATTCTGACCTCAACAAAAAGCAATCTTTTGGTTTAATTGGAATGCGTGAACGTGTACATGCAGTGAAGGGCGAGCTAAAAATTATCAACGGACAACCCGGCACCATTGTCGAAATACGAATGCCTGTATAGATAAATTCGATTTAACAAGATAGGATCGCAAAAATCTGAAATGAAAAAATAAAATTTAATGATTTCATGATTTCATGATTTATTGTTCGATACCCAATGAAATGATGCTCCAGACATACAACAGTAAGTTATGCCACCACGCCGACAAGAACATTGGTTCTCAACTTGGAAAGACGGAAGATTAGAAAAAGTCCAATAAATTCTCAAGCCTGCTATCGTTTTGTGGCTATTTTTGAAAGTAATTTGCGAATAAGTCACTGATAAACAAGTTATAGATTCGATAGTAGATGCTAAGCACATCGTTTTTGGCTTTCCACTATAATGGCGGAATTCGTTTTATAAGGAAGATTGCCATGAGCGACGTTCAAAGCTGGATCAAAGAAACCGTAACCCAAAACCCTGTTGTGCTGTTCATGAAGGGAACTGCACAATTTCCACAATGCGGCTTTTCTGGTCGTGCGGTGCAATTGCTGAAAACCTGCGGTGTGCAAAATCTGGTCACCATCAACGTACTGGAAGACCCTGAAGTACGCCAAGGTATCAAAGACTTCTCTAACTGGCCAACTATTCCCCAGTTGTATGTTAAAGGGGAGTTCATCGGTGGCTCTGACATCATGAATGAAATGTACGAAAGCGGTGAATTGCTTACATTGCTCAAAGATTAATTGACAAATCTATGCAGCCCCACGCCACGCCTAAACGCTTGATTATCGCCATTACTGGCGCAACAGGTTCCGTGTATGGCGTGCGTCTGCTGGAAGTGTTGCGTGATTTACCTGAAGTAGAAACGCATCTATTGATTTCTGAAGCGGGCGTCCTGAATCTGCATCAGGAAATGGATTTCAAACGCAAAGACGTTGAGGCCTTAGCTGATGTCGTACACAATGTGCGCGACGTCGGTGCCAGCATTGCCAGCGGCTCGTTTTTGTCAGACGGAATGATCATTGCACCCTGCTCGATGAAAACCCTGGCTTCAGTGGCACATGGTATGTCAGACAATCTGATCACCCGTGCAGCTGATGTGGTGCTCAAAGAACGCCGTCGCCTTATCTTAATGGTGCGCGAGACACCTTTCAATCTTGCACATTTACGCAATATGACCGCTGTCACAGAGATGGGCGGCATTATCTTCCCACCGCTTCCTGGTTTTTACCAACGCCCACAATCGATCGCCGAGATGGTCGATCACACCGTGGGTCGCGTTCTTGATATGTTCGCCGTTCCGCATCAACTCACGCCGCGGTGGCACGGGATGAAATAGACGGCGCTGCTACACCGGACGTTCATTTGATTGAATCAGCAAGCGCAACCCACACTACAAGTTTCAATTTCCAAATGGCTGGGCAGTTAGATAAAAAGGGGCTTAATTCGCCCCTTTTTATTACAGATTATTCTTCAAAAATTCCCATTTATTTTTTTGTAATGACCAGATCATCCAATCCCCGCGTGGTCCGTGGGCCTGGCCTGGGTACAATTGCAGGCTGTAGTCTTTACCATTTTTAATCAATTCATTGATCAGCATAATGGTATTTTGTGGATGTACATTATCGTCCATCGTGCCATGCATCAACAAAATTTTTCCATGTAGATTTTTAGCGGCTTTTTGTACGCTGCTATTGTCGTAGCCTTCTGGATTGTCCTGCGGCAAGCCCATGTAGCGTTCGGTATAGACGCTGTCATATAAACGCCAATCGGTCACGGGGGCACCGACGAAACCGACTTTCCAGGCATCGCTATGTGTCAACGCATATGATGTGAAGTAGCCACCGTAGCTCCAGCCATCGAGGGAAATTCTGTCCATGTCTGCCCAGCCTTGTTGACGCAACCACGCCAAACCATCGAGCTGATCTTGCAACTCCAGTTGTCCTAATTTTTTATGTATCGGCCATGCACTGGCAATTCCTTTGTTACTGGCGCTGCGGTTGTCGAGTATCCAGACGATATACCCTTGCTGTGCTAGAAAGTGGTAATACATATCGTTGCTCCAACGATCAACCACTGTAGGCGCCATCGGTCCTCCATACAAATGCTGGTAGACCGGATATTTTTTTGTCGCATCGAAATCTGGCGGCAAATACAACAGGCTTTCCATTGGAAAACCATCGCGAGACATGATCTGCTGCTGCTTCACTGTTGCTAAACGGAATGCCTTCATCGATGCAGGCATTCCTGCATCGTCAACCAATTTCAATTGCGTGCCGGCATCATCAAACAAAGCTTGTTTCGGCGTTTGCTTGTAACTACTCCAGCTATCCAAAAACTGCGTGTAATTATTATTCCAACGCACTGCATGGCTACCTGGTTCAGTGCTCAGGCGATGCAAATCGCTACCATCGAGATTCGCCACGTAAACGTCATTTCCGATCGGGTTACGTTCATTGGCAGAGAATAAAATTCTGTCATGTTCTTCATCGATACCGTACGCAACACGCACATCCCAGTCGCCTTTGGTAATTGCAGTCTGTAATTGATAGCTTTTGTCATAGCGATAGAAATGACGATGTCCGGTTCTATCTGATTCCCACACAAAACCGCCATCCCTCAAAAAGACTGGTAAAGGCAAACGTTCAGTCCATGCAGGACTACTTTCATGCACGATGACTTTACTTTGCTCCAAGGATTCGTCGTACAAGCGCAAGTCCAACCACGTCTGCACTCTGTCTTGCCATGCTGAAAGCAAGCGTCCGTCAGGTGTCCAACCAACTTGTACAATCAGTGTTTCTTTGTCCTGGTAGGGACTTTCTGACCATGTCAGCTTACCGTTCAAGTCAACCACACCCAGCTTAACAACGGGATTTGGATCTCCTGCTTTTGGGTAATGTGTACGGGTAGTTTGTGCTGGTTGTACATGGTCGCCACTCAGTGTATAAACCGGAACTTTGCTTTCATCAAAGTTGAGCAAAGCCAATTTGTTTGAATCGGGTGACCACCAGAATGCCCGCATTACACCGCGACCATAGATTTCTTCCATGTACACCCAATCCAAACGTCCATTCAAATTCGTATCACTGCCACCTGTCGTCAGACGTCTTTCTGTCGCGCTGGCAATGTCAGTCACATACAGATCATTTTCCTTCAGATAGGCAACCGATTTTGCGTCAGGCGATAGCGTCGCCTCATCTTTGCGGATCTCAGGAGAATGGGTCAGCTCACGTGCTTTGGCATTTTTGAGATCGAGCAACCATAAATCATTTTTGTTGGTAAACAGATAGGCGTTAACTTCCGGTTTTATTTGTGGGCCTAACTGCTCTGCCAGAGACAAAGCCTCTTTGTCATTAATTCCAGCTTTTTTCAGAATTGCTAATACATGGGTGTCCGTTTTTAATTCTTGTTTTTTCCAGTTCTCAGGATCGACCACAAATAACTTTACATGACCTTCATGAATTTGAGTCTCAATCAAACGATTTTGTGCATCCCATGACAAGCGCGTCAGTGGTGCCGTTGCAAATTTCTCTTTCTTCAATGGATGGTAGAGCATCTCTATACTCAATTGCCCATCACTCGCCATAGTTTGACCTACGCTGACAAACAGCACGCACAGAACACACCAGTTCCATCGCTTAACCATACATCCCCCAGCAATATTTTATTGTGAATTCAAAACATCCAGCCCATCGGACCAAAGTCCGACATTATGACCAAAGAATAGTGATGGCGTTCGGGATTTTATTCAGACGAAGCAACTGCGTCATTTTTGAAGCGGTATAGGAAGCATTAGCTGGAAAAACTCTCATGCACAAAGGACAACCCAGGAATTATTTCACAATCGAATATTTTTTTAACCACAAAGAAAAACAAAGTCAATAACATACTATTTTTATATGTAACATGGCGTAATCTAAAACAGACAACCTATGCCACATCTAAAGACTGGATTGTTTCAGCCATGGCAAATTCAAACGTATAGCATTTGTACAATTGATATTTTTTTTGGTGTGAAATCAAAATAACATCGGTACGCTACTCAAAACATTTGTAACAACTCATTTCAACAAGGCGCCATATTACTTCATTACTAATTACAAAAAAAGATATCTTCTAAGCAATTTTGAAGTAAAAATGAAATAAGTTTTTCACTTCGTTTCAATACCACATCAGATCACTTATTGAGCACATTATTAAAAATAGCGCAATAATTCGACGATTTCTCTCGAAAATTAATGTCGCACATTTCCAACTTTTCAATACCACTTTGTTTTACTACATTGAGACCAAAGAGATACTCTGAAAAGCTCAACTATTCCAGTGCATCAAAGAAACTAGATCTTCCGACAATTACTTTCGATACATACAATCAAATGCACTTATCAGTTAAACCAGAAGTGTAAATTTAATTTTCAGAGATCTGCTCTCAATTTCACTTTTTTTCAAAAAGTTTTTCCATAAGTAACACTAGTAAATTTGTTCAAACAATTTACATATGCTTACATTTGTACATTCCTGAAGATTTACTGATCAGTAGAATTTACTCAGGCACTTTGATGTTCAGCGACCCAAACGATTAAAAAGCCAAAAGCCTGAAGTAGTCATTTTCAACCTTGTCGGATGTCTTTTATAAAATGCGTCAGAAATTGACCGCACCAACACGCCAAGTTGAAAAGTAATTAAGGAATCACCTACTTCAACCTTCTCAAAAAGTGGGAGCATTAGTATGAATTTGAAGACATTACTATTCGCAAAAAGCATTGTTTTATGCGTTCTTCTAAATGAGAAATTGCTTGCTATATGTGCAGCATCAATCGCTATTTCGTCATTGAACTCTGCATATTCCCCCCTGAAAATGCAAATGCAAATGCAATAACTGAAAACAAACTACAAAAAAATGATCGTGTTGAGCACAACAATCATCGAGACAACTCTCCGTGCCAGTCAGCGATTCCAAAAAATTCTCCAGATTACACACAAATAATAAAATCAAAATGTGCGAATCCGGTTGGGAAAATCAGGAGCAGCGGTCATATCCGCATCGATTTTATTTTTCTCCCATTGTTTATTCTTTCAGGTGCACTGTAATCCTAAGGCCTCATGAAACGACCAAGTCAGTGTCATAAATTTGCTTCAGGTCATATTGGTCAAATTGAACGACATTGTTACAGAAAAAGAAACTGTAGAAATTGAAATAAAAATTTCTTCTTATTAAAAAATAAATTAAAAAAATTATCAAAGAAATCAGCTCAACAAACTTTAAAAGCAAGTATTTAAAAATGCCGCATTCGGCAATTCCTTTTCTGATACGCACGCGGGGACATCGTGACTTTCAAAAATTATATCGAGCAAAGAGATGCCATCATCATGGCGGATATAACAAAAAAACATTCCAAAACAGACCATCTTCGCTTGCCACTTACGACCAAGAGTTGGCAGCAACCTATAGAAAATAATTGCATGTTCAGAGTCGTATCTGACAAATTAATTATGCGCGATATCCCAGATAGCCGAGGGCACGTTTTACAGGAACTCGCTTTCAACACTATCGTCAAATCAGGATCAGAAGAATCCCAATTCATGGCTGAAATTTTATGGAAAAATGTCGTATACGGTAGCCTCAAGGGCTGGGTGTTGGCCGGGGGTATAGAACCCTATACACATCCCCCTCAGGCGATCTCAAAAAATACCTTTACTGCAAGCGAAGCAGTCAACGAATATTGTCGTACAGAAGAAGAAATAAAAACAAAGAATAGCCGCGAAAGCATTTTCTCCGAATAAAACAAGGAACTTTCCCGCATCAAAGGATACAAGTAATCAAATATAAAAATATTAATAACCGATAAACTTGCCCAGACTACAAGAGAACAGAATAAGAAGTGGTGCTGACGTTCATATGAACTAGATCAGTCATCAACCATTCCGTTGAAACCATCCAATCCGCACAAAAAGCAATCGACCAGCACGCCGAAGCAAATCACTTCATAGAACACCTCTTCGTACTTCCACATAATTTGATTTTATTTCGACGCCTGAGCGCACATTTTCTGGAATAGTAATATCATCTCAGAGCCTGGCTTTACTCTTTGGCGTTCCCGACTGGAGGTTTTCATGATCAGTACCAATATCAACGGCAAAAATGCCGATGTGGATGTCTCACCTGACACACCAATTCTGTGGATGTTGCGTGACTCGCTCGGTTTAACTGGCACCAAATTTGGTTGCGGTGCGGCATTGTGTGGCGCATGCACTGTCCATCTGGACGGCCAAGCCATACGTTCCTGCGTTACGCCGGTTTCCGCAGCAAGAGGTAAACAAATTACTACGATAGAAGCTGCCACTGGTGGTGGCGACAAAGTGGGCAATGCGGTGCATGCAGCGTGGGTGAAACACGATGTGGCGCAATGTGGTTATTGTCAAAGTGGACAAATTATGAGTGCCACTGCATTCTTAAAATCGCTGCCTCGCGGCAAACAGCCTAGCATTGCTGAAATTGATTCAGCAATGGCGGGCAATATCTGCCGCTGCGGCACCTACGCGCGCATTCGTGCTGCTGTTGCAGACGCTGCTAAAGCCATCAGCTGAGGACAAAACCATGCGACCAAATATGAATTTCAGCGAACTTCCACGCGCTCTGCAACACATTCTCGACCGCGAAAACAACAATGTGCCCAGTGCACCATCACGGCGTAGCTTTTTGAAACTTGCCGGTATTAGCGGCTTTGCCCTCGGTGCTTTTTCTGGCTTAGCGCTGGCACAAAGCGCAACGCAGGCTGGAAAGCCACTAGGCCCCACGCAACTGCCTTCTGCGTTTGTAGAAATCTCCTCCACCGGAGAAGTAACGATCACCATCAATCGCCTCGATTTTGGCCAGGGCGTGCAAACTGCGCTGCCAATGATATTGGCGGAGGAACTGGACGCCGATTGGTCAAAAGTAAAAAGCCGTCATGGTACGAATGACGGTGCCTATGTAGACCCGAGCATGGGCATGCATCTGACTGGTGGTTCGAGTTCGATCAAAAACAGTTTTACGCAATACCGTGAACTCGGTGCACGTGCGCGTGCCATGCTCATCTCAGCAGCAGCAACGCGCTGGAACGTGGATGTAGCACAATTGCGTACTGCGAATGGTGAAGTCATTGCCCCAGATGGTCGCAAACTCGGCTACGGTGAACTGGCAGAAGCAGCGATGAAGCAAGCTGTACCAGAAACCGTAGTACTGAAAAATCCTAAGGATTTTCGCATTATCGGTCACGCAACGACACGCTTAGATGCGGTGGCAAAAAGCAGTGGTCAACAAAGCTACGGCATCGATATGCATTTGCCTGGTCAATTGACGGCGGTGGTTTTGCGTCCTCCTGTATTCGGCGCCAAAATCGCGACGCTGGATGATGCAGCGGCAAAAGCCATTCAAGGTGTCAAAGCAGTTCTGCGTGTGCCGCTGGACCGCGGTGCCGAAGGCGTAGCCATCGTTGCGGACGGCTACTGGCCTGCGAAACAAGGGCGGGATGCGCTCAAAGTAACATGGGATACTCAAGGCGTTGAAAAAGTCGACAGCGCAAAACAGCTGATACAGTATCGCGAACTCGCAAAACAACCGGGCAACCGTTACTTTGAAGCCGATATGGCACCAATGAATTCTGCTGTCAAAAAGATAGACGCTGAATTCACCTTCCCTTACCTCGCTCACGCGCCAATGGAACCATTGAATTGCACCGTGCGTTTCAATAGCGAAATGGCCGAGATATGGGTCGGCAGTCAGATGCCAGGGCTCGATGGCATGATGGCAGCGCGTGTATTGGGTTTAAAGCCTGAACAAGTCAAAGTCCATGTGCAAATGGCAGGTGGCGGTTTTGGTCGTCGCGCGATTGCCACCAGCGACTATGTTTTTGAAGCCTGCTCCATTGCGAAGGCAGCCAAATCTGCAGGTTTGGATGCCCCGGTGCGCACCATGTGGAGTCGCGAAGATGATATTCGTGGTGGTTACTACCGTCCGGCACAACTGCACAAGGCTCGTATCGGTCTCGACGCACACGGCAAGGTTTTAGCCTGGGATCACGTCATCGTTGGTCAATCCATCACCGCGGGTACGCCATTTGAAGGCTTCATGATCAAGAATGGCATTGATAGCACCGGCGTCGAAGGCATGCGTGAACCGTATGATATTCCTATGCGGTTAACTGTTCATCATCCTAAACTGAATGTGCCTGTACTTTGGTGGCGCAGCGTTGGTTCCACGCACACGGCTTTTGTGATGGAAACCCTGGTCGATGAAGTTGCACACGCCAACAAAAAAGATCCGGTGGCCTACCGCCTCGAATCCTACGGCGACAAACACCTGCGCCACCGCGCCGCACTCGAGTTAGCAGTAGAAAAAAGTGGCTATGGTAAAAAGAAATTACCTAAGGGCCAAGCCTGGGGCGTGGCAGTTCACGAGTCCTTCAACACTGTCGTTGCGTATGTGGTTGAGGCATCTGTCAAGAATGGGCATCCTGTCCTGCATAAGGCAACGGCCGCCGTACACTGCAACCTGGTCGTCAATCCACGCACCATAGAAGCACAGGTACAAGGCGCAGCGTTGATGGGTTTGTCGATGTGCTTACCAGGGGCAGCAATCACGTTTAAGGATGGTGTGGTTGAGCAAAGCAATTTCAGCGATTACGTGGTGCCCCGCATCACAGATATGCCAGATATTGCGGTGTACACCGTTGCCAGCGCGGATGCTCCTACGGGTATGGGCGAACCTGGTTTACCACCATTGGCACCGGCATTTGCCAATGCGATCACTAAGCTGACTGGGAAGCCAATTCGTCAATTGCCTTTTAAACTAAGTTGAACATCTGCAAAACGGAAGAAATGGAAGATCTCGATACCATCGTTTTACGTACTGCCCTGAACTGGCATCAGCACGGGCAGTCGGTGATATTAGTGACGGTAGCCCGTACCTGGGGCTCGTCACCTCGTCCGCCGGGCTCACTGCTTGCCGTCAATCATCGTGGCGAAACGGTGGGCTCGATATCTGGCGGTTGTATCGAGGATGATCTGATTAGCCGGATTAAAGAAGAAGGTGTGCAGGCTGTATGTAAAGACGGTCTGCCCGTCGTACAACGCTATGGTATCTCTGCCGATCAGGCACATCGTTTTGGTCTGCCTTGTGGCGGTACGATAGAGTTAGTGCTGGAACCTGTTTCTGAACTTAGTCAGTTAGATCAATTATTAGCTGCCTGTGAACAACGTCGTAATGTCGAACGCAGGCTGGACATACGAAATGGCCACACGCAGTTGCAAGCCGGTACGCGTGGTGGTGTCCCGATGCTCGATGAGTATCAACTCGTAACGTATTTTGGACCACAAGTGCGTCTGATCGTCATCGGCGCGAGTGATTTGTCGCGCTTTTTGTGTCAATTTGCACTGAGCTTAGGCTTTGAAGTAATCGTCTGCGATCCGCGTGAAGAATACCGCGCCAGTTGGCAATTAAGCGGTATCACTGTCAGCGCAGAAATGCCGGATGACCTGA
Organism: Undibacterium sp. Ji67W; assembly: GCA_049340365.1. GTDB lineage: Bacteria > Pseudomonadota > Gammaproteobacteria > Burkholderiales > Burkholderiaceae_D > Undibacterium. The sequence continues at coordinate 202,742 of JBMPOY010000006.1, read as the reverse complement.
TACTGCAACTCAAACCTGATACACGCACCGCTATCATCGCCCTCTCGCATGACCCCAAACTGGATGATCTGGCATTGATTGATGCATTGCAATCCCAAGCATTTTACGTCGGTGCAATCGGCTCACGCCGCAACAGCGAACAACGACGCGAAAGACTACGCACCCACTTCGATATTTCCGAAGATAACTTGCAAGCCCTGCACGGTCCGGCAGGCATCTACATTGGCAGCAAAACCCCCGCCGAAATTGCCCTCTCCATCATTGCGCAAATTGTCGCTGTTAAAAACGGTATTCCCGAATCGCTGGCGACCGAAGTCGCCTCCGGAAAATTACAACACGAAGATGTGCAACATATCGAGACTTTTCAGTGCGGTATTTAAATCACGGGTAAAGCCACACACCCTGACATAACTTTCTGAAGAGTCATATCAGGGCGTGGAAAGTAGCTCATTTCTCGGCGCTAGCTCATCGCAACGTGCTCCTCAGAAGTTGTCGCATCCGTATGGTCTTTAGCATGTACCAACCGGTACAACAAAGGCAGCACGAGCAACGTCAAGAGGGTCGAAGACAAAATCCCGCCTATCACCACCGTTGCCAGTGGACGTTGTACTTCAGCGCCAGTGCCAGTCGCAAGGGCCATCGGCACAAAGCCCAGCGAGGCAACCAATGCTGTCATGAGTACTGGACGTAGCCGCGTTAGTGCGCCGGTCGAAATGGCTTCGTCTAAGGACATATGCTGTTCTCTTAATGAACGGATATATGAAATCAGTACCAAGCCGTTCAAGACCGCGACACCGGATAAGGCAATAAAGCCAATGGCAGCCGAGATCGACATCGGTATCCCACGTAGTGATAAGGCAAAGATGCCACCAGTGAGTGCAAAAGGAATGCCAGTAAAAACAAGCAGGCCATCTTTGGTGTTGTTGAACATCACAAAGAGCAGTGTCAACACCATGAATAGTGCGATGGGAATAACAATTTTTAAACGTTGCGTTGCCGACTCTAATTGTGCAAAAGTACCACCCCAACTTGTCCAGTAACCCGAGGGAATGCCGACCTCTCTTGCGACTATTTGTTGAGCCTCCGATACAAAGCTACCAATATCACGATCACGCACATTGGCGCTGACAACCAGATAGCGTTTGCCATTTTCACGACTGACCTGATTAGGGCCTGGTGCGATATCAAGTGTTGCGAGCTCACTGAGTGGAATAAAGCTGACAGGCATCCCAGCTTGTGGCGGCAAAGGAACCGGCAACTGTCTCAAAGCATCAAGATCGCTGCGCAAAGCCTCAGGTAAGCGAACCTGGATATCAAAACGGCGATCACCTTCAAAAATCATGCCAGCTTTTTGTCCCCCTGTGGCGGTTGCCAGCACATCCTGAACGTCACCCACATTCAAACCATAGCGTGCGGTCTTCGCTCTGTCGATATTCACGGTCAACATCGGTAGTCCCACCGTTTGCTCCACCTTGACTTCGATCGCGCCTGGAATTTTTTGTAATACGCTGGCGATTTTCTTCCCTGTCTGCGCCAACACCTCCATGTTATCGCCATAAATTTTGACTGCCACATCGCTACGCACACCGGAGATCAGCTCATTGAAACGCAACTGTATCGGTTGTGAAAATTCATAGGCGTTACCGACATACCGCGCGGCTTCTGTTTGAATTGCTGCGATGAGTTCTGGCCGTGTTTTCTTAGGTTCAGGCCAATTTGATTCTGGCTTGAGCATAATATAGCCATCAGAAATATTCGGCGGCATAGGATCGGATGCAATTTCTGCCGTACCTGTTCTTGCAAACACACGATCAATTTCCGGAAATTTTTCTTTCAACCCGGCTTCGATTTTTTTCTGCATGTCCAATGACTGGGTCAGACTGGTGCCCGGAATCCGCAATGCTTGCATCGCAATGTCACCTTCATTCAGACTTGGAATAAACTCACTTCCCATGCGGACAACAAGAATGCCAGAACCGATCACCACGCCAAACGCACTGATTAAAACCAAAGAACGATTCTGCATGACCTTATTGAGTAGTGACGCGTAAACGTTCTTTGCCATCAACATCAGCCGATTTTCTTTTTCAGCGACGCGCTGACCGATAAAAAGTGCAACGGCAGCCGGAACAAAAGTAATTGAGAGCAGCATCGCACCCAACAATGCAGTCACCACAGCAAATGCCATTGGATGAAACATTTTCCCTTCGACACCAGTCAATGCAAAAATGGGCAAATACACGACCATGATAATCAACTGCCCAAACATCAGCGGGCGCCGCGCTTCTTTTGCTGCTGCAAACACTTCATCAAAGCGTTCATTCAGAGTGAGTTCCCGCTGCAACCTATCCTGTGCATGGGTCAGGCGTCGCACACAATTTTCAACGATTACCACAGCACCATCGATAATGATGCCAAAGTCTAAAGCACCCAGACTCATCAAATTGGCACTCACTTGATAGGTGACCATGCCACTAAACGTGAACAGCATGGAAAGAGGAATGACCATCGCCGTAATGAAAGCAGCACGGATATTTCCCAGAAACAAAAACAAAATAGCGACGACCAGCATCGCACCTTCGATCAGGTTTTTCTTAACGGTATAAATGGCTTTATCAACTAATACAGTGCGGTCATACACCGTCACCGCTTTAACACCTGGTGGGAGTGAGCGATTAATTTCCACCATGCGTTTCGCCACCGCTGCGGAGACAGCCCGGCTATTTTCACCGATCAACATAAAGACCGTGCCTAACACCACTTCACGGCCATTCTCGGTTGCCGCACCGGTGCGTAACTCGCGTCCGATAGCAACCTCTGCAATGTCACGAACACGAATCGGAACGCCTTGAACATTGTTGAGTATCGTGTCACGCATATCGTCCAGACTGCGCACCTGACCTGGGGCTCTGATCAGGAATTGTTCTCCCCGTCGTTCGATATACCCTGCGCCTATATTGCTATTGTTACGGTCAATGGCATTCACCACATCTTTGAACGTCAACCCATAAGAACTCAATTTAATGGGGTCTGGTGTGATGTGATACTCTTTTGCGTAACCACCAATTGTATTGATTTCAGTAACACCATCAACTTGCCTCAATCGTGGCTTAATTATCCAGTCCTGAATTTCGCGCAGGTCGGTTGATGTGTACGCTGTTCCATCGGCTTTCTTTGCATCGGGCTCACTTTCTACGGTCCAGAGAAAAATCTCACCCAGTCCAGTCGAAATAGGCCCCATCATTGGCACCACGTCGGGCGGCAAATTTGCTTTGGCCTCTTGAATACGTTGGTTGACCAATTGACGCGCAAAATAGATGTCTGTCCCATCTTTAAAAATGACAGTCACTTGAGACAAACCATAACGTGACAAAGAACGTGTCTGCTCCAGATGTGGCAAGCCTGCCATCACGGTTTCAATCGGAAACGTTACCCTTTGCTCGATTTCTAATGGCGAATAGCCAGATGCAGCCGTATTGATTTGCACCTGCACGTTGGTGATGTCGGGTACTGCATCAATCGGCAAACGTTGATAATTAAAAACCCCGATCGCTGCCATGGCAAACACCGCAAGCATGACCAACCATCGATGTTCAATAGCGAGACGAATAATTCGTTCAAACATAGTGATCCCCTTGATTTGCTTGATTTGCTTGATTTGCTTGATTTGCTTGATTTGCTTGATTTGCTTGATTGTGTAGATTAATGTGCATGTTCAGCACTTTCCTTTCCTGTCTCGGCTTTCACCACAAAACTTCCCGCCGCCGCATAAGGAACATCAATCGGCATGCCATCCAGAATTTCAGTCAACTTGCCATCGCTCACGCCAGTGGTGACCACTTGCGCCTTAAAGCCATTGAGAACTTTGATGAAGACAACGGTTTTGCCCTCGAGCGTTTGGATAGCATCAGATTGCACTGCTACCGCGAGATCTTTTTTTCCATGGCTCAAAGCAACGTTCACAAACAAGCCAGGTCTCCAGGCAAGGTTTGGATTAGTGATGACAACGCGTGCCTTTGCCGTGCGCGTCTGTTCACCTAAAAGATTGCCGATATAGTTAATTTTTCCAACCGCAGATAAGTTTGTAGAAGTAGATCGGATAGTGACTTCGTCGCCTATCCGCGCGCTTTCAAGGTCTTTGGGGGTGAGTACCACCTCAACCCAGACGCTGGACAGATCCGAGATAAGAAAGACATTGGCGTCCTCTTTGACCGCCTCCCCCAGCGCGATGTGTTTTTCAATCACGATGCCGTCGAACGGCGCACGCAACACATAGCGATTAAGTTTTCCTTCGGTGTCATCCGCATTGAGCGCAGACAATGTAGACTTGCTGGTTTGCGCGTTAATTTCGGCTTCACGATAGGCCTGCTGTGCCTGCAAATAATCCTGCTCTGCGGATATCTTATCTTGCCAGAGCTTCTTCTCACGCTCATAGGTTAACTGCGCTAAAGAAAGACGTTTTTGCGCTGCTATCGATGCGCTGCGTAATTCTGCTAAGGCAGGGCTGGAAATGACGGCGAGGACTTGTCCTTTTTTAACCCGTTGCCCCAGATCAGCGGAAACCGATTCAGCAACGCCGGATAATCGCGGAACAATATGCGCAGTACGATCCTCATTGAAGCGAATTTCTCCTGGCAATGTGATGGTATTGGTAATACTAGCCGATGCCGATTGAGCGATCTGTATATTGGCAGTTTGCATTTGCTGCTGATCCATGTGGATCACATCATCGTCTGCTTCTTCTGCTTCACCTTTGGCATTTTTTGTATGATCTGATTTTTGTTTGACCACATTCTGTACCGTATTTTCATCATTCTTTGCAGTCATACTTTTATTCCAGAATATGGTCGCTGCAATGATCATGACAATGGCAAGCACAACACAAACAATGGTCTTTTTTTGATTGAAATTTTTGTTCATCTTCATTTTTTATTCCTCCCATTCAGGAAAAAATTTTCACCCGACTCAATACCCTCAACACTGACATAGCGCTGCATTTCTGCGATCGAACGATAGCGATCAGACACGGCGCGTAGATACTGGGTGCGGCTTTGAAAAAGAGTTCGTTGTGCATCAAGTACATCCAGAAAATTAAATTTGCCCATTTCAAACCCCTTCACCGCTGCGTCAAATGCAGCTTGTGCGGCAGGTAAGATGTCATGACTAATTGCTGAGATCTGGTGTCCAGATACTTGCGCACGTTCGTAAGCACCTGCCAACTGCTGGCTCATGCGCAGATGGTCAATCTCGACGGCGATTTTCGCTTTCTCGACACGATTGAGGGCGGACAGCACGTTACCTTGGTTGCGATTAAACAATGGTAAGGGGACGGATATACCGACCACATTCTGCGAACGGCCTGTCTCTTCATCTTTTTTATTGCCGATCACCACGGTCACATCAGGCATTTGTTGGGCACGTTCCAATTTAAGCTGTGCCTCCTCACGCGCGATCTGCGTACGTGCTTGCCGCAACTGCGGCGAGTTATCCAGGCGGGCTTTGAGGTCATTAAGTGAAGGAATTTCAGCCAATTCAAATTCAGGCATGACAAGCGTCTCTGTCAGGTCACCAGAGCGGCCCAACAATGCCGCTAAGCGACGTCTGGCTTGCTTTAGCTCGACATTTACTTGTGCAAGCTCTAATCGCACATTCGCTTCCGCAATGTCAGAACGTTTTTGTTCTAGCGGCGAGATTTTGCCAGCCAGTAATCGCTTCGCCGCAGCGTTACTGGCTTTTTGGGCGAGCTCTAAGGATGCGCTGACCAGATTCGCCCGTTCGCTTGCATTGAGTGCCTCCAGATAGGCAGCAACGACTTCTGCACGTACCTCAGTACGGCTGATGGTGACATAATTCGTCGCTAATTGACGTTCCTGCTCAGCGACATTAATTCTGGCTTGTCGCTTCCCGCCAAGTTCCAGTGTCTGGCTTAATTGAATGGTTTGCGTACTTGTCGATTTTTGTAAGCCCTCTTTCAATACAGAAAATTCAGGATTAGGAAAAGCCGCTGCTTGTTCACGGATACCATTTGCGATATCAACGCTTTGCTGCGCCGATCTTAGCTCGGGGTTCGATTCCAGCGCCAATAAAATAGCCTGGTTTAAAGTCAATAGATTACTGGTAATGCTGGCACGGGCCTGATCATTAAAATGAGAAGCTTTTTTTTCTTGCTCAGTTGCATAGGCACGAGCATGAGGTAACAACTGCATCAGCAATGCAGATGCAAAGACAACATGTATGGGTTGCATAGATAACTCCGAAAAATAAAATACGAAGAAAATCCAGCGGCAAGGCTTACGCCCGGCAGAGTATGCCTGGGCGCAGAATCAGAGAGAAAGACCGAACATTGCCACCGGAGTTAAACCGGCAGCGACCACTGAGGGCGTTCTGGGGGGGATTTATAAGTAGAAGGGAGTCCGGGATCTATTGCGACAGCAGCATATCCTAGCAACAAAGTACCGAAAGCGTGAACAGCAGGCTCATCAAGAAACACGATGCTATGTGCGCAGAGTGAGCAATGCATATGCGGAATAGATTTCGTCGCAGTCTTAGGATCCGCTTTAGAAACTGAGAAACTCTCGTCGGCATCCATCTCATGCGCATGGTGCCCAAAATGCTGAGCAGGCTTGCCTGTTTCATGTTCGCAATAGGCTGACGCGGCATTCCAGATGAACTGAAAGGCCACGATGCTTATCAACAGAAACAGGAATCGACGTGTCATGTGTCGGATTGTATCACGATCGTTTTCACGCGCAATGATCTGGCGAGGCATCAGTAACATTGCGCTTGTGATTCATACCTTAAGAATCCGCCTTTGGAAGTGGCTTAAAAGGAAAAGCTTGTTGCTTGAGAAAACCAATCGGAACATAGTCGCCCACGACCCCATATTTTTCTGGGAACTGCTTCTCGGAATCCACAGCTGTTCCAAACATCCAATCGATAAACGCAAAATGCGCTGCATAATTTTTGTCGATGGCCTCGTCATCCGATGAATGATGCCAATGATGAAAGTCTGGCGTTACGAACACCTTACGTAGGGGGCCCCAATTGATGTGGACATTGGCATGATTAAACACTGCCTGAAATCCTACAACAATAATGTAGGCGTCCAACACTGGCTTGGTAAAGCCCACTACATACAGAGCGCCAAGGATAACTACTCTCGTCGCGATGATTTCAAACATGTGCAAGCGGCTGCCTGCGATCCAATCCATAACCTCCGAAGAGTGATGCACCGCATGAAACTTCCACAGGAAAGGCACCTCATGGTAGGCCCTGTGAGCCCAATACTCCACAAAATCAGCCACAAACACGGCAAGTAAAAGTTGAGGAACAAACCAGATTGCGCTGACAAATTCTTGCACCTCATGTCTCACCATCCAGCCAAATACGTTATGTATCAGATAATTCACAACCAGCAGCATGAAACCAATCAGTAAATGGTTCACCACAAAATGTACCAAATCGTTTTGCCACGCTTTTCTGAATATCGCTTGCCCTATATAGAGGGGAAATGCCTTCTCCAAAGCGATGAAGATAATCGACGATCCAAGCAAATCCAGAATCAACCAATCAAGCCCGAGATAAGGTGTGCCATCTGCAAAATCCCCGACCGGCACGCGCGAGCCACCCAACGCCACCGTCGCCAACACCAAGAAAAGCGCTGCGCAATTCACACCACGGCTGCGGTTTCTGGCGACATTCGCCAAGGACCAACTACCTGATATGATCAAGGCCACGAACATCACCTGCCGTATCACAGCAACGTTGTATTTTGCCCTGAGTTCTGGTGTCGTTAAGTATTGAGGGAAATGAAATGCCAGTACGCCTAAAAAGCATAAGATCGCCAAGGCCAGCGCGAAAACACCACTTGCAAGACCACTTCCAGGCTTAAGCTCACCATCGGCATGAAGCATATGCGTCGTTTCCTCGACCACTTCATGCGCCACAACCAGCGGAGCATTTGCCACTGCTGTTGCCATGTGTTTGAAATTTCGTTTTAGCTTTGCTGCAGATTTCTTTTCCATGTGTCCTAGATCCAAATTATTGCTTATCTGAAAACGAACTCCACAATCAATAAAGTAAGCCCAAAGCAGCGGTTCTGACCTGATATTTCGCTGAGCAGGTAGTGCTATAAATATGAACAAAATCGTTTATTCAATACTTTAATGAAGTGGCACAAATTGTTGCGGCATACGTGTTACTCGTTTTATGCCAGTTTTTTTCCGCACAACATCCCTACGCTTAAATATTTTCTGTAGCGATGCCATCCAAGCATGGTGACTATAGCTGAACCTTGTCGTTGAAGTACCAATACGATAAAAAAGTTACAAATAATTATATTAATAACATAATTTTTTAGCTATAAATTATGCCTAGTTGCGAAATTTTATGAGATTTAGAAACGATCGAAGGCAATCCAAACAATCATTGAAAGGAGCTTTACTGTTCGTCAACAACTTTTAATTGAAACCATTGAAATGAGCAAAACATGGCGTCATCCATAATTTGATTGCGAACTGCAATCAGAGGAATCGAGCGTGTGATTGATAGCAGCGTAACTGAGTGTCAGTGGTTGCGGGAAGTTAGCATTCAACGCCCCCTAGCCAACTCACGATTCAGGATTCAGGATTCGGGATTCAGGATTCGGAAATAAAAAAGGGCTCACATTGCTGTGAGCCCTTAGTCTTACTGGTGCCGGCTGCCGGAATCGAACTGGCTACCTGATGATTACAAGTCACCAAAAATCATCATTTAAGATTGTTGATTGAGATTCATAAAAATAACTTACATTATTAAAATCAATAACTTACATTTAAATCGTTATCTATTTGTATTGATAATTGTTCAGCAATATATTCTAATATCGGTTACACAGCGGTTACACGAATCGAAAATAGGGACAATTTAAGATATGGCTAAGATCAATTTTACTGCTGGTCGCGTTGCTGACTTCCAATGTGAAGCAGGAAAGAGTCAATCATTCCTTTGGGATTCAAATGCATCAGGCTTAGGACTACGCGCCACTGCTAACGGATCAAAATCATTCATATTTCAAGCCAAGTTAGACGGACAGGCAATCCGCATAACGATTGGTTCGCCAAAAGCTTGGAGTATTGAAGCTGCACAAGCAGAAGCTAGACGCTTACAGGTAATGATTGATCTCGGTAATGATCCTCGCCAAGTTAAGGCGGACGCCATTGCAGAAAAAAAGGCTGAAATCGAAGCGAAAGAAGCCGAGAGAATAGCGGCTGAATCTCAGCAACTGCGAGAATCCGTAACACTCAGAGACGTATGGGATGAATACGTTAAAGAAAGAAGCCCACTATGGTCTCAACATCATATAAACGCACACAGGAAGATAATCCAAGCTGGCGGGGAGAAGCGCGCCCGTAGCCAAAGTCTAACTTCGGCGGGTCCACTGTCGGTTCTCGCTGATCTGCGCTTAGTTGAACTGACATCTGAACGAGTCGAAGAATGGGCAAGAGTCGAATCAATTGCTCGCCCTTCTAGCGGTCGCCTTGCAATACGTATGTTAAAAGCATGTCTGAATTGGTGCTCGGATCATAAAATATACAAAACAATAGTTAGCACAAATGCCGCCAAGAGTAGCAAAGTAAGGGAGAGTCTTGGCAAGCCAAAGGTCAAATATGACTTATTGCAGCGTGAACAGCTTAACGCTTGGTTTGATGCGGTACGCAAAATAAAAAATCCTGTAATTAGCAGCTACTTACAATGCCTGTTAATCACTGGCGCTCGCCGCGAAGAGATGGCAGCACTAAAGTGGGCAGACGTAGACTTCCAATGGCATAGCTTGAAACTCAAAGACAAGATAGAAGACTTCCGTATGGTGCCATTGACACCATACGTAGCGCACTTGCTATCAATGCTACCGCGTCGCAATGAGTGGGTATTCTCAAGCCCCACCGCAGCAAATGGACGCATAGCCGAACCGCGCTATGCACACAATGAAGCGAACGCTACAGCCGGCTTGCCACATCTTACCCTGCATGGGCTGAGGCGCAGCTTTGCAACCTTGTCCGAATGGACGGAAACGCCCGCCGGTATCGCCGCGCAGATACAAGGGCACGCCCCTCAGGGTGTACGAGAGCAGAACTACATTCGACGCCCACTAGACCTTCTTCGCATGTGGCACATTAAAATAGAAAGTTGGATGCTGGAACAGGCAGGTGTTGAATTTGCACCAATCAATCAGCACTTGAGAATGGTCAAATAAAATTGAAATCTCAAAGCTTAGTATTCAGATACTTTCATACAGCAGAAAATATATTAGGGAGCAAACTTGAAAATTGATGAAACAAAATTAAAAATCGTATTGGCTGTTGCAAGAGAGCGACTTAAAGACGATGACAGAACAGATAGATTGCTCGAAGAAAGAGACAAACTATCTCTGATAGCTAGACAAGCTCACACAGCAGAGAAAATAGCGCTAGAAGAGGCAATAAAAAAAACACAGCATGAGTTCGAAAACACACTTAAAGTAAAAGAGATTCAAGCTGAAAAAGATAGGCGGCATCTGGAAGAGACCCAGCAACGGCTAGAGATGGAACGCAAAGAAAATGAGATTAAAACTGAGACTACAAAGCAGCTACTTAACAGCAATAACAGTTTATCTCAGACACTTGCGGCACTTACAAAGCCTAAAGATAAATCCAAAAACGAGCTATTGGAACAAAGAATTAAAGCGATTGAAGATGCATTAAAAGCGCTTGGGTTTGATGACCTTATGAAAATTCCAGTTGGCGGAAAAACAAAAGCAATGGAACGTTGTATTAATCCCGAATGCAAACTGTTTAGAGCAAGTGAGAATATATTTAACAAAGTGTGGCAGGCAGGTTTGGAAAAATCACGCTTTAAAATGAAAAATCATGAAATTTACGCTAGTGGGCGAGTAGGCTAGTTACTTGCCCACTCCTAGATGGGTCAGAGACTAACGAGCACAATTAAACCTTCATCAACAACGGTAAAGGTTTAAACATGAAAACCGCATTAAATCAATTCCCTCCTATTGAGCAAGAGAAACGCAGCCATGTAGATACCGCATGTGCTGCATTCTGGCTCACCCGCCGATGCCAGACACTCAGAACATGGGCATGTTTGGAAAATGGTCCAATCCGCCCTACCAGAGTCATGGGTAGACTCGCATGGTCTGTCAGCGACATCCGACAAGTCTTAGCTAACGGCTATGTTAAACAAGGGGGTGCTCAATGATTACCAGCGCCATCAAATATCCAACTCCTGAGGACTTCTACGCCCTTGACGCGAAGACGGTTAAACAGACCATAGCCGAATCGGTTCTTGAAATATCAATCGACATGGGCGCGTTCACCGTACATCACGGCACACGATACGGTCAACCCATTGTGATTGCTGAGCATCACAATCAGAAAGCTGATGAGTTAAGCGCGGTCTGGTATTCAGATGTGCCGGTCAGCTTCTAAGAGTCGAACGTTCAATAGTAAAGGACAGGTTTTAAGTATGAGAATTTCTAAACAAAAATTACACGAGTTTTATGTATCGAAGCGTGCCAATTCGATCAAAGGTGTTTTTACGCCGGTGCCTCAGACTAAGGAAGCGGTCGCAAACGCAATAATGTGTGCGGTAAATGATTACTCAGAAGGTAAGCTAACCACCAATGAAATGCTTCATCTGATTGAGTATTCAACATTGAATTTAGCATCATTAAACAATAAAGCTAAGGTTAGTGAAGTATTAGCTTCGACGATAGCAAAGAGATTGCGTGATCTACCAGCAAACAACAGGGCTAAAGTAATTCAAGCGCTCACAGATCATGACAATGGACACATAAGTGATGCTGATTTGCAGGAAATTTATTACCACGCTATGTTTGACGTAGCGTCTACTGTGGCAGATAAGAAGGCAACACTTGCCGAAGCCATCGAACGTTATAGGACTGGACGTCTAGGTGATGACGATTTGCAAGAAGTCATTTCAAGCGTCACATCAACTCAGGTTCACGTATGACGCCCGCAGCATCCTCTAGTACATCATTGGGTGCTGCATTCTCTCCGCTCTCTGCGCTACTGAGGGCGGAAGATGCAGACAAGCTAAACTCAATAATACGTGCGGTAGCAAAATGTGATCGCTTTGAGCTTGTTGACCGATTAGCTCAATCCATGTCGAGAGGGAAGCGGGTTCAAGCCTATGTTTTGAATGCGGCACTAACCGCAAAAGGCATTCCGCCAGTATTTCGCTACCCAGACTTTTATCCGAGCGCCGACGATGTTAATCACAAAAATGATCTTTTTATGTATGACATGCAATGGCTTGAACGCACATGCGGCTCTCACGTAAAGAAGATTCGGTTTGCTCGTTATCGAGACATGTTCACCCCTATTCTGACGAGGTTTTGTAATGCGACAGATTATGTGTTTTACGAAGGACGCAGACCCGCATGGCGCATAGTTGCATCGCTGGCGCTGGAAGAAGACATGCAACATGACTGCATGTGGCTGAGATCAGAACCGGTTAAGAAGAAGCATGAATTCATAAGCCATTATGAGGGAGCGGTTAAACGGGCTTTAGAAGCTGACCTAGCTAGAGTTACTCGGTCAAGTATCTTTACAGAAGATGACGCAAAAAACTCGCTAGAGCGCCGGTTCGCGCTTTGGGTATGCTCGCAGATGACTCATGGTAAACCTACTGCTACGGCGAAGCGTTATGAGCAAATGACGGGGCTATCAATGAATAGGCATGTTGCTTTTAGCCAGCTAAAGAAGATCAAGTTAGCGACTAAGAAAATCAGTTTAAGACCCTGATTACAACGTGTATCACTATTGATTTAACGTTGCTCTTTTCGGGGATTTTATCCCCGATTATCGCGTAACCACTATCCCCATAGATAAACCGGTAGACACAACCCGAATCACAAGGACTTTCACACCTGTGATTACCACGTAACCACGGACTCGCTTTTTGCGTATCCACTGAACCGAAAAAGAAAGGGGGGCAAATCAAACCACAAATTAATTACCTATATGACAATTAATTTACACACCAACAACCGGCACAGCTAAGTACTTGAATATAAACAATATTCACATGATTTAGCGAGAAATAAGTATGAAGTAACGCTGCTTTTTTAAGGCTTAATTTTCAAGAAAAGCAGCTTTTCAAACTGCCAATTTACATAAGGAACTCAAACATGCGGTTTATCACACTCGAACATTTAGCAGACTTTTTAGAAGCCGTAGAAATCGAACAAACGATCAGCATAGGTCACACTATCGTTCACATTGTCAATGCAGGCACAATTGAGAACCCATGCCGGTGCATGATAATGAATGACTGCTACGGCAATACAGTGATCTCAATTTAGCGAGCAGGACAGTAACGAAAGGCATCCCTTTTCGTTACTGCCTTGAAAGATCAGTCAGTAGTGACTAACTGCGGTTTGGTAGGTTTCGTTGAGTAGTTCATGGGTAACTGTGAAAAAGCAAAGTCCTAGAAAAAAAGCCTCATACTCAAGGGGCTTCATTCATTGTCTGGGAGAAAAATTGGCGAAACCTTATACATAAGGAAATACTAATGAAGTGTGCCGCATTAAGTTCAATAAGTGTCAATCTGGCATCCAGTTTTTCATCAATTGATAAATCATCTTAAGTTCGGAGGTTTAGCTTGGAATCCGGCGTAATTATAAAACGGTATTGTTGGTTATGATTCTGGTATTGCCAACAGAATCCTGATTCATGTTCAATGTTAAATATATCTCGATACTTAACTAAACCAACCAAGTAAAGCGTTTTTTCAAGGTTTTCGATCTCGCCTTTATCTTTATCAGAGATATTGACACTTACAGGAAGTTCAAAGCAATGATTCTGGGGAATGCCGTGACCTGAAGGCAATTTTCTATCGCTTCCTTCTAGCTGGTATAAATCATCAGGCGGATTTTGAGAAGCAAACGTACTATAAGCACGTACTTGAACCAATTCTGCGGGAGACTTTCCGTGATTCCAAAATTTAACTTGTATTTCGTTATAAATTCCGGATGAGGAAGATCGAAGATCCTCCTTCAGATTAACCTCTACAAAAATATATGCACGTTCTGCGTGCATCATACTTCGACCTTGTTGCTGGGTAACCTTGACAGTTTCCTTCAAAAAATATGATTGCAGACCAAATACTACTAGTTGCAAAATACCAATTATCGCTAATATTACTTGTGAGCACGTGATAATTTTATCCGACTTAACTTTTTCATCGTGTTCCTTCTTTTCGGCAATGATTTTTTCATCATCAATTGGCGGGGCGGCTACTCGAATGACAAACGGTGATTGTTCTGTTCCGATAATTGCATCTTGCTTGTGTGCGATATCGCTATCTAACTTTTTATCTTCTCCACCAAAAGCAAAAGAAAAGGTCAGTGTAAGTACTAGCAAGAGAATTTTTCGCATCTATCGATCCTTTGATTTCTAGTTGTAGACAGACTTTGAATTACCAAAATAAATTATTGCAAATATAGCAATTAAATACCTTCACTAGTATTAGTGACAAGCCGAAATTATTTATAACTTTTGAGAGAGCTTACAAATTGCTGAATTATGGTACTGAATGTACTTTTCTCCAATTTGATGATTTGACACATTCATTATATTCGCGGCAAAAATCTCTATGGCACCATAATCTAGTTGAACGTGGTGATTTGGGCATAGAACAATGATGTTTTCCGCTATGTCGGGACCATTGTGAGGTTGCCCTAACGGCCATATATGGTGAGCTTCAGCGTATGTTTCGCCGTTCGATAACTGTAATGCCTGACCACACAATTGAAATTTATTTTGATAGAGTAATTTGAGTTTTCGCGATAATTCTGTATCGCGGAGAATACGGTACACGTCCGACATTACCCGAGTTGGAACTTCTATGTCTTGGATATCGTTCGCCTTGGGGGTAAAGGAGAGCATAGATCGAAGACCCCAAATACCTGAACCAATACCTTTTACTGAGTATATTAAATCTTCACCCTTAAAGGATTTCGAATCAGATGAATGATTTTGAATAGTCGATTGGACTGTTTCCTCAATTTTTTCTGGATGTGGTAACGGACGAATGCGCTTAATCTCATTAAGTAAATCAGTACGATGTGCTATCCCACCTAAATTTGCTAACGCTATGCAAATGTCATCGATCCATCGATTCTTCATTCCTACCGCTCCCTTGGGACGTTCTTGCTAATCTAACCACATGCCTCTTTTAGCAACCAGCTTTGTGCCGCAGTCAAAATCCTAGAGCGCGAATACTTCATGGATCCTGATAAGCACCGCGGGCTATAACCTTTTTGTGGTCGCGGTTCCATTCTCTATTCGATTTTTTTTGTAAGAATAATAAAGAGTCTATTTGAAAAATTTCAAAATAACAACTGATTGAGTTAAATTTGGTTACACAGTGGTTACATAGAATTTTTTTTGACATAGAAAAACAAAAGGGTTACAGACCGAAATCTGTAACCCTTTGTTTTTACTACTTTATATTGGTGCCGGCTGCCGGAATCGAACTGGCTACCTGATGATTACAAGTCAACTGCTCTACCAAGTGAGCTAAGCCGGCGGAAATCTTATCGTCTGCACTTGATTTCTCAAGCACTTCCGAAGACCAAGATTATAGTCTACTTTATTATTTTTAGCGAGGGCTTTTCTGATTTTTTTTGATCTTTTTCAGAATTCGTATTTGTGACACTGCCAGAACCTGAACTTACGGCGGCTAAACCAAGGCTAGGTTTGGTCTTTTCTTCGACTGGCGCCGGGGTATCTTCCTCTTCGGAAACGGGTTCGCCGAGTTCCAGTTCAAATGCCATGCCCTGGCCATTTTCGCTGGCGTAGACCGCGATCACGTTGGCGACAGGTACATAGATTTCGCGTGAAACACCACCGAAGCGTGCTTTAAATGTCACTGCTTCATTATCCATTTTGAGGCCGCTGGTCGCACCAAAACTGATATTGAGGACGATTTCGCCGTTGCGTACAAATTCCATCGGTACTTGCGCTGCACCGCCAACTTTGACTGCCATGTAGGGGGTGTAGCCGTTATCTGTGCACCATTCGTAAATGGCACGCATGAAATAGGGCTTAGTAGATGTTTCTTGCATAAGAGATACTCAAACGTATAAATAATTAAGCATAGATCGCAGTTCAGAAAACAACAAGGCTGACCTGATGCAACTAGTCAGCCTCGTGCTATGACCTGCAAGGATCAATCTGCTTATTTAAACAAGCAGATTAACGACGCATTACTTTTTCAGATGGCGTCAATGCTTCGATGTAAGCAGGACGGGAGAAAATACGTTCTGCGTATTTCATGATAGGTGCGGCTGTTTTAGACAACTCGATACCGTAATGATCCAGACGCCACAACAGCGGAGCAACAGCCACGTCCAGCATAGAAAACTCATCACCCAGCATGTATTTGTTCTTGATGAACAAAGGCGCCAATTGCGTCAGGCGATCACGAATTTCTGCGCGTGCTTTGTCCTGAACCTTAGCGGAGCTGGTATTTTTGTCGTTTTCCAATGTGTGAACGTGAACGAACAATTCTTTTTCAAAATTGAACAACATCAAACGTGCACGTGCGCGTTGCAACGGATCAGCAGGCATCAATTGTGGATGTGGGAAACGCTCGTCAATGTATTCATTGATGATATTGGATTCATACAATATCAATTCGCGTTCAACCAAAATTGGCACCTGACCATAGGGATTCATGGTCGAAATATCTTCAGGTTTGTTGAATAAATCAACATCACGGATTTCAAAATCCATGCCTTTTTCAAACAGTACCAAACGGCAGCGTTGAGAAAATGGGCAAGTTGTGCCCGAGTAGAGAACCATCATTTTTATAGTTCCTTAAAAACGATCAGGGCGAGGTGCCAATTTTGCGCACCTCACCCTAGGGATTACTCGCCCGTTTACGACGGAGAAAAACGGGCGATCTGAGAAAATTCTGACTTGTTATTTAACTCATTTCGCAAGACAGAAACATTGCTTTTACTTAACTTCCTTCCAGTAGGACGCATTCAAACGCCATGCAAGTGTCGCTAAAAACGCCATGAATATCACAACTATAGCACCTAAACGCTTGCGAGTTGATTGTGCTGGTTCACCCATCCACTGTAGATATGCTACCAGATCACCCACTGCGTTGTCATATTCTGCTGTAGTTAATGTCCCATCGGAAACTTTTTCGAAGCCTTCAAATTTGTGAACAGACTTAGATTCGTCATGCGGATCTTTCTCTTCGACAAACTTTGCGGTACGAACACCTTGCAATTGCCACAACACATGCGGCATACCAACGTTAGGGAAGACCATGTTGTTCCAGCCTGTCGGACGAGACTCATCTTTGTAATAAGTACGCAGATAAGTGTACAACCAGTCGGCACCGGAGCCTGCTTCAGATGCTTTGGCACGGGCGATCACTGACAAATCGGGTGGAACCGCACCAAACCAGGCCTTGGCATCTTTCGGCGCCATGGTGGTTTTCATCAGATCACCGACTTTTTCACCAGTGAACAACAGATTGGTTTTGATTTGGTCTTCAGTCAGGCCAATATCACGCAGACGGTTGTAACGCATCGCCGAAGCAGAATGGCAATTCAAGCAGTAATTGATAAACAATTTAGCGCCATTTTGCAAAGCAGCCATATCTGTAGAACGATCCGGTGCGTGATCTAAAGGAAAGCCTCCTTCATTTGCCATCACCAAAGCCGGAACGAAAGCCAGAGTCGCGATCAGTTTTTTAAGTAATTTCATGCTTATTCTTCCTCGCTTAATTTGCTCAATGTGGCGTAAAAGTTACACGCTTCGGTACTGTTTTAAAGGTACCCATCGCACTCCACCAAGGCATCAACAGGAAGAAGCTGAAGTAGATGACTGCGCAAACCTGAGAGATACGTTCACGAATTGGTGATGGTGGTTGTACACCCAGATAACCGAGGGTCACGAAAGTAATCGCAAATACGATATACACCAATTTGTGCCAATCAGGACGATAGCGTATAGATTTAACGGGTGACAGGTCGATCCAAGGCAAGAAAGCCAGGATAACGACGGAGCCACCAAACAACACCACACCCCAGAATTTCGCATCCAATGCGCCTGGCATCATACCTGCGATCACGACCAACCCCAAGCCAGCTATCGCAAATTTGATGGTCTGCGGTAATTTGGTGGTCAGGTAGATCAATGCTACGTAGGCCGCAATACCCGCCTGCGCTACGAACAAGAACTCTGAAGTGGTGGCACGCAAAATCGAGTAGAACGGCGTGAAGTACCAGGTCGGTGCAATGTGCGGAGGTGTTTTCAGAGAATCCGCCGGAATAAAGTTATTGTATTCCAGGAAGTAACCACCCATTTCAGGCGCAAAGAAGATCACAGCACTGAACAAGGTCAGGAACACTGTCACGCCAAAAATATCGTGGAAAGTGTAATAAGGATGTGAAGGAACACCATCAACAGGATGACCATCAGGGCCTAAGTTTTCTTTGATCTCAATACCGTCTGGGTTGTTTGAACCCACTTCATGCAAAGCGATCAGATGCGCGGCAACCAGACCCAGCAATACCAAAGGAATGGCAATCACGTGGAACGAGAAGAAACGGTTCAGTGTCGCATCAGAAACAACGTAGTCACCACGGATCCACAACGACAGATCTGGCCCAATGAATGGAATCGCACCAAACAAGTTAACAATAACCTGCGCACCCCAGTATGACATCTGACCCCAAGGCAACAAGTAACCGAAGAAGGCTTCAGCCATCAGGCACAAGAAAATCGCGAAGCCAAACAACCAGATCAACTCACGTGGCTTGCGATAAGAGCCATACATAAATGCACGTGCCATATGCAGATAAATCACGATGAAGAAGGCCGAGGCGCCAGTCGAGTGCATGTAGCGCACCAACCAACCCCAAGGCACGTCACGCATGATGTATTCAACCGATGCAAAAGCCAGTGTTGCGTCTGGTTTGTAATGCATGACCAGGAAAATACCGGTAACGATCTGAATGACCAACACCAGCATAGCCAGTGAGCCGAAGATGTACCAGAAATTAAAATTCTTAGGTGCGTAGTATTTGCCCCATTGATCGTTCCACAGTTTAGTCAGTGGAAAACGGGAGTCGACCCAATTAAGGGCTTTATCGACAACGGGTGCATCAGCAGGAAGCTTTTTTTCAACAAACGCCATGATTACGCCTCGCCTTTCTCATCTTTACCGATGACAATTTTGGTATCCGATAAAAACATGTGACGTGGCACATCCAGATTTTGCGGTGCTGGTTTGTTTTTATAGACGCGACCGGCCAGATCGAAAGTCGAACCGTGGCATGGGCACAGAAAACCACCTTGCCAGTCATCTGGCAGCGAAGGTTGTGCTCCGGCTTGGAATTTTGAACTAGGCGAGCAACCGAGGTGAGAACAAATACCTACGGCAATTAACAACTCTGAGTGCTCTTTACGCGAACGGGTTTGCTTATCGCAATACTCAGGTAACTCCATGGTGTAAGGTTTTTTAGACTCTGGATCAGCCACCTTATCTTCTGTTTTTGGCAGACTGGCCAACATTTCTGGCGTCCGTTTTAAAATCCAGACAGGTTTTCCACGCCACTCAACAGTGGTCATTTCACCTGGCTTTAGAGCGGAGATATCTACTTCCACCGGAGCGCCAGCTGCTTTTGCACGCTCTGATGGCTGGAAAGTGCTGACTAGCGCCCCAGCCGTTGCCAATCCTGCCACACCACCCGCCGCGCAAGTGGCGACGAGCAAACCGCGACGGCCGGAATCGACCTGCTTTTCATTACTCATACCAACCCCAATCTGTCAAAAATCGAAACTTGATGAAGTTCAAACCCGCATCTAGCAACATTAAATTATAAAGTAGCGAGATATGGTTTTAAAGCAAATACTACCCAAAACAGCAACACTTTCCCTTTATTTTTACAAAACCGTCACTATTTGACATAGTTCATATTGGCACGTGATTTTATGTGCTAAATGTGAAAAATCAGTGATTTTCTGTAAAGATAATTGACAAACTATAGCGGCAAATTCAACGATTTGCGCATTAAAATATGGACAATTGATCGAACGGCACATTTGCCATTAATTTTTACGGAGACCATCAATGAGCATGATGCAAGAATTCAAAACCTTTGCCACAAAGGGAAATGTAGTCGATTTGGCTGTGGGTGTCATCATTGGCGGTGCATTTGGCAAAATTGTTGACTCTTTAGTCGGCGACGTTGTCATGCCAGTCATTGGTAAATTATTTGGCGGGCTGGATTTTTCCAACTACTACCTGCCACTGAATGGCCAAAGCGCACAACTGACTTTGATTGAAGCTAAAAAAGCAGGCGGTGTCTTGGCCTATGGTAATTTCATCACTGTAACCGTCAATTTCATTATTCTGGCTTTCGTGATTTTTCAAATGGTCAGACTGGTCAATAAACTGCGTAAAGAAGAACCAGCACCTGCGCCTGCACCAGCGCCAACACCAGAAGACGTCATCTTACTCAGAGAAATTCGAGATTCCCTGAAAAAATAAAGTCGCACTGTAATTTTACCGGGAGCAGCCACTGATTCATCCGATTCAATGGCTGCAAACCAGGCATCAGACTGGATTATCGATATCAATGAAGTGGTGTTCGATGCCAAACTCTTGCGCGACCAACTCCCCCAGCGCCTTGATCCCATAACGTTCTGTCGCATGATGACCACAAGCGAGGTAAGCAACACCAGCTTCACACGCCAGATGTACGATAGGTTCAGAAATTTCTCCGCTCAGATAGACGTTTGCGCCAGCACCGATGGCCTGATCAAGCATGCTGTGTGCTGCACCGGTACACCAGGCAACTTTGCCTATTTTTTGCGTCGGATCACCTATCAGTAAGGGTTTTCTACCCAGACGTGTAGAGATATGATGCTCCAGGTCGCTCATCGTAACGACCTCAGGTACATCAATTTCACCCAGCCAACCCAGATCATCGTCACCAAAACGTCCAGTCTCGCGCAAACCTAGTACCTGCGCCAAACGTGCATTGTTACCGATCTGCGGATGCATATCCAATGGCAAATGATAACCAAATAAGGAAATATCGTTTTGCAATAAGAGCTTGAGGCGACGTTGCTTTTGACCAATGACACGCATATCCTCGCCACGCCAAAAGTAACCATGATGTACCATAATGGCATCGGCACGCAGTTCAATGGCGGCTTCGAGCAAGGCAATACTGGCAGTAACGCCAGTCACAATACAGCCAATCTCATTTCGCCCTTCCACCTGCAAGCCATTTGGGCAATAATCACGAACACGTGTCACTTGCAATTCCACCTCTAGAAATTTTGCAAGTTGATCCCTATTTACCAATTTTTTACTCATCATTCACCTTATGCGACGTCTTTGGTTATTGTTTGCCCAGACTGTGACGGTTGGTCTGGCGATCTGGTTTATTTTAACCACCCTCAAACCTGACTGGGCAAATAATGCCTTGAATAATAGTCAGGTACCAGGCCTGTCACCGACTCTAAACCTCAAAGAAGCGCCTGCAAACAACGTTGCAGCGCAAAGTAGTTATCGCAAGGCAGCACAAAAAGCGATGCCTTCCGTGGTGAATATCTACACTTCAAAAGAAGTCCAGCGTTCGCGCAACCCGTTATTGAATGATCCTAGTCTTCGACGCTTTTTCGGCGACCAGGGTCAGAAATCAGAACGACAGTCCAGTCTGGGTTCGGGGGTCATTGTCAGCTCGGAAGGCTATATCCTGACCAACAACCATGTGGTTGAATCCGCAGATGAAATCGATGTTGCCCTCGCCGACGGACGTTCAGCGGCAGCAAAAGTCGTCGGAACGGATCCGGAAACTGATCTGGCAGTCATCAAAATTAATCTTCCTGATCTGCCAGCAATCACGCTGGGACATCCTGACGACGCGCAGGTCGGCGATGTGGTTCTTGCGATCGGTAACCCATTTGGCGTCGGTCAAACCGTGACGATGGGTATAGTTTCAGCCTTAGGACGTAACAATCTGACTGAAAATGCGTTTCAGAATTTTATTCAGACAGATGCGGCGATCAACCCTGGTAACTCGGGTGGTGCTTTGGTCGATATTAACGGAAACTTACTCGGCATTAATACGGCAATCTATTCACAGACCGGAGGCTCGGTAGGCATAGGTTTTGCAACGCCAACTTCCACCGTGAAGTCGGTGATGGAATCCATCATTAGCCAAGGTCAGGTGGTACGTGGCTGGATAGGTGTGGAGCCACAGGAAATCACGCCAGAATTAGCCGAAAGTTTTGGCATCAAACAAAAGTCCGGTGCGATCATCGCCGGGGTGGTGCGTGGTGGCCCAGCAGATAAGGCGGGGATGAAACCTGGTGACATTCTGGTTTCTATTGATGGAAAACCAGTAAAAGGAACATTGGAAATGTTTAATCTGGTGGCACAACTGACCCCTGGAAATAAAGCACAAATTACCGTTCTAAGAAATAATCAAGAACCTACCTTGCAAGTGTTGATAGGTAAACGTCCACCATCACGTCGTGAAGAATAAAACAAAATGCATCTGATTGACCTGCAAGCGTTTTTATCGGAGCTGTCCGAAAACAATAACCGTGCCTGGTTTGTGATGAACAAACCACGTTACGATATTTTGCGTGCTGAATTTTTGCAACTGGTGACAGAGCTGATCACTGGCATTCAAAAATTTGATCCTGCTATTGCGGGCTGCGAACCAAAAAAAGCGCTGTTTCGAATCAATCGCGATGTACGCTTCGGGCACGATAAGTCGCCATATAAAACCACGTTTTCATCGTCGATACTACCTAGTGGCCGCAAGAAACCAAGTGAAGGTGGCGGTCCTGCGTACTATTTTCAGCTCGACGCCAATGGCAGACTATTCTTTGCCTGCGGAGAATATATGCCGCCATCTGATCGTTTAAAAGCCATCCGTGAACATATCATCAATGATGAAGCTGGCTTTGAAAAACTGCTCAAAGATAAAAAGTTGAAGCAATCGTTTGGTGAACTACAAGAAGAAGGTAAGCTCAAACGCCCACCAAAAGGCTTTGACGCCGATCTTAAGCATATTGAATACCTGAAGCTCAAAAACTTCATGGTGTGGACTGAGTGCCCTTATCAGGGTCTGAGCAGCGATGAGGTCAAGCAGACTTTGCTCAAAGCCTATCAAAGCGCGCTGCCACTCGTACATTGGTTGCGCAACGCTTAAGTTCATCAACGATCAAACATAAAAAGAGGCCGGAAGTCCAATGACATCCAGCCTCTTTTTTATTCACTGAAACCTGTTAAACGATGGCTTTTAGTCGACCGTATCTGGCGCCTGCGTCACGCGCACGAACAGCGGCGCAATCACCAAACCCAGCTCATACAACAGCCACATCGGCAGCGCCAGTGAGAACTGACTGACCAAATCCGGTGGCGTCACAATCGCGGCGATCACAAACGCGCCAACGATCACATACGGACGAATCGCCTTGAGCTTCTCAACAGAAACGATGCCCATACGAACCAGTACCACCACCACCACCGGTACTTCAAACGTCACGCCAAAAGCAAGGCACATCGACATAATAAAATCCAGATAATTTTCGATATCTGGTGCCATGTGGATAGATGTTGGTGAAAACGCATTGATAAACTTAAAAACGCGGCTGAAAACGATGAAGTAACAAAACGCCACACCAGTCAAAAATAGTATCGATGACGAAATCACCAGGGGGGCGATTAAACGCTTTTCATGCGCATACAAACCCGGCGCAATGAACGCCCACACCTGATACAGTATCCACGGCAATGCCAGTAAAACCGCCAGCAACATGGTAACTTTCATTGGCACCATAAAAGGCGAAATCACACCAGTTGCAATCATTTGCGAGCCGACCGGCAAAGAGTCGACCATCGGCTGCGCCAGAAAATCATAAATCGCCGAAGGCCCTGGCCATAGCATCAACAGCGCAGTGGCAATGACCAAGCCATAGCAGGCCTTGACCAGACGATCGCGCAATTCAACCAGATGGGAAATAAAACTTTCCTCAACGCCGGGTTCAATTTTATCGCTCATGCGAATACCACCCAAAAAAGAGAACGCTGGGACATAGACTGTGACATCAAATGGAATTAATAGAAACTGACAGGCGCACGCGATTTAGCGCGGTGGCGCGCCATACGTGCGGAACCTGAAACAATATGATTGCGCTGACCGTGGCGATTTTTGTACCAACTCGGAATGGCAGAAGTTTTAGCCAGCTTTTTGCGACGAAACTCTTTTGCCTTACGTGCGAGTTGCTCCGTACTGACATAGGTAGTGCCGTAAGAGGAGGGGGAAATAGCATTCTCTTGCCCTATCGTCCGCAATTCATCGGCAGTTTCATTCCACGACTGCGATACCGATTGTTCAACATTGTGGGCAGCTTCCTGCACGTCTTTTTGCATCTTGCGCAATTCGTCCAGCTCTATTTCTTTACTGACTTCTGCTTTGACGTCGTTGATGTAGCGTTGCGCACGTCCCAGCAGCGTGCCCGCCATACGGGCAACGCGCGGCAGTTTTTCCGGACCGATCACGATTAAGGCAACCACACCAATCAGGGCAAGTTTGCTGATTCCTAAATCAATCATTGCGTCTGTCCGCTAGATAAGCACCGGGAACGCTGAAAAGCAACGGCAAACAAATCACTGTTTGGATTTTTCTTTAGCGTCAACATCAATCGTTTTTTCTGCGTTGGCTTGTGCTACGGGTGCTTTTTCTTCTTCACCCTTAATGCCATCCTTAAAGCCTTTGACTGCTTTGCCAAGATCACTACCGATATTGCCCAACTTTTTGGTGCCGAATATTAAAATTACAACAACTAAAACAACCAGCCAATGCAAGCCACTAAATGAACCCATGATGTACTCCTGTTGATGCTAATGAAAGCAATGCTTTCATCAAAATTTAATTAGCGTTGTCCACGCCAAGGTTGAGGACCGCCAATGACGTGCATATGCAAATGATACACCTCTTGTCCACCGTCCGCGCCCGTATTAATCAAGGTTTTGTAGCCGCCGCTATAACGACCATCCGCCTGTTGAACTGGTGCACAACCGTGGTCTGATGCCAATTTGGGGGCTAGCGCCAGCATTTTTCCTAAAACCGCCTGATGTTCCGCCTGCGCTGACGACAAGGTATCCAGATGGATTTTCGGGATCACCAGTAAATGCACAGGCGCTGCCGGATTAATATCTTTAAACGCCAGCAATTCATCATCTTCATAAACAATAGACGAAGGGATTTGCTTGGCGGCAATTTTACAGAAAATGCAATTATCCACGTTTTATCCGCTTTCAATAAGCAAAGAAATAACTCATTTGACTTGGCTCAGGGGGTTATTCTGAACGAGAGGCTTTTTCTTCCAGACCAGAAAGACCTTCACGTCTGGCTAACTCATCCAACACTTGCTGCGGGCGCAGATCATACTGGGCTAACATGACAAGCGAATGAAACCACAAATCAGCACATTCGTACAAGACCTTAGAATGATCACCCGAGACGCGCGCATCTTTTGCTGCCATCACGGTTTCGGTTGCTTCTTCGCCAATTTTTTTCAGAATCGCATCGTCGCCTTTGGCAAATAAGCGCGCCACATACGATTTGTCAGGGTCGCCGCCATTGGCGAGTTTACGACTTTCGATGATTTCTGCCAGTCGCTGCAACACTTGTTCTTGAGTAGCGCTCATTTATAAATGCTTTCCGGGTCTTTCAGCACGGGATCAACGGCTTGCCAATCACCATCATTGAGGCTACCTTCAAATTTTTGAAAAAAACACGAATGGCGGCCTGTATGACAAGCGATGCTGTCCGTTTGCTCTATCTTGAGCAAGACCACATCTTCATCGCAATCGATGCGAATTTCTTTGACCTTTTGTACGTGACCGGATTCTTCGCCTTTGTGCCACAATTTTTTGCGCGAACGGCTCCAGTACACGGCTTCACCCAATTCCACTGTTTTGGACAGGGCTTCGCGATTCATCCAGGCAAACATTAACACATCGTTGCTACTGGCTTCTTGTGCGATCACAGGCACTAGTCCCTGATCGTCCCACTTCACTTTATTTAACCACTTAGCGGCACTCATACCAACCTCATAGGAATATGTTGCGCTGCCATAAATTGCTTTGCTTCGCCAACCGTATGTTGACCATAATGAAAAATACTGGCCGCCAAAACAGCGTCAGCCCCACCTATTTTGATGCCATCGGCCAAATCTTGCAAACTTCCAACACCGCCTGATGCAATAACCGGAATAGACACAGCATCGGAGATCGCACGTGTGAGTCCCAAATCAAAACCAGAACGGGTACCATCTTTATCCATGCTGGTCAGTAAAATCTCGCCAGCACCAAGGCGTGCCATGTTTTGCGCCCATTCCACTGCATCCAGACCTGTTGCATTGCGACCACCGTGGGTAAACACTTCCCATTTCCCTGGTGCGACATTTTTAGCATCGATGGCAACGACAATGCATTGTGAACCGTATTTCGATGCAGCGTCCGCGACCAGTTGTGGATTGGTCACTGCAGACGTATTGATACCCACTTTATCAGCACCGGCATTCAATAAGCGGCGCACATCAGCGACGGTACGAACACCGCCACCAACCGTCAATGGAATAAATACCTGCGAAGCAACCGCTTCGATGATAGGCAAAATCAGATCGCGTCCATCAGATGAGGCGGTGATATCCAAAAATGTGATTTCATCAGCACCTTGCGCATCGTAACGACGCGCAATTTCGACAGGATCACCAGCATCGCGCAATTCTTGAAAATTTATTCCCTTCACGACGCGCCCTGCGGTCACATCAAGGCAAGGGATAATGCGTTTAGCTAAACTCATTCGGCTTCTTCTTCGGAATAGTACTCGGTGCCGTCGTCGCTGAGTTCGTCAGCACGCTCTTGTGCAGTCAACAGATCCAATGTGCCCTCATAAATCGAACGACCGCAGATCACGCCCTCGATGCCCTCGCCTTGCACTTCGCACAAGGCTTCAACATCGGCCAGATTATGCACGCCACCAGAAGCAATCACGGGAATACTGACCGCTTGCGCCAATTTAACAGTCGCATCGATATTCACGCCACCCATCATGCCGTCGCGGCCAATATCCGTATAAATAATTGCCTCAACACCATAACCTTCAAATTTTTGCGCGAGGTCGATGACTTCATGGCCGGACAATTTACTCCAACCATCGGTCGCTACTTTGCCATCTTTGGCATCTATGCCGACGATGATCTGACCGGGAAATGCGCTACATGCATCTGCCAGGAAGCCTGGGTTTTTGACCGCGGCTGTACCGATAATGATGTACGACAAGCCGTCATCGAGATAACGTTCTATGGTGTCAAGATCACGAATCCCACCACCTAACTGCACCGGAATTTCTTCGGTATCAGTTTCTTCGGCGTAGTCACGCACAGCCTGAATAATTGCCTTCACTGCCGCTTCATTTTTTGGTTTGCCAGCAAATGCGCCATTCAGATCAACCAGATGCAGGCGACGTGCGCCTTGCTTGAGCCAATGGCGAGCGGTTTCAGCCGGATCTTCAGAAAACACGGTGGCTTGGTCCATATCACCTTGTTTGAGGCGTACGCAGTGACCATCTTTCAGGTCGATAGCAGGGATGAGCAACATGATATAAAAGAAATATAAGCGTCTAAAAGACAGTAAAAAATCAAAAAGCCAAATGTGATTCAAAAAAATGCAAATGCTGCGCCCGCTAAGGCGCAAAACTTCGATCAGGGATTCCAGTGTACAAAGTTTTTATACAGTTGCAAGCCAGCCTGGGCACTCTTTTCAGGATGGAATTGCGTGGCAAAAATATTGTCGCGCGCCACTGCACAAGCGAATGGATGACCGTAATCGGTAATGCCTACCGTATGCTGCGCATTTTCAGGCTGCGCAAAGTAGCTATGCACAAAGTAAAAATACGCCTCGTCAGGTATATCTTGCCACAAAGCGTGAGACCGCGATTGTTGCACTCGGTTCCATCCCATTTGCGGGACTTTAAAACGTGAGCCATCGGCCTGCAGCTGACCATCGAGTCTGAAACGCACTACTTTCCCAGGCAATAAGCTTAAACCAGGTGTATTGCCTTCTTCACTCAGATCAAACAACATTTGCTCACCGACACATACGCCAAACAGTGGTTTGTTCCGCGCAGCATCCAAAACCGCGTCTTGGACACCTGAGTCGCGCAAACTGCTCATGCAATCTGGCATTGCACCCTGACCAGGCAAAACAATGCGATCAGCGCTTTGAATATCGGCGACTTCACCGGAAATCAGTACATTGGCCTCAGGCGCGACGGCACGCAGGGCTTGCGCCACTGAGCGCAAATTTCCCATACCGTAATCAACAACAACAATTTTATTCATCATAATTTACTCCGCATCAACCTTACCATCCAAGCTTCATGATTATGTTGTGACAGAGTTTGAAAACACAAATTAAAGGCTACCCTTAGTAGATGGAATAGTGCCAGCAGCACGTGCATCAAGCTCTGTTGCCATGCGCAAAGCACGGCCAAAGGCTTTAAACACGGTTTCGCATTGATGGTGTGCGTTGTCGCCACGCAAATTATCGATGTGCAATGTCACCAATGCGTGATTCACAAAGCCCTGAAAGAATTCGCGCGTCAGATCAACGTCAAAACCGCCAATCATGGCGCGGGTAAATGGAATATGGTATTCAAGACCAGGGCGACCAGAAAAATCGACGACGACGCGCGACAGCGCTTCATCCAAAGGAACATACGCATGACCATAGCGACGTATGCCTTTTTTATCGCCCATGGCTTTGGCAAACGCTTGTCCCAAGGTAATACCAACGTCCTCTACCGTATGGTGCGCATCAATGTGCAAATCGCCGACGGCTTCGATATCAAGATCAATCAGACCATGACGGGCAATCTGATCCAGCATGTGATCCAGAAATGGCACGCCGGTATTGAGCTTTTGCTGACCGGTGCCATCCAGATTAATGGCAACACGAATTTGTGTTTCGTTGGTATTGCGGGTAACCGCCGCAATGCGTTGAGTTGAGTTATTCATTTTGATGACATAGAAGCTGCAAACGCAGCAAGAAATAAATCATTCTCTTCCTGAGTACTGACGGTGATACGGAGACAGTTCTCTAGCAGAGTATGCATTTTACCCACATTTTTAACTAAAATTTTGTGATTCAACAATTTGACAAAGACTTGTTCAGCGTTTGCAACACGTATCAGCAAAAAATTTGCTGATGATGGAAATACTTGCACGCCAGACATCGCGCTCAAGGCTGCTGCTAACTGACTACGTTGCGCACGTAATGCGGCTGCCTGCGCATCCAGCACTTCAACTCTTTGCAAAACAAATTCCGCCGCTGCTTGTGTTAAGACATTGATATTGTAGGGTGGGCGCACTTTTTCAAATTCATTCATCAAAGCATTGTTGCCCGCCATATAACCCAAACGTATGCCTGCCAGCCCAAGCTTGGACACGGTGCGCATCACGACCAGATTATCAAACTCTGATAGTCGTGACATAAAACTGGTTTGGGCAAACGGTTGGTAAGCTTCATCAACGACCACAATGCCGGTATTGCCTACCGCGTGCAAAATCTCAACCATGTCATCCGCATCATACAAGGTGCCGGTGGGATTGTTAGGATAGGCTAGATAGGTGATTGCTGGCTGATGTTCAGCAATCGCTGCCAGCATGGCGTCTTTATTGAGTGTGAAATCCGCATTCAACGAAACCCCGATAAATTCCAGCCCGGCAAATTTGGCAGACATCGCATACATCACAAAGCCCGGCACAGGCGCAAGCACTTTGGCACCTGGCTTTGCGCAAGCGACCGAGATCATGGCGATCAATTCGTCGGAACCATTGCCGACAATAATTTCATGTCCGGCTGGTACGCCTAACTTTTCAGCAATGATATTTTTGAGATTTGTATAAGAAGGTACCGGATAGCGATTCATCGCAACCTGCGCCAAATGATGTGCTAAGTCTTGCTGCAATTCTGATGGCAACACAAAAGGGTTTTCCATCGCGTCGAGTTTCACAAAACCGGCAGAATCCGGCACGTGATACGCCGACAGACTGGCGATTTCAGGGCGAATAATGTTCGTTAGCGTCGTTAAATTCGTTACGTTGCTGCTACTCATTCCATATACTCCAGGCAGTACGGCATATCAAAAACGGAAAGCCTATAAGTTTAGCTGGCGACATGCAGTCAACACTGCATACTCCCCCCTACATTGTTTTATGCAAGCGCCACAGATGGCGCAACACTTGGGTGCAAACTCAGGCGTTTCTCTATCATTGCGCAATAATCGGGATTCAATTCAAAACCGACAAAATCACGCCCACAACGTTTTGCAGCGACGGCGGTGGTTCCGCTGCCCATAAAGGGATCAAGTACCACGCCGCCTGGTGGGCAAGAGGCCTTGATCATACGTTCGATAATTTCGAGCGGTTTTTGGGTTGGGTGTTCTTCACGTTCTGCATGCTCTCGATGCAAGCGCGAAACACTCCAGACATCTTTAGGATTGAAGCCTAACTCCAACCATTTTGCACCTTCAAAAATTTTCCGGCTGCGTGCTTTTTTGGTAGCGGCGTCATACGGAATCCGTATCGCATCCAGATCAAAATAATAATCTTTGGCTTTGACAAAAAAACCTATCGTGTCATGCACCGAAGAATACTTACGCACGCTGCCCCCCATCGATGGTACGCGCCTGTCCCAGATAATTTCGTTCATCATTGTCATGCGCTGCTTCAGCAAGACAAACACTTCTGGCGAATAGCGCCAGGTCAAAAAAATATACAGACTACCGTTCGCTTTGAGCTTAGGCAGAGCGGCATCTATCCATTGCGCCATCCATTCCAGATAGGCTGCTGATTCCATTTTATCGGAATCATTGCCATAATCTTTGCCCAGTCCATACGGTGGATCGGCGAGCAATAAATCGATGCTGGCATCAGGCAAACGCGCTAAGCCATTTAGCGCATCTTCGCAAAAAATCTGATTGCGCCAATCAGCATTCATGCGCATGGACTCATGGAAATTTTCATTTCAGCGTATTCATTTCAAGCGCAATTCAGCGCTACGGGCATGGGCTTGCAAACCTTCGCCGTACGCCAGCTCGGCAGCGACTTTACCTAAAGTTTGCGCACCTTGTTCACTGACAAAAATCATCGATGAACGCTTTTGGAAATCATACACACCTAGCGGTGAAGAAAATCTTGCAGTACGTGAGGTTGGCAGAACATGATTAGGGCCGGCGCAGTAGTCACCCAGCGCTTCGGATGAATAGCGACCTAAAAACATCGCACCTGCATGGCGAATTTTGTCCGCCCATTGTTGCGGATGTTCAGCAGAAATTTCTAAATGTTCAGCAGCGATACTATTGGCGATTTCGCAGGCCTCATCCATATCGCGCACCTTGATCAGGGCACCACGGTTAGCCAGCGAGGTACGTATTACTTCATGACGTGGCATGGTGGGTAATAATTTGACGATGCTCGCCCGAACCGCTTCCAGATAAGCGTCATCAGGGCACAATAAAATGGATTGCGCTAATTCATCATGCTCAGCTTGCGAGAACAAATCCATCGCTACCCAATCGGGATTGGTGGTGCCATCGCATAACACCAGAATCTCTGAAGGTCCGGCAATCATATCGATACCGACCGTACCAAATACACGGCGCTTTGCGGCTGCCACATAGGCATTACCTGGCCCAACAATTTTATCGACTTGCGGGATCGTTGCTGTGCCGTAGGCCAAGGCACCCACTGCTTGCGCACCACCAATGGTGAAAACACGATCAACGCCAGCAATTGCCGCCGCAGCCAGCACCAAGGGATTCTTGACACCATCCGGCGTCGGCACCACCATGATGATCTCTTGCACGCCAGCGACTTTCGCCGGAATCGCATTCATCAATACCGAAGAAGGATAAGCCGCCTTACCGCCCGGCACATAGATACCAACGCGATCTAAAGGCGTGACTTTTTGTCCCAAGACCGTTCCATCGGCTTCGGTATAACTAAAGCCACCAGAACCGCATTCACGTTTTTGTACTTCGTGATAAGCACGCACTCGCTGTGCCGCTGTTTCTAGTGCGTTGCGACGTTCTGGGCTCAAGGATTGCAACGCTGCCTGCATTTCAGATTGCGACAATTCGAGCTCAGCAACGCTGGCTGCATGCAGGCGATCAAAACGGTTAGTCGCTTCTAGTACGGCGGTATCGCCATTGGCTTTGACGCTGGCCAATATCTGTGCAGCAGCACGATCTATCGCCTCGTCTTCGCTCGCTTCAAATGCCAGCAATGACGTCAATCTGGTAGAAAAATCTGCATCTGCAGAATCGAGGCGGGTAATCAGTGAAGCCATATGCTTATCTCTAGAAATTAGGTATTCAGTTTGGAGGCGCGATCAAATGCTTCCAGAATCGGTTGCAGACGCTCACGCTTTAATTTCAATGCTGCCTGATTCACCACCAGACGCGAAGAAATATCCATGATGTGTTCGACTTCGACCAGATTATTCGCCTTGAGCGTGTTGCCAGTACTAACCAGATCGACGATGGCATCCGACAAACCGACCAGCGGGGCCAATTCCATCGAACCATACAATTTGATCAAATCAACGTGTACACCTTTGCTGGCGAAATGCTGACGTGCAGTTTCGGTGTACTTGGTGGCGACGCGCAAGCGCGCGCCTTGACGTACGGCTTTGGCATAATCAAAACCAGCGGACACAGCCACTGACATACGGCATCGGGCGATATTCAAATCGATAGGCTGATACAAACCTTCGCCACCATGCTCATGCAATACGTCTTTACCCGCAACACCAAAGTCGGCAGCGCCGTATTGAACGTAAGTCGGTACATCAGAAGCGCGTACGATGATCACACGTACTGCCGGATCATTGGTTGCCAGAATCAGCTTACGCGATTTTTCCGGATCTTCGGTTACGCGTATGCCTGCGGCTTCCAGCAATGGCAGTGTTTCTTCAAAAATACGGCCTTTGGATAATGCCAATGTCAGTTGTGTCGTCATTATTTCACTCGTTGAATATTGGCGCCGACTGCGGATAATTTCTGTTCGATGCGATCATAGCCTCGATCTAAGTGATAGATGCGATCGATCAGCGTTTCACCCTCAGCCACCATGCCAGCAATCACCAGCGAGGCGGAAGCGCGCAGGTCTGTTGCCATCACAGGCGCACCCACCAGTTTGTCGACACCATTAACAATCGCCGTGTGACCATCAATTTCAATTTTAGCGCCGAGACGATTCATTTCTTGCACG
Organism: Undibacterium sp. Ji67W; assembly: GCA_049340365.1. Taxonomy (GTDB): domain Bacteria; phylum Pseudomonadota; class Gammaproteobacteria; order Burkholderiales; family Burkholderiaceae_D; genus Undibacterium. The sequence goes on along the minus strand of JBMPOY010000006.1, from coordinate 169,350 downwards.
TGCATAAAACGATTTTCAAAGATCGTTTCGGTGACACGGCTATTGCCTTGGGCAATACAGTTCATCGCCATGAATTGCGCTTGCATATCGGTTGGAAAACCAGGGTACTCGGTGGTGCGGAAACCCACAGCTTTTGGACGGGCACTCATTTGCGCCCGGATCCAGTCTGGCCCGGTGGTCAGCACTACACCAGCTTCGCGCAGCTTATCCAAAGCGACATCCAGAATATCTGTGCGTGTGTGGGTCACGCGAACGTCACCGCCCGTCGCCGCAACGGCACACAAGAAGGTGGCGGTTTCAATCCGGTCAGAGATCACGGTGTGAGTAGCACCATGGAGACGTTCAACACCTTGAATCACCAAACGGTCAGTGCCTATGCCCTCAATCTTGGCACCCATCGCGACCAGCAAGTTTGCGAGATCAGTCACTTCGGGTTCGCGTGCTGCGTTTTCCAAAATGGTCTCGCCATCGGCCAGCGTCGCAGCCATCAACAAGTTTTCAGTACCTGTTACAGTAATCATGTCAGTAACGACACGCGTCCCTTTGAGACGATTCGCTTTAGCATGGATATAGCCAGCTTCAATGCTGATTTCTGCACCCATGGCTTGCAAGCCTTTGATGTGCTGATCAACCGGACGCGAACCAATACCGCAACCACCTGGCAAAGACACTCTGGCTTCGCCAAAACGTGCCACCAATGGCCCCAATACGAGGATAGATGCACGCATGGTTTTCACCATGTCGTAGGGTGCTTCGAGTTTATCAATCGCATTGCCTCGCAAGGTGGTGACACCATCTTCTTGCGTAACACTGACGCCCATCTGACGTAGTAATTTGAACATGGTGCTAACGTCTTGTAATGAAGGGACGTTATGCAACACCAATTCATCCGAGGTCAGCAAGGCCGCGCACAAGATAGGCAGCGCTGCATTTTTTGCACCGGAGATACGAATATCGCCGTTCAGGCGGGAACCACCCGTAATCAGTAATTTGTCCATTATGCTTGGTACTCTTCAGGCGTCAGGGTTTTCATCGATAAAGCGTGGATTTCTTCGCGCATGCGATCACCTAAGACGGCGTACACCAATTGATGACGCTGTATCGGACGCTTACCGGCAAATGCGGCGGAAACGATGACGGCGTTGAAATGCTGGCCGTCGCCTTCGACTTCCAGATGGGTACATTCCAGACCAGCTGCAATGTAATTTTTAATTTGTTCAGGGGTAGGAAACACAGCTTTTCTTTCTAAAACTAAATGAGTGACGCAAAATCAGTGGCGTAACTTATAACCACGCTTCAACATTTGCAATGCAATCGTCGCCAGCATAATAAAGAACACCGTGACTATCATCAGACTATGCCAAGGATCGACATCGGACTTACCAAAAAAACCGAAACGGAAGCCATCGATCATATAAAAAAATGGGTTAAAGCGTGACAGTGTCAACCAGAATGGCGGCAAGGAATGAATCGAATAAAACACACCCGACAAAAAAGTCGCAGGCATAATCAGAAAGTTCTGAAACGCAGCTAACTGATCAAACTTTTCTGCCCAGATACCAGCGATCAAACCCATCGTACCCAACATCGCCGCACCTAACAACGCGAACAGGATAATCCACAAAGGTGAGACAAAACTCAGATTCGCAAACCACACTGTGACAATAAATACACCCGTACCGACCGCCAGTCCACGCAGCGTTGCGGCCAATACATACGCACCAAAAATTTCCCAGTGCGATAATGGCGGCAGCAAAACAAAAACCAGATTACCGGTAATTTTGGATTGAATCAAAGAAGATGATGAATTTGCGAATGCATTTTGCAACACACTCATCATCACCAATCCAGGTACGAGAAAAGCCGTATAACGCACGCCGGGATATACTTGCACATGGTCTTCCAGCACATGACCAAAAATCAACAAATACAGCAAGGCAGTCATGATCGGCGCCGTAATTGTTTGCGTTGCGACCTTCCAGAAGCGTAACACTTCTTTGTACAACAGCGTATTAAAACCAGTCATATTCATCATATTCAGCCCTCCATAATTTGCAGGAAGACATCTTCCAGATCCGCTTGCAGCAGTTGCAAATCGTCGATCACACAACCTGCCAGACGGAACTCACTCAACATCGTCTCTACATGCCCATAATCAGTCACCCGCAAAATAAATTGATGCGGATCGGACGGTGTCTCGTGAGTGATAATTTTGTCACGTAGTGAAGCGGGCAAAGCAATATTTCCGCTATTTGCCAGGGTCACCCGTAGTTGTGAACCAGAGATACGCTTAATCAGGGCGGCCGTACTGTCAAGCGCCACCACTTTTCCTTGCTTGAGCATTGCGATGCGATTGCACAAGGCCTGCGCTTCTTCCAGATAATGCGTCGTCAGTACGATGGTGTGGCCTTCGCGGTTCAAACGGGCAATAAACTTCCACAAGGTCTGGCGCAACTCCACGTCGACACCAGCAGTCGGCTCATCCAGAACAATCACAGGTGGCTTATGCACCAACGCCTGCGCGACAAGTACGCGGCGCTTCATTCCGCCGGACAAGGCACGCATATTGGTGTCAGCTTTATTGGTCAGATCAAGGTTTTCCATGATCTCGTCTATCCACTTATCGTTATTTTTGATGCCAAAATAGCCAGACTGCATGCGTAAAGTTTCGCGCACAGTAAAAAATGGATCAAAAACCAACTCTTGCGGGACAACACCAAGCTTGCTCCGGGCATTTCTATAGTCGCTGACGACATCGTGTCCTTGCACAGAAATAGTACCCGTATCGGCGCGATTTAATCCTGCCAGAATGGAGATCAGGGTCGTCTTACCAGCGCCATTTGGTCCCAGTAGTCCGAAAAACTCACCTTCTTCGATAGTTAGCGAGACGCCGCCCAGTGCCTGCAAGGACTGGTAACGTTTTTGTATATTGCTAATTTGTATGGCAGCCATGTGGCGTGTTTGCACTTAAGTGCTCAAAAGGAATCGGAGATAAACGATAAACCAACAATTTCGCCACGAAATGAAGTGCGACGAAACCTTTGATTATAGGGGATTTTCAGCGTTTGAACTGAAAGCAGCTACGGTAATTAACGCAGCAATAGCTTGAAAAGTTCCCCCTGGCGTTGAGCGTCAATGTCGCTCTGCAGGGGTAATATGAAATTGACCAGTCAGACCATAAAGTTGTATCAGACTGATCAGGCTTGCCGGAACTGCATGAAATTGCAAGGTTTTGTTTTGTTGCGCCGCCTGACGTTGCCATTCAATCATTGTCACTACGGCCGATGAATCGATCTGCACCAGATTAGAGAAATCAAAGTCAGACTGCCCCTGCGCAATGGCAACATTACCAGCCGCCACAACGTCATAAGCATTTCTCTGCGAGAGTTCGCCTGCTAATTTATACACAAAATACCTTCAGTTATTCAGTATGAAGTGATGACTTCATTGAGCTGACATTTCAGCTCAATGAATCAATGACTCAATGACTCAATTATTTAGATGTTGATTTGTTTGGAGCAGCAGCCAGCTTCTTATTTTTATCGGACAATGTCTTAATCAGACCATCAATACCGGATTTGCTAATTGATTCAGTAAATGTGCCTTTATACGTTTCAACCAACCACGCACCGAGCACATTGATATCATAGATTTTCCATCCAGTTGCGGATTTGGCAAGGCGATAGTTTAGTTGAATTGGGTCACCACGAGATTGAATAACCTGTGAGCGTACTTCGACTTCCGTATCTTCCGGAGCGGCGCGCATAGGTTTAAACTCAACACGCTGATCTTTAATCTGAGAAATAGCGCCAGAATACGTAAACACCAGCAAAGTGCGGAACTCTTTGGTCAACTGCTGCTGTTGATCAGGAGTGGCATCCCGCCAGTTTTTACCTGCCGCCAGCGAAGTCATACGCTGAAAATCAATGTAAGGAAGAATCTTTGATTCCACCAAGTCGTACACACGTTTTTGATTGCCGGCCTGAATCTCTTTGTCGTTTTTTGCGAGGTCCAGAATTTCTTGACTGATACGTTTGACCATTGCATCTGGCGCTTCATCTGCTGCAGCTAACGCAGGAGCATTCAGCGTCAGACCAACTAACGCCAACACAAAAATTTGAGCAAAAAAGTTTTTAATTGATGTCGTAAATTTCATTTTTAATCCATATCTAGCAGCGATTAACTTGTTTCACTGCTCTAGTTTTGCCATTGACGGAACTTACAAGCGTATTTGTAAAGCGAATTTCTTATTCAGTCCGGGTTAAGGCCATTTAATCGTCAGGATGAACTTGATTTTCTCTGCGTTGCAAATATGCATCACGAATAAAAACATATTGGTCTAATGCTGCATCCTCAATCAATGAGCCCGCATCCAAAATACTTGCACGTTTATCGACCAGTCTCACCGCTGAACCCGTATTACGTATATAAACCGGTCTGTAGTATGACCAGGCATCGCCATAATAATCCAGCGGCGTTGCGATGGCATCACGCACGGTGCTTGGGCCTAAGACTGGCAACACCAGATATGGCCCCGATTTGACACCCCAAACACCCAAAGTCTGACCAAAATCTTCTTTATGTTTCGTTAATCCAGCTGGAGAACCGATATCAAGCAAACCGCCAAGACCAAATGTTGTATTCAATCCAACGCGCACAAACCCAGTAAAACTTTCAGCACCTTTTCCTTGCAACAAGCTGTTGAACGCACTCCAGATATCACCGATGTTACCAAAAAAATTACCCACCCCTGTTTGCACAAAAGACGGTAAAACATCGTGATACACCTGCGCTACTGGCTTTGCAATGGCACGGTCAATCGCATCATTGAAATTGAACATAACGCGATTGTAACCTTCGAGGGGATCACGTGGGTTTTGACCAATATTGGTCTTAACCGCAATAGCATCAATCGTCTTATCAGCTTTGTCTTTGATCTTACTCACTGTTGTCGTGCTGCATCCTGTTGCCAGAACACTCATAGCGAGTACCAACGCCATACCAAGACGTGCCGGGGAAATTTTATTCATTAGGTATTTCATTTTTTCTCATCCGAACTGCTGTCTGTAGCTTTGCTGAATAAAAACTGACTGATCAGATTTTCCAGTACCACTGCTGACTGCGTCATTTTAATTCTGTCACCGGCGATCAGATTATTGGTATCTCCGCCAGCTTCCAGACCAATATATTGCTCTCCCAATAATCCCGACGTCAAAATTTTTGCGGAACTGTCTTTCGGAAACTTGTAACGCGTATCTAAACGCAAAGTCACTGTCGCCTGATAGGTTTTGTCATCAAACTTAATGTCGGCGACACGACCAACAACAACCCCCGCGCTTTTCACAGCGGCACGTGGTTTGAGACCGCCGATATTATCGAAGCGACTCACTACATCATAGGTCTTATCCAAGGAAAGGGAACTCATATTCCCAGCCTGAAGCGCTAAAAACAGCAAAGCTGCAGCGCCAAGAACGACGAATAAACCGACCCAAAAATCTAAAGATTTTTTTTGCATTATTTTTCCTAAAAAATCCTCTTCCTCGTATAAAAAAGGAAGCTCACGTTATCGCTGCTAAGACCATACAAACTCAGGTACGATCTACAAACAAATTCTATTCATTTACTGAAACATCCAGGCAGTCAGTAAGAAATCCAGCCACAGCACCAACAAAGACGAAATCACCACTGTGCGGGTCGTCGCACGCGCAACCCCCTCAGGAGTCGGTTGCGCCTCATAGCCCTGGAAAAGCGCCACAAACGTGACCGCAAAGCCAAACACGATACTCTTTATGACACCATTACCAATATCTTGCCATACTTCAACCCCAGCCTGCATTTGCGACCAGAATGAGCCTTCATCGACACCAATCAGTTTTACACCGACAATATAGCCACCAATCACCCCCATAGCATTAAAAATCGCCGTCAGGATAGGTAATGCAATTAAACCGGCAATAAAGCGAGGCGACAACACGCGCTGTATCGGATCAACGGCCATCATTTCCATGGCCGCCAGCTGTTCGCCAGCCTTCATCAGACCAATCTCTGCCGTTAATGAAGTCCCGGCGCGTCCGGCAAATAATAATGCCGTCACGACAGGTCCCAATTCGCGCGTCAATGACAAGGCGACTAACAACCCCAATGCTTCTTCCGAGCCATAACGGTTAAGCGTGTAATACCCCTGATAACCAAGGACAAAACCGACAAACAAACCAGAAACCGCAATAATGACCAGCGAATAATTACCGATGAAATGGATCTGATCAGTAATTAGTCGTGGTCTGCGCCACAAACCTGACGCACTACGTAAAATTAAAAAGAAGCAGCGCGTGGCATAGCCGAGATCATTCGCTGATTCACGTACCCATTGACCTATGCGTTCAAATATCATGCTTGCCCTTTCAAACCCAGGTCATCCAACAAAGTTTTGCCTGGATAGTGGAAAGGAACAGGGCCATCCGCTTCTGCGTGGACAAATTGTTTGACATACGGATCCTCAGACTCACGCATCTGGGCAGGAGTTCCTTCTGCCACGATTTTTCCTTGTGACAAGAAATAGACGTAGTCAGCAATGGCAAAAGACTCGTTCACGTCATGCGACACCAGAATCGATGTTGATCCTAACGCATCATTAAGATTGCGGATCAAATTTGCCGTAACCCCCATAGAAATCGGATCCAAACCGGCAAAAGGCTCGTCATACATCAACAATTCCGGATCGAGGGCCACCGCGCGTGCCAAGGCGACCCGACGTGCCATCCCACCAGAAATTTCTGATGGCATCAAATTGGCAGCATTACGTAACCCGACGGCCTGCAACTTCAGCATCACCAGATCGCGTATCATCGACTCCGACAAATTGGTATGCTCGCGCAGCGGAAAGGCGACGTTCTCAAAAACACTTAAGTCTGTGAATAAGGCGCCGTGCTGAAATAACATACCCATTTTTCTGCGTGTGGCATAGAGCGCTTTATTGTCCATTTCCTGGATTTGCTGGCCGTTCACACTCACACTGCCTGATTGCGGACGTATCTGTCCGCCGATCAAACGCAGAATAGTGGTCTTACCAGAACCTGAGCCGCCCATGACGGCAATGACTTTACCGCGTGGGAAATCCATACGCAGCCCGGACAAGATTGTCCGCGCTCCATAACCGAATTGCACATCGCGAATTTCAACGAGATTTGGCACGTCTAATAAGATTCTTTTGCAAAAAAATATATTGTAATGCAGATCAGAAAAATAAGTTGTTACAATAAGTATATCAAAATTATAACGAAATTATAGAAATTCTGAATAAATTACAATTTCAAAATTAAATATTGAAAATTCTTATAATTTTGAACTTTTATTTAAAATATCTTTTGCAGAGCACAAAAATATTAATGAATTTAAAGTCATTAATTTGCAAAATTTGATAGTTATCATAAAAAAATAGCTAATTTCCGTTACTTTACGGAAATTAGCTATCAATCTGATGCAAATAATGCAGAGTTGAATAAAATGGATGCCGTGCCTAGCGTGGCAAGACTGAACTACCCATCAGGTAGGCATCGACCTCACGTGCACATTGCCGCCCTTCGCGGATAGCCCACACGACCAAAGATTGACCGCGCCGCATATCACCGGCAGCAAATACTTTGTCCACATTGGTTTTATAGCAGCCTACGCCTTCAGTAGTCGCTTTTGCGTTACCACGCGCATCTTTATCAACGCCAAATGCATCTAAGACTTGCTGAACGGGGGAAACAAAACCCATCGCCAACAAAACTAGATCAGCTTTCATTTCAAATTCAGAATCTGGAATTTCCTGCATTTTTCCGTCTTTCCACTCCACGCGGCAAGCAATTAATTTATCAACTTTACCGGCTTTGCCTTCCAGACGTTTGGTCGCGACCGCCCAATCACGCTCACAACCTTCTTCATGCGAAGACGATGTGCGTAATTTGGTGGGCCAATATGGCCAGACTAATGGCTTGTTTTCTTGCTCTGGCGGTTGCGGCAACAATTCAAACTGTGCCACCGATTTTGCGCCATGGCGGTTAGACGTACCAACACAATCAGAACCTGTATCGCCACCACCAATCACCACGACATGTTTTCCGGTTGCCATGATCTGATCTTTTACTTTGTCACCCGCATTGACTTTATTTTGTAAAGGCAAAAAATCCATCGCAAAATGTACACCTTTGAGCTCACGACCTGGCACAGGCAAATCACGCGGTGTTTCTGCGCCACCAGCAATAACAACCGCATCAAATTCTTTTTGCAAAGTTTCTGGAGAGATCGTTTCTTTCGACCAGTTTGTGACCGAAGCTGGAAAATCCTTACCGACAAATACACTGGTGCGGAACGTCACGCCCTCAGCTTGCATCTGTTCAACCCGGCGGTCGATATGTGATTTTTCCATCTTAAAATCAGGAATGCCATAACGCAGCAAACCACCGACACGGTCATTTTTTTCAAACACAGTCACATCATGTCCGGCACGTGCCAATTGTTGTGCGGCGGCCAAACCCGCTGGACCAGAACCAACGATGGCGATTTTTTTGCCGGTTTTGTGTGTCGAAACTTTCGCCGTTACCCAACCATTTTCCCAGCCTTTATCGATAATGTAATGTTCTATCGATTTGATACCAACCGCGTCTTCATTGATGCCTAAAGTACATGCTGACTCACATGGTGCAGGACAAATACGTCCTGTAAATTCCGGAAAATTATTGGTCGAATGTAAGACTTCCAATGCTTGCTTTACATCACCGTGATACACCAGATCATTCCAATCAGGAATGATGTTGTTGACCGGGCAGCCGTTGTTACAAAAAGGAATACCACAATCCATGCAACGTGCTGCCTGAACTTTTGATTGCGCGTCATCCAGATGCACTAGAAATTCTTTGTAATGCTTTTTACGCGATTGCGGCGCTTCGCTGGCTTCCTGCAAGCGCTGATATTCCATAAAACCGGTTACTTTACCCATAATCTGACCTCAATATCGTTGCGGGCTGACAGCCCTAAAATCATTTTTCACTGTCAGCCGTGATACCACTCCCGGCTGACAATCGATGTTTTTTAAGCTGCCTTTTCTAAAGCTGAAGTTGCCTGTTTTGCTGCGTACATTTCAGCCAAAGCGCGTTTGTATTCGGTTGGAAAAACCTTCACAAATTTGGCGCGGCTGCGTGCCCAGTCATCCAGCAAATTGCGGGAGCGGGTACTACCGGTATGCTTGAAATGGCGCTCAATCAGGCTGCGCAAAATCGCTTCATCGGTCTCAGGTTCGCCACCACGCAAACGACTATGCCAGATTGCTTTATCAACCGTTGCCGTCTGTACGTCGCCTGCCAATACAGGTTCCAAAGTTACCATGGACAAATTGCATTTAGCTTCAAATTCACCGTCCGGGTCGTAGACATACGCAATCCCACCCGACATACCTGCAGCAAAGTTACGACCAGTATTGCCCAATACGATCACCGTGCCACCAGTCATGTATTCACAGCCATGATCTCCGGTTCCCTCAACGACAGAGACAGCACCAGAATTACGTACCGCGAAACGTTCACCAGCGACACCATTAATGAACGCTTCACCTGCAATCGCACCGTATAAGACCGTATTACCACAGATGATATTGTCAACGGCCCAACCACGGAATTCTGTGTTTGGACGGATGATAATGCGACCACCGGACAAACCTTTACCAACATAATCATTGCCTTCGCCAACCAGGTCCAAGGTCACGCCTTGAGCCAGGAATGCGCCTGCGGATTGACCAGCGGTACCTTGCAGCTGGATGTGTATCGTGTCATCAGGCAAACCTGCGTGGCCATATTTCTTCGCCACCTCGCCTGACAACATCGCACCGACTGTGCGGTTCAGGTTTTTGATTGGCGAAATGAACGAGACTTTTTCGCCCGTTTCTAAAGCAATTTTTGCTTGCGCAATCAGTCTGTTATCGAGTGCTTTTTCGAGCCCATGATCCTGAACATCGACATGACGAATATCTGTATGCGCAGTGGTTTCTGGTTGATGGAAAATTCTGGAGAAATCTAAGCCCTTCGCTTTCCAATGTGTGACCGCTTTTGATTTATCCAACAAATCGACACGACCGATCAATTCATCGTAAGTACGCACACCCAATTGCGCCATGATTTGACGCACTTCTTCCGCAACAAAGAAGAAATAGTTCACCACATATTCTGGCTTGCCAGAGAACTTGGCGCGTAAAACTGGGTCCTGTGTTGCGACACCCACCGGGCAAGTATTGAGGTGGCACTTACGCATCATGATGCAACCTTCAACCACCAGCGGTGCCGTCGCAAAACCAATTTCATCCGCACCCAACATGGCGGCAATCGCCACGTCACGACCGGTTTTCATTTGGCCGTCGGCCTGCACACGGACTCGACCACGCAAGCCATTCAGCACCAGCGTTTGCTGGGTTTCAGACAAGCCCAATTCCCAGGGTGTACCAGCATGTTTAATTGAAGACAAGGGCGAAGCACCAGTACCGCCATCATGACCTGCAATGACCACGTGATCCGCTTTGGCTTTAGAAACACCTGCCGCAATCGTACCAACGCCCACCTCTGATACCAACTTCACAGAGATAGACGCTTTGGGATTAACGTTTTTCAAATCATGAATCAATTGCGCCAGATCTTCGATCGAATAAATATCATGATGTGGTGGTGGTGAAATCAAACCAACGCCTGGAACAGAGAAACGCAGTTTCGCAATGTATTCAGATACTTTGTGACCTGGCAACTGACCGCCCTCACCTGGCTTCGCACCTTGGGCCATTTTGATCTGAATCTGATCAGCAGAAATTAAGTATTCTGCGGTCACGCCAAAGCGACCAGATGCGACCTGCTTGATGCGAGAGCGCAAAGAGTCACCTTCTTGCAAAGGAATATCGACCTCGATTTGCTCACGACCAATCACTGAGGCCAGGCTTGCACCTTGCTTAATAGGAATGCCCTTTAATTCTTGCTGGTAACGCGCCGGATCTTCACCACCTTCACCCGTATTGGATTTGCCACCAATGCGGTTCATCGCGATCGCCAGAGTTGCGTGTGCTTCGGTACTGATAGAACCCAAGGACATCGCACCAGTCGCAAAGCGTTTAACGATTTCTTTTGCTGGCTCAACCTGATCCAGAGGAATAGCTTTGGCTGGGTCGATCTTAAACTCAAACAAGCCACGCAGCGTCATATGGCGCTTGGATTGATCATTGATGATCTGCGCATATTCTTTGTAGGAGTTGTAGTTGTTAGCGCGAGTCGAATGCTGTAGCTTGGCAATCGCATCGGGTGTCCACATATGGTCTTCACCTCGAATACGGAAAGCATATTCACCGCCAGCGTCGAGAGCATTTTCCAAAACAGGATCAGCGCTGAATGCCAGTGTATGCAAACGCAAGGCTTCTTCGGCGACTTCAAATACACCGATACCTTCAACGTTGGATGCTGTGCCTTTAAAGTACTTATCGACCAGCGATTTGTTCAAACCAATCGCTTCAAAAATTTGCGCGCCGCAGTAAGACATGTAAGTCGAAATACCCATTTTCGACATGACTTTCATCAGGCCTTTTCCGATGGCTTTGGTGTAGTTGTAAATCGCTTTTTCAGCAGAAATATCACCTGGCAAAGATTTTGCCATGTCTGCCAGAGTTTGCATCGCCAGGTAAGGATGTACCGCTTCGGCACCATAACCTGCCAACAAAGCAAAGTGATGCGTTTCACGTGCAGAACCTGTTTCTACTACCAGCCCTGTGGTGGTACGAAGTCCTTTACTGACCAAATGCTGATGCACGGTAGATGTGGCTAACAAGGCCGGAATCGCAACGAAATTTGCATCCATCTTACGATCGGTGATGATCATGATGTTATGGCCAGATTTGACCGCATCGACTACCTCAGCACAGATTGAAGCCAGGCGCGCTTCGATACCATCTTTGCCCCACGCAATCGGGTAGCAGATATCGAGTTCATAGGATTTGAACTTACCGCCCGTGTTGGCACTGATGTTACGCAGCTTAGCGATATCATCAAAATTCAAAACCGGTTGCGCGACTTCAAGGCGCATAGGTGGGTTGATATTGTTTGTATCAAGCAAGTTGGGTTTTGGCCCGATAAATGAAACCAAGGACATGACCATCGCTTCACGAATCGGATCGATCGGTGGATTGGTCACCTGCGCAAATAACTGTTTGAAGTAGTTGTACAGCGGTTTGAGCTTGTTGGACATGATCGCCAGAGACGAATCATTTCCCATAGAACCAATCGCCTCTTCACCAGTGGTTGCCATTGGTGTCATGAGGAACTTGATATCTTCCTGCGTATAGCCAAACGCTTGCTGTCTGTCGAGCAAGGTAGCTGCTTCCGGCTGAGTATCTGCTTCGCCTTTGAGCTCGTTTAATTTAATCCGGACAGATTTGATCCATTGCTTGTACGGCTTAGCATTGGCGTAAGTATCTTTGATTTCTTTATCATCGATGATACGGCCGGCTTCCAGATCAATCAGGAACATTTTTCCTGGCTGTAAGCGCCATTTTTTGATGATTTTGGACTCAGGAATCGGCAAGACACCAGATTCCGACGCCATCACAACCAGATCGTCATCGGTGACGATGTAACGCGCTGGACGCAGGCCGTTACGATCCAGCGTACCGCCGATTTGACGACCATCAGTAAATGCCATCGCTGCCGGACCATCCCATGGTTCCATCATTGCTGCATGATATTCGTAGAATGCACGACGGTTTTCATCCATCATGCCGTGATTTTCCCAGGCTTCAGGGATCATCATCATCATTGCTTGAGCGATTGGATAACCGGCCATCACCAGTAATTCGAGCGCGTTGTCAAAACTCGCGGTGTCTGACTGGCCTTCAAAAATCAATGGATATAATTTTTGCAAATCGTCGCCCAATACGGCCGATTTCATCACACCTTCGCGGGCGCGCATCCAGTTGAAATTGCCTTTGACGGTATTGATCTCACCATTGTGCGCAATCATGCGGTATGGGTGAGCGAGCGGCCATTCTGGGAAAGTATTGGTAGAAAAACGTTGATGCACCAGCGCCAGCGCAGAAACGCAGCGTTCATCTTGCAGATCTTTGTAGTAAACGCCAACTTGATCCGCCAGCAACAATCCTTTGTAGACAATAGTGCGTGCTGACATCGAAGGCACGAAGTATTCTTTGCCATGAATCAGTTTCAAGGCTTCAATCGCGTGTACTGCCGATTTACGGATGACGTAGAGTTTGCGCTCCAGCGCATCGGTCACCATGATGTCCGGACCACGTCCGATAAAGATTTGACGAATCACCGGTTCTTTTTCACGCACGGTTGGCGACATCGGCATCTCACGATCGACTGGCACATCACGCCAACCCAATACGACCTGACCTTCAGCACGGACTGCGCGTTCGATTTCCTGTTCGCACGCTAAACGGGAAGCATGTTCTTTTGGCAAAAAGATCATGCCAACGCCGTATTCACCTGGCGGTGGCAGTTGTACCCCCTGCTTCGCCATCTCTTCACGATAATACTGGTCTGGAATCTGGATCAGAATCCCTGCACCATCGCCCATCAATGCATCAGCACCAACCGCACCCCGATGGTCGAGATTTTTCAAAATCAGCAATCCTTGTTCGACGATGGCGTGATTTTTTTTACCTTTGATGTGCGCAATAAAACCGACACCACAGGCGTCATGTTCGTTGGACGGATCGTATAAACCTTGGGCTTGCATAGCTATCTCCAGAGTGCAAAATTGAAAGTCTGAGATGGAGAATAGTGCAGCGCAAAAGAAACATCAACACAAATAAAAGGGGGTCAGAGTAATTTAATTTTATTCCAAATTAGCATTTATTTTTAATGGGGTCAGAGTGAATTAAATTGAATAAAAATGCGATAAACCATCGCACTAAATTATTTGTCACAATCAGCGTTAAACACTAACAGGCTTGCGCGGGCGACCAGGCCGGGCGGGCTCCACTCTGCGCGCACTCAGTTTTGCCATTTCAATTTTGAATGCTGCAGAACCGAGCAGCCACCCTTTATTCGTCGATTCCGACAATAGATTGATCTCTTTTTTTGAAAGGGACGCCGCGATCATCTCTTTGTAATTTGCTTCGCGCTGAAAAGGTGTGTTGCCTAAAGCCCAAAAGATCGGATGATCTGAAACCAACATATCCGCTCTTTGACCTATGTGATGTTGATAACTTGACCATGGATAGTCAGTGGCATCTGATACCAGCCCAGAACGCACAGGGTTAGTTTCCATATAAACACTGCATGGCAAAAAATATGTTTCAGCCTGAATCACTGTGGCCTTGAACCGTCCTTGCCACAAACTACCGGAACGTTGGTATTTTCGATTGAAGTAGGGAACGTAATAGCGCCCTATATATTGCATCATTCGGCTCAGGCCCTGCTCGTCTGAAGGCGTTAACGCAAAATGTATATGGTCAGGCATTAACACATAAGCGTGGACTGCCAACTTGAATTGTCGTGTCGCCTGCAACGCAACATTCAGAAAATACCGGTAATCCTCGTCATCTTTGAACAAAGCAATACCGTCATGGCTACGCTGAATTACATGATGCAAAGAATGAGGAATTACCAAACGAGGAAGTCTTGCCATACCAATCGGCCTAAAAAGTACTAAAGTAAAGTAGCAGAAAATCAAACAAAAAAACGTCGGCTTACATATGTAGCAGAGAAAGACTTATCTAAAAGACATAATGTACATACTGAAGTTTAAAATAAATACCATTTATTTTAAAAAAATCAATCACTTACGTAAAAACACGCATCAAAACATGGAGTAAAGCCTCTATAATTATTGCCCGATGGAAATCGCAATTCGCGCCGTATGGTTTCAATAATTTATATTGCGTAAGCACTTGATTATCGCGAATACCATCATTCAATGCCACCAAAGATGGATCAACCAAAGCACCGAAATTTTACGGAAAAAAGATGGATTCTTTTACTAAACGATTATCTGTAGGAAAACGACTGGGCTTAGGATTTGCCTTGGTTCTTTTTTTGTCACTTATCACAACTATCATTGCATTAACTCGCCTGAGCAATGTGGCTCACGCGACCCAGGAATTATTAAATGATCCATTAACCACTGAACGTCTGGTGAGTGACTGGTATCGCAATATCCACACTGGCGTGCGCAGAACTACCGCTATTGCAAAAAGTTCAGATCCATCACTGGCAGCATTTTTCAAAGAAGACCAGGAAGAGTCTACCCGTACTTCTGCCATTTTACAAAAAAGCATTGAATCTCATTTAAATTCAGAGCAGGAAAAAGACTTATTCAAAGCAATTTCCGAATCACGAAAAGTATATCTGGATGGCCGTGAGAAGGTAGTTTCATTAAAGAAAGCAGACAAAGCCGATGAAGCGAATCAGGCTCTGGAACAAATTTTTTTACCTGCAGCAAAGGTTTACGTAAAGAGAATCGAAGAGCTTCTTCAACTACAACGCGAGCAGATCAACCAACATGCGGCGGAAATTCAGTCTACGTACGAGAGCAGCAGAATTCTGTTGATTATCTTATCGATCATTGCTGCTTGTCTTTCTGGTCTTTGTGGCTGGCTTATCACGTCGTCAATTACGAAGCCACTCGCCGAAGCGACCAATGTAGCAAAGAAAATGGCGCAAGGCGACCTGACCAATATTGTCAACGTCCATCGACATGATGAAATCGGTGAATTAATGGATGCAATCAACGGTATCAGCATCGGACTCAGTCACGTTATTGCGGATGTCAGACAAGGCACGGAAGCAATCAATGTCGCCGCCAGCGAAATTGCTTCAGGCAATGCCGATTTGTCGTCCCGAACAGAATCTCAAGCCAGTTCACTCGAAGAAACCGCCTCTTCCATGGAAGAGCTGACCTCCACGGTAAAACAAAACGCCGACAATGCAAAACAAGCAAACCAATTAGTCGTTACCGCGTCTGGCGTGGCATCGAAAGGGGGCGATGTGGTCGACCAGGTAGTAACGACCATGGGATCGATCAAAGAGAGTTCTTACAAAATCGTTGATATTATTTCAGTCATCGACGGGATTGCTTTTCAGACCAATATTCTTGCACTTAATGCGGCTGTAGAAGCTGCCCGCGCGGGCGAGCAAGGTCGAGGATTTGCCGTCGTGGCGTCCGAAGTCAGGAATCTGGCGCAACGTAGCGCCTCAGCCGCAAAAGAAATTAAGCACCTGATTGATGATTCTGTTGGCAAAGTTGAACACGGCAGCAAACTGGTCGACAATGCTGGTCAGACCATGAAAGAAATTGTCAGCAGGGTACAACATGTTGCCGACATCATGGCAGAAATTACATCAGCCAGCCAGGAACAAAGTTCTGGCATTGGACAAGTGAACATTGCCATCAATGAAATGGATGAAATGACGCAGCAAAATGCCGCGCTGGTCGAACAAGCAGCTGCGGCAGCTGAAAGTATGCGCGAGCAATCAAGCAAGTTGTCTCACGTGGTCGAGCAATTCAAAATTGCTGACCAAGGCCACGCTCAAACTCAAGCTCCGCGGATGTCAAAGACAGCACCCGCTCAAGCAACAATGAGAGGAACTTCCATCGGCAAGCCGCTTCAACTGCGAGCAACCACCAATGCCGCCCCGAGAGCCAAGCATACTGCTAAACCGGTCAACAATAACACCGACTGGGAAGAGTTCTGAATCAACATCGCAATCTGGCACCGCGCTAAGCTTCCATGCTTTGCACAAGTACAAAAAGCACAATCTAAACTGAATTAGATTGTGCTTTTTTTTACGGATTTGGGGCTTACAGGTAAGCGCCAGCTAATTCTGTTTTTTGCGCTTTTAGGCGAAATGCGCTCAACGCAATTGAAGCATCTGGCACTTCACGCACTTCAGGTTGCGCGCTCATCAATTCGGAAATACGGCTCTTTAATGCCTTTGCCTGCGTCGCCAATTTGAAGTGAGCAGGACGTGTCGTTTGAACGATACTCCAGCGGACAACAGGCGCGTTCAAGGTACCATCCAACAGCGCGCGATCACGCAGCCACTTTTCGAATGAACGTGATGGCAAATCACTTTCTATCCAAATCAAATTATCGGATGTCATCTTCTTATTATCAGAAGGGCGAACCAAAATTTCGTAAATCATTTCCAGACTCCTTGAGAAGGGATTCTTCGCTACCCGAAAAGTACAGGCAAAGATCCTTTGGTTACAAAAACGAAGGAGCGTTGACTTCCGTTGACATGGAAAGTTACAAAAACCAAAAAAAATTTTAATTATTTGAGTTTTTTTCGATAAAAAATATGGATTTAGTTAGTAAATAAATATTTAATTGTTTATTTATCTATTTTATTTGCTGATCGTTTGTTTCTGGCACGATTGAAATTGTAAAAAAGTGTGTTTTTAAACGCTCTCATTTTGTCTTTTTTAAATTTTTTTAAGCGCACTTTTTTTGATTCCGGAAAAAATGTCTCTGCGGTGTCAATACAACAACACAAACATCCTATATTGAGAAATTTTATTACATCAAAAACATCATTTTTCGGACAACCAATTTTAATACTTAAAGGTGTAAGCTAAGATATGAGGCAAGGCTTCAAATATGCTTTTCAGCATTACTCAAGAGCCTGAATCAGCTTAGTATCATTTTTTGCAGCACCCATAATAAAACCTTAGATTCAAGCTTAGTTGAATCGATACGCTTCAATCTGCATTTCCAGCGTTTTGTAACACTCACTTACTTACCCTTGTTGCATAAAACCAGCTACTTAAGATCGCTTCACTCCCCTGGAGGAATGTATGAATCTGACGTTGAAGCAAAGAATGATGCTCATAATTCTGGTTGTCGGCATCGGCGTTGCCGGACTTACCAGCTTTTTGTTGATTCAGCTCGACAAAGTCTTTGAACAATCAAGCTACGCAAATGAAAATTCTGTCGGTAGCGTCGTCAATTTAACGAATATCCGTGGTGGCTTTAACAAAATTCGAATTGAGCTCGGATTGCATATTGCCAATACTGATCCGCAAAAAACGCCTTTGATAGAACAAGAAATCAACAATGGCCGTAATGAAATTATATCCAGTATAAAAAAATTCGAAACTGATGGCTGCCTCGGTACCACCTGTGTCAGTGATGAAAAAGATCGAGATTATCTGAATCAATTAAAGGCTGCCTGGGAAAACCTCAATCCAGATATTGACGCTGTCCTAGAGCAATCGCGCGAACAGAAAAAATCCAACGCCACGGCCTTATTGCTCGATGAAAAAATCAATTCCAAAATCGAAAAGTTCTATACCATCTTACTTAACGAGACTCTCTATAACATTAAATTAGGTAATGACGCCGCCGCTGAAGCACAGAAATCCAAAAATCACGCCTTGCTCTTAGGCAGTTTTATTTCTGTGCTGATTCTGATGTCAATGACGGCGATCTGTCTCATCATATCGAACACAATACTTGAAACGCTAGGAGGTGACCCACAGCACGTTTCCGATCTGGTTGGTCGCGTGTCCACTGGTGATTTGAGAATTAGCCAGGATCTGGACAAAGCGGCAGCGAGTAGCTTGTTGGGAAAAATCAAGGTACTAGTACAGAATCTCTCAGACCTCGCAATTCAGACCGATCTGATAGGCAAAGGAGATTTTTCCAAACAAGCCAGAGTCTTATCCGAACATGATCGCTTAAGTTTGTCGATCAATAGCATGACCAATCTGTTACGCAATACAAAACAAGAAGACGAGCGACGCAACTGGCTCAAAGACGGTAGCAGCCAACTCACCACATCGCTGACTGGCGATTACTCGATACAAGAATTGACCAATCTCAGTATCAGTATTTTGGCACGCTATCTTAACGCCGGACGGGGGGTAATTTATTTGTATCATCATGAAGAAGGTGTACTGGATTTAATGGGCAGTTATATGTACACCGAGCGTGATCATCTCGGTACACGATTCAAGCTCGGAGAAGGTGCTATCGGTCAGGTTGCACGCGAACGCAAACCTATTATTCTCACCACAGTCAGCAATGACGCGGCACCTATCGTCACCGGTACAACCAGCAGCAAACCACTTTACACCTATACCTACCCATTGCTCAGAGACGATACCCTGTTAGGCGTCATTGAACTGGCCAATTTCGTCAAATTTGAAAATGTCGAATTGGAATTGCTAGCCAATGCTTGCGGTGTCATTGCCTCCTTCTTGTACATTGCTGAACAACGCGACAGTATTCGGCAATTGTTAACTAAAGCGAACGCCGCTGAGCAAGAAGCCCGTCAGCAAAGTGAGAGTCTGCAAGAAGCCAATGCGCAAATGGAAGAACAACAGCAACAACTGCAGCAACAAAGTGAAGAGCTGCGCCAGGCCAATGCGCAGATGGAAGAACAACAGCAAATATTGGAACAAAATAATCAAGCACTTAAACAATCCCAACTCGAACTCGATATCAAAGCCAAAGATCTGGAAAATTCTGGACGCTATAAGTCAGAATTCCTGGCAAATATGTCGCATGAGTTACGAACACCTTTGAACGCCATTATCTTGCTGTCCAAAATCATGGCGAGTAATAATGAGAATATGTTATCCCCGGAAGATGTCAAGCGTGCCGAAGTCATCCTACGCTCTGGTAAAGACTTATTGGCCTTGATTAACGACGTGCTCGACTTATCAAAAATCGAAGCAGGGCACATGGATATTTCATATTCAGAAATTACTGTTTCCTCTTTCACTTCGTATTTGCAAGACCTGTTTTCTGCCCAGGCTGAAGAGAAAAATCTGCAGTTCATTGTCGATGATCAGTTGCATACTAACTTTGTCAGCGATCCTGACAAGCTGGCGCAAATACTGAGGAATTTACTGTCGAATGCCTTTAAATTTACCAAACAAGGCAGCGTTACCTTGCGACTGACCCGTCGTCAAGGTTCGAGTTTACCTATCTGTCTGAGTGTCATCGATACTGGCATTGGCATCCCTAAAGAAAAACAAGGTGTGATATTTGAAGCATTCCGACAAGCAGACGGATCGACTTCGCGCGAATTTGGCGGTACTGGGCTAGGCCTGACAATCAGTCGCAGCATTTCCAACCTACTTGGCGGCACGATAGAAATTGAAAGCGTCGCTAACCAAGGTAGTACCTTTACGCTATGTCTGCCCGAAGCGCCCCCGGGGTGGGTGCCAAAGATCAAAAACAATCACATCCTGGAAAAACCTTTATCCGCCGGCTTACCCCCCATCGTAGACGATCGCCTGCAATTGAAAGAAGGCGATAAGTTAATTTTACTCATTGACGATGATCCTGCATTTGGTATGGCACTATTGGAAATCAATCGTCGCCTCGGCTACAAAACCATACTGGCAGAAAATGCGGCGCAAGGTATCGCAATGGCACACACCTATCAACCTTCAGGCATCTTGTTGGATTTAGGTTTGCCCGACATGGAAGGGACAGAAGTGTTAGAAAAAATCAAATCGACACGCGACCTTGCCTCTATACCTATTTATATCGTATCTGCCCGTGATCATAGCGAAGCGAAAAACTTGACTAAGAGCATAGGCTATTTACAAAAACCAGCTAATGAATGCCAATTAATCGAAGCAGAAGCGGCATTGCTTTCTTTTGTAAGTAACGACAAAGCCCAATCAGTTCTCACCATCAGCAGTGGCGGCATCAATGCGAAAGATATACAAAAACTGCTCGGTGCTTATTCTGGGAATGACAAAAAACATCTGCAAGAAATTTCTGCTAATACTGACATTTCAACCGTTCTCAGAGAGTGGATATGGAACGTCGTGATCGTCGATCTGACTGGTATTGATATCTCTCGTGCTGAAGCGATCGCCATCGCGGTCAAACAAATACACAATGGAACCGCATTAATTTTCTTCAGCCTGAATGAACTCAGTGAAGAACATGAGGCGGTTTTGAGCCGATATTCTGACAGTATCATTATCAAAACACCGCAGGCAGAATCCAGGCTCCAACAAAACATTGAACGATTTCTAAGTGAAGTAAAACAAACACCTGCCATCAAAAACGTCAAACAAGCTGCCGACAATAATGCAAAACATTTAGCTGGACACACCATCTTAGTGGTCGACGACGATCCGCGTAATTTGTTTGCTGTCACGGCGGCATTGGAACAACATGGCGCCAAGGTGCTGTGCGCAATTAATGGAAAACTCGCTTTAAATATGCTCGATAAAAATGGCGTGGATCTTATTTTAATGGACATCATGATGCCAGAGATGGATGGCTTCCAGGTAATTGCCGCGGTGCGATCGAATTTAAATCTGGCCGAGATTCCTATCGTAGCGCTTACCGCCAAAGCCATGCCGCAAGATAAACAAAGGATTATAGAAGTGGGGGCTAACGACTATCTGTCAAAGCCTGTTGATTTTGATGATCTGATCAATATTTCTAAAAAGTGGGTTTCGTTTAAAGGAAAAAAATAACGTGGAAATTCTTATTCGCCACACTGAAAAATACCAAAGAATTTGTATTCTGGGAAATATTCAGAGCGATTCAGAATTGCAAAAATTGTGTGCCGCGATCAACGACATTTCAGTTCATCAACAATTGCAAATTGATTTTTATGACGCTGATCATCTGAGTGCCGAGGTTCTGAGCATTCTGCGGCTTTGTGCCGATACCCGACCAGGGTTTAAGATCCTTGCTTACCATAATCTGTTGGGGCAACGACTACTGCGTCTGAATTTGCCAGTACATCAGATTCTTGTCGAACCGGGAAAACAGAAAACGCTCGAATGCCAGGCGATTGCAATTGCAGGCTCTGCTAATAGTCTGGACAAAATATTGAATATCGTAGAAATGCTGCCGCTGTCCAATAGCACCATTTTTGTATTACAACACGTATTAGAAAACCAGATCAATCTGCTTGATAACTTACTACGGGTTAAAACAGATTACAAGGTACTGATGCCGCACCATTTGTGCCAGATTGAAACTGGAACAATTTATGTGGCGCCACCAGGACATCACATGAAAATTGCGCATGGCCTGCTCTATTTGACCCGTGATAAAAAAATGCAATTTTCCAGACCATCAATTGATGCATTATTCGAATCAATGGCACTGGAATACGGGGACAAATCGACGGCGGTTATCTTATGTGGTCTGGGGAGTGATGGCGTAGCGGGATGTGGTGCGTTAAAGCAGGCAGGAGCGACCGTCATCGTTGAAGATTCCAGCGAATGTATGGGTGCAACTGCGATGCCGGATGCAGTCAAAGTTGCTGGTCATGCTGACTATGTGTTTCTGCATGAAGTCATAGGCAGTGTTCTGGCAGCGTATCTGAATGATACAGAATCAAGCTTAAGCGAACATACACTCGCAACATTTTTGCATGCGTTGGATAAACAATACGGCTTTAATTTTAAAAATTATCAACTAGGTAGTCTGGAACGGCGAATAAGAAACATGATGAGCCGATTCAGTATTCCCCGGTTTGCCGATTTTCAGTTGGCGATTTTTTCCAGCTACGTGTTGTTTGAAAGAATGCTGGCTGAAATGTCCGTTGCGGTGACGCAATTTTTCCGCCATCCGGAACAATTTGCATATCTACGTACACAGGTATTGCCTTACCTCAGTAGTTTTCCCGCTGTACGCATCTGGTCTGCGGGATGCTCGACAGGAGAGGAAGCTTACTCCTTGGCAATCCTGTTAAACGAAATGGGCATGGAAAAGAAAAGTCGCATCTTTGCCACAGATATCAACCAACACCTACTGGATATTGCCAATAGTGCCACCTATCCTTTAGAAGAGTATGCGACCGGACAAAACAACTATCTGCAAACAGGTGGACTGTCGCAATTTGACAATTTTATCGATCGAAATTTACGTTATTTTAGTTTAAAAGAAAATTACAAAAAACTTCCGGCTTTTCATCAACATTCACTCGTCAATGATGGAAGTTTTAACGAATTTCAGCTTATTATCTGTCGGAATGTATTAATTTACTTTGATTCGGAATTACAAAAAAAAATATTGCAGCGGTTTTTTCTTTCTCTGCATAGAGAAGGTTTTCTGGTACTGGGGCCGCAGGATGGGTTAGATGTTCTGGCGCGGTCGGTGGGATTTATTCCTTACATAAAGGGGACGACGATTTATCGCCGGAACAACGAGAAAAGCAATGACTGAAAAATTTTTTGTTTTAGTTGTCGATGACAACGTGAACAATATCTTTGCTTTAAAGGTATTGCTTCAGAAGTTAAATAGCCTTGAAATTCTCGAAGCAACTTCCGGCGAAGATGCTTTGGTGCAATGTATCCAGCATAATGTTCATCTGATTTTGCTTGATGTACAAATGCCAAAAATGGATGGCTACGAAACTGCACGTCATTTGCAAATGATGGACCGTACTCGCAACATCCCCATTGTTTTTCTGACGGCTCACCTGCGCAGTGAAGCATTTATTCAGCAGGGTTACGCACTCGGTGCGGTTGACTATCTGACCAAACCTATCGACGATAATTTGTTACTCAATCGGGTACGGCATTACCAACATCTACACGATCGTGAAACTAACCTGTGGGAAAAAACCCGCGAATTGCAAAGCACGACGGACGAATTGCAAAATACCTTAAATCGTTTAAAACAAACCCAGATGCAATTAGTCCAGTCTGAAAAATTAGCCGCGCTAGGTAGGATAGTTGCGGTGGTTGCGCATGAGCTCAATACCCCGATAGGAAATTGCCTGACCGTTGCATCAACATTGGATGAAAAAAATCTGGCATTTGAAAATATGGTGAAAAGCGGCGAACCACTGAAACGCGCACAGATGTTAAATTACCTGGAACAGACACATGAAGCGATGAGCATCATTTCTCGCGGACTGGGACGTGCAGGGGAACTGGTTGAAAGCTTCAAAAAAATCTCGGTCGATCGCGATTCTGACGCGAAAAGACATTTTGACCTGAAGATGCTGATCGACAGCACCATGACCTTGTTAATCCTCAATGAAAAAGAGACACGCTGGCAAATCACAATTGATGTTCTGCCAGCGACCATGCTTAATAGCTATCCCGATACCTTAGAGCAAATTATTGCGATACTGTTTGACAATGCGGTTACACATGGGTTTGAAGGAAGAGATCACGGGCATATTCGTATCCGCGCCAGAACCCATATGCATCAATTGATATTGAGTTTTAGTGATGATGGTTGCGGCATGTCTGAGCAGGTTCAACAACACATTTTCGATCCGTTTTTTACTACGCGTATGGGTAAAGGAAATAGTGGTCTGGGAATGAGTATTTGCTATAACCTGATTGAAGGCATTTTAGGCGGCAGAATCAGTGTGACCAGCGATCCAGGTCAAGGCAGTACCATTACCTTAGAAATTCCACTGGACGCCCCTGAGCTGGTCGCAGTCTGAACACCCGCCACCCGGTTGTGGCAGGTACATTCATTTCAGTTCATATCAATTCAAACGTGCCGATTCCAGAATGATGCTCAGTTTTCCAAAGCGGGCGCTGACTTCGTCAAATTTTTGTTGTTTTTGTTGGTCGGTCAACTTGGTATCGTTCAAATTGCTGCGCAAAATACTAAACAAAGTTAAGTCAGCGACAGGTTTCAACTGCGCATCGTTCGAACGCTGGAAACCGGATAAATCAAGAATACTTTTTAAGGTGTCGCGCTGAGTCGTTGCACTTTTTGCTTTGCCATAATTCAAAAAGAAATCTTCTATCCGAGCTTTCAACGCTGGTGATAAATCTTTTTTGTACAGCATAGGGTCATTAGGAATCAGCGGCGATGTCCACAGCACACGAATTTTTTTTGCTTCATTCGGCGCGTCTTTGATCATCCGGTCCATTTCTTCCGAATTGAAAGTCGCCACGTCCACTTCGCCTTTCGTCACTGCAAGAAAATTCTTCTGGTGATTGCCAACAGTGACTTTCTTGAACAGTTTTGAAGGTTCAATTTTATTTTTTGAAAATAAGAAATAAGCTGGCACCAGATAACCCGAAGTGGAACTTGGGTCTCCATCCGCAAAGGTATATGCGCCAGGTTTTGCCGTAATCTGGTCAAAATCAGTGATCGGGCTCTTTACATTCGTAATCAACAATGACTTGTACCCACGCGAACCATCACTTTTAACCATTTGCGCAAAGACTGTTGCTTTGCCAGCCTCAACAGCTTCTAAAGCCACTTTATTGCTTAGCCAGGCAATTTGCACGGTATTGTTTTTAAAGCCGTCAACGATCTCTTTGTAGTTTGACGAGATCACCGTCTGCACTTCCATTCCTGTGCTTTTCGACAAATCATTCAATAAAGGTTGCCAACGTTTTTTTGTATCTTCGACATTGGTAGTAACTATCAAACCCACTGTCAGCTTTTCTGCAGCTCGCGCAACAGGCATCAAAGCGCAGAGAGACAATATCAATACGGAAAATTTTTTGGCAATCATAAAACCTCATCGCAGGAAAAAAACAAGCACGTCTGCCAGCAAAGAAACGAGACGCACTCACAATGATCAGCAAGCAGATACAGATGGGAACGATGCGCAGAAACTCGGTTAGTCAGACCACAGATGTTGGTAGTGGCACTTACACACTAAAAAATAGTGAGAGGCAGATGTTGCAGATGCGACGATCAATCGGATCACCAATCATCGCAGCTAAACAATTGCTTTATGCAAGTCATAATATATTAAACCATGACGGCTTTTTTCGCTGAGGATTTTGCATCAGGGAAATACTGCAACGCTATCTTTTCCATTCAGGAACATTGATCTGTAGCGCGGCTTCAAGCAGAAAGTACATTCATTAAAGATCATCATATGACGCCCCCATGCTCTACTTTGCCCCGGAATTTTTCCAGCTTGTCGGAGAGATGCCCATCACGAGTTTAAACGCCCGTAAAAATCCTGCCTGACTGATATACCCCACACGCTCGGCAACCAATTTAAGCGGGACGCCCTCGCGTATCAGCGCCAACGCCAACGTAATGCGCCAGCGTGTCAGATAATTGCCTGGTGAATCTCCTACTTCCTTTTTAAACGCCGAGGCAAAACTACTACGCGACATACCTGCATGGCGCGCCAGTACATCCAGAGACCAATCTTTGGTCGGTTCTGCATGAATCGCTGCCAATACCTTACTAATCTGAGGGTGAAGCAAACTACGAAGCAATCCAGGTGTGGCGTCTGGACTCGCCAAAACGACACGTAACACATCGATCAATAGCACTTCAAACAAACGATCAAGTACTTCCTGGCGACCCGGTTTGGAGTCAAACGCTTCATTAAATAGTAATTCAAGCAGATTGCCTGCCCCTTTGAGAGAACTGAGCGGACATTCAAAACGTTCAGGCAATGCCAGCAATATCGGATTAAAGGTTTTGTGTTCAAAGCGCATAGAGGCGCAGACTAAATCCGCGCCGCGATGTGGATCAGGATGAAACCAATGTTGCATAGGCCGCGAATAAAACACCAACGTCGGTTCATTTAATGTGACGGCATAACCAGTTTCATCCTGCAATTGAGTACTACCGGCCTTTAGCAAATGCAAAAATCCAGTACCCATGTCATCACTAAAAGTCACGTCATTGCACAGATTGCCAGAATAAAAGAGCTGCGCCTGCGCCTTAAAGTGGGCAAGTAATGGCGTGAGAGGGTCTTCAGTCATCTTGGACGATTCGCATGTTTTTTAATACTTTTGTTTAACAACCGTATTTTAGTATAGCTTATTCTTTGTCCTGTCGCTCAAGCCGAGAGATAACTGACTAAAGGAAATTACCATGACATACATTACCTCTTTATCTATTGAACAAGCAGATCCAACTACTGCCGCTACCCTCAATGCAGTCAAAGCACAAATCGGGATGATTCCGAATTTATTTGCCACATTGGCAAAATCACCAACCGCTTTAAATAGCTTGCTGGGATTAAATCAGACCATCGGTGCAGGAAGCTTAACCGCGAGTGAACGCGAAATCATTGCGTTAGCCACGTCACAAGCAAATAGCTGCCAGTACTGCGTCAGTGCCCACAGTTTGCTGGGTAAAAATGCGGGATTAAATCCGCAGCAACTGATCGCTGCTCGCACGGCACACCCAGGTACAGACCGCGCTGCAGCCATCGCCAGCTTCACCAAAGCCTTAGTAGAACAACGTGGTCACGTTGCAACTGAAACACTCGATCAATTGAAAGCGAGTGGTTTGAGCGAAGCAGACTTATTAGAAATTATCGCTAATGTGGTCGCTACGACGTTCACTAATTACACCAACAATGTCGCCAGAACAACGATTGACTTCCCAGTCGTTGGCTTAGCGTTGAATGCTTAAAACTTCCGGCATGAACGCATTTTTAAAACTTTAGGAGCATCACCATGAACATGTTTAAACACGCAATACTTGCTGTAACCAGTCTGTTTGCTTTCTTGTTTGCAGCACCCAGCTTTGCTGACAGCATCACCAATAATGTCGTCGGCGCCGGCGGATACGATTTGACTTCCTATTTCAGTCAGGAAAAGCCGCAACGTGGCAACGGTCATCACCTGACTGAACTCAATGGCGTCACTTACTTATTCGCAACAGACGAAAACAAAAAAGTGTTTGAAGCTAATCCCGAGAAATTTTTACCTCAATACGGCGGTTATTGTTCGTTTGGTGTTTCAGTCAACAAAAAATTTGTTGCAGATCCAGAGCAGTTTGATATTGTGAATGGCAAACTGTATTTGAACCTGGATGCGAAAATTCGCTCATTGTGGCTACAAAACATGTCAGACCGTATCACTGATGCAGACAAAAATTGGAAAACTATTGCCAATAAAAAACCATCAGAACTGTGATCTGATCGTATGTTCATGGATGAATAGGCTGACATGCTTATTCATCCGTCTTTACATCAACGCTAGAAAAAAACTCTTCATAAGGACGGCAACACCATGGCCACTGTTCCGCTGACTCCGCTCGATAGCCTGTTAAAAGAAGTGCGTTCCTGTACCTTATGCAAAGAACATTTACCATGTGTTCCGCGTCCTGTTCTGCAAGCGCATCAAGATGCAAAAATTTTGATTGCCGGACAAGCACCAGGTAACAAGGTACAGCAGACGGGCATACCGTTTGATGATGCAAGCGGTGACCGCCTGCGCGAATGGATGGGTATAGACAAAGAAATTTTTTACGACGCAAAACAAATGGCGATTTTGCCTATGGGATTTTGCTTTCCGGGGACAGGCAAATCAGGCGACTTACCGCCGCGTAAAGAATGTGCGCCACAATGGCGCGAGCAGGTCTTGGCTCTGCTGCCAAAGATTGAACTGACGTTAGTGATAGGACAATATGCGATGGCCTGGCATCTGCAAGACAACGGCAAAACCAATGTCACTCAACAGGTCTTAGATTGGAAGAAGAGCTGGCCTCATGTGCTACCACTTCCTCACCCAAGTCCACGAAACAATATCTGGCTCAAGCAGAACCCATGGTTTAGTGAACAGGTTTTACCAGCACTGAAAGAACAGGTCGCTCAGATTTTAAAAACATCATCGAGCGCCAGCTTTATTCGTGCAAAGTCTGAACCTGAACAGCGAAGTTCTTCACACAATATCTTTAAACAATAACTTCGCTATCCGCCTCGACCTGCTCAATCAAGCACTTCCAGATATTATTGGCAAGCAATCTGGACTACTGTGCTGCTACCCACCAAACCTGTAGCATTGCTCACAGTACACGTCTGACCGCTTGGTTGAACCGAAACCGTCACATTGTAAGAAGCGCCCACCGCAAGCGGGGTCGGAAAAATAAAACTGCCGCCACTACTTTTGTACGTGTCTGTGCCATTATTTTGCACAGTCACGGTTTTTCCTGAAGCAAGACCAGTGACATTGCCGTACACATAATTGTTGCCGGAAATGTTGATCGTGCAGTTGACTGCAATATTGGTGACGTTAGAACTATTGAAGTTACTGATACTGCCCGCTCCATTGGTCACAGTACAGGTCTGGTTGATAGGTTGCGTACTCACAGTCACGTTATACGCCGCACCCGCTGACATTGTCTTAGCAAACGTAAAATTGCCGTTAGTATTGACCGTCAATGAGTCTGTTCCGTTATTCAACAATGTCACCGAGGTGCCACCAGCAAGCCCGTTCACGGCACCACCTATCGTACCTTCAAATGTGCCACCACAGCCAGTTAATGAGCCTGCTAAACCCATGATCATTACATTCACCAACGCGAATTTCAGGTTTTTCATATTCTTCTATTGCCTTTTCAAAATGAATGCTCTCGCAATGAGTATCGCACACGATGAGCTACATAATTTTATGTTTGGATCAATGCCACGTTTGCGTACTACTAGTTTCGAGCGTCATGATATCCAACATGCCGTTCACTTTTACAGCGATTCAATACTAAAAATCAAGAAACAAACTGTTCGCAACAGTATTCAGATGTAGCCACATAAACGCTCCTTACCAAAAGACTCCTACATGGCGGCAGAGTTGCACATTGCTGTCAAAGATATGTCGTTATCATCAATTGAATCACACCCGGCGCGGCGTTAACACATTCAAAATCAATTGAATTTGCTTGTCGCTGATCGTAGGTTCAGACTGAGAAGAAAAACCAATGAATGCCCAGTAAGTCCACTGCCCTAAGGTCGCTGCTTCTTCTACTGCCCAGCCTACGTCTCGAAGTAATTTGCTTAAATAGTTGATCCTTTGCTCGTCTACCCTTGCCTGCACTTCTTTCACCAGGGGATGCGACATAGACCATGTGCGTAGGGCTTTTGCCAAACGCAAATCGGACATCGACGCACCGGTAATCCAGCATTGTAATTTGGCATTGGCGTCCCCCGTCATGCTTTCCACAAAAGCAATCGCCTGCTGTGTATCGCTACGTTCCCATTCTTCAATCAGGGCCCTATGGTATTCATCGAGATTCTTAAAATGCCAATAAAAACTACCCTTGGTGATACCTAATTCTTCGGCAATACTCATGATGCGCAAGCGCTCGGGGCCTTGCGTTGCAAGTAGCTGTAACCCGGCATTCAGCCATGTTTGTCGATTATTTTTTTCATCCATTTAGCCACCATACCGAAAGGTATTGACAATTGCAAGCGTGGGTGCGAATATCACCATACCAAGCGGTATGGTAAAAATTCCCGGCGAAAATATTTTGCAGCAATGACTTTTGCGACTCTGCAAGCTGGGCTGGTGTTTTCACTCAAACAGGATCACAACATGCTACAGCTGATCGCTCCCAATATCTGGCATATACAACACACTTTTACCTCGAATGGTTTGCCAGTCTCGTCTCGGATGACTGTCATTCGTTTATCAAATGGCAACCTGTGGCTGCATTCACCAGTCGCTCTGTCATCGACATTGAAGGCGGAGCTGGATGCCTTAGGCAAAGTAGAATTTATCGTTGCACCGAATAAATACCATCATTTGTTTGTTGGCGATTATCTCCATGCATTTCCAGCCGCCCGTTTGTACGGCGCACCTGGCTTATCCAAAAAACGTCCTGACCTCAAAGGCATGCAGGAATTAAGCAAGCAAATTGAACCTGAATGGCAAACTGATCTGGAACAAATTTTCTTTGCCGGCATCCCGGTGGGTAACGAAACAGTATGGTTTCATCGCGCCTCGGGTACATTGATACTGACGGACTTGTGCCAATGGTGGCAAGGTGATTTGAGTTTTTCTGCAGCAATGTACGCGTCACTAACTGGTGTGCGCAAGCAACTGGCGGTACCAAAAACGATACGCTGGATGACCAAGGATAAGCCAGCCGCACGTGACTGCGTCAACAAAATTCTGGCGTGGCCGATAGAGCGTATCGTGGTGGCACATAATGCGATTATCGAAAAAAATGCCCGTGCATCTCTGCAACAGGCATTGTCATGGTTTGAACAATAAACCAATGAACTGACGCTTAGTTAAACCTCGTACATTGACTTTACTTTCAATTTTGCGTTGAAGATGTCGATCTCATTGCAGAAGTATTCATGATAGCGCGACCGGGCGTTGCTTCGTTCGCTCCTACTGAAATTGCAGGAAAAAACTTTGCCCGCATGTTCATGAACGGCGTTTCGACCAGTCGATACAGCAACCAACCACCTACCAGGGCGACGCCCATCACAATGCTGATACCGAGCGGTGCATTGAGATCGATATTCCAGGCTTTGAGTGGTGCGACCAACAGTTTAAAAATCGGCTTATGTGCAAGGTAAATCGCGTACGACCACAAGGCCAGACGCTCTGCACCCGGCACGCGAATTTTATGCAACAGCGATGTGGTGCTAAGTGCAGCCAGCGTCAATAAGGCAAAGCTCCATGACAGCAAGCTAAAGCCAAACGTCATCAGATAAAAATTAAAACCATCGGCATCCGTTTGGAAATTATTCAACATCAGATATGCCATGATAACGAAAGCAGTCGCTCCAAACGCCAGTAACAGGTTCCCCTGGCGGGTGATTTTTTCATATAACGCAGTATGATAATTCTTGAGCAAGGCAATGGCGACGCCTGGCAGTAATTCGTCGAAGCGAGCGAAACTCGAATAATAAATGCGTACCGCATAGTCCACGTCATTCATGGATTGCCGTCCATACTCTAACCACGAATAGCCTCTGAAGCTCATGCCGGCAAGAATCGCAACAATCAGAATTCCCCACGCAAGTTTGAGCGATTTTTTATACCCGGCTATCATCACCGCCACCAGCGGCAGAATCACATAAAATTGTTCTTCAACACACAGCGACCACGAATGAGAGAATGTCTCACCAAAATGCAGACCTATATTTTGAGTGAAACTTAAAAATCGCCATAGCGGGGCAGTTGCAGATCCTGCTAACTCAGCCGAAAACACGAAATACAGCGCCAGCACTACATAATAGTTAGGTAGCGTGCGCAATAAACGTCGTGCAAAAAACGTTTTCAGCGATAAACCTTCGCCACGCGCAAATGCAGAAATCACCTGATTGCCAATCAGATAGCCGCTCAGCACAAAAAATAAGTCCACCCCCATCCAGCCAATATCTGTCAGGAACCCAAACGTGGGTTTGTGGCTGACTACTGCACCATAATGCGACATCAGGACCAAAGAAATGGCTAATGCGCGCAGCGTATCCAGACCATTGAGCCTATTTGCAGCGTTAAGACTATTGTTCATTTTTATAATTTTAGAAAAACGGAAGGAGGAATGTTGCCCTGGGTAACTGACAGAGCAAGTCCGATAATGTAATGCTTTTCTAGCAATTGCAGTAAAGAATTTGAAGCGTCTGCCTTCAAATTTATACTTTCATTTTCACACTGAAGATAGAGTTTGCGTACTTTGTAAAGCAACGCAAGAGTAAGACCCCGGATAGACACTATCATCACCACAAACATGACCTGATGATCAAAAAAGAATCACCGGATTATTACTCACTTTACCAAGTTTGATTGTGCCGGTACGTAACTCGTCAAAGCCGCAGAAAATTAAAGCGATTCCAACTAAAGACCTAAGCAATGGAGAACGCAGCCGCGATTCATCTTCTGGGTTAGTGGTAAGTATTTAAAAAATTTACTAATGTTAATTCTTTAAAGTGAACGCCTTAATTGCGTCGATAACCGCCTGCGGCTGATCTTTCTGTATATAGTGCCCGCTATGTACTACTGCTTGTATATGGTCAACACCAACGAGCGGCAGCCAATCGTTCTGGTGGCGCAAAGTCATTGTTGAAAAATCCCCCGACTCCTCCAACTTGAATTCGGTTCTGACCAGAACCCGTGCGGGAACAGTCAGTGCCTGCTCCAGATGCAGGCGATCCATACACAGGTTACTCTCGTCTAATTCTCTTTTCTCGACTGCGCTGAACAAAGTATTGCGGATCACACGCATCACAGCAAATGAGTTTGGAGCCTCGCTTTGCATGAGCTGCAAGTGCGTGGGCAAAGTCGCATCAACCAAAACGATGCCAGCGACTTCGTCCGGATGCAACTTCGCAAACGCAAATTGATAAAGGCCTCCCAATGAATGGCCGACCAACAGATAAGGGGGTTGAAATCCAGCATCATGAAGCAACTGACGTTCTTCCTCTGCAATAGCGCAGGGGTCGCGCGCACGATCCGTCGACTGACTTGCGCCATAACCGGGTCGGTCGTAGGCAAATACCCGATGGTCACGTGCTATCACAGGCAAAATTTGTTGCCAGACATTGCGATTGTCGCCAAGACCCGACTGAAATACTACGGTAGGAGCTCCTTGGCCGAGTGCCGTGTAAGACATGCCATTCACTTGAGATGAGTTGGCCTGATCGATATACAAGCCCGAACATCCCGTACTAGAAAGTATCAAGAAGACAGCAGCGATACTTAAGGTGAAACGCCACATATACGTCGGTTTATGCATCGTATTTACTTTCTGCGTTTTGTAAAAAAGTCAGCCAATTAAGAGGTGCCGTGTCAAGACAAACCCTTGTCTAAGTTCGTTGCCGAACAGACGCCGCGAGGTCATTTGCGGAATCTGTAAACCAGAGAAAAAAGCTGAGGCACAACAGATGTCGGATATCAACATCAAAAACTATTTTAACTCACGTTTGTGGTCGGAACGGTTTGGCTTTTTAGCGTTTTTTATCTCTTTATCGACCCTTTACGGATGCGCTTCCTCCACCATTTCTACCCCTGAGTCCGGACTTTCATTTGCAATACCAAGAACTTGGTCAGCACCAACGGTGACGGGTAACGATACGTTGATGCAGTGGTGGCTCAAGTTTCATGATCCGCTACTTGACATGCTGGTAAGCCAATCTCTTAACAGCAACCTGACGATAAAAACCGCCCAGACGGCGCTGCGTCAGGCCTGGGCACAGCGTGACATTGCAGCAGCGGCACTACTGCCAACGCTGAATGGATCTGCTTCGGCGCAACGCAACAGATCAAATGGCATTGGTAGCAGCAATTTATTTCAAGTGGATGCCACAGGGAATTGGGTGCCAGATATTTTTGGCGCTGCACGCAGTGGCCGAAATGCCGCTGAAAATGCTGCGCTATCGAGTAATGCCAGTCTTGGCGACACGCAGGTCATGATTGCAGCCGAAGTGGGATTGACCTACATCAGCCTGCGGGACGCCCAGACCCGCTTTGCCATTGCACAAGAAAATCTGACGAATCAGGAAGAGACACTGCGCATTACACAATGGCGTCAGCAAGCCGGATTAGTGACGACGCTTGAAGTGGAACAGGCACGCGCCGCTGTTGAGCAGACCAGAGCTACGCTGCCGTTGTTACAAATAGCCATTTCACAGAACCAACATGCCTTGGCACTGTTGACCGGGCAGCCACCAGCAATGCTGGAAACCATCTTATCGACAGTACGAGCGGTACCACAGGCGGACGCTGAGCTGGCGATCACTATACCCGCGGAAGTTTTACGCCAACGCGCCGATATAAAAGCAGCTGAATACAATGTTTTGGCAGCCAGGGAACGTATCAATCAGGCAGAAGCAGCACGCCTGCCTGGTTTTTCTCTGGGTGGTTCAATTGGTCTGAGTGCCTTGAGTACTGGCATGCTTACAAATGGATCATCGGTGATCAGTTCATTGATTGCCGGGGTAAGCCTACCGATCTTTGATGGTGGAGCACGACGCGCTCAGGTGACGCTTCAACAGGCGGCGTCAGATCAGGCACAACTAGCGTATGAAACCGCCGTGTTGACTGCCCTGTCCGATGTAGAAAACGCCTTGCTTGCGTTAAACAACGACCAGCAGCGCCTGCGCAGTCTGGGCATTGCCAGCGAATCCGCCGCCAGTGCATCGCATCTCGCAAACCAGCGCTACAGCAGTGGGCTGGTTGATTTTCAGGTGGTATTGCAAACAGAGTTGACCCAACTCCTTACTCAGGATGCGTTTGCCAGCGCCAATGCGCTTGTCAGCAGCGATCAGATTCGACTTTACAAGGCACTCGGTGGTGGATGGCAAACTAACAATGAGAAAAATATTGTAAAAAACATGGCTCCTGAAATACCAACAAAAAATCAGTCTACTTTGATCGCAACGCCATGAAACCTTCCTTTCCAGTTATAAACCTGGCGCCGGATGATGCTCTGCTGTTAGCGGCGCCATCAACGAATAAAACCGCACCCGAAAAGGCATTGGGAAAGACTGTTCCAGTTGCACCTGAAGCACCTGAGGCACCGGCTACCCCAACTACATCAACGCCATCGTCTAAAGCGTCAGCGACGACAGATATCAACGCCCTGCTTGACGAGCCTGGGTTAAAGCCCTGGTATCTTCGTCCCTTGGTTTGGTCTGGCACATTGCTGGTGATCGTCATTGCAGGTTTGGTCTGGTGGTGGATGGCACGCAATGCGCAAAACGCGCTACCCGTCTATAACACCCAAGCAGCCACGCGTGGCAACATCACCTTGACCGTGACCGCCAACGGTACGCTACAACCTATTCGTTCAATTAACATCGGCAGCGAACTTTCCGGCACTGTGCTCAAGGTCAATGTTGATGTCAACGATATCGTTAAAAAGGGCGAAGTGCTGTTGGTGCTCGATCCGGCGAAATTGAACGACCAGATTTTGCGCTCTACTGCCACGCTGGATGCGGCAAAATCCAAAGTTGAACAGACTGCGGCCACGGTCAGAGAAGCCACAGCAAGTATGGCGCGGCTCAATGAGGTCGCCATCCTCTCCGCAGGTAAAGTGCCCTCCAAAGCCGAACTCGATACCGGTCGTGCAACGCTGGACCGCGCCAAAGCCGACGATCTTAGTGCGCAGGCGGGGGTAAACGATGCAAAAGCCGCGCTATCAACGGATCAGATCACACTGTCCAAGGCCTCCATCAAAGCCCCTGCTGACGGCATCATACTGACTCGCACCGTCGATCCCGGCAACGCGGTAGCAGCCTCGTTACAAGCAGTCACCTTGTTCACGTTAGCTGACGATCTGAGCAAACTACGTCTGTGGGTGTATGTTGATGAAGCCGACGTCGGCGCAGTCAAGGTGGGGCAAAATGCAACGTTCACCGTCAGCGCTTATCTGAGCCGTAAATTCCCCGCAAAAATCACCCGCGTTGGCTTCGGCTCAACCATTACCGATGCCGTTGTCACTTACCTCACGTATCTTGATGTCGACAACACCGATATGAGTCTGCGCCCGGGAATGACAGCAACGGCTTCGATTATCGCCGCGCAGCGCAATAACGTGTTGCTGGTTCCAAACACGGCATTACGCTTCATGCCAGGCACTGCGGCAAGTACAACCAAACCTGGCATGGCGTCGAGTTTGATTCCACATATCCCAGGCAACACCAATCGCAAGTCAGCCGCCGCTGGCGCCAGCACGGCACTCGCCAAGCAATTATGGGTGTTGCGTGACAAAGTAGCAGTTGCTGTCGCGGTCACACCGGGCATCAGCGACGGTCATATGACCGAAATCACTGGCGGTGATTTGCAGCCCGGTATGTTGGTCATTACCGATCAAACTAGTACCAAAGCTAAATGAGCAGCGCTACTCCCCTCATCAGCTTGCGTGGCGTGACCAAGCGTTATGGTAGTGGTGCGGCCGAATTGATGGCATTAAAGGGAATCGACCTCGATATCCAAGCCGGAGAATTTGTCGCCATCAGTGGCCCTAGCGGCTCTGGTAAGTCAACTGCAATGAATATTCTGGGTTGTCTTGATACGCCCAGCAGCGGACAATATTTGTTCAAAGGTGCCCATGTTGAAGCGCTGTCACGCGACCAACGCGCACGCCTGCGCCGCCAGTATCTTGGTTTTGTCTTTCAAGGTTTCAACCTGCTGGCTCGCACCTCTGCTCTGGAAAATGTCGAGCTGCCGTTGCTATATCGTGGCGATAGTGTAAGCGTGCGCCGGGCTGCTGCAACGGTGGCACTTCAGTCCGTTGGACTCGGCGGTTGGGAAAACCATACCCCATCCGAATTATCTGGTGGCCAACAACAACGTGTCGCCATCGCTCGCGCTATTGTCACCCAACCGGATGTGGTACTAGCAGACGAACCCACCGGCAATCTCGATACCCAGCGCAGCCATGAAATCATGGGTCTACTGATGGCACTCAACCGCGATCACGGCATTACGGTTTTGATGGTGACCCATGAACCTGACATGGCCGCTTATGCCAAACGTATGGTGATGTTCGTTGACGGGCGCATCGCCAAAGATGAAATCAATCCACATCCGGTAACAGCAGCACCGCAAGCCTTGCATCCCAACGAAAGTACCTGATGCTGTTTTCTGTGTTCATCCTCGCACTGCGGTCGGTGCAGCGCAATATGCTGCGCTCGTTTCTGACCATTTTAGGCATCGTGATTGGCGTGTCTGCGGTCATCACCATGGTCACGCTGGGTAATGGTGCGACACAAGCGATCAATACCCAAATATCCAGTCTGGGTGCGAATCTGTTGATTGTCAGCCCCGGTCAACGCGGTCCTGGTGGAGGGGGATCTGGAGCAGGCAGTGCTGGTATTCCTCATTTTACTGATGCCGATGCTGACGCGATTGCCGCGCAGATCGGTGGTGTAGCAGAAGTAGCGCCTTTAGGCCGTGCCAGCGTCACCGTCATTGCGAACGGCCGCAACTGGATTACCAGTGTGTCTGGCAGCACCAATGAATGGTTTAAAACGGGTAACTGGACGCTGGCCAGCGGACGAGAATTCGATCCGGATGAACAACGCGCTGGGTCCGCCGTGTGCATCATCGGTGAGACGGTACGTCGTGAAATTTTTGGAGGCACGCCGGGTAAAACAGGCTTAGGAGAATTATTACGCGTCAAACAATTTTCCTGCAACGTCATCGGCATTTTAGGCAGCAAAGGACAGAGCGGCATGGGTGATCAGGATGATACCGTGGTGGTGCCATTGAATACACTACAGCGCCGCGTGACAGGATCACACCGGGTCGATATGTTGATGGTCTCTATGCAAGAAAACGCCGATAGTGCGCCACTCAAAGCAAGCCTGCGTCAGCTCATGCGTGAGCGCCGAAAATTAGCCGAACACGACGACGATAATTTTAATATTTTCGATACGCAGCAGCTCGCCGAAACACTCTCCAGTACCATGGGCGTGCTGACCAGTCTGCTGGGTGCCGTAGCTGCAGTGAGTTTGTTAGTGGGTGGCATAGGAATTATGAACATCATGCTGGTCAGCGTCACCGAACGCACACGCGAGATCGGCCTGCGGCTTGCAGTCGGCGCGTTGGAAAAGGAAGTGCTATTACAGTTTCTGATTGAAGCCATGGTACTGTCAGCGCTCGGCGGCTTGGTGGGCGTCGTGATCGCTACTATCGCGTCATATTTTTTGGCAGGGCTGATGAAGGTGCCTTACGCTTTTGATCCCACCATCAATCTACTTTCATTGGTATTCTCAGCAGGCATTGGGATACTATTCGGGTATTTTCCGGCACGTAATGCTGCTCGCATGGATCCTATCGTTGCGCTACGACATGAGTAATTATTACTCCGCCTCAGGCTGAAACTTGAACCGCCTTGGCACGGATGAATTGATGAAAAACCATCAGTAGCCCACTAACAGCCGCAATCGTCACGCACAAATATCCTAGCGGTGGTGCATCAAAGCGAAACAATGTGCTCATGTATGGCACATACAATGCCAGCCCCAACATCATCGAAGCGAATCCAACCACACTCCACAACGCCGGGTTATGCAATCGCACCGATTGCAGTAACGACAATGACCACGAACGATTGATCAAAATCAGCCAGATATCACCGACGATCATGCCACTAAAAGTCAACGCACGCGCTTGAGCGACGGTCAATCCAACCCATTGTGCCGACAGATAAACCACCAGTAATACCGCCAACAAAATCACACCTTGCTTTAACCCCAACATCAACAATTCAGCGTTAAATATTTTTTGATCGGTACGACGCGGTGGTCGCTGCATGACATTCGTTTCCTCAGGTTCTGCTTCAAAAACGATAGAACAAGTCGGATCGATCATCAATTCAAAAAAGACGATATGCACAGGGAGCAAGATCAATGGCCATCCCATCATAACTGGTAGCATCGACATGCCAGCAATTGGAATATGCGCAGCAACCACGAACACAACTGCCTTGCGAATATTATCGACAATACGCCTGCCGAGCGCCACGGCCGCGACAATGGCATTAAAATCGTCATCCAACAGCACCAGTGCTGCCGACTCGCGGGCGACGTCGGTACCGCGTCCGCCCATCGCAATGCCAATATGCGCTGCCTTGAGTGCGGGTGCATCGTTGACGCCGTCACCGGTCATGGCAACTACTTCACCGTTGACTTTGAGCGCTGTGACTAATCGCAGTTTTTGTTGCGGTTGTAAACGGCAAAACACATTGACTTGCGCCAAACGTTTTTGCAATGCTGCATCGTCGAGCGTATCGATGTCCGCTCCTGTGATGACTGCATTGTCATTGGCAATACCGCATTGGCGAGCAATACTCGTCGCAGTGGCGGGATAATCACCGGTCATCATCACGACACGAATACCCGCCGTATGACATTGTGAGATCGCCGCACTGACGCTGGGTCTTAGCGGATCAGCCAGTGCAATCAAACCGAGAAATTTAAAGTCAAAATCGTGCTGAATATCTGGCAGCGCATGTTGCTGAAAACTCGCCTTAGCGACCGCCAGGACGCGCAATCCCTGACTTGCAACTTTATCGACCTGAGCATTAATACTTTGCGTCTCATCGTCTGATAAATGGCACAAATCAATAATCGCTTCCGGCGCCCCCTTAGCAGCAATCACATAATCAACGCGATCAGGAGAATGCCAGACCCGCGACATTGCCAGCAGTTGCGGCGACAGCGGATATTCTTCCACCAATGTCCACAGATCATGAATATGCTCCGTACCAGCGAGTGCGGCATGACCTGCTTCCTGAATCGCTTTTTCCATAGGATCAAAGGGATCACGTTGACTCGATAGCATAGAAAATTCCAGGGTTTCATGGAAAATTTCTAAAAAATCCGCCGGTGTTTTCACGCTTGAATCACCAAAAACATAGATCTGGTCTTCTACGACGATCTGCGCCAAAGCCATGCGGTTTTGCGTCAAGGTGCCCGTTTTGTCGACGCACAATACGGTTGCAGCTCCCAGCATTTCAATCGCAGAAATCCGGCGTGTCAGCACTTGCTTTCTGGCGATCCTCCACGCGCCAAGACCCAGAAAGATAGTCAAAATCAATGGCAACTCCGCTGGCAACAGTGACATCGCCATCGTCAAACCTGCCAGAATACCGTTCAGCCAATCGCCACGCGTAACGCCGTACCAGATCGTCAGAACTACAACCAGAACAATGCTGGACACAGAAATGACCCTGACCGCATGCGCTGTCTCATTTTGCAAATGACTGGGTTCCGCTTCAAGCGTGAATAAAGCTTTGCCAATACCACCAAGGACAGTTTTAGCACCGGTCGCCTCAACCCGAGCTTTACCCTTACCCTGTACCACCAGCGTACCGGAATACAGATATGGGTGATCGTCACCGCCAGGTGCTGCAAATCTGGGCATCGCTTCGCTGCCGGGCACCTTGCGCACCGGGATGGACTCACCGCTTAACAAGGACTCATCAATCGTCATACCCAAGCTGTCGAGCAAAAACAAATCAGCCGGTACGCGATCACCTTCGGTCAAAAAAATGATATCGCCGCACACGACATCGCGACTGGGAATCCGCTTTTGCTCACCATCGCGCAACACCAGTGCATACGGGCTGGATAAGTCACGCAATGCCTCCAACGCACGTTCACTTTTACGTTCTTGTACAAAACTCATGCTCATAATGATTACCACTGAGCCCAACAAGATAGCGGCATCCTGCCTGCTGCCCAACACCAGATAAATGCTGCCACAGGCAATCAGCAAAATAAACATCGGTTCACACACGATAGCCCATGCGATTCCCAACAACGAGCGCGGCCTCGCGGTGGGCAATTCATTCACTCCATCAATGAGGAGGCGACGCTGCGCTTCTGCTGTGCTAAGCCCAGTTTGTATGTTCGTGGTGTCTGACATGTCGTTTCCTTCAATCACGTAGCCTCGGAGGCTTTATACACTGCTTAAATGTACATTTTGTGTCGGTGCACTAACGCGCTATTAGCAATGTTTGATGTTACGTTTGGCATTTCACCTCCCGTTGCGCTAGACCGAGGGGCTAATGAATTCGGTTTTCGACTTGATGGGTGTTTCACTTGTAATTTGCAAACCGCCTCCTAAAATTTTTTTGGGTAAGGATTTATCGTCTAGAGCAATATCGGTGCAACAACGCACCCCCGTCTGGTCAATATTCGGTGCGCGTCAACAAACAACGCCGTTCCAATTCGATGCGTCGTATCTTCCGTAGCGCTTTTGTGATACGATAATTTCATTCGTAATACTATTCATTTTAGTATTCAAAAATTGAATTTCTCCTATAGAAAAAAGCTGATTTTTTCTATTCATAGAATTTTGAAAGCATCGTGGCTAAAATCCAAAAAATTGAAAGATTGCAACATTTTCTCAAGACAGGACCCGCAAAAACGCCGTCCATTCTGAGAGAACTTGACATCAGTCAACCAACTTTCTCTCGTCTATGGTCAACTGTACGCGACGGGGTGGTGTTGGGGGCGGGTAAGGCGCGACAGTATGCTCTGAGACGTCACGTCCAGGGAGTCGATGTCCCTATTCCTATTTTCCGTGTATCCGAGGAGGGAGGGCTTGCACCCATTGGATACTTGGACGTTCTTCAAGGCGATTTTTACGCCATGATTCCCTTGGAGGGGAGCGGTTATGGCGTGTTTAGGGGTATGCCATTTTTCACCCGAGACCTCCGTCCTCAAGGATTTTTGGGGCGCATGGAGCCGGGAAGAAACCGGGACTTAGATTTACCAGACAACATCCTACATTGGACGGATGAACAGGTATTGAAATACATTTCTCGGCGCAGTGAAAATGCAGCAGGAGACCTCATTCTAGGGAACGAGTCATATACTAGGTACATTGAGTCTTTTGCCACGCTAGAGAAGCAAGTTATACCGGCTAAGGAGCGCGCTATGCGTTACCCAGGGATGGCGGACGACTCCATGCAAGGCGAGCCTCCGGGCTCATCTGCAGGTGGTGAGCAGCCCAAATTCACTGCCATGATTCGTCGCGAAGATGATGGGATGTTGGTTGAGCACGTTATAGTTAAATTCTCTCCGCAAGTAGATACTCCTTCCGGACGACGTTGGGGAGACTTGCTCATATCTGAGCATTTGGCATTACAAGTTCTCGCGCGCAATGGTATCGCCGCAGCAAAAACCACAATTCTCGAATTGGGTTCTCGGATTTTTTTGGAGGTTGTTCGGTTTGATCGAGTCGGGTTGAGAGGACGGCTTCCGATAGCTACTTTCTCCGCATTGGATGGTGATCTGGGGATGATGGATCAGAACTGGACAGCTGTCGCCCGTGAGCTTGGCCGACTCGGAGAGCTTTCTGGAAAAGACATTATTACCGTGGAAATACTCGACCTTTTCGGTTCATTCATCGGCAACACTGATAAGCACCATGGAAATATCGCAGTCTCATGGACATTTGAACGCAAGCACCGATTGCTGAATGCATATGACATGCTTCCAATGCTATATCGTCCCAATTCTCACGGTGAGATTATTGAACGAGACTGGCTACCAGTCTACATGGGTCGAGTGGAGTTGAGGCATCTATCGAAGTGTTATGATATGGCGCTTCAATTTTGGCAGGACGTAATCAACGATCCTCGTATATCTGAAGACTTCAAAAGGGTCGCGGATCGCCATGTGAAGGCTATCCAGCCATTTTCTCCCGCTGCGGGGGTTCTGTCGCAATAAGCCGTCGCTGTTAGACTACCGGTCCGACCAAATTTCTGATTCATGTAATGATAGACGCGCTACGTAAGGTCATCAAACGAATGCATTATCCGCTCGAAGTGATGCTGACCTGCGTGCGCTGGTACGCAGCCTATCCGCTGAGTCTTCGCCATGTTGAAGAAATGATAGCGTAGTGTAGTGTATTCGTTGAT
Source organism: Undibacterium sp. Ji67W (assembly GCA_049340365.1). GTDB lineage: Bacteria > Pseudomonadota > Gammaproteobacteria > Burkholderiales > Burkholderiaceae_D > Undibacterium. The sequence goes on along the minus strand of JBMPOY010000006.1, from coordinate 126,326 downwards.
CATTCAACGGTCAGCCGCCGGGCGATCCGATTGCTACCGGTACTGGAAAAGATATTCAGAAAGTACAAGCGCCCGGTCGGTAGAAGCTGGCGGATGGATGAGACTTATATCAAGGTCAAAGGTGTCTGGAAATACCTCTATCGTGCAGTGGACAAGGAAGGCAAGACGATTGATTTTCTTCTGACTGCCCATCGGGACAAGGCAGCAGCCAAGCGTTTTTTTGACAAGGCCATAGCAGCGAACGGCACACCTGAAAAAGTCACGATGGATAAAAATGGCGCGAACAAAGCGGCGATTGACGAGATCAACGCCGACATGGATATAGCTATGGTGGTCCGTCAGATCAAGTACCTCAATAATATCGTAGAACAAGACCATCGTGGAGTGAAGCGAATAACAAAACCAATGCTCGGATTTAAATCGTTCCAATCTGCTAAAAGCATCCTGGCTGGTATCGAACTCATTCACATGATTCGCAAGGGCCAACTGATGATGGAAGGCGCAGGTGATTTGTCGTTTGCCGACCAATTTTATGCTTTGGCAGGAAAAATCCGTCCTATTTAATGAAGGGCAGAGTCCGCCTGCAAAAAATTCGCCTTGGACTCGCTATTGCAACAGAACCCGGCCATTCCATTAGAACCCGAGATTTATGCAGGCCTCGCATATACCTGAGATTCTCATGATTTCAACTGGCAACTTGGTAAAAGGCGATGGTATTGTTAAATCCAACGCTTGCGCGAAAGGTTGATTTTACGAAAGCATCTGATATGAAAAAAAAATATTAATTGTAGGATTTTTTTTAGTTGTAGTCCTTGTCTATCGCTACATGATGCTGAATGATCTTCCTGTCGCAATGATGATAAAACAGGATGCTTCAGGCAAATCGAGTGTCGTTAATGCGAACAAATGGTTTTCGGTGAAAACAAATGAACCAGCGGTAAAAGCGGGGCAATCCTCTGAAAAATCAGATGCAGTAAAAATAGCGCTTCAATTTGGACAAACTCGTAATTTAAGAGCGTTTGTTGCTGTTGCCAAAACAAAGGCTTCAGACGGTGGCTTGTTTCTTTCCAAAAATGCTTTAGTTGAATGTTTGAAGCGGCCTTTAAACAAAGAAATAGAAACATCACCAGCTTTGAAATATGATCCCTCAGAAAGCAATCTTCTTGCGGCAGAAAGACAAAAAGCATTACTATTTATACAAGAACGTTGTTATGGTTTCTCCCCAGATGAAGCCATGGCCGAATTGGACAAAATTAAAAATGACCCCGGTGTAGCGCTCGATCCTTTGCTGCAGTTAAATAAAAAGTTGAGTTCCGCAAAAGATGATGACCAAAGGAAATCAATTTCCGCAGAAGTTTTTAATTCTCAAAATCCTGTATTGATTGAAACGTGGGGCATGACCAGTACGCTTTCTAATTCACTCAATGATGGCAAAGAACCGACGGAAAAAGATAGGAATATTTACGGCTTGGCTTGGCGTTTGGCTGGCTGTGATTTAGGTCTTTCGTGCGATGAGCAAGATATAGAAGTTCAATCCTCCTGTTACTACTTCGATATTTGTGAAAAAAATAAAATTGATATGCTTAAAAAGATGGCATCAATTAATAAGGAGAACGACATCAACTTTAACGATGTGGTCGTAATGAAGGATAAAATTGTGAACGCGGTTAAAGCGAAACGTTCTGATGTTTTCTTTCATTAAATGAGAATGGGCTTACCAGGCAAAATCCTGACTTCAGTTCCAAGCCTGATTAATTCGGCTTTGTCGCATTAACTTTTTAAATAAAAAATTTTTTTGCTTCTTTCACAGTTTTAATCAACAAAAAAATAAGTAGGAAAACGGAAAAATCTTAATCAACGGTTTTTTTATAAAAAAAAGAAAAAGGCCTGTAAAAACAGGCCTTTCTGGGGTTTTAATCAACGTTTTCTAAAAACGTCCTTTTTAAAACGGAATGTCATCATCCATATCCGAGAAATTCGGTGCCGGACGTGACACAGGCGCTTGTTGGCGTGGTGCTGGGGCTGCCTGGCGTGGGGCAGGGGCTGGTGCGCCACCGCCGTAGCCGCTGTCGTCCATTGGTGCGCCGCCGCCCATGCCTGGGCGGCCGCCCAACATTTGCATGCTGTCGGCTTTGATGTCAGTCGCGTATTTTTCTACGCCGTCTTTGTCGGTGTATTTACGTGTACGCAAGCTGCCTTCAACATAAACTTGTGAACCTTTTTTCAGATACTGACCGGCGATTTCTGCCAGTTTGCCGAAGAAGGTAATACGGTGCCATTCGGTTTGTTCTTTTTTCTCGCCAGATGCTTTGTCTTTCCAGCTGTCAGTCGTTGCTACTGTGATGCTGGTCATTGCGTCACCACTTGGCATATAACGTGTTTCCGGATCGCGGCCCAAATTGCCAACGATAATAACTTTATTGACGGATGCCATGGTTTTCTCCTGTTTTACTGATTAATTCCGATAATTTTTAATAATGGTGTGCGGCTTTAGACCTGCTTTGCGCTCTGTGGTGCGGAGCGGCGAGGTATTTCCGGCATGTTGACTGCGATTATAAGCCAGATAACTGTCAAGACTGCACACAAAGCGAAGATCGCCGGGGCGCTGGCAAACTTGCTCATCACACCGCCAGCGGCAGCACCGCAGGCAATACCCAGCGCCTGCAAGGTGTTATAAACGCCCAGGGCGGCTCCCTTCGCAGCGGGTGGCGCAATGCGGGAAACCAAGGATGGCTGGCTTGCTTCCAGGGTATTGAAGGCGATAAAGAAGCCAAACAATAATGCAATCAGCGCCACCGGATGTTCCATGAATTGCCAAAATCCAAGCTGTACGACGAGCAGCAAGCTAATAGCAATGAGAAACACCTGTTTCATTTTGGCATACTTTTCCGCAACAATAATTGCTGGCAACATGGAGACAAAAGAAACCAGCATCACTGGCAAATACACTTTCCAGTGATGCGCCAGAGGGATTTCTGCGACGCGCACGAGCGCTGCAGGTACCACCACAAACATCGCCATTTGTGCAAAATGCAATACAAACACGCCAAAGTTCAGACGCATCAGTTCGCGATTTTTTAGTACGACAGCAAATGGAACACGTTCTACTGGGAGGGGCGGCGCATCCGGTGTGACCCACAACACAACAGCAATCGCCGCTAAGCCAGCCGCCGCCATCATGCCAAACATTGTGGGCATACCAACGCTTTCAAACAAAACCGGAGCGATGACCATTGCCAACGCAAAACTGATGCCGATAGAGCCGCCAACCATCGCCATCGCCTTGGTGCGGTGTTCTTCACGTGTGCTATCTGCAATTAAAGCGGTAATGGCGGCAGAGATCGCGCCCAGGCCTTGGATGCCGCGACCGAGCATAATGCCAAACAGACTCGTCGATTCTGCGCAGATGACGGCACCGATCACAAACATCAGCATGCCCGCGACAATCACTGGCTTGCGTCCCAGGCGGTCAGATGCCATGCCCAAAGGAATTTGGAAAAAAGCCTGCACCAGACTAAACATCCCCAAAGTCAGCCCGACTAGGAGCGGATTATTGCCTCCGCTGAGATTTTTTGCATAAATAGCAAATACGGGGGATAACATGAATAAACCCAGCATGCGCAATGCAAAAATGGCAGCCAATGACGAGCTGGAACGAATTTCGCCTCGGGTCATGCCGGATTTTTCATCCAGATCTTGCCGTGTATCACTGGCGTCTTTGAAATTTGTTGCTAAAGTCATATTTAAAACCGGTAGGTACAGGCTAATTTGTTGAAAGCGCAGAGGAGTCTGCGGTAATTTTCAAAAAACCGTTATAGTAGCAGGTTGATTGTCCCCGCCCAAATTCGGATCAAACGCAGTTCACTTGCAGTTTTAAATACTATGACGACACGACCAAAAGCCGTAAAAGCCACAGCAGCGCCAAAACCAGTTGAAATTGAGTTCGGCGCAGATGATATCGCACTCATGCAGAAACGCGAGTTGATCAGGATCAGAGGAGCGCGAACGCATAACCTGAAAAACATCAATCTCGATTTGCCGCGCAATAAACTGGTAGTGATTACTGGCTTATCCGGCTCTGGCAAATCATCGCTTGCGTTTGACACGTTGTATGCAGAAGGACAACGTCGCTATGTCGAATCGCTGTCTGCTTATGCACGTCAGTTCTTACAATTGATGGAAAAGCCCGACGTCGACATGATAGAAGGTTTATCACCAGCGATTTCGATCGAACAAAAAGCAACATCGCATAACCCGCGTTCGACTGTTGGTACCGTGACCGAGATTCACGATTACCTGCGTTTGTTGTATGCCCGCGTCGGCACGCCTTATTGCCCGGATCATCCTGAAAACCCGTTAGCGGCTCAATCCGTCTCGCAAATGGTCGATGCGGTGCTGGCGATGCCTGAAGACACCAAGCTGATGATCTTGGCTCCGGTAGTAGCGAATCGCAAAGGTGAACATGTCGATTTGTTTGAACAAATGCAGGCACAAGGTTTTATCCGCTTCCGTGTGCAAAGTGGCACGCATGAAGCCAAAATCTATGAAGTCGATGACTTACCCAAATTAAAGAAAACCGAAAAGCACACGATTGACGTCGTCGTTGATCGGGTCAAGGTCAAAGAAGAAATCAAACAACGTCTGGCAGAGTCATTTGAAACCTGTTTGCGTATTGCCAATGGTCGCGCCCTGGTGGTGGACATGGAGAGCAAGCACGAGCAATTGTTTTCGAACAAATTTGCCTGCCCTACTTGTGGCTATTCTTTGCAAGAGTTAGAACCACGCTTGTTCTCTTTCAACAATCCGATGGGTGCGTGTCCGGAATGTGATGGCCTGGGGCATATTGAGTTTTTTGATCCTAAACGTATTGTCGCGTTTCCTAATTTGTCGCTTGCCAGCGGTGCCGTTAAAGGCTGGGATAGACGCAATCAATTTTACTTCCAGATGCTCTCCAATCTGGCAGCGTTTTTCGATTTTGATATCGACACGCCGTTTGAACAATTGCCTGAAACCGCACAGCAAATTATTTTGCATGGTTCCGGCAAACAATTAATTCCGTTTACTTACATCAATGAAAAAGGCCGCGCGGTCGTCAAAGAACATGCGTTTGAAGGTGTGGTCAATAATTTGCAGCGCCGTTATCGCGAAACCGATTCGATGGCAGTCAAAGAAGAACTCGCTAAATTCATCAATGAAAAACAATGCCCATCCTGCGACGGCGCGCGTTTGCGCATTGAAGCACGTTACGTCAAGGTTGGCACAGGCAAGCAAGAAAAAGCGATTTACGATATTAGCGCCATGCCTTTACGCCAGACACTGGATTTCTTTGAACACCTGAAATTACATGGTGCGAAGCGCGATATCGCAGACCGTATTATTAAAGAAATTTCTTCCCGTCTGACTTTCCTGAACAATGTTGGTCTCGATTATTTGTCACTCGATCGTAGCGCCGACACCTTGTCGGGCGGTGAAGCACAACGGATCAGATTGGCATCGCAAATTGGTTCTGGCCTGACTGGTGTGATGTACGTGTTGGATGAGCCATCCATTGGTTTGCATCAACGCGATAATGACCGCCTGATCGACACACTCAAACATTTGCGTGACATCGGCAACAGCGTGCTGGTGGTTGAGCATGATGAAGACGCTATTCGCTGTGCCGACTTTGTGGTCGATATGGGTGTGGGTGCTGGTGTACATGGTGGCGAAATCATTGCACAAGGTACGCTCGCTGATATCATGAAAAGCGAACGTTCATTAACCGCCCAATATCTGAGTGGCGCATTAGAAATCGCCGTACCAAAACAACGCACTATCAGCAATCCCGATAAGCAATTAGTGATTGCCGGTGCGCGTGGTAATAATCTGAAAAACGTCACCATGCATCTGCCAGTTGGCTTGCTGACTTGCGTGACAGGTGTTTCTGGTTCAGGCAAATCAACGCTGGTCAACGACACGCTGTACCACGTTGCGGCACGTCACTTATATGGTTCACAGGCGGAACCTGCGGCGTTTGAGCACGTCAGTGGTCTGGAACATTTTGATAAAGTGATCTCTGTCGATCAGGCACCGATTGGTCGTACACCACGGTCTAACCCGGCAACTTATACGGGCCTGTTTACACCAATACGCGATTTATTTGCCACTGTGCCGATGGCGAAAGAACGCGGCTACAGTGCCGGACGTTTCTCGTTCAACGTCAAAGGCGGTCGTTGCGAAGCCTGTCAGGGCGATGGCGTGATCAAGGTCGAAATGCACTTCTTACCAGACGTGTATGTACCTTGTGACGTCTGCCACGGCAAACGCTACAACCGCGAAACGCTGGAAGTGCAATACAAAGGCAAGAACATCCATCAGATACTAGAAATGACAGTAGAAGATGCGCATGAATTCTTTAAACCAGTCCCTATCATTGCGCGTAAATTGCATACCTTGCTGGATGTCGGTCTGGGTTATATCCGCCTCGGTCAAAGTGCGACCACACTGTCAGGCGGTGAAGCGCAACGCGTGAAATTGTCACTTGAATTATCCAAACGTGATACTGGCCGCACTTTGTATATTCTGGATGAGCCAACCACTGGTTTGCATTTCCATGATATCGCCCTGCTACTCAAAGTGATCCATCGTTTGCGCGATCAGGGCAATACGCTGGTGATTATTGAACATAATCTGGACGTGATTAAAACCGCTGATTGGTTGATTGATCTGGGGCCAGAAGGTGGTGCTGGTGGTGGTTTGATTATCGCGAGCGGAACGCCAGAAGAAGTGGCTGCAAATGCCGATAGCGTGACAGGTAAATATTTGTTGCCACTGCTCAAAAAGCACAAGTCTTAAATCTGTCAAAGTAAGTTTAAAAAATTTCTCAATAACATGTCTATTCGTTTGATCGTAGGGCTGGGTAATCCTGGCCCTGAATATGAACAAACCCGCCACAATGCGGGTTTTTGGCTGGTGGACCAGTTTCCGGTCAGCTTGCAGCGCGATAAAAATTTTAATGCGCTCGTTGGAAAAACCCGTATCGCTGGCAACGAAGTCTGGTTGTTAGAACCGCAAACGTACATGAATCGGTCCGGGCAATCGGTCGGCGCCTTATGCCGTTTTTATAAAATCACACCGGATGAAGTATTGGTCGTGCATGATGAACTAGACATCATGCCGGGCATTGCCAAGCTCAAAAAAGGTGGCTCATCCGGTGGTCATAATGGTTTGAAAGATATTACTGCTGCTTTGGGGACGCAAGACTACTGGCGTTTACGCATCGGCATCGGTCATCCGCGCACGTTGAATTTGCAGCAAGGCGTGGCTGATTTTGTCTTGCACCGGCCGCGCAAGGAAGAACAGCCCCTGATCGATGAAGCTATCGCTAAAAGCATGGATATTTTACCTTTGCTGGCGGAAGGTAAATTTCCGGAAGCGATGATGCAATTGCACACTACAAAGTAATGCCTCGGGCGAACGCCCTTGTTTGATAGCAATATCGCACACGGGCATTGTTTCACTTCAATGTTATTGAATGTCACACTATGAGTTCAGCTATCCAAATCCATGCTGGTAAAACAGCGTTTTCTCACTTGCAAAAACACGGTTTACAGGCACAAGATGTGGCCGTAATACCAGCCGCCGCAGGTGGCCCCAAAGGATTGATTTTGCAAGGGATAGACCAGTGGCTATTCGGCGAATGGTTGCCAGCTGCGCCGCGCGAACGTAGCCTGATCGGCGCATCGATAGGTTCGTGGCGGATGGCGGCAGCGAGTTGCGCTGATCCGGTTGCGGGTTTTCAGCGACTAGCAGATTTGTATTGCGAACAAAGCTATCCAGAAAAACCAAGCGCCAATGACGTTACCAAAGAAATTCAAAGCTTGTTGCAAGCTTTCATCGGCGGTTATGAAAGTGAAATTGTGCAGCAGCCGTTACACCGTCTGCATTTGATGACAAATCGCGGGCGTGGTTCCTTAAATGCGCCAAACTCTGAAGCCAAAGGCAAACTGGGATTTGTGGCTGCGACTTTTGCCAATCTGACTTCGCGCTCACGCTTAGCAAAGCATTTGGAGAGAATAGTCATTGGCGATGCGCGTGATCCGCTATTTTGGTTAAAGGCAAAATTCGACAGCTTTGAAACCCAATTCTGTGCTCTTGGCGTCGATAACCTGGCACCGGCTTTGTTAGCGTCGGGTACTTTGCCTTTGATTATGGAGCCAGTCAACAACATTCCACACACACCACCAGGCACGTATTGGGACGGCGGCATCATTGATTACCATCTTGCTTTGCCATACTCGCGTTTGCCGGAAAAAAATGCTCGCGGCAATAGCGAATTAGTGTTGTATCCACACTTTACGGATCACATTGTCCCGGGATGGTTGGATAAGTCGTTGCCGTGGCGACGAGCGCACACTTGGCAACATCGACACTGGCTTGATAATGTGATCATGATTTCGCCATCGAAAGACTTCTTGCGCAGCCTGCCGCGCGGCAAATTGCCGGACCGTAAAGATTTTTTCTATTACGGGACCAATCACCAGCAAAGAATGACAGCATGGAGAACAGCAATCGCAGAAAGCGCCAGAATGCGTGATGAGCTGATCGCATTTATTACGAAACCAGATATGCAAAAAGTGCAGGCTTTAAACTTTTAATACAGCATCAATTCTGTATTATCGCGCCGCTTCATCTGGATCTTCTGATGCTGGCGGCACCTGACGCCCACGTTGGAGTAAAGCTTGTCGCAACATATATTCCACTTGTGCATTCGCACTGCGCAACTCTTGCGCTGCAAGGCGCTCGATCTCAGCCCACAGGGCAGGATCGATACGCAATGCAAATGATTTTTTACCTGGACTGGCCATCGTTATTTGGTGAGACGCGGCTGGATATAACTGAGCAGACGTTGTGGATCTGTGCTACTCAGGCGAAAGCTTTTGCCATTTTTGCGAACCACACGTAATGCCTGAGAACCTGACGCACGATACAACATACCGCTGGTCGTCAGACGGATGCCATAACCTTCATACCAACGTAGATCAACGATTTCTATATCCGCGATGTCATTCAAAGCGACTTTCCACGTTGGTAGAGTCAACAAGCCGAACTGCCAGCGTAAATATTCTTCGTCGACGTTAATCTTCATCATTCCAAAATTGAATTGGATAACAATGACTAAAATAAAAAACGCTGGAAAGAACCAACTTCTACTACCATTCATCAGTCCAACAAAAGCGGAAAACTCGCCTCTGGTAAATTGCCAGATGAAAAAGGCAGCCAGTAAAGGCGCAGAGATCCAAAGTACTTTCAAATACTGTTTTTCTTCATAGACAGGATGAGACATTTTATTCACCAATTTTTAATTTTCAATTTTTAAACTTATTTTTAGTTATACAAGGTACCCGTATTTACGACAGGTTGCGTTTCTTTGTCAGAGCACAAGACCACCAATAAATTACTCACCATTGCTGCCTTGCGTTCATCATCGAGCTCGACAATTTTGCGTTCAGATAAACCTTGTAGTGCAGCTTCCACCATGCTGACCGCACCGTGCACAATTTTTTTGCGAGCACTGATAATCGCTTCGGCTTGTTGACGACGGAGCATGACTTGGGCAATTTCAGCGGCGTAGGCAAGATGCGTTAACTTGGCGTCTTCAACTTCAATCCCCGCAGCAGCAAACCGCAAATGCAATTCGTTGCGTAATGCTCCAGCAACAATCTCAACACCAGCGCGCAGCGTGGTTTCGCCCTCTGCTAAATCTTCACCATCATCGTACGCATATTGCGATGCCAGATGACGAATCGCAGCTTCTGCTTGTACATTCACAAAGCGATCATAATCATCGACGTTATAAATCGCCAAAGCCGTGTCCTGCACGCGCCAGACAATCGCCGCACCGATCTCAATTGGATTACCCCGTTTGTCATTGACTTTCAAGGGCGCGGTATTCATGGTGCGAGCACGCAAACTGATTTTGCGTTTGCCATAAAACGGATTCACCCAACGCAAACCTTCACTGCGATCTGAACCCATGTAACCACCAAACAAAGTCAGCAACGCCGCTTCATTCGGTTGCAGCATGTAGAAGCCTTTTAAAATAAATACACCGACGGCGATCATCGCAAATCGCAAAAATAAGGATGACAACGGTGGCTCTTGATTTTGATTGGCGAGCTGAAACATCAGATACGCTGCACCAGCGATTAAGGCCAGTGCAATCGCAAACATGACGTAACCATTCCAGGATGTCAGGTTGCGTTCTTTGAGCAGCATTCTTTTAGTGCTTGCTGGGTTTGCTGAATGTGATGCTGGTTCAGCGCTTTTATTCACGTTATTCATGATTACTCCAGGGAAATTTATTTTTCTTCTTACTCTTCTTATCTAAGGGTTTACCACCTTGATCGCAAAGCTATTCTGCTATCAGATCTCACAATGAAATCAAAGTGATATCACTTTAGGATAGAATTCCTGCATGTCAAGGACGTTTTATCTGTTTTTTTTGCTGATTTGTCATGCCATCAGCGCAAGCAGATAAGCGATATCAGTGACACTTCCCCTTTTTAGCGAGACGATAGGTTAAGCTAGCGCGCTGTTCTGAAAAAAGTATTGATTTCCTATGAAAACCCGTATCCGCACTGAAGCCGCCGCCCTGTGGCAAATCGCCTGGCCTGTTTTAATTGGTCAACTCGCTACCGTCGGCATGGGCGTCTCTGATGTGGCAATGACAGGGCATTTGAGCGCCGAAGAGCTGGCCGCAGTGTCATTAGGTGCTTCTTTATGGTCCATCATTCTGGTGACCGTGATGGGTATCATGATGGCGGTCAATGCCGTGGTGGCACATGAAGTTGGCGCCAATAACCTCAACAAAATGCCGCACACCATACGCCAATCATTGTGGATGGGTTTTGGCGTTGGTCTGATTGCCTGCCTGTTACTGAATGCGGCTACCTTAATTTTTGATCACCTGCACATTGATGCGGTCGTCAATCAAAAAGCTTCGCAATTCGTGCATGTAATCAGCCTAGGCTTGCCCGCGTTTGGTATGTACCGGGCCCTGTATGGCTATACCACCAGTCTCAATGAAACTAAGCCAGTCATGATGATTGCACTGGCAGGGCTGGGTTTTAATATTGTGATCAACTGGATTTTTATTTACGGCCATTTAGGCATGCCGCAGCTTGGTGCGACTGGCTGCGCGGTGGCGACTGGCCTGGGTTTATGGCTCATGCTGGTGGCGATGCTGCTGTGGATACGCCGTGCCGATGTGTACCGCGCGACCTACCCATTCACCCACGCAGAAGGCCCGGTCTGGAGTGAAATTCGCTCCATGCTCAAACTTGGCTTGCCGATCGGCGTGACCTACTTTGCTGAAGTTTCCGCGTTTGGTGCAGTAGGATTGCTGGTCGCCCGTTTTGGCGTGATACCGGTGTCAGCTAACCAGATTGCGCTGAACTTTTCTTCGCTGGTGTTTATGGTACCTTTGAGCATCGGTATCGCATTGACCACGCGTGTCGGCCAGACGCTGGGCGAAGGTGATGCGCAACGGGCACGCTTTGTCTCTTGGGTCGGGGTTGGTATTGGTCTGGCGTTTGCGATTATTTCAGCCACTTTTATCATGGTCTTCAGAGACCTGATCGCTGCGGCCTACACCAGCGACCCAGATGTACAAAAAATGACTGCCCATTTATTGTTGTTCGCGGCGATTTTCCAGTTATCTGATGCGGCGCAAGTCACCACTTCTTGCGCTATTCGTGGTTATAAAGTCACCAGAACGCCAATGTTAATCCATTTGATGGCGTTTTACGGCTTCGCTTTGCCTATCGGCAGCGTGCTTGGTCTGGCCCCAGACTGGATGCCGTGGCACCCGGATACACCTATGGCAGCGCAAGGTTTCTGGATAGGCTTGGTACTTGGCCTGACCGTGGCAGGCGGACTCTTACTGGCTTATTTACAGCGAATCAGCAGTCTGCGGGTCAGAATGGCCGCCAATTCCGGTAAAATAGCGGGTTAATTCCATCTTATCGGCTTTTTTGCCTGTCTGCCTCACGCCGACAGGCACATTTATCGTGCTCCCTAAGGCGCACAAGGACATACTATGAGTCTCAAATGCGGCATCGTCGGCCTGCCTAACGTCGGCAAATCTACTTTATTTAATGCACTGACAAAAGCGGGCATTCCGGCAGAAAACTACCCCTTCTGCACGATTGAGCCTAACGTTGGTATCGTTGAAGTACCTGATCCACGTCTGAAACAGTTGTCTGAAATCGTTAAGCCAGAACGTATTCAAAACGCTATCGTTGAATTCGTCGACATCGCAGGTCTGGTGGCTGGTGCCTCCAAAGGTGAAGGTCTGGGTAACCAGTTCCTCGCCCACATCCGTGAAACTGATGCCATCGTCAACGTAGTGCGTTGCTTTGAAGATGACAACGTGATCCACGTCGCTGGTAAAGTCAGCCCATTGGACGACATCGAAGTTATCCAAACCGAATTGGCCTTGGCCGACATGGGTAGCGTAGAAAAAGCCATCCACCGCGAAAACAAAAAAGCCCGTTCTGGTGATAAAGATGCAGCCAAACTGGTGGCATTGTTAGAACGCATCATGCCAGCCCTGAACGACGCCAAACCAGTGCGTGCGCTTGGTCTGGATGCAGAAGAAATGGCGCTGCTCAAGCCTTTGTGCCTGATCACCGCAAAACCAGCCATGTACGTGGCTAACGTTTCTGACTCTGGCTTTACTAATAACCCATTGCTGGATCAATTGACCGCGTTTGCTGCTGCACAAAACGCGCCTATCGTGGCGATTTGCGCAGCGATTGAATCAGAAATCGCTGATCTGGACGACGCTGACAAAACTGACTTCCTGGCCGACATGGGCATGGAAGAACCAGGTTTGGATCGTCTGATCCGCGCTGCGTTCAAATTGCTAGGTTTGCAAACTTACTTCACCGCAGGCGTGAAAGAAGTCCGCGCCTGGACGATCCACATCGGCGACACTGCACCGCAAGCAGCTGGCGTAATTCACACCGATTTCGAACGCGGTTTCATCCGCGCTCAAACCATCGCGTTTGAAGACTTCATCACCTACAAAGGCGAAGCAGGCGCAAAGGAAGCCGGCAAAATGCGTGCTGAGGGTAAAGAGTATGTGGTGAAAGATGGTGATGTGTTGAACTTCTTGTTCAACGTCTAAGCACCGTCTTACATCGCTGGGAATCACCAGCGAATCTGATCAAAAATAGCCCTATTCGCATAGGGCTATTTTTTTATATTTCTCAGCAATCGATAAATTGTTATTTGAAAAATTTTAACTTATGGCTTTCTTAGCCGAAAAGTTTTATCCATTACGGTTCCAGTCCAAAATGCTGCACCAAAAAATCAATCACACTGCGTAGCTTTGCTGTTGGGCGAGTATTCTGCCTATAGATCAGGTACATGGGCGTTGGTTTGAATGACCACTGTGGCAAAACATGCACCAAACGACCTGCGGCGATATCGTCAGCGAGCGACATCTCCGGTTGCAGCACAATACCAGCGCCAAGTAAGGCGGCGGTACGCAAAGCACTGCCTTGATTTGCGCTGAATCTGCCACTAACGGCAACCTCACAGGTCGCTGCGTCTGGCCCGATTAAATGCCATTTATCATGGTGACGCCAATAGGATAAACCGAGGCAACTGTGAGCGCTTAATTGTTCTGGATGCTCAGGATGCCCTTGTTGAGCCAGATATGTCGGTGCTGCTGCAAGTATTCTGCGATAAGGGCGTAAAGGACGGGCGACTAATCCTGAGAATGACGTATCAATGTCGCCAATGTGAATGCCTAATTCGTAACCATCTGTGATCAGGTCAGATACGCGATTATCCAGCGTCAATTCAACGTTGACATCAGGGTGGCGCGCTAAGTACGCAGCCAATACCGGGACCAGATTCTGATTGCCGAAGCTGACCGGTGCAACCAATCGAACCAGCCCGCGCGGAGTGGCATGTAACTCGGACGCACTTGCTTCTGCTAAAGCCACTTCTGCCAGTACTTGTTTGCAACGATCGTAATAAAGTTGGCCCACTTCGGTCAGGTGCTGTCGCCGTGTCGTGCGGTGTAACAGCCTTGTCCCGAGGCGTTCTTCAATAATACGGACATGCTTGGCCACCATCGTTGATGAAACGCCACTAAGTTCTGCTGCCGCGGTAAAGCTGCCACATTCGACTACTTTGACAAACATTTCCATACCAGCCAATTTGCTCATAATTAAGAACCTGCAGGTTTTAAATGGCTCAACTTATAGCATATTTATCTATCTTTGAATGCAAGTAATACTGTATCCATTGACACCCAATCCTGAGCGTCAATGATCAAGGAAATCTCATGCCTCTATTACATTTAGAAATGCACCCCGGCCGTACGTTAGATCAAAAACGTGCCTTTGTTTGTGAAGTAACGCGAGTCACAGCCGAAACGTTGAATTGCCCACCAGAGAGCATCGACATTGTGATCACTGAAGTTGCCCGTGACGATTGGGCCAAAGCTGGCAAGCTCGTTGCCGATAAATAGTTCCTCTAAAAATGGGAGAAAAATTCACATGCCACAGCAAGCTGGAAATACCTATTCACAAGGATTGGCTTTAATCGCGCAACTGCACGGCAATCATGCAGGGCAAGCGATGATAGACGAAATGAAAGTCGTCTGTCCCGATTTCGCCACCATGACTATCGATTGGGCTTTTGGTGGCGTCATGGCGCGACCAGGGCTGGATCTGATATCACGGCAATTGGTATTAATTGCCTCTTGTGTCACTCTCGGACACGCCATGCCGCAGCTACGGGCGCATGCCGAAGCAGCACTGCAAATTGGTGCCAGCAAAGAACAGATCATCGAGACGATATTGCAACTGACATTCTACGCTGGCGGACCCGCAGTAAGAAATGCCTTGGTAGAACTGAAGGATATATTGACTCCATCCCCTACGCCATCAACAAACCAGTAGGACTTCAGCGCGGAAGATGAAAGCCGCGCTGGTCTTGTGTTCATAGAAATTTGGCGGTTTGCACCCGCCCGAACTGAACGAAAAAAAATTACGCTTTCTTTCACCTCTCCCTTCAACGTATGGCGCTGCTCAAAGCATCGTGAGTTAGCTTCGGATCGCACACCTCCATTAAAGGCAGGACATTTTTGCCTGGCAACTGGTTCCCACTTCACACATCACACTTCAATACGAATTCTTGCGCATTCAACGCGTAGCCTCTGAATTTGTTAAGTCCATCCAACATTTTATGTTAAAAAAATTTAAACGTTATCACTCTGTAATCGCAATGAAACGAATTGTCGATAGAATCAACCGTCGCCAAATGATTCACAAATTGTTACGATAATTTTTCTTTGGGGACTGATCTTAGCGTACTACAAAGCAATATTTGTTCATTTTTTATGTTTTAAATTACTCATCAGGAGTACATTATGGGATTTGGTTTGGGAAACTTGTTACAAGAAGTTATCGGAGGCAATTCTCCTGTGGAAAATCATTTTGATCAGATCGCGCAAGGTTCGCCTGCTGAATTGATCAGTCAGGGTTTGGCAACGATGTTTCATTCTGACCAGACACCTGCATTTGCACAAATGGTTGGACAATTATTTGGACAAGCAAATCCAAATCAACAAGCAGGCATGCTCAATCAATTATTGAGTGGCATGGGCCCGCAAGTCTTAAGCGCGATTGCGGGTGGTGCGGGTGGCAGCGGCTTAAGTGCAATTTTGGCGCAATTGGGCGGCGCGAACGCGACAGTCACGCCAGAGCAAGCAGCGCAAATTTCGCCAGACCAGATACAACAACTTGCGGATCATGCACACCAACAAGATGCTGGCATCGTTGAGCACATGAGTGATTTTTACGCCCAACATTCTGGCCTGATCAAAACGCTGGGTGGCGGCGCTCTCGCGATTGCTTTATCCCAGATGACCGAATCACAGAAGAGCAGTTAATTTTTTTAACCACAGAAGGAAATGAATATGAAAATCAAATCAATATTGTTGGCATGCGTTTTATCTGTAACAGGCTCCGCAGGTATTCTGAATTCTGCGATGGCTGCTGATGCTGCTACGGTCTCTGCAACTTGCAATGACGGTACCGCATATACTGGAACAAGTAAAAAAGGTGCATGCTCAGGTCACAAAGGCGTAAAAGAATGGGCAGCTGCCGCAGCACCTGCAGCCGCAGCAGCAACCCCTGCAGCTCCAGCTCCAGCAGCGCCAGCCGTCGTCGCACCAGTGAAAGCAGCGACACCAGTCGCGGCACCAGCGGCCGGTGGAGGCGCAGGTAAAGTGTGGGTTAACACGAGCTCCAAAGTTTACCATTGCGAAGGCGCTAAGTATTACGGTACAACCAAAGAAGGCTCCTACATGACTGAAGCCGAAGCAAAAGCAGCTGGCAATCGTCCAGATCATGGCAAAGCATGCACTAAATAAATCAGCAAAAAAAATGAAACAAAGAAAAAAGCCGCGAAAAATTTTCGCGGCTTTTTTTTTAAATACGCTTTCCATCAATATAGAACACTGCAATCACTACTTAATTCACTGACTACTTACTGATTGCTTACTGATTACTTTTTTGCTGCCCGATTCATATCATGACCGTTAACTTTGACCACCCCGTTCATAAAATCAAAAACCACGCTTAATTGATCTTGTTCTTCTTTGATCATGCCACCAGCGATCAAACCTTGTAATCTTGCGTTCGCTTGCTGTTCAGCATTTTTGTCTGATTGAATCGCGCCAATGAATCGGGTGATTTTTAATGCCAGTGCTTTTGGCATACTCAGTTCAAAATGGCTTGCAAATTTTTGTTTGAGAATTTTGAGGTCTCCCATATCAGATTGCCTGGCATTCTCAAACCAGACAGCACCATTCAAACTCGCCTTCAACGATTGATAAACGACAGACATGTCACTCACTTCAAATCGGGATGTGGGAGTCAGCATTGGCAAAAATTTTCCCTTCATTAGCTTATTGGAGGCTGCCAATCTGTTTTCCATTGATGGTTCAGATTTATTAAGTTGAATTGCCTCTTTCATGAAATCAGCAAGGGCGGACTCATTCAGATTCAAAAAACGGAACTCCATGTGCGCGGGGCCTGTAGTCCGGCCTGCTGTCTGAACCTCAGATGCATTCATACCCAGCGTCAAGTTCAACATTTTTCCCTGTTGGGTAATCTCTGAAGAAGTTCTAAAATTTTTTACGAGTACACGCTTGTTGTCATTACCGGCATCAAACTTGATCTCAGGAATATCAATATTGGCAGTCCCGATAGCCAGATGGTGTAGATTGTAACTGGCTGCCTGAACGATACGTATTTGCTTCATTTCCAGCGTCATGTCTGTACCAAAACTTTGACTGAAATAAGGCCAGTCACTGACACTGGTAAAATGTTTTAAATCTTTACTGTAAGAGACAGTCCCGCTCAACGTATCCCAGCGGCTGCGGTTATTTGATTGCGGATCGGTGTAATCTAAGGCTTGCAACAAAAAATGAAGATCCTGACCACCAGCTTCATTCAGATTCACATTAATGTGCAAAGGATCCGGATTGCCAAACATTTCTTTGAAGTTAGCCTGGGTCGTTTCAGAAAACTGGAAATTCGCTAATCTTTTCAGACTTTCTTTGGTCACAGGTTTTAGTGCGTAAGGTGTCAGCATTTCCTGCGCGATAGGCTCGTATACACGCCACGCGGCGATGCTACGCAGCAGATTTGCCATCGCTTTTTCATCTGGTAAGTTGACCGCCGCACCAGGTTTATTTTGTGCGGCTGCAGGATTTACAGGAAGTGCTGGCGTTACCACAGCGGTTTCCTGCGTCGCTGCCGAAACAGGAAAATTTACCAAAACAGAAGCACAGAGAAGAGTGAGCAGAGCTGATTTTTTCATAGAGATATTAGGTTCAACTTTAAATAAAGTATTCAATACAGAATTGCACAAAAATTCGTCAACCTGTTAGTAACGTCTTTCGGTGCGCAATGTGATACATGTTTGCAGCAGCCTTACCAGAACATTTTTAGAACAGAAAAGACTACACCGACAAATGAGAAAATAATCACGAGTCCGCAAATATATTATTGTCGAGACATTTTCCAATTTGCCACATAACCATTCTTCAAATTGATTACACCACTTCCTCCCGCCAATGAGTCAAGTTTTCCGCTCAAAGTCCCATTCATCCCGTTAGCACTGGACGAGCTGATCGTAATAGAAATGTCCCCATCGTTATTTACACTGGAATTAAGTAGATTGCTTGAATAATCCGTAGAAAGTCCACCGGCACTGATACCAAACAGGAATGAGGCTGTTCCCGTTGGGTCAATCTCGATCAAATTGACGCCAGTGTTGCCAGCTATAGTTAAATTCCAGCGACCCGCAAACCTTTGCTGCACTTTAACTCCGACATTGCTTGCGTTAAGGCGACCAATCAACTCCGACGTAATGATTAAATTTTTACTTCCTCCGGGTTTCGATGACTGAAAGTCGGAATCAAAACCAGTCGTGACGCATTTGACATATTGACCGCTCACCGTATCGCGCCAGCAAGTACGACTTACATCCTTACTTGTATCTGTATAGTTGCCGCCAGGTGGGGTATAGGTTGTAAGCTCTTTTATTGTTGCCACTTCTTTTAAAGTGGAAAACATACCTGCTGTAACGGTTACGTCTTCAACACCAACAATACTTCCAGTATCTCGCACAGTTTTGTAAGTGACTGAAGAGCTACCTGAAGTGCAATTCAACGTGACATTGACATCCCAGGTCTGGCCCGAAGAGTAGGGCGATCTGGCGGTGAGGTAATTCTGCGAATAAGAACATGGAAAGGAAGAAACTGACCTTGGAGAAAACAAGAGTTCTGCACCATTTGCGTCATACAAGCTGAGATAAGAGAAGGTAGCAGATGTATTTGTTCCAGCAAAAAAATATCCGGCTTTAGGCAACTTATCGTTTAGAACGCTTGCGCTGCCGGTCACTCCACGGTATGGATTTCCATACTGTTCTGTTGAATAGTAAGTCCAGCTTTGTCCTTGATCATCACGAACCAAATGTTGATAAGTAAAGCTATCACCTGCCACTGGAACTTGTCGTGTATTGCCACTATCCACACCAGCCGTCGATACATTTGATCCGCCACCGCCGCCGCATCCTACCAAACACATGGATACAACAGTTGACGCAACAGCCTTCACATAAAATTTACTCATCAAAATGATCCCAAGTTGTTCATGTTATTTAATTTTTAAGAATTATACTGTTTAAAATATAATGAACAAAAGAACAAATTTGTTTGAATTAAATAATCCTTCGGCTCAGATTGATACCAATATCACGCAAAAAAAATTAATTATCTGCGCCCCCGCCCCGCCAGATGCGAACTTAATACATTACTTTTTTCGATGACGGTTTGATTTTTTACCGCATTGACCCAGTCCTCTGTTGTACACACAGCGGCAAAATTCGATTGGAAGACCACATTAAAGGCACGATGTATTTCCTCAGCGCTGGCGTAGCCTGCTTCATTGGCATACGGTAAAGCCCCCGTCGCATCGCTCAATACTTCCACTGTGTAACCATCGTGGGAAGCCTGGTAAATCGTACTGGCGTTGCAGTTATGCGTCATGTAACCAACGATGCTGAGGGTTTCTATCTGATGTTGCTTTAGCCATGCATCAGCTTCGGTACCAACAAAGATACTCGCCATACTTTTTTCGATCAGATGATCGTAGGGACGTTGCTGCACTACGGAATGCAATTTCCAGGTATCAGAACCACGCGCAAAAATGGGCGAGCTTTCTGGTGCGGAATGTTGCACCACTAAGATAGGGATACCTGCCGCGCGCGCTGCATCCATGGCGATGCCGATATTGCGCAAAGAAACCGCAGGATCGGGGTATTCAATCAACATATTGCCCGTGAAATATTCATTCTGTACGTCGATCACGATCAGGGCGCGTTTTTGGGTAAGGGAGTGGGAAGTCGTTGTCATGGTTCGCTTTCAAAAAATCGTTAAAGAAGATGTCTGTTGCTGAATGCTATTTTGCGCTTTACGACATCGCTTGAGCAGTGACCCGAAAGCCAATATCAGATACAATCGGGTCACAATGAAAAATCTTACTTCTAGCAACAAATTGGCTGATATTGAACACACTATTCATATTGCGATTGTGGCGTTTGATAGCATCAGTCCGTTTCATTTGTCCGTACCATGCCTGGTATTTGGTGAGTCGCATGGCGATACGCCGTTGCCGAAATTTGCGATCAAAGTCTGCGGAACGTCGGCAAAGAGCGGTGAACAGGTGGTTAAAACGAACGCCGGTTTTTCTATTCATACGCGCCATGGTTTGTCTGTCCTGGCCCGTGCCGATATGATCATCGTACCCTCTTGGTACACTGATTTACGCCCTGCTCCGCTTGAACTGTTAAATGCTTTACGCAAGGCGCATAAAGCGGGAACGCGCATTGTTGGTCTATGTCTGGGTGCATTTGTCGTGGCAGAAGCAGGCTTATTGCATCAACGCAGTGCGACGACACATTGGGCAATGGCAAAAGAATTTTCAAGGCGTTTCCCGGATATCCATCTGGATCCAAATGTGTTGTATGTGGATCTGGGTGATGTCATTACATCAGCCGGAACTGCTGCGGGAATTGATTGTTGCCTGCATCTCTTACGCGGCAAATATGGGGCAGATGTGGCCGCTGCCGTTGCGCGCCGTCTCGTAGTGGCCCCGCATCGACAAGGCGGACAGGCGCAATACATAGAACAAGCAATACCGGTTCTCGCCAGCGATAACCGTTTATCACAAATTCTGGAATGGATGCTTGCACATCTGGCGGAACCACATAGTCTGGATCAACTGGCGCAACGGGCATTAATGAGCCGGCGTAGTTTTACCCGACATTTCCAAAAAATGACTGGGACGACGGTCGGTCAGTGGCTATTACATCAACGACTGGCATTTGCCCAAAGACAACTTGAATCAAGCCAACGTTCTATCGAAGATATAGCGATTGATGCTGGTTTTGGCTCTGGTCTATTATTACGGCGTTACTTTGCGCGTGAGTTCACGATTTCACCTTCGGCTTATCGTCGTCAGTTTCAGGGTAAGTTATAGCTGCGAATCTGTAAAAACTAAAAAACTGAAAAACTGACAATACGAGACGGCAGCAAACGAAACTACTTACATTAAAATAATCGATATCCGCCATGCAAGACCAGATTGTCTAAAGGAAAGCCATGCCTACCATTACCGATTTAACGATCTATCCAATCAAATCCTGCGCTGGAATTAGCGTATCCCAAGCAATAGTCACTGCGGCAGGATTATGTGTGGATGGTGTACATGACAGAGAGTGGATGCTGGTAGATTTGCAAGGGCAATTTCTCAGTCAACGCGAATATCCGCTTATGGCGCGCATATGTTGCACCATCACTGCTGAGAATTTGTATGTGAATTACGATGACATGCCACGCCTGGTGTTGCCTTTAATACGGCAGCCAGATAACAATTCTGAAAAATCGATTCCCGTGGTAATTTGGGAATTTGCGTTGAATGCTGACGACGCTGGCGACACGGCCGCCGTCTGGTTTAGTCAGGTCTTGGGTAAATCTTGTCGCTTAGTACGATTTTCTGAACATGCACAACGCTTTGCCAACACCAAATGGACTGGAGATAAATTAGTGCCGACCCGTTTTTCAGATGGTTATCCCATGTTACTGGTATCTCAGGCTTCTCTGGATGATTTAAACAAGAAGGCCATTGCGCAAGGTCGTACGCAGGTTCCAATGAATCGCTTCCGGGCTAATATTGTGCTCGATGGTATTGAAGCTTTTGAGGAAGACTACGCCGAAACCTATAGCATAGGCGATGAGATACAATTACGTCCGGTCAAGCCTTGCCCACGCTGCCCTATGCCGGCAGTCGATCAGAAGACCGGCGAAGTCGGCCCCAATCCAGTGGATATATTGCAATCTTATCGTGCAAATCCTATTGTTGATGGCGAGATCACGTTTGGCATGAATGTCATCGTGGAGAATGGCATAGGGCACCGCTTATCCGTAGGTGATGAAGTCGAAATAGCTATTGCCTTTTAATACCGCATGGATTAGCTTGCATACTTTGTGCATGTGCAACTTGAGAGAAATTGATGGACGGTGCTGCTCCCTATTCTGCTAAACATCCACCACGCTTATCAGCGATGGATGAATTGCGTATGGAAAACGACATGCTGCGCTCCCGCCTGGAGGATATTCTTGAGCATGCACATCGCAATCAAAACATCATGGAGCGACACCAGAAATTTGAATTACAAATTATCGGTGCCAGCCACTTCAGAGAATTAATCACAGGTATTTTCAGCTCTCTCGCTGAAACATCAGAACTGGATATGGTGAGTCTGATTCTGCTGGATCCACGCCATGAGTTGCAACAAATGTTGAACGATTTGCGCATCAATGTGCGCGAGTTTCCACATATGTTATTTGTCCGCAGCGAGCGTGAATTGCAGACGCCCAGTATCAATTCACAAAAACCAGTCCTCGGGCCTTATCAACGTCATCTGTACGAGCAGTTCTTTCATAGTTGCAGCAAAAAACCGGCCAGCGTTGCACTGATTCCTTTAATGCGACAAGGGAGATTGATCGGCTATCTCAATCTGGGTAGCTTTTCGGCTGATCGTTTCTTATCGAGTATGGCGACCGACTTTATCCAAAGGCTGGGCTCGATCATCGCGATTTGTCTTGAGAACGTGATCAACAACGAACGACTGACTTACATCGGCCTCACCGACCCGCTGACCAATGTCAGCAACCGCCGCTATGTCGAGCAACGCACGCTGGAAGAAATTGGTCGGGCAAGGCGTCAGGGCTACGGCATTGCATGCATGTACCTGGATATTGATTTCTTCAAAAAAGTGAATGATCAATACGGTCATCAGGGTGGTGATGATGTGTTGTGTGAAGTTGCCCGTCGGATCAAAGCGGAACTGCGCCTCAGTGACACACTCGGGCGTTTTGGCGGTGAAGAATTCGTCGTACTATTAATCAACGCCAATTTACAAGACGCCATGATGGTGGCAGAACGCATACGCCGCAGTATCGCTGAAAAAGCGTTTCCGCTGTCGGAAGGTGGTAGTTGCAACAGCAGTATTTCTATTGGACTGACTACCGTATCAGAAAAACAGAATCACGGCGATGAAGTGATCGTTGCTAAAGAAATGATTTCCAGAGCTGATCGCGCGTTGTACGACGCCAAACGCTCAGGCCGCAATATGGTGCGCTGCGAATAAAACATGAGGTAACGCGTCGTGGCAATAATTTATTTGGTTGGTGCTGCTTGCAGACGTTCGTATTTTGCTTTCAGTTCGGCATTACTTTCACGCCATTCAGGATTAAACGGAATGCAATTAACGGGGCAAACTTGTTTGCACTGAGGTTCGTCATAGTGACCCACGCATTCGGTACACTTATGCGGATCGATTTCATAGATTTCTGGCCCCATGAAAATCGCATCGTTCGGACATTCCGGTTCACATACGTCGCAGTTAATGCAATCGTCGGTAATCATTAAGGCCATACTTGCTCACTTCTCTTTCATTGCATCAGGCTGGCTCAACAGCCTGCCAAGCCTGATTTTTTCGCTATAACTAAATATTCTACGCAGCAACACTTATTTATTTTCGTTCGCCGCTGCTACTTTTTGCTTCAACCAACGATCCACTGACGGAAACACAAATTTAGACACGTCGCCGCCAAACATCGCAATCTCGCGGACAATGGTGCCAGAGATAAACTGGTACTGGTCAGACGGTGTCAGAAATAAAGTTTCCACATCAGGCAACAAATAGCGGTTCATACCGGCCATCTGGAATTCATATTCAAAGTCAGATACCGCGCGCAACCCACGCACAATCACGCGTGCATCGTTTTTGCGGACGAAATCTTTCAGCAAGCCTGAAAAGCTCTCTACTCTGACATTTGGGTAATGCCCAAGCACCTCGTTGGCAATACTCAAGCGTTCTTCCAGCGAGAAAAATGGCTTTTTGCTCTTACTATCCGCAACCCCTACTACCAAGGTATCAAACAAACCCGAGGCACGACGCACCAGATCTTCGTGACCGCGTGTCAGCGGATCAAATGTTCCCGGATATACGGCTGTGACCATCTTCACTCCCTATTTTCGCTAATTGCATAATGATATGCACCAATTTGATCTGCCATTATGCCTGATTTTCGCGCGCTTTACGCTGTCAAATGCTGCGTTGCAGAATATGGAAATACACACTTCCGGCTTTATCAGCACGTATCAACTGCCAACCGCTCAGCAAAGCTTGCATGTTTTCCTCCGGGCTTTCAGGATCCAATGCAAATTCTGACTCGACATACACGCAGCTTTTAGGATGAATAATTTCTTTGCATGCAGGCAATATTTTTTCCAGCCAGCCCTGTTCAAATGGCGGATCGAGAAAAATTAAGTCAAATTTTTGCCCTTGTGCAGCCACATTGGCAATCACTTTAGCAGCATCACCGCGAACTAACTGGCATTGGTTCGCCTGTAATTTGGTTTTTACCTGCTCTAATTGCTTAAAAGCTGGGGTATGAGATTCGACCATCACCACCTGAGCCGCACCGCGACTCGCTGCTTCAAAGCCTAGAGCACCGCTGCCAGCGAAGAGGTCAAGGCAAGTGATTGGCGACCAATGTGCGTCAAACAGGTGATTAATCCAGTTAAATGTGGTTTCTCTGACACGGTCTGGGGTGGGTCGTAAACCTTCAGCATCGATCACGCTCAACAGGCTGCGCTTCCACTGGCCACCGATAATTCTGACCTGATGGGCGGCACGTTGTGGGGATACAGGCTTTTTAGTCTTGGGTTTCATTGTTTGCTTGACACTGGTAAATCGAATTACCGGGCGCGGTCTGTTAGAATGGCAGCATTCTATAATACTTGGGTGGGCAGTAGACAGCCATCCATCTTCCGACAAAATCATCCCCGATGTTTAGTTTTTTCAAAAGAAAACCCAAAGAAGAGCCAGCGCCAACACCGCAAAGTGTTGCTACGCCTGTCTCTGAGAGCATAATTCCTGTTACTGAAACGGTTTCAGCAACGTCATTCACGGCCGAAGTTGCCACCCAACCGGCTCCTGCACCAGCTCTGATCGCTGATACTGTTCCGGCCCCGGCAGAGCAAAAACGCTCGTGGTTGAGCCGTTTAAAAGCGGGTTTAGCAAAAACCTCGTCCAATCTGACCACTTTATTTGTTGGCGCTCGCATTGATGACGACTTGTACGATGAATTGGAAGCAGCATTGCTCACTTCCGATGCGGGCGTAGAAGCAACTTTATTTTTGCTTGATGCCTTGAAGAAAAAGGTCAAAGAAGAAAAATTAACTGAAGCCGAACAAGTAAAAACAGCACTCAAGGCTTTATTACTTGAATTGCTGACGCCACTGCAAAAGCCTTTAGAACTCGGCCGTCATCAACCTATGGTCATGATGATTTCCGGCGTCAATGGCGCAGGTAAAACGACGACGATAGGCAAGCTGGCGAAGCACATGCAAGTCCACGGCCAATCGGTTTTGCTGGCGGCAGGCGATACCTTTCGCGCCGCGGCACGTGAACAGTTAACGATCTGGGGTGAGCGTAATGACATCACGGTGATTTCGCAAGAGTCTGGTGACCCTGCAGCAGTCGCGTTTGATGCCGTCGCCTCTGCACGTGCTAAAGGCACGGACGTTGTCATGGTGGATACTGCTGGTCGTCTGCCTACGCAATTGCACTTGATGGAAGAATTGAAGAAAATCAAACGCGTGATTGCTAAAGGTATGGATGGCGCACCACAAGAGGTACTGCTGATTATCGATGGCAATACAGGTCAGAACGCCCTGGCGCAGGTCAAAGCCTTTGACGATGCACTGCAATTGACCGGGCTGGTGATTACGAAGTTAGACGGTACCGCCAAAGGCGGCGTGCTGGCAGCGATTGCTAAGAACCGCCCTGTTCCGGTTTATTTCATTGGTATCGGTGAGCAAATTGAAGATTTGCAGCCATTTAATGCGCAAGAATTTGTCGACGCCTTGTTCAACTAAATTCAACTAAAGCACGTACATTACAAATGATCGAATTCGATAACGTCTCTAAACTGTATGCTGGCGACGCCTGCGCCTTGCGCAATATTTCCCTGACGATACCAGATGGCGAGCTGATATTTTTAGCTGGCCCTTCCGGTGCAGGGAAATCGACTTTATTGAAAATGATTGCTGGCATTGAGAAGCCAACGACTGGGCGGGTGATGGTCAATGGTCAGGATGTGAGCAAGTTACAAACCAGTAGTTTGCCTTACCTGCGACGTAAGCTGGGCTTAATCTTGCAGGATCAAAAACTACTGAATGATCGCAGTATCTTATCGAATGTAATGTTACCGCTGATCGTCACCGGTGCCGCAGCACAAGAGGCCGAATCACGCGCCCGCGTCGCTTTAGAAAAAGTAGGCTTGCTGGACAAGGCCAATGCACTGCCGTTGACGCTATCTGGTGGTGAGCAACAACGCGTCGCGATTGCCCGCGCGATCGTCAACCGTCCTAAAATCATTCTTGCCGACGAACCGACCGCATTTCTTGACCGGGAAAATGCGAACAAGGTACTGAATGCTTTAAAAGCTTTTCAGAGCGCTGGCGTCACATGCCTGATTTCCAGCCACGATGAACAGTTTCTCGATCAGGCCAGCCGAGTGATTTATCTAAGCAAAGGCCAGATCACCGATTCCTGGAATTCTTCCATCGCCGCCTGATTCTTATTTCAAGGATAAACCCATGACCATCTGGTTTCGTGAGCATCTGTTTGCATTAAAAAGTGCCTACACCCACTTGCGTGCAGGTACCGGCAATTTTTTATTTAATGTGTTGGTGGTGGCAATTGCACTGGCTTTGCCTATCGCTGGCCTGACATTGATTGAAAACATCAAACCGATTTCTTCACAATTATCAATCGAACCAGAAATCAGTATTTTTGTTAGTCCCGATACAGCACGTGACAGTGCCACCGCCTTGTCGGTACCTATCAAACGCCTGCTAAAAGAAAACGCCATCAATGGCAAACTCGCTTTTATTCCCAAAGAAAAAGCCCTCGCCGCGATGCAAGATTCGTCTAGCCTGGCAGAAGTCTTGTCCACCTTAGGTGGCAATCCACTACCAGACGCTTATATTTTGTCGTTATCTAACAACGATGCAGAGAAATTGGACAACTTGGTTGAAAAATTAAAATCCTTGCAAGATGTTGATGTGGTTCAGGTGGATTCTGCCTGGGTTAAACGGCTGGCGGCTTTAGTTCAAATTTTGCAAATGGGTTTGTTGTTCCTGGCGATTACTCTGGGTGTAGTTGTGATTGTGGTGGTTTTTAATGCAACTCGTTTGCAAGTCATTTCACATCAGGCAGAAATCTCTGTTACGCGCTTACTAGGCGCGACCAATAGCTTCATCCACCGGCCTTATTACTACACAGGTGCCCTGCTCGGCTTACTGGCTGGGGCAATGGCACTAGGCGCAATTGCGGCCTCCTTGCAGCCTTTAAATCAGGCAATTGCCGATTTTGCCAAACTCTACGCATCGGAATTCCGGCTCACGCCTTTAGGGATCATTCCTAGCCTTGCCCTGCTCGCATTTAGCATGCTTTTAGGTCTATGTGGCGCATATTTATCGGTTCGCCGACAATTGGCGCGCGCTAGCTAACACCGGATTTTCTCCAAATTCATGCAACTTTTTGGATAAATTGGACTCTTAATATCGTTATTTGTGCTTTCTTGTGCAATATCAAGATCTTTACCCAGTCAGGCACTATCGTTATCTGAGACGGTTTATCCCAAATAAAACACCTTCAGATAACGAGGATAGACGCAAAAAATCTTTCCGCAAGGCAAATTCATCAGCCTGCCGCACTCAGATTTGAGCATCAATTCCAACTATTAGCACTCTTCTCAAGAGAGTGCTAATATAAGGGCTTATACAGCTAGTTTTTCTATTTTTATTGAAACTGGCAGCAATGAGGAGGAACCATCGCAATGACTTCGACACAACTTATCCCGGCAACAGATAGCAAAGCGCTCGCCCTGGGTTTCAGTGGCACGCTCGGAAATATTGACGCCTATATCTCCGCAGTCAATCGCCTGCCTATGCTCACGCACGAAGAAGAGATCAGTCTCGCCAACCGCTTACGCGCTGACAATGATCTGGGCGCGGCGCAACAACTGGTTATGTCACATCTGCGTTTAGTTGTTTCTATTGCCCGTGGTTATCTGGGTTACGGTCTGCCACATGCAGATCTGATTCAAGAAGGTAACATTGGTTTGATGAAGGCCGTTAAACGTTTCGATCCTGATCAGGGTGTACGCCTGGTGTCCTATGCAATGCATTGGATCAAGGCTGAAATGCACGAATACATCTTGAAAAACTGGCGCCTGGTCAAAGTTGCAACGACCAAAGCGCAACGCAAACTGTTTTTCAATCTCCGCAGCCACAAAGAAGGCTTAGAGACGATGTCTCCTAAGCAAATCGATGCGCTGGCAAAAACGCTGGATGTCAAACGCGAAGAAGTCATCGAGATGGAAATGCGTTTGTCAGGTCATGACATTGCACTGGATGCGCCGACGGATGACGACGATGAAAAATTCGCGCCTATCGCGTATTTGAAAACTGAATCTGACGAACCAACCAAAGTGCTGGAAACTCGCCAGTATGACCGCTTGCAAAGCGAAGGCCTGGAAAGTGCGTTGTCAAAACTGGATGCGCGTTCACGCCACATCATCGAAGCGCGCTGGTTAAAAAATGACGACGGCTCAGGTGCAACATTGCATGAATTGGCCGATGAATACGGCGTTTCTGCAGAACGTATCCGCCAGATTGAAAGCGCAGCATTGAAAAAAATGAAGGGCGCATTAGCGAACTACGCTTAGGCACTCAGCAAATTGTAATCAACAAATTGCCATCAACAAAAAAGCACTCAGAAATTCTGAGTGCTTTTTTTATATACGCCAATATCCTTGGCTGTCACAACAATTGCAATTATTTCAGCAACAGTTTTAAATCATGCACGATAGGTTCAGCACCCTGGCCATTACGCAAGAACAAGCGAATGTGCCCTTCCGTGTCAAACACGTAGCTACCGGCCGTATGATCCATGGTATAGCTGGTCGGCGTATTGCCGGGGACTTTCTGGTAATACACTTTAAAATCTTTCGCAATTTTGGCAGTGGCGGCAGCATCACCGTACATACCTAAAAAACGCTGATCAAAATTCGGTACATAAGACGCCAGCAAGGCCTGCGTATCGCGCTCAGGATCGATGGTAACAAAGATCACCTGCACTTTGTCTGCCAATGGGCCCAATTGTTGCATCACGTTTGCCATCTCCGCCATGGTCGTCGGGCAAACGTCAGGGCATTGGGTATAACCAAAAAACATGACCACCAACTTACCTTTAAAGTCAGCCAGAGTGCGTGCTTTGCCATGGTGATCAGTTAACGCAAAATCCTTGGCGTAATCAATGCCGGTGATGTCCGTGTTCGTAAATTTTTCAGCAGGAGGATTACAAGCCGCTAACAGCGTCAGCAGACCGGCAATCAAAAAACAAGACAGAATTTTTTTTAACATAATCAAAACTTCAGGTAATGATCAACCAGCAGAGCAGCAAACAGCAATGACAGATAAATGATCGAGTAAGCAAAGGTTTTACGCGCCAGAATATCGCTGTAATTGCGATACATCTGCCATGCGTACCACAGGAATATCCCACCCAGCACCACAGCGCTCAACAAGTAAATCAATCCACTCATATGCACCGCATACGGCAACATTGTGGTTGCAAACAAAGCAATGGTGTATAGCCAGATATGCAAGCGTGTGATTTCAGGTCCATGCGTAATCGGTAACATCGGCAAACCTGAACGGGCATAATCATCACGGCGATACATTGCCAACGCCCAGAAATGCGGTGGTGTCCAGATAAAGATAATCAACACCAGCAACCAGGCTTGCATAGGCACATCATTGGCAACGGCTGCCCAACCTAATGCGGGCGGCATTGCCCCAGATAGACCGCCAATTACAATATTTTGTGGTGTTGCCGGTTTTAAAATGATCGTATAAATAATGGCATAACCGACAAAAGTCACAAACGTCAGCCACATGGTGAGCGGATTGACCATGGTGTCAAGCACCCACATGCCAATGCCGCCAATGACGCCAGAAAATACAAGTGTTTGTATGGCACTGATTTCACCTTGCGCGGTGGCACGACGTGCCGTGCGTGCCATACGTGCGTCGATCTCGCGTTCTACCAGACAGTTGATCGCAAAGGCAGCACCAGCCAGTAACCAAATACCGATGGTAGCTGGTACGAGGACGCGCCAGTCAGGCAAATCCGGAGTAGCGAGAAACATGCCGATCACGGCACAAAACACCGCCAATTGGGTAACGCGCGGTTTGGTTAATGCCCAGTATTGGGCTAAACGGTTTGAGGGCAAACTTAAAGTGGTCATGTTAAATGGGTGGACTGAGGGCATGGCTGGCATGCCTAACGCGATAGTTTAACATGGTCAGCAACAGGACTAGCATTGCCGCACCGCCGTTGTGTAAAACTGCTAATAATAAGGGCCAGGAAAAGAAAACGGTCGACACCCCGATCAGGAACTGTACAACAATTGCCAACAACAATTTATTTCCTAGTGACTCAAACCCAGGTGTGCGCATTGCCTGCCATGCTACATAGCTCACCACCACTATTACCAGCAAGGCAAAGTTCCGGTGTACCCAATGTATCGCAACTAAGGCAGGAAAAGGCAAGTACTCTCCAGTAGTGGTCATCCCAAGCTGACGCCAGAGACTAAAACCATGTTCAAAATCCATGGTTGGGACGACTTGACCGTGACACAAAGGATAATCCTGACAAGCAAGTGCTGCATAGTTAGTGCTCACCCAACCACCTAAGGCCACCTGTATAAACAAGAGGATCAAAGCAAGCGTCGCTGGCAATATCAATGCTTTTGCGACATTGGGAGTCATGCTGGAGACATGCTTAATCTGGTGGCTATGCTGTTCAAGTACAGCCGCTAACAAAGCCAATAGACCCATGCCCAATAACAAGTGGGTAGTTACGATGACAGGTTGTAATTTGAGCGTGACCGTCCACGCACCAAACGCGCCTTGTACACACACGCAAAGCAAAGCAGAGGTGGTCAGCCACGGCGAAATATCAGTCGTCTTTTTTCGCATCCAAGCCAGCAAGACCTGAGCACAGATTAGTACACCGACACTCATCGCCAAATAACGATGCACCATTTCTATCCAGGCTTTTTGTGTTGTTACTGGTCCATGTGGCATAGCGACTTCGGCGGCTTTGATCGCTTCATGAGACAACAAAGGATTCGCTTGTCCATAACAGCCCGGCCAATCGGGACATCCCAGACCGGAATCAGTCAGCCGGGTAAACGCACCAAACATGATGAGTTCAAACGTCAACGTTAAGGTGACCGCGATCAGTTTGCGATGTTTATTTGTTTCTTTTGATAAGAACACAATGCACAACGGAATGACCGCGACACCGAGTCCAGTTAAAGCAAGTTGTAACCACATAATGTTTAACCTATTGCTGATGCGCGCAGCAACTTGGTCAGATCCTTTTTAATCAGATTCGGATTAGCATCTTTAGGAAAGCGCATCATCAGATTTCCCAGAGGGTCGATCAAGTATATATGATCGCTGATTTCTGATTCATTGGTGGCGGGCAACCAGCCTTTGAGCGCCTTGGCATCAGCACGCAAAACATGCAAACCATCGTGTTCGCGCAACAGGCTGGTCGCGATTGCTTGCTCATCCACTAATAGCCAGACACGCTCTATCCTGTCCATGTCTTTGCCCTGAGTTAATCTGAGCTGACGCACATCGATCAGCTTTTTTTGACAGGCATCCGCACAATCACCGCTATCAACACTAAGCATGATCCACTTGCCCCGGTACGCTTCTAATCCCTTGGTTTTGCCTGCATTCACAGGTGTGGCATCCCCCAGCAAATGCGCGTGCAGCTCTGGCATTGGGTATGCACGTGGATCAAGGATCGTGCCATAGTTGGTACGCCCTTCAGGCTTAATGACATAATACGCAATGTACGAGGCAATCATCGGAGCCGCGCAAATAGCGATGACTAAAAATAGTTTCCAACGGCCTTTGGCGGTATTAGTGTGTTGCGGCATTATTGGTGTCTGTTGTGTCTTTGCTGTTTGATACTTTGTGTTTTCCACGACGAATTCCTGTCACTACAAAAAATAAACATGCCATGCCCGATAAGGCATACCACTGAAATGCGTAGGCGCGGTGTTTCTCAGCACCGGCAGACGGTACAGACCATTTTCTCAACAAGCCATCGGCGGTTTCCGATGTTTGTTCCACGATGAGCGGCTCCAGCGCTATGCCGCTTTGTTGTGCCAGACTCGTTACTTCAAGATTCTGCACAATAGCACCAGGCTTTAAAGCATCTGGCTGCCCTAATTGCATTACTCTATCTAGCTTATCACGCAGCACGCCTTCAATTTCCACGATGCCTGTTGGCGTTATCAGCGCTGGCACGGTCTTTCTGTCTTGCTGATTGCGTGCTTGCCAACCCCTTGCAATCAGTACGTTGCGCTGAGTGCCTTCGAGATGAAACGGCATCAACACGTATAAACCAGCATTGCCCTGCATAGGACGATTATCGAGATAGAGTGGCCATTGTGCAACAAATTCACCACGTAGTAACACCCTGCTGAACACTGGCACTGATGATAAAGATTTATCCGCAAAAACGCGCTGCGCAGGCATCCGAGCAAGTGTACTGATCTGGCTGGCGATCTGTTCTTTTTCCTGCGCACGTCGCGTCTGCCATTGGGCTAAACCGATACCAATGCTAACCACCACGACGGTAGCAACGAAGGGAAAGAACTTCAATCGAAAGGAAATAAACATAAGCGCATGACGAAAGTATTACAATGGAAAATCATTCAACTAGTATGACGTCTTAGCAAAGTTCAAGTATGAAAATTCTCGTCGCCATTGCTTTTTTTCTGATTATATTCAGTATGGGCTCTGCCCTGGTATTTTTGATGAAAGATAAAGGTCGCAGCAATCGCACCGTCAAAGCACTGGCGTTTCGCGTTGGTTTTTCTATCAGTCTGTTTTTATTGATTCTGCTGGCCAATCATTTCGGCTTGATACAACCCACTGGCATCAGATAAAACCTCATTCCCCGTATAAAAAAGCCGCACTGAGAAAGTGCGGCTTTTTACATGGTAATGCTCATTCAAACAGCGAAGTAAGCAACGAACAGCCAGGCAACTTAGAGCCAATATACAACCACGTACAAGCCCAGCCACACGACGTCAACGAAGTGCCAGTACCATGCAGCACCTTCAAACGCAAAATGCTGCTCAGGCGTAAAGTGACCCTTCATGACGCGGAACAACACGACTGACAACATAATCGCACCCATGGTCACATGGAAGCCGTGGAAACCAGTCAGCATGAAGAAGGTGGAACCGTAAATGCCGGAGGTTAATTTCAGGTTCAGTTCGTGATAAGCCTCGATATACTCATACGCCTGGCAACCCATGAAAGTGGCACCGAGCAAAATCGTCGCAAACAACCAGAACGCCGTTTGAGAACGATGACCAGCACGCAAAGCGTGATGCGCAATCGTCAATGTGACACCCGATGTCAACAACAAAGCCGTATTGATCGTCGGGATAGGAAAAGGCGTCATGGTTTTGAATGCTTCTATCGTTCCCGCTGGCCCCGTGTTGCCCCATTGTCCCGAGAAATTCGGCCACAAGACCTTATGGTCAAGATCAGACAACCAAGGCATAGAGATGCTACGCGCATAGAACAAAGCACCGAAGAATGCACCGAAAAACATCACTTCAGAAAAAATGAACCAGCTCATACTCCAACGGAAAGACGTATCAATACGCTCGCTATATTTTCCACCTTCGGATTCAGCGATAGCATCGCCAAACCAGTTGTACAACACCACCAGCGTCAAGAAAATACCAATACCATTCGCGTAAGGCCCCCAGCCTAAGCCATTGACCCAGGCAGATGCGCCAAACATGGTCACTAGCAGAGAGAAGCCCGCCAGCACTGGCCATTGAGATGGCCCTGGTACAAAATAATAAGGCGCTTTCGCGTTTGAAGAACTCATTTCCATCTCCTGATGCAATTGAATATGCTTACTTAAATTGTTATTTTGCGACTACCTGCCGAACGATCAGCACTAAAGTTGAAATAAAAATTAGTGCTCCGATCAATCCGGCAATGATGACGTGAACCGGATTGAGTTTTGCTGCGTCCTGCTCATAATCATTTTTTTTACGAATGCCAAGAAACGACCAAAACACCGCTTTCATTGCTTTAAAAAACGAGGCTTGCTGTTTCGCCTGGGGTTTCGTTGTCTCTTCTACTTCACTCATGATTTACCTTGTTCTGTCGAACTACTTAACTTCGGTGCCCCGCCGACCTCAAAAAAGGTATAGGACAGCGTAATTGTTTTGACATCCTCAGGTAAAGCCGGATCAATATAAAACACCACCGGCATTTGCCGCGCCTCAT
Organism: Undibacterium sp. Ji67W; assembly: GCA_049340365.1. Classification (GTDB taxonomy): domain Bacteria; phylum Pseudomonadota; class Gammaproteobacteria; order Burkholderiales; family Burkholderiaceae_D; genus Undibacterium. The sequence goes on along the minus strand of JBMPOY010000006.1, from coordinate 91,704 downwards.
TGGGCCCCAGCGTTTGCTGCTTAAAACAAAAACATTCTATTTTTTTGAAAAACGCACTCGCTTGCTGTGGCGCATAACTGGGTATCGCTTGCGCATCCATCTTATACGACTGTTTATTAACCACTTCATACACAATCTGCGACATCTCGCCAGGATGCACTTTCATGCTTGTCACCGTCGGCCGAAAGCGCCATGGACCTTGCGTATTAGCATCAAACTCAATGGTGACTTCGCGACTACGATCAATCTGTGAATTCGATAACTCTTTGGCAGAGATATCTTTAGGCGTCAAAATATTAATGCCCGTCACTTCACAAATTTGTTTGTAAATCGGTACTAAGGCATAACCAAATCCAAACATCACTATCGCAATCACGATCAACTTACCGAGCATGGTCGCATTGAGTTTTTTACTTATATCTGACAATTTCGGGTCTTGCTCAGCCATGCAGTTTCCGTTTTAAAAACGCAGGGTCTGTTTCAAAATGACACCAGCAAAAAAGATGATGGCAACTGAAAACAAGATCAGCGCAGTCCTGAGATTATTCGGCTTTTTTTTATCGTTTTTCATAGTGGCTTTTGCCGTCCTTGACGCTGCAGTTGAATAAGTCAACTACAGCGTCGTTCAGGTTGATTATTTAACGACAGGTGGTTCTTCAAATGTGTGGAATGGTGCTGGGCTTGGTACAGTCCATTCCAGACCTTCTGCGCCTTCCCATGGGCTGGCTGGTGCAGGTTTGCCGCCTCTGATGGAAGGAATCACCACCGCCAGAATAAAGAACACCTGAGATAAACCAAAGCCAAAAGCGCCTATCGTTGCGATCTGATTAAAATCAGTGAACTGTGCTGGATAATCAGCATAACGACGTGGCATCCCCGCTAATCCCAAGAAATGCATAGGGAAGAAAGTGACGTTAAAGAAAATCAACGATGCCCAAAAATGGATCTTGCCGCGAGTTTCGTTGTACATGAAACCTGTCCATTTTGGTCCCCAGTAGTAGTAACCCGCAAACAAAGCAAACAAAGAGCCAGCCACCAACACATAGTGGAAATGCGCCACTACATAGTAAGTATCTTGCAACTGAATATCGATTGGCGTTACCGCCAGAATCAATCCGGTAAAACCACCCATCGTAAATACGAAGATGAAACCAACGGCAAACAACATTGGCGTCTCGAATGTCATCGAGCCTCTCCACATTGTTGCTACCCAGTTAAAGACTTTCACGCCAGTTGGTACAGCAATCAACATCGTCGCGTACATGAAGAACAACTGGGCCGTCACTGGCATACCGGTCGTGAACATGTGATGCGCCCAAACGATGAAGGACAAAATCGCAATCGATGCCGTCGCATACACCATAGACGCATAACCAAACAAAGGCTTACGGGCAAACGTAGGAATGATGTGAGAGATAATGCCAAACGCTGGCAAAATCATGATGTACACCTCTGGGTGACCAAAGAACCAGAAGATGTGTTGATACATCACTGGGTCACCGCCACCAGCAGCATTAAAGAAGGAAGTACCAAAATGACGATCTGTCAGCGTCATGGTAATCGCGCCAGCCAGGACAGGCATCACAGCGATCAGCAAATATGCCGTAATCAGCCATGTCCAGCAGAACATTGGCATTTTCATCAATGTCATGCCTGGAGCACGCATATTCAGAATCGTTGTGATGATATTGATCGAACCCATGATCGACGAAGCACCCATGATATGCACAGCAAAAATCGCCATATCCATACCCGGCCCCATTTGCGTCGACAGCGGTGCGTACAAGGTCCAACCAGCGGCGGTTGCGCCACCGGGTACCCAGAACGACGTTACCAGCAAAATTGCGGCCGGCGGCATCAACCAGAATGAAAAATTATTCATACGGGCAAATGCCATATCGGATGCACCGATTTGCAATGGAATCATCCAGTTCGCAAAACCAACGAAGGCCGGCATAATCGCGCCAAACACCATGATCAGACCGTGCATGGTGGTTAATTGGTTAAAAAATTCTGGTTGCACTAATTGCAAACCAGGCTGGAACAATTCTGCCCGGATAATTAACGCCAACACACCGCCAGACAACAGCATCGTGAAAGCGAACCACAGATACAGCGTACCGATATCTTTGTGATTGGTGGCAAACAGCCAGCGACGCCAGCCATGCGGATGGTCGTGTGCATGATCGTGGCCGTGATCATGAGAATGATCGTGATCGTGAGCGTGATCAACGGTGGTTGTACTCATCTTGTCTCCTGTACTGTTCTGTGCAATTACTTACGCGCCGCTAAAACTTCGGCTGGCTGGACAATGTTTTCTGCGGATTTATTGGACCAGTTATTACGTGTATAGGTAATAACTGCAGCAATTTCCGTATCAGATAAAGTTGCCTTCCAGGATGGCATCACACCTTTACCGTTCAACAGCAGGTGTACCTGCGCGTCTTTTGGACCAGCAACAACACCGGAACCATCTAATGCAGGGTAAGCATCGGGAACACCTTTACCAGTGGCTTGATGACAAAGTACACAATTGGAAGCATAGACTTTTTCGCCACGTTGTTTGAGCTCATCGATGGTCCAGACTTTATTAGGATCATCGGCTTTTGCGGCCATTTCTTTTTTCTTACCGTCAACCCACAATTTGTAGTCTTCAGCAGAAACCACTTTAACCACGATAGGCATAAAGGCGTGTTCTTTACCGCATAACTCTGCGCACTGGCCACGGTAAGTACCGATTTTTTCTGCTTTGAACCAGGTATCGCGCACATAACCCGGGATCGCATCTTGTTTCACACCAAATGCGGGGATAGTCCAAGAGTGGATCACGTCATTGGCCGTCGTAATCAGGCGGACTTTTTTGTTGACCGGCACCACAACTTCATTGTCGACTTCGAGCAGGTAGTTGTCACCGCGCGCTTCCGTTGGAGCAACACCAGGTGAGCCCACCTGCGTACGCGGTGTAGCGAGTGTCGATAAAAATGAAATCCCCTCGCCTTCACCTTTGAGGTAATCGTAACCCCATTTCCACTGCATACCCGTGGCTTTAATGGTGATATCGGCGTTTGAGGTGTCTTTCATCGCTACTACCGTTTTGGTCGCTGGCAGTGCCATACCGATCACGATCAGGAAAGGAACGATGGTCCAGGCGATTTCTACTGACGTACTTTCATGGAAAGTCGCAGGCTTGTGACCCAAAGATTTACGATGCTTCAGAATAGAATAAAACATGACCCCGAACACGGCCACGAAGATGACCAGGCAAATGATCAGCATCAGATTGTGTATCGAGTAAATTTGTTCGGCTATCTGCGTAACTGGTGTTTGCAAATTTAGCTGAAGTACCGCAGGGCCGCCCTGACTATCTACCACTGCCCATGTCGGCAAACTGGCCGCCAGCAGAGAGGCACCCAGCATGAACGACTTTAATCGCTTTGCTTGTTTCATGTTTTCCCCAAAACCCCGATTAGAATTATTATGAACCAGCGCCAAGACGCATCACCTTGACTACAAATTACATTTAGAGCTAACGCAAAAACATGACTGCAAGGCGCAAATGCATTCGGGGTTAGGGAAATATCCTGTCATCAATTCATATGACACAGCATATTCATTTGATCGGTTAGTGCTAAAGAGCACTATTCCGACTACACCATATCGACGAAGGCAGTGCAAATTGTACTAGGCTGAACCTTGAAGCTTTCATGCCGACAGCGGCATTTTTTGCATAAGACCTAACAAAGTGCGAACTGGCAACTTCTACAACGGTCTGAGTATAAGATGGAAAGTGAAAGGATATCAAGCAGAAAGCGTGACAGAAATCGTTGATCTGGCTCAAATGAAACAAACGATAAAAAAATGCTTTACAAGTTTTTTGCATTCGTTTTTGATTTTTCTCAATCACGAATTTTCGCAAAATGAAAAGAGAAGAATATTAAAAAAACAAAGTCATAGAAAACATCGGCCACACAAATTGGATGACTTATTATTTTTACATGACACCAATTTATATTGTAAAAAAATAATTTATGCTTTTCAAAAACACGTGCTTCACCTCCAAAGAAAACACGCCAAAAGTGTAAGCAAGGTCAGTAAATAGTAAAAAATGACGCTAAAAACATAAATCTTGCAATAAATTTATCTTGCAGATAAAAGATAATATAAAATCAAGATTCGCTTTTCTCGTTTTTCTTTCTATTTGCCTATATTTGCCTATATTTGCCTATATTTGCCTATCTAACGACCATGCTTAAATTTTTGCCCAAATGCATCCTATCTTCTTTGATAGCCACAAGCGCTTTGATTTCCACAATAACAACATTACCAGCAGTGGCCGCAGATAAGCCGGGCATAGAAACATTTTTTAATAATGAAGAAATCCAAAAGCCGAGCTTGTCGCCAGACGGAAAAACACTGGCGATGTTAGCACCAGCAAAGCAAACCGGCTATTTGCAACTCATTGTGCTCAATCTGGACAATATGAGCTCCAAAGTGCTGACCGGTTTCTCCAATGCAGACGTTGCATCTTATAGCTGGGTCAATAATCGTCGTATCGTTTATAGCGGCGGGTTTCACGATGTCGCTGAGGGCGATCTGCGGTTTTATCCCGGTCTGTTTGCTATCAATATCGATGGCACAGAGAGAGTACAACTCGCAAGTCCTGACCCGGCAGAGAAATCCACAACGGATACACACATTATTTCTCACACACTCACGGGTCCTACTTGGCTCATTTCAACCGATAAATCATATCAAACAGATAATGTTTATGTCGGACAATCTGTTTTTGACAATTTGGATGATATAAAAGCTATCCGGTTGCTGAAAGTCAATACCAAAACCGGTAGGGCAACGACCTATGAGCGCGCCGGGAACACGATGAAGTGGTTGATCGACCCCACAGGAACTCCACGTATCAGTACCACCTTAGAAAAAGGGATAAAAACTGTTTACTATCTTGATCCTGTCAATTCAAAGTGGCGCAAGTTAGCAGAATTTCCAAGATTTGACTCCAAGGGCTTTGAGCCATTGGCCATCGCGCCAGACGGAAATTTATACGTCACCAGTAATGCCGGAGCAGATACTGAGGCAGTCTATAAATATGATCTGACGAAAAATGCGCTGGACGATGCCCCTGTAGTAACGCTAAAAGGCTACGATTTTAGCGGCTCTCTGATTATGGACGATGTCAAAAACAGGCTCGTCGGTGTGCACTATCTGACGGATGGCCAAAGCACTGCATGGTTAGACCCTGACATCAACGCAATTCAGAAAAAAATTGATGGCATCTTTCCAAGCACCATCAACCAACTGAGTTTTTCTCGTCAATATACAGACCCATTCATTGTCATTACTTCTTTCTCTGATAGACAACCAACCGTCTACTATTTGTATAACCAACGCACCGAAAAAATCTTTAACATCGGAGAAGCACACCCTGCGATCAAACCGCAGGAAATGTCGGGACAGGATTTTATCCATTATCAAGCCAAAGACGGCTTATCGATTCCTGCCTATCTGACTTTACCAAAAGGAAGTAGCAAAAAGAACTTACCAATGATTGTTTTAGTTCATGGCGGTCCTTATGCGCGCGGTGCAGAATGGGAATGGGATCCAGAAGTACAATTCCTGGCATCACGCGGTTATGCTGTACTTCAACCAGAATTCCGCGGTAGTACAGGCTTTGGATCACGTCATTTTACCGCTGGCTTTAAGCAATGGGGCCTGGCCATGCAAGAAGACATCGCTGATGGTGCCCGTTGGGCAATCGCACAAGGATACGCAGATCCCAAGCGAATTTGTATAGCCGGTGCCAGTTATGGTGGATATGCGACATTGATGGGATTGGCTAAAAATCCTGAGTTATTTAAGTGTGGGTTTGAATGGATTGGCGTAACAGATCTTAATCTACTCTTTGAATTAAGCTGGCTCAGCGACATGTCCGAAGAATCGCAAAAATATAGCATGCCAGTGTTAGTGGGAGATCCGGTCAAAGACGCTAAACAACTGAAAGAAACATCGCCGATAAATATTGCCGACCAGATCAAACAACCTTTGCTCATGGCCTATGGTGGATCTGATCGCAGAGTACCTATCAAACATGGGGAAAGTTTCAGAGATGCCGTCACCAAAACAAATAAACAAGTTGAGTGGATTCAATATGTCGATGAGGGACACGGTTGGCATTTGGTAAAAAACCGGGTCGACTTTTGGAGTCGGGTAGAAAAATTCCTTGAAAAGAATTTGGCACCGCAATAAATCATTCAAATCTGAATTTATTTCCAAAAAATTGACGGAACGATGATGATGTTCGTTTCGTCAATGTTCATATCAATTCCGTTTTTTCGGCAAATCAAAACGCACGATCGATTCTCCGGCAGCCGTTGTGCGGCTGACGGGGCGGAAAGCGTGACCGTACACAACTTCAAACGTCAGCTTGATGCGGCCATCGGCAGCACGTTGGCGTTCTATTGCTGCCAGCAAAGCGCGGTAGGCGTTTTTTCCGTTTAAGCCTTGACGACGCGTACTTAATGGATTGCCACCCAAGGCTCGCACGTCGGCCAGCAATTTATGTGGATCTTGGTAGGTCAGAGTGATTTTTTCCATATCCATGACCGGTGTCGCAAATCCAGCATTGACCAGCATATCGCCAAAATCATGCATATCCACAAATGGCAGTACGTGCGGTGTTGCATCGACTTGGGCAAAAGCCTCGCGCAATTCGATCAGTGTATCCGGGCCAAAGCAAGAGAACATCAGCAACCCTTCAGTGCGCAAAATGCGGCGCCACTCAGCGAAAATCAGATCGGGCTGAGGATGCCAGTGCAAAGCCAAATTTGACCAAATCAAGTCAACACTTTGCGGTGCCAACGGGACACTGGCAAAGTCGCCACATAGTAAGGTGGCGCCTTGTTCACTGCGCAAAGCAGCAGGCGTCCATTTTGCCAACAGGCGTCCGACCGCGCTCATGGCGGCATGCTCTTGCTGCTGAATCTGCGTCAACATCGGCAATGCGGCGTCCAGGCCGACTACCTGCGTATCCGCATACATTCTTTGCAATTCAGGCAAATCAGCGCCAGCACCACAGCCCGCATCGAGCACACGCTCTGGCTGGATTTTGACCAGTTCCAGCTTTTCGCGCATGCGTCCGGCAATTTCTCTGCGTAAAAAATCCGACGGAGCGATTTTTTCAGGACGAGAGAAAAGCTGGCGAACCAATTGCAGATCGATAGGAGCACTGAGCATAAAATGGAAACAAACGAAGTTTGGATTTGAATGTGGTAAGGTCGTAGTTTACACGTTTGTGATACCTCACGCTGATTTGCCGCCCATTTACCACCTATCTATGTTCTATTTACCCCTGATAGTCAGAAAAAGCCTGAATGCGACAATGAACACGCTACTGCCATGCAGTTGCGTGCTGTGCCACGCGCAGCAATCGGAATTATTATGTAGTGATTGCCAAACTAACTATTTCAGACAGTCAACTGAACGCTGCGCACAGTGCGCGCTACCTATGCCTCCTGGCGCGAATACGCGACGTTGTGGTGATTGCCTGCAAAACCCGCCGGCATTTGATGCCAGCGTTGTGGCATGTGATTACGCCGCCCCACGAGATCAAATGGTGTTGGCACTCAAGTTCGGCCATCAACTCGCTTTAGCACCTTTATTTGCGCGGATGTTAAGAGATGCGATTTTGCTGCACTCGCCGGATAGTCTGCCTGATATCTTGTGTGCTGTGCCCTTGGGGGAAAACAGATTGCGCGAGCGGGGTTTTAACCAGGCGACAGAAATTGCCCGCCCCTTAGCGAAACATCTTGGTATACCCTTCGCTGTCCAGGCAATGCATCGCATCCGCGAGACCAGCCAACAAAGTAGTCTGACACCTGATGCTCGCGTAAAAAACGTCAAAAATGCGTTTATGCTGGATGAAACATGGTTATCAAAAGTAAAAGGTGCACACATTGCGATTGTCGATGATGTGATGACGACTGGCATGACCCTGCATGAAATCGCTACAATGCTGAAACGCTTTGGTGCGGCAAAAGTCACGAATTACGTATTTGCCCGCACGCCACCACATTTTTATTAAGGAAATGCCTTGTTTCACGTCGTCTTAGTTGAGCCCGAAATACCACCCAATACTGGCATAATATGCACCTAGATTTATTACGAATTCGTTAGTATAGTCAATATCAAAAGCCCTATTTTTTAGGTATGCTATGGATTGCTAAAAAGAATGGGGATTGCAAATGAATCGATTACTCCTAAAAACCATTACAATTGATGGAGTTGAAATTGAGCGACTTCCTGTATTTTGCGATGATAATGGTGGGGTGATTGTTCTAGCGCTTCTTTGGTCATTGAATTTAACTATGACAGGGAGCAATCTCAAATGGCGGCAAATTGACGCTAATTGGGGCACAAAATTCAATTTGAAAGTTAGTGGTTTAACCGCAGCCCAAGAATTAGTTGAGTCCAACATTGAGGCAAATACTCTCCAAAATTATGCAGGACACCTGTACCGCTTCTTATGCCATATCAATCTTGTTTCTCGATTAAATCCTCAATATTCACTAAATAAATTAGAACAAGTAGATCACAAATTTGTGAATAATTGCATCAATTTTGTTCTGCCGTACGAACTAAGTACTTATTCCGCATTGAACGCTCACGTACCTGCTTCGGCGTGCGCACCGCTGACGACTTTACCGATTGTTGTTCAACCCAGCCCACCAGCCGCTTCAAATTTGCCGCCCATCGTGTTACGCCATGACTCTGGATGGCAACTCTCGCTACCTGCTGATATGCAGACTACCTGGCTTGGTCAATTACTCAATCAATTAGTATGATTGTCAGAATAAAGTCTTGAATAGAGGCTCTGTAAAATCAGAGACTTAGTCTAACTACTGCCCGGCTTCAACACCGTTAAAGACTTGAATAACCAAGAGCTGGCGTCCACAAATTCGCATGCGAAATGACATTCAACGGTTGCACGAAATGACGCGACATTTTTGTTGGCAGCTGTTAGGTCACGTGTGGTGTGCTTTGTACAACAAAAATATTTATTTTAAATGATGATTAAAATACTAGACAAAAAAATATTTAAATGGAAAACTAGTGATCAGATTATTTTAAGATGGGCAATTATTTCTACAATCATTGTTTTTGTTTGGGTAGTGATTGGATATTCATTTGACCTTGATGCAAACCAATATCTCATCCTTGGAATTCCAATTCTGATTTTATATCAGTGGTTTTTACGAAAAAAACCATTGGTACAGCTTTGGATGTTTGATTCAACTCACATAGGGATTACAAAGCGATCTGTATTTCTTTTGTGTTTATCAATGATTATACCCACAGTTGCTCTCTGCAAATATTTCAATGATTTTTATGATTCGAATATTGATGTAGCCAAAATAATATGGCTTTTGGCCGCTTTGTTCGGCTCACTTGGGGTTGCAATAACAATCGATAATGCGATCAAAAAGTCATTTTGGAAGAATGCTGAGTTACTTACACTAGTTATTTTAATTATTTTCGTTGGCGTCGTTGCGAATACCGTATCTGCGCTTACCAACGGAAAAACGCTGGGAAATAACTTATGGGAAACAAGCTTCAACCTCTTTTTGAATGTTGCGCTTTATTCCAATGTTGGATTTGTTCTTGAGGAAGTGGTATTTAGAGGGGGATTTGATGCTGCAATCCTGGGTGATTCTCGACCTGAAGGAAAGACCGGTTGGTGGGTCGCATTTTATGTTTCTTTGTTGTGGGGCATTTGGCATATTCCAATATTAATTCAAAACGGAGCAGATGCGATAGATATCGTAAGATCCTTAGTATTTCACATTGGGTTAGGAATACCCTTATCAATTTTAGTTCGTCGTACAAGAAGTATTGGATCTGCGGTATTTGCCCACGCTTTTATTGATGGATGGCGTAACATTTGGCTGATGGTCAGTTGACTAAAGTTCGTGTAGTTCGATTGTAAAAGACGAATGCTGAGTGTTATTTTTTTTTGGGGAAATGGTGGTATTTGAATAATATAATTTCGATTTATATTCGATGTTTTTCGTCGTCGGGGAATCCGCTTATAAAATTTAACCGTCTTAGAGTTACTTGGAATTGTCTACATGTCTAATACTGCAACACCAAAAATAATTAAAACAGAGAATATTCCCAAAAAATGAAAACGCATCACGAACAGAGCTGGTATTCATGAATGCCAAGCAAGTATCTGAGCCTAAAAGCCCTTTATTTGCTTGGCTTTTGTTACTTAGAATTGAAAGTGCAAGAACGCTCACAATTTTAAAACGCTAGGCTCTCAAAACGTTTTCAAGTCTCGGGAGAAAGCAAAGCAATTTTGTCTTATCAAAGCATGGCTCTGGATGCAAAACACCGTCAAAGTCGAGGAAAATTATCATAACTGCTCATTGTCGCTTGGGAATCAAAAATTCCGTTTAACCATCTGAGAGTAGCGTTTCTTTGAATCTCATTCGATAACATACCAGGTTCATCGATTGGCTTCGAAAAAAAAACAACCGACTTTCCTAATGCGAAAATTCTTTTTAAAGCCCTCCAGAAAATCCGAGCTGACGCCAAGCCTCGAAGCTCGTAAGAGCAACCGTATTTGCCAAATTCATACTTCGATTATTTGGTCTCATTGGTATTCTAAGTAAGTTGTCAGCACCAAGTGAATTACGTACACTTGGAGTTAGTCCAGAAGTTTCTGAACCAAATAATAATACATCGTCCGGCTTATATTCAATCTCGTGGTAATACTTTGTACCCTTTGTAGAAAGCCCAAGTATCCGCCGCCCATCTAACGCCTTCAAAAAGGTTTCATATCCGTCATGAACCGTAATATTTGCTAAGTCATGGTAATCAAGTCCTGCTCTTTTTAAATTCTTGTCGTCAAACTTGAAATCAATTGGGCCAATAAGGTGTAAAGAAAATCCTGTGTTCGCAGTCAACCGGATTATATTTCCCGTATTCTGAGGGATCTTAGGTTCGAAGAGAGCAATATGGAGCATTGAGAGCGTCAGTGAGATAAAACAACTATTATAAATTCGTGAAAATAAATTCGTTAGCATAATTTTGTTAGTACGATGAATTAGAAAAGGTACTTGAAGAGCTACATTTACTGGCCAAATTTATACCGTACTAACAATTTCATATTAAATAAGGTACTGAAAAGATCGAATATCATTCGCTTGTGCGCAAACACGGGGGTGCAGCTGCACCTGATCGAACCGTTGGGATTCCCCCTTGATGATAGCAAAATGAAACGCGCGGGTCTGGATTACCATGATTATGCAACTATGAAAGTGCATAAAAATTGGGAGGCGTTTCTCACACAAGAACAACCAGATCAAAGCCGTATGTTTGCGCTTACTACGCACGGATCTGCCGTATTTGCTAATGCTGAGTTTAAACCTGGCGATTATTTTGTATTTGGCGCCGAAACCCGCGGTCTGGCGCCGGAACTACGCAACAGCTTTCCGGAAGCCCAGCGCATACGGCTGCCTATGCGACCAGACAACCGCAGCCTGAACCTATCGAATACCGTGGCGGTGGTGGTATATGAAGCATGGCGCCAAAATGGGTTTGTGGGCGGCGCGTAAGGTAGTTTGTTGCTCCGAACTGGCGGGTTGTAATAGCCCTAGGTTTGACTAACCGCCATCGTCGCTTCTTTGGCTTACGATTCCTGGCGAGACAAGAAACCTAAGTGGCTGCCGGGCCACTCCCGGTTTGGTTCTACGGAGCTTGGACGCTTTAGATTTTGAAAATCGGTGCAATAAGAATGCAGTTTGACTTGCATTGGGGTGCAGTATCGACGAATTTTGTGGCTAGATTACTTATCGACCTTCATCACACCCAACTTGCCATCCGTCACAAAGCGATCTCCGCCCCCGTTACGCCCTTCACGTGCTGGTTGAAAGGAATCGATCCATTGGATCACAAGGGAGCCAGTTTGCTGTAAATCGGCAATCAACTTATCGCGCTCTTTGTCGACTTCTGCGGCAATATGATGAGTAATCTGTCCTGTCGTATAGCTAAGCCCAACTCCGGCATCATAGGTGGCAGCACCTATCCACAATGGTCTGCCTGAATCGTCTTGGGTATTAGCCTGCCAGAAACGTACGTGATGACGCTTTGAAGGATCGCCACCAGCGGCCTGTTCAAATGCCAGATCCTGCTTACGACCATTCACAAATAAATCGCTGACTGGTGCATCCGGATACGGTTTGTGCATGACGCTATCTTTGGCAATACGTAAAGAGCTTCGCAAGGTAATTGGATCAGCAGGAAACCAACCCGCTTTGAGCATCTTGTCATGCAGTGCTTGTTCTGAGCCGATAAAAGCGATATTGAGCGGATCGCCAGGAATACCCGCTGAGGTAAACGCCCGTGTTCCTATATTTGCCAGAGCAGGATGACGATGTTCTTCTACCTGCCATATCGACGGAACGAGCTCATAAGCAGTCGCTATATAAAAGGTACAAACACCAATCACAATGATGGCTAGCAGACGCGCCAGATGCCGCCAGTAAGGAAATGCTGCAGAGTTGACATTGCTTTCGCTGGTCTCTGACATGGTGTTTTCTCCTTCCAGAAGCAAATCCCGATTAGCTGGCGGCGCGAACTTTTTCTAATAAACGAGTGGTCGAACGTTCGTGTTCAAACGCAATCGCCTGCACGCGACCACCATAGGCCAATACCGCCTGACCTTCTGGGATTGCATCCATCTGGTAGTCACCGCCTTTGACGTAAATATCAGGCTGCGCCTGCTGAACCACTTCTAAGGCGGTATTTTCGTCAAACGGCACGACCAGACTCACGGCTTCCAATGCAGCCAATACTGCCAGACGATCTTCACACAAATTGATAGGACGATCATCGCCCTTACCCAGCCGTTTAACCGACGCATCGGTATTGACCGCAACAACGAGTGATGCCCCCAATGCGCGTGCCTGTGCAAGATAGGTTACGTGACCACGATGCAAAATATCAAACACGCCATTGGTCAACACCACTGGCTTAGGCAAAGCAGCAATACGGGCAGCTAAATCGGCGCGGGAAGCTATTTTTTGTTCAAAATCAGGCATATATCACTTAACACTTGGCAATAAAATGAAGCGGACACAAAAAAGCCGCTGGGCAGCGGCTATTGTACACGGCAGCTTCGTTCACGCAACGAGATGCGCTAGCGCCATTGAGACTTATGCAGCGGGAACAACCAAACGCTGAGAAATTTCTTTGCGGTAGCGATTCAAGTCTTGTACCGTGTCAAAACTGCGTTCAAAGAGCAAAGACATATTGTGCAAAATCCTATCGACAACCTTCTTTTCCCAGATGCCATCGAATTTGATCTGGCCATCCAGCCAACGCTCAAGCCAGTCGGGATCAGGCAGTCGGCTTTGAATCGTATCTTGTGGAAATAGCGCCTGATTGACGTGCAGATTGGTCGGATGCAGTGGTTTTTCGGTACGACGTGCTGATGCCATCAAGACGCCTATCTTGGCAAACGCGGCGCGTGCCACATCACCGACTTCTGCCAACGATTTTTTCATGTAACGTAAGTAAGCGCCGCCGTGACGGGCTTCGTCCTGGCTGATAATTTTGTAAATGTGTTTAATGACTGGCTCGGTATGCCATTCAGACGCGCAGCGGTACCAGTGGTTTAAGCGGATTTCGCCGCAGAAATGCAGCATCAGGGTTTCCAGACGTGGCGCTGGATCAAACTCAAAGCGCACATTATCCAGTTCCTCCTCGGTGGGCACCAATTCTGGATGAAAACGACGCAGATATTCCATCAATACCAGAGAATGTTTTTGCTCTTCAAAAAACCAGATCGACATAAATGCCGAAAAATCACTATCGTCGCGGTTATCGCGCAAAAACATCTCGGTGGCAGGCAAGGCTGACCATTCGGTAATGGCGTTCATTTTGATGGTTTGTGCCTGCTCAGGCGTTAATTTTGCAGCATCGTATTGATCCCATGGAATATCCGTATCCATATTCCAACGCACTTGCTCTAAGGATTTGAACAACTCTGGATAAAGCATGATGAGCCTCGAAAAAAAATAGACGGCAACAATAAGTTCACCGTCCATTCTAGCAGAGACCTATGACAGTTTCACGACACCTGTCAGACCTGCACGTAACACCCCAGATTACGTAGTAAATCTACATCAATCAACCTGACTGGCGTCAACTTCACTGACGGCCTTGATGATTTCTTCTTTGCTCAAATCCGGTGCAAACTGGCGAATAAAATCATAGGTATAAGTACGCAAATAAGCGCCGCGCCGGACTGCTAAACGTGTCACATTCGGGGTAAACAAGTGATCAACTGCAATCGTTCTCAAATTATTGGCGCGGTTCTCTTCAATCGCCATCGACGCCACAATGCCGACACCCAGACCCAGCGCCACATATTGTTGAATCACGTCTGAATCCATTGCCGTCAAGACGATATCGGTGCGCAATTCTGCCTGCTGAAACGCAGCATCAATGTGACCCCGGCCAGTAAAGCCCACATCATACGTAATCAGTGGATAGTTAGAAATATCTTCCAGACTCACCTGTTCTTTTTTCAACAACGCATGACCTTCAGGAACCACTAATACATGATTCCAACGATAACAGGCAAAAGAAACCAGATCTTTAAATTGCGATAAACCTTCCGTCGCAATCCCTATGTCTGCTTTACCCGACAACACCCATTCCGCGATATGGTCAGGGGAACTTTGTTGCAAGGCAATTCTGACATCTGGAAAAGCCTGACGGAATTGCTGCACAACCTTAGGCAAAACATAACGGGCTTGCGTGTGGGTGGTGGCAATCGTCAATGTGCCCTTGGTCTGGTCAGAGTATTCATTGCCAGCTTGTTGCAGATTCTCCGCTTCCAGCAATAAGCGTTCGACGATAGGCAAAATGCCTTTGCCTGGCTCTGTCAGACCAGTCAGACGCTTGCCATTACGTTCAAAAATATCGACGCCTAATTCTTCTTCCAATTCTCGGATCTGGCGACTGACGCCCGGTTGCGACGTGAACAGAACATTGGCGACTTCGGTCAAATTAAAACCGCGGCGGGATGCTTCGCGGATGGATCGTAATTGTTGAAAATTCATAGTAGGCTCTCGTTATGTTAATGAGATTCTGGGGCACTGACTCAGTGATTAATATTGATTAATATTGACTAATGCGTATCGACAAAGACATGTAAGCGTTTAGGTTTCACAACCAGCACTTCACCGACTTTAAGTTTTAGTTGCTGATAACGTTCGCTGGATATCATCACTTCGAGCACATCGCCGTTATCTTCGCGTTCCAGTTCCAGTTGCGCCAACGGGCCTATGCTATGAATGCGACGCAGTTGTGCGATCAAACCTTCCGCACCAGGCGAATAGCGATCAATTTCAAACTCATGCGGACGCACATAACCAGTACCAAATGCGTCTTTGGTTTCTGCATGAGCTGGCGCGGAAAACGGCACACCATCGGCATCCAGAACACCTTCATGCACACGCCCGCGGAACAGGTTCACATTGCCCAAAAACCCATACACAAAAGGTGTCGCCGGATGTTGATAAACTTCTGCCGGTGCGCCGACTTGCTCCACCTTACCGTGATTCATCAACACAATTTTATCGGCAACTTCTAATGCTTCTTCCTGATCATGTGTGACAAAAATACTGGTGACATGTAAGTCATCATGCAGTCTACGCAACCAGCGACGCAATTCTTTACGTACCTTGGCGTCTAATGCCCCAAACGGTTCATCCAGCAACAACACTCGCGGTTCAACAGCCAGTGCGCGTGCCAATGCGATACGTTGCCGCTGGCCACCAGATAACTGCGGAGGATAACGATCTGCGAGCCAATCGAGCTGTACCAACTCTAACAACTTGGTGACTTTTTCTTTGATCTGCACTTCATTTGGGCGTTGATTACGCGGTTTGACGCGCAAGCCAAATGCAATGTTTTCAAAGATGGTCATGTGTTTGAACAAGGCATAATGCTGAAACACAAAACCGACCTGACGTTCACGCACGTGCTGCTGCGACGCATCCTGGCCATCGAGCAAAATCTGTCCCTGATCGGCATATTCAAGGCCAGCAATAATGCGTAGCAAGGTTGTTTTGCCGCAACCAGACGGGCCTAATAAAGCGGTCAGTTCACCATCCGGAAAATCCAGCGACACATTGTCGAGCGCGGTAAATTGTCCAAAACGTTTTTGTAATTGTTTAACTGCGATACTCATAAATTCTCCGGCAAATACTTAATTCGCTTCAGTCAATGACGCGCTGTTTTCAGCAGTGCGCCATTCGACCAGTGCTTTTAAGGCCAGGGTCAGCAAGGCCAGTAAAGTCAACAACGAGGCGACAGCGAAAGCGGCCGCAAAGTTGTACTCGTTATATAAAATTTCTACTTGCAGCGGCATGGTATTGGTCTCACCACGGATATGACCAGACACTACCGACACCGCACCAAACTCGCCCATGGCCCGCGCGTTACACAAGATCACGCCGTACAACAAACCCCATTTAATATTCGGCAAAGTCACGTGCCAGAACGTTTGCCAGCCCGATGCACCTAACACCAGCGCGGCCTCTTCTTCTTCGCTGCCTTGCGCTTGCATCAACGGTATCAATTCTCGTGCCACAAATGGAAAGGTTACAAAAATCGTCGCTAAAACAATGCCCGGTACGGCAAACAATATTTTGATGTCGTGGTCACGCAACCACTCACCAAACCAACCTTGCGCACCGAACAACAGTACGTAAATCAAGCCGGAAATCACAGGCGAAACTGAAAACGGTAAATCGATCAAGGTCAGCAAAATGCTCTTGCCGCGAAATTCAAATTTGGCGATGGTCCATGCCGCTGCCACACCAAAAACTAAATTCAAAGGCACAGCAATACCCGCTGCAATCAAGGTCAGACGTATTGCTGACAGCGCATCCGGTTCTGAAATCGATTCCAGATAGACATGCCAACCTTTTTTAAATGCTTCTGCAAACACAGCGACCAAAGGTACAAACAAAAACAGCGTCAGAAAGCCAAATGCTGCAACCAATAAGGCATACCGTACCCAGCGTGGCTCTGTGGTTGCTGCCAGACTTAACGGTGGTTCAATGCGACGCGGTGTTGGCAATGGCGGCAATGTTGGCGTAGAAATCGCGCTCATAGTGCTCTCCCCGCAGATTGGCGACGACGCATCCAGGCTTGCAAGGCATTAATCGTCAACAGCATGCTGAACGACAACACCAACATCACGACCGCAATGGCTGTCGCACCGGCGTAGTCGTATTGTTCAAGTTTAGTAATCATGAATAAAGGGGTAATTTCAGACACCATAGGCATATTGCCAGCGATAAAAATAACGGAACCATACTCGCCCGTCGCGCGTGCAAATGCCAGTGCAAAGCCAGTCATCAAGGCTGGCAGAATCGTCGGCAAAGTCACGCGGGTAAAGGTTTGCCAGTGATTTGCGCCAAGACTCAGTGCCGCTTCTTCCAACTCTTTTTCAGCCTCTTCGAGTACTGGTTGCACGGTGCGTACCACGAAGGGCAAACCGATAAAGGTTAATGCCACCAGCACGCCAAGCGGCGTGAAAGCCACTTTGATACCCAGTGGTGCTAACAACTGACCTATCCAGCCATTTGGGGCATATAGCGTCGCTAAGGTGATACCGGCGACGGCGGTGGGCAATGCAAATGGCAAATCCACCATCGCGTCAATAATACGTTTGCCAGGAAACTTGTAGCGCACCAAAACCCAGGCAACGATGCCCCCAAAAATCACATTTACCAACGCCGCCAAGGCTGAAGCGCCAAAACTCAGGCGATAGGACGCCATCACGCGGTCAGAAGTGATGGTTTCCCAAAACGCTGGCCAGGTCATGGTGAACGTCTTGAGAAACACCGCTGATAACGGGATGAGCACGATCAATCCCAGATAAAACAGGGTAAAACCTAGCGAAAGGTGAAAGCCGGGAATCACACGCTTGCGCGTCGCCCCGCCTGAAGAATGTAACGCTGCCAATGCCATACCTAGCCCTTTTACAGAATTAACATAGAACGTTCCGGCAAGGCATGGTGGAGAAGCGAGTTTTTCTGGTTTTAATGGTAAAACCAGGAAAAAGCGCACAAATCGTCACCCTGCCGCGGCGTTCTTGTGTTAGTCCTTATTACGGATTCAACTAAAGAGCTTGCATATTGGCAGGTTTTCCATATATGAAAAACGAATTTTTTGTTATGTCTTTAGACGTTTAAGGTATATCGACGTGTTTTTGTGCGCTAATTTGTGAACCACCGTTGTGTCCGATAGCGGATGCCATCAGACGCAGACATGATCGAGCTGCAGCGGTGCCTCTGTAATCAGGGTTTGTTCTTCTTCTGGATACAAGTTGGCCTTAGGCGTGTCAAATAGAAAACCTTGCACAGCATAAGGGCTCACAGTGTTATTACCCGTTTGCAATTGTTTGAGCTGCCGTTCATTTTCTATTTTTCTGAAAATCACCTGGCACTGTCCGCGATCGGCTTGCTCTAGTAAGGCAATCTGCGCCGCCGGATTATTGGCCGCATTGACATCGATTTTCAAGGTGTCTGGCCTGACCCGCGCCAGCAAATCGCTGGCTTGCTCCAAATTGGCGGCGTTCACACCGATTCTGAAGCCATTGCGACGATAATTTTCTGCAACATGGGTCAGCACCCAACGTTGGCTGGGTGTGATTTGCGGCAGTTGTAAAACGATTTGCTGATGCGGCAACTCCAGCACATCTAAAATGCGTCGAAAAGCCGCACCGTGGTTGCCTTCAACCGCAGCTAACAAGCGGCTATGCACACTTAAAAATAAATCTAGTTCCTGTGTCGTTTTTTGACGATAAAAATTAATCGTATGCAGTAAGCGGCACAAACGATCTAATTCTACCGATTCTTCATCATTGGCAACGTAATCTAACAGACGCCAGATATTAAGACCCTGATCATTCGGATCATAGCTACGCGCATAGCCTTCAAAAGCGATAGCACGTAAATCATTGCCCGAGCGTATCGCCTGAAAAGCGCTGGTCAGACTGGCATTGAAATAGCGACCGCGCGCTCTACCCTGACCATCAATCCACAAATTGCTGCTGGCGAGCGAGCTCTGCAGACGACTCAGGTAATTTTGCAAAGTCACATGGCGCATTATTTTTCCTTTCAAATCACTGACAATTTTTCAGTGACGGCTGATCTAGATTTATAGTTTGGCGATAGAAACGTCAGTCGCCTTGACTAAGGTCACCACCTCACTCCCGACAACCAGATTCAAATCTCTGATTGAGCGCGTCGTAATAACGGAAGTCACAATACCGGCAGGTGTTTCTACGTCGACTTCAGAGACAACTGAACCTTCATTAATGGCTTTGATTTTGCCGCGAAATTGATTTCGTACATTGATTGCTTGAATCGTCATGGCGTGCTTTCGTAAATGTGAAGGGCAAATATGCTCGGAGTAAATATAAAAAATAAGTCAGATTGCCCAGGCTAAGGGATTAAACGTCGCCAACGGCGTTATTTCATTCTGGATGTTAGCGATGCTGTCAGTGCGCTGTAAAATTCGTGCCAATACATGTTCTTCCAACTCAGCAAACAAGGCATCACCGCGTGCTCGCGGACGTGGCAAATTAACTTTCAAATCCAGACTCACTTGTCCGTCTTCAATCAAAATCACGCGATCAGCCAACGCAATCGCTTCTTGCACATCGTGCGTCACCAACAATGCAGTGAAGCCCTGCTCTTGCCATAATTGTTCAATCAGGCTTTGCATTTCTATACGGGTCAAAGCATCTAAAGCACCAAGCGGCTCATCGAGTAACAATAACGATGGTTGATGTACCAACGCGCGTGCCAGTGCAACACGTTGCCGCTGACCGCCAGATAATACCGCTGGCCATTCATTGGCACGATCGGCAAGTGCAACTTTTTCTAATGCACCGAGGGCAAGCTTTTTGTTGCTGCTTTTATCGCCAGACAAACCTAAGCGCACGTTATCGAGCACGGTTTTCCAAGGCAACAGGCGTGCATCCTGAAACATCACACGAGTACCGCCATCTTGCTCACGAATGCTTGCTATCTTCGCTTTGGTACCGGTATCCAGCACACCAGCGTCCGCATTTTCCAAGCCTGCTAACAGACGCAATAAGGTACTTTTACCGCAGCCACTACGACCAATCACCGCCACAAATTCACCAGGAGCAATATCCAGATCAAGTGTTTTTAAAACCTGGCGACTGGCATACGACTTTTGTACGCCATGCAAATGGATTGCCGTGCCACGCCGGGGGTTTGGTTCAGACACAGTGCGCTCGATGACAGGATAATCATCATCCAGTTCAAAACGGAGAGCGGCAATACGTGCCGCTGTCGTTGACGGATATCCAAATATTTCAGCCATATTGATTTTTCCTTTGATAGCCAGGATGCCAGCGCAAGGTGTAATGTTCGACTGCACGTGACAAACTATCCGCGAGTTTTCCCAGCAAGGCGTAAAGCAAGATGCCAACCAGCACCACATCCGTCTGCAAAAATTCACGCGCATTCATCGTCATGTAACCGATACCGGATTGTGATGAAATGGTCTCGGCAACAATCAGCAACACCCAGACCAGACCAAGCGCAAAGCGCACGCCAACCAATATGGAAGGCAAAGCTCCCGGCAGAATCACATCACGATATAAAGCCCAGCCTGACAAGCCATAGCTGCGTGCCATTTCTATCAGGCCTTTATCTACTGAACGTATGCCGTGAAAGGTATTCAGATACACCGGAAAAAAGACACCAACCGAGACCAAAAATAATTTTGCTGTCTCATCAATACCAAACCACAAAATCACCAAAGGCATCAAAGCTAAAGCCGGGATATTGCGTATCATCTGCAGACTAGAATCGAGCAAAGTTTCTGCAAACTTAAACGTACCAGTGAATAACCCAAGCAGCAGACCCAAACCACCACCAACTAAAAAGCCCGAGATCGCACGCCATAAACTGGTTTTGACATGAATAAAAATCTCGCCAGAAATAGTGAGGCTCCAGAAGGCTTTTAATACTGCCAGCGGCTCCGGCAATATCCGACTCGATAAATAGCCAAACTGTGCCGCCAATTGCCATGTCACCAGCAAGATGATTGGCACCAGCCACGGCAGAAACCATGGCGTCAGATGCCGTACAAATCTGCCAGCGTGCGCAGATAATGCTTGCCAATCAGCACTGAGTACCTGTTTCGGTTGTGCGCTAAAACCTGCCTGCGGAACTTCCGCATTGCTGCGTTCCGGAGATATGTCAGTAATGAACGGTCCCATTTTTGACTCCAGACGTTGGCGACTAACTTTGCGAGACTTTGGGCGTAATACCATTGGCCATGATCTCGCCAAATGGTCCCGTCACAGAACTCGTCACTCTTGGCAAGGCTTTACCAATCAATGGAAAGACCAGTTCCGAAAAGCGATATGATTCTTCCAGATGCGGGTAGCCAGAAAAAATAAACGTATCGATACCCAGATCGGCGTATTCTTTGATCCTCGCTGCAACCGTCTCTGGATCGCCCACCAATGCAGTCCCCGCGCCACCGCGCACCAGTCCAACGCCTGCCCATAGATTTGGCGATACTTCTAATTTGTCACGCTTGCCGCCATGCAGCGCGACCATTCTTTGCTGTCCGACGGAATCCATTTTGGCGAAGGCTTTTTGAGCGCGGGCGATCACATCATCATCAACATAACGAATCAAATCGTCAGCCGCGGCCCAGGCTTCTTCATTTGTTTCACGCACGATGACATGCAGGCGTATGCCAAAGCGCAAAGTGCGGCCGTGCTTAGCTGCGCGGGCGCGCATATCGGCAATTTTTTCTGCGACAGCGGCGGGAGGCTCACCCCAGGTCAGGTACACATCGACTTGCTCAGCCGCGAGTTCATGCGCTGGCTCTGAAGAACCACCAAAATATAAAGGTGGATGCGGTGTTTGCACCGGTGGGTACAAGGTTTTAGCGCCTTTGACCGTCAGATGCTTTCCTTCGAAATCGTAACCAGCCTCGCCACCTTCACCTGCTAATGATGCACGCCAGATGCGTAAAAATTCATCGGTGATTTCATAACGCTTCGCATGATCAGCGTACAAGCCATCGGCCTCCAATTCGCCCTGATCACCGCCAGTAACGATATTGATGAGCAAGCGACCATTCGACAGACGATCAAAGGTAGAAGCCATGCGCACCGCCAAACCTGGCGTCGTTAAGCCAGGGCGTAATGCCACCAGAAATTTTAATTTACGGGTCGCGCTCATGAGGCTGGAAGCAACTACCCACGCATCTTCGCAAGAGCGTCCTGTAGGCAACAATACCCCGTCAAACCCTTGGGTATCGGCCGCCACTGCAATTTGTCGTAAGTAATCGTAATTGATTTCGCGCGCGCCCTTGGTCGTGCCCAGATAGCGGCTGTCACCATGCGTCGGAATAAACCAGAATATATTGAGACTCATACCATGTTCCTTATTTGATGCTGACTATTTAATGCTTACTATTTAATGCTTACTATTTACTGCTGAGTTTGAGATCGAAAACAGCGTCTTTAATTTGTATTTTTTTCGGGATCAATTTGAGATCAGCGAACGTGTCGGCAATACCTTGTTGTTCGCGAATCACTTGCTCATTAATGGCCTGCACGTGAAAGCTAAAACGAGAATTGGAAAGTTCAACCACATCCGCTGGCAAACCAGTCTGCGCAGAAAAAACCGAGGTGGTTTGCTTGGCGTTTTGCAATACCCATTCATCAGTGCGACCCAACTCATCCAGCAGTGCTTGCAGTACGTCAGGACGTTTTTGCGCATACGGACGTGCTGCCAGATAGAACTGGTGATTGCTGACTGCACCTTTGCCATCAATCAATACACGAGCACCCAATTGCTTTTCGGCAGCCGCGAGAAACGGATCCCAGATTGCCCACGCATCGACGCTGCCGCGCTCAAATGCAGCACGGGCATCGGCGGGTGGTAGGAAAATTGTCTGTACATCGTGATACGCAATACCGGCTTTTTCTAACACTTTGACTAACAGGTAATGGACATTCGAGCCTTTATTCAAGACAATTTTTTTGCCTTTCAATTCGGCAACTGATTTCAGTGTGGAATTTTTTGGAACGACAATAGCCTCACCACCTGGTGCTGCCGGTTCATTGGCAACATAGACCAAATCAGCGCCCGCTGCTTGTGCAAAAATCGGTGGTGCTTCGCCGGTGGTACCAAAATCGATGCTGCCGACATTTAATCCTTCCAGCAATTGCGGCCCTGCTGGAAATTCAGTCCACTTCACTTCTACGCCAAGTGGTGCCAGACGCTTTTCTAATGCGCCAGTGCCTTTTAAAATTGTCAGCGGGCCGTATTTTTGGTATCCAATACGCAACGTGCTGCTCACTTTATTTTCTGCAAAGCCAGGAATAGCCACGCTGGTCATTCCGCTCGCTAACATGGCAGATAACATGGCGATGGTTTGGCGGCGATTTTTTTGATGTTGATCCATTTTTGCTATTCCTTTTCTTCTGCTACGAAAGATTCATAAAGTTGGAGATAAAGCGAAGCCCTGCAGCGTTAAACTGCATGTTTAAAAATATGACGTTGAAATTTATTCTGTTAAGTTTTTACGGCTTGAATATGCGCCACCACTTCAGGCCTCAAACAGCGCCAGTGTTCGCACTTCGGCCTCTTGTTCTGGTTGACGTTTAGCACGCCTTGCCGCTTTGCATTGCAGGCTGTCGATCAGACTCTCTACGCCGTGTTGCACGCGACTGTCGATTTCTGAAGCGATCTGCAAACCACTGGCTTCATTCCAGACGACTTGCGCCTCCGTAGCGTAAATACTGTTCAATACTTGCTGAGCTCCTAAGGCTTGTAAAATAGGGCGCAGGCCATAATCGAGCGCCAGCATGTGAGATTGGCCACCACCAACAGCGAGCGGTAAGACGATTTTTTCTGCAAGTCCTTCTTGCGGCAAAATATCGAGAAAAATTTTCAATAGGCCGCTGTAGGCGGCTTTATAAATCGGCGTAGCAACCACAACCGCATCGGCTTGTTTGAGCAATTGCTGCGCAGCTTGTAATTCAGGATCACTAAAATCCGCATGCATCAAAGCTTGTGGTGGTAAATCGCGAACGTGGATGCTGACAGTTTGTTGTCCAAGGGCGTTCAAACGATGGCCTATTTCGTGCAGCAAACGGCCTGAGCGCGATGGCGTCGAAGGGCTACCAGATAATAAAAGGATAGACATAATTTTTCTTTCACTCGCTATGCAATCAAACCGGGCGTCTGCATGCATGGTAATCAGACGCGCCGCAAAATTATTTTTTCCCGTTCAAATAAATCTGATCAAAAACGCCGCCGTCGGCAAAATGATCTTTTTGTGCTTTTGTCCAGCCACCAAAGGTGTCATCAACAGTGAATAATTTGATGTCAGGAAATTGACTGGCGAATTTTTTCGCAGCACGTTCTTCACTTGGGCGATAGAAATTATTACCAATGATGTCTTGTGCAGCGTCGGTGTACAGGTAATTCAAATAGGCTTCTGCCACTTTGCGGGTGCCATGTTTGTCGACGACTTTATCAACTACCGCTACGGATGGTTCCGCTAACACGCTGATCGATGGGGTGATGATTTCAAATTTGTCAGCACCAAACTCTTTCAGTGCGAGGTGCGCTTCGTTTTCCCACGACAGCAAGACGTCACCAATACCACGTTCAGTGAACGTCACCGTGGCACCGCGCGCGCCGGAATCCAAGACCGGGACATTTTTGTAGAGTTTAGATACGTAATCTTTGGCAGTAGCAGGCGTACCGCCCGGTGCCTTTTGCGCATAGCCCCATGCTGCCAGATACGCCCAACGTGCGCCGCCTGAGGTCTTAGGATTTGCAGTAATGACAGACACGCCAGGCTTGATCAGATCAGCCCAATCCTTCACTGCCTTAGGGTTACCCTTGCGTACCAAAAAAACGATGGTTGAGGTATAAGGTGTGGCACGATGCGGCAAACGTTGCTGCCAATTTTTCGCAATCAGACCACGCTCAGCAATGGCGTCCGTATCGTAAGCCAATGCCAAAGTTACGACGTCTGCATCCAGTCCGTCGATGACAGAACGTGCTTGCTTGCCTGAGCCGCCATGAGATTGTTTGATCGAGACTTTATCACCAGTTTTTGCTTGCCATTGTTTGGCAAAAGCTTGATTCACATCGAGAAATAATTCACGTGTAGGATCGTAAGAAACATTGAGCAGTGTGATGTCAGCGCTATGGCTGGTCAGCGGGAGCAGGCTGGCTGCACCTAAAACCAAGGTCGTCACCAAGCGGGAAAAACGTTTTTTGCTACTACTTTTGATATTTTTTGCGATCAACATGAGAAATCCGATGTAATGAAAAATAAATCCGGATCTCAGAATAAATGCTCGCCTTATGTTTTAAAACGAAGTTTTTCGTGAATCTATATTCAAATTCCATATAAAGACCTCTTTCAGCAGAATTCTCAGGTCTCAGCTACTATGTGATCCTCTCAATCAGGAGTCCGACATGAACAGCAAATTGATCCTTGGTCTTGCCAGTTTAGTTTTAATGACCGGTTTTTCCGGCAGCGCTTTCGCCGATAGTTCCGACGCTTGTCCGGCGATCTTGCAACATACGTTTAACCGCCTGCAAGACGATAGCCCGCAAAATTTGTGTCAATACAAAGGAAAGGTTGCACTGGTCGTCAATACCGCCAGCTATTGCGGCTTTACCAGTCAGTATGAAGGTTTGGAAAAAATGTACGCCAAATATGCAGACAAAGGCTTAGTGGTATTGGGCTTCCCATCGAATGATTTTGGCAAGCAAGAACCAGGAAGCAGTAAAGAGATTGCTGATTTTTGCTTTAATACCTATGGCGTGAAATTTCCTATGTTCGCCAAATCCTCCGTCCGCGGCGATCAGGTGAATCCTTTACACGCTGAGTTGATCAAAGCGACAGGCACCACGCCAAAGTGGAATTTTTACAAGTACCTGATCGACCGTAAAGGGAATGTCGTTGAGGCGTATTCTAGTGTCACTACACCAGATGATAAGAAGCTGGTGGCGGATATTGAGAAGGCGTTGGCGCAGTAAATAAGCGTTTCGATAAAATCATATCATCTTGCAGGGCGGGCCCAACCCACCCTGCACAGCTATTTGTTTAACCTAACACCCTCGCCTTTTCAGACAAAAACCCACCAATCGTCGCATGTACCATCGCATCCACAATTTGCTCGTGACTGAGTTTTTTATCGCGCAATAAGAACTCCATGGTCGGATCACAGGCACGCGAATACAAGGTATAGACCAGCACATCATCCGGCACCAGTGGCGTCAATGCGCCCTGCTCACGCGCAGCGGCCACCATTGCGTGAAAACGCTTGTGTACCTTTAACGCCACCATCACATAATCCAGATTCAACATCAGACTACGCTGCAAGGCCAGACTGGTGGATGGCAAATGCGGCACGCCCCCTTGCAAACGTAAGCGCAGTGACCACGCCAGGATGTGCTTGATCTTTTCGATCGCTGGTCTGTCTTCTGACAGGCGGTCGAGCTCTTCCACTGTCGCTTTCAACAAACGTGTCAGTGCCGCCGCAGCTAAACGCTCTTTGGAAGAAAAGTGCTTGTACAGGCTGCCTTTCGCAATTCCCACCGCATCGGCGACGTCATCCATGGTCATCAGGTCATAGCCTTTTTCTGACAAAAGACGATTGACGGCATCGATGATCGCTTCTTCGCGTGCGTCAAACTGTTGTTTTTTAAAGGGAATTTTTATTTGCATAATTTTTTCTGCACAAAATAAAACTTTGTAGTATATTTTGTGACTTATGAGTCACGAAATGATTTTATAAGTCACATTTTACCCCAAGCAGTAATGAAGCGTGGTAAAACTTGATCAAATGCGTGATTTTTGACCGATTTTTCACCGCTGATTTGTTTTTTCAGCAATTATATTAATTTCACAACGAGACAGTCACATGACGAAAATCGCAGTGATAGGCTCTGGTATCTCGGGTCTCTCGAGTGCCTACGAGCTCAGCAAAGCTGGCCATGAAGTCAGCTTGTTTGAAGCGAATGACTATTTTGGCGGTCACACGCATACCGTTGATGTGACACTGGACGGACAAAGCTTTGGTGTCGACACGGGTTTTCTCGTCTTTAATCATAAGACTTACCCCAATTTAGTCACACTGTTTGCCGAGCTGGATATCGACACAGCGGCAACCGACATGTCGTTTTCAGTCAAAATGCCCTTGGGTTCCAGAACATTGGAATGGGGTGGTGCCGATCTGAGCACCGTGTTTGCGCAAAAACGCAACCTGCTCAATCCCGGTTTTCTGCGCATGTTGCGTGACATCGTCCGATTCAATCGCCAAACCACAGACTTGGCACTCAATAAAGACGCGCAAGAATTTCAAACACCGCTGGGAACATTTCTCGATCAACACAATTACAGCCAGGAGTTCCGTCGCTGGTATTTGTTGCCAATGGCGGCCTGTATTTGGTCTTGCCCGACCGCGACGATGATGGCTTTTCCAGTAGCTTCGTTTGTGAATTTCTGCCATAACCACGGCTTACTCCAGATCACTGACAGGCCGCAGTGGTACACCGTGCGCGGTGGCGCGCGACACTATGTCGAAAAAATGCTGCCGCACATCGCGCATCGCCATCTGAATACGCCGGTCAAAGCGGTGTATACCAACCCACAGTCTAAAATCATCGTTCATGCAAAAAATGGTTTGCAAGAATTTGATGAGGTGGTGTTGGCGACGCACAGTGACCAGAGTCTGCGATTGCTGACGGATGCGAGCGAACGTGAAAAACAAATTTTGTCGGCAGTTCAATATCAGGCTAATCGCGCCGTATTGCATACCGATAGCCGCTTTTTACCTGCCAACAAAAAAACCTGGTCTGCCTGGAATTACCAAGCGATGACCGGTGATGAAAACCGTGTTTGCGTCCATTATTTGCTAAACCAATTACAACCCTTACCGTTTAAAACACCAATCATCGTAAGCCTCAATCCCATCGAAGAGCCACGTGCAGAACTTGTGTTTAATAGTTTCGATTATGCGCATCCTGTATTCGACAAAGCGGCTATCCGAGCCCAGCAGCAATTACCTGCGATTCAGGGACAACGCGGTATCTGGTTTGCTGGTGCATGGACTAACTATGGTTTTCATGAAGATGGTTTGAAATCCGGCATCAACGTCGCTGCTGCCATCATCGCTCGTGAAAATGACCACGGGCATGAGCAAAAACGACATCACCAACACAGAGCAGCATAAGATGATTTCACCTGACACACTCACTAGTTTGCCAGCCGTTCGGCTTTGTGTAGGTGAGGTCACACATATGCGTCTGCGTCCTGCCAAAAACGCATTCAAATACGGCGTGTTTTTTTTGCGCCTACCAGTGCGGGCAATGAATACCGATATCGATCTCAACCACTGCCGCTGGTTTTCGCATAATCGCTTTAATTTATTGTCATTTTTTGATAAAGACCATGGCGATGGAAAATCAACAGCAACTGCTTGGATAGATCAACTCCTACACGCTGAACACATCCACGATGCCAAAGGTGAAATCTGGCTGCAATGCTTTCCTCGCGTACTTGGTTATGTCTTCAATCCAGTATCGTTTTGGTTTTGCCATCGCACAGATGGCAGCTTGCGTGCGATTGTTTGCGAGGTAAGAAATACCTTTGGCGAAAAACATATCTATCTGCTGGAACATGGCAATGCGCTCAAAAATGGCGAAGAGCACCATGCAAAAAAAATCTTCCATGTGTCGCCGTTTTGTCCGGTAGAAGGCCAGTATCGCTTTCGCTTTATCCAGAAAACCAGTTCTGATAATGGCGTCACGACGCACAAACATATTGCCAGGATTGACTATGACGATGCCTCAGGACCGCTGCTGCTCACCAGCATTGCAGGTACGGAGTGTGCGTTAAGCGACAGAAAAATTCTAGCCCTGATGTTTAGCTATCCCATGATGACGATAGGCATCGTGCTGAAAATTCATATACAGGCACTGCGACTTTTTATCAAGCGCGTTCCCTTCTTTTCAAAACCACTCCCACCATCCAAAGAGGTGAGTCGATGAGCACCATACACCCCACCGTTACGTCAGCACACGCCCATGAGCGTCAATTGGATATGGGACATTTCCCGGCCGAAGCACGCTTTGTCGTTAGTTTGCTACACAAACTCGAACACGGCACGCTGACGGTGCAATTCCCTGATGGTCAGATTGCCCAGTTTGGGCGTGCGGATGACGGTAATCGCCACGTCACACTGAATTTAAAAAACTGGCAAATCTATCGTGCGGTGCTGAAATCCGGCGATATTGGCTTTGCTGAAAGTTATATTGCCGGACATTGGACGAGCAGTAGTCTGGCAGGTCTGATCGAGCTCATTACACGCAATCGCTCGCAACTCGAAGATGTGATCTACGGCACCTGGTGGGGTAATTTACTTTACCGCATCAAGCATTTTTTAAATCGCAATTCCAAAGCGGGAAGCAAGAAAAATATCCACGCTCATTACGATATCGGCAATGATTTTTATCGACTATGGTTAGATCCATCAATGACGTATTCCAGTGCCTTATTCTCTGGCGACCAGGTCGACAATTTACATGACGCACAGCAGACCAAATACCGCCGCATCCTGCAACAACTGAATCTCACACCAGATGCGAAAGTGCTGGAAATCGGTTGTGGTTGGGGCGGCTTTGCGGAGATGGCAACACGTGACGCACAAGCGCACGTGACCGGTCTGACACTGTCGACGGAACAATTGCACTTTGCGCGTGAACGCTTGCAACGTGCGGGTTTGCGCGCGCGTAGTGATTTGCAGATACAGGATTATCGCGATGCCCACGGTGATTACGATGCGATTGCTTCGATAGAAATGTTTGAAGCTGTTGGTGAAGATTACTGGCCAGGCTATTTCGAGTGTCTGCAACGCAACCTCAAGCGCGGCGGTCGTGCTTGCGTACAGAGCATCGTTATTGCTGACGAGCTGTTTGATCGTTATCGCAAAGGAACTGATTTTATCCAGCAGTATATTTTCCCGGGCGGTATGTTGCCATCGATAGAAATTTTCCAGAAACTAGCACGAGAACACGGATTGGAAGTGATTGATACGTTCACTTTTGGCCTCGACTATGCCCGCACTTTATTGGAGTGGCGTCAGACTTTCATGGAGAAACTCAATGAAGTGAAAGCGCAGGGATTTGATGATGAATTTATCCGTACCTGGGAATTTTATCTGGCGTATTGCGAAGCGGGATTCCGCGCTGGCAATATCGATGTTGCTCAATTTACCTTGGTTAAAACATGAACGCGCGACACTGGCAATGTATTGCTATGTTTCTGTTTTGGCTATTCAGTGTTGGTACGCCTGCTGCACGAGCAGAAACGCCCGTCAATGAGGCCGTGCCTTTACATATTCAAACAGAATTACCAAAAGCAATAATGCAAGGGCAAGGCACTTATCGCTGGTTTGGATTGCGAATATATGACGCAACGTTGTGGACCGGGCCTGAGGGTTGGAACGATCAGCAGAAGCATAAAGTCGCGCTCGATTTGCGTTACGCCAGAAATTTAGTCGGGCGAAAAATCGCTGATGCCAGCGTGCAGGAAATGGAAAAGTTACATCAAGGTAGTGCCAGCCAACGCCAACAATGGTTGCAACAAATGACGAGTCTGTTTCCCGATGTTAAAGAGGGCACGCACATCACTGGCATTTACGTGCCCAACGAGTCAGCACGTTTTTATTTAGACGGAAAATGGCTGGGCGAAATTCGCGATGCAGAGTTTGCGCGCGCTTTCTTTTCTATCTGGCTTGATCCGCAGACTTCGGCACCAGATTTGAGAAAAAAACTTCTTGGCCATAGCTAAACAAAAGCAATCGCCTGACTCTTCAACCATAATAAGGGTGCAATATGAAACTAACAGTCGTGACACGGTATCTCGCCATTTTGAGTCTGGTATTGTTGGCTTCTTGCGCCAGTAGCGTTGATCCCGCGATCTATCGCCAGGAAAAACCAGCCTTGAATTTACGCCACTATTTCAATGGGACGGTGGATGCCTGGGGCATGTTTCAGGATCGTTCCGGCAAAATCGTCAAGCGTTTCACGGTGGTTATGCAATGCAAATGGGAAGGCGATACTGGCACGCTGGATGAGGCTTTCTCCTACGCCGATGGCACCAAGCAACGACGTATCTGGACGCTAAAGCAAACAGCACCTGACCGTTTCATCGGCACTGCTGCCGATGTAGTCGGCAATGCTGAAGGGGTTGTATCCGGCAATACTTTGCACTGGAATTATGTATTGGCCTTACCGGTGGATAACAGTATCTATCACGTCGATTTCGATGACCTGATGGTCCTCATGGATGACAAGGTCATGCTCAACCGCGCCATCATGCGTAAGTTCGGGGTAGAACTCGGCAGCGTGACGCTTTCTTTCACAAAACGCGATGGCAACCTCAAATGAACCCGCCTATCCAGAATTGGAAAGACAAGAAAGTCTGGATCATCGGTGCCTCGACAGGCATCGGTGCTGAGACCGCACGTCTGTTATTACATCAAGGAGCCCAGGTCGCATTATCTGCACGGCATCTCGACAGTTTGCAAGAAACAGCCAAAGGCTTTCAGCACGCCTTGATTGAAGCTTTAGACATCACAGATCTCGCCAGCCTGCAAAGCGCACATACACGCCTCATCGCCCGATGGCAAAGCATAGATTTAGTGCTGGTCGTTGCTGGTACCTACAACGAAATGCGCGCTGATAGTTTTGATATGGCAGCAGCTAATCGCCTGTTAGACATCAATGTGCGTGGTGTTTATCATTGCCTTGATGTGGTCTTGCCTATGCTGCTTAAACAAGGCAATGGCGGCATAGGCATCGTCGCATCGGTTGCTGGTTTATCTGGCTTGCCTAAGGCTTTGGTGTATGGTCCGAGCAAAGCAGCGATTATCAATTTATGTGAATCTTTGTATATCGATTTACGCCCACGTAATATCGCCGTATACCTGATTAACCCAGGCTTCGTAGAAACACCGCTCACCGCCAAAAATGATTTTGAGATGCCCGCGCTCATGAGTGCGGCGGATGCCGCAGTGGCTTTGGTTAAAGGTTTAGAACACGGCGACTTTCATATTCACTTCCCTAAACGCTTCACGAATTGGTTAAGACTGGCACGCCTACTTCCGTATCAACTTTATTTCTCACTCGTTCACAAAGTCACTGGCTTATAAGGAGTTGTTCAAAATGGATCACCAAACCAGCTTACATAACCTGGTACGCTTTTTTGAAACACTGACGTTGGCGCAAAGCCAGGATTTGTCCGGTGTTTATTCGGACGATGCCTACTTTAAAGATCCGTTTAACGAAGTTCGTGGACTGCGTGCGGTGACACATATTTTTCAACATATGTTTGTCCAGGTTGAAAAACCGCGTTTTAAAATCACCTCAACCGTTTTGCAAGGTGATACTGCTTTCTTATGCTGGGATTTCTATTTCTACATGAAAAAATTCAATCCGGACGAGCAATGCATACGC
The DNA here is from genome assembly GCA_049340365.1 of Undibacterium sp. Ji67W. Taxonomy (GTDB): domain Bacteria; phylum Pseudomonadota; class Gammaproteobacteria; order Burkholderiales; family Burkholderiaceae_D; genus Undibacterium. The sequence goes on along the minus strand of JBMPOY010000006.1, from coordinate 59,056 downwards.
GGAGCGACTCACATCCGTTTTGCGGCTGATGGCAGGGTACAAATGCATAGGGATTATTGGGATGCGGCAGAAGAATTGTATGAAAAATTGCCTGTACTTGGCAGCTTGATGCGTATGTTAAAGCGGATGGCAAATAAATAAGGCGTGTGATTCGGTTTAAACATTGGGAGGATGGGGGGGTAAGCCGCGCCATCCTCAGAAAGCACAATCACTGTGTGGATATTACCCGCTATTCAAAACTAGTATTTATAAGAAAAAAAGTCTATCCTTTAAACCTACAATGAAATTTTTGTGAGACGAAGATGGACTACCTATCCAGCACAACAGCATTGATCATTTTTGTATCCTCGGTCGTCATAGGTGTTTTGTTGCATATCAAAGCCTATGGCGGAAAAAATGGTGAACGCTACCGGAAAATGCAAATGCAAGGGCCATTTGTTCCGGTATCCGAAGAAAATACAGAAGAAAACGTCGTTCATTAATTTGAAGGTCAGTTTTCGTTGGCAAAATACGTCGGGCGGGTTCAACCCGCCTCGTCTCAGCAAACTCAATCACTACATGGGTTTCTCCCGGCATACATGGCGTGGTCACGCCCTCCTATCATTCCCAATCAATTTATTTATTGCCATTAATTTAAAAGCATTTTAAAGTGGTGCATTGCTTATTTCACCTCGCGAAAAAATCATGCAAAAACTATTTTTAGCCATGTGTTTAACGCTCCTTGCGGTGACAGTAAGCGCCCAGGAAAAACCACCAGCGAATTACGAAAATTGGGGGGTGTGTCCGTTTGAATGCTGCACATATCGCGACTGGACAGCCAATGATGAGGTACCTGTTCATTCACAACGCGATGACAAATCACCCGTTACCTTTAGCGTCCAACGGGGCGAACAAGTAGAAGGTTTAACTGGTGTCGTGGTCACCGAAAAGCCTGGTGTGGTGAAGATAAATAGAACTGTTAATGATGGCTTTATTAAAGGTAGTCATGCCCCGCAACTTAAGCTACATGCAGGCGATGTCGTTTACCTGCTGACACCTTTGGGTGAAGGTTATTATTTATTTTGGTATCAAGGTAAGATTTATATAAGCGGTGAAAGTCTGCGAGCTATGCCGCGCGATGATGCACAAGAAAGTGTGATGAATTGGTGGAAGTTAGTACGCAACAGCAAAGGTGCAATGGGCTGGACGCGCGCCGAAAAATTTGACCACATCGATGCCTGTGGTTGATACACGTAGAAAATACGCAACGAACTAGTTTTTTCATTGTGCTTCACCAGATTCGTCTGCTGTACTTCTATCTTCATTGATTCGATGTGAGAAAAAATATGCACCTGTTCCTTTTTCGTTTTCGCTTTCGTTCTTTGCTGCGTATTGCCTTATTGAGCTTGTTCTGCTTGTTCACTGCTTGTGCGACAATCAATTATGACCAGCAAGCGGATCAACAGATCACAGCATTGACACAACAAGTCAACTTGCAATATCTGAGTTGGGAAAGTCAGGCGAGAAGCAACGGGCCAGTTGCCTATGACGCAAAATTTTATGATACGGTCGAAGCAAGTTTGGCGACGCTGGAAATGCGTATGACCGCATCGCAAGATGCTTCATCAGCAAAACTGACACAGCTATTTCAAAATCTGATGCAGCAGCTTGAGAACGAAAGAAAATTCCATCAGGAACACGCTTTAGACGCTGCGTATTGCCATGCGGAGCGCTTACTCATCAATACACAACTCGCCGTGTTGACGACCTATGAGCTATCGTTAAAAAATAGTGCGGCCAGCAAAGCAAAATAAGTTAAAAAAATAAGCGCCAAAGTGGCTGGGCACTTTTTGATTCAATTGGAGATAAGAGATGGCAACAGATTGGAACGCAGTGCGTGATGCCGCCTTAGGGGCTGGTAAGGCAGCTTTAGGCTCAGCTTGGGCTACCGCAAGCGCCGGTGCGACTGCGCAAATTTCGGCATTGGTTGGCATTGCGGAATACATCCAAGAAAACCAAAACAGCATGAGTGCTGATGAAATCAGTCATTTAGTCGCACAACAAAAAACGGCATTGCAAAATGTGCTGATTGGTTACGAAGGTATTGGCTACGCTGATGCCAACAATGCAGTGGCGGCGACAGTTAATTCTATTTTATTAGCAGTTCCCGAATTATTGGGCTTTGCATGAAAACTGCATCGGAGGAATGATGAACGGTACACCTCTATCGCAATTTCCCGCACATTTAGGTTTAGGTGCAACGGTAGAAATTGAACCCGCTTTCACGGGGAATATGCAATGGTATGAAGCTTACGTGAATCGTCATCAGACTGACGGGACGGAAGGCAGACTAGTCTCCATGCATACCACTGATCGTTCCTGGGACTCATGGGAAATGCACCCGAATGGCAGCGAAATGGTGCTGTGTATAACGGGACAAGTCACCTTTCACCAGGATTTTCCGGATGGTGAGGTCCGACAAGTGATTTTGTGTGCAGGAGAATATGTCGTTAATCCGCCTTTGGTCTGGCACACCGCTGATATGGATAGTCCGACGACATTGCTTTTTATTACGTCGGGTATTGGTACTCAACACCGCGGACGTGAAAAAAATCAGGATTGATTTTTGACGCGTTTTTTGTTTTTTTGTTTTTTTGTTTTCTATTGAAATGAATATTTTTCAATCTCTTTAAAAATTTTTTTCCTGGATTTCACCGCAAATAAATCGCTGTTTTTAGCTATGAAAACCATAGTTTTTAAAGGCATCAATCACACCGACAAAATAGCCCCTGCTGATTTTCCAGGCAAAATAAAGCTTGGCACATCAAGAATTTGTGTGTATATTTCGGGCTGTACTTGCATCAAGTCGTTATATTGTTGGTCCCAATTCCGCATAGCTGTATCCTCTGGCTGTTCTGTTTTTTCTCCTCCGGTTTTATTCCTTGGTTTCAAGTGCCCAAAGGCATTCGGACAATTTCGTCTGAGCCAGATAATAAAAAGGAAAATAATATGAGTACTCAAACAGGAATCGTTAAATGGTTCAATGATGCTAAAGGCTTTGGCTTCATCGCTCCCGACGCAGGTGGTGCAGATTTGTTTGCGCACTTTCAGGACATTCAATCCAACGGCTTCAAAAGCCTGAGCGAAAACCAGCGTGTATCTTTCGAACGCACTTCTGGTCCTAAAGGCGACAAAGCAAGTAACATCCAGGTGATCGCGTAATTTTATTTTTTCAACTGGCTGAATTTTCCGCCTTAATTTGTTGAAATTGAAATTCGTTGTTCGCTGTACCGTTTTCGTCGTATCGATGCTCTGATTGTTCTGAAATACCGGCCTGGTGCACTATGCAGATAGCATAGGTATCTGGTGAACAATCTTCATCTTTGCGACAAACTTTCACATGTCACTAAAACGCTCTCACGCGGATTACTGATGCATCATCCATTCTCACCGGCCAGTGGCACCACGCAGATAGCATGGGTTGTTGGAAAATGGCGTAATGGATGTCAGATGTTTCATCATGCATCCTTTTATCAAAGACTATTGAAATCCATTGCGGCATTCGCTGCATAGAATTCAACGAGGTTTTGCTCTGAAGGATTTGTGAAAGTTCACATTCGTTTTAACTCTGTCATCTGCATATAGCTGACACAGACAGGAATAGGCGACTCACCCCGCAAGCACCGCGCAGATAGCACGGGCATTGCTCTAGTCGATGGCACCACGCAGATAGCATGGGTTGTTGACGAGTCGTTGCAATGAATGTATCGCCCACCAAGTTTTTGGTGGGCTTTTTTATTTCTTGTCCGCTTGACCTGCAACGCTTTGCAAATACTTCACCAAGACTTTAATCTCTTCATCACTCAAACCTGTGATTGCGGGCATCTCACCTTTGCCATGGCGGATTGCGTTTTCTATGGTTGGCGCATCAGGTTTTAAACTATCGAGGTCAGGACCACTTTCTGCCATCGAATCGGCATGCTTAAGGCTATGGCAATATGCGCAAGCTGGCACGGCTTTTTGCGTGAATAATTTCTTCCCTTGTTCTTCCAGGCTTTGTGCGTGAGCAGGAGTGCTACCGATTGGAATAACGAGCGATAAGGCGAAAAAACACAAAGAGATTTTTTGCAAGGTTTTCATATTTACTCCTATCTCTTAACAATCATTTACTGCAAAAATATATTTACCGCAGCCAGCGTAACGACTGGGTTTTCTTCTTGTGGTACATGTCCCAGATCATCAAACATAATCAACTTACTGCCCGCGATATCACGTTGAAACCAGCTTGCGTTTTCTGGCGGGATGAGTTGATCTTTACCACCCCATAAAATCAGGGTTGGCACATGAATGGTTTTAATCAGTTCCGCGTCTTTACCTGCAGTCAGTTGTGTTAAACGAAGGCGTAACGCCTCACGATTTCCAGCACGACGCGTCATTGCTTCATAGCGATCAACTAAAGCAGGCGTGACTTTTTCGGGGTTGCCATAGACGTTTTTGACACTCTCCTCCATCATGGAACGGGGCAGACAATGATTCATCAGCCATGACATCTCAGGCATGCGGGCCAACTTAAAACCGAGTGGAATCGATTTCGGTGTAAACGCATAGCCAGCAGCATCAACGAGTATCAATTTTTCGACACGGCTGGGGGCGGCAACGGCAACTTCCCATGCTATCTCGCCACCCAAAGAATTGCCGCCCAACACGGCGCGTTGAATATGCATTGCGTCCATTAAATCGAGTATGAACTGCGTGTAAGTCGCGTTGCTATAGTCATTGCTCTGATTTGGACCGGTCAAGCCAAAACCTGGTAAATCCATCGTGATCACGCGATGTTGCTTTTTGAGTTCTTTCACCCAGCCTTCCCATGTGTGCAAACTCGAAGACGTGCCATGTATCAATAAGATTGGTGTCGGATCTTCAATAAAACCCTCATCACGTACATGCACAAACAAACCCTTGACATCAATAAATTGTGATGGTCGTGGCGCCCATTGCTCACTTAACTCATCTGCACTTTTATCCGGAGCCCAGGTCAGTGCTAAGCCGATCAAGGCAATAGCAATCAAGCATGACAAGATAATCAGAAAAACAAAAAACAGCTTTTTTTGCAGGCTGTGGGGTGTGGCAGCGGTAGTCATGAATTTCACTTCATCAAATCGAAGGCATGATTATAGAATGCGTGGCTGGAGCTGACTGGATATTTGCGCAGATGATGAGCAAGAGCGAATTAAAAGTCCGCAAGATTTGTCAAATCATCGCATGCTATTGTGATGATAGTACAAGAACAAGAGCTCATAATTTTTCCCGGATAGAAAAATGGTTGATTTTTTAAGCTATGAACGACGATTATTACGTGTCACCAACTATGTACACGAACATCTTGACGAAGAGCTGGATTTGAACAAGTTGGCAGAAATCGCCTGCATGTCGCCCTATCATTGGCATCGCGTCTATCAGGGTGTTTTTGGTGAAAGTGTCGTAGCAATGGTGAAGCGTTTGCGTTTGCAACGTGCGGCAACACTCTTGGCGCGTACAACTACCCCTATTGAAGAAATTGGTGCGTTGTCCGGTTATCCGAATCTGCAATCTTTTACACGAATTTTTTCTGCGGTTTATGGCATGCCACCGGCACGCTTTCGCAAAGAGGGCCGTTGTTTGCCCTCCCTTTCTCAACAGCAATTAAGGAGTGACCTGATGTTTCCCGTTGAAATTCGCAATACTAACGAACTTTCGCTTATTTGCGTCCCGCACACTGGCTCTTATATGGGCATCAGCCAGGCGTTTGATACGCTCAATGCATGCGTCAGCTCGCGTCAACTGTATACGCCTGCTACTCGCTGGATAGGTATTTTTCTGGATGATCCAGCGACCGTCGACGAAACACGGTTACGCTCGTTTGCCTGCATTACGGCACCTGAATCAATGCCTGCGCCCATTTTAGATGCGCCCCTTATTCATAAGCAATTGACGGCGGGGAAATACGCGGTATTACGCTACAAGGGACCGTATTCTGAAATGCAGCCCGTCTATCAATGGTTTTGCGGCGTCTGGTTCCCTGCTTCTGGCTATGAAATCGCAGACGTACCACCGTTCGAAGACTATTTGAATAATCCACGTGAAACGCCACCGTCCGAATTATTAACTGATATCTACATTGCGATAAAAAGTGGTTCCGGAAAATCGGATAATGGCTCCAATGGAGTTATCGGATCATAAGCCCTGGCGCTTGGAGAACGATTGTTTTGAAGATGCGCTCACATAACAGGGATTACTGAGCATTGGGAAATACTCAAATGCACCAATGAATGATCGTTCAGTCGACAGTTCTTATGAGTCTTGCTGGCACGCCAGGCCACCTGTTTTCAATAAAATAAAATCTGTCTGTGACATACCCGCATGGCTCAATCTGAAATGGAGCCATGCCTGTCGTTTTTCAGCGTCAGTTGACTGCACAGTACATTTGACGGCGGAATACTGAATACGCTTTACTTTCCTTATCTATCTGGTCATGGCTTGGCAGTGTGGATGACTTAATGGGTAGCTGCCATGCCGCTCACTCTAGCTTGATACAAGCAAAGGTGAGCTGTGCTGTCGCTAATCACATAGCCGCAAGTATCCATTTAAACCGACTAAAAAATGTCTGCAAACCGTCTGAACAAACGGAACCGCTTCTTTAAAACGATCATTTATTTTTTTTAGTACTTTTTCGGGTTAAAAGAGCCTGGAATACGTTTGATCTAATCTGAAGCTATAGAAATTAGGTTTTAACTATTGATTCAATAAAATTAATTAGATTTTATAAATCACATCCATCGCCTATAATTTTTTACATACCAAACGCAGTCCCTCCACGACATAACGGTAAAGGAAAAAACGATGAAACCAACACTGACCACTGCCTCCGGCATTCCTGTTGTAGACAACCAAAACTCACTGAGCGCAGGACCTCGCGGGCCTTTGTTGCTGCAAGATTTTCATCTGATTGAAAAGTTGCAGCATTTCAATCGTGAGCGCATCCCTGAACGCGTTGTGCATGCGAAAGGCTCCGGCGCTTACGGTACGTTTACTGTCACCCACGACATTACCCGATACACCAAGGCGAAACTATTTAATCAGATCGGCAAACAAACTGACATGTTTGTTCGCTTTTCGACGGTAGGTGGAGAACGCGGTAGTGCAGATACTGAACGCGACCCACGTGGTTTTGCATTGAAGTTTTATACCGAAGAGGGTAATTGGGATTTGGTTGGTAATAACACACCAATGTTTTTCATCAAAGATCCGATCAAATTTCCAGACTTTGTACACACGCAAAAGCGTGATCCACAAACCAATCTCAAATCTCCAACAATGATGTTTGATTTCTGGAGCAAAGCCCCAGAGAGTTTGCATCAGGTAACCATGCTGTTTTCTGATCGCGGCACTCCAGATGGATATCGCCATATGGATGGCTTTGGTAGTCACACTTACAGTCTGATCAATGCGGACGGTGAACGTGTATTCGTTAAATGGCATTTACGTACACAACAAGGTATCAAAAATTTGTCCGCTGCTGATGCCGTGCGTCTGGCAGGAACTGATCCGGATTATGCACAACGTGATTTGTTCAATGCAATAGCCAATAAAGATTTCCCACGTTGGGAAGTACGTATTCAGGTCGCGACTGAACAACAATTGCAAGAATGGGAAGCGCGCACTGGTTGGAATCCGTATGATTTAACGAAGATCTGGCCACATTCAGACTTCCCTTTGATACCAGTTGGTATTGTCGAATTAAATCGTAATCCTGCTAATTATCATGCGGAAGTAGAACAGGCCGCATTTTCGCCAGCCAATCTGGTGCCTGGTATGGGTTATTCGCCAGACAAAATGTTGCAAGGTCGTTTGTTTGGCTACCACGATGCACAATTGTATCGTGTGGGTACGAATCACCAACACTTACCAGTTAATGCACCACGCTGCCCTTTCCATCACCAGCAACGTGACGGCAACATGGCAATTCACAATGGCGGCGCTGAGGCAAATTACGAGACAGTAGCAGCACAGGGTAGCAATCCATCTGGCTTTGGTCATGGTGATACAGGCTGGGCTTTGTCTGGCGTAGCAGGACGCTATGACGGACGTGGTAAGGAAGATGATTACACCCAGGCTGGTAATTTGTTCCGTTTGTTGCCAGCGCAAGAAAAGCAGAATTTATTTGATAATCTGGCAGGGCCATTGTCACAAGTCAGCGAAGAGATTTTGCAACGCCAACTTGCGCACTTTGATCAGGCTGATCCGGCGTATGGCCAAGGTGTCAGAGCAGCAATAGAAAAACGTCGGACATCAAAAACATAATTTTAAATTTTTAAATTTTTAAATGTTAATTTAAGATGTTAAAAAAGCAGAAGCCATGTGGCTTCTGTTTTTTTTCCATCAACGCGATTGCAAACCGGCAAACTGATAAATTTACTAATGGCATCATAGACTGTTCTACATTGCGTTACATACCTGCTAAACGTGAGGTCATCCAAAATTGTAAGTCTGACGTTGATTACCCATCAACTATAAAAAGAAATGCGCACCGTTCATCCCGCAGCGCTCTTTTCGGTAGGCATTAGTCCACCCCTTCTTTGGAACAAGTATGAAAAAATTAGCCATGGTGAGTCTGATTGGTTTGAGTGGTTGCGTAGTGCAAGCACCGCCACGCACTGTCTACGTACAACAACCACCACGCGTGGTGTACCAACCGGCACCAGCTGCGCCGACCTACTATCAGGATGCGGCTCCACAACCACAACAAGAACAAGTCGTCAGCGCCTACGTTGAACCGCCTCTGGTTCAGCCAGAACCTATACTGGTGCCATGGGCACCGCCGCCGATGTTGGTTGAGATTCCACCTCCACAACCGTATGTAACCGCGGTGTGGACAGGTGGTTATTGGGTATGGCATGGTGATTGGATATGGGCACATGGCCGTTGGGCAGCGCCACCGCAATTTGGTTATTGCTGGATGCATCCATATTATGAGAATCGCGGTGGTGCCGTGGTATTTGTGAACGGCTTCTGGGCAGCTCCTGGCGTTCATTTTATCCAGCCATCATTGCAACTCCATTTGAATTTTGCAGCCGTCAATGACGGCGTTATTGCAGGTGTCCGCCCAATTGGCCCTCAAGGTGTGTTTATTCCCGCACCGCCAGGATCTGCCCGTGGTTTGATCGTGCCTGCACCGATTGGTACTTCGCCAGCGGTCGTAACCAGTGCCCCACCTATTATCCATGAAGGTATGCGGGTTCATATTGAGAACAATAGCCATAACACTACCGTCAACAATACCGTCATTAATAACAACACGACCATCGTCAATAACGTCACTATTGTTGCGCCAGCGGGTTCAACTGCCAATGGTCAGGCATATAATCGAGCAGTTCCGGCGCAAGCGCATCTGGCGGCTCAAATGACGCCAGTGGTCAGAGCGATGGCGCCAGAACCAGTCTCGACCAAGCCGATACCAAGTTATTCCAATGCGCATGGCCCGGTTGCTTTGCCACCTCCACAAATGGTGCATTTCAATAATCAGGCAACACCAGTTCCTGGCCAGCCACAACACATACCGACTGCTCCACAGCAGTTGGCAGAACCACAGCAACGCGCTCAAACCCTACAACAACACATACAAACTGCGCCGCAGCCCGTCAATATGCCTCAACCGCAGCATCAGATCATGCCTGCGACACAAGAACGTTATCTGCCGCAAGAACATAACTTCATAGCACCAGCGCAGCACACTCCCATTGAAACGCCAAATCAAGCACGGTTTCAGCATATGGAAGAACAAAGTCATCCAGAGAGTTTCCCTCGTTACCAGGAAATCAAACCAATCCAACATAATCCTGCGAATGACATGCGGACACGTGAAGAAATGGAAAGAAGAGCGGTGTCCGTTCAACATGTCGAACCAAGAAATGCCGAACGAGAAAAAGAGGTAAAAGCACGTGAAAAAGAGCATGAGCGCTAACGCCAACTGTGCTGTGTCATATTTTTTCGGCAGTATTTGGTCATAAAAAATGGAGCCTGGGGCTCCATTTTTTGTGCTTCCTTAACACTGACTCAGTAAGCAAAGTTTTATTTACCTACGCCTTTATCATTTGGCTTTGACGTATCCACACCTTGCGCATTCTTTTGCTTTCCGTTAGTTAAGGGCTTCACTTTCACTGCCTTACCTTGAGTTTTGCAAGGATACTCAGACCAGACTGTGTGACCGTTTTCAACGCACTTAAACACCGACGTTTGAGCAAATGCAAAAGCAGGAACTAACAATAACAATATACAAGCCTTGCTGATTTTTTTTATCACGACGTTCTCTGCTTTCTCAGGTTCTGCGGCAATACGATGCACTCTGCTGGCAAGCTACCTCAATCAGGCAGATTTCACGGTGGGCATAATATTGAGATCATAGCATGCGGCAGAGACGTATCATATGAAACAGAGACCGCCTACATGAAACATGGCCTCTGTTAACGGCTGAGACCTACATTAGATTCAAAAGCTTCGCCTGTGCTGTCAATTCTGCCCTGAAATCGGGATGCGCAATCGAGATCATTTCTTTTGCTCTTTGTTTTGCGGATTTTCCGCGCAACTGTGCGACACCAAATTCTGTCACCACATAATTAATATCGTTTTTGCCGGTCGTCACATGTGTACCTGCACTCAAGGTCGGTACAATTCGGGTGATGGTATTTTCTTTGGCGGTGGAAGGTAAAACAATGAATGCCTTACCTTCTTTAGAACGATTCGCAGCGCGGACAAAATCAACTTGCCCACCAGTACCTGAGTAAGGAATATGTGCCAGACTTTCCGAACCGCATTGTCCCAATAAATCAATTTGCAAGGTCGCGTTAATGGCGACCAATTTATCATTTTTAGCGGCCAGATACGGATCATTGGTAAAGTCCACCGGATGCATTTCCATCATGGGGTTACGATGTAAGAATTGATAGAGTTTTTTAGATCCCAAGGCAAATGTCGCTACCATTTTTCCGGGCAGATAATTCTTCTTACGATTGGTGACAGCACCGCTTTCAACCAAGGTGAGAATGCCGTCACCTATCATTTCAGTATGGATGCCGAGATCATGTTTGCTAGTAAGCTGCATCACTACCGCATCCGGAATTCCGCCATAACCGATTTGTAGCGTTGAACCATCGTCAATCATGTCAGCAACATATTTACCAATCGCTTCTTGCACTGGTCCGATTTTTGGTAAGCCAACCTCAGTTACCGATTCGGTACTTTCTGTGATTGCGCTAACCTGAGAAATGTGGACCCGGCAATTGCCATGCGCAAAAGGCACATTTGGATTGACCTCCAGCACCACAGCACGTGCCTTCGCGATCGCTGCCATCGTGTAATCGGCCGCCAGACTTAACGAAAAATAGCCTTCCTCATCCATCGGTGAAGCAATAGAAAATACCACATCAGAACGGATATACCCTCGCTCAATCAACATCGGCATTTCTGAGAAATAACTAGGAATAAAATCGATGGTGCCAGCCTGACCACCAGCACGTGAAGCGGCACCAAAGAAGAAAGCGACATGGCGCACATGGTCGCGCGTTGTCGGGTCAAAATAGCCATATTTTTTTACCGCCAGAATTTGTGCGACCGTAATGTCATGAAACCGGCGTCGATGCTCCGATAAGGCAGTCAATAAAGCTGGAGGTTCGCCAACACCGGTGGGAACAATGATAGTGTCACCGTCGTTAAGAACTGCCAATGCTTCCTCTGACGAACACCGCTTTTGCTGATATAAATCCTGAAATGACATGTCTCACCACGCTTTCTGTTTTATGTAGAATCCAGCAACGTCACACACCACAAACGATGTTGCGATCAGCTTGAATTCTTTTATGTAAAGAGTCTCCGTCTGCTACAAAGCCAAATTGCATTTTGCACATAACTTAATCGCCACGACCAGTAAAATGACTCACTGAGCACCGAATAAACGACAGCAAGGGCAATACCACTGGCGTTGCGAGCCTTTATTTGTACCTGTAGACTGAGCGCTTCATCATTCTCCTCAGACCTTACATGAAGATGACATTGCGGCCTGCAAGCGACATTGATTTTGAACAAATTTCGGGCTGGATCACGGATCAACAAGCCTGTACGCGCTGGTCTGGCCTGGAGAAGTGCTTTCCTTTCGTCAACGAAAGCCTCTCTAGCCTGTTACATAAATCTGACGCGGTCAGTTTGGTGCTGAGCATTGAACAGGAAGAACTAATGGGATTTGCGCAATATTGGCCCAGAGATGAACAACGTACCCATCTGGGACGCATCATCGTCAATCCAGATCAGCGTGGTCAGGGAATAGGAAAAATTTTGTGCGAACAACTCATTGCCGCAGCAAACGAAGCTACAAAAAAGCCCATCATCAGCTTACGGGTCTACCGCGATAACCATACCGCTCATCAGCTTTATCTGCAACTAGGGTTTGAAGCACGTGAAGATGATTCCACCCCAGAAGTACTTGCGATGGAAAAGCGGCTTGAGGTTTGAGTGGCTCGGGAAGTTTGTGCGAGGTGGATGCAACCTGCTAACAATGATGTATTCGGTTATTTCAGCGCGGGTTGCACGCGCTCTGTGAAATGTCGTCGGCGTAAATAAAGCGAGAAAGAAGCTCATGAATCACTTTCAAAAAATGATGCGATATAAAAAATGGGCAGATGAGGTATTCCTGCGCACAGTCATCACACTTCCCGAACGGGAGCTCACTGCGCCACGCAGCATTATCTTTGGCAATCTTATTCGCACACTGCATCATTCATTTTTAATGGATTATGTGTGGCAATCGCATTTACTCAGCAAGCCGCATGGGCTTACGACAAGAAATCCAGAAACGCATCCAACAATGGCTGAGCTTTACAACGAACAGCAACACATTGATCAATGGTATGTAACTTATACCGATGCACTGACTGACAAGCAACTGGGCGAGATAATTGAATTTGAATTTATCGGCGGCGGTAAAGGAGCGATGTCACGCTCGGATATTTTGCTGCATGTCGTCAATCATACGACCTACCACCGGGGCCATGCGGCAGATATTCTGTACAACATCAAGGTATTTCCACCAACAACCGACTACCCGGTTTATCTCAGAGAAATGCAGAAGATGGTATAGCAAACGAGGTCTGTGCTTTTAAATTGAAAATATTCCGCAACAAGCACAATGATCTAAGCAGCCTGCATCCGCGCCGCCCATTGGCTTCAGAAACAAGTTGATAGAACATGTCTGTGGATATCATAAAGCCTTACTAGCCTCACTATTTTACGTCTCTTTCTTTTGATTTTTCTGTAACTCAGTAGATAGACATGGTCATAAAAACGCTATTCGGGTCTTCGGCATAATCTCCGAATGGGCTACACAATTCAAAACCAAAGCTTGCATACAGTTGGCGTGCCGGTTCGAAGAAACGCATGGAACCTGTTTCAAGACTCAGTCTGGAATAGTGCTGAAGTCGCGCTTGTTCAATAAGATGGTGCAGCAATGCCTTTGCCGCGCCACGCCGACGCAATTGACGCGGTGTTCGCATTGATTTGATTTCGCCGTGATGCTTATCTATTCGTTTCAGTGCAATACAGCCCACAAGTGCGCCGTCGTCCCACATCGTCCAGAAGGTAATGTCTGGATGACGTAATGCATCCAGATCAAGGGCATGTACACTTTCAGCAGGACTAGTGGCGTACATGTCATCCAGATGTTCTTGCAATAAGTGACGAATTTCGTCCCCTTGCAAGTCGTCCATTCTTATCATCATCCCTGTGTCCTCATTGTGGTTTTAAAACACTGAATTGGTGCGTATTCAGACAATAAATAGGTAGTATTTCGCACCGACGTCCATCGCCTTATAACTGCTGGATCCAAAGATCTGAAAACGCAGACAATCGCCTGTTGTCAACGAATGGCATCGGCCTTCAACAGTGATATTAAGAGCACCTTCTACAAGTACAAGATGATGCTCCAGACCTTGCCGCGGCGTTCCGTCATAGGAAATAAATGCATTGGCCGGAAGTTCGCAATAGAGCACCTCTCCGGACAGATTGGCGGCAGGTGGTGATACAGAGCAACGCCGGAATTCTGTCTCTGGGTCCAACCAAACGCTTTGCGCTGCTTTTTTTATGAGTGGCTGAAATTGGTCTTCGACCATGAGCATGAAGCGCGACATGGTTAGGCCATAAGCCTTGCAAAGCTTTCCAAGCATGCTTGCCGACCCGCTTACTTCCGCATTCTCCAGCCGTGACAGGGTTGCGCGGCTCATCCCGCTTTGCTTTGCCAGTTCGTCCAGCGACCAATTGCGCTCACTACGCAGTTCTTTCAAGCGTCTGGCGATCAATGTATCGAAGTCAGTTTCATTTAATTTTCCCATATTTGAAATTATATCTCACATATGAGAAAACACTAGCCATTCAGCATTCAGTTTGTTGCTCAAGAAGACAAGCTCCCATTGCACAAAGTCGACAGCAGCGGGTTGTCAACCCGCCCAACCAATGCTCATAAGCTCACTACAGCAGGCTTACACAAATCTCGGCATAATGAGGGGCTTGTTTGTTCAACCACTTACTCCATTGAGGTTACTATGATAGAAGTTCATCACCTGAAAGAATCCCGCTCCCGTCGTATTACCTGGATGCTGGAAGAGTTAGCCTTAGACTACACCGTCATCAGTTATGACCGTGACGCGACGACCCGTCTGGCACCGCCGGAACTGAAAGCGATTCATCCTTTGGGCAAAGCACCGGTGATTAAAGATAAGGATTTGGTCTTGATTGAGTCTGGTGCAATTCTGGAATATCTGGTGGCTGAATATGGCAACGGACAATTTGTACCCGCACGTGGTACGGCTGATTATTATCGCTATTTGCAATTCATGCACTATGCCGAAGGCTCTGCGATGTTGCCTTTGTTGTTGAAGCTGTATGTGGGTCGCTTAGGTGACGCTGGTGCGCCGCTGCATCCCCGTATCCATAGCGAGATTGCAAATCATTTGGGCTATTTGAATGCAGAGTTAGAGGGTCGCGATTATTTTGTTGGGACTGAATTGACTGCCGCCGACGTGCAATTGTCGTTTGTGGCGCAAGTTGGCGTGCGCAATGCAGGGCGCCATGCCTTCCCCAATCTGACGCGCTTTGTGGAGATGGTCGAGGCGCGCCCCGCTTACCAACGCGCAGTGCAAAAATATAGCGAATAATCTCGCAAAAGATTGACTCGCTATATTTGAAAATAAAACGTCAAATCAGCTTTAATGTGATGCCGATGACTGGCGGCGGTAAGCACACCACGCCAGCATCCCCCACGCCACCAAAAATGCGACGCCGCCTATCGGTGTGATCGCACCCAGCCACAAAATGCCGCTCAGTGCCAGCGCATAAAGACTGCCACTAAAAACGACAATACCAAACAGCATCGCCACCGCGGAGCAACCTAACAAATTCGCATCCGGCCATTGCGCCCTCAATAATCCCAAACCAAACAAACCCAGCGCATGCACCATCTGGTAATGCACTGCGGTCTGCCATACCGCCAGCATATCTGTGCTCAGGATAGCTTTAAGTCCATGTGCGCCAAAGGCACCTGCACCCACTGCGATCAGCATATTGAAGGCAGCAACGATGATGCAAGTGGAGTGTTTCATACGATCGCAGTTTCTGGTTTTGATTCCGACTCAGTGTCTTTTGCCGGGCCATTCGTAATCAATTTACGCATGAATGGAATCAATACAAATAACACGATTCCTACCGCAACGCTGCCCCAACCTAAAATTCCAAAGACGTGGCTATAGGTAGGATTAGTAGTAATGGCGGTACCATCAGCTGCTTCTGGCACCATGCCTGAAAAATAGCTGGACAAGATAGACGCGATACCAGTCGCCAGCATCCAGCTACCCATCATTACGCCCTGGTATTTGGCGGGTGCGAGTCGGCCTATCATCGCGTAGCCGACTGGAGAAATCAGCAACTCGCCAATACTCTGGAAGATATAGCTGATGAAAATCCATTTAAATGCCACCATGCCGCTTGCCGGTGCTAAAAGAATACCGAGTGGCAGAACCAAAAAACCCAAACCTATCAGTAACAAAGCCGTGGCAAACTGGATAGACACATCAATATTCCAGCCTTTTTCCCGTAAGCCTTTAAACCACAATGCCATCAAAGGGCCGCCAAACACAATCACAAAGGTATTGATGTCTTGTATCCATTGCGGTGCGATTTCTACACCCATCACGATACGATCAACATTGCTGACGGTGAACAACTGCAAACCGGTTGGTGCCATTTGGTACAGTGTCCAAAACACTAAGTTGCCCAAAGTGAACACCAAATAAGCTGACATATTGCGACGTTCACGCACGTCTTTATGAACAACAGTCAGGTAAACCAATACCGCAGCAATCAGGCCGCCGATAGCCAGAATAATCTGCGCCGTCGATTCCGCCTGATGCAGCATATAAAACACGACCGGAACCAGACCAACCAGTACCGCTAAACCAACTGTCATTTTTTTCTTAAATTCGGATGGCGTCGCCACGGACAATGTCGTATTGCGGTCTTTTAATGTCTTCCAGTTAAATGCGGCCAGTACGATAGACATAAAGTTGCCGATGGTCGCAAAAATGAACAGGCTGGAATAATCTTCTTGTAACTGGTAATAACCTGCGGCGCTAAAACCGATAAAAAAGCCGAGGTTCATGCCTGCGTAATTCCACAAGAATGCGGCTTCGCGGCGATTGTCTTCGGGTGCAAATCGTTGCGTCAGCATCATGTTGATGCAGGTCACGTTCAAACCACTACCGGTCAGGAATAAAGCCAGCCCCCAGTACATTTGCAGCACGGTACCACCTGAAATGCAGGCACATCCAAGCACTTGCAAAATCATCCCGCCGACAAACAAATTCCGGTTACTGATAAACCGCCCACCCAGATAGCCGCCAAACAAGTGCAGGCCATAATTGAAGGCACCGAACACACCCATGATCGCGGTCGCTTCTTTGACGCTGAAGTTGAGTTTTTTGGTCGCGTATAAGACCAGCGTCGAATACAAAATCGCAAAACCTAACGTGGCAAATATTTGGATAAAAAATAAGGCAGCAGAACCTTCCGGTACGCTTGATAGCTTTTGTTTAATGATGGACAAAATTGACTCCCGTTTGTGTGGCGAGCATTGTAAAGCAGAGCCAGGGCCACAATGTGGTATTTGTGGTGTGCGCTGCGGGATGGCGAATAAGATTCAACCAATTTAAAAATGACCGAATAAAGTCGGTCATTTTATAAAAAAAACTGATTTTGTGAATTCAAGCTTGGACGTATTTCCTGTTACAGATGCCATTGATACTGTTATCCACGCCAATCCTGATGTACGCCTTATTGTGTCATTTTTAATATATAAAGCGATTGCTCTTCGTAGAGCCAAGCCGGGTGTGGCCCGGCAGCCACTTACTTCTCTTTGCTTCGCCAAAGCAAAGTAAGCAAAAGAAAGGCGAAGCTGAGACTTTGCCCTGCGGGTGCCGTCACTGTGTGTCGGCACAATTTGTCTAAAGCGGCAAAAGTAAAAAACGACATTAGAATGATCGCAGTTGATCTGACATAGCACTGTTGCAAGCAACCACTTACGAACGAAAAAAGACCCGCACAGGTTGCCCCCTCCCTACATGACTGAGCAAAAAAAATGACCAGACGAAACTGGTCATTTTCTATTTGCTGATGATCTGATTACGCCACTTTTTGTGGCGCTTTTGCAGTATTAAATTCCGCAATCAAATTGGCTTCCTTGGTTTTGGCTGCTGCCAGATGACGCTCCTTGACGTGCCCATAACCGCGGATGTCTTCTGGAATACTGGCCACTGCGACTGCTTTTGCCAAATTATCTGCATTCAACATTGGCAGCAATTTGCTGATGGTTTGCTTGTATTCGACTGGCAATGCGCGTTCCATACGGCGTTCTTCGGTGTAACCAAAAATATCCAACGCGCCACCACGCAAAGACTTCATACTGGCGAGTAAGCCGAATGCTTTCATCATCCACGGGCCAAATTGCTGCTTGATCAGGTGACCTTGTGCATCACGTTTGGCAAACAATGGTGGTGCCAGATGGAAGTTAATTTCGTAATCGCCTTCAAACATGTCGGCGATTTTTTTCTGGAACTTGCCATCGGTGTACAAACGAGCGACTTCGTATTCATCTTTGTACGCCATCAGTTTGAACAGATATTTCGCGACAGCTTCTGTTAAACGCAAAGGCTTGCCATCGGCAACTTTGGTTTCGGCAGCTTTGACCTGCGATACAAAGTCAGCATATTGCTGCGCATAAGACACGTTTTGATAATCCGTCAGGAAAGCAATGCGTTTGTTGATCGTATCTTCCAAACTTGGCGCACGTTTCAACTCGACCACTTGCGCTGGTGTTACCAAACGTTTTACAGCGGCTAAATCATGCGCCGCCAGACGACCCCAGTTGAATGCCTGTTTATTGAAATCAATTGATACAGCATTAAGTTCAATGGCACGCATCAACGCCACGCCTTCGAGTGGCACCCAGCCTTTTTGCCATGCGTAACCGAGGATAAACATATTGGTTGCAATATTGTCGCCCATCAACGCCGTTGCAATGGATGCTGCGTCGATCATATCGACACGGCCTTCACCGCAGGCTTTGCGAATATCTTGTTCTGCCGCTTCGCCGGGGAATTGCCAGTTCGGGTTTTTAATAAACGTCGAAGTTGGCGTGCCATTAGCATTGATCGCGGCAAATGTACGGCCTTCGCCCATGCGTGACAGAGCATCTTTGCCTGCTGTCACGATCAGATCGCAGCCGATAACCAGATCAGCCATACCAGTACCGACGCGTGTCGACTGGATGTCTTCTGCCTTATCAGCCAGGCGTACGTGTGACATCACCGCGCCGCCTTTTTGCGCCAGACCTGTCATATCCAGAACAGAACATGCTTTGCCTTGCAAATGCGCAGCCATCGCCATGATCTGACCAATGGTAATAACGCCAGTACCACCCACACCTGTGACTAAGACGCCAAATGGCACTTCGGTTTTTGGCAGGGTTGGGTACGGCAAGGTGTTCACATCTAAAGCGTTACCTGCTTCGATTTTGGTCTTCGCTGGCTTCTTCAGCTTGCCACCTTCTACCGTCACAAAACTTGGGCAGAAACCGGTCACGCAAGAGAAATCCTTGTTGCATGACGATTGATTGATCTGACGCTTACGACCGAATTCGGTTTCCAGCGGTTCGACGGATAAACAATTTGACTGCACTGAGCAATCGCCGCAACCTTCGCACACTGCTTCATTGATCACAGCGCGTTTGGCTGGGTCAGGGAAAGCAGGCTTACCGTTTTTGTCAAATTTTTTCCGGCGGCGGCGTTTTTCTGAGGCACAGGTTTGGTCATAAATCATCGCCGACACGCCTTTGCATTCACGCAATTCGCGTTGTACGGCATCAAGCTCAGAACGATGGCGCACAGTCACACCCGCAGCCCATGGATAACCGGCTGGATATTTTTCTGGTTCGTCCGTGACGACGATAATCGGATTGACGCCCTCAGCTGCGATTTGGCGAGAAATCATACCAGGATCTAAGGGACCGTCGAATTCCTGACCACCAGTCATCGCGACGGCATCGTTAAACAAAATTTTGTAAGTGATGTTCACGTCACCGGAAACCGCAGCGCGAATTGCCAACAAACCTGAGTGGTAATAGGTACCGTCACCGAGATTACAGAAGACGTGCTTTTCGTTGGTGAATGAAGCAGCGCCAACCCAGGTCACACCCTCGCCACCCATGTGGGTAAACGTTGATGTTTCGCGATCCATCCAGGTCACCATGTAATGGCAACCAATACCCGCTAAAGCGCGACTGCCTTCCGGTACTTTAGTAGAAGTATTGTGTGGGCAACCGGAACAGAAATGCGGGACGCGGTCTTTGTTGGCGTCTGGCTTGCCAACGCTGTTGAGCATTTGTTCTTTGGCTTCCAGATAGGCGACACGTTCTTTAACGCGTTGCTCGACCGGATGTCCGGCAAAGTAACGGGTAATACGTGAAGCGATCGCACGGGCAATTTGTGCCGGGCTTAATTCGTACGTCGCTGGCAACAACCATTCGCCATGGCCTGAACCATGGACATTACTCCATTCGCCGGAATCATCAAATTTACCAACCACGCGTGGGCGAACACTATCTTCCCAGTTATACAGCTCTTCCTTGAGTGCATATTCAAGAATCTGACGTTTTTCTTCGACCACCAGAATTTCTTCCAGACCAGTTGCGAATTCGCGCACACCTTCGGATTCTAATGGCCAGGTCATACCAATCTTATACAGACGGATGCCGATGTCTTTGGCGACTTGCTCGTCAATACCCAAGTCGGCCAATGCCTGACGGGTATCGAGGTAGGATTTACCGGCAGTGATAATACCGATCTTAGCGTTTGGACTATCCCAGATAATCTGGTTCAGTTTGTTGGCACGTGCATAGGCTAAAGCGGCGTACCATTTGTAGTTGTTCATGCGCGTTTCTTGCGCGAGTACCGGATCAGGTGTGCGGATGTTGACACCATCAGCAGGCAATACAAATTCGGTTGGGATCACAGGCTTGACGCGATCAGGATCAATATCGACCACCGCACCAGATTCGACGATGTCAGTGACGCATTTCATTGACACCCATAAGCCGGTGTAGCGGGACAAGGCGATGCCGTGTAAGCCGTAGTCCAGATACTCTTGCACTGTGGATGGATACAAGACAGGAATGCCGCAGGCTTTCAGGATATGTTCGCTCTGATGTGCCGCTGTCGATGATTTAGCCGCATGATCATCACCAGCAACGACCAATACACCACCGTGTTTCGATGTGCCTGCCAGATTCGCATGTTTGAAGACGTCACCACAACGATCGACACCAGGGCCTTTGCCGTACCACATCGCAAATACGCCGTCGTATTTAGCACCTGGGAACATATTGACCTGTTGTGTACCCCAGACCGACGTTGCAGCCAAATCCTCGTTCACACCGGGATGAAATTTAACGTGGTATTTGGATAAATGCTTTTTCGCTTTGGCAGCAGTCAGATCGACGTTACCGAGCGGTGAGCCACGGTAGCCGCTGATGTAGCCAGCGGTATTGAGGCCAGCTTTTTCATCGGCCTGACGTTGCAACATCATCAGGCGAATTAAAGCCTGTGTGCCGGTCATAAAAGCGCGTCCGCGCTCTAATGTGTATTTGTCGTCCAGGCCAATAGAGGTGTCGATCAGCGCCTGCTGCTCGGGCTTGAGGGGTGCGTTCATGGGGTCTCCGTGCTCTTATATTTTCATGCTGCGATGGTTGTTCACAACAAAACAGAATCACCTTGTGGGTGCATCATATACTTTAAATTGTGGGCGCACATTAACATGCTGTATTGTCCGTCCCAATGGACAGTGCAGCACAAAAACACCAGTACAGTATGACTGACACTTTACCAAAGTGTACTGGTTACTATATCCATCTTTCGATGATATTGAACTTCACACAGAAATTCAGTGTTCTTTTAAAAAGACATTTTGCAATCGGTGATTTGATGTAACATGATTGTCACATTGAAACAGCTCGATATTTGGAAACGTCATGCCACCGTTCTTTCGTCATATTCAAGGTGCCGTCAGTCGTCTGTTGGGTAACTTCAGTTTAAGAACTAAGTTGCTTGTCGTATTTGCCATCACACTCGTTCCAATTTTTTGCACGAGCACTTATGTGTTGCAAAAAGTCAACGCTGATCTCGAATCCGCCAGATCCGAACTACGCGGCCTCACGTTTGGCGCACACGAAATGGATCTGATGGTCCAGATCCAAAAACATCGCGGGCTGGTTAATTTGAAGCTCGCCGGTGAAAATGTCGATCCAGCGCTGGAAAAAATACGCACTCTCATCAAAGTGGACAGTGAACAAGTCAGCCAGGATATAAATACAGAACCTCACTGGCAACTTTCATCTGATTGGCAGCCAATACAAATCGAACTTCAACAGCTCGCTTCCGGGCAAATAGCTGCCAATAGTGCTGACAATATGCTTCAGCACACGGCACTAATCAAACGTTTACAACAACTCCTATCGCTCACGGCAGAGCAAAGTGGCTTATTACTTGATCCATCTGCCAATTCTTATTTTCTGGTCGATGCCAGCATTCAAAAACTCCCGGTCTGGATTGAGCAAATTGCGCAATTGCGAGGTTTAGGCGCTGGCTATATCAGATCAAAAAATATGCCGCCCAACGGCAAATCCCAGGTTGCATCCCTCATAGATACCTTACTCATGTCCCAAGAAGCAATCGACAATTTACGCGGTGCTTTACAGCGATCAGGTGAGACGTTACCAGAGGAACAAGCAGCAAGCATTCAAGCGAGTCAGGAATTAATTGCAAGTGCCAAAAAAAATCTGTTGGGCGAGGACATTGTGGGCGATGCCAACGCATTCTTTGAACAAGGAACAGTGGCAATTGGCAAAGCACTGAAACTTCAAGAAAGCTTTACTGCACGCTTGAACATTCTGTTGAGCGAACGTGTTGCCAGACTCGGGTTTATAAAACACCTGGTTTTGACATTGGTGACCTTATTTGGACTACTGATCTTTTGTTTGTTTTCCGTGTTTTACAGCGACTTACTCAAGGCTGTTACCTCTTTGGGCGTGTCTGCGAAGGCTGTATCTGCTGGTGACTTAACCAGACAAATTCATCTCGATGGTAAAGATGAACTTGCAGTAACCGGAAAAACGCTCGAAGAAATGAATTTGAATTTGTCTTCACTGGTAGCGAACGTGCGCAGCAATGCCCACATGGTTTCTCAGGTAGGACAAGGTCTAGCCCACAATATCAGCGATCTCTCCGCGCGTACCGAGCAGCAAGCATCCAGCCTCGAACAAACCTCGGCGAGTGTGGAAGATCTCGCTAATACCGTTAAAAACAATGCCGACAGCGCGGCTCAGGTCGACCGTATGGCTTCTACTGTCAGTCAGATTGCAGAGTCTGGTGGGGAAACTATGCAGATGGCTGTCAAGTCTATGCAACAGATACAAACTAGTGCCTTAAAAGTACAAGACATTATCAGCATCATCGACAGTATCGCATTTCAGACTAACATTTTGGCGCTCAATGCGGCAGTAGAAGCAGCCCGTGCGGGGGAACAAGGACGCGGCTTTGCCGTTGTGGCGTCGGAAGTGCGCAATTTGGCGCAGCGCAGCGCATCGTCAGCCAAGGAAATCCGCTTGCTCATTGACGAATCCGTGCATCAGGTTAAAGCTGGCGTGCAGCAAATCAATGACGTTAACCAGACGCTCACCGATATCGTCAAAGGCATACGCGATCTGGCGGGGAGCATTAATGAAATATCGATGGCATCTGTTGAACAAAGCAATGGTCTGAGTCAAATTTCTGAAGCCTTGAAAAATCTCGACGAGATCACACAGAGCAATGGTCAAATGGCGGAGCATGCCAAGCATGTCGCCATCAATCTGGAAGAAAGGGCAAACTTGCTGAGCAACGCCGTGTCGGCATTTAAGTTGCGGCAGGGAACCGCTGATGAAGCATATGCCCTTGTGCAAAAAGCGGTCGCTTTGTATCAACAAATTGGTCAGCGAGCACTCGCCACAATTACCGCCGACACGCAGCATCTTTATGCCGACAAAGATATGTACGTGTTTGCTTTTAACCGTGAGGGTCAGTATCTGGCTTTTGGCGGCAACGCTGAAAAACTCAAAGTCAATTTGTTCAATCTCACTGGTTTGGACGGGCGTCAATTAGTCCAGGATGCTTTCTCTTTGCCTCCTGAAGGTGGTTGGGTGGATTATTCGATTATCAACCCGGTTTCCCAAAAAGTGGAGCACAAAACCTCGTATATCGAAGCGGTGGCTGAGAATCTTGTCATCGGTTGCGGCATATACAAAACCTAAGCAAAGCATAGATAAAATGACGTATTACAACCCGCTACAAAAGAAAAAGGCTGCCAAAAAATGGCAGCCTTTTTTTCATTCGTCAACTATATTGGCTGACGTTTAGAATGCGTAAGTAACACCAACGCTGTAGTTTTTAGTGTCGCTAGCTGGTTTTTGGAATTCCAGACGTGCGCCAACGTTTGCTGTAAATTGGTACTGAACGCCTACGCCATACAAACCGCCAGATTGGTTTGCAGATCCAGTGTAGCCAGCGTAAGAAGCGCTCACTTTATTGTTGTTGTAGCCCAAACGACCAAATACCTGGAATTCTTTGCTGACTGGGATGATGCCCAGAGCAGAGATAGATGCCTGAGTTACATCAGCAGAAACAGGACCTACGTTTGCTTTAAACAGATGGCGGTAACCAACTTCAGCTGCGAAGTTTTGATTGAATTTGTAACCAGCGAATGCACCGTAGCTAGTTTTGTCGCCAGATAAACTATCGATCGTTGTGGAACCAACATCAGCACCAACGTAGAAAGGTGTTGCAGTTTGAGCTTGAGCGGAGATAGAGAGAGCGGCGATAGCGGCTGCAATGCTTAATTTTTTCAACATCATGGACCTTGTAATTATCAATTAATTAACATTAAAAATTCGAGGTCGAATAGTACAAGCTAAACAAGACTTTTATCAAACTATTTTTAACAATTTTGTTGTTTTGCAACAAATTGCGATATTGCAAGTTTAAGCACCAACTCACTCAGACGAATTACCTCAGCAGCTTTCGTCTTGCGACGTATCCCGCGATATAATGCAAATATGAAACTCAAATTCACCAAAATGCACGGCGCTGGGAACGACTTTGTCGTTATAGACGCCATTAATCAGAATATCCAGTTCACACCAGAACAATGGAAGCAGATTGCTGACCGCCGCTTTGGAATTGGTGCTGATCAAATTCTGGTGGTAGAACGTCCACAACAGCCTGATGTCGACTTCCGTTACCGCATTTTTAATGCCGATGGTGGCGAAGTTGAACAATGTGGTAATGGCTCACGCGCGTTTGTCCGTTTCGTGATTGAAAAAAAGCTGACTGACAAAAACACCATTCGTGTCGAAACCATGAGTGGCATCATAGAACCACGCATGGAACCCGATGGGAGTATCACGGTTGATATGGGTGCGCCTATACTGGAACCGATCAAAGTTCCGTTTGATGCGACTGGGCTCCATGGCATTGCGCAAGGTAATGACACTTTGTGGCCGATAGAAATCAACGCGAAATCCTGTTTGTTTTCGGTGGTGTCTATGGGCAACCCACACGCAGTACAAGTGGTTGAACACTTGGACACCTATCCGGTCACTCACGAAGGGCCGGAAATTGAACACCACGTGCGCTTTCCGCGTCGTGTCAACGCTGGCTTTATGCAAATCAATGACCGTCAGCATATTTCCTTGCGGGTGTTCGAACGTGGCACGGGTGAAACTCTGGCTTGCGGCACCGGCGCCTGTGCCGCGGTCGTGGCAGGTATACGCCGTGGCTTGCTCGATAGTCCGGTTCGTGTAACTATGCATGGCGGTGAATTGTTCATTGCATGGCAAGGTGCAGGAAAACCTGTCATGCTAAGTGGGCCGGCAGTCACGGTCTTCGAAGGCGAAATTAATCTCTGATCAAAGTAATGAATTCAACTGACATCGCAACGTATCTGATCCAGCATCCGCATTTTTTTGAAGAACATGCAGAATTGCTGAGCTCTATTAAACTCACGAGCCCAGTCATGGGTCGCGCTATTTCTCTGCAAGAACGGCAAATGGAAGTGGTACGCGAAAAATACCGCGCTCTGGAATTAAAACTGGCTGATCTGATGCGTCATGCGGACGAGAATCTTGATATCACCAAAAAATTCCAGATCTGGACTCGCACCCTGCTACTTGCACGTAACGACGTTGATTTACCGTTCATTTTGACACAAGGCCTGCAAGACATTTTTGACTTGCCACACGCTACACTGCGTCTGTGGAACGTCGCCCCTGATTTTGCGCACACATGGTTTGCCGAAGCGGCCAGCGAAGATTCCATGCTTTTCGCCAAGGGTTTAAAAACACCATTCTGCGGTGCAAATCAGGATTTTGAAGCGGCTGGCTGGATTGATTCCGACGCACCCGTACAATCTCTGGCGATGCTGCCTTTGCGTTTGTCTGCATCTTCACCGACTTTTGGTTTATTGGTATTAGGTTCACCCGATCCGGCACGTTATACCAAGGATATGGGAACTGATTTCCTGGTCAAAATTGCGGATACAAGTAGCGCCGCATTAGCGTGCCTGATCGATCAGTAAATAAGCCCAAAAATATTATTATGAGCAAACAAGACGCCCACTCTGCAATAACAGAGGACGAGCGTCTTGATCATTCTGCGGATATTGTCAGCATCAATGAGTATCTGGAAGTCTTGCGCAGTCAGCGCCAGCTTTCGCCACATTCCATCAGCGCTTACCAGCTCGATTTGCAAGAATTACGGCAACTTGCAGGCAAACAAGGACTGCTGAGTCTCGAAGCAAAGCATATACGCCGATTCACCTCACAATTGCATGCGCGTGAACTCAATGCCCGCAGCATTGCACGCAAACTATCAAGCTGGCGCGGCTACTTCCACTGGTTAATGGAACAGCATGGCTTAGCCAGTAATCCGGTCGAGGGCATACGCGCGCCAAAGAAAAGCAAACCCTTGCCCAAAGCACTTGGCGCTGACGATGCGGTGCGTCTGGTGTCGCAAGGTAGCCCGGATCAGGCGACGCCATTGGCAAATCGCGCTATGTTTGAACTCTTATACTCCAGTGGCTTGCGGGTCTCAGAATTAATCAGCTTAGATATCCAATTTGTTCAGGAAGGCAACTACAGTTCCGCAGGGTGGGTCGATCTTGAAGAGGCCGAAGTCCATGTCACCGGTAAAGGGAACAAACCGCGTATCGTTCCAGTGGGCGGGCCCGCGATCAAAGCATTGCGCGAATGGATAGCGATTCGTGGCAGCTTACTCAAAGCTGATCCCCACCCTCTGTTTCTCACCGCACGTGGTACCCGTATGTCGGCAAGATTGGTACAACTGCGTATTAAAGCGCATGCCAAAAGTCTGGACATCCCTGCCAATGTCCACCCACATATGCTGCGCCATTCATTTGCATCGCATGTGTTGCAATCCTCAGGCGATCTTCGTGCCGTGCAGGAAATGCTGGGACATCGCTCCATCGCCGCAACGCAAGTCTACACATCACTGGATTTTCAGCATCTGGCGAAGGTCTACGATGCCACCCATCCGCGTGCAAAAAAATAAGATACTCCCCCATCATTTTTTATTTATGTGCCATTTGTCATTATGAATACAGTGGTATTTTTTTATACTCCCATTGAGTATATTTAAAATGCCCAACAACACGACACCAGACAAGAATCGCTTTAGCCTCAGGCTCAGGCTCACCGCGCCGTTCAGATCAAACGCACTCAGGCTACTATCGATAACTTTTGCAACTGAATTGCATTTTGATGCATAATATTTGCCTCACCCCAAGCACACGCATGATGAAAACTCAACCTAAGCAGCCGGTTTCCAATGAAGACCCTCCCGCAGCGGCCTTGCTTGAGGCCAACGGTGTGCGTGCAACAACAGTCCGGCGTCAGGTTTTGGCTGTATTACTGACCAGCCGACGCGCTATGTCGCATTTGGATGTGCAAGCAGCGCTGCCGGCCATGGACAGAGTCACGCTGTATCGCGCTCTCGATTGCCTGACTGATGCTGGCATCACACATAAAATTCCGGGCGATGACAGAATTTTTCGGTACAGTACCGGCAAAGAACAAACAACTCACGGACATCAGGCAACCCAGCAACATGCCCATGGACATTTCAAATGCACCCGCTGCAGCCGTGTGTTTTGCCTCGACGAGGATTCGCACCAGAACATCATGACCGAACCGTGGCAAACCAAACTGGAAACCACGCTGGCAAACACACTGGGAGCGGGTTTTCAAAGCCACGAAATAGAACTGACAATTAAAGGCTGGTGTGCAGATTGCACTCAATAGCTAATCTGCCCATTAACCCATTCATACAATGTATTCAACCTGAAGACGAGACCTATGGCACTGATACCCACCACCATCCTGACTGGCTTTTTAGGTGCAGGAAAAACTACTTTATTGAATCGTATTCTGCAAGAAAATCACGGTTTCAAAATTGCTGTGATTGAAAATGAATTCGGCCAGGAAAACATTGATAATGAGATCTTAGTCCAGGACAGCAATGAACAGATTATCGAAATGAATAATGGCTGTATCTGCTGCACAGTGCGCGGTGATCTGATCATCGCCCTGTCCAAATTGATACAACAAAAAAATGAAGGCAAGATCACGTTCGATCACGTGATAATAGAAACCACCGGATTGGCAAACCCTGGCCCGGTGGCACAGACTTTTTTTGTCGATGAAGAAGTCGGCACCTATTACATGCTCGATGCAGTGGTCACGGTTGTTGATGCTCGTCACGCCATGCAACAACTGGACGCGCACGAAGAAGCACAGCGTCAGGTCGGTTTTGCAGACAAAATCCTGTTGTCCAAAACCGATCTGGCAGAAGCGACTGAGGTCGCCACCCTACGCACCCGCTTATCGCGGATGAATCCACGCGCACCGATTGCTGCCGTCGATTTCGGGAAGATTGCGATTGCCGTGGTGCTGGATCTGAAAGGCTTTAATCTGAATGCCAAATTAGATCTGGATCCGGATTTTTTACGCGCCGAAGAAGCAGAACATACGCATGAACATGAGCACGATCATGAACATTGCGATGCCGGCTGTCACCATGAACACCACGAGCACCATGATCACGGTCATCAGGATCACCACCATTCGCATCACACGGACGATATCGCCGCTTTTGTATTTAAGAGCACACGCCCCTTCAATACAGCGCAACTTGATGAGTTTCTCGGCGGCTTAGTTCAGGTCTTCGGTCCGCGCATGCTGCGTTACAAAGGGGTGTTGTATATGCAAAACGCCGACAGAAAAGTGATTTTTCAAGGAGTTCACCAAATTATGGGGACAGATGTCGGTATGAAGTGGGGCGATGATGAATTAAAAGAAAGTAAAATTGTATTTATTGGTAAAAATCTGCCAAAAGAGATATTTATTCAAGGTTTAGAGCATTGTTTGGTATAAACTATCGGGCTACTGATAACAGATATTGTCTGTTGGACAAGTGCTAATCTTTGCAATATCATTGCGATTGTCAGTAAGGGGAGGATAATTATTTAAGATGAATGTTCATTTTAAATTTTTTCTACGTATTAACCCGTTGTATCGAAAGTAAGCGAAGTGGCAACTAAATCACCTAAATCGACTGCTACAGTCAGCGCCCCCGAAGCTCTGCTCACCGAGGAACAGATCCTCGCGATGGGAGAGAAGGATTATATGAACGCTGCACAACTGGCATTTTTCAAGGCCCGTTTGCAGCAGCTTGAAAAGGATTTATTGAAGAATGCCGATGAAACGACCGAGCATCTTCGTGAAACTGTACTGGTGCCGGACCCGGCCGACCGCGCAACGATAGAAGAAGAGCATGCTCTGGAACTGCGTACGCGTGACCGTGAGCGCAAGCTTCTGAAAAAAGTGCAACAAGCGATCGCCAGCATTGATGAAGGTGATTACGGTTGGTGCGAAGAAACTGGTGAACCTATCGGTGTTCCACGTCTGCTCGCACGTCCAACTGCAACGCTGTCATTGGAAGCGCAGCAAAGACGCGAAATGAAACAGAAACTGTACGGCGATTAATTTTCTGCGTCTTTAAACTGTCAGAAGCAATGAAAGTATCGAGTAAAAAAGCGTGACTGAGGTCACGCTTTTTTCGTTTTTGCTTGTAAACATCACCGTCATACGCAGCAAAATGCGCACCAAACGCAAGAGAAAAATGTGGGGAAAACCCCAAAAGTCTTATGGATATTATATTTTCCCAAGGAAATAATGTTACCAATTGTAATGGTCTATTTACTTAGAATTTTCCTACTATTGGCGCGAAAAAAAGGATTCTTTTGTTTTTCTCCAAAATTCATGACAAATACGAATGAATTTCTTCGAATACAGTATTTTTAAATACTCTAAAGCAACCCTAATTTTTTACCTTTCTTAAAAATGGTTAAAGCTTGTTTCAGCAGCTTACAATTCAATCTTAAATCAGAATATACTTGAACCTTGTCAATTTACTGCCGTTTTCAGGCGTCAATTATTTTCGGGAATACAGTGGGGATTTTTTCTCTTTTTGGTAAAAAAGGTGGCAGGAAAGAAGATCACTCCACCGAGAAATCTTCTGCCAGAAAAACTCGCTCTAAATCTGCGAACACGGTTATTACCGGTTTTCAGGATAGCGAGATTTTTACCAATTCCATTATTGCTCAACGTCACATTGCGCGTGCTACCGAGCGCAAAATTGACGCTATCGAGTTTGAGATGTCACGCGACATCGTTAAAACTCGTCCGCCAGCCGTCAGTAAGTTAGATATTCCCAAAGCAATCGGAAAATTAAGCGAAAACAGCCGTTACGACATCAGCGAAACCACGCAACCATTTGGTGTGCGACCATCCGCGGTGGAATTTCAAACGACCCTGCCGATGACGATGCCAACCGACTATCTGCTTGGCCATCATTCAGAAATGTCAGGTGCGGCGGTTTCTTATAGCGAGTCAGTGCCTGTACTCGAAGAAGCGGCTATTTTGTTCGCCAGTGGTCAAAATGATGTCGCCGAACAAATGCTCAGCGCGGCTGTTCACCACCAGAATTTAAGTTCAGCCACCGAGATCGGCTGGCAAATGCTGTTTGATTTGTATCGTATTACCAACAATCAGCACAAATTTGAAAGTCTGTCTCTCGACTATGCAAACAAATTTGAGACCTCGCCACCTCTGTGGCCTGAGAACAGCACGTTCGGCAATACAGACACCCTATCCGAAGAAAATAGCGTAACGCCAAGTATCATGTTTCCGGCAAAGCTTGATAGCGGGATCGTCAAAGTACTTGAAAAAATGCAACAAACAAGTGCAAAGAGCCAATCCTTGCGTTTAGATTTCAGTCGTATCAAAGAAGTGGATCCAATTGGTTGCGGTCTGTTATTACGTTGTCTGAAAAATCTGAAGAAAACCGGTCACGATCTGATGTTAATCGGCGCGCAAGATCTGGCGGAAAAAATTCGCTCGATCTTGCAAGTTGGCAGACGTGATGAAACTGAAGCCCCATGGCTATTATTGCTTGAGATTCTGCAATTGCTGCACTTTGAACGAGCGTTTGAAGAAGCAAGTATGGATTACTGCATTACGTTTGAAGTTTCTCCACCTTCATTCGAAGCACCAAAAGTGAACGTCACCAGTTCATTCCCTGAGATTCAGGTGCCAGCAGAAGAAGAATTTGCTGACAGATTCATGATGCCAGCATCTATTGAAGGTCGTGTAGAACCATTGATCAAACAAATTTCCAGCAAGGCTGAACATTTAAATCCTCTGGTTCTTGATTGTTCTAAGCTGGAGCGCGTTGAGTTCAGCGCCTCTGCTGAATTGCTCAATGGCTTGGCACCCATCGCCGCCAAACGCGGTATGTCGATAGAATTCAGGGACGTCAACTACTTGGTGATGATGCTTTTCAATGCCATGGGCTTAAAAAATATTGCCAGTATCACGCTGCGCAAACATTAGGACGCGTTCGTTGTCCGCATCTTGTAATTCTTCGGAAGCACCCCATTTTCTTTGAAGTCTGCTTGCGCAATGAGCGCAATCTCCTTGCATTTGTTTCTTTTAAAACAAGTGTAGGTTTCAAATATGCAAGAGGAATACATGGAACAATTTCACGGCACCACTATTTTGACGGTACGACGCGGCAATGTCGTCGCACTGGGCGGCGATGGCCAGGTTACTTTAGGCAATATCGTCATGAAGGGCACCGCCCGCAAAGTGCGCAAGCTATATCACAACAAAGTATTAGCCGGTTTTGCCGGTGGTACTGCCGATGCGTTCACCTTGATCGAGCGCTTTGAATCCAAATTAGAAAAACATCAGGGACATCTGATGCGCGCCTCCGTCGAGTTAGCGAAAGACTGGCGTACTGACCGTATGTTGCGCCGTTTAGAAGCAATGTTGCTCGTGGCTGACAAAGAGACCACCTTAGTTATCACCGGCAATGGTGACGTGTTGGAGCCAAACCAGGGTATTGGTGCAATCGGTTCCGGTGGCACATTTGCCCAATCAGCCGCCATCGCCCTGTTTGAAAATACCGATTTGTCACCCGTTGAGATCGTCAAAAAATCGCTGACGATCGCTGGTGAATTATGTATTTACACCAACTTATCCCACACGATAGAAACGCTGGAATAGTGCAAACGTACCAACGTACAACGCGCTAAGAGCGATCTTTGATCCCCGGATTTTGCAAAAAAACTGCCCGCTAAGAAAAACAGCGTGGAAAGTGCAAAGAAGCAGATAGGAATAAACATGAATATGACTCCGCAAGAAATTGTTTCCGAACTTGATAAACACGTGGTTGGACAAGCCAAAGCCAAACGTGCCGTCGCCATTGCGCTGCGTAACCGCTGGCGCAGACAGCAGGTGCAAGAGCCCCTGCGTCACGAAATCACCCCAAAAAATATTCTGATGATAGGCCCAACTGGCGTCGGTAAAACCGAGATTGCGCGTCGTTTGGCAAAACTCGCCGATGCGCCTTTCATCAAAATCGAAGCAACCAAATTTACAGAAGTAGGTTATGTCGGTCGCGACGTTGATACCATTATTCGTGATCTGGTTGATATCGGCATCAAACAAACACGTGAAGCAGCGACCCGAAAAGTACGTGCGCGTGCTGAAGACGCTGCAGAAGATCGCATCCTCGATATCCTGCTGCCACCACCGCGTGATTTTGGCATTCACCCAGAAAATACCGACGCTGCGCCAGCGGACAACACCACCCGCCAGACTTTCCGTAAGCGCCTGCGCGAAGGGGCAATGGACGACAAAGAAATCGAAATTGAAGTGGCAGAGCCAGTCACCCACATGGAAATCATGGCGCCACCGGGCATGGAAGAAATGACCGAGCAAATCAAAACCATGTTTTCTGGTATGGGTAACGGTAAGAAAAAGTCCCGTAAGCTGAAAATCAAAGAAGCTTTAAAACTCTTGACCGAAGAAGAAGCGGGCAAAATGGTCAATGAAGAAGAGTTAAAACAAGAAGCGATCCGCAACGTGGAACAAAACGGTATCGTGTTTTTGGATGAAATCGATAAAATTGCATCGCGCTCAGATGTCGGCGGCGCCGAGGTCTCCCGCGCTGGTGTGCAACGCGATTTGCTGCCGCTGGTCGAAGGTACCACCGTCAATACTAAATACGGCATGATCAAAACCGATCATATTTTATTTATTGCTTCTGGTGCTTTTCATCTGGCGAAACCATCCGATCTGATTCCTGAATTGCAGGGGCGCTTCCCTATCCGCGTCGAATTGGAATCCTTATCAGTGGCTGATTTTGAACGTATTCTGACGGGTACTGATGCGTGCCTGACACGTCAATATCAGGCCTTGCTGGCGACCGAAGATGTCACGATAGACTTTTCACCTGAAGGAGTAGAACGTCTGGCTGGTATCGCCTATTCCGTCAATGAAACGACGGAAAACATCGGCGCCCGTCGCTTGTATACCGTGATGGAAAAACTGTTGGAAGAGATCTCTTTCGACGCCCATCAAAATACTGGCAAGACGATTACCATCGATGCTGACTATGTTGATCAGCGCCTGCAAGCCTTGTCGGTGAATGAGGACTTGTCGCGCTACGTGCTGTAAGTATCCCGGATAAGCTCTTTGCGAGTTTCACTATGGCTAATAAAGCTTTAGCAACACGACAAAAAATGCAATTCCGGGTGGAACCTGCGCAAATGCCTGCCCGCCTGAAAAATCAGCGCGGTGCAGGTACAATTCCTGCCTATCTGAGACAAAAGCCAGCACCGCAAACCAAGTCGGGTGCTGACGCTGCCTCACCGACCACACCTAACAGGGACGACAATGTTTGAAACCACAGCAGCAAGCGATAAACCTGACTATGCTCTTCTGACACGTCAGGTCAGCAGTATTCTGGAAGGTGAACGTCATCTGAGCGCGAATGCAGCGCAATTTTCAGCCTTGGTTTATCACAGCATCAGCGATCTGAACTGGGCTGGATTTTATCTTTGCACTCCAGCGAAAAATCCAACGGCTGAATTTCCACAAGATTTGTTGGTAGGCCCATTCCAGGGCAAAGTTGCTTGTGCGCGGATTCCCTTCAAACGCGGTGTGTGCGGTACTTCCGCGGCACAACGTCAAACTATCCTGGTGGAAGACGTGCATGCCTTCCCTGGTCATATCGCTTGCGATTCGGCATCAAATTCTGAAATCGTGATTCCGGTGATCAAGGATGGCGTGTTATTTGGTGTGTTTGATATCGACAGCCCACGCCTGCGCCGTTTTTCTATCGAAGACCAGCAAGGGCTGGAGGCAATGGTGGCAGCATTTGTGGAAGCCACTGATTTTTCCTAAACAACTTCAGCGGTTATGGACTTTTAAGATATTCCAACCTCCGGGCTTTGCCGTTCACAAGAAGATATGAACTATTTTTGATCCGGCTAACCTAGTTTTTTAATTCAAATTGAGAGGCTCCGAGAAATCCGGGCCTCTTTGTATTTGGTCGGCAAATAAATTGCAATCTGTGATCTGGCCAACAAAAATTCTTACACCGACCCATTTGATTCTCAAAAATAAAATCGCAGATGCGCAATAGGTCACCATATCAAGCGCAATTTGTAAATGCATGGAAAGTCGGGATGGTGCCGACAGCTCCCAGATACGAACAACAAGTATCTTCATCTTCGTATTGTTTTCCGGGATACTTTTTGACACCATATCCGCAGCCAACTGTCATCCGTAAAATAGATTAATTCATTTATTCACGATTTTATTCCATGGATTGTTATCGACATTATCGTATCTAAAATACTGTTGCCCATTTGTAAAAGTAAAATTTGCGCAATAGATAATTTCTAGCACCCAACTAGCCAAAATTCGCGCATCTTTCTCTTGTAGCTGGAAATTTTTCACGTAATATGCAGAAAGCTCGCGTTCCGCTATTGGATACACGCCCGATATTTGTTGATAGGTTTTGCGGTAGGACGGCCCCAGCTTTGACCAAGCCTCCAGTCCATCGTCAACTTCTTGTTTTGAGTTATATCTGTCCTTATCTGAAAGTGCCCATGGCCTAATCGCAGCGTTTGCCCAAATATGGCGAATATTTGAGCGAATTCTTGCCGTTGATTGCAATGTGCCTTCATTATTTCCGGAACCCACCGCGTCGTCGAGGAGTTTGACAAGTCTCTGAACTGATTTTGGTAAAGATTCAGCAGTACCCTCTTGACCACTCCGGAACCCAACTCGGCAACCTTTTTTAAATCCTTGATTCGTTGGAAGATACACGGTCCAATCGCTGAGAACTTCAAACGGCTCACCCATCAAAATAAACCACAAACTAGAACCAACTTTTTGCCTAAATATAGCTGGAGGTCTCCAAGACTTCGCTAGAATCGAAGTTTGGTCAGTGATTTCGTAATTTTGGCCATCACTATTCAGGAATTCTTCTTTGCCCAAGTTTGGAGCTATCAAATATAAGGAATAAGTGTCGCCGCGCCACGCCCTGCTATCAACTTCAACGACGATCCTTTTGCCATGTTTAGCGAGTCTATCCCAGAAAATGCTCCGCGGGGAATGCGGCAAATTTTCAAACGCATCCTCCTCGACCTTGAGCGCGTCCCCACCTGAAATATCGAGAGAACGTGTACCTAGAACTAACTCACTGCCAAAATTGTTCGGAATTTCTGGAAAAACGTACATTCTTGAGACGTTTGATTCGAATGCAGTTCTGGCAAGTTGATATGCCGCGATGCATTCAGGTGCCTTAGTATCACCATACAGTGTCGGTGTGGCGTGGCATAAAGCAGCCAAGGAGCCTAAGCTGAAAAATATCAATGATGAGTAATACTGCGCTTTAAATTTTCTTAAAAAGTTTCCCATGATCATTACATTTTATCGATTCATGTTCACGTACACGGTTAGATTCATCACCCAAGTCAGTCAGGATTCAATCGCAAACGTCTAGCTCGCTTCCTGATTCAACAGATCATCAAATGCCAGGTTTGTGCCCGAGCCGTCTTATTAATCTCATCTTTAGAGCTGTATGCCGAGTGTTTAGGAAGCAGTTCTCGCTAGTTAGCAACTCGAGTCCGATATTCCAAAAATACCTTAATCACTTTTTTGTAATTTTTTTGAGAGCATTCCTTTGTCTAGAATTAACGCAGAATCACCATTGAGATCGCCAGCTTTAATTTCATCCAAAGTCGTCCATTCCAACGCATTCTTTATTAATTTGGCAGTTCCCATAACAATGGCACCATTCCTACCGCTGGTGATAACTAGCACTGCCGTTTGACCTATGACGACACCTTTAACCGTGCCTTCACCGCCTTCGTTTATCCGCCCACAACCTGAGGTCGCCATTGAATGGCTACCTACAATTTGCACTCCGTTTTGGCTTAATTCAAAAATGGCAGTCCCACATTCAATATTTTTTATTTTTTCGGCTTTTGATCTTAAATCAATCTCCCATGTACCAGAAAATGTTTCACCCGCGGTGGCAGGGTGAAAAGAGATTACTGAAATTAAAGTTGCAACCAATATTAACAATCTTCGCATTTGGCACTTCCCATGAAAAATTAAAATTAATTAAATTTAAGACGAATAGCGAACGTCGTCTTTGTGTCGCGAAGCACCAGTTGTCCCAAACTCCAAATGGCAATTAACCGAACATATCAGTCACACTTGCGCAAAACAATAATTTAAAATTTTAAAAATAGCAACTTTATGACAGACACATCGTGACCAATCTCTGGAGTGCTAAAGAGAATTGCGGTCTTGTACTTTCCGCGGTCAGTGCTGATTTCGCAAATAGGGATCAAGCTGTAATCGCGAAGAAAGTAAGCTGCCACGACCGAACCATGAAGATCGTTGGCATGAGATCGTGATTTTCAATTTTTTGGACGGCGTGGTTTCGTACTGGCATTTTTCTTTGCAACAACACTAGCAAAGCATGGCCGGCTCATCTAGACTAGATTAATCCACTACGCTAAGGAATACACCATGCCTGGATGTCGCCGCCGGAAAGCATTGCGCAAATACGCCCGACCTTTGCGACGTCGGGATATCACCACGCGCTTTTTAGTCGATATAGGTATTTACTACCAAGATGTGTTGGGGCAAGCCAGAGCTATGACTTTTCTCAGGCATCAAGAGGTTCCGGAGACCGTTATCCAACGCGTCTTATATACCCCGGAACTCAGGCGGCATTACTAGACTTGGACAAATTCGCGCTTAGTGCGCTTCCTGTTTGGCATCCCGCGACAGCAAACGTGCGATCATTTCTGAGGCTGAAATTCCGTCAAACAAAACGCCGGCAACCGCATTGGTAATGGGCATATCGATACCCAGCTTCTGCGCCAGCGTACGTACTGCCTGCGCACATCGCACGCCTTCAGCCACGTGTCCCAGATCCTGAACAATCGCGTCTAAGGTTTTGCCCTGCGCCAGCGCCAGACCCACTTTGCGATTGCGTGACAGGTCTCCGGTACACGTCAAGATCAAATCTCCGACGCCAGTTAAACCCATCAAGGTTTCGGATTTCCCGCCTAAGGCTACGCCAAGCCGGCTAATTTCCGCGAGGCCACGGGTCATTAAAGCGGCGCGTGCATTCAAGCCTAAACCCAGACCATCCGCGACACCGGTGGCAATCGCCAGAATATTTTTGACCGCTCCACCGACCTCGACGCCAACCAGATCATCGCTGGAATACACGCGCATTGCATTCACATGCAGCGCCTGAACAACCAGTTGGCACAAAGCAGGAGAGGCAGAAGCAATCGTCAATGCGCATGGCAAACCTTTGGCAACTTCTTGCGCAAACGAAGGACCAAGCAACGCTCCGGTACGTACGTCTGCCCCAAGAATTTCCTGTGCAATCTGATGCGGAAGCAATTGCGTTTGCTCTTCAAAGCCTTTACACAACCAGATGACGTTCTTCGGTTGAAAAGACTGGCAGGCCAATAGGGTCGGGCGCAAACCAGACACGGAGGTAGCAATAACTAATAAATCTTGTTCACCGTTTGCGTGTCTGATTGCTGCATCGAAGTCGGCACTTATTTGCAAATTAGCAGGTAAAGGAAAACCTGGTAAATACACAGTATTTACACGCTGGTTCTGCATATTGTTCATCGCAGCAATATTGCGCCCCCACAACAACACATTATTTTTTGCAGTCAGAGCTATCGCGACCGCGGTTCCCCAGGCGCCAGCACCTAATACACTAATATTCATGGTCTTACCCCATGGTTAATTTTCAACAGCATGATTAATCGAGTCTGAATCACCGTGAATGACCGACAATTTAGATACTCCTATCAGTATATTTTTTACGGCCAGATATTACATTGAGAATTGGCATCAATTTTACTTTATGGAGGGGAGTATATTTAAAAGCTTAGTACAAATAAAAAGGACAGCACGCTGTCCTTTTTATTTGTGAGCTACGGCCAATATCTGCCAGAAGACTACAGTCCCCATACTTCATTGACCTTCACATAGCCCAATTGTCCATCGCGGTGTTTGACCTTAACCCAGCCACTGGTAGCAGGCTCTGCCATTTCCAATACGACACTTTTATCCGCAGTAAATACCAACGGTGAAGCAGCGTCAGCAGTTTCATAAATCCTGGCATTTGCGACCCGCACGATTAAATTACGACGGGTAATCAAATCCTTTGATTCTATCCAGCTTAAATCACCTGACATATCCCGGACTTTACTCCAGGCACCTGAAGTAAACACGACTTCGACCGGCATGCCGCGCGGTGCAACATATAATTTGCCACCTTTTTGCGAAGGCGCGTCGTACATGATGACCGGTGACGCGCCAACTGAACGGAATTCTATGGCTTGCGCAGAGACGCTTGCCAACAGAGGCAACAAGCTAACATAACAGGTAGCAATCAAACGGCTCATGGACTTCTTTCACGAACAAAACTGGCGTGGCCAGACATGCCGGCCAGACCAGTCTGTTACTGAAAATTATTGGATAGTTGCTGGTGCTGCAGTGTTTGCGCCGTCAGTTGCCAATTTTGCTTGTTCAGCTGCCATTTGCAAACGTTGTGCGTAGAACGCTTCGAAGTTGATTTCTGACAGATGAATCGGTGGGAAACCTGCACGTGTGATCGCATCCGCTACGTTGGAACGCAGGTATGGGTAAACGATGTTAGGGCAACCAATACCCAGCAATGGGTCAAGTTGATCTTCAGGAATATTGCGTGCTTCGAAAATACCAGCTTGTTTGCCTTCAACCAGGAATGCAACTTTGTCGCCGATTTTTGCGGTAACAGTCACTGTCACTGTTGATTCGAAAATACCATCAGCCAGCTTTTCAGAGCCAACATCCACGGATACTTCGATGCCAGGAGCCTGTTGTTCCAGGAAAATCGCTGGAGAATTTGGCTGTTCAAGCGACAAATCTTTCAGATATACGCGTTGAATTTGGAATACGGGCTGCAGATTTTCGTCAGACATGTGAGACTTTCTAAAATTCTAAAAGATTAAATAATGAGGACTTACGCAAAACCGCCCCAACGGTATTATGGCACCTGGCCGCACTCGTATACTGTCACCGCCATCCCTCACCAGGACAATGTTGCGAAAGTCCTGATAAAACACAGCGAGATGGACAGATAAGGCCATTTTTGACCATTTCAAGATCGCGCCATCATATTGTAGCAAGTAGACCAGATAAACAGCAATCTACCGAGCAAGTCCGAACAAAATCAGGGAGAAAAGCTTAAAAAGGCGAAAAAAAACGCCAACACCGTAGAAAACCGCCTCTGATCTCAAGCAAACTGCGCTCCATCGACGTTCTATGGTGCTGACGTTGTTCTGCGATGCAGGCAATTACGCTTCCGGATGGAGCAAAGCATCAAGCTTACCAGCACGATCCAACGCTGATAAATCATCAAAACCGCCAACGTGGGTGTCGCCAATATATATCTGCGGCACAGTGCGGCGGCCAGTTTTTGCCATCATCGCTTCACGCACGGCCGGATCCAGATCAACTCTGACCTTTTCAATTTCCTCGACGCCTTTGGATTTCAGCAAACGTTCTGCCATGGTGCAGTATGGGCAAACCGCGGTGCTATACATCAGGACTTGGGGATTCACGGGTGCAGTCATCTCTTTACTCCTACTTATTTAACAATGGGCATGCCCTGGGTTTTCCAGGATTCTGTGCCACCTTCCAGGCTAAACACCTGGGTAAAACCGGCTTTGCTTAACAACGCAGCCGCATTTGAGGATCGTACACCTTGTGCACAAACCGTAATCACCACCGTATTTTTCGACTTTTCGATCTCTTTTATACGATTATTGAGATCCGCCAACGGGATATTTTTTGCATTCGGCAAATGTCCTGCAGCAAATTCTTCCGCGTTGCGCACATCTAACACCAGGGTTTTACCCTGATTCATATATTGGGTTGCCTGAAATTGCGACACTTTAGCGCCACGACGTTGTAACATCGGGAACAACAAAGCACCACCAGAAATCAGGGCAATACCGATCAGAAAAATATTATCAAGAATGAATTTCACAGGTTTCCAGTAGTAAAAATGGTTATAAGAAGCCCGTCATTATAAAATAGATGCTGATGACACATATTACTTAAAGCTTTAATGCCAAATTACAAGTATGTGAACGGCTTTTTTTAACGAACACTAACCACGACAATACTACTCCATCATGTACAAAATCGTTTTAATGCGCCACGGCGAATCCACCTGGAACCTCGATAACCGTTTCACCGGCTGGACCGATGTTGATCTGACTCCGAAAGGCGTTGCTGAAGCAACCCAAGCCGGCAAATTACTCAAAGAAGCTGGTTTTAGCTTTGATGTTGCCTATACGTCAGTGCTCAAACGGGCGATCCGTACCCTCTGGGGCACCTTGGACGAGATGGATCTGATGTGGCTACCAGTGGTCCATGACTGGCGCTTAAACGAACGTCACTACGGCGCACTGCAAGGTTTGAACAAAGCAGAAACTGCCGCCAAATATGGTGACGAGCAGGTATTGGTATGGCGTCGTAGCTATGACACACCGCCAAATCCATTGGCTGAAGACGACGACCGCACTTCTTATAAAGACCCGCGCTATGCAGGTCTGGATCGTGCCCAAATCCCGGTCACAGAATGCTTGAAGGACACCGTTGCACGTGTGATGCCAGCATGGGACGACAGCATTGCACCAGCAATACGCGCTGGTAAACGTGTACTGGTGTCGGCACACGGCAACAGTCTGCGCGCGCTGATCAAAATGCTTGATGGCATCAGCGACGAGGATATCGTTAACCTCAATATCCCGAATGGCCAGCCACTGGTGTATGAACTCGATGCCGACCTGAAACCGATCAAACATTACTATCTCGGTGATCAGGCAGCCATTGATGCGGCATTGAAAGCAGTAGCCAGCCAAGGTAAAGCTAAATAAACCTTGATGCAAAAATCGACCCGATTATTGTTTTCTGCCGTGCTGTGCCTGTCGTTTGGCGGCACAGCATGCCTGAGTCTTGCCGCCAGTAATGCACGTACCCAGCAAAAGAATCAGGCAGAAGCGGCGCGTGCAGAATTACAACAAAAATTAAAAAACCTCAAAACCGATATCAACAAAACCGAAAATGCAAAGGATCATGCGAGTGATGCGCTGGCAGAATCGGAACAGGCGATATCGGAGGCTGATCGTTCTCTGCGCGACTTGCAGAACGAACAAATCCAGACTGAAGAAAAGCTCAAGCAACTGTTAGAGCAACAACTGGCGCTCAAAACTCAGGTAGAAAAACAAAAAACACAACTTTCAGCTTTTCTGCGCAGCCAATATATGCGAGGTGACAGCGATCGTATCAAATTGTTGCTCTCCGGCGATAACCCGAACCGCATCAACCGTGACTTGCAATACATGGGCTATGTGTCACAAACACAAGCAAAAATGATAGAAAATTTGCGTGGCAGCCTGCAAGCAGTAGAAAAAAACACGCAGGAAGCGCAAGATGCTAAAGCGGATCTGGACGATATTGCTGAAGAACAAAAACAGCACAAAGAAGATTTAGAAAAACAAAAGAAAAAACATGCTGCATTAGTCAGTCAATTATCAGACAAACTATATGCACAAAAAAAACAAGCAGATAATCTACAAAAAGATGAACAAAGGCTGAGCAATCTTGTCTCACGATTGAATCAATTGATTGAAGAGCAAGCGAAAGCGGAAAAAGCACGCGCTGAACAGGAAGAAAAACAAAGGCAAGAACGCATCGCTGCGGCACAAAAGGAAAAGGCAAGGCTGGCCGAACAGGCTGCTATCGATAAAAAAGCTGGTAAAAAGCCAGCGCCGG
This sequence comes from Undibacterium sp. Ji67W, assembly GCA_049340365.1. Classification (GTDB taxonomy): domain Bacteria; phylum Pseudomonadota; class Gammaproteobacteria; order Burkholderiales; family Burkholderiaceae_D; genus Undibacterium. The sequence goes on along the minus strand of JBMPOY010000006.1, from coordinate 16,557 downwards.
TTAAAAGTGCAAATAACAATACAAGTAATCCAAATGCGATCGATGCTGATGAACCGCCTAAGCAAACCAAAGTGGGAGCCACACCTTCAGGCGAGTTTGAACGCTTAAAAGGACAATTGCACTTACCAGTAAAAGGTGAAATTCTCGCTCGTTTTGGCACTAAACGCGGTGATGGGCCAAGCTGGAAAGGTTTGTTTATCAAGGCCGCTGAAGGCACCGAAGTAAAAGCCATTGCCACCGGTAAAGTCATTTTTGCCGATTGGTATAAAGGCTACGGCAACATGGTTATTGTTGACCATGGTGACCAATATTGGAGTTTGTATAGTAATAATCAGGCCGTGTTGAAGCATGTGGGCGACACGGTAAAGACAGGCGATATCATCGCCAGCGCCGGAAACAGCGGCGGTAATGAGCAATCAGGTTTATACTTTGAGATCCGTCATCAGGGACGGGTATTTGATCCACTGAACTGGATCGTCGTTAAATAGGCTTTAGGTGAAACATGGGCAGCAAATTTAAGAATTTCAGTTTAATCGGCCTGGGCATGGTCGCTGGCGTGGCAGCATCCATGCAATTTTCAGCAATGGCACAAAAAAGTGCCACCAGCCCACTCCCGGTTGAAGAGCTGCGTCAGTTGGCCGACGTATTCGGTCTGATCAAATCAGACTACGTAGAACCTGTTGATGACAGCAAATTGCTTTCCGAAGCCATTTCAGGAATGGTCGGTTCATTGGATCCTCATTCAGCCTATCTTGATAAAAAAGCCTTCAAAGAACTCAAGGAAGGCACTCAAGGCAAATTCGTCGGCTTGGGTATTGAAGTCGGGATGGAAGATGGCTACGTTAAAATCATCTCACCTATCGAAGACTCACCTGCCTATCGCGCCGGTTTAAAACCAGGCGACCTCATCACCCGCCTTGATTCAGTTCCCGTCAAAGGTTTGACACTCGACGACGCCGTCAAAAAAATGCGTGGCGAACCAAACACTAAGATCACTCTGACGATTGCCCGCAAAAACGAAGACAAACCAATTGTGGTGACGATCACACGTGAGTTGATCAAACAACAAAGCGTCAAAGCAAAAATAGTAGAACCTGGTTATGCATGGTTGCGTATTTCGCAATTCCAGGAACCTACTGTGGAAGATATGGCGAAAAAAATTCAGATGTTGTACGCCCAGGATCCATCCATCAAAGGCATGGTGCTGGATCTGCGTAATGATCCGGGTGGCGTATTACCAGGCGCTGTCGGCGTTGCCGCCGCATTTTTGCCAAAAGATGTGCCTGTCGTTTCAACCAATGGCCAACTGCCTGACTCCAAAGCCACGTTCTACGCTAAACGCGAATTCTATTCTGGTCGCACATCGGGCGACCCTTTAGCAAAATTGCCAGAAGCCCTCAAAAATGTGCCATTGGTGGTGCTGGTCAATACCGGTTCAGCCTCTGCCTCAGAAATCGTCGCTGGTGCTCTGCAAGACTATAAACGCGCCACGATTATCGGAACACAGAGCTTTGGTAAAGGTTCGGTGCAGACTATCCGCCAGATATCTGCTGATACCGCGGTTAAATTGACCACCGCACGTTACTACACGCCAAATGGCCGTTCCATTCAGGCGAAAGGTATCGTACCGGATTTCAATGTCGAAGAAACCGCCGATGGCGATGGCTTCAATAGTTTGCGTACCCGTGAATCCGATTTGCAAAAACATCTGAGCAACGATAAAGAGGCTGAATCAACACGTCCAAAAGTCGACGAACTGGAAGAAGAGCAACGTCTGATTGCTCTGGCGAAAAAAAGCAAGCCTTTGGAATACGGCAGCAAAGATGATTATCAGTTAGCGCAAGCACTAAACCACCTGAAAGGCCTGCCAGTTAAAGTGACCGAGCCAAAAGACGTTCACGAAAATAAAGAAAGCGCTGAGAAAGCAGACAAAGCCGATAAGCCTGGTAAAACTGACAAGATGGACAAACCAGATAGCGCTGATAAAGACAATAAGTCTGACAAGAAAAAATAAGCATCGACGATGATGCTAAAGGCCGCGACCAGCGGCCTTTTTTACGATGATCTTTGTGTGAACGCAATCTACCCTTTTGCTGACTCCTGATATTCTCTGACACTAAGCCTGATGAACGACAATCAACTTCTCCGTTATTCACGCCATATTTTGCTCGAACAGATAGGCATAGAGGGGCAAGAAAAAATCAATGCGGCCCGCGTGTTGATCATCGGTGCCGGCGGTTTAGGCTCACCAGCCGCACTGTATCTCGCCAGTGCCGGGGTCGGTCACATGACACTGGTCGATAATGACACGGTCGATTTGACCAATTTGCAACGCCAAATCTTGCATACGACGGATCGCGTCGGTTTGGCAAAGGTACTCTCGGGACAACAAAGTCTGCAACAAATCAACCCAGAAATCGAGATCATTCCATTGCAAGAACGGGTGCAAGATCAGCGTCTGGAAGAATTAGTTCAAGCGGCCGACATCGTGCTCGACTGCTGCGACAATTTTGTCACACGCCATGCGGTCAATGCTGCCTGTGCAAAGTTTGCAGTGCCCTTAGTTTCAGGCGCTGCCATCGGTTTTGATGGTCAAATCAGCGTGTTTGATCAACGCGACCACCATGCCCCATGTTACGCCTGTTTATTTCCACCCAAAGCGCAATTTGAAGAAGTGCTGTGCTCCAGCATGGGCGTCTTTGCGCCATTGGTTGGAATTATCGGCACCATGCAAGCCGCTGAAGCACTCAAGCTGATCATGCACATCGGCGACTCGCTCAAAGGACGCTTGCTCATGTTGGACGCCATGCACATGGAATGGACAACGATAGGAATTCAAAAAAATCCGGTTTGTCCGGTTTGCAGTGGTTCACCTCACTTAACCCATCAGGCACATTAAAATGTACACACTCTACTATTGTCCCAGTACTGCTAGTTTGGTAGTCCACCTGGCCTTGTTAGAAATTGGTGCGAAACATGAACTCAAACTGGTTGATTTTGAAACCAGACAACAAAAAGATGCCGCTTATCTGGCGCTCAACCCAAATGGCGTCGTTCCTACCTTGGTGGTCGATGGCAAAGCTTATGTGGAGTCCGCTGCGTTGTTGATGATGCTGGCAGAGCGCCACCCTGAAGCCGGGCTCGTCCCCGCCGCGGGCAGTGCTGAACGCGACCTGTGGCGGCAATGGATAGTCTATCTGAGCAACGACCTGCAATCGGCGTTCCGCTTCTGGTTTTATCCTGGTGATCTAGGCTATGCCGAACATCCTGAGCCAGTGCGCCAGGCCTTACAACACAAAATAGAAACCATCTGGTCACATCTGGAAACGCATCTGAGCAAGAATGGCCCATATCTGTTGGGCGAACAATTTTCTGCCGCTGATTTGTTCCTGACCATGTTAATGCGCTGGTCTCGTAATATGCCCAAACCCGCCACCGAATGGCCAGCCTTAAACAAGTTGACCCATCTGGTTACAAGTCGTCCTAGCTGGAAAAAAATGCACGCCATCGAAGCACTGAGCACCTGGCCTGAGGTGAAACCGGAGTGAAACCGATAGAGATGTATCGCGCCCTGCAAACAGCGCAAACACACCCTGAAGTCAGTATTTCAGAATTTATCGGGGTGCGTAATTTGCATTTATCTTCCGACGCGATTCAAGGCGCTATGCGGCTGGCCATGCCGGACCAGATCGAGCTCGAATACGTGCAGCAAATGATGATGTTTTGGTCAATTTGACACACGTAGACTGTATCTTTCCGGCGGAGAAAAGGCTAACCGGGTATCATATTGTTAATATATTATCAATACAACAAAAGAACATCCGATGGAGCCACTGAAACCGCTCGATATGCTCACGGAGCCAGACGGCCGTTGGGCCACATTTGGAATTAATCTTCCAAGGCTTCATCAGATTGCCGAAGGCATGACGTTGAGCGAGGATGTCCCAGAGTACGTGCTGGTGCAGTTCCAGCAAGCACAGCATTTACTGGTCTATTCTCACTTACAGTTCTCGCTGTTATCCGTTGCTTTGACTCAAGCGTTGATTGCTGTGGAGTTCGGGCTAATGACGCGATGGAAAGACGATACGACAAGGCCGCCAAGCAAGCACAAGTCGTTGCCAGGTCTGACAAAGCTCCTCGAATACGCCTTCGAGCAGGGTTGGATGGGTAACTTTGACAAGAGCCTTATCGTGTTTATCCCGACGTTGCGGAACGCATCTGCACATGGCGAATACAATCTGAACCCTGTCGGCACGTTGGAATTCGTTGAAATGTGCGGGAAGCTGATCCAACAAATTTACCCGCAGCGGTGCTAACCCGAGCTACCTAGTATTTAACTGACTCAAGATTGTGTTAGCACCCTGACCGCAAGCGAATTATGCGGTTTCCGTAAAATCCCGCAAATATTTGCAATAAAGCAATAAATCTGTGTACGATTTTCGAAAGGCTGGATAGAATTTCTCTTGTCGATTTGACAAATAAACAGGAGATTTCCAATGAATGCAGCCACCGACAAAAAGCCCGTCCTCACCCTCGACAAGAAGGCCACCGCTACCGATACTGCCTCGTCCTCGGCAGACTCTGCCCAGTCGAGCGCCAGCACGCCCGAGAAGAACGCCTCCGAAAATCTGCGTGAAGCCATCAAAGCTCTCGATGCCGAACGCACCGAACTGGTCAAGAACACCATCGAGAACATCAAGCCAGGAAAGCCGTTGGACCTGAGCGTGGTCCGCGAGATCAACAAGCTGGAGACGAAGAAGAACCGCCTGATCGTCGCTCGCTTCGCCTCCCTGCTGAAAAAGAGCGGCCCCGAAGTGCAAGCCATCGTCCACCAGATCATCGAAATCTGACCACCGACAACGGCGGCGATCACCGAAGCGAAAGCTTCAGTGTCGCCGGACTCCCCCCATTGCATGGAACAGACCGATGGCCCAAGAAGCCTTGCACGAACAAATTTACACCGATATCTACCAACGACTGCTTGCCGTGGCGCCCTGCCTACTCGCCATCAACTCGCATGGAAAATCAGAGGTTGTGGGCATGATGTCGCTGAACCTCGACATCCTAACGCGGACGCCAAGCAAGCTGATCATCGCGTTGAGCCACTACTACAAGCACCCTTCGGGCGACATGATCCCTGATCCAGATATGATGATCGAGGTGTTCCCCGACAAGAACGTTGCGGAGGCACTGACCTATCAAGACGCCTACATCATCACGGAGGTGTATGGAGACGGTGGCTGTCTGATTGACAATACGGAACGTCGCAGTCTGAACGAATTCCTACACACTTGGCTGGGCAACTTGATCGAACAAGGGCATTCGATCCGCCTTACGTGAGAAAATTTGCGCCCGAAACAAATGTTCTTTAGCGCTCTCGCTCGCGCAATGTTAGACTACTTACATCGCCGCAGAAGTGCGCACTCCTGCGCACTAATCACTTCAGAGCGCCCTCGTATGTCAAAAATAACAGTTTTACTTTGTGACGCTGAGTTCGAGCGTTTTGATGCCTATTGCGAAGAGAGAGGGTTCAAGAAGAGCACTCTAATTTCGCGATTAATCCGTGAACATCTTGAAGCGGAACAATATCACTTGCAAACACAGCTGGAGTTTTCTTCCCCGTCCAGCGGGTCGATGGTTGAGAAAATTAAACAAAGTTGAGAAATATTAATAATTAAATAAGAAAAATAAAAACGTCAGATTATTACACCACATCTTGAAATTCCAAATATTGCTTTGAAAAGAAAAACATGGTCGCTGTGAGAAAAAAGAAATCCCCTTTAAAAATTGGAGTAGTTGACTTCTTCTCCGGATGTGGTGGCGTAAGCTATGGCTTCTCTAAGATAGAGAGTGAGAGCGCCACAGTCGAAATTATTTCCGGCGTAGACTTTGACCGCCATAGCTGTGCCACGTATCAGAAAATGTTGAATCGCCCATCGCATGAGATCGATATTTCAACACTTGTCGAGGAAGATAATCCCAAGTTAGACGAATTAATTGCAAGCTGGAAACTGGATCGCTTTGACAAAATAATTTTAGTCGGATGCGCTCCTTGTCAAGGTTTTGCTGCTCATAGAAAGTCAATAAAAGGAAAAGATCACCGCCGCAGTCTCTTTGGTATTTTTTCAGAAATTGCGACTCGGATTTCTCCCGATGCTATCTTTATGGAAAACGTTCCGGATATGTTTTCGAAAAAGCATTGGCAACACTACCTAAACGGCCGAGTATTACTTGAAGCTGCGGGATATCACGTCCGCAGTCAAATATTTAATTTTGCTGACTTCGGATTACCTCAAGAACGGTTTCGTGCAGTAATGATGGCTTTCAAGCAACCATTCCCGATGCCATTGCCAATTTACGAGCAATATGAACATCGGACAGTTCGCGATGCCATTGGACACCTCCAAGAATTGGCGTCGGGCGGGGCCTCAGAAACTGATCCCATGCATATTGTTTCTAAGCATCGCCCAGAAACGATAGAAATTCTTAAGAAAGTTCCTCTGAACGGTGGTAATCGTCCAGTTGGTGTAGGTCCAGCCTGCTTAGATCGAACCCGTGAAAAACACGGTGGCTATACAGACGTCTATGGGCGACTAGCTTGGGATCGACCAGCAGTAACCATTACGGCTAGGTGCCGTACGCCATCGTGCGGCAGGTTTACTCATCCTCAACAGCACCGTGGTCTATCAGTTCGAGAGGCAGCACTATTGCAGGGATTTCCTCCTGAGTTTGTACTTGAAGGACCGTTTGATGACAAATACAAGCAAGTAGGAAATGCCGTGCCCCCATTGATTGCAACACGTATGGGTGAGCACATGGTTCGAGTTCTGCAAGGCACCGCTACTGACGGAGTTACTCCGATAAACGGGTACGAAAAAGACGTTATAGCTCCGGTTGGCCGTGGTTTTGCCGTAACAATTAATGGTATTAAACGTCGGCGCAAGGCTGAAGATGACAATGCTAGGAGTAACAGCCTGTGAAAAAGCCTAAAGTAATTGACTTATTCTGTGGCGCGGGCGGGCTAGCATTGGGCCTTGAAAAAGCAGGCTTTAAGATTGCTGCATCTGTTGAATTTGATTCCAAAGCTTGCAAGACCTATCGGCGCAATATCGGTGATCATCTTATCGAAGCTGACATTCATAAGTTATCGGTCGCCGAAGTATTAAAGTTTGCAAAAATGGAACCCGGCGAATGCAGCTTGTTAGCTGGTGGCCCTCCTTGCCAAGGATTTTCTGTGCAACGTCGCGGAGATGATGTAGACCCTCGTAATGATTTAGTGCTTGAATATCTTCGGTTTGTCGAAGGGATCATGCCACAATTCTTCTTGATGGAAAACGTATCCGGTTTGATGTCAAAACGTGGCACTCCCTTTCTGGATAAAATTCTTAATCGGGTAGCCGAGTTAGGTTACAAGACCTATTTGACAAAAGTTGAAGCCGCTGACTTCGGTGTCCCGCAGATGCGTAAACGCGTGATACTCATAGGTGAGCGGATGACTGGAGCCGGCCAATTTTTTGAGCTGCCTGAGGCTCCCATTAAGGATGGAAAGTATCGGACGGTTAAGCAGGCTATCGGTGATTTAGCTTCGCCTCCCGCAGATGGGAGTTTGCATCCGACCATTCCAAACCATGCTCGTGAGGCTAAGCTTTCGGCAATGAACGTGGAACGCATACAGCATGTTCCTCAAGGCGGTGGGAGAGAGCACATACCTGAGCACCTTCAACTTCCTTGCCACAGGAATAATCCTGGACATCGGCACATGGATGTTTACGGCAGGCTTGCTTGGGACAAGCCATCTGGAACTATTACTGCGCGTTTTGACAGTTTTACTCGGGGGAAATTTGCGCATCCGATTGAGCATCGCAGCATTACATTGCGCGAAGGTGCGCGCCTTCAAACGTTCCCAGATACTTTCATTTTCGAAGGAAGTCGAGAAGAGGTCGCCAAGCAGATCGGAAATGCTGTTCCGCCATTGCTAGCCGAAGTGCTCGGCACTTCTGTATTTGCAGCACTTTGCCGAAAGGAAAAAAAATCCCCTGTTGCTCGTCAACAGGACGTTAGAATGTGCGAGCTGGAAAGTTCCGTTTCTTAACTCGCAAAGATAGCTTTATGACCTTTGACCGCTGGCAGGCCCCGGACCGTGATACGCCGACTGTTCTCGAATTTTCCGCAGAGGTGTCATTAGGCACCCAGTTGGATGCAATCATGCAAGCCGAAGGTTTGCAGGGGACTAAAGAAGAAGTCGTGAAAGCGGCATCCGGAGTGGCACTCAGTCGCCCACGGCGATGGCACAAGCTGTTTGAGCGCATGGGGCTATTGTATCAAGATGCTGAAGGAAACACTCAGCTCACCGATCTTGGCAAAGCCTTTCGTCAGGCCAAGAGTGCTGGCGCGCGCAGTTTTCGTCGTCAATATGCTCAACTCGCAATTCAGGTACTCCGTAAATATCAGTTATTGAATCCAGCGGATATAACTGATAAAGAATCCTATCCTGCTGATACCGACTGTCACCCCTATTGGGTAATTTGGAAGGCTGCGGTTGAACTTGATGGAAAATTGCATTGGGATGAATTGAATCGTGAGCTAATGTGGGTCTTACGGCATTCAGAAGTCGATGCGGTAATAGCCAAGATAAAGAAAGCTCGGACTTTTCCAGACTACGATCCGGTAAAGGGGGGGGCGAAAGATTTGCCTCTTCGTGATCGCGCTTATGATCAAACATCAACAACCGATGACCGAGACCCTGCCGGCCAAGTTCGCGACCAGAAGACCACTCCGTGGTTCAAACGAGCCGGGCTGGGCGAGCTACTCCTAACCTCTCCCGGAAAGACCGGAAATGGGTATTGGTCAATCCCCCCGGACATCCTTGACTTATTAGTTGCAGAAACTGCCAAGCCGCCAACCTTTTCCCAATTCGAAGATGAGGCCGCTTGGTATTCCTATTATGGAAGTGTGGATGCGAACGGACTAAATCTGGACATTTTTGGAAACAACATGAACTCGAATGACTCATCCGACCAAGAGGTTATCGACGAAACACCGCTATCCAAAGATCTGCCGGATACTGATGAAGTACTTGCACAAGTCGTCGATATAATTCGCGAAGGTGGTGGCGGTGTCTTGCTATCCGGACCGCCTGGCACGAGCAAATCGTGGTACGCGAGACAAATCGCAGGCCGTTTGGTTGACGGTGATCCAAAGCGCGCACGGTTCGTTCAGTTTCACCCTTCAATGGGATATGACGACTTCGTTGAAGGATATGTTCCAGTAATTCTAAGCGGCACAACATCCTTTGCAATCAAACGAAAAGTCTTTCTTCGTTTGTGCGAGCACGCCGAAAAGGTGGCCCCGGAATTATGCGTTCTAGTAATTGACGAATTAAATAGGGGCGACACCGGAAGAATATTTGGTGAGCTGCTGACTTATATAGAACCATCTTATCGTGATAAGAGCTTCAATCTAGCTTATTCAGGAAAAACTGCGAAAATTCCAAAGAACTTATTTTTCATTGGGACATTTAATCCTTTTGATAAATCAGTGGTGGAACTTGACGATGCGATGGACAGGCGGTTTGATCGGATTCCGTTGGAGCCGTCTGCGACACTACTAAACAAATTATTGAAAGCGAATGGCGCTCCAGAGGCTTTGATTGCGAAAATCATCCCCTACTTTGTCACGCTGAATAAATCCAGTAGGCATGGAATTGGCCATGCTCTATTTATGTCAATTAAAGATGATCAATCCCTAAAAAAGGTTTGGAATCGAAAACTAAAATTCATCTTGGAGAAATCGTTCAGATTTGAACCAGATTCTTTTTCAGTTGCCAAGCAAGGATATTTGACATTATTCGACAACCCTGAGAACGCAGGGATTTAAATTGAAAATCATCGATGCAATAGAGCGTCAGCCGGTTGTCGTGCCTATTAAGGACGTCATGACTTCCGATGGCGCTTTTTGTTTTGTGCCGGAAGTTAAGGAAAAAGGCTACTTTGATATCGATTACAGGAAAAATGAACTTGTACTGATCGCTGGAAACTATATTGGCCAAGTTCCTTTAACTGACAACTTGATTATAAACGTAGCGCCAAAAGTTCCAATTACAAATCTTGCCAGGATTATTGGAATTGCCAGTCAGCCAATTAAGTGCTTAGATTTTTTCCGTAGAAAATACAAACTTCACGGAGCCGCGTCGAGCAACATTATTGAAGCAATGTGCCGGTCGTTGCTGATTTCATTGCGGGAACTAGATGCCGAAGGCGTCTATAGGCAATATGAGCTGAAAAACAATAGCTACGCTGGACTTCGTGGGAGAATTGATATTGCACGATATGTTCGCGAATCTATTCCAAAGGCAAAGCGGACAACCATCCCCTGCTTCTACTACGACTTAAGTATAGACACATTATTTAACCGTGTCATAAAACGGGCCATATACGAGGTTGGATTTTCTTTATCTCAAAGCGCTGATAAGAAAACTGATTTGCTGCGTCAGCTTTCTTATTTCTCGGACATATTCAATGCCGTACCACTAGACAATTCGTACTCCTTATTACGTAGGGCTAAAGAACAGTTGATGGCGCAGCACGTTCCAGATTTGCGGCACTACTACTTAGATATCTTAGACGTTTGCTTCATCATACTTGATGGCAGCGGTGTCGAGCTGATTGGTCAAAAAGGGACCTCTGGTATGCACTCGCTGGTGGTGAACCTAGAGGATGCTTTTGAGCAATATTTCCGTTTAACATTGCAAAGTTCTTCTGTTCTGAAGGCAGCGGAAATAAGTGTTTTAGATGGAAACCTAGAGGGAAAATCTACTCTGTTTTTCGATAATGAAAGATATGACGCAAAGCCTGATTTAATCGTGAAACGACATGGCTTGGTAAAACTTGTCGGCGACGTTAAGTATAAAACGAAACTAGCGGAGTCCGACAGATATCAACTTATTTCTCATGCGCTGTCTTATGGCGCCACAACTGCATTTTTCATCACACCAGCGCAAGATGATAAAAATACCGGCCCAGTCTTTGTTGGGACGATTGGCCAAGCGCATCCAATAAAAATCTTTCATTATCGAATAAATCTGGACGTCGATCTCGTAGCGGAAGAGTCTAATTTTATCAATTGGGTCGTCGCTTCCTGCGGTTAAATGCAGGAACTAGTAGGGATGTAGTACTTAAAGACCGCATTGCGTTTCTTGGTGTATGTATCCCATGCGGCGATATTTGTGCATCTTAGAAAACTGAAAAATCAACTTCGCCGATTATTTTCCGATAGCTGTAACCATTCTTCTCAACGAAATCGAAAAATCCTGATGCTAAATCGTCATTCCTTGAAATTGTAAGAATTATCTCTGCTGGACCAAGTTCATATATGTCGTCGGTATCAACATTTAAAAGACCTGCCTGATCTAGCAGTGCGACCTCGCCATGAAAATCATCGCCTCGATATTCGCGCTCCATCTTTCCCAGGATAACAGTTGCGTGAATGCTAGAGTGACTCCTTTTACTTTTCTTTCTTTCTCGCCGTTCATAAAGCGTCGCCAGAAATTCACGGGTAATGCGCGGCAAACGGGACAGTGTTTTTGCCAGCCTCCTAATGTCCTTAGCCAGTTCCTCATTATCAAACTCATCGGGGTCGGATTCATACTCCAGCACAAAAAAATTCTTAAATTTTGCGCCAGATCCCAAGACAGGAACGGGGCGGGCTTCCCATTTATCGTATCCGCTTGTTGGGTATTTTCCGCTGTCGTCAGGAATTTCAAGTTCCACACGAAGCCGGGCTGCATTCGATCGAATAACTCGATGAAGTACGTCAAGTCTATCAATGGGCAACGCCACGGTATCCCTTGCCAACGTCGTGATATCCCATATGTGTTCAGCTTCGAACCCAATGGGTGAGGCAAAAGTTGGATCAATCGTGTACTGCGTTTGCCTTTTCCCCAAAATTAGAACTCGGATATTCTTATATTTCGCTGTTTGCGCAGGCGTAATTTTCTCCAAGGTGTGATTGACCTTTGCACTTGTTGGAGTAGCAGTGATCTGAAACCCCCAACCATTTTTCTCATCACCAAGGTCTAGTCCCGGTTCATTTGAACGAGTGTCATTGAGATTTTTCAGTTCGATAGAGTGCAACGCATTTAAAACGTCTCTGAAGAAATTTTCGGCATATACGGTTAAATCGGTGAGACCGAGACCACAACGCAGTTTCACCTGCTCGCCGATGACTGAAAGCTCATCGATAATTTCGCCAATAAGATGCCCTCTTGTGATCATCCGCTTTCTCCAAATGTTAAAAGAAAACTGGCTCGGCTCGCACGTAAGAAAGTGCGCCGACTAAGCCATGTGTTGTATGCATTGTCATCTATAGTGGATCTCGTAGGCAAGTCTATCTGCCGCCGAGCCTGATGGCGGCAGCAGCCAGCCGACAGCGACATATCGGCTAGATACCCGGAACGTCCCTGACAACGTCCTGCGATGGTCATTTTTTGGTCAGGTGCAAGGTCCCCCCCAGCCTGGCGACAATGTTTACTAAATGCAATTAGTAACCATTGTGGCTGCCTGAGCCATTCCTCCGATGTACGAAGCCCAAAGGGCTGGATAGAATGTTTACATATCGCAACATTGCGATACTAATAAACCATTCTGGAGGGATTTATGCGCGAGGGGCAAGCGAAGGTACTGAGCGAGCGGGAGCTGTCCCGCGTCGTCAACGTTGTGAAGAAGAAGGCGCATGCCAAGCGAAACGTCGCGCTGCTCTACTGTTCATTTGGCCTCGGTCTGCGTGCGAAGGAAATGGCCGCGCTGCGCATCAAGCATGTACTCGGCATCGATGGCAACCTGCTCGAAGAGATCAACCTCACCGGCTCGATGACTAAGGGCAGCAAGCAGCGGCATGTATACCTGACCAACCCTAAAGTGGTCGCCGCGATCCGCGACTTCATCGCCGACCGGAAGCAGCGTGACGGTATCCTGTTCAACCTCGAAGCGCCGTTGTTCAAGTCACAGAAAGGCAGTTCGTTTTCGCCGAACAGCTTGCAGCAGCTCTTTCATCGCATGTACACGGACGCGAAATTACAGGGCGCGTCCAGTCACAGCGGTCGGCGCACGTTCGCCACAACGCTGATCGAAAAAGGTGTAGACATCAAGGCGGTCTCTACGTTGATGGGCCACTCGTCCATCGCCATGACGGCACAATACGTCGAGGACAACCCTGTGCGTCTCAAGCAAATCTGTACAGACCTGTTCTAGTCTCGCGCCGCGAGAGCGGCAGCAATCGACGGCGGAGCGTGCGCGAAAATTCACGTGACTTCTGGGAGCGCCGCTTGGTATACTTCTGGCCTCACCTCAGCGCGAGGCCAGTTTGCTCGCCATAAGTGTTTGCCGCCCTTGCCTACGCAAGGGGCGTAGCCGTCGAAGGTAGCTAGCACTCCAATGTATCAATCCCGATGCAGAAAAAACGAACCGCTATTGGTTCGACTGGAGAAGCTATGCCCGCACAAACCCTCAACACTTCCACATCCACTACGCTCGCTGCACAGACGCTGGTCGCTATGACCTGTGAATACATCGTCGGTGCTCGCTACCGTGATCTTTACGATCTGTACGACGAACAGTCGCTCGATGCTTTTCACGGCTGGCTCGGTAAGAGGATTTCTGACGCCTTGTTGCAGAAATACGGCCGCTGCGCCTTGGACGCTATTCCATACTCGGAGATTTGGCTTGACGACCTTGGCCTGATCGCAGACTGCGACTTCGAAGACCTGCCAGACGGTTCAATGCGCGTCACGTTCAGCCGCGTCACCTGTCAGCAGTCGGCAATTGGTAGCAATGCCGGTGGTACGCAGCTCCACAGCAGCAAGCTTGGCGTTCATATTTGGCGGGAAGGTGCCTACGCATAGTTACGTTGCAGCAGCATAGCCATGCGCCCAGAATGCTGGGCGCATGGCTACCACCAACAGAACAAGGAGGAAATATGAAATTGAAATTTGGCGTCACCGACTGGTGGACGCTCACCCGCATTGAGCACAGCATCCGAGCAGGTTCATGCAAGGACGAGAAGGTCGCTGTATACAGGAAGGAGATGGAGCGGAAAGTACTGGATGGTATCGCTCGTGCAATCCGCGCTGAAATCAACCGCGCTGAAATGGCCGGTGAACCTGTTGGTGGACGCGTGACGTTCGAGCTTGACCTTAAACTCGAACGCTTCGACGTGCCGGAACCCAAGCAGCACAGTCGTAGCATGCTGGCCGAGTTCGAGGAGATACTGAGGAAGAAGCCGACCGCCGAATTGCTCGAATGGTAGCGCCTTCAATCTGGGGCATCTAAGCGCTGACCCGCTCGCTCCAAGATGACAACGCCGGGTCGTAACGCAACTGGACTGTGGCGAGCGAGCCGAAGCGATTTTTGACGACAATCACTTCGGCGTCCGCCGCCGCTGTCCCATCTGCCAGTCGGTACGTAAACATGACAACATCGGCACCAGTGGTCACGGCAGGTTCATCAAGGTCGTCGAGGGAATGTGTGTCAATAGTACGGTCAGCACCCACGCTCATCGGCACCTGCCATAGCACGCGCCAATCCGTATTTGACCCCTTCAGACTTTCTACGAGCTGGAACAGGTTGCAGCGTCTTACCAAAAGCTGGAACGGGTCGAGGGTCTCATCATCGAACACAGAAGGCTCGACCACGATTAGCGTCGGCACATCGGATGTTACGCGCACTAAGAAGTCCTGCTCCGCGCCCTCATCACAAGCATCGTCCAGATCGCAGTAGTGAATAGGCAGCGCGCCGATCCTGCCGCTGGCGACGGTCACGGCCTGCTGCTCAGCGCCGTCAAGGCTAATAGAGGGGGCTAGAGCCGGAACCGCGATACCGGCATCCCGAAGAACAAGCCGTTGAGTGATGCTACGTAGATCGTCGCCAACGCCAATCCATATCACCGGACCGACGCTGGTCGCGTATTTCTCCGCCAACGTCAGCGCCAAGTCAGATGCGCCTGCACCTGGTTGACCGGCGAGGACGATATTTGCGTGACGCTTCCAGCCGTACAGCAAGATGTCTAGGGATGGCACGCCAAATGGTGGCGGGCCGAATTTTACAGCCACGTCACGCGCCAGCATCCAGATCGGACGGGGCACTCCATGTGTGGGGTTGGTATTGCTCTGTTCGCTGGCGTGCGCCAGCTTCTGTGCTACTTCATTCATGTTCGCTTCTCCGCTTCGTGCCCGTGGGTTGTTGGTCGGGCAGTCGCTGTATTTATCAGCGGACTTTCCACGAGCGGAGCGTCGGTGGCCGTCGGTGCTAACCCGAGCAGTCTAGTATTTAACTGTTTGAGAATGGTGTTAGCACCGGCTGGGCCGGTGCTACCCTTCGGTTGCGATGGGCTGTGCTGTGCTGCCAGCGATTGCAGCCTGTAAAATCAATGTTTTCCCGCCACGAAGCGCGATCAATATTTTCTCGCGTTAAGAAATCAATGTTTTCTTCGCCGAGAAAATCAATGTTTTCTGCCGCGAAAAAATTCACGTGAAAGTCGTTGCGCAAGCCAGATCGACCAGAGTAAAATTGCATTCGCTGCGATGGCGCAGTAAGAAATTTAAATCGCACACCCCTGCGTGTTGCGTACCTTGGCGTAGTTATAGCTAAGCGTCTAATTCTGGGACTACCCCAGAAATCACCTAAGAAGATAAGCAAGGCCGAGCATATTATTGGCCTGCGAATTTTTCACTACCCTCGATGCCCTTGCTGGCGTCAATCTGCATTGCGTGTGAGCGCGTGCAAAAAAATCATATTTAACTAAGCTAGCGCGTCGGCTGAATGACGACTCGCGATGTTTAATTTCTTTCGCTTGTGGAAATGGTCGATGGCGACCATGCCAGATATTCAAGCGGGAGAAAACACACGCCTACTGAAAGAAGTCAATGAATCAAGATAACAATAACGAGAAAAATGCCGTAGCAAAATCCTTCCTCGCTGCGATGAGCAGTAGTGAATTCTGGGAAGTCGTACAGAAATGCAAAAGGTTTGACGACCCTGCGGATGGCCAGGAAAATAAATTGGCCAAATTGCAGCCGCAACAGGTAGCTGCGTTCAAGTGGCATCTGGAGAATTTTGTTTGCGCTGCCTATAGCTGGGACATGTGGGGGGCCGCATACATGCTTCGCAGCGGATGCTCAGAAGACAGCTTTATGAACTTCCTTTACGGGCTGGTCTCGCAAGGTAAGAGAAGGTATGAGAAGGCTGTCCACAACCCAGATTCATTGGCAGAGCTTTGGGGGCAGCCTGACATCAGCAGCGAAGACTACTGCTATGTGCCAAGGCGCGTGTATGCAGAAATGACCGGCCAGGAAATCCCAGATAATTGTTGGATCGTTCCTGGAACACTGACGGGCGAATATTTTAGCGATACGCCCATTGACGCTATGTGCGATGAATTGTTGGCGCGCACTCAATTTTGACCAGCTGCGCGCATTGAATATTGACCAGGCGCTTAGTGGTTGAGCATACAAGTTTGTTTTAGGTTTGTCGATCAATTATGTGTGCATTGTTTTCTCCATTTGTT